>NZ_JBFUFG010000037.1:0-843 GCF_056403575.1 Rhizobacter sp. P2_G4 | reverse complement strand
TTCCATAAGAACGGCAGTCATTCTCTATGATCTCATCCCATTTATCTATCGTAATCCATATTTGGAGAACGCTGCATATGCAGCGTGGTACGACAGAAAGATCGACAGCATTCGGCGAGCCGACTTACTCTTAGCCATATCCAAATCATCACGAGATGAGGGAATTCAGCATCTTGGGTTCGAACAGGAAAGCTGCGTCGCAATTTCGACAGCGGTTGAAAAGAACTTCGTTCCCATTCAATTCTCCGAAGATGTTGAGAACAGCGTTCGCCAGCGACTAAATTTAAATAAGCCTTTCATAATGTACACCGGTGGCATAGATCACCGAAAAAACATTGAAGGCCTAATTCGTGCGTTCGCTCTCTTGCCAGAAAAGCTAAGGCAGCAACATCAACTCGCAATCGTGTGCTCGATTCAGACAACAGATCGACTACGTTTAGAGGAAATTTGCAAGGCATCATCACTAGCGGCAAATTCGGTCATCTTTACCGGCTACGTTTCCGATGACGACTTACTAGCGCTTTACAACCTCTGCAAACTATTTGTATTTCCGTCTTGGCACGAAGGCTTCGGATTACCAGCTCTAGAAGCGATGGCCTGCGGAAAGGCCGTTATCGGTTCTAATACTTCGAGCATTCCAGAAGTAATTGGACGGGAAGATGCCCTTTTCAACCCGTATGACGAAAGATCAATTTCGGACCGAATTCAGACAGTCCTAGAAGATGATCAATTCCGCAGTGAGCTTGAAGCACACGGACTCACGAAATCACAGCAATTCTCCTGGGATCACACTGCGCAACTTGCGATATTAGCACTTGAATCAAAAGTCAAAGTTAACAAGCC
>NZ_JBFUFG010000036.1:0-1038 GCF_056403575.1 Rhizobacter sp. P2_G4 | reverse complement strand
TAACAAGCCAACTCCAAGTAGACAAAAGACTCGACCTCGTCTTGCTTATCTATCACCGCTCCCTCCCGAGCGCAGCGGAATAAGTGACTATAGCGTTGAGTTGCTTCCGGAATTATCTCGACATTATGTCATTGATATAATATCAACCCACTCGTCGGCCGCGGATCCTTGGATTGTCGCGAACTGCGAAATGCGCTCCATTCAGTGGTTTTTGCAACATCATCGGGAATTTGATAGGATTTTATATCACTTTGGGAATTCACCCTATCATTCCCACATGTTCCCCCTCTTAGAGGCGATTCCGGGCGTAGTCGTGCTACATGACTTCTTTCTGGGACACGTCACATCCTATTTAGACTCAAGCGGGATCGCGCCTAACAAGTGGTCAGACGAGCTATATATTTCGCACGGATACAATTCAGTTATTGAGAAATCGATAAGCGAAGATCCTGACAAAATCGCGTGGAGATACCCTAGCAATTTGTCCGTTATCCAGTCGGCGCTTGGCGTAATAGTGCATTCCAATGAATCAAAGCGGATGGCTGAGACTTGGTATGGTCAAGCCAGCACATTGAATTGGACTGTCGTCCCGCTGTTGCGAGCCGCCCCTTCGGTGAAATCGAGCGGCGGCAAGTCCTTCAAGCAGTCGATTGGCCTTATGGAGGACGATTTCCTTGTCTGTTCATTCGGCATGATTGGACGCAATAAGTTGAACGACCGCCTGCTGGACGCTTGGCTGACTTCAGACCTTGCGAATGACCCCCGGTGCGTACTTGTTTTTGTGGGAGAGAACGAAGGCGGCGACTACGGAGCGTGTATTTCTCAGCGCATTCGAGAAGCGAACGTGCGCAGTCGGATTTTGATTACCGGTTGGATCGACGCAAATGATTATAGGGAGTACTTAGCTGCGGCCGATTTAGGCGTTCAGTTGCGGACACTTTCGCGAGGTGAAACTTCCGCCGCAGTGTTGGATTGCATGAATTTTGGCATTGCAACTATTGCGAACGACCATGGAAGTTTTCGAGACCTCCGTACTGG
>NZ_JBFUFG010000035.1:0-1152 GCF_056403575.1 Rhizobacter sp. P2_G4 | reverse complement strand
CTGACCCACAGCAAAGGTGGTCACTGGCACCTGGGCACCCGGCTTGAAGCCAGAAGCCACGTCGGCAGCGACACGGAATTCTTTGAGGATCTCACCGGCTTCGACGCCCGCTTTCGCGAGGTGGCCGGCTTCAGGCTTGGACACGCGCGAAGCTTTGCGCGCACCAAACGCCACCTGGATGGCGCTGTAGCCGTCGGATTCTGCGGTCTTGACCTGGGTCACGCGGTTGTTGGACACATCCAGCACCGTCACAGGCACGGCATCGCCGTCGTCTGTGAAGATGCGCATCATGCCCACCTTGCGGCCCAGCAAACCGAGACGGTTGCTCAGACTCATAATTTTCTCCAGCCCCCGCACCCTTCGGTTTGGAAGCCTTTGTTTCGATACCCGACATCGATTGGCCGGGCTGACTGGTTGGAATACAAAGGCGCCCTCGTGGACGCACCTGTTTCCGGGAAAGCCTGCGATTGTAGGGCAGAAGCCGAGTTATCAGCAACTGCCCTGCAATCAGGGTATTACTGCAGCTTGATCTCGACGTCGACACCTGCCGGCAGATCGAGCTTCATCAGCGCGTCCACGGTCTTGTCAGTTGGGTCAACGATGTCCATCAGGCGCTGGTGCGTGCGAATTTCAAACTGGTCGCGCGACGACTTGTTGACGTGCGGCGAACGCAGAATGTCAAAACGCTGCATGCGCGTCGGCAGAGGCACGGGGCCCTTGACGATTGCGCCCGTGCGCTTGGCGGTGTCGACGATCTCCAGCGCGGACTGGTCGATCAGCTTGTAATCAAACGCCTTCAGGCGAATGCGGATCTTTTGCTTTTGCATGACGATTCCTAAAAGAACGATGCGGCCTTGCGACCGCGAGGGTGTAAAGGCCGGGCGAGGCCTTACGGCTCAAGCCCGGTCGTCACGCAGCCTTACTCCAGGATTTTTGCCACGACGCCGGCGCCGACGGTACGGCCGCCTTCACGGATGGCGAAGCGCAGGCCTTCTTCCATGGCGATCGGGTTGATCAGCTTGACGGTGATGCTGACGTTGTCGCCCGGCATGACCATTTCCTTGTCCTTGGGCAACTCGACCGCGCCGGTCACGTCCGTCGTGCGGAAGTAGAACTGGGGACGGTAGTTGTTGAAGAACGGGGTGTGGCGGC
>NZ_JBFUFG010000034.1:0-1557 GCF_056403575.1 Rhizobacter sp. P2_G4 | reverse complement strand
GACCACGCCGGCGAACTGACGGCCAACATCGACCGCAACACGTGGATCGGCATGAGCGTTCAGCGCGCCATCGAAAACGTGCAAAGCCGCCTGCAAGACGGCTTGGCCGTGTTGGCGACCGTGGGTTCGACCGCTCCCTTCGTCGGCCTGTTCGGGACGGTGTGGGGCATTCTGAATGCGCTGACCGCCATCGGTATCGCTGGTCAGGCATCGATCGACAAGGTCGCAGGCCCCGTGGGCGAGTCGCTGCTGATGACGGCCATTGGCCTGGCTGTCGCTGTGCCGGCCGTGTTGGGCTACAACTGGCTGGTGCGTCGCAACAAGGTCACGATGGAATCCGTGCGCAGCTTCGGCGCTGACCTTCACGGCGTGCTGCTGGGTAGCCGCGCCTCGGTGCGCTGATTCAACTGCGTATTAGGACAGAGGACAGGAGCGCCCTATGGCCATGAATGTCGGAGCCGGAGACGGCGACGATGATGAAGTGGTAGCTAGCATCAACACCACCCCGTTGGTGGACGTGATGCTTGTGCTGCTCATCATCTTTCTCATCACCGTGCCCGTTGTGACGCAGAACGCCGCAGTGTCTCTTCCCAAAGAGACCAACATCGTTCGCCAGACCAAGCCTGAGAACATCGAGATTTCCGTCACCAAGGACGGCGATGTTTTCTGGAATGCTCAGGCGGTCGCAGACAACGATGCACTCGTCGAAAGGCTGAAGAAGATTGCAGTGATCGTGCCRCAACCCGAGATCCACATTCGCGGCGACGAGAAGTCGCGCTACGAATCCGTGGGCAGGGTGGTTTTCGCTTGCCAGCGCGCTGGCATCCAGAAGATCAGCTTCGTCACCGAACCCCCGCCGCGCGGCTAACCAGGAGCCCACACCATGGGAATGAATGTAGGCTCAAGCAGTGGCGGCGAACCGGATGTGATGGTCGAGATGAACACCACGCCGCTGATCGACGTGATGCTGGTGTTGCTGATCATGCTGATCATCACCATCCCGATCCAGTTGCACTCGGTCAATCTCAACATGCCGAGTGGTAATCCGCCTCCACCGACGGCTCCGCCAGTCGTTGTCACCATCGACATTGACTTCGACGGCACCGTTCTCTGGAACGGTGAAATCGTTCCAGACCGTCCTGCGCTGGAGGCGCGGCTGGCTAATACGGCAGCCATGCCGGATCAGCCCGAAGTACACCTCCGGCCTAACAAGCTCGTTGAGTACAAGGCCGTAGCCATGGTCATGGCAAGCGCGCAGCGCTTGGGCGTGACCAAGCTTGGCATGGTTGGTAACGAGCAATTCGTGAAGTGATCATCAGGATGAAGAGTCAAGCAGTCAAACTGGTCCTCGCCGCTTCGCTGGCACTGGGTGCGGTGGCGGCGGGAGCCCAAGAGGGCTTGCGCCCTGATGTCGGCAAGCCACTGCAAGCCGCACAGGAACTGATCAAGGCGCAGAAATTCAAGGAAGCACTGGCGAAGGTGCGTGACGCCGAAGCGGTGCCGAATCGAACTGCAAACGAGACCTTCTTGATCGAGCGCATGCGCATCGCTGCAGCG
>NZ_JBFUFG010000033.1:0-1672 GCF_056403575.1 Rhizobacter sp. P2_G4 | reverse complement strand
GGCGTGGCCGGCCTGGTGCTGCTGCTGCTGGCGGTGCTGTGGCAGGTGTTCGGCCGCTACGTGCTGAACAACACCCCCACCTGGGCCGAGAGCCTGGCCTTGCTGCTGGTGCTGTACGTCACCATGCTCGGCTGCGCGGTCGGCGTGCGCGATGCCGGCCACATCGGCATGGAGCTGCTCGGGCCGCTGTTGCCTGAGCGCTTCGTGCTGCCCATCGCCATCCTCATCCACCTGCTCACGCTGGTGTTCGGTGCGCTGATGGCCTGGCAGTGCTCGCTGATGCTCGAGTCGGTGAGCGGCTACAAGATCCCCACGCTGGGGGTCTCCGAATCCTTCCGCTACGTGCCGCTGATCGCAGCCGGCGCGTTGATCGTTCTGTTCTCCATTGAGCACATCGTTGCGCTGCTCAAAGGCATTGAGGTGGAGAAGGCATGGCACTGACCATTCTGTGCGTCACCTTCTTCGGCCTGCTGATCCTGGGCGTGCCGGTGGCGTTCTCCATTGGCCTGTCGGCGCTGGCGACGATCCTGTACGAAGGCCTGCCGATGGCGGTGATCTTCCAGCAGATGACCTCGGGCATGAACGCGTTCTCGTTCCTGGCCATTCCGTTCTTCATCTTCGCCGGCGAGCTGATGCTCTATGGCGGCATTGCCGACAAGATCGTGGACTTCGCCAAGAGCCTGGTGGGCCATGTGCGCGGTGGCCTGGGCATGAGCAATGTGGTGGCCTGCACGCTGTTCGGCGGGGTCTCGGGCTCGCCGGTAGCGGACGTGTCGGCGATGGGCGCGGTGATGATCCCGATGATGAAGCGCGAGGGCTATGACGCGGACTACGCGGTCAATGTGACGACGCATGCGGCGCTGGTGGGGGCGCTGATGCCGACGAGCCACAACATGATCATCTACACGCTGGCGGCGGGCGGCAAGGTGTCGATCGCGAAGCTGATCGTGGCGGGCTTGATGCCGGCGCTGTTGTTGACGGTGTGCAACCTGGCTGCCGCTTACTTGGTGGCGGTGAAGCGGGGTTACCCAGCGGGCACGTTCCCGGGCTGGTCGATCGTGGCGCGCAGCTTTGCGGCGTCGATCCCGGGGATGTTCGTGGTGGTGCTGATCCTGGGCGGGATCTTGTCGGGGGTGTTCACGGCGACGGAGTCGGCGGCGGTGGCGGTGCTGTATGCGCTGGTGCTGTGTGCGGTGGTGTACCGCTCGCTGAAGTGGGAGCAGTTCCTGAAGGCAGCGAGCAAGGCGGTCAAAACCACCGGGGTGGTGCTGTTGCTGATCGGGATCTCGGCGGCCTTCGGCTACATCATCAGTCTGTATGAGGTGCCGGACCTGACGGGCAAGGCGTTGTCGGCGATGACGAGCACGCCGTGGGTGATCTTCCTGATGGTGAACATCATCTTGTTCATCCTGGGCACGTTCCTGGACATGGCGGCGACGATCCTGGTGTGCACGCCGATCTTCTTGCCGATCTGCCAGAAGTACGGCATGGGGGAGATCCAGTTCGGCATGGTGATGTTGATCAATTGCGCGCTGGGGCTGAACACGCCTCCGGTCGGTACGACGCAGTTCGTGGGCTGTGCCATCGGTGGGGTCTCGGTGAGCACGGTGATGCGGACCATCTGGCCGTTCTATGGCGCTCTCATCTTCGCTCTCATGCTCGTCACCTATGT
>NZ_JBFUFG010000032.1:0-1803 GCF_056403575.1 Rhizobacter sp. P2_G4 | reverse complement strand
GAGGTAGCCCGGACGCTTGGTGAGCGACCAGTCACTGGGCCTCGGGTTGTGATTCCATTGCCAGGCCAGGGGCAGGGCAGGGTCGCCGGGCTGGCGGTTGAATTCGTCGGAGGCGACGATGCCGGAGGCGCCGGAGACGCCCTGTGCGCCGGCCGGGATGTCGAGCGTCATGGGCACCTTGCCGTTTTCGCCGAGCACGGGCCAGCCGTCCTTCCAGGTCACCGGCACGAGGTAGGGGATGCGACCCACGGCGCCGTTGTCCTTGAAAAGATAGGCAAACCATTTGCCTTCCGGGGTGTCGATGAGGCCGCCCTGAGCGATCCCTTGGTCATCCAGCGCGATGCGACCTTCGTAGGGCCCGTCGATGGCGTCGGCGCGGTGGACGATGACGGTGCGCGCCCAGCGGCTGCCTGGCGAGGCGATGTTGAAGAGGTAGTAGCGGCCGTCGACCTTGAAGAGCTGCGAGCCCTCGCCTTTGAGCCCGCCCTGGTCGGCCCCGAAGAGAGCGTTGACGCTTTCGACGATGACCTTGTTCACACCGCCGGGTTTGATGCCGGAGAGATCGGGTTGCAGCTCGATGAGCGTGATGCGACCGCTTCCGAAAACCATGTACACGCGACCGTCGTCATCGAAGAACAGGCTGTGGTCACCCAGCGACGGCTCGAAACTCGTCGCTTTCCACGGGCCGCGCTCCGGATCGCGCGTGGTGTAGATGTGGGTGCGTCCGGTGTTGGCGGAGAACGTCGACGCATGGAACACGCCGTCGTGGTAACTCAGGCTGCTGGCCCAGGAGCCAGCGCCGTATGCGTTCTTGCCGTTTTCGAGGCGGAGGGGTTCGTTGTCGGCAAGGGTTTCATAGCCGTAGGAGGCCATGCGCCAGTTGATCAGGTCGGTCGACTTCATGATCGGGAGGCCTGGGCTCATGTGCATCGTCGTGCTGCTCATGTAGTAGGTTTTTCCTACCCGGATGACTGCGATGTCTGGGACGTCGGCCCAGATGACGGGGTTGTGGGCACGGTTCGACTGTGCCGCCGCAAGGGCGCTGGTGGGACCGGCCGACGGTTCTGCGGCTAGCGCGGTTCCGCCGGCGAGCGCGGCCCAGCACAAGGCGACGGGTTGCAGGAGTCTGGCAAGGCGCATGGCTGGATGTGAAGCGTCAATAGGTTGTTGAGGGTGTGCCCCGGGATCGAGGACGTGGCGGCAACTCGGTCAAGCTCGCCTCGCTCAAGCCGTGGCAAACGGCGCTGGATCTCGGGTCCAGTGCTGGCGAAGGTCAGCGCGAGCCGCCGCCTGGCTCGATCCGGTAGTAGTCAAAGTCCACCCGGCCGCCGGCGGTCTTCGTCGAATAGAAGAAGAGGCCGAAGCGATAACCCATGAAGTGCTTTGGGTAGGAATAGGTCAGGCGCGAGGGACGTCCGATGGGAGTCCAGGATTTGCCATCGAGGCTGTAGGAGAAGCGAGCGACCTCGGGCGCGGGCTCAAATTCGCTTTCGACCTTGAGGTGAACGGTTTTGCCAGCGAGGGGAATGGCGGTGATCTCCTCGGGCTTGTCGGAATCTGTGCTCACCATGACGAGCGATCTGACGCCACCGGTCATCTTGACGCCGACAAAACCGTACTGTTTCTGGAAGGCGGTCAGGCCGGCCCAGTCGCCGTCCTTCATGCCGCTCACGTCGATGCTGGTGGTCGCCGAACTGCGTGGGCCGAAGGTACGCTGCGTGAGGGTGTTCGGAGCCTCAGTCAGCGTGGAGACGACCCGGCTGGTCACGAGGCTGAGGTAGCCCGGACGCTTGGTGAGCGACC
>NZ_JBFUFG010000031.1:0-2381 GCF_056403575.1 Rhizobacter sp. P2_G4 | reverse complement strand
TGGTGAACGCCTTGGCGGCGGCCGTCGACAGCGAAGCGAACTGGGTCGAGCTGAGTGCGTTCAGGTTGGTCGTGCTCAGGCCAGCGACCTGGTCGGTGGTGAGTGCGCCGACTTGCGCCGTCGTCAGGGCCACCATCTGGTCGGAGGTCAGTGCATTCAGCTGGTCGCTGCCGAGCGAGCGCAGTGCGGTCGAGGTGATCGCACGCAGGTCGGCGGATTCGAGCTGCGACATCTGGTCTGTCGACAAGCCGTGGATCTGCGCCGTGGTCATCGCCGCGTAGTGGGCGGTGGTCAGGGCACGCAGGTCAGCGGACTCGAGGGTGCCGATCTGGTCGGAGCCGAGGGCAGCCACTTGAGCCGTCGTCATGGCAGCGAATTGGGCGGTGCCGAAGGCGTTCAGGTGATCAGAGGCCAGCGACGACAGTTCGGTCGTGGTGAGCGAAGCGACTTGCGCCGTGGTCATGGCGGCCAGGTTGTCGGTGCTGAGGGCAGCCAACTGGTCGGTGCTCCAAGAGCGCAGCGAGGCCGAGCTCAGGGCGCGCAGGTCAGCAGACTCCAGCGCGCTGATCTGGTCGGTCGTCAGGGCCTTGGCGGCAGCCGTCGTCAGCGACGCGAATTGCGAGGAGCTGAGTGCGTTCAGGTTGGTCGTGCTCAGGCCAGCGACCTGGTCGGTCGTCAGCGAGCCGATCTGGGCGGTGGTCAGGGCGACCATCTGGTCAGAGGTCAGCGCGTTCAGCTGGTCGCTGCCGAGTGAGCGCAGTGCGGTCGAGGTGATCGCACGCAGGTCGGCAGATTCGAGTTGCGACATCTGGTCGGTCGAGAGGCCGTGGATCTGCGCCGTGGTCATCGCTGCGTAATGAGCGGTGGTCAGGGCACGGAGGTCTGCGGATTCGAGCGACTTGATCTGGTCAGAGCCGAGGGCGGCCACTTGAGCCGTCGTCATGGCAGCGAACTGCGCGGTGCCGAGTGCGTTCAGGCGGTCCGAGGCCAGCGACGAGAGTTCGGTCGTGGTCAGGGACGCCACTTGAGCGGTCGTCAGCGCAGCGACGTTGTCGGTGCTCAGTGCGTTGATCTGGTCGGTGCTCCAGGCACGCAGGGCAGACGAGCTCAGGGCACGGAGGTCAGAAGACTCCAGTGTGCTGATCTGGTCGGTCGTCAGCGCCTTGGCGGCGGCCGTCGACAGCGAAGCGAACTGGGTCGAGCTGAGTGCGTTCAGGTTGGTCGTGCTCAGGCCAGCGACCTGGTCGGTGGTGAGTGCGCCGACTTGCGCCGTCGTCAGGGCCACCATCTGGTCGGAGGTCAGCGCATTCAACTGGTCGCTGCCGAGTGAGCGCAGGGCGGTCGAGGTGATCGCACGCAGGTCGGCGGATTCGAGCTGCGACATCTGGTCTGTCGACAAGCCGTGGATCTGCGCCGTGGTCATCGCCGCGTAGTGGGCGGTGGTCAGGGCACGCAGGTCAGCCGACTCGAGGGTGCCGATCTGGTCGGAGCCGAGAGCGGCCACTTGCGCCGTCGTCATCGCAGCGAACTGGGCGGTACCGAAGGCGTTCAGGTGGTCAGAGGCCAGCGACGAGAGTTCGGTCGTGGTCAGGGACGCCACTTGCGCCGTGGTCATCGCGGCCAGGTTGTCGGTGCTCAAGGCGCCGAACTGGTCGGTGCTCCAGGAGCGCAGCGAGGCTGAGCTCAGGGCACGCAGGTCAGCGGACTCCAAGGCGCTGATCTGGTCGGTTGTCAGGGCCTTGGCGGCGGCGGTCGTCAGCGACGCGAATTGCGAGGAGCTGAGTGCGTTCAGGTTGGTCGTGCTCAGGCCAGCCACTTGGTCGGTCGTCAACGAGCCGATCTGGGCGGTGGTCAGGGCGACCATCTGGTCGGAGGTCAGCGCGTTCAGCTGATCGCTGCCGAGCGAGCGCAGGGCTGTCGAGGTGATCGCACGCAGGTCGGCGGACTCAATCTGCGACATCTGATCAGTCGTCAACCCGTGGACCTGTGCGGTCGTCATGGCAGCGTACTGGCCGGTGGTCAGGGCGCGCAGGTCGCTCGACTCGAGCGAGGCGATCTGGTCGCTCTTCAGGGCCGCGACTTGTGCAGTCGTCATCGCAGCGAATTGCGCGGTACCGAGCGCATTCAGGTGGTCTGTGGCCAGCGAAGCCAGTGCGCCGGTGGTCAGGGAGGCGACTTGAGCCGTGGTCATGGCGGCCAAGTTGTCGGTGCTCAAGGCGCCGAACTGGTCGGTGCTCCAGGCACGCAGCGAAGCCGAGCTCAGGGCACGCAGGTCGGCAGACTCCAGTGCGCTGATCTGGTCGGTTGTCAGGGCCTTGGCGGCGGCGGTCGTGAGCGAAGCGAATTGCGTCGAGCTCAGCGCGTTCAGGTTGGTCGTGCTC
>NZ_JBFUFG010000030.1:0-2600 GCF_056403575.1 Rhizobacter sp. P2_G4 | reverse complement strand
CGATGACGGCCTGTCTTCGAGTACTCAGGTGTCGTTTCGAAGCGCTCTTGTCTCTGGTGGTGGTGATGGCGCGTTGCAAGACTTTCAGCGAGCCGCCACAGGTGTCTTCGGGCAAGACTTGGTCGAGCGACTTGAGTATGCCGCTGACAACGCGCGAACGCCCTTTAGGTTCGCCCGTGCGCTGAACGTTGCAGTTGTTCACGCTGCAGAAGACCGAGGGCGTAGGGCACATGCATGGCGGGCGGCACCCGGACTGACAAGGGAACTGAAGGAGTGGCAGGAGAGGTTCGTCCAAGCCGTGGAAGACCAGCTTCAACAGTTCAGTGCTGAACAACTCGAGGACCTAGCTAACGGGGTGTTTCGGCCGGAATTGCGAAACGGCGCATTTGTCGTGACACTTGTTTTGCCTCGTCTCGTCCCAGATTTTTGCTATGCGCTGAACCGGTACTTGTTAGTCGTTCTTCTTCGGCTGGCACGTCATATTTCTCCAGCCGTCGCCAATCCAATCCGAGTATTCTTCGGGGCCGGAATCATCTCGATTCGTGCAAGCGACAAGGTAAGTGGACCAATCGCCCATACGTGCGGCAACCCAGCAGAGTGCCGCGGCAAATCGCATACCGTCATAATACAAAGCTTCGAATCTCAACGCATCACCGCAACGATTGCTGACTTGGTCGTTGTGCGCCATGGAACGAGCACAGTCTCATTGCTTGGCGGTTCACTTATCCCAGAGCATCAGGTGCCCTTCGACATGCCGCGATAAAAGCTGGCCTTCGTCAGAACATCCGATGCTGCGGGCGAGTCACCAAGTCGGGCCCCAGCAAATTCGCAGGCAAATGGTGCAGACATCGCTACTTAACAAACTCTTGCACCAACATGTCTTCCGGCTTCTTGCCGGCAGCAAGCGCATCGACGAACCATTTCGGTCGACGACCCCGGCCGCTCCATGCCTGGCCTTCAAGGTGATATTTCGGGAACGCCACAGGTGACTTCTTCTTCCTTGGTGAAAGACCTTTCACGACTTTGCTCTGCTTGACCGGCGCGACGCGAACGCGGCTCGAAGACTCGCCGAAAAGGTCTTCAACCGTCAGCTCGTAATGGGCGATGGCTTCCTTGATGCGCTCAACAACGCCTTCAACTTCCTTGCGACGAATCTGGTCCGCTTGCTTTTGCAAAGAGTCGATTTGAGCGAGCAGCTGTTTGAGGCTCTTGGTCATGTGGAACGGCGAAGTTGGTATGCATTGATTAAATCACCGACCTGGTTCAGTAGGAAATCCTGGAGACCACGAACCTCTTGGTCGTGGTTGCCGACGTGAGGCGCGACAACTGAGGCCTTGGCGTCATTCGGCGCCAAGAACATGGGATGGAGTGTGGCGAACGCACTGAACAAGGCGCTCGAGTCCGGGAGTCGCAGACAAGTAGTCACGAGACACGAAGCATCGCCGATAGCGGCGTCCTCGCCTCCTTTTGAAGTCAGTCCTTGGACACCCGGTTTAACCAGGCATCAGTCACCGACACGCTGCAAGGCAGGCGGCCCCAGCGTCCCGCGTTCCCCTCCCATTTGAGGCACTCCCTTCATCAGCACATGGCCAATCGACTTCTGCTTTTCAATCGGGGCTGACAGGTCAAGCGCCAGCGCCTTCCGCGTTACCTGGGACAACTTGAGTTCCTTTGTTTTGAGGAACCAGTACCCGGCGAAGGCCCAGACGCCAAACGTCTCGACCAGTATGACAAGCCACGTCCCACGAAGCGACCAATTGAGCACAGCTGCAGCCACAGGGGAAATCAACATAAGCAAGGCGCAAGCCGCGTAACCTTTAGCAAAGCTTTCCGGGGAGTGGCCACTCGGAAGGAAGGGAAGCGTGTCAGTCGAGCGAAACCACACGACGTAGACAAGAGACCCGAAGAGCCCGAAGGCGAACAGTCCATGCGGAGTGAAGCCATTGCAGCCGTCACACGTCCAAGCCATAGGGAAGCAAGCCACACCAATGGCGCAGCCCGCCGCCACATTTAGTGCCCCGTTCTCCCAGGTTGTGAAGCCCTTGTAGAGGTACAGAAATGCGCCCAGCGCCCAGAGCCCGCCTACGAAGGGGATTCGCGCAACGTTAAAGCCGCTCCTTGAAGCCCAGTAGTAGGCACTCAACGAATCTTCAATCTCGAAGAAGCCGTTGTCCACGAAGCCAACGAGTACGACGACAACTGGAAAAAGCGCGGCGACCCAACCCATTCCACCGCGAAGGCTCAAGTAGGTGTCGAAAACGTGYTCGCGAACTCTCTCGGAGTCCGCATCTTGCTGGGCCTTGGTGTCCGCATTGGCTTCACTGTGCATTTCAAACTCTCCGGCGGTTATGGGATTCAGCGATTGCTCGTCGACGCCCGTCTTGATATGGCTCACCCCTTCTCGGGAGCTGGCGTCTAGCTTCCCGTAAGCGAGAAGACATCGACGGCTCAAGCGCATATGCCGTGGCAGAACGGAAGCCCCAGAGGCGACGTTGTGCCATTGGATGCGGAGCTTTGTCATCCTTATCCTGATGGAAGCATGCGGATGCGCCGCCGCGCAAATGGACCGAGTAAACGAGACGACCAGCCCGCCCCCGACC
>NZ_JBFUFG010000029.1:0-3826 GCF_056403575.1 Rhizobacter sp. P2_G4 | reverse complement strand
TCTTTCTTTGCTTCGCCAAAGAAAGAAGGCAAAGAAAGGCGACCCCGACGGGGGCAGTCCGGCTAGGGCCGGACTGCTCTGCGGGGCTCGGTGTGTGGGGCCTCGCGCCGAACTCGCTACGCGGCCTTTGGCCGCTGCGCTCAGACAGCCGCGCGAAGTCAGTTGACGAGGCGTGCTGCGCACGCGGCCCCAAACCCCTGCGCTCCTCGACGCCCCCCACGGGGCCCGAAGAGCAATGCGGTCGTTTGCTGCGCAAACATTCCCTGTCCAAACTCGCTCGCATCGGCGCGAGCGAAGCGACGCGTCATCAAGCCGATGCGAAGCGAGGCGAATCTGGTGTTCGGGGTCCCCGTGGGTGGCGTCGAGGAGCGCAGGGGTTTGGGGCCGCGCGCGATAGCGCGCATCAACAACTGACTTCGCGACGTTTGTCTGAGCGGCGTGAGCGCAGCGAACAAAGCGAGTTGGGCGCGAGGCCCCAAACACCGAGCACCGCAGAGCAGTCCGGCGCAGCCGGACCGCCACCGTCGGGTCCCCCTTTCTTTGCTTACTTTCTTTCGGGGAAGCGAAAGAAAGTGAGTGCCCTGTCGGGGGCACATCCCGACGCAGCCCCACGCAGTAAACAGAAGCCACCAGCAAGGAGTAAACCTCACCCACCCTCAAATCCCCGCCACCGGCGAACTGGCAACACCAGACGCTTCCAACGCCCGCGCAACCCGCAACGCCAGATCCTCCCGCCAAGGAGCAGCAATCACCTGCACCCCCAACGGCAACCCCTGCCGCCCCTCAGGCCAAAGAGGAGCCGCCACGACCGGGCACCCGGAGAACGAGATCGGCTGCGTCAACAACCCCATCGAAGGCCGAGTCGGCACCGAGCTGCCATTCAGATCGAAAGTCTCCGACCCGATCGGCGTAGCCTGCACCGGCGTCGCAGGCGCGAGCAGCACATCCCACTGCTGGAACAGCGCTAACACCTTGTCGCGGTACACGCGCCGGAAGCGCTGCGCGCGCAGGTACCAATCGACCGGCTGCAAGGCGCCCGCGATGAAGCGGTCGACCGACAGCGGCTCGAACTCGGCTGCGCGCTCGCGCAGGAGCGGCAGGTGCAGCGAGCCGCCTTCGCTGGCGGTGGTGACGAAAGCCGCCACGCGCGCCAGTGCGGCGTCGGGCCAAGTGACGCCTGTGGTGGCATTCAGCGCCGTGGCGGCGAAATCGAGCGCCTTGCGCGCCATCGGCCCGGCGTTGTCTTCGAAGTAGCCGCCGAGCACACCGATGCGCAGGCCCTGCAGGCTGCTGCCGATCTGTGCCAGCGTGGGCTGCACGCGCTCGGCATGGCAGCCGGGGTCGAGTGCATCGGGGCCCTGCATCGCGTCGTAGCTGGCAGCCAGGTCTTCCACCGAGCGGGCGAAGGGGCCGAGGTGGTCGATGCTCGCGACGAAGGGGAAACTGCCGCGCCGCGTGAGCCGCCCGAAGGTGGGCTTCAGGCCCCACACGCCGCACAGCGACGAGGGCACGCGAATGGAACCGTTGGTGTCGGAGCCGAGCGTCACCGGCACCTGGCCAGCCGCGACGGCGGCGCCGCAGCCGCCCGATGAACCGCCGGCTGTGCGCTCCAGGCGGCGTGGGTTGTGGCAGGGGCCGTAGTGGCTGTTCTCGGTGGTGAAGCCGTAGGCGAACTCGTCCATGTTGAGCGCGCCGACCAGCACGGCACCGGCCGCCTGCATGCGCTGCACGAGCACGGCGTCGGCCGTGGCGGCGGGTTGGCCGTTGCGCACCTTGCTGCCGGCACGCGTGGTCAAGCCTTCGATGTCGAACAGGTTTTTCACCGCGTAGGGCATGCCGGCGAGCGAGGGCAGCACCTCGCCGCGCGCGCGCTTGGCGTCGATGGCCCGCGCCTCACGCGTGGCACGCTCGAAGGTGCCGTCGGTGAAGGCGTTGACGCGCGGGTCGGTGACTTCAATGCGCGCGATGCAGTGTTCGAGCGCTTCTTCGGCCAGCATCTCGCCAGAGTGAACTGCGCGAACGATGTTGAGGCCGGTGATCATGTCGTGTGTCCTCGCGACGCTCATTCGGCCGCGACGTCCGGGTCGTCGCCGGGCGGGAAGGGCGCAGGGCAGAAGACTTCGGCCGGCTCGATCTCGGCGTGCAGCGGCTCGGCCTGCAGGGCGGCCACCATCGATCGTGTGCGCGCCAGGTGAACGGCCACACGTTCCACCTGCGCCTCGTCGAGCGGCAGCGCGAGAAAGCGCGCCGTCGCACGAACGTAATCTTGAATCTCTAAGTTCAACGCCGGACCTCTCGCTGGAAGATGTCGAGGCTCAGCTTCTTGGTCGCGATGAAGCTTGCCTCCGACAGCGTGGCCACGGTGCGCGGCCGCGCATCTCCATAGTGCAAGATTTCGGCCACCTTGGTCGGCCGCTTGGTCAGCAGCAGCACCTGGTCGGCCAGGTAGACGGCTTCTTCGAGGTCGTGCGACACCAGCATCATGGTCGTACCGGTCTGCATGAACACCTCTTGCAGCTTCTCGCGGATGAACAGCGTCATCTCGAAATCGAGCGCCGAGAACGGCTCGTCGAGAAACAGCACCTCGGGCCCGTTGGCCAGCGCCCGCATGATCGACGCCGTCTGCTGCTGGCCGCCCGATAGTTCATACGGGTAGCGCTTGAGGTCGAACTTGACGTCGAACGACGCCACCAGCTCCTGCATGCGGCGGTCGACCTCGGCCTTGCTGCGGCCTTCGAGCTTCAGCGGGTAGGCGATGTTGTCGATGGTGCGCATCCACGGGAACATCGCTTCGCGGTAGTTCTGGAACACGTAGCCGATCTTGGTGTCCTTGAGGCTCTTGCCATCGAACAGGATCTCGCCGCTGTCGATCGGGATCAGCCCCGCGATCATGTTGATCAGCGTGGATTTGCCGCAGCCGTTGGGGCCGAAGACCGAGACGATCTTCGACTTGGGGATGTCGAGGTCGAAGTTCTCGTACAGCGGCCAGCCGGCGAAGTACTTCGTCAGCCCGCGGATGGTGATGTGTGTGCCGGCGGGGCCGGGGGCGAATTTTGGTTTGGGGACGTCGGCGTAGGTGGGGCCGTTCAGGACAGCGGACATGGGGCGGCTCCTTTTTTGGGTTGAGTCATGGCCTGCCTCAGTTCGTTCGGGCTGTGCCTGCATTCGCATGAGGTTTCTGTCTCACTGCGTGAGGCCGAGTCGGGATGTCGTCCCGACAGCCGACTTACTTTCTTTCGCTTCCCCGAAAGAAAGTAAGCAAAGAAAGGGGGACCCGACGGTGGCGGTCGGCCTGAGGCCGACTGCTCTGCGGTGCTCGGTGTTTGGGGCCTCGCGCCAAACTCGCTTTGTTCGCTGCGCTCACGCCGCTCAGCCAAACGTCGCGAAGTCAGTTGTTGATGCGCGCTCACGCGCGCGGCCCCAAACCCCTGCGCTCCTCGACGCCACCCACGGGGACCCGAACACCAGATTCGGCTCGCTTCGCATCGGCTCCACGGCTCGGCTTCGCCATCGCGACGATGCAACGCAAGTGGGGACAGGGAAAGTTTGCTCAGCAAACGACCGTATTGCTCTTCGGGCCCCGTGGGGGGCGTCGAGGAGCGCAGGGGTTTGGGGCCGCGTGCGCAGCACGCCTCGTCAACTGACTTCGCGCGGCTGTCTGAGCGCAGCGGCCAAAGGCCGCGTAGCGAGTTCGGCGCGAGGCCCCACACACCGAGCCCCGCAGAGCAGTCCGGCCCTAGCCGGACTGCCCCCGTCGGGGTCCCCGTCGGGGTCGCCTTTCTTTGCCTTCTTTCTTTGGCGAAGCAAAGAAAGAAGGTCGCCCGCC
>NZ_JBFUFG010000028.1:0-3838 GCF_056403575.1 Rhizobacter sp. P2_G4 | reverse complement strand
GGCGTGGTCCTTGCCCGCCTCAACACCGCTTTCGGCGATGAACTGGAAGGCGCTGCCGCTCTTCAGCGTTTTCATGCCTTCGTTCAGGCTGGCAGACTTGAAGAATGTCTGGCGAGCCGCCTTGGCTTCGGAGCTTAGCTTGAAGCTTTCGAACAACTTGGTCACGAGGATGTACCAGCTGGCAAGGCTCATGATGATGAGGATGATCAGCGTGCCACGTGCAACGACGTCGCCCTGTGCCCAGAGGTGCTTCAGGTCATAGGGGTTCTCAACGCTTTCCTTGCTGACAGTCGCCGCTGGTGCTGCAGCAGGAGTTGGCGCCGTCACTTCGGGCGCGGAGGCGGGAGCCTGCGCGTGGGCAGGGGCGATTGCAAACGAAGCAATCAAGAGCAAGCTTGTGGCGATTGAGTTGAGTTTTTTGATGAAGGACATGATCTTCCGATCTACTGGGGTAAGAAGAAATTGAACGAGGCGTCCTGATGGGAGGCCTCTCACAATGGAGCTGGTCGGCTCGACTATTCGAGTTTGTAGCCAAAGGGCACTTGAACAATCACATCTCGCCCTTGGCCTGCGCACGTGTACTCACTGACGATGCGTACGCTGTTGCGAGCAAAGATCGGGTGCGAGGATTTCAGTACCTTCACATCTTTGACTTCACCACTGGCGGTGACAGTAAATTGAATCAGGGCTTCGCCCTTCTCCAAGCCCTGGCGAATCGCCTCCCGAGGGAAACCAGCTTCACCCATCTTTACGCTGTAGTTTGAACATGCCACCGATGCCGAGACCACCGCGGGGGCAGGCGGGGCGGGTGCAGCGACAACGGGGGGTGCCACGGGTACGATCGCTGTCTGTACTGGCGGCGTCGGCGTTGTCGCGGTAATGGTGGGCGCTGGCGGTGGCGGTGTCGCTATCTGCACTTCCGGGGGCGGTATGAACGGCGGCGGGGGAGCTTCTAATTTAGGCGGTGGAGGCAACACCACTTCAGGCGGCGGCGGCGGCTTGGTGACCTCCTCAATCACCTTGGTTTCGATGGGTGCGCGCACCACGTCGATCACCTTCCTTGCCAACCCGGACATCAGCCCGTAGACGAGAAGGCCGTGGAATAAAACAACGAACGCGATGCCAGTTAGATGGCGTCTTGGGTCCGCTTGTCTCTTGGAAAAATCCATACCCTGGGGTCTCCAGTTTGGGAAAGCACAAGCGCTTGAGGTTAACAAAAAATGCCCGCCGGCTCGTGGCCAGCGGGCACAAGAACAAATAACTAGTCAGTCGTCGTAGTCAGTCTGCTTAGAACTTGTACGAAGCGTTAACAAACGCGGTACGGCCACGTGGATCATAGTAACGGTCGTCATAGCCAAACTGTTGACCCTTGTTCGCGCCAGCCGTTGACAACGTCAAAGGAGGATCCGTGTCGAACACGTTCAACAGGCCAACGGTGAATGACAAGCTCTTGATAGGCGTCCACTGAGTCTGCCAGTCCATCGTGAAGTACCGCTTCACCTTGAGTTGAACGGTCTCTTGCCCCACCACATTGCCAGAAGAGTCGAGCAGATCGACGTTTTTCGCAGTATCCGTATAGCCAGACTTGAAGTTGACACCGATGGAATGTGCCCAACGGTCTGTCTTCAAAGTCGTGGTCCAACGGCCCTGCCAACGGAACGTCACCGCGCCCAGGTTCGGGTTATTGTTTCCAATCGCCGAATAGTAAGGGCCATCGGCCAGTAGTTGGGACTCCTCCCGAATCATGTATGTCGCCGTCAATTTGGTGTCCAAATCGCCGAGCCCGGTCTTTGCTCGACCGACAACATCAAAGTCAAGGCCAGTGGAGTAAGACCTCCCAAGATTCTGGTTGTCCGCGACAAAAGCCAAGTAATCGATCCCGGTGCCGACATCTTTGGTCTTGCCCCATGAGTTTTGATACTTGAGAGGATTGGCGAAGACCTCCTCCTCAGTCAGTTGACCAAAAGCATCCCTGATCGCTACATGCCACAGATCAACGCCAAAGGACATTTGGCTCGATGGTTCGAGACGAATCCCAATCGTTCCTTGCAGCGACTTCTCGGGTTGGAGGTTCTTGTTACCACCAGCGATCTGATCGTATTGACGGTTGCCAGGCTGGCATACAGCGCCTTGGGCTGTAGCCACTGCTTGAAGTTCTGCCGAGCAGGTGTACTTCTCCGAAGTAACGCCAAAAGCTTGCCTTGCCGCATTGACCTGCGGCACTGTTGGAGCGTGGAATCCAGTTCCAACTGAACCTCGAATCAACACGCTCTTGTCCGGCGTCCAACGGAAGCTCGCTTTGGCCGTGGTGGAGTTGCCGAAGTCCGAATAGTGGTCATAACGGGCCGACGTGTTGATCTCAAAGCCCTTCACGATTGGAATCGCCAACTCACCAAAAACGCCATAGGACTTGCGGTCTGCAGAATAAGGAACTGTGGCAGCTCCATCGCCGAACCGTTGGTCGCACGGAAGTGCTGGATTTGTCGGATCGCAAAGAGTTCCTGCAACAGGATCCGCCAACTTGCCTTGGGCAAACAAGCTTGGTTTGGTTTCGAACTGCTCCTTGTTGAAGTTCGCACCGGCCGCCAGAGACAACGCTCCAGCCGGAAGGGCCATCAGTTCACGTGAACCGGAAATTGCGACGGTGTCTAGCTTCGCGGTGCCGCCGTCCCAATAGCCCTTGTAGTTTGCCGCATTCAACGCAGCCAAACCTGCCGCAGATTGCTGGCCCTCCAGAACAAACGGATTCAAAGCTCCACTGGAGGTCAACTTGCGTACCGCGATAGCACCGGGGTAGCCTGAGAGGTTCTCTTTAACATCACTCTGCGAATGACCAACGCTAGCCTTGTAGTCCCATCCGGCCAACGTACCCTTTGAGCCCAGGGCGATGTCATAAAACTTTGCCTCATCGTCATTCGTTCGCTTACCTAAGTCAGCAATCCGATAGAAAGCGGTACTGTCACCGGTGATGCCCAAAGGCAGCAGATATTGGTCGTGCAAGGGAGTACCAGCCGCCACAGTGATGCCACCTGGCACAGGCGCGATCCGAGATGTTTGTTTAGTTCTTGACCACAAAGCATCCAGGAACACCACTTGGTCGCCCACTGTTTTGCTCACTGAACCCATCAAACTATCTCGTTTGCGCTCTGGGTAGATTTCCAGTTCACCCACAAAGTCAAAGCCGCAATAGTCATCCACCAAACCTGTTCCGTCGTTGTAAGGTTCAACAACGCGGAAGGTTTTCGGTGGGCAGGCACCATTGACCAACCGGTAGGGGCTGATCAACTGCCCTTGGTCATCAGTTGCGTTTGCGGGAATCGGGCTCGCCGAGAACTGTTGGAATCGATAGTTCTTGCCGTTGTTGCTGAAGAAGATGCGACCTGACTTTGCAAATTCACGATCAGTCGCCTTCAGCTGGGTACGTTCGTCGTGCGCACCGGTGAAGAACACATTAAATCCATCGGAGGCTAACGACCCGAACCCCTTGCTAAACGAAACGCGCTTTTCTTTGGCGCCATCTCRTGGGTTAGAGAACCCGACTGTGATGTCTCCCTCAGTCGTATCTTGCTTCGTAATAAAGTTGACCACGCCGGCAATAGCGTCAGCGCCATAAAGGGACGAGGCCCCGTCTGTAAGAATCTCGACGCGCTCGATGGCTGACACTGGAATGGCGTTCAAGTCCATTGCTGCGGCAAAGCCAGTGAGTGTTTGCCCGCCGAATTGAGTCAGACGCCGGCCATTCAGCAACACCAGTGTGCGAGTTTCACCAACGTTGTGAACAGACACGCCGGAGAAACCAAAGGAGCCGCCACCCACCGACGATGACTCGCCTGTGGAC
>NZ_JBFUFG010000027.1:0-5485 GCF_056403575.1 Rhizobacter sp. P2_G4 | reverse complement strand
CTCATGAACCATCTACATCGCCTGCGAGACCGTCTCTGCGCATTCATCTGCTTCGCTGCAGCGGCCTTTGCTCCGCCATCCGCATCTGCTTGGGGTCGGGAAGGTCATGAAATCGTTGCTGAGCTGGCCGAGCGGCAGTTGACCTCTGAGGCCAAGGCCGAGTTGCATCGCTTGCTCGCACTTGAACCCGAACTCACATTGGCAGCTGCATCAACATGGGCTGACACCCATCGCTCGAGCACCACGGGGCCCTGGCACTACGTGAACTTCCCGCGAGACTCATGCAGATATCAAGAGGCACGCGACTGCCCCAGCGGCCAATGCGTTGTTGGCGCCATCGAGAGACAGACCAGGGTTCTCGCGTCCTCAGCCATCGACGAAGAGCGATTGAAAGCACTGAAGTACATCATCCATTTCGTGGCTGACGTCCATCAGCCTTTGCACGCGGGGTACGCCGACGACAAAGGTGGCAACAAGTTTCAGCTTCAAGCGTTCGGTCGAGGAACCAATCTTCATGCGCTGTGGGATGCCGGACTCGTCGAGAACCGTGTGAATGGGCCTCAGGGGTTGCGTGCCGAGTTGGCCGCAGAGCTGAAGACGAATGGCTCGAGCCGACCGCTCGCACCTGCTCAATGGGCCGAAGAGTCCTGTCGCGTCGTGCAGCGCGATGACTTCTATCCGAGCACTCACAAGATAGCTACTGAATACCTGCAGATGCACGACGTGACACTCAAGTCCAGGCTACTTGCCGCAAGTCGCCGTTTGGCCGCTGTTCTAAACGACTCGCTGGTGCCAAAGTAGCCGATGGCGTGGACCCCATTCCTCCGCCGTCTGCCGTAAGCGGCTTTCGCTTTCACCAGATGGTTTCAGCACAGGAAGGTCCACGTCGGTCGACCGTCTTCTGAAGGGCTTGAAGTGACACTGAACCGCATTGTTCGCGGAGCGATTCACGATTCATCCCGATATGCAACCACGCCATCCTGAGATTGCCTACTGGTACCACTTAAGCTATGTGTTAGCTTTTTAAGGCTCTCAGAAGTATGGCCCGCTCCGAGATTGAACGACAAGAACCAACGTTTGCGATGTCGCAAGCCGACAAGCAGACGAATCCCTTCGCGCCGCCACGCTCCCAGGTGGAGCTCAATGCCAAGAGCGGGAAGCTTCTGCCGCACCAGAAAGCCGGCAGGGTCATCCGTCTCATGGCTGGCCTTGGTGCAATTGCGGTGGTTGGCATCGGCGCGGCCGTGCTGTCGCCTGCGGTATCTAGAGGAACTTCACTCCCTCTGGCGTTGGTCTTGATGCTTGGCATCTGCGTTGCGCTGGTTGTCGCACTCTTCTTCGTGGGAAGCGCTGTCATGCGCTACAAAACGTGGGGCCGCTACGCCGGCATCGCATACGGAGTGCTATCGCTTGCTGGATTTCCACTTGGCACGCTTATCGGGGCTTACATTCTTTGGCAGCTTGTATTCGGCTGGGCTGAAGGACGGGCGGAGGTCTAAATCACAAGTGAAATCCCGGGCGCCGTTTAATGCTCCGGAACGCAACTGAAATGCAATCTCGCAACCCGTTTGAGCCGCCACAGGCAAAGCTCGAGACTTCAGCGGGAGGTAACCGGCCCACGCACACATTTTTTCTCGCAAAACTCGCGAGTGGCCAGGCGAAGCTCTGGCACGCGTTCTGGCTGGTAGGTGTGTTTGGGCTTCTGCTTGCCTCTTTCGCACTGCTCGTGGGAGGGGACTTCTTGAGCCGTCAGCCCAATCGCGGTGGCGTTATGCGCTGGTTCTTTTTGTTCTCTTTCTACGCCTACGCGGCGTTCGCAGCACTTAGCATCTGGCGCTGCGCGAGGAACACGCGTCGGCAAGCATGGGGCGGGCTGGCTCGTGTTGTGGTTGGCTTCTTCGCCGGCGGCATCTTGTTGTTGCTGTGGCGGATAGTGGCTTCCACGTTCCTGGCGGTGTAGCTCCCCGGTGTTCCTGGGCACATCCAACATCTTGATGAGCGCTGTTGGCGAGAAGTTCGTGGGCGCGCGGGTATCCCTTTTCCTGACGCGGTGTCATTGAGGCGGTGTAGTGGACGTTGGCTTTTACCAAGAGAGAGGCTATGCCGGACCCGAATCGTTTTGCTCCGCCCACTGCAGATGTCGCGTTGCCAGAGCCGCCGCGTGTCCTCCGCGCTGAAGAACTCAATCTCGCAAACATGGCGCTAAAGCGGGCGCGCCTGGGCTTCGTAGTCTTCTTCCTGTCACTCGTCGTGCAGATATACGGAGCAAAAGGACGGCCGGAATGGACCAACCTTTTCTTGCTCTTGTATCTGCTGTCATTCGTCGCTGCCCACATCTTTCTTGGGCAGGCTGCTCGTCGCGCAGGTAGAAGTTGGGCGCTGTATGGGCTTGCTCCAATCGTCATCCCAGTGCTCGGCGGCATCATCTCGTTTGGCATATTGCGCCACTTCATTCCCGAACCATCGCCTGACCAGTAGGAACCAAGTCAATGCCCCCGCTCGTCCAAGCGTTCATTGCCACTGCACTCGTTCTTGTGCTGCACCTTCTGACGATAGGGTTCTGTGCCCGCAGGCTCGGCGTGGAGGTTCGAAGCGTGACCTACGGGGCCGGGCCAACAGTGTTTCGTCGAGGCCGCTTTCAGTTGAAGGTTTTGCCCATCGCCGGCAACGTTAAGCTGAAGGATTCAAGAGAGCAGCTGCTTCAGCCGGACCAAGTTGCCGATGCCTTTGACCATCAACCCGTATGGAAGCAGGTGCTCCTTCCTCTTGCTGGTGCGGGAAGCACGCTCCTTCTGGCCTTGCTGATTCTTGGAACCGATGCGGCGGGTAGCTTCGCCTCCGCGTTTGGGCAGATTTTTGAGGGTGCGGTGGCACCGCTTTCAGTCGCTCAATCGCAGCTACTGGCATTTGACAAGTTCGCCGCGGAGAACTCATTCGCTTTGGTGCTTGGGCTGGTGGCGACCAAGCTGGCCGCATACAACCTCATGCCATTCACCGGGTTCAACGGCGGCAATGCGCTCATGAATCTTGTGAAATGGGGAAGGCCTCAAGTCGCATGGGAAGAGCCAGTGGGACGGTGGCTTCTCGTCCCCACCGTCGCGCTTCTACTTTGCTGGACTGTTGCCCTTGTGGTCCATGTTCTCCCATGACGCAGGACATCCGATTTCGCGCAGAACTTGATGCATATCTGCAAAGCAGGAAGCCCCAGGTATGCGAGCTGGACGCCCAACCTTGGCTCTGCGAGTTCTGGCCGCTAGCGGAGCTGGAGAAATACAACCGCGAGTACCAGGTAGGGCTCTATGCTCCCGGCTACTTCGGCTTTGCAACAAGCGGAGGTGGAGAGATGTACGCGGTGTCACCTGCCGGAAAAGTCGTCTGTCTGGCGTTTGTCGGAATGTCTCCACACGAGGAGCTGGTCATAGCTGGCTCCTGGGCCGAGTTTGAAGCCATGTTGCGTCGTGCTCGGTGACCTCACATCACGAACTTGAGCGCTCCATGAGTAGTCGCACCGACGATGATTTTGAGGACTCAGACCCTGGCCTTGGCGCGGTGTGCCTTTGTCACGCACTCAGCTCGGGTATCGTCTTCTTGCCGTTTCTGCATGGCCACGAGTGGCGAGTGCTCGGCCTTCTCATCTTTGCATCGTGGGTAGTCTGGCCAATCGTCTTCACCTCCGCTTGGTTCCGCGGAGTGTCGAAGGTTGCCGCAGTGGTCTGGGCGGTGCAATCCCCGCTGATGTTGGTGCTGCTGGCTTTCATGACCGGCCGTACGTGATGGCACTGTTGAACGGGATGACTACTTGCGCTCGACGCTCGTCTCCCAGCCGTCGTAGTCCCCTTGCAATTCCTCCGCCTTGCGGTTTATCTCGATGGTCCTCGTCGTGATGTCTTCGAGCGCCRTCGTCCCGTTGTGAGTGAAGAGCACCGGGATTTTCTTCGCATCATTCATCGGCCCCACGGACTTCACCTTGTAATGATTGGCGTTCGCCCAGTCCGCAAATCTCTTGGCGTTCTGCTGCGTGAGGAAGTAAGCCCAGTGGTCAACTTGCCTTGCTCTATCTTGGCGGTCCCCGTTGCTCCGCAGTGTGTCGAGCACCTTCATGTCCCGGATAACTTGCCAGTCATCCGCGGTTGGGTACAGCTCTTTCCAGTAGCCTGCCTTGGCGTTGTCCTGTTCATAGACGTACTGCAGGTTGTACTGCGTGTCTTTGGCAACCTTCGCGACAATTTCCTTCGCCACTGATTCAGGGAAAGACACATAGAAGGAGAAGAACCGCTTGCCACTTACGGTGAGTCGGCCGACCTCCAGGCCGCCCTTGGCTGACACTTCAGAATCTAGGCCGTCTTCAACTTTGACGAGACTGGGAAACTCTTCGTTGGTCGGCATGCCGGCTGGCGTCGGATTCTTGATGACCGCCCGCACCTTGAGCAACATGGTGCGCTTGTCGTTGTCAGCGAGTTTCGCGAAACTTTGATTGAAGCTGATGAACGCTCGGGCGTCGCCCATCTGCGTTATGAAGGTCTCCCACACAGCATCCAATTCGCGCTCCTCATTCGATTATTTGTTGGACCGCACCGCTGGCGTTTAATTTAGTTGGCTCTGTACGGCGAGAAGGTCTTTCCGCCAACATTGTGCAGAACAGGTGCCCCTGTTCAATGGCATCGTCCAAGGCCACATGGGTGTGCGGAGCCTTCGAAAACCAGCGCTTGGGCATGTTCCGCTTGGTGGCGTCCCTGTACTCCACGTCAAGCATCGCCATAGCGAATGTCTTGATGTCGAGTGCTGAATGACTGAACGGACTCTCGCCGGCGAAGCGAATCAGATACCAGTAGACAAAGAGGAAGTCGTAGGCGGCAGGGTATCCGACGAAGACTGGCTTGCCGGGAAGTTGTTGGAGCCATTCGACGTAGGAGCGCATCGCTTTGTTGGGAGCACGCAGGTTCAAACGGCACGCGTTCCAAGCAGATGGATTCTTTGCCCACCATTCCATGGTGCTCGGATGGCCGCTGGCACCCTCCAAGGTCTCGAGGTTGGCATTGAAGGTGGAGTGGAGCTTGCCGTCCGGCAGGAAAGCCGCCGACCCAAAACTCAACATCGAGTGAGGGCCAGGTATCGGGCCGTCGGCCTCAATGTCTGTAGATACGTAGATTTCTGTCATCGTCAGAATTGTGCCGGAATCAGCCCGCCGTTAGCCCCACACTTCGGTCGTTAGCCAGATTCATTGACTGAAGGACGTCTAGTTTTGTCACAGGTCAATCGGCCCAAGCGGCCACGGTTGCGGCAGACACACTGTCTCCAGTTCCAGGAATGACCGCTGTTACGCCGATGAGGTGGACAAGCGGGTGGGCGACGGCAGCGGAGCGCGCAAGGAACCAAGCGTTGGCCCTGTCATCGTCAAGACCGGGCAAGGCACGGCGCGTGCAGCTTGACTTGCTCGCATTTCTTGTCAGCGAAGAACGTACTTCTGTTTCAACATTTCGATGAG
>NZ_JBFUFG010000026.1:0-7603 GCF_056403575.1 Rhizobacter sp. P2_G4 | reverse complement strand
GAACACCAGCGTGAGCAGGTGGATGAGGATGGCGATGGGCAGCACGAAGCGCTCAGGCAACAGCGGCCCGAGCAGCTCCATGCCGATGTGGCCGGCATCGCGCACGCCGACCGCGCAGCCGAGCATGGTGACGTACAGCACCAGCAGCAAGGCCAGGCTCTCGGCCCAGGTGGGGGTGTTGTTCAGCACGTAGCGGCCGAACACCTGCCACAGCACCGCCAGCAGCAGCAGCACCAGGCCGGCCACGCCGATCTTGAGGCAAGAGCGCGCTATCAGCGCGCAGGCTTTGGTGAACATGAATCGGGATCCCTCGCGAAGCAAAACTCGCCGCGTGCGAGTGGCGCACGCGGCGAGTGGGTACGCTGCTTACTTGCTGTCCTGAATGCGCTTGATCATGTCTTTGAGCTTCGGGTCGGTGATGAACTTGTCGTACACCGGCTTCATCGCGGCCTGGAAGGCGGGCTTGTCGACCTCGATGATTTGCGCGCCACCGGCCTTCACCGTGGCGAGCGACTTCTCTTCACGTTCATCCCACAGCTTGCGCATGTAGGGCACCGACTCCTTGGCGGCCTGGCGGATGGCTTTCTGGTCGTCCGGAGTCAGCCCGTCCCACACGCGCTTGGAGAACAGCAGCATTTCGGGCGCCATCGAGTGCTCGGTCTTCGAGTAGTACTTCGCCACTTCGAAATGGCGCGAGCTCTCGTACGAGGGGAAGTTGTTTTCGGCTGCATCGACCAGACCCGTCTTCAGCGCGGTGTAGACCTCGCCGAAGGGCATCGGCGTGGCGTTCGCGCCCATGGCTTCGAGCAACGAGACCCACAGGTCGGATTGCTGCACGCGCACCTTCAGGCCCTTGGCATCGGCCAATGTCTTGATCGGTTTCTTCACGGTGTACATCGAGCGCGAGCCGCTGTCGTAGAACGCGAGGCCGATGAAGCCTTGTGCTTCGCAGCTCTTCAAAATTTCTTCGCCGATCGGGCCGTCGAGCACCGCGCGCATGTGTTCCTTCGAATGGAACAGAAAGGGCATGGTCGGCACGACGGTGGTCGGGCAGATGTTGTTCATCGGCGCGATGTTCACGCGCGTCATCGCCACCGCGCCGATCTTGGTCTGCTCGATGGTGTCTTTCTCGGCGCCGAGAGAGCTGTTGTTGAACACCTTGATGCTGTGCTTGCCCTTGGTCAGCTCGGCGAGGCGAGTGCCCATGAACTTGACGGCGTCGACCGTCGGGTAGCCGTCGGGGTGGATGTCGGTGGAGCGGAAGTCAGTGGCCTGCGCCGTGGCGGCGAAGGCACAGGCCAGCAGGCCGGCGATCAGGGTGAAAGTGGGTTTCATGGTTGTCTCCTGTTGTTGGATGTCAATGTGCGGGTCAGTGGGAGTGGGCGCTGGAGGCAACTTCGGGCAGGCCGCGAACGCCCGGGCGCAGCACGAGCACCGCGCCGTCGAGCGAGGCGTCGAAGCCTTCTGCGGGCTTGGCCGGTGTGATGGAGGTGACGAACAGCTGGTCCAGCGCAGCACCGCCGAAGGCGCACATCGAGGGCTTGCTGATCGGCAGGGCCAGCATGCGGTCGAGCTTGCCTTCGGGGGTGAACCGCAGCAGCCGGCCCGCGTCGTTGCCGCAGATCCAGTAGCAGCCGTCGGCGTCGACCGCGGCACCGTCCGGCCGGCCCGGGTGCAGGTTCATGTCGACGAAATCGCGGCGGTTGCCGATGCTGCCGTCGTCGTGCAGATCGAATTGCCAGATGCGCTGCACCGTGGGGTGCGAGTCGGAGAGGTAGAGCGTGTCGCCGCGCGGGCTGAAAGCCAGGCCGTTGCCGACGAGAAGCTCGCGCACGACCGGTGCAGACAGGCCTTGCGCGTCATAGCGGTAGAGCGCACCGGAGGGCGAAGCGAGCGACATGTCGAGCACCATGCTCGACACCCAGAAGCGGCCGGCGCGGTCGCAGCGCCCGTCGTTGAAGCGCATGTCGGGCCGCGCATGCTGAACGACGGCGAGCGACTGCGCAGCGAGCTGGCCTTGATCGCCGGGTTGCAGATGGAAGAGGCCGGTCTCCATCGCTGCCAGCACGCCGCCGCTGGCATGCAATGCAATGCAGCCGATGCGTTGCGCCGTGGGCCATTGCTCCAGGGTGCCGCTGGCTGCGTCGTGGCGAAACAGCGTGCGGCCTTCAATGTCGACCCACCACAGCGCCTGCTCGGCCACCGACCACAGCGGGCTTTCCCCCACGCGGTTGCGCACCGGAGCCAGCACCTCGAATGCCGGCGTCTCGACGGCGCTCATGTGGGCACCCCGCGCACTTCGTGCGACCCCGCCAAGCGGGGGCGAGCCCCTTCGGGCGGCCGGGCGGAGCTCATCCCTTCGGCCCTTCGAGGACGAAGCCACCGCCTTGGTAGATCGCCGCCGGGTTGTCGAGATCGATCGTCGGTTGGCGCGCTTCGACGGCCGCACGGAACGGCTCGGAGCTGTCCTGCGCGCGGTAGCCGATGTGACGCGCTGCGGTGTTGTCCCACCAGGTGACGGTGTTGTCGGACATGCCGTAGATGATGCTGTGGCCCACCACCGGCGCGGTGAGGCTTGCCACGATCAGGCGCTCCAGGTCGTCGAAGCTCATCCAGGTGGCAAGCATGCGGCGGTCGACCGGCTCGGCAAAGGTGGAGCCGATGCGCAGGCTCACCGTCTCGATGCCGTAGCGGTCGAAGTAGAACTGCGCGAGCCCTTCGCCATAGGCCTTCGACAAACCGTAGTGGCCGTCGGGCCGCAGCGGGGCCTTCGTGTCGATGACCTGGTCTTGCCGGTAGAAGCCCGTGACGTGGTTGGAGCTCGCGAACACGATGCGCTTCACGCCTTGTTGGCGCGCCGCTTCATACAGGTTGTAGGCGCCGACGATGTTGGCCTGCAGGATCAGGTCGAAGGGCTGCTCGGTCGAGACGCCGCCCAGGTGCACCACCGCACTCACGCCCTCGAGCAGCGACAGCATGGCCGCGCGGTCTTCGAGCTTCACCGGCTGCAGCTCTTCGCCAGCTGCAGCACTGCCCAAATCGACGATGTCGCTCAGGCGCAGCGTGTCGCAATAGGCCTTCAGGCGAGGGCGCAGCGCTTTGCCGAGGCCGCCGGCGGCGCCGGTCAGCAGCAGGCGGGGAAAGCGGATGGAGGAGGCAGCGACGGGCATGGCGGCTCGATGAAACAGGAGAGAGGTCGGAAACGACAACGCGTGACGCCGCAGCACAGTGCGTTGTAGGTTGTCGTACAACACCGGTATGGTCGCTGACGCCTCACCTGGCGTCAAGGTGAGCAGCCGGGGGGAATACCCTGAGGCCGAGGCGCCTCCACCGGCGAAAAACCGCGCCGCTCGCACAGGTTTGCACACGCCAAGTGCTAGTCATACGATGACATACAACATTGAGAAAGATCGACCTGAGCGATCCCTTCACCACACCAACAAAGGAGACAACGATGAAACGCAGAATGTTTGTGATGTCCGGCCTGGCTCCGATCGCCTTGGCTGCTTGCGGCGGTGGCGACGACGACGACACAGCACCCCCACCCGATACCGGGCCGCGTGCCACCGCAGTCGACGCGATGAAACGCGCCGCGCAGCACATGGACCAGAACGTGTCCTACCGCGGTGGTTACGTGTGGCAGTACCTGCCCGACCTCTCGGTCAGCTGGGGCGAGATGGAGGCCAAGCGCAGCATGTGCTGGATCCAGCCGCCCGGCACGCCGACCGCGGGCCACGCCTTTCTCGACGCGTACCACGCGACCGGTGACGAGCTCTTCTACAACGCGGCGGTGCGCACCGCGCAGGCCTTGATGGAAGCGCAGCACCCGGCCGGCGGCTGGAACTACATCTACGACTTTGCCGGCGAAGACTCGCTCAAGCACTGGTACGAAACCATCGGCGCCAACGGCTGGCGGCTCGAGGAGTTTCAGCACTACTACGGCAACGCGACCTTCGATGACGCGGGCACTGCGGTGTCGTCGCAATTCCTGCTCCGCATGTACCTGGAGAAGAAGGATGCACAGTTCAAGCCCGCGCTCGACAAGGCGATCGAGTTCGTGCTGGCCGCACAGTTCACCGGCGGCGTGGCCGACGGCGGCTGGCCGCAGCGCTGGCCGGTGAACCCCGATGCCGTCTCGTCGATGCCGCTGCCCAACCCGAGCCAGTTGCCGGCCGGCGCCACGGCCGGCATGGAAGACGGCGACTACACGACGATGGTCACCTTCAACGACGACGTCGCAGGCGAGAACATCAAGTTCCTGCTGATGTGCGTGAGCGGCCTCGGCGAAACGCGGCTCCTGCCGAACATCACCCGTGCGATGGAGTGTCTGCGCACGCTGCAGCAACCTGGGCCGCAGGCCGGCTGGGGCCTGCAGCACCTGGCCACCGACCGCAACGGCCGGCCCGCCGGCTCGCCCGCGGCGGCGCGTACCTACGAGCCGCGTTCGCTGGCCACGCACACCACGCAGACCAACGTGCTGCAGCTGTTCAACTACTTCCGCCTCACCGGCGACCGCAAGTACCTGGCGCGTGTGCCCGAAGCGATCGCGTGGCTCAACACCTGCAAGCTTACGGCGCAGCAGATTGCCGAGAACCCGCTGCTCAACGGCCGTACGCACCCGACCTTCATCGAGCTCGGCACGAATGTCGGCCGCTTCGTGCACCGCTACGGCTCCAACATCTGGAACGGCGCGTACTACCACGACCACGACCACCGCAACACGCTGAGCCACTACTCGGCCGGGCGCAACATCAACCTCACCAACCTGCAAACCACCTACGACACGCTCAACGCAATGACCGATGCCGCCATTGCCGAGATGGTGGCGAAGTCGCCCTTGAACGTGACAGCGGCGCGCCCGCTGCCCAAGTACTTCTCGATCCGCGAAGTCGACTTCGGCGATCTCTTCACCGGTGCTGTCATGACCACACCGGCGGTCACCGAGGCGGCGGCGCAGGCCATCGTCGACGACCTCGGCAGCAAGAACCACTGGTTGACGAAGCTGCCGCAGGTGACCAACCCCTACCGCGGCAACGGGCCGAGCACGCCCTACGTCGGCACCGCCTACATGAGCAAACACGTGGGCGACGTGTACGACACCTCGCCGTACGACCCGGCCGATCCGCCGCCGATCGCGCCCTACACCGTCAAGGAGCAGCCGCTCGGTATTTCGACCAGCAACTGGGTAGCCAACATGGCGAAGCTGGTCTCGTTCGTATCGCCTGTCGCATGACGCAGGCATGAGCCGCTCACTCGAAGCGGCGGGCCCGGGCGAGGCGCTGTGTGCCAGCGCATTTCGCTCGGGCTTTGCTACATTCCGCTCTGCGGGGTGTCGTCATACAACTGGGCACGTGACCCGCGGAAGAGAAACCTGATGAACGAGCCCACGCTGGCGATCAAGCGCTCCAAGCCCCGCAACCTCGCACTCGACGTGGTGGATACGCTGGTCGAACGGGTACGCACCGGTGCATTGCCCATCGGCGCCAAGTTGGCGACCGAATCGGCCTTCATGGAAGAGTTCGGCGTGAGCCGCACCGTGGTGCGCGAAGCGCTCTCCAAACTGCAGGCCTCGGGCGTGGTGCAAACGCGCCATGGCGTCGGCACCTTCGTGGTCGGGTTGGGTGATGCAAGCGCGTTTCGCATCGGGCCGGAACAGCTTGCCACGCTGCGCGACGTGATCGCCGTGCTCGAGCTGCGCATCGGGCTCGAGACCGAATCGGCTGCACTCGCGGCCGCGCGGCGCACCGATGCCAACCTCAAGGTGATGCGCCAGGCGCTCGACGAATTTGCCTCGGCAATGAGCCAGGGCCTCGATGCGGTGGCGGCCGATTTCGCCTTCCACTCGGAGATTGCGCGCGGCACGCAGAACCCGCACTTCGCCGACCTGATCGGTGCGTTGGGCATGACCGCCATTCCACGCGCCCGCCTCGACCCCGCCAACCCGGCCGATGCCGAGCGGCTCGACTACCTGAAGCGCGTGAATGGCGAGCACGAAAGCATCTACGACGCCATCGCCTCGCAAGATGCCGAGGCGGCACGGGCTGCGATGCGTACCCACCTCGCCAACAGCCGCGAACGGCGACGGCGAGCCGCCTTGCTGGCCGACGGCGGCAGCGCTTGATGCACTGAACGCAGGCTGCGGGAGCGCGCAGCGTTCAGTGTTGATCGCGTCGATCAGCGCCCGGCGTTCTGCGCCATGCTGGTGAGGATCAGGCCCAGCGCCTGGCGGCTCACGGGGTCGCTCGCCGTCCACAGTGGGTCGTAGAGCGGCTTCATGCGCCGCACGAACGGGCCGTAGTCACTGCCGGAGTAGAACTTCACCCCTTGCTTGATCAAGCGTGCCTGGATCTCCTTCAGGCGCTTGTTCCACTCCGCTCGCATGTGGCGTGCAGAGTCGCGGCCCGCCTCCTGCAGTTTTTGCTGCTCGGGCTTGGAGAGCAGGTTCCAGGTCTTCTTGCTGATGATCAGCATCTCGGGTGTGACCAGGTGCTGGGTGAAGGTGTAGTGCGGTGCCAGCTTGTAGTGGCCGGTCGATTCGTAAGAGGGCAAGTTGTTCTCGGCGCCGTCCACCGTGCCGTCTTCGATGGCTTTGTAGACGTCCTTGAACGCGATGGGCACCGCCTTGGCGCCCATCGCGTCGACCATGTCGATGTGGGTCTTGGTATTGCCCACGCGCAGCTTCTCGCCGCTGAAATCGGACAGCCCACGCATCGGCTTGCTGCGGTGATAGAAGTTGCGCGTGCCGCCGTCGTACCAGCCGAGCAGCACCACGCCGGCCTTCTCCAGCTCGGCGGCTAGCACCGTGCCCAGTTCGCCATCGAGCAGCGAGAACATCTGCTCGCTGCCGTGGAAGAGGTAGGGCATGCCCAGCACGCGCAAGGCGGGCACCTTGTCGCCGTAGCCGACGATGCCGATCTCGGCGAAGTCGATCTCGCCCGAGGTGATCTTCTCGAGCACCTGGCCCTGTGGCGCGAGCTGCGAGTTGCCGTAGACGCGGGCGCTGTGCTGGCCTTGCGTGGCCGGCCCCACTGCATCCGCAAAACGCTGCATGCCGAGGTTGACCGGGTAGTCGTCGGCATGGACGCTCCAACCGCGCAGCTCCCGCGCCTGGAGAGAGAGGCTGCAGCCCAAGGCCAACAGCACGGATGAGAACTTGAAAAAGAAAGCCGTCATGGCGTTCGCTCCTGGCTGTGGCGGGGCGCATGGCGTAGCCGTCAGGGCGACGTCATGCGCGCAACCGGCGCAGCGGTGACGAGAGCAATGCTGGCCGGCGTCAGGCCGGTTCAGCCAGGAAACGAAACGTTGAACGCGTTACTTGAATATCAGATTAGGCAACCACAACGAGAACGCAGGGACATAGGTGACGAGCATGAGAGCGAAGATGAGAGCGCCATAGAACGGCCAGATGGTCCGCATCACCGTGCTCACCGAGACCCCACCGATGGCACAGCCCACGAACTGCGTCGTACCGACCGGAGGCGTGTTCAGCCCCAGCGCGCAATTGATCAACATCACCATGCCGAACTGGATCTCCCCCATGCCGTACTTCTGGCAGATCGGCAAGAAGATCGGCGTGCACACCAGGATCGTCGCCGCCATGTCC
>NZ_JBFUFG010000025.1:0-10817 GCF_056403575.1 Rhizobacter sp. P2_G4 | reverse complement strand
ACATAGCGCTCATCAACTCGCTATACCCTCGCTATCGCAGGGAGGTTGATTTCGAGCACATCTTGCGCCGAGTGGCAGAACGGGCTGGCCATCGCGATATCGAGTCACTCCGCCACTACATCGTCATTCTGAGGAAGCGGCATTTGCGTGATGCCGGCGTCGACACGGCGGTCGCACTCTCACAACTCATCGCGTCGCGCAAGATTGCATTGGCAGCACTAGATGCAGAGGTCACGGCGGCCGAAGCTCGATTGGCAACGTTGCAGGCTGTACAGCCGCCAGTTGCTACGCCATGAAAAACCTTGTCATGGCAGAGGCTCACCGTAGGGCCAGAGTTCGGGCCGACGCTGAGCGACTCGTTGGGGTCAACGAATGGATGCTAATAGAGAAATACGGGAGGCTGACGGCCGGTCCGCATACTGGTTGTTATGTCAGCTCTCTGCCCGTGGACGCGTGGCTACAAATCGCCAAATGCTTGGTGGCCGGCGAAACACTCCGTATTCATCTGATGCATCGACATCGAAGCGGCCACCATGAGGCGTCGAACCTGCGATGGAGCAATGGAGAGCTCCTAGCGGTATTCCGCGACCGCGAAGAAGTCGCATAGGTCACACGATGCGAATTCTTTACCTTGGCATCAGCGGCGTGCTACATCCGAGCGCCTCAATCTACGAGTTGGTCCATCGCGCCAGCCCCTGGGCTTCCGGCCATTCAGCGTACGAAGCGGTGCCATGGCTCGCATCCGCACTTGTGCCCTGGCCAGATGTCAAAGTAGTCTTAACGTCAACGCAGCCGAAGGTCCTTGGCCTCTCTTTCGTCCTCGACAAGCTCGGTCCGCTAGCGGAACGAGTTGTCGGCTACACATTTGCGGACCTCACGGAGAACGCGGTCCACCGGCGACACACGCTGAAGGGCATCAAGAGGATTCTTCCTTGCAGCATTGAAGACTACTGGCGGATGAGCAAAGCTCAGATTGTTCTGTCCCACGTGAACTGGCGACTGCCCCAAGCTTGGGTTGCAGTCGACGATGAGGACGGTTGGCCAGCGGAGGTACGCGAGAACGTCTGTGTGGTCGATGGATGCAGCGGACTCATGCGCGCGTCCGAGCAGGAGCGACTGCTCGAGGTTTTGTCAGCAGCGTTCGACTAGGAAGCGCGTCGAAATAGAGGAGACGCGACCTCGTGAAGCAATCGCTTTCTCAACTCATTTGCTTCAGCCTGCTTGACTCCAGCCCGTCGCCGACGACAAAGCGGTCTGGTTAGCCCGGTACCGTGCCGCCAAGAATCGGACCATTGCTTGCCTCTCGACGGCATGCAGATACCGCCCCTGAGCGAGCCGCGGTGCACGCTGCACTACAAATGGCCCAGGCTCCAACCCCCAAAGTTTCGCCTGCCTCCATACAAGGATGAGGCATTCGCCGCGCTGAGCTCGCGGGGCGAGTGTCGAGTGGACATAGTCGACAGCTGCGCGTGTCGACGGCAAGGCCGCGAACCCATGGAATGGAAAACTGCGCGAATGATAGGCAACGGCTTCAATGGTCGCAATCTGAGCAACGGCCCAAGCCTTCGCGTGGTCGTTCTGGACCTGCAGTTCGTCCGCTAATTCCTTAACCAACGTCCGAAACACCGGTTCCCAGTAGGCAGCGGCTGCGGTCCCTATCGCAGCGGACATCAGCGGTCCGAAACCATCCACTGCTCCACGCAGGTTCGCCTCGCAGTATTGGATGTATTCCTCGTTGTCCAGTTCGTCCACGTAGTCAGTCACGGACAGCCCTGGATTGCCGAAAAGGATACATACCGATGCCCGCCGGACGCTACCCACAAACGGCTGCGGAAACAGGCTCACATGCAACTTGCGGCGAATTGGGTTCCGCCGGTCTGCCAACTCTGCCGCTCGCAAGCGCGCCTCATGAGCCGACGACCATGCGACGCACGCGTCGGGCGAAAGGTGGGCCGCGTCCTCAGGATGAACACCTCGCGAGGCCGCATTCATCCAAAAATCTACCAGTGGCACAGAGCGCCTCCTTCGGTAACCCCAGCACACGGAGAGCAAACGGCCTGCAGCACGCCTTTGTTGAGCAAGTGCCCGTCATCAGTCCTAGCAACGTGGATGAAAGGGAAATGCACTAGGGACTCGCAGCGCTCCGAGGTGAAAGGCCGCTCTGTCAGCATGCAGCAAGTGCATGTTAAAGAGTAAATTCACTCGATGCCCCACCGCCTTCATCCCTTTGCCTCCCTCTCAAAGGGACAGTGGCAGTCTTACAGCGGACAACAATGGTCCAACCGCGAACAGCTTGTAAACTGCGTCGCATGCCCCAGCGCTCCGAACAGAACTCGGTCTACGCCCTTGCCCCTAGCCTTCGAAGTTGGGTAGTTGGTCAGGTTGTGAACCTGCCGGCGGAGGCACGCTCCTCACTCAGGCTTGAACCCCTTTCCGTCATTGGTTTTACAGACGAGCGCCGCTCGGGACACGGTAATCAGGACCGAATTGCAGTCGCCTATTCTGCCGCGACCATCCCTTCTGAAAGGTGGCTTCTTGCCGTGGTCTGCGATGGCGTCGGAGGCAGCGTCCACGGCGAGCGAGCGGCATCCACCGCAGTCGCGTCTCTGGCACTTGAGGTAGCAGAGCTGAATGCATCAATGGATGCCTGCAGGGTCCTGGTAGAAGCTCTAGCTCGTGCTCATCAGCAGACTGCGTCAGAGTACTTCTCGAAATCGAGCACAACCGCCGTGACGCTTCTTGTGACGCAAGCCGAATGCGCGATTGGTTGGGTTGGCGATTCCCGCGCATACGAGATTTCAGACGGCAAGGCAGACTTGCTGACAGCAGATGACACTCTGGCGGCAGCTACCGCACGAGCGAACCCGAACCTAAGTCTTGAGCTGAGCGAGGAATTCGGAGAGCGGCTGTCCCAAGCAATTGGGGGTTCGACTCTCGTAACGCCGAACGTCATTCCGTGGCGTCCATCCAACTCGTCCGCCGTGTGCCTTCTATGCACCGACGGCATCTGGAAGCCAACGGAAGATGTGTTTAGCGCTGTTGTTGACGCATGTCGCGACGGCCCGGAACTGATGAGACGCCTCTTGGTCATGAGTGATTGGCTGGGAGGCACTGACAACGCGTCTGCCGTCATGATTCCGTCGGCAAACGTAGTGCGAGCGTTTCTCGATAACCCGGTCAACGCATTACCTGCCGATTGCATGATGCTTTGCCTGCCCGGATATACGCACACATTGGTTCCTTTCCGCAGTGGAAAAAGCCATCCTTCAGCGCCTCCTGCCGCGAAGCAAGAGTCCTCCACAAAACATTCAGTTGAGCAAGTCGTGCGCCAGAGTAAGGTCGCGACTAAACGCAAATCGAGCGGCTCGGCAAAGAGCGCATCGAAGAAGGACCTCAAGAAGTCAAGCGTGCAGCTCGTGATTGCGGAGGAACCATTGGATGAGACATCGACCAGCTCCAGCGGCGAGATACAAGGCGACAAAACGCCCACATAGTTCTGGCGCACACGGCATCGTCGAAGTCTGGCACGATGAGATGCTGGACAGAGACGTCGCAATCAAGTGGCTATCTTCAACCGACGGCGAAGAACAACTACTCAACGAGTGGCGAATGCTCGCCAGAGCTACTTCTCGTCACGTGGTCGAGGTCTATGACCTCGTCTTTGACCACCATGGCGTGTTGTTCGGCATCGTGATGGAATTCGTCGATGGCAAAACACTAGCCGCGGCCCCACCGCCTACAACCTCCGACGAAACCAACAGGATGGTTCGCTTGTTGTATCAGCTAGCAGTAGGCCTGCAAGACCTGCACAACAACGACATCGTGCATCGCGACATCAAACCCGAGAACGTCGTCGTGGACGTCAATGGCCGGCTCAAAATCTGTGACTTCGGACTTGCGGGACCAGGCAACACGATGACGCTCCGCGCAAGAGCCACGATGGGATATGCGGCACCCGAGTTCTTTGTCCGGCCCACGTTGGTCACTCAGAAGAGTGACGTCTATTCGTTCGGCGTCGTCTGCTGGAAGGCGTTCACGGGAGGTGTCCCTCCGGTAGGGCCGAATGGGTTCCCGGATGCGAAGAACTTCCCCCTTCCATCCATTGGCACGAAGGCATCATTGCCACCCAGACTTACAGCAGCAATTGATGCCTGCCTCTCCCGGGTTCCAAAGGACCGCTGCGATATGTCTGAAGCCGCAAAAGCGTTCAAAGCCGAACTAACGAGAGAGAAACACGTGGGGTCAGTGTCCCTCGGAACAGGTCCGGCTGTCATAAATGCGCAAACGCCAAGGAAGCGCTTCGGCGCTGGAGCGAACTATGTCCAAGTGAGCTACGACGGGTATGACTTCAAAGTAGACAGCGTGTCCGGCGACGTCTATATCAATAATTCGCCTGCTCGTATGGGCGACTTGTTGACTGAGGGCTGCCTCTTAACGTTTGGCGCCAGCAATCTCGGCGGCGGCAGAGCTTTCTCTCCGTTTCGTCAATTTACTTTGGAGGTCGTAATCTAATGGCTGCCTCGAACGACCTTGTGGGTAGCCGATATCGCCTGCAGCGTGTAGTTGGTCAAGGCGGCATGCAGCAGGTGTGGGCTGCGCTGGACCTGAGCTTGGAGAGGCCTGTGGCAGTGAAGGTACCAATTGTCCATGGAGCGCACAAGCGCTTCACGCAGAGTGCCCGATTGAGTGCGCGCGTCAGACACGCAAACATTGCCTCAGCGTTGGACTACGTAAATGACAGTTCTGGTGAGTTCTTCGTCGAGGAGCTCATCGACGGCATCGACTTGCAGGACTGCATGGATTTGCACTTCCCTCGGCTAGACGGGGATACGGCTGCGCATGTACTCCATCACTTGGCGAAAGGACTTGCTGCGTCACACAGCGTCAACGTTCTCCATCGAGACCTGAAGCCTTCGAACGTGATGGTGAGCCGGGACCTTAGCTTCTCGACAATCAAGATTACTGACTTCGGCATTGCAAAGCTTGCTGAGGGTGAGATGGAGCGTGGCACGAAAGAAATTAACGCTGGCCGTACTCAAGGTTTAAGCAGCACGATGTTGGGGGCCATTCCATTCCTGGCTCCAGAGGTCTTGCGGAAGAACAAGCCTGGCGCTCCGCCGATTGGAAAGGCTGCTGACGTTTGGAGCTTGGCAGCGATGGGCTATTGGCTCTTGGCAGGTGAACATCCCTTCGGCACTGGGTTCGAGGCAGTCCCTGGCATCTTTGAGGGCAAGTCAAAGCCTTGGAGCGCCGACCTGACTTCGCACAGAGTGACCGCAGACCTGGTTAAGAGCCTCCAACAACTGATAGCAAGTTGCTTCCGGATAGACCCGACCGAAAGGCCCACCGCCGAAGACTTGGTTCATCAGATTGGCCAGCTCGGTTATCTGTCAGGTTCAAGGGAGAACGGGACGGTAACAGGTAGAGGTCCACATGGGGGCGTCTGGTTTGCCCTGTCGACGGCGGGTCGGGGAATCATGTTGCATGAAGCCGAAGTCTTGGCTGGAGACCCTGTACGTAGCGGGGCACGAATCAACTTTGTGTCCACCCCTGGAAGTCCCAACCGCAGAGCTGTCGCAATTCTTCGGTTAAAGGATTTGCCGACAGGTCACGAGGCCTTTGAGCCGTAACTGACTGCGACCTCTGAGGTTCTTTGGCAAAGCGTCAACTAGGTGTCTCGACGAGGACGGAGACGCAGAACGTCTCGTCCTATCCGCCTTGAAGGTCTTGAAGACTGCCGCCGAGCGCGGTGACCACTCGCAGCTCCGATTCCTCTCTAGCCTGTCTTAGTGCAGAGGCTTGAGTCCACCTCTTTGTGTACTTCCCAAGGAAGTCTGAAAAGAACATTCTTGCCGTGTCCGCTCTCTGATTTGCCAAGGCGGCTTCCTTGAGCACCTTTGACAGGTCGATTTCACCTGCGACCACGCATCCCATCGTGTGCTCAAAGTCCTCGATTGATACGATGAAAACATTGGACAACGGAAGACGCCGTGCAGCGTCTTCATTAGGATAGTCGAACGTTCCCGACGGATACATTCGTTGAAGTGCGTCGCCGTTGCCGATGAGTAGTTCGCGGCTCGTCACGAGAAAAAGGAAGTCCTGCTCCGCCTTCGACTGCTCGTCGAAGCATTGACTTGAATCTCGAAGAATCGCACCTACTCGCCACCCTTGCCGAATCCCTTCCCTCAATCGCTTGGTTTTCTGAAAGACGGCTGTCTCGTCATCCTGCAAGAGGACGTCATCTGCGAACAAGCTCATTTTCGCTTCGACAAGAATGTTGCAGCCGTTGCCGCTAAGGATTACCTCAACGGACGGAGCGTCACCACCGACTTTGGCCTTGAAGCGCGCTTCGTCCACACTGGGCATTTCGCAGCCAGTTGCCAGTTCGGTCACATATCGCTCAAAGACCCGGCTAAAAGCATCTACATAGGGCTTCCCTAGATGGGACAGCCGAAGATGAACGGCGTCCTCTAGACCTCTGGCGAACACGAGCGGGTGCCAGCAGTGAATTCTTCCGTCACGAAGGCGAACGAGAGGAAAGAGACGGAGGTATGGAAACTCATAGAGTTCTTGCTTGCCGCGGATTCGCTGGGCGGCGTCGCTTTGCAGTTCTGCCCGTAAGGTTGGCAAATCGCGAACGAGCAATTCGTACATGCGGTCTACGTCCGTCCCATATTTCGAACGGAATGGAGCAAGCCAATCAGAGGTCAATGGCATATTTCGAGCAAGCACTGCCGCGTAAAGGCCATACGCCAAATCTAGAAATGCATTTGGTTCCATGCCCATGACATCTCTAAACTGCTTTCTGTTCGTACTCCCGTAGTCGAGTCGTGCATACAACGCAGGCCACCGCAGAAACCCCCAGCTCTCGCTTCGTTGGAACTCAAACTGAACATGAAGAATTGAGCGCAGCATCAGCCAAACGTTTGGGGTCTGGTGTTCGCTGACTCCAACGCCTTGTAAGTCCCAGAGCCTCTGTCTTAGTTGGTCGATTTCGCTGGGAGCAATTGAGGCACCGACCCGCAGGCCGACGCTCTTGTCTTGAAGTGCCCACTTGACTAATAGCAAAGTCAGCCAAGGCGCCGTGCGCAGCTCGTCCACCTTCTCTGTGGGCGGATTCCACATCAATTGCAATGCCGCTTCGACAATGGACACCGCACTGAAGCGCCGCAGGCGATTCATGACGCCCTTGTACGAGTCCTCGATACCGCGCTTTGGCAACTGTGCGACTTTCGCTGCCATGCGAAACACCAGTGGTGGCGGAACGGGCTTCTCGGAACCCGTCATCGTGCTAGCGCCTTTTCATCCATTGACAAATCGGCGAAACCTAGCCGGGATAGAAGCATCGACGGACCGGTTGAGACGGCGGGTGCGGAGTCCCTCAAGAGTCGGGCCTCTGAAGATAGCGTGAGACCAGAGCACGCTGTTCGTTGTTGATGGCAAACACGTAGTCCTGGGCTTGGCCCACCTGCGAACGATTGAAGGTTATGGCGAGCTTGTCGTGTGAGGACGCGTCAAGATTTTTGCCGGTCTCATCGTCCGAGTACGCCACAAAAAGCACCCGAGGCGTGAGAGGTAGTGCGAACAAGAAGTTGTTAGCCATCTGCCCTTCGTAAACCAGCGGGGTGTCCCCAATGACCAGGTCGTGCTTCGCCCATCGAGTGTCGCGGATGCCCCAGGTTGCCGCCAAGAACACTCCATTCAACAGCTCCGACTCAACGATATGCGGCAGTATCTCCAGGCCGAAGTCATCGAAGAGCCCTGGCTTGTTCTCCGTTAACCAGTCGCTGAACTTCATCGTTTGGTCGGCTTCCTCAAGCGATTCACCAGTCACTGGCTCGAGGTCCTTCATCCAAAGTTGGCGCCCGCGAATGCGCAGCTGCGCAACTTTCTCTGGCGTCCGCAGCCACTGGCAGACACAAAATCTCGCCCAGTCGCGCCAGTGGTCCTCGGTAAGTGCTTCTATTCCCTGCGTGAGCATCACTTGGTGAGCCACGGCAGCCGGGTCATCCACCTTTGGCCCCATGAACTCCCGCTCAAGCGCGTTGTCCGCGCGTCCCTGGCCTACCCCGGTTGCATACAGGTGTCGCTGCTTAGCGACCGATTTGGCCTTGAACCTCGAGTCGACGACTCTTCCTCTAGACCATCTGAACGATGTCAGCTTGTTGTCATCGCCAGACTGCCACTGGCGCAGCAGGAATGCAGGAACAAAATGGTGCTCATCGTGGGCCATTTCCGCCCTCCTTCGCTGAGCCACGGTCTCGCAGTTACCTCGCCTGCGTCCGGAGGCCGTTAGCGTCGTAATAAAGCGAACCCGCCAGACCACAGGCCTGACCCAGCAAGTCGAACAATGGCTTGAGAGCCACGCTAACAGAAATGTCTGCGGGAAGGAGCACATCTGGAAGGACAACGTGCTGCCTATCAAACAGACCCTCCGGGCCGGACCGACCGTAGTCGGTCTCAGGAAGGCCGACCCGTACGCGATTCGCGTGTAAAAGCGAAAGCATCGCGGTCGTCTCCGTCTCCACTTCAAGATGTGTTAGCTCCGAACGAAAGCGTTCCACAAGCTGAATGCATACGTCCTCGTACGCACGACTAGGCAGACTAAATCGAGCATTCTCATCATGCCGATGCACGTGGTCGAGGACTTGCGTTGCCTCGAAGAAGCCGCTCCTAAGCAAAAGCGAGTAGCCAGGCACCGTCGCCGCTGTTGCTCCATGGCGGGTGAAGAGCGCGCCATCCAAGTTGATTCCTGGGCTCCCTGCGCCGTCTCTGGCCAGAAGCGGCAAGTACCTCGCACCTGGACGCAGCGACGGAACATACTGAAGTGGGTCGACCTGCATAACGCCGAGGGCCGCTTGAGTTGGCACAAGATGCATCACCAGCACTGCGCCAGTCGCAAGGGTTGGAACGCCATCGCCAGTCAGAATGCGCGAGATTCGTTCGGTACGGAAGTCACGCAGCCGCTGACCTTGGCTTTCCGAGCGCAGAAAAAGGCCACGGATTTCCGGAACATCGAGCTGCCGCTTACGTGCTCCTTCCCTCAGATAGAAGTGCTGGTTCGTCTTGACACGATGGGGTCCAGCCCAACTGCGAGGCACTCGAACAAGGATGGCGTGGCCGGCAACACCGTCAACCGTTACCTCGACCGACTGAATTTGGGCTCCAGGGATGCGCGGCTCTACCGAGTTGAGCAGAAAGTCCTGGAGGCGGCGGACCTCTTGGTCCTGGTTGATGGCCTGCGGGACAACAGTGCAGGCTCTGGCATCGCCATCCTCCTCGATACCGTAAATAACGTCGCCTCCCCCAGCATTCGCGAATGCAGTGACATCGGCAACAAACTCGTGCTTCGCCGAAGCATCCCAGGCTACGGGAAGGTCGCGCTTGAAGTCCAGATTCGGACCTTCCTGCGTCTTTTCGAAGACCAGTTGCGTAAGGTGTGATTGGGCGACATCGCGGACGTTTGCCGGGAGACTCACGTGAATATCCTTTTGCCAAGCGCCCAAAGGCTCGGTTCCGTGTCTGGGCATTGTCCGAGAATGTACTCGCGGCATGCTCCACGCTTGACAGGTTGCGCCAGCCGTGCTGACATGCACTAAGTGCGCTGTAAACAGACCAATGTCTGACGAAAACTTTCGTCCTTCTACGCCGCGATATGTTGAAAGTCGGTTGGGGCAAGCCGACCTGGCTAGGGCTGCCCCAAAGGAGCAGGGCTTCACGCTGCTAGCTTCGGACGAAGCCTATGTGGTGTACGACTGCCCCGAACTACTTGTTGCTGGCGTCACTACGCCTGATGCATTCGACGTCGCCATTGACTTGATTCGGGCCGCGCCCACGCTGTCAGAAGAGTGGCCTCGTGGCGCAGTGATTGTGTTGCCTGCCGCGTGGCTTGGTGAAACGCTAGAACCACTCGAGGCTAATTTGGCCTCCGAAGGAATCACGCTTCACTTCACACGAGAGGCGGATGTCTTTGCTGCAGCGGCGGGATACCTTAGGCTGTACCTGAGAGATTTGAATGAGACAGAGGCGGCGTTGCATTCGAAATTACAGCCACCAGAGTAAAGCTCGCCGCACTTAGGGTGAGAGAACAAAAAAGCGAGGGAGGCAATGGTGCAAAGCCAAGGCTTGACCATTCATCAGGTGTCACCAAACGGGTTCGAGCTTACAGGGCTGCGGACCGGAAGCATTCGAGACCAGCTCCTCCGCGCCTCAATGCTCGTCGCGGAGCTGAAGGCGGCGGGATACGTCTCTCAATCCCTCCCACTTCTCGTTCTTGGTGGGGGCCCGGCAGGAGTCGCTGCGGCCCTTTCAGCGGCCAAAGCTGGAGTGTCAAGTACTGTCGTCGAGATTGAGGACCAGTTGTTCTCGAGTCTTCGACTTGCGAACAAGCGCGAGGTCAGCCCATACGAGTATGACTGGCCGCAGGACCACTGGACTGAACGAAGATTCCCTCGCAACGGAGAGACCGTGCCTCCGCTGTCGATGCGACGCCGGACAGGCGCTGACCTTTGGCAGGTTTGGAATCGCGCAATCGCGAGATGGATGACTAGCAGCAATGGCACAGGCGGCAGCGGTCTCATAACGCTTCAGACAAATTGCGACGCGCGCTGCTTGTACATTGGCCCCCAAGGCGGTGCGTCAAAGGCAGTCCATGTGAATGGCCCGTGGGCAGATGGCCAGCCTGCCAAATGGTTCGGCGCTGTGCTCTCTTGCACCGGAATCGGGCAAGAGAAAACGTCGGATACGCACCTGCCCGAACGATGGGGTGGTTACCGCGGACCCAAATACTGGATTCACGATGACGGCCTGTCTTCGAG
>NZ_JBFUFG010000024.1:0-17847 GCF_056403575.1 Rhizobacter sp. P2_G4 | reverse complement strand
TTCCGAACCTGTCGGAGCAGCAACTCGCTCGCCTCGACGAGTCGGGCATCGTCTACGTGGGTGCTGAAGTGAACCCGGGCGACACGCTGGTTGGCAAGGTCACGCCGAAGGGCGAAACCACGCTGACGCCGGAAGAGAAGCTGCTGCGCGCCATCTTCGGCGAGAAGGCTTCAGACGTGAAGGACACCTCGCTGCGTGTGGACCAAGGTACCTCCGGTACCGTGATCGACGTGCAGGTCTTCACCCGTGAAGGCATCGTGCGCGACAAGCGCGCCCAGCAGATCATCGACGACGAGCTGAAGCGCTACCGCCTCGACCTGAACGACCAGCTGCGCATCGTTGAAGCCGACGCGTTCGACCGGATCGAGAAGATCCTGGTCGGCAAGATCGCCAACGGCGGCCCGCAGAAGATCGTCAAGGGAACGGCCATTGACAAGGCCTACCTGGCCAGCGTCGAGAAATACCACTGGTTCGACATCCGTCCGGCAGAAGACGACATCGCCAACCAGCTCGAGTCGATCAAGAACTCGCTGGAGCAGACGCGCCACAGCTTCGACCTCGCGTTCGAAGAGAAGCGCAAGAAGCTCACACAAGGCGACGAGCTGCCGGCTGGCGTGCTGAAGATGGTCAAGGTCTACCTGGCCGTCAAGCGTCGCCTGCAGCCTGGCGACAAGATGGCCGGCCGTCACGGCAACAAGGGTGTGGTCTCGAAGATCGCCCCCGTCGAGGACATGCCTTACATGGCCGACGGCACGCCGTGTGACATCGTGCTGAACCCCCTGGGCGTGCCTTCGCGGATGAACGTCGGGCAGGTGCTCGAAGTTCACCTCGGCTGGGCCGGCAAGGGAATCGGCCAGCGCATCGGCGACATGCTGCAAGCCCAGACCAAGGTGGTCGAGCTGCGCAAGTTCCTCGACGAGCTGTACAACAAGTCGGGTGGCAAGACCGAGCGCCTGGATCACCTGAGCGATTCGGACATCCTCGAAATGGCCGGCAACCTGAGCAAGGGCGTGCCGTTCGCGACGCCAGTGTTCGACGGTGCCGCGGAAGAAGAAATCCGCGGCATGCTGAAGCTTGCCTACCCGGACGACATCGCCAAGGCCAAGGGCCTGACCGATACCCGTACGCAAGCCACCTTGCATGACGGCCGCACCGGCGAGGCGTTCGAACGCCCCGTGACGATCGGCTACATGCACGTGCTGAAGCTGCATCACTTGGTCGACGACAAGATGCACGCCCGTTCCACCGGACCGTACTCGCTGGTGACGCAGCAACCGCTGGGCGGCAAGGCCCAGTTCGGTGGCCAGCGCTTCGGCGAAATGGAAGTGTGGGCACTGGAAGCCTACGGCGCGTCCTACGTGCTGCAGGAGATGCTGACCGTGAAGTCAGACGATGTGAACGGCCGCACCAAGGTGTACGAAAGCATCGTCAAGGGCGAACACGCCATCGAAGCCGGCATGCCGGAGTCGTTCAACGTCCTGGTCAAGGAAATCCGTTCCCTTGGCATCGACATTGAACTCGAGCGCAACTAAAGAAAAGGACACAGAGCAATGAAGGGTTTACTTGATCTGTTCCGTCAGTTCACTCCCGATGAGCATTTCGATGCCATCAAGATTGGCCTGGCTTCCCCCGAGAAAATTCGGTCCTGGTCGTTCGGCGAAGTCAAGAAGCCGGAGACTATCAACTACCGCACCTTCAAGCCGGAGCGTGACGGCCTGTTCTGCGCCAAGATCTTTGGCCCGATCAAGGACTACGAGTGCCTGTGCGGCAAGTACAAGCGCCTGAAGCACCGTGGCGTGATCTGCGAGAAGTGCGGCGTTGAAGTTACGCAGACCAAGGTTCGCCGCGACCGCATGGGTCACATCGACCTGGCGGCACCGTGCGCGCACATCTGGTTCCTGAAGTCGCTGCCGTCGCGTCTGGGCCTGGTGCTCGACATGACGCTGCGCGACATCGAGCGCGTGCTGTACTTCGAAGCGTATGTGGTGGTCGACCCGGGCATGACCCCGCTGAAGAAGTTCAGCATCATGTCGGAAGACGATTACGACGCGAAGCGCACCGAATTCGGTGACGAGTTCGTTGCGCTGATGGGCGCCGAAGGCGTGCAGAAGCTGCTGGCCGAGATGGACCTCGACGTCGAAATCGAGCGTCTGCGCGGCGACATGACCGGCTCGGAGCTGAAGGTCAAGAAGAACTCCAAGCGCCTGAAGGTGATGGAAGCCTTCAAGAAGTCGGGCATCAAGCCGCAGTGGATGGTAATGAACGTGCTGCCCGTGTTGCCGCCGGACCTGCGTCCGCTGGTGCCGCTGGACGGCGGGCGTTTCGCCACGTCGGACCTGAACGACCTGTACCGCCGAGTCATCAACCGCAACAACCGCCTCGCGCGTCTGTTGGAGCTGAAGGCACCGGAAATCATCGTGCGCAACGAAAAGCGCATGCTGCAGGAAGCGGTCGACTCGCTGCTGGACAACGGCCGCCGCGGCAAGGCGATGACGGGCGCCAACAAGCGCGCGCTCAAGTCGCTGGCCGACATGATCAAGGGCAAGAGTGGCCGGTTCCGCCAGAACTTGCTGGGCAAGCGAGTCGACTACTCGGGCCGTTCGGTCATCGTGGTCGGCCCGACGCTGAAGCTGCATCAGTGCGGCCTGCCGAAGCTGATGGCGCTTGAGCTCTTCAAGCCCTTCATCTTCTCGCGCCTGGAAGCCATGGGCATCGCCACCACCATCAAGGCGGCGAAGAAGGAAGTGGAAGCCGGCACGCCGGTGGTGTGGGACATCCTTGAAGAAGTCATCAAGGAACACCCGGTCATGCTGAACCGCGCGCCGACGCTGCACCGCCTGGGCATTCAAGCCTTCGAGCCGGTGCTGATCGAAGGCAAGGCGATCCAGCTGCATCCGCTCGTTTGCGCGGCGTTCAACGCCGACTTCGACGGTGACCAGATGGCCGTCCACGTGCCGCTGTCGATCGAGGCGCAGATGGAAGCCCGCACGCTGATGCTGGCTTCGAACAACATCCTGTTCCCTGCCAACGGCGAACCGTCGATCGTCCCGTCGCAAGACGTGGTGCTGGGTCTGTACTACGCGACCCGCGACCGCATCAACGCCAAGGGCGAAGGCCTGATCTTCTCCGACGTGATCGAGGTGCAGCGCGCACTCGACAACGCTGTCGTGGAAGTGACCGCCAAGATCGCCGTGCGCCTGACCGAGTGGACCAAGGACAAGGCGACGGGCGAGTTCGTGCCCGAAACCAAGTTGGTGGACACGACCGTCGGCCGTGCGTTGCTGAGCGAGATCCTGCCCAAGGGGCTGCCGTTCTCGAACATCAACAAGGCGCTGAAGAAGAAGGAAATCTCGCGTTTGATCAACACCTCGTTCCGCAAGTGCGGTCTGAAGGAAACGGTCGTTTTCGCCGACAAGCTGCTGCAGTCGGGCTTCCGCCTAGCCACGCGCGCCGGCATTTCGATCGCGATCGACGACATGCTGGTGCCGAAAGAAAAGCACCAGCTGATCGAGCGCGCCGAAAAGGAAGTGAAAGAGATCGAGCAGCAGTACGTCTCAGGCCTGGTCACCTCCGGCGAGCGCTACAACAAGGTGGTCGACATCTGGGGCAAGACCGGCGACGAAGTCGGCAAGGTCATGATGGCCCAGCTCTCGAAGCAGAAGACCATCGACCGCCATGGCAAGACGGTGGACCAGGAGTCGTTCAACTCCATCTACATGATGGCTGACTCGGGTGCGCGCGGCTCTGCAGCGCAGATCCGCCAGCTGGCCGGCATGCGCGGCCTGATGGCCAAGCCGGACGGCTCGATCATCGAGACGCCCATCACGGCAAACTTCCGCGAAGGCCTGAACGTTCTGCAGTACTTCATCTCCACCCACGGCGCTCGTAAGGGTCTGGCGGACACGGCGTTGAAGACGGCGAACTCGGGCTACCTGACGCGTCGTCTGGTCGACGTGACGCAAGACCTGGTGGTGACCGAAGACGACTGCGGCACGCAGAACGGCATGAACATGCGCGCTCTGGTCGAAGGCGGTGAAGTCATCGAATCGCTGCGCGACCGCGTGCTGGGTCGTGTCACGGCTGTCGAAGTGCAGCATCCGGAAACGGGCGCTGTGCTGTTGCCGCCGGCGCGCATGCTGGACGAAGACATGCTCGACATCCTGGAAGCAGCCGGTGTCGACGAAGTCAAGGTCCGGACGGCGCTGACTTGCGCCACGCGCTTCGGCCTGTGCGCCCATTGCTACGGCCGCGACCTGGGTCGTGGCGGTGTGGTGAATCGTGGTGAAGCTGTCGGCGTTATCGCCGCGCAGTCGATCGGCGAGCCGGGCACCCAGCTGACGATGCGTACCTTCCACATCGGTGGTGCAGCGTCGCGTGCGGCGGTGGCCTCCAGCGTGGATGCGAAGTCCGACGGCAACATCGGCTTCAACGCCACGATGCGCTACGTGACCAACGGCAAGGGCGATCTGGTGGTGATCTCGCGTTCCGGCGAAATCATCATCTCCGACCAGCATGGCCGCGAGCGTGAGCGCCACAAGGTGCCGTATGGCGCGATCCTGAACATCAAGCCCGACCAAGCCATCAAGGCCGGCGTCGTGCTGGCGAATTGGGATCCGCTGACCCGCCCGATCATCACGGAATTCGCCGGCAAGGCGAAGTTCGAGAACGTCGAAGAAGGCGTGACCGTGGCCAAGCAGCTCGACGAAGTGACCGGCTTGTCGACGCTCGTCGTCATCGACCCGAAGCGCCGTGGTTCGGTCAAGGTCGTTCGTCCGCAAGTCAAGCTGCTCGACGTGCAAGGCAACGAGGTGAAGATTCCTGGCACCGACCACTCGGTGACCATTGGCTTCCAGGTTGGCTCGCTGGTTCAGATCCGTGACGGCCAAGACCTCGCCCCGGGCGAAGTGCTGGCTCGTATCCCGGTCGAAGGCCAGAAGACACGTGACATCACCGGCGGTCTGCCGCGGGTGGCCGAGCTCTTCGAAGCTCGCACGCCAAAGGACAAGGGCACGCTGGCCGAGATGACCGGCACGGTGTCGTTCGGCAAGGAGACCAAGGGCAAGGTTCGCCTGCAGATCACCGACCCGGAAGGCAAGGTCTACGAAGAGCTGGTGCCCAAGGAGAAGAACATCCTGGTGCACGAAGGCCAGGTGGTCAACAAGGGCGAGTCCATCGTCGACGGGCCGGCCGATCCGCAGGACATCCTGCGCCTGCTGGGCATCGAGGAACTGGCGCGCTATATCGTCGACGAAGTGCAGGACGTTTATCGCTTGCAGGGCGTGAAGATCAACGACAAGCACATCGAGGTGATCGTTCGCCAGATGCTGCGCCGCGTGCAGATCGTCAACCCGGGCGACAGCAGCTACATCGCTGGCGAGCAAGTGGAGCGTTCAGAGCTGCTCGACACCAACGACCGTCTGCGCGGTGAAAACAAGACGACGGCGACGCACGCCGACGTGTTGTTGGGCATCACGAAGGCGTCGCTGTCGACCGACAGCTTCATCTCGGCAGCGTCCTTCCAGGAAACGACGCGCGTGCTCACCGAGGCTGCCATCATGGGCAAGCGCGACGAGCTGCGTGGCCTGAAGGAAAACGTCATCGTCGGTCGCCTGATCCCCGCAGGGACCGGCATGGCCTTCCACGATGCCCGCAAGGTGAAGGAAGAGCTTGACGACGCCGAACGCCGCGCGATTGCGCTGGAAGAAGCGGCCGAAGAAATGACGGCGGTGGACGAGGCGACGGCAGCTGCCGCTGCCACGCCAGCGACCGGAGATGCTTCAGAGTGAGAGATTGCTCTGTGGTTTGAAAGGGCGGCTTCGGCCGCCCTTTTTCATTCTGCCGACCACCGTTCTGGGGTGACGATCCGAACGCCGAGGTGCTGCGCGCGCCGCGCGAGCTTCAGAACCGCACGGTCGCGACTGATCAGCCACTGCGCGCTGGAAATGGCGAGATCAATGAATTTCTGATCATCTGGATCGGTGCAGCGCAGGCGAAGTGGTTCACCAGCAACCAAGGGCAATGCGACGGTTTGTGAGAGTCGGTGCCAACTTTCCCAAAGCCGGGGCTGATCCGGAGACCAGGCATCGACGACGCCTCGACTGAGCACGTGGGCCAACTCGTCACGCATCGGCTCCGTGACCAGCCAGCGTAAGTGGCCTTCTTCGATGGCCTGGACAAGGGGTTCGCAGCAAGAGTTTCGGAAAACCAGCCAGTCCAGCACGACGTTGGTGTCGAGGACCACGGAGGCTTTGTGAATCACTTTGAATGCCTTCGCTTGCGGGTGAGGGTTCGCACGAATATAATCGAGGGCTTTTCAGCAGGTTTTGCTGCGCTCTTTGTCGGGCGGCCCACCGTACAGATCGTTTTGCCTTTGCGCATGCGACCCCAACGGCTTCGGGCTCGTCTCCCAGCGGAGCGCTCGACATCTACTGAAAAAACTCAAAGGTGCTGCCTATCACGAAACTGGGCGGTGCCCGTGTGACTTCAAACGGGAACAAGTTACCAATGCCAACCATCAACCAACTCGTGCGTCACGGTCGCGAGACCGAGATCACGAAGTCCAAATCGCCAGCGCTGCAGGGTGGCCCCCAGCGGCGCGGCGTGTGTACCCGCGTGTACACCACCACTCCGAAGAAGCCGAACTCCGCGCTGCGTAAAGTGGCCAAGGTTCGCCTGACCAACGGCTTCGAGATCATTTCCTACATCGGTGGCGAAGGCCACAACCTCCAGGAACACAGAGTCGTGCTGGTTCGTGGCGGCCGGGTGAAGGATTTGCCGGGTGTTCGTTACCACATCGTGCGCGGCTCGCTCGACTTGCAAGGCGTGAAAGACCGCAAGCAGTCGCGCTCCAAGTACGGCGCTAAGCGTCCGAAGAAGGCTTAAGAGCCAAGTTGTCGCGGCCCCGCATCTTGCTGTGGTCCGGCGTGTTTCGGTGAGCCGTTCGGCTTGTCGAGTAAGTGGGTGGTCCCAGATGTTGGTGGCGCCCAAGGCGAGTGCAAAAGCACTTGCCAACTGAAGCAAAAGGAAGAGAAATGCCTCGTCGTCGCGAAGTCCCCAAACGGGACATCCTGCCTGATCCGAAGTTTGGTTCGGTCGATCTGTCCAAGTTCATGAACGTGATCATGGAATCCGGCAAGAAAGCCATTGCCGAACGCATCATCTACGGTGCGCTGGAGCAGGTCGAGAAAAAGTCGGGCAAGGACCCGCTCGAGATCTTCACCGTTGCCTTGAACAACATCAAGCCGATGGTCGAAGTGAAGTCACGCCGTGTCGGCGGTGCGAACTACCAAGTTCCCGTGGAAGTTCGCCCTGTTCGCCGCGTGGCCCTCGCCATGCGCTGGCTGAAGGAGTCGGCTCGCAAGCGCGGCGAGAAGTCGATGGCTCAGCGCCTCGCCAACGAACTGCTGGAGGCCGTCGAAGGCCGCGGCGGCGCCATGAAGAAGCGTGACGAAGTGCACCGCATGGCAGAGGCCAACAAGGCCTTCTCTCACTTCCGCTTCTAAGTTCATCGTCCCCTGCGCTGCCCCTCGGCCGAAAAGGTCGTCGGGCGCGTTTCAGTTTCTGGAGTGCCACCATGGCCCGCAAGACCCCCATCGAGCGCTATCGCAACATCGGCATCTCGGCTCACATTGATGCCGGCAAGACGACGACCACCGAACGCATCCTGTTCTACACCGGTGTGAACCACAAGATTGGTGAGGTGCACGATGGCGCCGCCACGATGGACTGGATGGAGCAGGAGCAGGAGCGTGGCATCACGATCACCTCCGCTGCAACCACCTGCTTCTGGAAGGGCATGGAGCTGGGCTTCCCTGAGCACCGGATCAACATCATCGACACACCCGGGCACGTTGACTTCACGATTGAAGTCGAGCGCTCGATGCGTGTGCTCGACGGTGCCTGCATGGTCTATTGCGCCGTGGGCGGCGTGCAGCCGCAGTCGGAAACCGTCTGGCGCCAGGCTAACAAGTACAAGGTGCCCCGCCTTGCGTTCGTCAACAAGATGGACCGCACTGGCGCGAACTTCTTCAAGGTCTACGACCAGATGAAGGTTCGCCTGAAGGCGAACCCCGTGCCCATCGTGATTCCCATCGGCGCTGAAGACGGCTTCACCGGCGTGATCGACCTCATCAAGATGAAGGCGATCATCTGGGACGAGGCCTCGCAGGGCATGAAGTTCGAATACAAGGACATCCCGGCCGACCTGCAGGCCGAGGCGGCGAAGTGGCGCGAGAACATGCTCGAAGCCGCAGCCGAGTCCAGCGAAGAACTGATGAACAAGTACCTCGAGTCTGGTGACTTGAGCGAAGCTGAAATCAAGCTCGGCATTCGCACGCGCACCATCGGCGCTGAGATTCAGCCGATGTTCTGCGGCACCGCGTTCAAGAACAAGGGCGTGCAGCGCATGCTCGACGGCGTGATCGACTTCATGCCGTCGCCGGTCGACATTCCGCCGGTGCCGGGCACCGACGAAGATGACAAGGAGACTTCGCGCCGTGCGTCCGACGATGAGAAATTCGCCGCGTTGGCGTTCAAGCTGATGACCGACCCGTACGTCGGCCAGTTGACGTTCGTGCGCGTTTATTCCGGCGTGCTGAAGTCCGGTGATTCGGTGTTCAACCCGATTCGCGGCAAGAAGGAGCGCATCGGCCGGATTCTGCAGATGCACGCGAATCAGCGCGAAGAAATCAAGGAAATTCTGGCCGGCGACATCGCCGCTTGCGTGGGCTTGAAGGACGTGACGACCGGCGAAACGCTGTGCGATCCGACCTCGATCATCACGCTGGAAAAGATGGTGTTCCCGGAGCCGGTGATCTCGCAGGCCGTCGAGCCGAAGACCAAGGCCGACCAGGAAAAGATGGGCATCGCCCTCGGCCGCCTGGCCCAGGAAGATCCGTCTTTCCGTGTCAAGACCGACGAAGAGTCTGGTCAGACCATCATCTCCGGCATGGGCGAGTTGCACCTCGAAATCATCGTCGACCGCATGAAGCGCGAGTTCGGTGTTGAGGCCAACGTCGGCAAGCCGCAAGTGGCCTACCGCGAAACCATCCGCAAGGCTGTTGACGATGTCGAAGGCAAGTTCGTCCGTCAGTCGGGCGGCAAGGGCCAATACGGTCACGTCGTGCTGAAGGTCGAGCCGCAGGAGCCGGGCAAGGGCTTCGAGTTCGTTGACGCCATCAAGGGTGGTGTGGTGCCGCGTGAATTCATCCCTGCCGTCAAGAAGGGCGTTGAAGACTCCCTGCCGAACGGCGTGCTGGCCGGCTTCCCGGTCGTCGACGTGAAGGTCACGTTGACCTTCGGTTCGTACCACGAAGTCGACTCGAACGAAAACGCGTTCAAGATGGCTGCATCGCTGGGCTTCAAGGACGGTTGCCGCAAGGCCAGCCCCGTGATCCTGGAGCCGATGATGGCTGTGGAAGTCGAAACGCCTGAAGATTACGCCGGCAATGTGATGGGCGACCTGTCGTCACGCCGTGGCATGGTGCAGGGCATGGACGACATGCCAGGCGGCGGCAAGGTCATCAAGGCCGAAGTTCCGCTGTCTGAAATGTTCGGCTACTCGACCACGCTGCGCTCGATGTCGCAAGGCCGCGCCACGTACACGATGGAGTTCAAGCACTACAGCGAAGCCCCGAAGAACGTGGCCGACGCGATCATCACTTCGCGCGGCAAGTAAATACGACGACGGGCGTCGCTTCGCGAGCCCTTCTCTTTGCGGTCTTCTTTGAGGTGCCGTTTGCTGCCAGTGGCAAACGAATCAACACCTTGAAGGAGACCTTAAACACCACACTGGCAATGCTCTTTACTCTCTGGAGAATTTGAAATGGCAAAAGGCAAATTTGAACGTACGAAGCCACACGTGAACGTGGGGACGATCGGGCACGTGGACCATGGCAAGACGACGCTGACGGCGGCGATCACGACCGTTCTGAGCAAGCTGTTCGGCGGCGAAGCCAAGGCATACGACCAGATCGACGCGGCGCCCGAAGAAAAGGCACGCGGCATCACCATCAACACCGCCCACGTCGAGTACGAGACCAAGAACCGCCACTACGCCCACGTCGACTGCCCCGGGCACGCCGACTACGTCAAGAACATGATCACCGGTGCCGCCCAGATGGACGGCGCGATCCTGGTCTGCTCCGCTGCTGACGGCCCCATGCCCCAGACCCGCGAGCACATCCTGCTCGCCCGCCAGGTCGGCGTGCCGTACATCATCGTCTTCCTCAACAAGTGCGACATGGTCGACGACGCCGAGCTGCTCGAACTCGTTGAAATGGAAGTGCGCGAGCTCCTCGACAAATACGACTTCCCCGGCGACGCCACCCCCATCATCCACGGTAGCGCCAAGCTCGCCATGGAAGGCGACAAGGGCGAACTCGGCGAAGGCGCGATCCTCAAGCTCGCCGAAGCCCTCGACAGCTACATCCCCACGCCCGAGCGCGCGGTCGATGGCGCCTTCCTGATGCCCGTTGAAGACGTGTTCTCCATCTCTGGCCGCGGCACCGTCGTGACCGGCCGGATCGAGCGCGGCATCATCAAGGTCGGCGAAGAAATCGAAATCGTCGGCATCAAGGCCACCCAGAAGACGACCTGCACCGGCGTCGAAATGTTCCGCAAGCTGCTCGACCAAGGTCAGGCAGGCGACAACGTCGGCATCCTGCTGCGCGGCACCAAGCGTGAAGACGTCGAGCGTGGCCAAGTGCTGTGCAAGCCCGGCAGCGTCAAGCCCCACACCCACTTCACCGCCGAGATCTACGTTCTCAGCAAGGAAGAGGGCGGCCGCCACACCCCGTTCTTCAACAACTACCGTCCCCAGTTCTACTTCCGCACGACGGACGTGACCGGCGCGGTCGAGTTGCCCAAGGACAAGGAAATGGTCATGCCGGGCGACAACGTCAGCATCACCGTCAAGCTGATCAACCCGATCGCCATGGAAGAAGGCCTGCGCTTCGCCATCCGTGAAGGCGGCCGTACCGTCGGCGCCGGCGTCGTGGCAAAAATCCTGGAGTAAGTTTTTCGTTGAGAGCCACAGGGGTATAGCTCAATTGGCAGAGCGCTGGTCTCCAAAACCAGAGGTTGTAGGTTCGATTCCTACTGCCCCTGCCAAGCCCGCACGGAGTGTCTAGCCGAGCGGGCTTTGCTGCTGAAGGGCAGTCAGTTTTTGAAGTTGAACTGCTGCCGGTTGAAGTGAGCGACACATAACGAATATGGCCAATCCGCAAATCGAAACTGTTTCCACCGGGGCTGACAAGGCTAAGCTGGCTGCTGCTGGTGTTCTTGTCATCGTGGCGGTCACGGCGTTCTACGTCCTGGGCAAGCAAGACATGTGGCTGCGCGTGGTCGCGCTGCTGGTGTTGTTGCTCGCCGCTGTCGGCGCGTTCTTCACATCGGAGTCGGGCAAGCAGCTGATTGCTTTCGGTCGAGACTCCTCGCGCGAAGTGCGCAAGGTCGTGTGGCCGACCCGCAAGGAGGCAACGCAGATGACGCTGTACGTCTTTGCGTTCGTCGTCGTGATGGCGCTGTTTTTGTGGTTGACCGACAAGACCCTCGAGTGGGTGCTGTACGACCTGATTCTCGGCTGGAAGCATTGAGGTAAGCCTGATGAGCGAACAAACCGCAAGCGGTGAAGTGACCGCCGCCACGTTGGCGCCGGCAGCCAACAAACGGTGGTACGTCGTCCATGCCTACTCGGGCATGGAGAAGGCCGTCGAGCGCAATCTTCGCGAGCGCATCGACCGCTCGGGCATGCAGGAAAAGTTTGGCCGCATCCTGGTGCCGATGGAAGAAGTCGTTGAGCTCAAGAACGGCAAAAAGGCCGTCACCGAGCGCCGCTTCTTCCCAGGCTACGTGCTGGTCGAAATGGAAATGGCCGACGACACCTGGCACCTCGTGAAGCACACCAGCAAGGTCACTGGTTTCGTTGGCGGCGCCAAGAACCGGCCCTCGCCGATCTCCGAGGCCGAGGTGATGAAGATCGTCACCCAGATGCAAGAGGGCGTGGAAAAACCGCGCCCCAAGGTCGAGTGGTCGGTAGGCGAACTGGTGCGCGTCAAGGAAGGTCCATTCACGGACTTCAATGGCGCTGTAGAAGACGTCAACTACGACAAGTCGAAGGTCCGCGTGTCGGTCACCATCTTCGGCCGCGCCACACCGGTCGAACTCGATTTCTCGCAAGTCGAAAAGATTTGAGCCCTGGGTTGGTGGCTCGGCAGGCTTCGGTCCGCTGAAACTGCCCCGTTGCTGCCGATGACGAGACATCGGCACGAGGAGCCAAGGTAACCAGCCCTTGGCGTTTGTACTCAAGACCCGCTGCTGTTTGCGGGTCTGTTTGGAGAGAAACATGGCAAAGAAAATTGTCGGCTTTATCAAGCTGCAAGTCCCGGCCGGCAAGGCCAACCCGTCGCCCCCAATCGGCCCGGCGCTCGGCCAGCGCGGCCTGAACATCATGGAGTTCTGCAAGGCGTTCAACGCGCAGACCCAGGGCATGGAACCCGGCCTCGTGCTGCCGGTGGTGATCACCGCGTTCGCGGACAAGTCGTTCACCTTCGTGCTGAAAAGCCCCCCCGCGTCCGTGCTGATCAAGAAGGCGCTGAAGCTGGACAAGGGCTCGGCCAAGCCGCACACCGACAAGGTGGGCAAGCTGACTCGCGCCCAAGCCGAAGAAATTGCCAAGGTCAAGATCAAGGATCTGACCGGCGCTGACCTCGATGCAGCCGTTCGCACGGTGGCAGGTACCGCCCGCTCGATGGGCGTCACCGTGGAAGGAGTCTGAACATGGCCAAAGTAACCAAACGCCAGAAGGCGCTCGCCGGCAAGGTCGAGAGCACCAAGCTGTATGCCCTCGACAACGCCCTCGCGATAGTCAAGGAATGCGCGACCGCCAAGTTCGATGAATCGATTGACGTGGCGGTGCAGCTCGGCATCGATGCCAAGAAGTCTGACCAAGTCGTGCGTGGTGCTGTCGTGCTGCCCAACGGCACCGGCAAGACCAAGCGTGTTGCTGTGTTCGCCCAAGGCGCCAAGGCCGAAGAAGCCAAGGCCGCCGGTGCCGACATCGTCGGCATGGACGACCTGGCTGAGCAGATCAAGGCCGGCAACATGAACTTCGACGTGGTGATCGCTTCGCCCGACACGATGCGCATCGTCGGGACGCTGGGTCAGATCCTGGGTCCGCGCGGCCTGATGCCGAACCCGAAGGTCGGCACGGTGACGCCCGACGTCGCCAAGGCGGTTCGTGACGCCAAGGCTGGCCAGGTGCAGTTCCGCGTCGACAAGGCCGGCATCGTGCATGGCACGATCGGTCGTCGTTCGTTCGACACCGACAAGCTGATCGGTAACCTGCGCGCGCTGATCGAAGCCCTGAACAAGGCCAAGCCGGCATCGAGCAAGGGCATCTACCTGCGCAAGGTGGCGGTATCGTCGACCATGGGCGTCGGTGCCCGGGTTGATGTCGCGACGATCAACGCACAAGCCCAGGCTTGAAGAATTGAAGGTCGGCACGAGTCTGGTGTCGGTCTGAAGAGTTTGGTGGGCTGGGGAGGCGAAAGCTGAGCCAGGTCATCCAAGACCGCAGGTGCAACCCGCCCGGGTTGCTTAATCGACGAGAGGGCGTAAGCCTGATCCGAAGCCCGCGCAGATGGCGGTCCCGCTGGAATGGAATTTTGGTTCCTGGACAGAGGTCGCTGCATTGTGGTGTGTTCGAAGGCGGCAACGCCGACGGACACGTGATGTGAGGAGTAGACCTTGAGTCTCAATCGCAACGAGAAAGCAACCGTGGTGACGGATGTGGCGGCCCAAGCGGCCAAGTCGCAGACGTTGGCGCTGGCTGAATACCGTGGCCTCACCGTGGCTCATTTGGACGTGCTGCGCAAGCAGGCGCGCGACAAGGGCGTGTACCTTCATGTTTTGAAGAACACCCTGGCTCGTCGTGCTGTTGCTGGCACACCGTTCGAAGCGGCCTCGGAGAGCATGGTCGGTCCGCTGATCTATGGTTTTTCTGAAGACGCTGTCGCCGCGGCCAAAGTCATTGCTGACTTTGCCAAGGGCAACGACAAGCTGGTCATCAAGGGTGGAGCCTTCGGTGGCAAGGCACTGAACGCCGACGGGGTGAAAGCCCTGGCGTCTGTGCCGAGCAAGGAAGTGCTGCTGACCCAAGTGGCTGGCCTGCTGCAGTCGCCGATTGCACGTTTCGCGCGCGCCATTGGCGCCGTGGCCGCGCTGAAGGCTGGCCCCGCTGAAGAAGCCCCTGCGGCTGAAGCAGCCGCTGCATAACGACACCGTTCAAACCTTTCACCTATTTCTATCTAGGAAATCAAAATGGCATTCGATAAAGACGCATTCCTGTCCTCGCTGGACTCCATGTCCGTGCTCGAACTCAACGACCTGGTCAAGGCCATCGAAGAGAAGTTCGGCGTGTCTGCAGCCGCCGTGGCTGCTCCGTCGGGTGGCGGTGCTGGTGGCGGCGCTGCTGCTGCTGTGGAAGAGAAGACCGAATTCAACGTCGTGCTGCTCGAAGCCGGCGCGAACAAGGTCTCGGTCATCAAGGCCGTGCGCGAACTGACGGGCCTGGGCCTGAAGGAAGCCAAGGACCTGGTTGACGGCGCTCCGAAGCCCGTCAAGGAAGCAATTCCCAAGGCCGACGCCGAAGCCGCTCTCAAGAAGCTGGTGGAAGCCGGCGCAAAGGCCGAGATCAAGTAATTGCTCTCGCCGCAGAGGGCTGGGAGCCGGTTTCGGCACCCAGCCTTTTGCGCTTCAGGGGTCTTATGACCCTTTGAGGACAGCTGGAAGCCCCTTCGGTTGACAATCGAGGGTTTTCCAAGTGTTCTTTGATCCGACTGCAAAGAACCAGGTTTGGTCGGGCTCCGGTGCAACGCCGGGGTTGTCCGCCAGCGGTTGGTAGTGGCCAACCACCAAGCTTCGGGCGCCAGGCCCGAAAGACAGTCGCCGACGGGACCGAGGCCTAGGCCAGGCAGCGATCCCTGAGATGGAGTGAGAAATCACCTATGGCGCAGCAACAAACCCCTTACAGCTACACCGAGCGCAAGCGTATCCGCAAGAGCTTCGGCAAACGCGAGAGTGTCCTCAACGTTCCTTACCTGCTCACCATGCAGAAGGAATCGTACGTCGCCTTCCTGCAGAAGGACGTACCGCCGCAGAAGCGAAAACCAGAGGGCCTTCAGGCAGCCTTCCTCTCCGCGTTCCCGATCGTGTCGCACAACGGGTTTGTCGAGATGAAGTTCATCGAGTTCAACATGGCCAAGCCTGCGTTCGACACGCGGGAATGCCAGCAGCGTGGTCTGACCTACGCTGCTGCCGTGCGCGCCAAGTTGCAGATGATCATCTATGACCGCGAGAGCCCGCAGGCCAAGACGGTCAAGGAAATCAAGGAGCAAGAGGTCTACATGGGCGAAGTGCCCTTGATGACCGACTACGGCTCGTTCATCGTGAACGGCACCGAGCGCGTGATCGTGTCTCAGCTGCACCGTTCGCCCGGTGTGTTCTTCGAGCACGACAAGGGCAAGACCCACTCGAGCGGCAAGCTGCTGTTCTCGGCCCGGATCATTCCGTACCGTGGTTCGTGGCTCGACTTCGAATTCGACCCGAAGGACATCCTGTACTTCCGCGTTGACCGTCGCCGCAAGATGCCGGTGACGATCCTGCTGAAGGCCATCGGCCTGAACCCGGAATCGATCCTCGCGAACTTCTTCGTGTTCGACAACTTCCGTCTGATGGACACTGGCGCCCAGATGGAGTTCGTGGCCGACCGCCTGCGCGGTGAAATCGCCCGCTTCGACATCACCGACAAGAACGGTACCGTTGTCGTTGAGAAGGACAAGCGGATCACGGCACGCCACACGCGCCAGATCGAGCAGAGCGAAACCCAGTTCGTCAGCGTCCCCGAGGACTACCTCGTCGGCCGCATCGTTGCCCGCAACATGGTGGATGCCGACACCGGCGAGATCATTGCCAAGGCCAACGACGAGCTGACCGAAGCGCTGCTGAAGAAGCTGCGCGCTGCCGGCGTGAAGGAAATCCAGGCTCTGTACACCAACGAGTTGGACGAAGGTGCCTACATCTCGCAGACCCTGGCCTCGGATGAAACCGCCGACCAGTTGGCCGCGCGTGTCGCCATCTATCGCATGATGCGTCCTGGCGAGCCGCCGACCGAAGACGCTGTCGAAGCGCTCTTCAACCGGCTGTTCTACAACCCGGACACCTACGACCTGTCGCGCGTCGGCCGCATGAAGTTCAACGCCCGCGTGGGCCGCGATGTTCCTGAAGGGCCGATGACGCTGTCGAACGACGACATCCTCGACGTCGTGAAGATCCTCGTCGAGCTGCGCAACGGCCGCGGCCAGGTCGATGACATCGACCACTTGGGCAACCGTCGCGTGCGTTGCGTGGGCGAACTGGCCGAGAACCAGTACCGCTCGGGCCTCGCCCGCATCGAGAAGGCCGTCAAGGAGCGTCTGGGCCAGGCTGAAACCGAAGCCCTGATGCCGCACGACCTGATCAACTCCAAGCCGATCTCCGCGGCGTTGAAGGAGTTCTTCGGCGCGTCGCAGCTGTCGCAGTTCATGGACCAGACCAACCCGCTCTCCGAGATCACGCACAAGCGCCGTGTCTCGGCCCTGGGCCCGGGCGGTCTGACCCGCGAGCGCGCTGGCTTCGAAGTGCGTGACGTTCACGTTACGCACTACGGCCGCGTGTGCCCGATCGAAACGCCGGAAGGCCCCAACATCGGCCTGATCAACTCGCTTGCCCTGTACGCCCAGCTCAACGAATACGGCTTCCTCGAGACGCCGTACCGCCGCGTGACCGAAGGCAAGGTGACGAACCAGATCGACTACCTGTCGGCCATCGAAGAAGGCAAGTACGTGATCGCGCAGGCCAGCGCCACGCTGGACCCGGAAGGCAAGCTGATCGACGAACTGGTCTCCGCACGGGACAACGGCGAATCGATCCTCACCTCTGCCGAGCGCATCCAGTACATGGACGTGGCGCCGACGCAGATCGTGTCGGTGGCAGCATCGCTCGTGCCCTTCCTGGAGCACGACGACGCGAACCGCGCACTGATGGGCGCCAACATGCAGCGCCAGGCCGTGCCTGTGCTGCGCCCTGAAAAGGCGTTCGTCGGCACCGGTGTGGAACGCGTCGCTGCGAAGGACTCGGGCACGGTCGTCGCTGCCAAGCGTGGCGGCATCGTTGACTACGTCGATACCAACCGCGTCGTGATTCGCGTCAACGACAAGGAAACGGTGGCCGGTGAAGTTGGCGTCGACATCTACAACCTGATCAAGTACCAGCGTTCCAACCAGAACACCAACATTCACCAGCGCCCGATCGTCAAGCGCGGTGACAAGGTGGAAGCCGAGGACATCATTGCCGACGGCGCTTCGACCGACATCGGTGAACTGGCCCTGGGCCAGAACATGCTGGTCGCGTTCATGCCCTGGAACGGCTACAACTTCGAAGACTCGATCCTCATCAGCGAACGTGTCATCGCCGAAGACCGCTACACCTCGATCCACATCGAGGAACTGGTGGTCATGGCGCGCGACACCAAGCTGGGCTCGGAAGAAATTACGCGCGACATTCCGAACCTGTCGGAGCAGCAACTCGCTCGCCTCGACGAGTCGGGCATCGTCTACGTGGGTGCTGAAGTGAACCCGGGMGACACGCTGGTTGGCAAGGTCACGCCGAAGGGCGAAACCACGCTGACGCCGGAAGAGAAGCTGCTGCGCGCCATCTTCGGCGAGAAGGCTTCAGACGTGAAGGACACCTCGCTGCGTGTGGACCAAGGTCCAAGGTACCTCCGGTACCGTGATCGACGTGCAGGTCTTC
>NZ_JBFUFG010000023.1:0-18521 GCF_056403575.1 Rhizobacter sp. P2_G4 | reverse complement strand
GGCCCGAGAAGGCGTGGCGTGCCTTCTCAGCGACAGACACCACCGTGTTGAGCAAAGAGGCAAGCCTTCGCGGGCTTGCCTCTTGTGCGTTGCAGCAGGGAAAGTCCCTAGCGCGGGGTGTCACGCAGATGATTTACGTTGCCTCTGCTTTGCACGACGCTTGCACCACGTCGTGCGGGCTCGATCTGTCTCGCCGCGAGGCGCACGAGTTTCCCTCTTGCTTCACCCTTTCGGTATCTCTTAAGCATCAAAGGACGCGATGGAGTTCTTCACCATATCGCTGCTGAACGGCGTCAGCTACGGGCTGCTGCTGTTCATGCTGAGCTCGGGCCTGACGCTGATCTTCAGCATGATGGGCGTGCTCAATTTCGCCCATGCCAGCTTCTACATGCTGGGCGCCTATTTCGCCTACACCATCACCAAGTACGTCGGCTTCTGGCCTTCGCTGCTGCTCGCACCGCTGGCCGCAGGTTTGGTCGGCGCGTTGTTCGAGCGCTTCTTCCTTCGGCGCGTGCACAAGTTCGGGCACGTGGCCGAGCTGCTGATCACCTTCGGCCTGTCGTTCGTGCTGCTTGAATTGGTGCAGCTTGGCTGGGGCCGCCTGCCGGTGGACTACCGCGTGCCGCCCTCGCTTGATGGCCCGCTCTTCACCTTGTACGGCACTCAGTTCCCGATCTACCGCGCCTTCATGATGCTGGTCGCGCTGCTGATGCTGGTGTCGCTCTGGCTGCTGCTCGCGCGCACGCGCATCGGGCTCATCATCCAGTCGGCGTTGACGCACCCCGAGATGGCCGAGTCGCTCGGCCACAACGTGCCCCGCGTGTTCATGATGGTGTTTGGCGGCGGTGCCGCATTGGCCGGTCTGGCCGGCGTGATCGGCGGCAATGCCTACGTCACCGAGCCCGGCATGGCGGCAGCGGTGGGGCCGATCATCTTCGTGGTGGTGGTGGTCGGCGGATTCGGCTCCCTGGCCGGTGCGTTTGCCGCGTCGCTGCTGATCGGCATCTTGCAGACCTTCGCGGTCGCGCTCGATCAATCGATCGTGACGGTGCTGCAGCAGCTGCTGAACGTCAACATCTCACCGTCGACCTTCGGCTACGCGCTGTTGAAACTCAAGATATCGCAGATCGCGCCCATCCTCCCGTATGCCTTGCTGGTGCTGATGCTGATCTTCCGCCCCAAGGGCCTGATGGGCACGCGCGAGGGTTGATGATGAGCAACGCAAGCTACTACCAATTCAAGCCCTTCAACATCGGCCGCTTCGTCGTCTGGGGCGCGTTTGCCCTGGTGCTGATCGTGGCGCCGCTGCTGTTCAAGAGCAGCCTCGCGATGACCGTGCTGTCCCAGATGGGCTACACGATCATCATCTGCCTCAGCTACAACATCCTGCTTGGGCAGGGCGGCATGCTCAGCTTCGGGCATGCGGTGTACACGGGGCTGGGAGCCTTTCTGGCGATCCACGCGCTGAACCTCATCGGTGCCGGCAGCTTGCCCTTGCCGGTGAGCCTGGTGCCGGTGGTCGGCGGCCTGGCCGGTGCGGGGGTCGCAGCCTTGCTCGGCTGGGTCACCACCAAGAAGGGCGCCAACACCTTCGCGATGATCACGCTCGGCGTGGGCGAGCTGGTGTTCGCGATGTCGCTGATGTTCCCGGAGTTCTTCGGCGGCGAAGGCGGCATCAGCTCCAACCGCGTCGTCGGCAAGCCGCTGTTCGGCATCAGCTTCGGGCCGCAGATCCAGGTCTACTACCTGATCGCCTTGTATTGCTTCGTGTGCACCGGTGCCATGTTCGCGCTGACACGCACGCCGCTCGGCCGCATGCTCAATGCCGTGCGCGACAACCCGGAGCGCGTGGAGTTCATCGGCTACAACACGCAGGTCGTGCGCTACATCGCCTTCATCATTGCCGGCTTCTTCGCCGGCATCGGCGGGGGCCTCACGGCGCTCAACTTCGAGATCGTGACGGCCGAATCCGTCAGTGCCATCCGCTCGGGTGGCTACCTGTTGTTCACCTTCCTCGGCGGCGCGTTGTTCTTCTTCGGGCCCATCATCGGCGCGATGCTGTCGGTGCTGGCGCTGGTGCTGCTGTCTGAAGTCACCAAGGCCTGGCAGATCTACCTCGGCGTGGTCTTCATGGTGATGGTGATGTTCGCGCCCGGTGGCATCTCGAGCCTGGTGATGATGAATCTGCGCGTCGCGGGCTTCGGCAAGTGGCGCCGCTTGTGGCTGAGCTACCTCGGTCTCGCCGTGACGGCGGTCGTGTGGCTGGCCGGTGCGTCGGCGATGGTCGAGATGATCTACCACCTGCAGCTCGACGCCGGCTCGGGCGACGAAGTGCGCTTCCTGGGAGGCACGCTGAACATCCGCAGCACCAACACCTGGCTCATCTCGGCGGCCTTGTTCGTGGTGGGCTATGCACTGTTCGAGCTGGTGCGCCGCCGCTTCAAGCTGCAGTGGGGCACGATCCAGGAAGAAATCGAAAAAGAACTCCAACGCAGAGGTCACGTATGAGTCAGGGCCCCGTCTCCACGCCGGGCGGTTGGGCCATCGAGCTCGACGACGTCCGCAAGAACTTCGGCAAGACCGAGATCATCCGCGGCGCGACACTGCAGGTGAAGGAGGGCGAGCGCGTCGCCATCATCGGCCCGAACGGCGCCGGCAAGTCCACGCTGTTCAACCTGATCAGCGGGCGCTTCGGTTTGAGCAGCGGACAGATCCGCCTGCATGGCGAGCGCATCGACGGCATGCGGCCCTTCGAGATCAACCGCAAGGGCCTGGCGCGCAGCTTCCAGGTGTCCAACCTGTTCGGCAAGCTCTCGGTGTTCGAGAACATCCGCTGCGCGGTGCTGTGGTCGCAAGGCTACCGCTACGTGTTCTGGAAGTTCCTGGCCGATCTGCACGACGCGAACGACCGCGCCGAAGAAGTGATGAAGATGATCAAGCTCGAGAAGAAGCGCGACATCGCTGCGGTCAACCTCACCTATGCCGAACAGCGTGCGCTCGAAATCGGCATCACGATCGCGGGCGGAGCCAGCGTGGTGCTGCTCGACGAACCCACCGCCGGCATGAGCAAGAGCGAGACCTCGCGCTTCATCCAGCTCATTCGAGAGGTCACAGTCGGCAAGACGCTGCTGACGGTAGAGCACGACATGGGCGTGGTGTTCGGCCTGGCCGACAAGATCGCCGTGCTCGTGTACGGCGAAGTGATCGCCTTCGACACGCCCGATGCGGTGCGCGCCAATGCGCGCGTGCAGGAGGCCTACCTCGGCTCCATGCTGGCCGACCAACAAGCTGCGGGGCACTGACACACCATGCTGAACTTGCAAGACCTGCATGCCTACTACGGCAAGAGCCATGTGCTGCATGGTGTGTCGCTCAACGTGAAGCCGGGCGAGATCGTGAGCCTGCTCGGCCGCAACGGCTCGGGGCGCTCGACCACGGTCAAGGCGATCATGGGCCTCGTCAGCGGGCACGGCTCGATCAAGTGGCGCGACAACGAGATCCTCGGGTTGAAGGCCTTCCAGATTGCCCATGGCGGTATCGGCTACGTGCCCGAGAACCGCGACATCTTTCCCAAGCTCACGGTGCACCAGAACCTGATGCTCGGTGAGAAGGCCAAGAACAAGACACCACGCTGGTCCTTCGATGACATGTACCAGCTGTTCCCGCGGCTGAAGGAGCGACAGCACACCGAAGCCGGCGTGCTGTCGGGTGGCGAGCAGCAGATGCTCACGCTGTGCCGCACGCTGATGGGCGACCCTGACCTGATCATGATCGACGAGCCCACCGAGGGCCTGGCGCCCAAGATCGTCGAGCAGGTGGCGGTGTACCTGAAGGAGCTGAAGCGCCGCGGCGTGTCGGTGCTGCTGGTCGAGCAGAAGCTGACCATCGCGCTGGAGATTTCGGAGCGCTGCTACGTGATGGGGCATGGTCAGGTAGTGTTCGAAGGCACTCCCACCGAGCTGCGCGCCAATGCCGAGATTCGCAAGGAGTGGCTGGAGGTCTAACATCTTCGACTGCGCCGTCGAGCCGGCACTGTTTCGATCGACATGGCCGCTGACAGCGTGCTTGTCGCTGAAGAGACAGGAGCCGGCTTTCTTGCTTTCTAGAATCGAACGACCGTTCGTTTAACGATCATCGTTGGGCGAATGCTTCTTAGGATTTACCGAGGGCCCAAGCCATGAGTGCCAACTACGAATTGCGCGGCAACATCGCCGTCATCACGCTCGACAACCCACCCGTCAACGGCCTCGGCTACGACACGCGACTGGGCATCACCCAGGGCCTCGACAAGGCGCTGGCTGACCGGAACGTGAAGGCCATCGTGCTCACCGGCGCCGGCAAGGCGTTCTCGGGTGGTGCGGACATCAAGGAGTTCGGCTCGCCCAAGGCGGGCCTCGAACCCAATCTGCTGAGCGTGATCCTCGCGCTCGAGAACAGCAGCAAGCCCATCGTCGCGGCGGTTCACTCGGTGTGCATGGGCGGCGGCCTGGAGCTGGCGCTCGGTTGCCACTACCGTGTGGTCTCGCCGGGCACGCTGGTTGCTCTGCCTGAAGTGAAGCTGGGGCTGATCCCCGGCGCGGGCGGTACGCAGCGCTTGCCGCGCGTGCTGGGCGTCGAGACGGCGCTGAACATGATCGTCAGCGGCGAGCCGGTCAAGAGCGAACTGCTCGCGGCCGCGCCTGGGCAGAAGCTGTTCGACAAGCTCGTCGAGGGAGATTTGATGGCCGCAGCGCTGGCCTTCGCCGCCGATGTCGCCGACAAGCGGCCACTGCCGCTGGTGCGCAACCTGAAGGCGCAACACCCCAACCCGGACGCCTTCTTCCAGTTTGCCCGCAACACCGTGGGCGCGATGTCGCGCAACTACCCGGCGCCGCTGCAATGCGTGGAGGCGGTGGCCAATTCGGTCTACAAGAAGTTCGACGAAGGCATGCGCCTGGAACTGGTGACCTTCCAGAACCTCATGCTCACGCCGGAGAGCCGCGCGCTGCGCCATCTGTTTGTGGCGGAGCGCGCCACGACCAAGATTCCCGATGTGCCGGCCGACACGCCGGTGCGCGAGGTGAAGAAGCTCGCCGTCATCGGCGCCGGAACCATGGGTGGCGGCATCGCGATGAACTTCTTGAATGCCGGCATCCCCGTCGTCATTCTCGAGATGAAGCAAGAGGCGCTCGACAAGGGCGTGGGCGTCATCCGCAAGAACTACGAAGCGCAAGTCAAGAAGGGCAAGCTCAAGCAGGACAAGCTGGATGGGCGCATGGCCTTGCTCAGCACCACGCTGAACTACGCCGACCTGAAAGATGCCGACATGGTCATCGAGGCGGTGTTCGAAGACATGGCCGTGAAGCAGAAGGTGTTCACCACGCTCGACGAGGTGATGAAGCCCGGCGCCATTCTCGCGAGCAACACGTCCACGCTCGACGTCAACCAGATCGCCGCCTTCACAAAGCGACCGCAGGACGTGATCGGAACGCACTTCTTCAGCCCCGCCAACGTGATGAAGCTGCTGGAGGTGATCCGCGGCGAGAAGACGGCGAAGGACGTGCTCGCCACCGTGATGGCGCTCGGCAAGAAGATCAAGAAGACCTGCGTTGTCTCGGGCGTGTGCGACGGCTTCATCGGCAACCGCATGATCGAGCAGTACTCGCGCCAGGCTGGCTTCCTGCTGGAAGAGGGCGCCACGCCCGAGCAGGTCGACAAGGCGGTCGAGAAGTTCGGCTTCGCGATGGGCCCGTTCCGCATGGGTGACCTGGCCGGCAACGACGTGGGCTGGTACATCCGCAAGCGCCGCTATGTCGAGCACCCCGAAATGCGCTACAGCAAGACGGCCGACCTGCTGTGCGAGATGGGCCGCTTCGGCCAGAAGACCGGCGCCGGCTGGTACGACTACGTGCCGGGCAAGCGCGACGCCATTCCGTCGAAGCTCGTCGTCGAGATGATCGAGAAGGAGCGTGCGGCCAAGGGCATCACGCCGCGCAAGATCAGCGATGAAGAGATCGTGCATCGGCTCGTTTACGCGCTGGTGAACGAAGGCGCCAAGATCGTCGAAGAGGGCATTGCGCTGCGCGCCTCCGACATCGACATGGTCTACCTCACCGGCTACGGCTTCCCCGCCTTCCGCGGCGGCCCGATGTGCTACGCCGACCAGCAAGGCCTCTTCAACGTGGTGGCCACCATGAAGCGCTTTGCGCAGAATCCGCTGGACGATGCATCGTTCTGGCAGCCGGCGCCCTTGCTGGCCAAGCTGGCGGCCGAGGGCAAGACCTTCAGCTGATCGTTCGAACTCTGTTCGCCCTGAGCCCGGACGGGTCAACCAAGGAGCACTTGATGGAACGCGCCACATTCACCCGCATGGAACAGAGCACGGCCGAAGACTGGCAGCTGATCCGCAATGAAGCGATGGGCTTCTCGCGCCAGTTGCCCGACCGCCTGCTGGCGCACCTGAAGGTGCTGGAAGGCGACTACGGTGGCTTTCCGGTCGACCGTTACACCCACTCGCTGCAGACCGCCACGCGCGCGCTGAAGGCGGGCTGCGATGAAGAGTACGTGGTGTGTGCGCTGTTCCATGACATCGGCGACACGCTGGGTTCGTACAACCACTTCGACATCGCCGCGGCGATCCTGAAACCCTTCGTCAGCGAAGCCAACCTGTGGATGGTGCAGAACCACGGCATCTTCCAGGGCTACTACTTCTTCCATCACCTCGGGCTCGACCGCAACCTGCGCGACCAGTTTGCCGGCCACCCGCACTACGCGCGCACCGAAGAGTTCTGCGCGCTGTACGACAACCCGGCCTTCGACCCGAAGGGCGAGACCTTGCCGATGAGCGAGTTCGAACCCATGGTGCGGCGCGTCTTCGCCAAGCCGAAGAACAGCATCTACATGGCCGCGTTGGCCAACGCAGCCTGACCCCTCACATTGCACTGGAGCACACCATGACATCAGCCGTGATCGTTTCCACCGCCCGCACGCCGCTTGCCAAGAGCTGGAAGGGCGCCTTCAACATGACGCACGGCGCCTCGCTGGGCGGCTTCGCGGTGAAGGCTGCCGTCGAGCGGGCCGGCATCGAGGCTGCCGAGGTCGACGACGTGATCATGGGTTGCGCCACGCCCGAAGGCGCGACCGGCAGCAACATCGCGCGCCAGATCGCGCTGCGCGCCGGGCTGCCCATCACCACCAGCGGCATGACGATCAACCGCTTCTGTTCCAGCGGCTTGCAGACCATTGCCACTGCCGCGCAACGCATCATCGCGGGCGAGGGCGACGTCTACGTGGCCGGCGGCGTCGAGAGCATCTCCTGCGTCCAGAACGAAGCCAACAAGCACATGCTGACCGACCCTTGGCTGCGCGATCACAAGCCCGAGATCTACTGGAGCATGCTCCAGACCGCCGAGCAGGTAGCCAAGCGCTACAACATCGGCCGCGACCGCATGGACGAATACGGCGCTGCGAGCCAGCAGAGGGCCTGCGCGGCACAGGAAGCGGGCCTCTTCAACGCTGAGATGATCTCGGTCACCACGATTGGGGGCGTTGCCGACCCTGTACTGGGCCTGCGCAGCAAAGAGGTGACCATCACTGCCGACGAAGGCCTGCGCCCCGGCACCACCAAGGAAGGCATCGCCGGTATCAAGCCCGCACTGCCGGGTGGCGTGATCTCGGCCGGCAATGCCAGCCAGTTCAGCGACGGCGCCGGTGCCTGCGTGGTGATGAACGAGAAGCTGGCCGAGCAGCGTGGCTACAAGCCGCTGGGCCGCTTCCTCGGCTTTGCGGTCGCCGGCTGCGAGCCCGACGAGATGGGCATCGGCCCGGTGTTCGCCGTGCCCAAGGTGCTGAAGAAACTCGGCCTGAAGGTCAGCGACATCGACCTGTGGGAGCTGAACGAAGCCTTCGCGGTGCAGGTGCTGTACTGCGCCGACACGCTGGGCATCCCGATGGACCGGCTCAACGTCAACGGCGGCGCCATCGCGGTCGGCCACCCCTACGGCGTGAGCGGCCAGCGCCTGACTGGCCATGCGCTGATCGAAGGCAAACGCCGCGGTGCCAAGCGCGTGGTGGTCACCATGTGCATCGGCGGCGGCATGGGTGCCGCCGGTGTGTTCGAGGTGCTTTGATTCTTCGAGCGACGACATGACATACCGCGCTACGGTCGACTTTCTTCTCTATGACTGGCTGGGCGCGGAAGGCCTCAGCCAGCGCCCGCGTTTCGCGGACCACTCGCGCGAAACCTTTGCGTCGGTGTTCGACACCTGCGAGCGCATCGCGCGCGAGAAATTCCTGCCGTTCAACCGCCAGGCAGACACGCAGGAGCCGCATTTCGACGGCGAAAAAGTCATCCTGCCGCAGGCCTCGTACGACGCGGCCAAGGCCTACGTCGAGTCCGGCATGCTGGCCGCGGCGCAGGACTACGACATCGGCGGCATGCAGTTGCCCTGCGTGGTCGAGATGGCGGCCAACACCTTCTTCTCCAAGGCCAGCATCGGCCTGGGCGGTGGCGGCATGCTCACGAGCGGCAATGCCAACCTGCTGATGGCGCATGGCACGCCATCGCAGAAAGAGGTGTTCGCCAAGAACGAGTTCGCCGGCCGCTTCTTCGGCACCATGTGCCTGTCGGAGCCGCAGGCGGGCTCCAGTCTGTCGGACATCGTGACCCGCGCCACGCCCGATGGCGATGATTTCGCGAGTGACCCGCTCGGCCCGCGCTACCGGCTGCGCGGCAACAAGATGTGGATCAGCAACGGTGAGCATGAGCTCACCGAGAACATCGTGCACTTGGTGCTGGCGAAGATCCCTGGGCCGGATGGCGCATTGATCCCGGGCACCAAGGGCATCTCGCTCTTCATCGTGCCGAAGAAGCTGGTCGACGCTGACGGCGCCTTGACCGGCGAGCGCAACGACGTGGCGCTCGCCGGGCTGAACCACAAGTTGGGCTACCGCGGCATCCCGAACACGCTGCTCAACTTCGGCGAGGGCAAGTACCCGGCGCGCGGCAAACCCGGCGCCATCGGCTACCTGGTGGGGCAGCCCGGTGACGGCCTCAAGTGCATGTTCCACATGATGAACGAAGCCCGCATCGCAGTCGGCCTGGGGGCCACGATGCTCGGCTACGCGGGCTACGAGGCCAGCCTCGAATACGCCAAGGGCCGCCCGCAAGGCCGGCCCATCAACCCCGAAGGCAAGAACCCGACCCAGGCGCAGGTGCCCATCATTCAGCATGCCGACGTGAAGCGCATGCTGCTGGCGCAGAAGTCGTATTGCGAAGGCGCACTCGCGCTGGAGCTTTACTGCGCGAAGCTCGTCGACGAGCTTCACACCGGCGAAAACTCTGCCGAAGCTGGCTTGCTGCTGGAAATGCTCACGCCGATTGCCAAGAGCTGGCCCAGCGAGTGGTGCCTGGAGGCCAACAGCCTGGCCATCCAGATCCACGGTGGCTACGGCTACACGCGCGACTACCCGGTCGAGCAGTACTGGCGCGACAACCGGCTCAACATGATCCACGAAGGCACGCACGGCATCCAGGGCCTGGACCTGCTCGGCCGCAAGGTGGTCATGAATGGTGGCAAGGGCCTCGCACTGCTGGCCAGCACGATGAACGCGACCATCGAGCGCGCGCTGCAGACGGCTGAGTGGGCTGAACCGGCGAACGCGCTGGCCGGCATGCTCAAGCTCCTGGGCAACACCACCAAAGCCGCCTGGGCGACTGGTGTGCCGGAAGAGGCACTCGCCAATGCCACGCCTTACCTGCAAGGCTTCGGCCACACGGTGCTTGCGTGGGTCTGGCTCGACGTGGCCTTGTGCGCGCAGGCGTCATCTGCACCTGACGACCTGCGTCAGGGCAAGCTCGCCGCGGCGCGCTACTTCTTCCGCTACGAGCTGCCACGCGTGCCGGCCTGGCTGAAGGTTGTCGAGACGCGCGACGACACCTGCCGCGCCATGAAAGAGAGCTGGTTCTAGATGACAACGCCCACGCTCACAGTGTTCGCTGCCCCCCGAGGGGGCGCAGTACGCTTGGGACGGCCCGGCGCGTACTGCGTACTGACATGAAATCCAGCACGATAGAAGTCTTGATCTGGGTCTTCATCTACGGCGGGTTGATCGTCGTGGGCTGGGGCCTCTCGGTTCAGCGCAGCCGCAGTGGCCTCGGCCTGGCGCTCATCGGCGGGGGCAGCGTCGTCGCTGCCGCCGGCTTTTTGCTGATCTACGTTCGTTCTCGGATGAAGAACCCCACATGATTCGTCACGTTCTCTTCTGCGCAGCCGTTGTGGTGTTCGCCACCGGCGCGCAGGCCGCCCCCGCGTACGTGTTCCCGGAATACACCAGCGCAGCGCAGGTCGATGCCGCATGCAAGACGCTGCTCGACGAGGCCAAGGCCGACGAGCAGCGCCTGCAGGCACTTCCACCTTCGGGCGCCGCGACGCTGCTCGATGACTTCGATGCGATGACGCGGCGCTACGAAGACATCGCCGGCCCGCTTGCGCTGCTGGCATCGGTGCACACCGAGAAGCAGGTGCGCGACGCGGCAGACACCTGCGACCTCAACTACCAGGCCTTCGTCAGCGCCTTCCAGCAGAACGCCAAGATCTACGATTTGCTCAAGCAGGTGCAGCCCGCCGACGACATCGACGCACGCATGCTGCGCGACCAGCTCGATGCCTTTGAAGATTCCGGCGTGGCGCTGAGCCCCGACAAGCAGGAGCGCGCGCGCGCCGTGACGAACGAGATCACGCGTCTGTCGCAAGAGTTCGACCGCCGCGTGCGCGACGACCCGACGCGTGTGGCCTTCACCGCGCCGGAGCTTGCCGGTGTTCCCAGGGACGCGTGGAAGAACGCCAAGCGCGACCCCAAGGGACGCTACCTGCTCGGGGTCGACTACCCGACCTACGACGCAGTGATGCAGGGCGCCAAGCGCGGCGTTGCCCGCGAACGCATGTGGGTCGCCTATCAGAACCATGGCGGCAAGGAGAACCTGGGGACGCTGCAGCAGTTGGGCCAGTTGCGCCGCGAGTACGCGCGGCTCTTCGGGCTCGACTCGTTTGCCGACTTCGTGATGCGCCGCCGCATGGCACAGCGTGAGGCCGACGTGCAGAAGTTCCTCACCTCGGTGAAAGACACTGTGGCCGCGCGCGAAGTGGCCGACCTCGCGCTGCTGCGCGAAGCCAAGGCGCACGACCTGAAGCAGAGCGTTGCCGCAACCACGCTCAACCGCTGGGACCTGCCGTACTACATCCAGCGTGAGCGCCGCGCGCGTTTCAACTTCGACCAGGACGAGTTCCGCAGCTACTTCCCGCCGCAGGCGAGCCTCGACTTCGTCTTCCGCGTGGCCACGCGTCTGTTCGGCGTGCAGTTCGAGTCGGCACCGCAGCCGCTGTGGCACCCGGAGGCGCAGTCGTTCAACGTGCGCGACACGGCCACGCAAAAGGTGCTGGGCACGCTCTTCGTCGACCTGTACCCGCGCGATGGCAAGTATGGCCACGCAGCGGTGTGGAGCTTTCGCAGCAGCTCGACCAAGGTGCAGCGCTTGCCGTCCGCCGGCCTGGTGGTCAACTTCAACCGCAAGGGCCTCAGCATCGATGAGCTCGAGACCTTGCTGCACGAGTTCGGCCACGCCATGCATTCGCTGCTGTCGAACACGCGTTATGCCTCGCAAGGCGGCACGACGGTGCAGCGCGATTTCGTCGAGGCGCCATCGCAGATGCTCGAAGATTGGGTCTACGACACCAAGGTACTGGCGCTGTTCAAGGAGGTGTGCCCGACCTGCAAGCCGGCACCGGCCGACCTCGTCGCGCGCGCAACGCAGGCTCGCGACTTTGCCAAGGGCATTCTGTTCGCCCGCCAGCACCTGTATGCCAGCTACGACCTCGCGCTCTACACCAAGGATGCGCCCGAGCCGATGGAAACCTGGGCCCGCATGGAGGGCGCCACGCCGCTCGGCCATGTGAAGGGCACGATGTTCCCCGCGGGCTTCTCGCACGTCGCGACCAACTACGCCGCGGGCTACTACGGCTACCTCTGGAGCCTGGTGCTTGCGGAGGACATGCGCACTGCGTTCGCCGAAGACAAGCTGAGCGCGGTGGTCGGCGCGCGTTACCGCGCCGAGGTGCTGTCGCAAGGTGGGCAGGTCGCCCCTGCCGAGATGCTTCGGCGCTTCCTCGGGCGTCCCACCAACAGCGAAGCCTTCTTCAAATCACTCAACCGCTGAGAAGGTATGAACGAACCCACCATGCCCGCTCATCCCGCCCAGGCGACCCCACTCGTCGTTGCAAATGCTCGCCGTAGCCCGAGCTACGGCTGTGCTTTGCGCCTAGATTGGGGCCGCCTGGACAGTCTGCTCGGCCACGCCGGGCTCATTCACACCTTCTGAGCATTGACCATGAGCACACCGATCCAGAAACTGTTCGACCTCGCCGGCAAGACCGCGCTGATCACCGGCGGCTCGCGCGGCCTCGGCCTGCAGATTGCCGAGTCGCTCGGCGAAGCCGGTGCCAAGGTCTTGCTGACCTCGCGCAAGGCCGCTGACCTCGAAGTGGCCGCCGCGCATCTCAAATCGCGCGGCGTCGAGGCCCTGTGGATCGCCGCCGACGTGAGCCAGCCTGAAGAGATCAACCGCGTGGTGGCCGATGCAATGGCACGCCTGGGCCACGTCGACATCCTCGTCAACAACGCCGGTGCCACCTGGGGCGCCGCAGCCGAGGACTACCCGCTCGAAGCCTGGGACAAGGTGATGAACCTCAACATCCGCAGCATCTTCCTGATGAGCCGGGCGGTGGGCAAGCAAAGCATGATCCCGCGCAAGCAGGGCCGCATCATCAACATCGCGTCGATCGCCGGGCTGTCGGGCTCGTCGGCCGAGATCAAGTACATCGCCTACGGCACGAGCAAGGGTGCGGTGGTCAACTTCACGCGCACGCTGGCCGGCGAGTGGGGCCCCTACGGCATCACCGTCAACGCGCTGGCGCCGGGCATGTTCCCGAGCAAGATGACCAAGGGCACGATCGAGCGCGTGGGCGCCGACAAGCTGGCCGGCGGCGCGCCGCTCGGCCGCATCGGTGACGACGACGATTTGAAGGGCGCGGCGCTGCTGTTCGCCTCGGCCGCGGGCAAGCACATCACCGGGCAGATCCTGGCGGTGGACGGCGGCGTCACGGCTGTTCACGGAGGGTGAGATCCTGTGGAATTCAAGACCTTCATCCCGTTCGTTGAACTGCTCGGTTTCGAGCTGCTGAAGTTCGAGAACGGTGAAGCCGAGATCGCGATCACGCTGCGCGAGGAGCTGTGCAACTCGTGGAGCGTGGCGCACGGCGGCGTGACGATGACGCTGCTCGACGTGGTCATGGCCCATGCTGCACGCAGCCCGGGCCGCGCGGGCGAAGGCCAGAGCAACGGCCTGGGGGTCGTCACGATCGAGATGAAGACGAGCTTCATGCGCCCCGGCCTGGGCCATCTGCTGGCCAAGGGCAGGCTGGTGCATGCCACGAGTTCGCTGGCGTTCTGCGAAGCGAGCGTCACGGATGAAAAAGGCGCGCTGGTGGCCCAGGCCAGCGGCACCTTCAAGTACCTGAAAGGTTTGCCGGCGGGTGGACGCAAGATCCACCGCGACAACGCATCGGACTGAATCGAGCGAGGTGGTCATGGCACACATCCAGGATGCAACTCACGAGGTCTTCAACCAGCCACTGCCGCTGGCAGACCGCAACCTCTTCAGCGGCAACCAGGCCCTGCAAGACGCCGTGCGCTTCAATGCCCCGGCGCTGCAGGTCGACGAACTGCAGCGGCTGGGTGAGCAGGTGGGCTCGAGCGCGATGCAAACGCATGCGCGGCTGGCCAATGTGTACACGCCCCGGCTGCTGACGCATGACCGTGTCGGCCACCGCATCGACCAGGTGGAGTTCCACCCGAGCTACCACGCGTTGATGGACCTGGCCGTGTCGTCGGGCCTGCATGGCGCGCCGTGGGTAGAGGGCACGCTGGCCCAGGGGCACGCGCATGTGCGGCGGGCGGCGGGCTTCATGCTCTTCACCGAGATGGAGGCGGCAACGCTGTGCCCGATCTCGATGAGCTACGCCGTTACCCCGGCCCTGAAGGGCAACCCCGCCATTGCGGCCGAGTGGGGCCCCAAGCTCACGCACCGCGCCTACGATCCGCGCTTTGCACCCGCTGCGCAGAAGACCGGTGTGACCATGGGCATGGGCATGACGGAGAAGCAAGGCGGCTCCGACGTTCGCGCCAACACCACGCAGGCCGTGCGCGACGGCAACGATGCGTGGGGCGAGCGCTACTCGCTCGTCGGCCACAAGTGGTTCTTCTCGGCGCCGATGTGCGACGCGTTTTTGGTTCTGGCCCAGGCGCCTGCCGGGCTGAGTTGCTTCGTCCTGCCGCGCTGGCTGCCCGACGGCAGCGTGAACGCCATCCACATCCAGCGCCTGAAGGACAAGCTGGGCAACAAGGCCAACGCGAGTTCGGAGGTTGAGTTCCATGGCGCGATGGCCTGGCTCGTCGGCGAAGAAGGCCGCGGCGTGCCGCAGATTCTCGAGATGGGCACGATGACCCGTCTCGATTGCGCGCTGGGCACCAGCGGCTTGATGCGCCAGGCGCTGTCGCTCGCGCTCAACCACACGGCGCAGCGCATGGCCTTCGGCAAGACGCTGGTCTCGCAGCCACTGATGCGCAACGTGTTGGCCGACCTGGCGCTCGAGAGCGAGGCCGCCACCGCGCTTAGCCTGCGCCTGGCGCGCGCCTTCGACCGTGCCGGCGATGCGCGGGAAGCCGCGATGGCACGCTTGCTCACGCCGGTGGCCAAGTACTGGGTGTGCAAGCGCGGCAGCCACTTTGCGCAAGAAGCCATGGAGTGCCTGGGCGGCAACGGCTACGTGGAAGAAAACGGCGAGGGCGTGATGGCGCGCATCTACCGCGAGATGCCGCTCAACTCCATCTGGGAAGGCGCCGGCAACATCATGGCGCTCGACCTGCTGCGCGCGCTGCGCAAGGGCGGCGTGGTGGCCGATGCACTGGCCGCCGAGCTGGCGCCGGCGCGTGGCGCGAACACCGCCTTCGACCGCTTTGCCGATTCGCTGCCGCAGCGCATAGACGATGCCAGCGCCGAGACCGATGCGCGCCGTCTCGCACAAGACGTGGCGCTGGCCGTGCAGGGCGCGTTGCTGCGCCAGCACGCGCCTGACTTCGTGTTCGACGCCTTCTGCCAATCGCGCCTGGGCGGCGATTGGGGCCAGGCCTTCGGCACGCTGGGCAGCGGCACCGACTTCGATTCGATCATCGCGCGTGCGATGCCTCAGTAGCAAACCTCAGCGCGAACGGAAACTGACCATGAGTGATCTCATCCTCCACCACTACGACGGCTCACCCTTCTCCGAGAAGATCCGCCTGATCCTCGGCTTCAAGGGCCTGGCCTGGAAGTCGGTCAAGGTGCCGGTGATGCTGCCCAAACCCGACGTGGTGGCGCTCACCGGCGGATACCGCCGCACGCCCTTCCTGCAGATGGGCGCCGACATCTACTGCGACACCGCGCTGATGAGCCGCGTGATCGACACGCTGGCGCCGCAGCCGCCGCTGTACCCGGTGGCTGCCACCGGTGCGCAGCACATCCTGGCACAGTGGGCCGATTCGACGCTGTTCTGGACGGCCATTCCGTACACCATGCAGCCGGTCGGCGCGGCCTACCTGTTCAACGGCGCGCCGCCCGAGTTCCTGAAGACCTTCGGTGCCGACCGCGCGGCGATGACACCCAACTTCAAGCGTGCCACCGTGCCCGATGCCCTGGCCCAGCTTCACAGCTATTTCAGCTGGCTCGAGGCCGAGGTGTCAGACGGCCGCCACTTCTTGCTCGGCGCGCATCCATGCATTGCCGACTTCTCGGTGGCGCAGTCGCTCTGGTACATCCGCCGTGCGCCGCCGGTCGTGGCCGTGCTGGCACCGTTTACCAAGCTGATCGCCTGGTATGAGCGCGTGGCGGCTTTCGGCCATGGCACGCCCGAGAAGATGTCGAGCGGCGATTCGATCGAGCTGGCCGCCAGCACGAAGAAGTACGCCGCAGCGAAGGTCGAACCCGGTGCCGGCTTCGAGGCGGGCGACGCCGTCACGGTGGCGGCTGTCGACTACGCCACCGACCTCGTCCCCGGCAAGCTCGTCGGGTTGACGCAGCACGAAGTGGTGATCGAACGTACCGACGAACGCGCTGGAACGCTGCACGTGCACTTCCCGCGCATCGGGTACCAAGTCAAAAAACCAAAGACCGAGACAGGAGAAACCACATGAAGAACTTCAAGGGCGGCACGGCTGTCATCACCGGTGCGGGGTCGGGCTTCGGGCTCGAAGCGTCGCGCATCGCGGCGCGCCTGGGCATGAATGTCGTGATGGCCGACGTGCAGCAAGATGCGCTCGAGATCGCCGAGGCCGAGATCAGGGGGCTGGGCGCCAAGGTGCTGCCTTTCAAGCTCGACGTGTCGAAGGCGGCCGAGGTCGAGGCGCTCGGTGCCGCGACGTTCAAGCAGTTCGGCGCCCCCAGCTTCGTGTTCAACAACGCGGGCGTCGGCGGCGGCGGCCTGATCTGGGAGCAGTCGGCAAAGGACTGGGAATGGATCGTCGGCGTCAACCTGATGGGCGTGGCCCATGGCGTGCGCGTCTTCACGCCGATGATGCTCGAGGCCGCGAAGAAAGACCCGGCGTACGAGGGCCACATCGTCAACACCGCGTCGATGGCGGGCATGCTGAACGCGCCTAACATGGGTGTCTACAACGTGACCAAGCATGCAGTGGTGTCGCTGAGCGAGACGCTGTACCAGGACCTGCGCCTCGTCACCGACCAGGTCGGTGCCTCGGTGCTGTGCCCGTACTTCGTGCCCACCGGCATCAGCAACAGCCACCGCAACCGGCCGGCCGACTTGAAGGCCGACGCCAAGCCCACCAAGAGCCAGCTGATTGCTCAGGCGATGAGCAACAAGGCCGTGTCGAGCGGCCGCGTCACCGCCGCGATGATTGCGCAGTACGTGTTCGATGCGATGGCCGAAGGGCGCTTCTACATCTACAGCCACCCGCACGCGCTGGCCAGCGTGCAGACGCGGCTCGAAGACGCGATCAGCGGCCGCAACCCGACCGACCCGTTCGCACACAAGCCGGAGCTGGGTGAGCAGCTGCGTGCGGCCCTGCGCTCAGCCGATTGAGGATGGATCTGCGGCTGATCAGCAACCGAGCTTGAGGGCCTGCACCGGGCGGCCGGTGTCGGCGTTGACGACCACGAGGTTCACCTGCTGAGGGTGAGCAGTGTCGAAGGCCGTGCTGGAGCGGAACTGCAACGTCGCTGGCTCGCCGGGATTTGCCGCCCATGTCGGCACGGCCTGCCATTCACGAACCACATGGTCGTGCTTCAGCATGACGCCGGCGTTTTCACCGGCCTTCACGGCAGAGCTGTGGCCTTGCTCGGTGACGGCCCAGTAAGCAGCGAGCTTGGCGTTCGCGTTTGACTGCACCGTGGCCGTGACTTGCGCGCCGCTGCGCATCAGGCTGATCTGCACGTTGGCAGGGTCCTTCGCCGAGAGCGCGGTGATGCCCGACCAGTCCTTGCGGTCCATGCCGTTCACGACGACCTGGGGCGTGTAGTTGTAGCGCGAGCCGTTCACCGCTTGCTGCCGCGTCTGGCGCTGCGTATTGGCCGCGGACGCAAAGCGATCTTTCCAGCCCAGGCTGTCCCAGTAGTCGACGTGAAAGGCGAGCGCCACGGTGCTCGGGTCGGCCTTGAGCGCAGACAACCAGCGGTCTGCGGGCGGGCAGGAGTTGCAGCCTTCGGAGGTGTAGAGCTCGACGACAGGCGCTGCCTGCGTGCCGCTCTTGGCCATGCAGGTCTGCGCCTGAACGGGAAGCACGGCACCAACGAGCGCGGCGGCCAAAAGCAGGCGAGGGGATTGGAGTCGTGATGCAGGCATGGGGTCTCCTGGGCGCAGGGCGAGCCGAGATGACGCTTGGTCGCGCTGAACCGGCATTCCTTACGTCCGCGGCCGAGCGGCTGAAACCGGCTCTGTGGACTTTTGTCATTTGATGCGCGGCTGGCGCGTGGATAGCATCCCGCCAACGTCCACACAGGTMAACCGATATGCCTTCGATCCTTCTTGTCGATATGTCGTCCAGCAGCATGAGCAGTGAAGTCGCTCGCAAGTCCGGCAAGCTCGAGGTGATGACGGCGCCGACTAGCATGGGCTTCAGGGTCGAGCTGCAGGTGGATGCGGGCATCTTGAAAGCCGTGGCCGCCGACCCGCTGGTGAACCAGCAGATGCGTGACGCGGTGAAGTCGGTGTACGACACCTTGGTCGACGACATCGGCAAAAACCTGCAGGCGACCGACAAGGGCGCCGTCAAGCTGCGTGACAACAACGAAGCCGACAAGATGAAGAAGCTGGTCGACGTCGTGAACCGCGGCATCGTGGGTGCGCGAGACGTCGCAGTGCAGCGGGCCGAGAAAGAGGCTTTGGCGTGCTGGGCCAAGCTGGTGGCCAAGCGTTCTGAGTACCGCAAGTACAAGG
>NZ_JBFUFG010000022.1:0-18523 GCF_056403575.1 Rhizobacter sp. P2_G4 | reverse complement strand
ACCGTATTGCTCTTGGGCCCCGTGGGTGGCGTCGAGGAGCGCAGGGGTTTGGGGCCGCGCGCGTCAGCGCGCTTCGTCAACTGACTTCGCGCGGCTGTCTGAGCGCAGCGGCCGCAGGCCGCGAAGCGAGTTCGGCGCGACGCCCCAAAGACCGAGCACCGCAGAGCAGTCGGCCTCAGGCCGACCGCCACCGTCGGGTCCCCCTTTCTTTGGTGACTTTCTTTCGGGGAAGCGAAAGAAAGTTACTGCCCTGTCGGGGGCATATCCCGACATCGGCCTCACGCAGTGAGAAGAAGCCGCATGCGAATGCACGCACCGCTAAGGGCACGAGGGCCACGGGTCTGAGCGGCTACTGGTATGCGAAGGCCGCGACGCCGCGCGGCATGCAAACCGAAGGCACTACCAAATGACCGCTCCCCTCACCCCCACCCCCCGCCAAACCGGCGCCCTTGCCCTCGACACCTACGACCTCACCAAACGCTTCGGTGCCTTCACCGCCATGGACAAGGTCTCACTCAAGGTGAGGCCAGGCACCGTGCACGCACTGCTCGGCGAAAACGGCGCCGGCAAGAGCACCTTGGTGAAATGCGTGGTCGGCTACCAGCGTGCCGAAGAGGGCAGCGTGCTGCTCGACGGCCGCGAGCACGACATCGCCTCGCCGGTGATCGCTCGCGACCTGGGCATCGGGATGGTCTATCAGCACTTCACCGTCGTGCCCGGCATGACGGTGGCCGAGAACCTGTTGCTCGCGCGCGGCCACCTGCCGGCGGTGATCGACTGGAAGAAGGAACGCGCGGCGCTCGGCGAGTTCCTGAAGACCACGCCCTTCAAGCTCGACCTCGACGCCACGCCACAGGAACTCTCGGCCGGGCAGAAGCAGAAGCTCGAAATCCTGAAGCAGCTTCTGCTCAAGCCCCGCCTGCTGATCCTCGACGAGCCCACTTCGGTGCTCACGCCGCAAGAGGCCGACGAGGTGCTGGGCCTGCTGCGCGACCGCGCGCATGCAGGCGAGTGCAGCATCATCCTCATCACCCATAAGTTCCGCGAAGTGACGGCCTATGCCGACGATGTGAGCGTGCTGCGCAAGGGCAAGCTGGTGGCGGCGCACCGCGTCACTGAAACCACGCCGCAGCAACTCGCGGTCGAGATGGTGGGTGGTGACGACGACGCCAAGCGCGAGTTCGCCGCCCCCGTGCGCGCCGAGCGCACGCGCGGTGCGGCACGGTTGCAAGTGAAGTCGCTCACGGTCGACGGCGACCGTGGGCAGATCGCCGTCGATGGCTTGAGCGTCGACGTTCATGCAGGCGAGATCGTTGGCGTGGCCGGTGTCTCAGGCAACGGTCAGCGCGAGCTTGCCGAAGCCTTGGTTGGCCAGCGCCTGCGCGTGTCGGGTGAGGTGTGGGTGGGGTATGGCGACAAAGCTGAAAAGTTCAGTGGCACGCGCGCGCAGAACCGGCGCCTCAAGGTGCGCAGCCTGCCCGAAGAGCCGCTGCGCAACGCCTGCGTGGGCGAGCTGAGCGTGTCCGACAACATCGGCCTGCGCACCTTCGACATCGCTCCCGCTGCGCGCTTCGGTTGGCTGCGCAGCGGCAGCCTGCGCGAACGGGCCCGCAAGCTGATCACCGAGTTCGGCGTCAAGACACGTGGCGAGCTGGCGCAGATCCGCTCGCTAAGCGGGGGCAACGTGCAGCGTGCCGTGCTCGCGCGCGAGCTGAGCGACGATGCCGACGTGCTGATCGTCTCCAACCCAGTCTTCGGGCTCGACTTCGCGGCGGTGGCCGAGATCCACCAGCGCCTGATGGATGTGCGTAACCGCGGCGGTGCGGTGCTGCTGATCAGCGAAGACCTCGATGAGTTGCTTGCGCTGTCCGACCGCATTGCAGTGATGAGCGGCGGCAAGGTTGTGCACGAGACCGACGCGCGGCAGGCCGACCGCAACCGGCTCGGCGCCTTCATGGGTGGGAGCGCGCACTGATGACCGCACAGCAAATCACTGTCCCTGCCCAGCCGTCGCCATTCAGCTTCGACCCGGCGCACACCGCGCTGGTGATGATCGACATGCAACGCGACTTCATCGAGCCTGGCGGCTTCGGTGCCACGCTGGGCAACGATGTCTCGCTGCTCGAACCGGTGGTGCCCGCCGCAGCGGAGCTGATCGCGCTCTGCCGCAAGCTCGGCGTGCTGGTGATTCACACACAGGAGTGCCATGCCCCCGACCTGTCCGACTGCCCGCCTGCGAAGCTGTTGCGCGGCAAGCCGAGCCTGCGCATCGGTGATCCCGGCAGCATGGGCCGCATCCTGATCAAGGGCGAGCCCGGTGCAGGCTTTGTGCCCGAGTTGCTGCCGCAAGATGGCGACATCGTGATCGCCAAGCCCGGCAAGGGCGCGTTCTACGGCACGCCGCTCACCGAAGAGTTGCAGTCGCGTGGCATCACGCACCTGATCTTCGGCGGCGTGACGACCGAGGTCTGCGTGCAGACCACTATGCGCGAGGCAAACGACCGTGGCTACGAATGCCTGATCGTCGAAGAGGCAACCGGCTCGTACTTCCCAGAATTCAAGGAGTCGGCACTCGCGATGATCCGCGCGCAGGGCGGCATTGTTGGTTGGACGGCCCGGCTTGCCGACATGCCACGCGCCACGTGAAGAGAGGCGTTGGTGCAAGCCGCATGTGGCTGATTCCAATGTGAATGCTTCACGACATCGGGCATCTCGGAGGCCTCGTGCCGCGGCGATTTCATGTCAACATCTCTGTTCCAAGATTCGTTCCACGAACGGGGAGGTTGCATGAAGAAGGCATGGGAAGCCCGCGCGCTGCGCGGCAAGACACGATGGGTTCTGAGCGCGCTGACGGTTGCTGCATTGGCCGCCTGCGGTGGGGGTGGCGACGGTGGTGGGCGCGCGATCCCGGGTCTCGCTGCGTCGACGGCCCTCGCACAGCGATGTGTGGCTCCTCGATCGACCGATGCCCTGGGCACGGTCACCGACGAGAACAAGTGGGTTCAGGCCTGGAACAACGAGACCTATCTCTGGTACAGCGAGGTGGTCGATCCAGGTCCCACGGCCTATAGCAACCCTGTCACCTACTTCAGCACGCTGCGCACGGCCGCCACAACCGCCAGCGGCAAGGACAAGGACCAATTCCACTTCACCTACGACACGCCGACCTGGGTGGCGCTGTCGCAAGGCGGACAGAGCTTCGGCTACGGCTTCAATATCTCGCTGGTCTCTGCCGTGCCGCCTCGCAAGGCCGTTGTGGCTTACACCGACCCTGGAACGCCTGCTGCGACGAATAGCATCCTGCGTGGTGCGCAGATCGTGTCGGTTGACGGAGTCGATGTTGTCAACGGCAGCAATACTGATGTCTTGAACGCAGGCTTGTTCCCAGACCAAGCGGGTCCGCATACCTTTGGTGTTCTAGATCTGGGTGCTTCTACACCACGTAATGTCACGCTCAGTGCGGGCACACTGACCCTCGTGCCGGTGCAGAAGGTCGGCCCGCTGCCGTCTCCGAACCAGGGCGTGGGCTACCTCCAGTTCAACGACCACATCGCGACGTCCGAGCAGGCGCTCATCGACGCGATCAAGCAGCTCAAGGCGGCCAACGTCACCGACCTCGTGCTCGACATGCGCTACAACGGCGGCGGCTACCTCGACATCGCCAGCGAACTGGCCTACATGGTCGCCGGGCCCGGCGCGACGCAAAACAAGATCTTCGAGCAGCTGCAGTTCAACGACAAGAACCCGTTCGGCTACACAGCGGCCCAACGCACCACACCGTTCCACACCACGGCACAGGGGTTCTCTGCCACAGACGGTTCGGCCTTGCCCTACCTGGGCCTGAGCCGCGTGTACGTGCTGGCCGGTGGCGACACCTGCTCCGCCAGCGAAGCCGTGGTCAACGGCTTGCGCGGCGTGGGGGTGAACGTCGTACTGGTGGGCAACACCACCTGCGGTAAGCCTTATGGCTTCTACCCGAAGGACAACTGCAACACCACCTACTTCACCATCCAGTTCAAGGGCGTGAACCAAGCCGGCTTCGGTGATTACGCCGACGGCTTTGCACCCACGTGCCCGGTGAGCGATGACTTCAATCACCAACTCGGCGACCCTGCGGAAGCGCGCCTGGCCGTGGCACTGGGCCACCGCAATACGGGCACCTGCCAGCCTGCGTCATCGACGTCACTGGCCAAGGCCATGTCGGCCGGCAGCGGCTCTTCGAGCGGGCACCTGGTGCGCTCGGCAGTGCGCGAGAACCGGTTCTACCGCGATCGCTGAGGCGAGACTGAAGCGGGCAGTGCAATGCCCGCAAATTTGAGCGCCGCGAAGTGAGGGCAGCACTTGCCCTCGCCGCTCGGGGCGCCGATGATGCGCGGCGCATCGGCCACAAGCCGTGACGCCCATCGACTCAATACACAGGAGAAGAGATGAATCCGCTGCAGAGAACCGCCGCTGCATGGGCTTTGATGCTTGCGAGCTTGAGCGTCTGCGCCGCCCAATTGGCCTACCCCGAATCGCCGAGCAGACCGGTCGCAGACACCTTTTTCGGCACCACCGTCAGCGAAGACTACCGTTGGCTCGAGCAGACCGATTCGAAGGATGTGATCGCCTGGATCGCTGCACAGAACAGCCTCACGCGCCAATCGATCGACGCCTTGCCGCAGCGGCAAGCGATCAAGCAGGAACTGCTGGACATGGTCGGCAGCGGGCGCTCGTCGCGCTTTGACTTCGCGTACGCAGGCGGCAAGCTGTTCGCCCTCAAGCGGCAGCCACCAAAGGCGCAGAACGTGCTCGTCATGCTGAACGGCAAGGCCGAGTTGGCCTCGGAAAGCGTGGTGCTCGACCCGAACCAACTCGACCCGAGCGGCAAGACGACGATCGACTGGTTCAAGCCGTCTCGCGACGGCAAGCTGGTGGCCGTGTCGCTGTCGAAGAACGGCAGTGAAGACGGCACGCTGTCCGTCTACAGCACCGACACCGGCAAGCCCCTCGCCGATACCGTGCCGCGCGTGCAGTACCCGACCGGCGGCGGCAGTGTGGCCTGGGCCACGGACGGCAAGGGCTTCTTCTACACGCGCTATCCGCAGGGCAAGGAGCGCCCCCCGGAGGACGCCAACTTCTATCAGCAGGTCTACTTCCACAAGCTTGGCACGCCGGCCAAGGCCGACACCTATGTCATCGGCAAGGAGTTCCCGCGCATTGCCGAGATTGCCTTGCAGGCGAGCGAAGACGGCCGCCATCTGCTGGCCGACGTGGCCAACGGTGACGGTGGCGAGCACGGCTTCTACCTGCGCAGCGGCAATGGTCCGTGGCGCCGCATCGCCGACTACACCGACGGCTTCCGTTCGGCCGAGTTCGGGCGTGACGGCAATCTCTATGCGCTTGGCCTGAAGGGTTCGCCGCGCGGCCGCATCGTCGCGATGCCGCTGCGCAACGCGCAAGCCACCTTGCCGAAGATGCCGACACTGGTGCCGGAGTCCGACGCCGTGATCGAGGCGCTGATGCCGACCGACACCAAGCTCTACATCGAGGTGCTGGTCGGCGGTCCGTCGGAGCTGCGCACCTACTCGCTCGACGGCCGCTCGCTCGGCACGCTCAGCGCGCAACCGATCGCGAGTGTCAACGTCGGCGCACGGCTTGGCGGCGATGCCATTCTCTTCGGCAGCCAGAGCTTCGTGCAGGCCTTCAGCTGGTACGCGTACGACGGCAAGGGCAGCGCGCCCGTGCGCACCGACCTGACGGACGCGCCGGCCTATGCCATGGACGGCGGCCTGCCCGGTGCCGAGGCCGTGCGTGAGATGGCGACCTCGAAAGACGGCACCCGCGTGCCGGTCAACATCGTCCGCATGAAAGGCACGCCGCTCGACGGCACGGCACCGGTGCTGCTCAGCGCCTACGGTGGCTACGGCATCTCGATGCGGCCGCGCTTCTCGCGCCACACGGTGGCCTGGTTGCGCCATGGCGGCGTGTTCGCGCTGGCCAACATTCGCGGGGGTGGCGAGTTCGGTGAAGAGTGGCACGTAGCCGGCAACATCACCCGCAAGCAGACCGTGTTCGACGACTTCATCGCGAGCGCCGAAATGCTGGTGGCGCGCGGCTACACCAAGCCCGAGCGGCTCGCCATTCAAGGCGGCAGCAACGGCGGCCTGCTGATGGGTGCGGTTCTGGTGCAGCGGCCCGATCTGTTCCGCGCGGTGGCCACCGCTGTCGGCATCTACGACATGCTGCGCGTGGAGCTCACGCCGAATGGTGCGTTCAACGTCACCGAATTCGGAACCGTCAAGCAGCCCGACCAGTTCAAGGCCTTGTATGCCTACTCGCCGATGCACCACGTGAAGAACGGCACCGCCTACCCTGCAGTGCTGTTCACCACCGGCGAACATGACGGCCGTGTGGCGCCGTGGATGTCGTACAAGATGGCGGCTCGTCTGCAGGCTGCTAACCCCGGTGGCCGGCCCGTGCTGCTGCGCGTGGCTTCAGACGCTGGCCATGGCATGGGCACCTCGTTCTCGTCCGAGATCGACGAGCAGGCCGACGAGCTGTCGTTCCTGTTCGATCAGCTGGGCATGAAGTAGACGCCGATCAGAGGAGGTCGAGGCCAGGCAGCCCAGCCTGGCCTTGCAGGCAGTGCCACAGGTACACCGCCAGGCCGGCATCGCCGGTCCAGAGCGTGTAGCGCCCTTGGCCATGCTGCTGGCACATGGCCTCACGTTGCTGCAAGGCATGCATGGCGAACGCGCGGGCGCGATCCAGCCACATGGTGTTACCGATACGGCGATACAGCTTCAGGAACGCGTAGCCGTTGCCGGCCGTGCCATGGCACAGGCCATGGCCCTTGGTCAGCGGGCCGGCTGACCAGACCACGTTGCCGGCCTGCACCAGCATGTCGTCGACCACCGACGAGCGCTGCGTCGGGAAATCGGCAAACGCGGTGACGATGCCGGGCGAGCCGTGGCACCACTGCACGAGCATCTTGTCGGCGCCCGCCTTCCCCACGATCGGTGGCCAGTTGGCGCAGTCGCCATCGATCAATGCGGTCGATGCAAGCATCGCCTCGCATCGCTCGAACAGAGTCTCGCGCTGATCGGCAGGCAACAGCGCGGCGCCGCGCAACAGCGGGTAGACGTTGCCGGCGAAGCCATGGCCCGCGCCAAGCATCTGCCAGATGCGGCCATACATGTCTTGCGTCCACAAAGGGAAGGGCGACCTCTCGTCGGGCAGCCAGGTGCGCCACAGCTGTTCGACATTGCGCAGAAAGAGTTCTCGCCAGCGCGGCTCGCCAGTCCACTCGAGCATGTGCCAGGCGCCGACCATCGTGCCCGGCGCAGCCCACAGCGCTTCGTTGGTCGGGTTGCCGATGTTCGCTTCGATGCAGGCATGCAGCCGGTCTGCGGTTTCGCGCGAGGCCTTGAGGCGCCAGGCCACCAGCAAGACGCCCACCTCCCCGAGGTAGTAAGACGGAACCACTTCGCCGGTGTCGGGGCTTGCGAGGTAGGCGGCGTGGACCGCGTCGATCGATTCCGCGGGCGTGCTGCGCAGTGCCACGGCACCTTCGCGCGCGAGGTAGTGCAGGGCCCACAACACGCCGGCGGCGCCGAGGTACAGGCTTTTGTGGCGCAAGCCCTTGGGCTCGTCGTCGTCACGCGGATGGGTTGGCCAGGTGCCGTCGGCTTGCTGGCTGCGCTCGATGTCGTCGACGATGGCGACCACTGCCTCGCGTGCCCGGTCGGCATGCCACGGCGTGGGCGTCAGCGCTTCGTGGCGTTCGGTCTCGAAGAGCATGGTGGTCCTTTCGTTGCGAGCGAGAGTCAGCGTACTTACTGTAGGACAGGGGCATCCGACCACCAGTAGACTTCGCCACCGCTCGCGCAGACACCTGCCATGACCTTGCTTTCCTTCCATTTTGATGACGCCCGTTCTGCTCCCTTGACGCGTTGGTTTCCGTGGCTGGCCATGGCTCTGTTGTCCGGCTGTGCGTCCGGCCCGGAGCCGGTGGTGCAGCCCGCGCGTTATGTGGTGGCACCTGCACCCGTCTACCCGGCAGCGTCGCGCCGCAACCAGGAGCAGGGCACCGTCACGCTGCGAGTGCAGGTGCGGGCCGATGAATCGGTTGGCTTCGTCGACGTCAAGGCGGGCTCGGGTTTTGCGCGCCTAGATGCAGCGGCCGTCGACGCCGCCAAGCGTGCAAAGTACGCCGCAGCGAAAACCAAATCAGGCAAGGGCGTCGACAGCGTGCTCGTCGTGCCCGTTGCCTTCAAACTCGATTGACGAACTTGACGTACTGAATTGACGTACTGAACGAACAGGAGATGACCATGAGCCCCCACATCCAACAAACACTGGTCGAGGCGCGCGCAGCGCTTGATGCACTCATCACCAACGACACCACCTGCCGCGCCATCGACGAGGCGGGCGACCTGCTCGCCACGCTGTTCGAGAACGGCGGCCGTGTCTTCAGCTGCGGCAATGGCGGCTCGATGTGCGACGCGATGCACTTTGCCGAAGAGCTGTCGGGCCGCTACCGCGGCAACCGTCGCGCGCTCTCCGCCACGGCCATCAGCGATGCGGGCTACATGAGCTGCGTTGCCAACGATTTCGGCTACGAGCACGTCTTCTCGCGCTACCTTGAAGCCCACGCGCGCTCGGGCGATGTGCTGGTGGCCATCAGCACCAGCGGCACCAGCGGCAACGTGCTGGCCGCCGTGCGCGTTGCTCACGAGATCGGCATGAAGGTGATCGGCCTGTCCGGGCGGCCCGGCGCCACGCTGAGCACGCTTGCCGACATTGACATCTGCACCCCGGGCGGCAAGTTTGCCGACCGCGTGCAGGAGCTGCACATCAAGGTGATCCACATCCTGATCGAGTCGGTGGAGCGGCGTCTCTTCCCCGAGAACTACGCCGCGGTTTAAGCGCTCGTGAGCCCGCGCCCAGGCGGGTTGCAACGCATGGACAGGCCCGACATTTCGATCTAGATTGACTTGGAGGGGTGTCCGCCGGCATGCGCAAGCGAACGCATGCCGAGCGGCAACACGAGCGGAGTTCACTCCCTTGAATCAAGCGCTGTGGTGTCTGCGGCCGAGCGCCGTGGCGTTGCTCGGCGGGGCGCTGCCCTTGCTGGCCGAAGAGCTGGCCAAGCCCACGGCAGGGACGGGTCCGCGGGCGGGGCAGAGCCCGCGCTCGTGGGGGCCGCCTGATGGTTACGCCCCTTCGGAATGGCTACATTCGGGGCGTCACGCGGGGCCCATTCCCTGTGACACCGAGCCATGCAGATTCTTTCCTGCTGTGATCGTGCCTGCGAACGGTGCCTTGGGGTACTCATGAAGCGGTATGCGTTGCTGGTCGTCGGTGCGCTGGTCTCGACCATCGCCCTGGCCGCACCGCTCGACGAGTGGCGCCGTCAGGCCGCCGAGGTGAGGGCCCTGGCTGACAACGACGCACCCCACGCCTATTCGCGCGCACAGCAGCTGCAGGACGAGCTTCCGCCAGATGCCACGCCAGCCGACCGTGCGCGCGTGCTCAACCTGCTGTCCCGCATCGAGGTCTATCTTGCGTTGACCGATGTGGCTGCCCGCAACGCCGAGCAAGCGCGCGAGCTGGCCCGCAGCAGCGGTGACCGTGTCGGCGAGGCGGAGGCCGCGCTCAACGTGGCCTTGAACGCCGTCAACCAGGGGCGCATCGACGCCGTGGTCGAAGCGACCTCACGCAGCATGACGCTGCTCGACGGCGTGAATCGGCCCGACCTGCTCGGCGAGGCGCTGCTGCGCACGGCCATGCTGTTCCGCCGCGCGGGCCAGATCGACGAGTCGGTGACGATGACCATGCAGGCGATGCAAATCGCGCGCCGCAACAAGGACCCGCTGGCGCTGGCCTATGCGCACCAGGGGCTCGCCATCTCGTACGACCAGAGCGATCGCCCGAAAGAATCTCTCGAGCACTACGAGCGCATGCGCGAACAGGCCGTGGCCGCCCACTCGAAGTTGCTGGAGGGCCATGCGCTCGCCGGCCTCGGCGCGGCGAGCAGCAAGCTGGCCGACTACCCCGCTGCACAAAAGCATTACGAGCAAGCGGTCGCGCTCTTCAGCTCGGTGGGTACGCCAGTCAACGTCAACTTCGCGGAGTTCGGGCTCGCCGCCAATCTGCGTAATCAGGGCCTTTATGCGCAGGCGCTGTCGCTGCTCGACGAGGTGGTCGATGGCTATCGCAAGTACCCGAACCCCATCGGCCGGTGGTACGCGCTGAACGCACGCAGCGCGAACCAGGAATCGCTGGGCAACACAAGCGCTGCGCGGGCCGATGCCGAACGCGCCTATGCCCTCGCGAAGGACATCGGCTTTCCGCTCTACCTGAGCGAGAGCGCGCAGCGCCTGGCAGGGATCGCTGCCAAGGCGGGTGACCCCCACCGCGCCTATCAGCTGTCGCAAGAGGCCGCAGAGATGACGGCCAAGGCCACGCGCGAGCGATCGAGTGCACGCATGCTCGAGCTGGCGAAGCGCTACGAGGCCGAAAGCCGCCAGCGAGAGGTCATCGAGCTGACGCAGCACAACGAACGCCAGAGCGCTGAATTGCGCCAGCGCGAGCTGCAGCAGCGCTGGCTGTGGACGGTGCTTGTGGGCAGCGTGGTGGCGCTGGCTGCCACCGGGTTCCTGTTGCTGCACCTGCGCCGCTCGCATCGCATGCTGGCCGACGCCAACGAAGCGCTGCAACGCTCGCGCAGTGAGCTGCAGCAGCAGACCAGCATCCTGCAGTCCATCCTCGACAGCATGGGGGATGGGGTGTCGGTCGCCAACGAACACGGAGAGTCGGTGCTCATCAACCCGGCCGGCGAGAAGATTCTCGGCCTCGGGGTGACGGCCGCTGGCAGCGAGAGCTGGTCGGGCCTGTACGGCCTGTTTCTGCCGGACCAGACCACGCTGTACCCGGAAGCCGAGCTGCCGCTGGTGCGTGCGGTGCACGGTGAATCGAGTGACAACGTCGTCATTTTCTTGCGCAACGCGGTGCTGCCCGAGGGCCGGTGGCTCAGCGTGACGGCTCGCCCCTTGATCGACCAGACGGGGGCCGGTCGCGGCGGGGTGGCGGTGTTCTCAGACATCACGGACCAGCGCCGCGCCGAGGAAGAGATCCGCAAGCTCAACGTCAGCCTCGAAGAGCGGGTGCAGATGCGCACTGCCGAACTCGAACGCAGCCGCAACTCGCTGCAGGCGATCATCGAGAACGTGCCGGCCGTTGTCTTCGTCAAGGATCTCGACGGCCACTACCTGCGCCACAACGCGCGGCTGAGCGAGGTTCTCGGGCACCCTCGCCAATCGCTGGTGGGGCTGCGCGATGACGAGCTGATCGATTCGACGAACGCCGCCCGCGTGATCGAACAGGATCGGCAGGTCGCAGCCACCGGGCAGGTGCTGAGGGCGGAGCACGAGATGCGCGGCGCGGACGGTGATGTGCGTACGTTCCAGACCCACGTCTTCCCGCTGCAGGACGCCGATGGCAAGTGCTACGCCGTCGGCGGCATCTCGATGGACATCACGGACCTGAAGCGTGCACGCCAGGAGGCCGAGGCGGCCACCCGCGCCAAGAGCGAGTTTCTCGCCAACATGAGCCATGAGATCCGCACGCCGATGAACGCGGTTCTCGGCATGTCGTACCTGGCGCTGCACAGCGGCCTTGCGCCCCATCAGCTCAACTATGTGCAGAAGGTGCACAGCTCGGCCGAGTCGCTGCTGGGCATCATCAACGACATCCTCGACTTCTCGAAGATCGAGGCGGGCCGTCTCGACATGGAGCACATCCCCTTCGACCTCGGCGATGTGATGGACAACCTCGCCAACCTGCTGGGCATGAAGGCCGAAGAGAAGGGCCTGGAGCTGTTGTTCAAGCTGCCCATGGACCTGCCCAGGAGCCTGGTGGGAGACCCGACGCGTCTGGGTCAGGTGCTGTTGAACCTCGGCAGCAACGCGGTCAAGTTCACCTCGACCGGAGAGGTGGTGGTGGGCATCGAGGTGCTCGAACACAACGCCGAATCAGTCCGCCTGCACTTCGAGGTGAAAGACACCGGCATCGGCATCACCCCTGCGCAGCGGGAGCAGCTGTTCCAGCCGTTCTCGCAGGCCGATGCGTCGACGAGCCGGCACTTCGGCGGTACGGGCCTGGGTCTGGTGATCAGCCGGCGCCTGGCGGGCCTGATGGGGGGCGAGATCGACGTCGAAAGCGAACCGGGCCACGGCAGCTGCTTTCACTTCAGCGCGTCGTTCGGCCTGCAGGAGCCCGGTGCCATTGCGCGGCCACCGGCCAGCCGCGACAAGTTGCGCGGCACGCGCGTGCTCGTGGTCGACGACAACGCCACTGCCCGCGAGCTGCTGTTGCAGATGACGACGGCCCTCGGCCTGCAACCGCAGCTTGCCGCCAGCGGCGACGAAGCGCTGCAGCTCATCGCGCTGGCCGATGCGCGCGACGCGCCCTATGGCCTCGTGTTGCTGGACTGGAAGATGCCCGGCATGGACGGCATCGAGTGCGCACGCCGCATGGCAGAGATGCCGCGCCGCCACCCGACACCCACGGTGCTGATGCTCACCGCGTTCGGCCGCGACGAAGTGCTGCGCCGGCTCGCCGAACAACAGCTGACGGTGGCCGCCACCTTGACCAAGCCGGTCACTGCGTCGACTCTGCTCGATTCGTGCGCCGTTGCCATGGGGCTGAACAGCACCCCCGCCACGCGCAGCGCCTTGCGCCACGACGCGATGCAAGGCCATCTGATGAACCTGGGCGGGGCACGGCTGCTGCTGGTGGAAGACAACCCCATCAACCAGGAGCTGGCCACCGACCTGCTGACCCAGGCCGGCCTCGTCGTTCAAGTGGCACAGAACGGCCGCGAGGCGCTGGACATGCTCGCCCGCCATCAGTTCGACGGTGTGCTGATGGACTGCCAGATGCCGGTGATGGACGGCTACGAAGCCACGCGTGCCCTGCGCGAGCAGGCACAGTGGCGGGAGCTGCCGGTCATCGCGATGACGGCCAACGCGATGATCGGCGACCGAGAGAAGGCACTCGCCGCCGGCATGAACGATCACATTGCCAAGCCGATCAGGGTCGCAGAAATGTTCTCCACCTTGGCGCGGTGGGTGCGGCCGAAATCGAGCGTTGCCGTACCGCTGCGACCAGCCACGGCGTTCGAGCTGCCGGGCTTGGACAGCCAGGGCGCGCTGGTCAGACTGGGCGGCGACGAGCAGCTCTATCGGCGTCTGCTCGAGATGTTCCGTGATCGCGAGAGCGAGTTCGGCGAGAACTTCCGCAGTGCCTATGCCACGGGCGATGTGAACAAGGCGGCACGCTTGGCGCACGACTTGAAGAGCGTCTCGGGAACCGTCGGCGCCCAGGCGCTCAGCGAGGCTGCCCATGTGCTCGAACACGCGTGCCTTCAGGGCGCGCGGAGCATCGAGGTCGATGCCTTGCTCGAAACGGTGTGTGGCCAGCTCGACCCCGTGATCGACGGCTTGCGCGCCATCAAGTCGGGCGCCGTTCGAGAGATGTCGAGCCGCTGACGCGGCTGCCGCTCAGGCCTTCTTGTGCAGCGCGGCCAGCAGCTTCTGGCGCTCGGCGCCTTCGCTGACATGCTCGGCGAGCAGCACGTAGAGCTGCTCTTGCGTGCTGGCCTTGGCCGCAGCCTTCTTGACCACGATGCTCGCGATGGGGCCGATGTGGCTCGTCAACACACGCTGCGCGGCGGCTACCGCCTCGGGTGCCAATGGCTGGCCATTCCCGGCGCTTGAGGCGGCCGTGGGCTTCGATCCCGCGGTCGTCACTCTGGACCCACCGGTGGTGATCTTGGAGCCGCCCGTCGCAGCGACCAGCTTCGCATTGAAGCGCTTGCGGTCTTCGTCGGTCGACAGATGCTGGGAGATGGCGGTGGTCAGCGTCGGCCAGTCGAAATGTGTTTTCGCGGCTTGGCGCACGAGCACTTTGGCCATCGGGCCCACGAAGGAGGCGAGTGCGAGCTCGATCTGGTGCAGCGTGGCCGGGTCCCAGCCGGGAATGGTGGTGCCCACCGAACGCGGCAGGTTGCTCGGCGGCTCCAGCACGCCGATGGCCACCGTGGGGGCAAAGTGGTCGCTGACCACGATGACGGTGGTCTCACCGGTGTCCGGCTCGGCCGCAAGGTCACGCTTGGCCAGCGCGGCGCGGAAGTCGGCCACGTTGGCGTAGCGCTGCTCGGGCTTCTTGGCCAGCGCCTTGGCGATGATGGGGTCGTAGAACGCCGAGCGGCCCGCTTCGGCCACCTTGCTCGGCGGCGTGGGGTTCTCGTTCACCACCTTGTACATGATGGTCTCGGCCGACCCCTGGAAGGGCGGGTGGCCGACCAGCATGCCGTACAGCAGCACGCCTGCAGCGAACACATCGGTGCGGTGATCGATGTTCTCGCCGGTGTACTGCTCAGGCGCCATGTAGCCCGGTGTGCCGATGGTGGAGGTGATCTGCGTCAGCACCACCGACTCGATGCGCGCGATGCCGAAGTCGGTGACCTTGAGCTGCCCGGCGTTCGTGACGATGAGGTTGGCGGGCTTGATGTCGCGGTGCCACACGCCGGCCTTGTGCGCGCAGTCGAGCGCGGCCAGCAGCTGGTCCATCAGCGTCAGGATGTCGCACTCGGGCGGGCGCGGCGAGTTGCCGAGGATCTGCGAGAGCGTGCGGCCCTCCACGTACTCCATCGCGATGTAGGCGGTGTTCTCGTCCTCGCCGTACTCGTAAATGGCCACGATGCCGGGGTGCGAGAGCCGGCCCACGGCGCGTGCCTCGTTCTTGAAGCGTGCGGTGGTGGACGAGCCCGAGAGGTCTTGCCCAATTAGCGCTTTGTGGATGGTCTTGATGGCCACCGGCCGGTTGATCACCGGGTCGAAGGCCTTGTAGACGACGCCCATGGCGCCCTTGCCGAGCACGCCGGTGATCGGGTATTTGCCAAGGCGCTCGGGATGAGTCATGTCAGCCCCCACGGCGCTGCGCGCCTGCCCCCCAAGGGGGCGGAGCCCGCCTTGGGGCGGCCCGGCGCCGGGCTCGTGTAGTCAGAGGGACCATTCATGATTTCGGATTCTCCGACTCAGGTGTCCAGCATCTTCATGGCGTGGACCATGCTCTTGCGCATGCGCGTGAACGATTCCGCCAAAGTGCCGATCTCGTCCTTCGACTTGAAGTCGAACTCAGGCGCATCGAGCTCGCCCAGGCTCACGCGGTCGGACAGGCTGGAGAGGCGGCTCACCGGCTGGATCACCAGCTTCCACAGCATCAGGTTGAGCGCCAGGCCGATCAGGATGAACACCCCGGCCAGCAAGCCCATCACCACGCCAAAGGCGCGGTCGGCGCGCGCGAGCGGCACCGACATGGGCACCGACACCACCTGGGCGCCCAGAACTTCGTTGAGGTTCCAGCCGAAGCCGTTGGCCGGCCCGTACTTCTCGACCAGCGGCTTGGGCGCTGCCTCGACCGTGCTGTGGCAGCGCAGGCAGGCGGGGTTGCTCAGCTTGATGGGACGCGCGATGTAGGTCACGCGGCCGGCCGGTGTCATGCGTTCGCCGATGAACTCGGTCTGCTCGGCCGACTGCTTGAACTGCTGGATCACGTCTTCTTCCCAGTCCTGCGCGCGGTCGCGCGGGTTGGTGGGGTTCAGCATCGCCGGCTTGTAGGCGTACTCGGGGTGGTTCTTGCGCAATGCGTTCAGCACTTCGGACGACGAATACGCCGGCACCGATTGCGGCAGGAAGGTGTAGGTCATCTGCGTTTCGAGCAGCGGCGCCACCTGCGTCGAGGTGTAGGTGCTGACGGCCATCGCGCTTTCCATCAGCAGGCGCGCGCGGTCCAGCACTTCTTCGTGTGCGCCTTCCTGCAGCAGCTTGCGCGCCACGTAGCTCGAGCCGCCCAGGCCCAGCGCGAACACGATCAGGAAGACGAGGTTGAACTTGACGAGCAGCTTCATGGTTTCTCTTTCTGGGGCTCTGCCGGTATGAACTGACTTACGTGTTCTGGGGGTGCCGCGGATGCAGCTGCGTCATGGCTTGTATTCAGTCGGGGCACTTGCTCTGCTGGCATGTGCGGGGGCTGGTTTGGGCAGGTATTTTTCGGGGTAGAGCGTGCGGTCCCATTCGGGGTGGGCACTCAGGTTGGCGATGAGGCCGCTGCGAAATGCGGGGTTTTGCGCCAGGGCCTTCCAGCGTGTGGCGAACTGGCTGCGAAAGCCCTCGGCGTCGATCCACGCCTCGGCATCCGCGAAGCTGATCTCGCCCAGCGGCTTGGGCTCGACCTCACGGGTCTTGAACAGGCTGGCTCGCGAAGGCAGCGTGTCGAGAAACGCCCGGGGCAGTAGCTGAATGAATGCCGGCGTCGGCCGTGCGGTGACGGCGGCCTTGGCGTCGCCTGTGCGCGCAAAGAATTCACCGGCTTTCAGCGTGATGTTGCCGGCGGCCTTGCCGGCACGCCGCTCCTGCAGCGCCACCTCGCCCGATTCGGCAAAGGCCGCGGCCTGATCGGCCTTCACAACGAACACGGCGCTGCGCGAGATGTTGCTCACGTCGAAGCTCGGCGAGGTGAAGGCAGTGATCGGCGGCGAGGTCTGCGGCACCGTCAGCTTGGCTTCTCCGCGCAGCAGGTGCAGGCGAGCCGGCAGGCTGGCGCGATCGCCGGTGAGCTTGGGGGCGAGCAGGGCGCGCGACTCAGGGCCCAGGTCGAGGATCACGCCATCGCTGAACTCGATGCGCACCAGCCGGCCCTTGGCCGAGGTCTCCACGATGTCGTCCTTGACCAGGCGCACGCCTTCGCTGAGTTGCAGGCGCGAGGCCTCGCGCACCAGCACCACCTCGCCGTCGGCGATGGTCACGGTGGCAATGGGTGTGGCCGCCCACAGGCCGTTCGACCCTGCCAGCAGGCACAGCCAGAGAGCGCATTTCCGCACGACGAGCTTCATGGATTCTTTGTTGTAGGGCAGGTCTTGCCTGAAGCTGGAAGCATAGCGGCACGGCCCTGCCGTCCACCCTGTAAGAAGCTCCGGGGGGAGGGGGTGCAGGGGCTGGAAAGCTGCGACCTAAGTCACGAAAACCGCCGGCAGAGGCGCCGGGGTGCTGCGACTGGCGCCTTACAACTGCCCTGTGGCGGGCCGGGCGCTGTGCAGCTTGTGGATGGTGATCTTGCGCACCTCGGCCTTGCTGGCCTCGATGTGGGTGCGCAGCATCAGCTTGGCCGGGTCGGCGCGGCGCGCGAGGATGGCGCGCAGGATCTTCGCGTGCTCTTCGTAAGTGGCCGCAATGCGCGGCGGCTGGGTGAAGTCGAGCCGGCGGACGATCCGGATGCCGTCGGTCACGTCGGCATGCACGCGCGCCATCTGCAGGTTGCCGGCGGCGGACACCAGCGTGGCGTGGAAGGCCTCGTCGAGTGCGGCCACTTCGGTGGTGTCGCCGAGGCGCTCATTCTCGGGGCCCATCCACGCCGCCTTCAGCAAACCCAGGTCGGGCATGGGCACCATCGCGCAAAGACGGTCGACGGCGGTGCACTCGAGCACGATGCGCAGGTCGTACAGCTCTTCGAGCTTGCGAAAGTCGAACGGCGCCACGCTCCAGCCGCTTCGGTAGGCCACCTTCACATAACCCTCGAGCTCAAGGCGGAACAGCGCTTCACGCACCGGCGTGCGCGACATGCCGAGCCGCTCGGCCATGTCGCTCTCGGTGAAACCGTCACCCGGCAGCAGCACGAAATCGAAGATGGCCGCCTTCAATCGGCGGTAGGCAATTTCGGATCGCGTGAGGTCGCGCGGGTTGGCCTGTGGGGTGGTCTTTTTGGCCGACGATTTCATGCCAACAAGCTTACATGCGCAGATACGACCCGCCAGCCCTCAGGCGTTTTCATCCACGTCTGGCTCTGGCGGCCGAGCTTGTCGGTGCCTTCGCGCTGGAACTCGCAGTTGGCGGTGGCGAAGCTATCGCCATAGGTCGTGATCTGCGTGCGCAGCAGCGTGCGGGCGAGGCCCATGGCAGGCCGCGCGGCGCGGAAGGCCTGGATGGCTTCGTAGCCATAGAGGTTCTCGCCGGCGCCGTAGCGCAGGGTCTGCGGGCTGTTCCAGAACAGCTGGTCTAGGACGTCGACCTTGTTGTTGACGAGGGCGTCTTCGTAGCGGGTGAAGGCGGCGGTGACTTCGGCGACTACGTAGGGGAGGTTGATTTCCATTTTTTGCCTCAAGTGCTATTGCCGCTATGGTGCGGTTTGTCGTTGATCTTGTTCACTGCGTGAGGCTGCTGCCGGGATATCGCCCCGGCGGGCGACCTTCTTTCTTTGCTTCGCCAAAGAAAGAAGGCAAAGAAAGGCGACCCCGACGGGGGCAGTCCGGCTAGGGCCGGACTGCTCTGCGGGGCTCGGTGTGTGGGGCCTCGCGCCGAACTCGCTACGCGGCCTTTGGCCGCTGCGCTCAGACAGCCGCGCGAAGTCAGTTGACGAGGCGTGCTGCGCACGCGGCCCCAAACCCCTGCGCTCCTCGACGCCCCCCACGGGGCCCGAA
>NZ_JBFUFG010000021.1:0-29435 GCF_056403575.1 Rhizobacter sp. P2_G4 | reverse complement strand
CCGCCCTTGAGGGCGTGGTTGTCGTGTTCAGCAATGACGAGGGTGGTCATGGTGTTGTTCTCCTCAGAGGACCTTGGCGGTGTTCTTGAGCTTGTCGACCAGGGTGGCGACGTCGGGCACCTTGATGCCGGCGCTGCGCTTGGGCGGCTCGCTGACCTTCAGGGTCTTGATGCGGGGAGCGACATCGACGCCCAGGGCCTCGGGCTTCAAGACCTCGAGGGTCTTCTTCTTCGCCTTCATGATGTTGGGCAGGGTCACGTACCGCGGCTCGTTGAGGCGCAGGTCGGTGGTGACGACGGCAGGCAGGCTGAGCTTCAAGGTCTCCAGGCCACCGTCGACTTCGCGGGTGACGCTGATGGCGTCGGCGGTGAGCTCGACCTTGCTGGCGAAGGTGGCCTGCGGCAGATCGGCGAGAGCAGCGAGCATCTGGCCGGTCTGGTTGCAGTCGTCGTCGATGGCTTGTTTGCCGAGGATGACGAGACCGGGTTGTTCCTTGTCGACCAGGGCCTTGAGCAGCTTGGCGACGGCCAGGGGCTGCAGCTCGAGGTCAGCGGGGGTCTCGACGAGGATGGCGCGGTCGGCGCCGATGGCCATGGCGGTGCGCAGGGTTTCCTGGCACTGGGTGACGCCGCAGCTGACGGCGATGACTTCGGTGACGAGGCCCTTCTCCTTCAGGCGGACCGCCTCTTCGACGGCAATCTCGTCGAAGGGGTTCATGCTCATCTTGACGTTGGCTATGTCCACCCCGCTGCCATCGCTCTTCACCCGCACCTTCACGTTGTAGTCAACCACTCGCTTGACGGCTACCAATGCTTTCATGATGAATTCTCCTGAGACTTGGAATCTGAATGAATTCTAGGTTCGCCCCCTGGAGCGAGCCCCAAGGAAGCACAAGCGTTCGGCATAAAAACGAACGATCGTTCGATTCGGCGATTGTCTCATGCCTTTTGGGCCACTGGCCAGCCACCAAAAGCCCGCTGCTAGACTGCGCCCCCCATGAGCACCCAGCCCTCCCTCATCGGCGTTTTCGATTCAGGCGTGGGAGGCCTTTCGGTGCTGAAGGCCTTGCATCAGCAGCTGCCTTCGAGCGACCTGCTCTACGTGGCAGACTCGGGCAATGCCCCCTACGGCGAGCGCTCCGATGAGTTCATCACCGATCGCACCCACCGTGTCGCGAGCCACCTTCTGGCGCAGGGCGCGCAGTTGTTGGTTCTCGCTTGCAATACTGCGACGGCGGTGTCGGCAGCCAGCCTGCGAGAGCGCTGGCCCGGCATGGCCATCGTCGCGGTGGAGCCAGGCATCAAACCCGCTGTCGCCGCGAGCCGCAACGGCCGCATTGGAGTCATGGCCACCCCCGCCACGCTGCGCAGCGACAAGTTTCAACGGCTTGCGAAGACCTACGACAGCGACGTCGAGATTCATCTGCAGCCCTGCCCCGGCTTGGCGGGGCAGATTGAACGGCTCGAAGCAGAGTCCCCCGCACTGCTCGATCTGATCGAAAGATTCACGATGCCCTTGCGCGAGGCTCGGGTCGACACGGTGGTGCTCGGCTGCACGCACTATCCCTTCGTCGCGCGACAGATCCAGGCGGCGCTTGGAGTAGACGTCACCTTGATCGACACCGCGGACGCCGTGGGACGCCAGGTATTGCGCCTTGCACCCCCGCAAAGCCAGCCGCGACAAGCAGGCAGGGTTCGTCTGCAAACCACCGGAACGGTCGAGTCATTGGAACAGTTCGCTCACCGCTGGCTCCCCATGGCGTGCGAGGTGACCGTCGCCACAGGCCTCTGACAATCGGCTCGACCTCTGCGCGGTCGCTCGCACCGCCTATGATTCGGGCCGGTGCGCGCGGGTGGCGGAATTGGTAGACGCAGCGGGCTTAAAACCCGCCACTTCCCGGAAGGGGGTGTACGGGTTCGATTCCCGTCCCGCGCACCACCTCGGCAGCTTCGGTATCCGTGTTCTTACGCACGAATGCCAGCCGAATCGGCATAGCAGCTAGACGTGGCATGACGTACCAGCATGGCAGCTCCCCTGCCAAGATTCTGTGTATCGAGTGCCACCTCTTCAGAAAGCTGCCATGTCAGATCGTTTCCACATCAGCCGCCGGTCATTGCTGTTGACTGCCGTCGCGGTATCGGCAGGTCGCGTCCAGGCCCAGACCAAATACCCCGAGAAGGCCATCACGCTCATCGTGCCGTTCGGGCCGGGAGGCATCGCCGACTTGACGGCCCGCGCCGTGGCCCAGGCGATGACGGCGACGCTCAAGCAGACCATCGTCGTCGACAACCGACCCAGTGCCGGCAGCATCGTCGGTTCGACCGCGGTCGCACAGGCCCAGCCCGATGGCTACACCATGCTGCTGATGAGCAACGGCAACGCCGTGAGCCAGACGCTCTTCAAGAAGCTGCCGTTCGACGTGACGAAAGACTTTGCGCCGGTGGGCACCCTGGGCTTCTTCGACCTGGCCGTGTTCGTTGCGGCCGAGTCGCGCTTCAAGACCCTGCGAGAAGTCACGGCCTATGCCAAGGCCAACCCGGGCAAGCTGACGATCGGCACCATTGCTCCCGGCAGCACGCAGCACTTGTCGGCCGAGTTGTTCAAGACCACGGCGGGCATCGACGCCGTCACTGTCCCCTACAAAGGCACGCCGGCCGTGGTGACGGCACTGCGCTCCGGAGAGATCGACGTGGGCTTCGAAATCCTCGGCCCCATGCTGTCGCAAGTTGAAGGCAAGGCACTCCGCGCCCTGGCAGTGACCTCCGGCAAGCGCTTTCCGCTGCTGCCCAACGTGCCGACCGTGCAGGAAGAAGGCATCGCCCACTACGACGTTGCCTCCTGGAACGCGCTGGCCGTCCCGGCCAAGACGCCGAAGGACATCGTGGCCAAGCTGACGCTCGCCACCAACGAGGCGCTCAAGTCGCCCGAGGTCATCGCTCAGCTGCAAAAACTGGGCGTTCGCCCACAGGGCAGCACGCCGGAGCAGATGACGCAGTTGCTGACCAGCGAAATCAAGCGCTGGGGCGATGTGATCAAGACCTCCAAGATCGAGACGCAATAAGCCAGCGCGGCGAACCTGACCGCGGCGCCAACCTGGCGAACGGCAACACGGTGGCCGCCGGCATGCGCCACCGGTTCTGAGCGACCGGTTCAACGCCGCAAACCCGCTCACTCCTGCAGCAAGGTTGCTTCCAACGTGATCTCGGGCACGCTGGCCAGCGCCTTGGAGAGCGGGCAATCGCGCTTGGCGGTTTGCGCGATCTCGTGGAACTGCGCTTCGCCGATGCCGGGCACTGAGGCGCGCAGTTCGAGGGCGATGCGATCAATCTGGAACCCATCGCCCTCCTTGACCAGACGCACGCGTGCCTGCGTGTCGACTTCGGTGGTGGCAAAGCCGGCCTTGTCGCACGCAAACGAGAACGCCATCGTGAAGCAGGCGGCGTGGGCTGCCGCCAATATCTCCTCCGGGTTGGTGCCGGTGCGGTCGTCTTCGAAGCGGCTGCCAAAGCCATACGGGTGGTCGTTGATTGAGCGGGTTTCGGTGCTCACGCGGCCCTGGCCCAGGCGGCCACGGCCGATCCAATGAACGCTGGCGGATTTTTCGATCATGGCGGTTCCTTGAGGTTGAAGAAAGTCTTACTTGGGACGAGCGGTACGAACGGCCTTGTCGGGCTGGCTAAGCCGGCCGGCGCGCAACTCGGCCACAGCACGCACCACACTGCTCGCCACACCACGGGCCTCCTGCTGAACGGCTTCGTCGCGGTCCAGCGCGTCGTGGCTGTTGAAGTACGGTTCGTAGTAGCCGACGTATCGGTCCAGGCGTGAACTCGCGCCAGCGTCGATGAGGCCCATCCAATCCAGCCAGTCGCTCAGGTTGCGGCGTTGCGATTCGACGCCCGCCACATCCCCATGGACGATGAGCCCGTACACCCGGCCGGCCAGGTGCTTGGGATAGCCCCAGCCCTTCTCTTCGATTGCCTTGGCCTCTGCTGGCTTCTTGCCGTGCGTGGTGGTGGGATCGGGGTTGCCGCCGTCGGCGCACACCAGCCGGTCGATCATCAGCTTCAAGGGGCTTGGTGACTGGTACCAGTACGTCGGTGCCGCAATGATCACACCGTGTGCCGAGACCCATCGCTCGTAGATCTCGGCCATCCAGTCGTTCACTTGTCCCAATGAATGGTTGGGGTAGCAGCTGCACGGCCAGTGGCACAAGGGCATGGCCGTGCCCACGCAGCCCTTGCACGGGTGAATGTGACGGCCGTAGTCAGACGTCAACAGGCTCAGGTCCAGGACGTCTGCTTCCAGCCCCTCGGCCTGCACCACCTCGCGGGCCCACTGCGTGAAGCGCCAGGTTTTGGAGTTTTCGCCGGGGCACGTACCGTCGTTGCGCGAGCTGCCGCAGATCAGCAGCACGCGCGAGGGGGTGTCAGGTTTTGCCCAGCGTTGTTGCGCTGCCGCCAGGCGGTCACGGGTGGCACGCCATTCGTCGGACAAGTCATAGGTGGGGTCAGCAAAGCCCTCGCCCGCCGGCCGGCTGCGCGGCGCCTTGCGGCCCTGTTCGTACGCCTGCCAGGCAATGACTTCCAGCTTGGCGATGGAACCCTTCTCCGCTTCGAACGCCGGGTCGTAGAAACTGGCTCGAAAGCGTTCGCCGAATGCATCACGCGTCAGGGTGGCAGGAGCCTGGCCGGTTCGAATGGTTGTCATGGGGTGTTCAGCAGCGGCGACGACCCAGTATCTGCAGCACCGGCGCACAYGGGCATCGGACAGAACCTCAACCAGGAGGTGCAGCCGTCCTACACCGGCGGCTATGGCTTCCATAGCCAGCTTGTGCTTTCTCAGTCTGGCCCGATCTGGAACAATCGCCACCTCAACGAACGGCCCACGACCATGCAACACACTCTCTTCGGCAAGCACGCCACATTTTTCGCTACCTAGTCACGGCCTTTCGACACATTCGGAATGGCTGCAGAGCCTTCCGCCCCCAACCCCGGCAGGCTCCCGCTTCCGGGGTTTTGTTTTTTCTGCACTGCTCATCACCATGCGCACCTACGACAAGCTGATCGCCACGATTCTTCTCGCCAAAGCACGAGACGGCTTGCGCTCGTACTTTGGCCCGTTGCCGCAAGTGAATTGCGCCTAGCCTTCGCGGATCGTCGTTGAAGGCGGGCCCCACGCCTTCAACGAAAGATCCAGATGAACTCGAACAACAGAAAACTCAGAAACATCGGCGTCATTGCCCACGTCGACGCAGGCAAGACCACGACCACCGAACGCATCCTGTTCTACACGGGCGAAAACCATCGCATCGGCGAAGTGCACGACGGCACCACGACGATGGACTTCGACCCGCAGGAGCGCGCACGCGGCATCACCATCAACAGCGCGGCCACGACCGTGTTCTGGAAGGGTGCGCAGATCAACCTGATCGACACCCCGGGGCACATCGACTTCAACATCGAGGTGAACCGTTCGCTGCGCGTGCTCGATGGCGCCGTCGTCGTGTTCGATGGTGTCGCCGGTGTCGAACCGCAGACCGAGACCAACTGGCGCCTGGCCGACAAGTACCACGTGCCACGCCTAGCTTTTATCAACAAGCTCGACCGCGTGGGGGCCGACTTCCCGCGCGTCGTGCAGATGATGGAAGAGCGCCTGGGCGTCAAGCCGCTGGTGTTGCAATTGCCCATCGGCGCCGAGGACACGTTCCGCGGCGTCGTGGACCTGCTCGCCATGAAGGCGCTGGTCTGGCACGGCAGCGAAGCGGGCGAACCGTACGAGACGCAGGCGATCGCGCCCGAGCTGATGGCGCAAGCCATGGGCTGGCGGGCACGCTTGGTCGAGACCGTGGTCGAGCAAGACGACACCGCCCTCGCGGCCTACCTGAACGGCGAAGAGCCTTCGGTCGAGCAGCTGCGTGCCTGCATTCGCACCGGCACGCTGGCAGGCTCTTTCGTGCCCGTGCTGGCCGGCGCGGCATTCAAGAACAAGGGCGTTCAGCCCTTGCTCGATGCCGTGGTCGACTACCTGCCGTCTCCGCAGGACGTTCGCGCAGTTGCCGGTCAACCCGAAGCCGACCCGGACGGGCCGCTGGCGGCGCTCGCCTTCAAGGTGGTGACCGACGCCCACGGTTCGATGGTGTTCGTGCGCGTGTACCGCGGCCGCTTGCGGCCGGGCGACACGGTGCTGAACGCCAGCACCGGCAAGACGGAACGCGTGTCGCGCCTGTACGAGGTGCATGCCGACAAGCACGAGGAACGCCAGGTGCTGGAGGCAGGAGACATCGCGGCCGTCGTCGGCTTGAAGGACACGGTCACGGGCCACACGCTGAGCGACCGCCAGCACCCGGTGGTGCTGGAGGAGATCAGCATTCCAGAGCCGGTGATTCACGTCGCGGTGGAGCCCAAGACCCAGGCCGATCAACAAAGCCTGGGCAAGGCCCTGCACGCATTGGTGAAGGAAGACCCGAGCCTGCGCATTCGGCAAGACGCCGAGTCGGGCCAGACGATTCTGTCGGGCATGGGTGAACTGCAACTGGAGGTGACGCTGGAGAAGCTGAGAACCAAGCACCAGGTGGACGTGTCGACAGGCCGCCCGCAAGTGGCTTATCGCGAAACGATCACCAAGCCCATCGAGGTGAGGCATGTGCACAAGAAGCAGAGCGGTGGCCCCGGCCAGTTCGCCGAGCTGAGCTTGCGGCTCACGCCCTTGCCGCGCGGCGAAGGCATCCGTTTCGAAAGCCAGATCGTCGGCGGCGCCATTCCACGCGAGTTCATTCCCGCGGTGGAAGCCGGCGTGCGCCGCGCGGCCGAAGCTGGCGTGGTGGCGGGCTTTCCGCTGGTTGACTTCCAGGCGACGCTGGTGGACGGCAGCCACCACGAGCGCGACTCGTCGACGCTGGCTTTCGAGCTGGCGGCGGTAGCTGCGCTGCGTGAGGCTGCGCTGAAAGCAGCGCCGGTGGTGCTGGAGCCCTTGATGGCCGTGGAGGTGGTGACGCCTGCCGATCATCTGGGCGATGTGATCGGCGACCTGAACCGTCGGCGCGGCATCATCCGCGGGCAGCACAGCCGTGGCAACGCGGCGGTGGTCGAGGCGCACGTGCCGCTGGCAGAGATGTTCGGATACATCGGCAGCCTGCGGGCCCAGACTTCAGGGCGCGCGCAGTACTCGATGCAGTTCGACCACTACGCGGTGGCACCGCCAGCGGTGCAGGCCCACTTGACCAGCAAGTGAGTTGATGGGGGTGCGAGTCTCAGGGCTCGCACCCCTTTTTTAGTAGCTGATGCCGTAGCGGTAGCCCTTGTAGGCCAGCACCGCCGTTTTCAGCTTGATCTGCTCGAGCACGAGTTCCCCCGCGACCTTGTCGCCCTCGTGAAAGACCTGTCCGTTGATGATGAGCATGCGGTTCGCTGCATTCTCGGAATACATCGCACCACCCACGGCGATCTGCGGCAGCTCGCGGCGGATGTTTTCCGGCAGCTCGTTCAATGCCTGCACCGGGCGCTCGGGGGCCGCGATTGATGCCGGTACCGGTGCAGAGGCTTTCGCCACGATGCGAGCTGGCTGCTTGCGTGGTGCAGCTTGCACGGGAGCCTGGGGCACCGGTCGAGCCGGCACCATCGCGACGGGCGGTTCGGTTTGCGGCGTTGGGGGCGCTGTCGCCGCCATCGGAGGAGGGACTGAGGCAGGTACCGGCGCAGGAGCGGGAGTGGGAGCCGGCACAACAGGAGCCGGCGTCTGGTTGAACGCTGGCATCGGCGCAGGCTCGGCCGGGCTGCTGCCCATGAACTGCCACGCCAGCACGCCCGCGAGCACCACCGACAACCCGATCACCGCCCACAGCAACGGGTGCGGACGGCTGCCGAAGCCTTCATCGTCTTCGGCATCGATCAGCGCTTCGGCTTTGGTGTGCAGACTGGGAATCGTGCCGCGCTCGCGCTCGGAATCGGCTCGCCTGAGGGCATCGAGGATGTAGGACATCGCTCAGTCTTTCAGTTGGAAGCCAGCTCGGCTTGAAGGCGGGGCTCGTCCACGCCAGCAGCGCGATTGAGTTGCATCAGGGTGATGGGGCCGGCCAAGCCGTCCGCCTTCAGCCCTTGCGCGAGTTGAAAGGCCGAGACCTTCGCCTGCAGGGCAGCGTCGAATTTCTGCGCGCCCGCTGGCGGCGGTTCACCATTCAGCTTGGCCACCTGGAGGGCGAGCCAGTCAACCACCGGGCCGCCCTGTCCCGCAAACCATTTGTTCTGGTAGCCCGGTGGCACGCGCCACAGCGTGGCGAACTCGCCGCGCCACACCTTCGAAAGCGACAACAGGCTCACCCCCTGCGTGACGCCGCCTGCGCGCAGCATGGCCGTGTGGCTGCTCAAGCCCACCAGCACCGCATAGGCCGGTTTGCCGGCATCGTCGTACAGCGTGAGCATGCTCGGGCGCGACAGCTGGCGGATGAGCGCCAGCCCACCGTCGCTCTTGAAGCACTGAAGCTGCTGGCGCTGCGCAGCCTGGCAAGGGTCGCCCTCGGTCAGCGAGGCCTTCCACCACGGCGCGAGCTCACGCCAGGCATCGCTTTCGCTGTGCAGGCTGAGTTTGAGAACGGCGGCTGGATCGACAGGCGGCGCGCCGGCTACCGGCGCAGAAGGCTGGCTCGCGGCGGCCACCGGCACGCTCGCTGCCGCGGACGCCGCCTTGGACACCGGCGCGGTGATCGCCGCCACCTGCTTGCGCGAGCCGTCTGTCGCCCAACCAACGATGCCGAACAGCGCTGCACCGATCAGCAGGCCCGCAGCCGCAGCCAGCGCGGTGACACGCGTACCCCGGGCCGATGTCGGTACCGCCACATCGCCCTCGCCGAAAACCTCGACCGCGGCCTTGTCGACCATGGCCCGGTCGACGCGCGAACGGCCATCGGCATAAGCACCCAGCAGAGAGCGATCGCACAGCAGGTTGATGCGGCGCGGCACGCCGCGCGAGAGCTGGTGGATTCGCTTGCGAGCCTCGCGGTCGAAAGGCACGGTACCGCTCAAGCCCGCGACGCCCAGCCGGTGGCGGATGTACTGAGAGCTCTCGGCCGGCGACAGGGCTTTCAGGTGATAACGCGCCGTCACCCGCTGCGCCAGCTGTTCGAGCTCAGGCCGGGCCAGCATCTCACGCAGCTCCGGCTGACCGATCAGGATGATCTGCAGCAGCTTGCGTTCGCTGGTCTCGAGGTTGGTCAACAGGCGAAGCTGCTCCAGCACGTCGGCCGAGAGGTTCTGCGCCTCGTCGATGATGAGCACGTTGTTCTGCCCGACAGCGTGCGTCTTGAGCAGGAACTCGTTGATCGGGTCGAGGTATTCCTTGACGGTGTCGGTGCGCAGCCGGGCCGGGTCGAGCGGGATGCGGAACTCGTCGCACACCGTCTTCAGCAGCTCGATGACGGTGAGCTTGGGGTTGAAGATGTAGGCCACGTTGCAGCGCTTGGGGATCTGCTCCAGGAAGCAGCGGCACACCGTGGTCTTGCCCGCGCCGATCTCCCCCGTGAGCAGAACGAAGCCGCCACCACCGCGCAACCCGTACAGCAGATGCGCCAAGGCCTCGCGGTGCCGCTCGCTCATGAACAGGTAGCGAGGGTCGGGCGCGATCGAGAAAGGCTCCTGCCTCAGGCCGAAAAATTTGGCGTACATCGTGGGGTAAGTCTATCCCCGCCCCGAGCTCACATTGCGGTCGCGGGCTATGCTGCCGCGCTCTGCGTGCCCAGCCCTCATTCCAGGACGACATGAACCCCTACTACGACCCGGCCAAATCTCACCATCGGCCCGATGGTTTCCAGAACAGCCACACGGAGTTCACGCCCAAAACCCTGGCCGAGGTGCTGCGCTGGCGTTGGGACGCATCGCGCCTGGGGCTGCCCAAGCCGCCGCAGACGCCGATCCCGACCGTGGCGGCCGACCTCGCCTTCCTGCGCGCCAATGCGCTGGCCGGGGCAGCCATGCAGCCTGCGGTCACCTGGATCGGCCACGCCACGGTGCTGGGCCAGCTCGCCGGGCTCACGCTGCTCACCGACCCGATCTTTTCTCAGCGCGCTTCGCCGATGTCCTTCGCGGGCCCCAAGCGGCATCAGGCACCAGGAGTCGCTTTGGCCGACCTCCCGCATGTGGACTTGGTGATGGTCTCGCACAACCACTACGACCACCTCGACGGTGCCTCGGTCGACGCGCTGAATCGCCAGGCCGGCGGCCCGCCGCTGTTCGTCGTGCCTCTGGGCCTCAAGCCCTGGCTTGCGGCACGGGGCATCACCAACGCTGTCGAACTCGACTGGTGGGACAGCCACCGCGTTGCCGCGCCGGGCGGCGAGGTGGAAGTGATGCTGGTGCCGGCCCAGCACTGGTCGGCGCGGGGCCTGAACGACCGCATGGACACGCTATGGGGCGGCTTCGCGGTGTTCGCCGACCACTGTCACCTCTTCTTCGCCGGAGACACCGCTTATTCGCGCGACTTCACCGACATGCGCGAGCGCTTCGCCGAGCGACAGTCGCCCGCACAAGGTGGCGGCTTCGACATCGCGCTGCTTCCCATCGGCGCCTACGAGCCACGCTGGTTCATGGCCTCGCAGCACGTGAACGTGGAAGAGGCCGTGAAGATCCATTTCGATCTCGGCGCCAAGCGCTCGCTGGGCGTGCACTGGGGCACCTTCCAGCTGACCGACGAATCGCTGGACGAGCCGCCGAGGGTGCTGGCGCAGCAGCGCCAGATCCACGGTTTGACGGACGACGTCTTCCCGACGATCGCCATCGGCGAGACGCTGCGGCTCGCGCCTCGCACAGCTCAGGCCAAGCGTTGAGCCTTCGGGCTACAGGCGCTCGACGATCGTGACGTTGGCCAGCCCACCGCCCTCGCACATCGTCTGCAAGCCGTAGCGCTTGCCTCGCTGCCTGAGCGCATGCAGCAGCGTCGTCATCAGCTTGGTTCCGGAGGCGCCCAGCGGATGGCCGAGCGCAATTGCGCCGCCGTGCACGTTGAGCCGAGCGGGGTCGGCACCAGTCACTTGCAACCAGGCGAGCGGCACGGGCGCGAAGGCTTCGTTGACTTCGAACAGGTCGATGTCGTCGATGCTCATGCCCGTCTTGTGAAGCGCCCTCAGCGTGGCGGGAATCGGCGCTTCGAGCATCACCACCGGGTCGTGGCCGATCACCGTCATGTGGTGCACCCGCGCCAGGGGCTCGACGCCCAGCCCCTTGAGCCCACGCTCGTTGACGACCATCACGCCGCTGGCGCCGTCGCAGATCTGGCTGGCGGAAGCCGCCGTGACCCGCCCCTCCGGCTGGATGAGCTTGACGCCGCGGATGCCCTCGAGTGACGCATCGAAGCGAACGCCTTCGTCGACGCGATGCAGCTCACCGCTCTGGCTGCCGTCTTGCAAACGCACCGGCACGGCAAGGATCTCGTCGTCGAACGCATGCGCGTTCATGGCTGCGATTGCGCGCTGGTGGCTTTGAAACGCGTACGCGTCGAGCATGTCCTTTGAGAGTTCGTATTYCTTGGCGATCGCTTCGGCGCCAAAGAACTGGCTGAACTCGACGCCGGGGTAACGCGCCTGCATCTGCGGGCTCACGTAGTAGCCCAATCCGTTCTTCGCCGGCAGCGTCATCGGCATGCCCATCGGCACGCGGCTCATGCTTTCGACGCCGGCGGCGATCACCACGTCCATGCTGCCCGACATCACCGCCTGGGCTGCGAAGTGCAAAGCCTGCTGCGAAGAGCCACATTGGCGATCGACGGAGGTGCCGGGCACGGATTCGGGCAGCGTCGACGCGAGCACCGCGTTGCGCGCGACATTGGCGGCCTGTTCGCCGGCTTGCCCTACGCAGCCCACGATCACGTCGTCGATCAGCGCCGGGTCGGCACCGCTGCGTGCCACAAGCTCATCGAGCACTTTCGCGGCCAGGTCGACGGGGTGCCAGCCCGACAAGCGGCCGCCGCGGCGGCCTCCCGCTGTGCGTGTTGCGGCAACGATGTAGGCCTCGGCCATGACGGCTCCTTCGTGAGAGTGCTCCGGCCTGATTCTGATCGCTACGCCCTGCCCGTCCACTCGATGTTTGCCCCGAGTTCTCGCAGGTTCTCGACGAAGCGCGGGTGCGCTCGGCGGATCGGTGCAGCGTTCTTGATCACCGAGCGGCCGTCGATGCTGGCGGCGAGCATCAGCATCGCAATCGCCACGCGAATGATGTAGGGGCTCTCGACTTCGGCAGGCACCAGACGCTTGCCGCCGAAGGTGATCACGCGGTGCGGGTCTGACAGGAAAGCGTGCGCGCCGAATTTTGAAAGTTCGGACGTCCAGCCCATGGCTCCGTCGTAGACCTTGTTCCAGAACATCGCACTGCCTTCCGCCTGCACACCCAGCGCGATGAAGATCGGCAGCAGGTCCACCGGCAGATATGGCCAGGGCGCGGCCTCGATCTTCTGCAGCATGTTGGCGGTGAAAGGCTCGGCCACCTTCAGCTTGCCATTCACGCGAGCGTGCGACCAGCCATCACGGTGCGTGACATGCACGCCGAACTTGGCGAAGCAACGGTCGATCAAAGGGAAGTGCTCGGGCGATGAGTTACGCACCACAACCTCGCCGCCAGTGATGGCACCAAGCGCGAGGAAGGTGACGACCTCGTGGAAGTCTTCAGTGAAGCGGAACTCCGTCCCGCCAAGTTCGTCGACGCCTTCGATGGTGAGCCGAGAGGTGCCGACACCTTCGATGCGCGCGCCGAGCTGGCGCATGAAGGCGCAGAACTCCTGCACATGCGGCTCGCAGGCGGCGTTCGTCAGCGTCGACGTGCCGCTGGCCAGCGCGGCGCAGAGCACGAAGTTCTCGGTGGTGGTGACGGACGCGTAGTCAAGCCAATGCTGGGTGGCGCGCAGCGGGCCGTCGCTGCGAACGATCAAGGCGTCGTCGCTGCGCTGGACGCGGCCGCCGAAGCGCTGCAGCACTTCCACATGCGGGTCGATCTCACGCACGCCCAGCGTGCAGCCTTTCACGTCGTTCTCGATGCGCGCTGCGCCAAAGCGAGCAAGCAGTGGCGGCACCAGCATGATCGACGACCGCATCTCTTGAGGCAGGCGGTGCAGCTTCTCGTCGAACAGCGTGTTGCGGTGATGAATGCCCACGATGCCGCGTTCGAAGTCAGCATGGACCTCACTGCCGATCTGCTCGAACACCGCGAGGATCTTTCTCACATCGGTGATGTCGGGCACACCGCGCAGATGAACCGGCTGACGCGTGAGCAGCGTCGCGCACAGGATGGGAAGCACCGCGTTCTTGTTGGCCGACGGCACGAGCCGGCCGGAGAGCGGCGCCCCGCCGTGAACGATGAGGCTGGGGGCGCTGTGCGTTGTTTGCACGGCTTGTTGCAAAGATTGACTGGCTGACACGGGCTTGCCTCCGAAGCGCCGCACCGACATGGTGGGCGTGTCCCGAAGAGTGGCCCGTGCCTGCGAAGCGGGTATGAAGTGCACGATGCGTTTGTGAAGCCTCGGTGAAGGCGAACCTTCTCTCGCAGCGTGCATCTCAGGGAGTGCGGCTATTGCCGATGCCGTCGAAACCCGACAACATGGGCGCAGGTTTCCCTCAGCAGTAAAGACATGAACACTCGAACCTTTCCCATCGCCTTTTTGACACTCTTGCTGGGCTCGGTCGCAGCCCAGGCTGCGGCACCCGCCGACGCCAACAAGGCAGCCGAAAGCTGCGAGGCCGCCGTGGTCGACACGATCAAGGAGATGCGTGGCCGAGAGGCGCAAGATGTGCAGTTCAGCAAGGACAAGCGCGTGCTGACGCCGACCACTGGTGACGACACCGACGTCAAGGGTGCCGGCCGTTACCGCAGTGCCGCTGGCGCCTCCCTGCCCTTCACGTATGGCTGCGCGTTCAACACGCAGACGGGCGCCACCTCGGGCATCGTCTTTCGCGATGCCGGCGGTGCACGCACGGCACCAGAAAAACCGTGGGACCCCGACTTGGCGAACGTGTCACCAGAGGCCTGCGAAGCCGCTGTGGCAGCCAACCTCAAGAGTAAGCACCCTCGCGTTGGCCGCATTGCCTTCGGGTCGGATTCACGCAAGCTCAGGCCAGCTCCAGCGGGTCGATCCAGCCTTGAAGGCGTGGGCGCCGTGGAGCGCGCGCCAGGCATGAACTTGGTTCAGTTCAGCTACCGCTGCGAATTCGAACCCGGCAACGCGAAGATTGTTGCGGTGCAGACCATCGAGTAAGTCGTCTTCGGGCCGAACCACAAAGCAAAACGCCCCGACAAGTCGGGGCGTTTGCTGCTTGCCGTGCAAGCCATGTCTGGAGGCGCGACCCAGAGTCGAACTGGGCTCTACGGATTTGCAATCCGGTGCATAACCGCTTTGCTATCGCGCCGCGTAAAACTGAAACCTAGACTGCAGATTATTGGCAAAAAGGGAAGCCGAAGCTTCCCTTTTTTAAATCTGGAGCGGGAGACGAGGCTCGAACTCGCGACCTCAACCTTGGCAAGGTTGCGCTCTACCAACTGAGCTACTCCCGCTTTGTGCCTCGATCAAATCTTGTCAGCTTTAAGAGCATTTCAAGAATCAACCGAAGCTCGCATTATAGGCCGAAAAAAGCAGGGCTTGCAAGCCCAGCTCGTGAACTTCAATGCTTGAGGGACTCGGACGTCACCGGCGCAACGGGTCCGTCGGTTTTAACGGCCTCGACCTTCGGCGGCTCCTCATCGGCCAGAGCCTGCGGCAAGGACTCGAGAGCAACCTCGAGCACCTGATCGATCCACTTCACCGGCACGATCTCGAGGTGGTTCTTGACGTTCTCGGGGATGTCCTGAAGGTCCTTGGCGTTCTCTTCAGGAATGAGCACTGTCTTGATACCACCGCGGTGAGCGGCCAGCAGTTTCTCTTTCAGGCCGCCGATGGCCGTGACCTCACCGCGCAGCGTGATTTCACCGGTCATCGCCACATCGGCGCGAACGGGAATGCCCGTCAGCGCAGAGACGAAGGCCGTGGTCATCGCAGCGCCAGCGCTCGGACCATCTTTGGGCGTCGCACCGTCGGGCACATGGATGTGGATGTCGCGCTTTTCGAACATCTCATCCTTGATACCCAGCCTACGCGAGCGGCTGCGCACAACGGAGCGAGCGGCTTCGACCGACTCCTTCATCACGTCGCCAAGCGAACCGGTACGAATGATGTTGCCCTTGCCCGGCATCACTGCCGTCTCGATGGTCAGCAGATCGCCACCCACTTCGGTCCAGGCCAAGCCCACAACCTGCCCGACCTGATTGGTCTTCTCAGCTTGGCCATAGTTGAACTTGCGAACGCCGAGGAAGTCGTTCAGATTTTCATCGGTCACGACCACCTTGTCGCTATAGGTCTTGAGCTGAATGCCCTTCACTACCTTGCGGCAGATCTTCGACATCTCGCGCTCGAGCGACCGCACACCGGCTTCACGGGTGTAGTAGCGAATGATCCCGCGCACTGCTGACTCGGTGACTTCAAGCTCTGCGTCCTGCACGCCGTTGTTCTTGCGTTGCTTCGGCAGCAGATACCGCGTCGCGATGTTGACCTTCTCGTCCTCGGTGTAGCCCGAGAGGCGGATCACTTCCATCCGGTCCAGCAAGGCTGGCGGGATGTTCATCGAGTTCGAGGTCGCGATGAACATCGTGTCGGACAAGTCGAAGTCGACCTCGACATAGTGGTCGCTGAAGGTGTGGTTCTGCTCCGGGTCCAACACTTCGAGCAAGGCGCTCGACGGGTCGCCACGGAAATCCATGCCGAGCTTGTCGATCTCGTCGAGCAGGAACAGCGGATTGCGCGTGCCAACCTTCGAAAGACTCTGCAGCACCTTGCCCGGCATGGAGCCGATGTAGGTGCGGCGATGCCCGCGAATCTCAGCCTCGTCGCGCATGCCGCCCAGCGCCATGCGAACGAACTTGCGCCCGGTGGCGCGCGCCACACTCTGACCGAGCGAGGTCTTGCCTACGCCAGGAGGGCCGACCAGGCACAAGATGGGCGCCTTCACCTTGTCAACGCGCTGCTGCACCGCGAGGTACTCAAGGATGCGGTCCTTGACCTTCTCGAGACCGTAGTGGTCCTCATTGAGAACTTCTTCTGCGTGCTTGAGGTCGTGCTTGATCTTGGTCTTCTTGGTCCAAGGGAGGTTGATCAGCGTGTCGATGTAGTTGCGCACCACGGTGGCTTCAGCCGACATGGGCGACATGAGCTTGAGCTTCTTGAGCTCGGCATCGACCTTCTTGCGGGCCTCCTTGGGCATCTTGGCCGCAACGATCTTCTTTTCCAATTCCTCCATGTCGGCGCCTTCTTCGCCGTCACCGAGTTCCTTCTGGATGGCCTTGACCTGCTCGTTCAAGTAGTACTCGCGCTGGCTCTTCTCCATCTGGCGCTTGACGCGACCACGGATGCGCTTTTCCACCTGAAGAATGTCGACTTCATGTTCGAGTTGCTCAAGCAGTTTTTCGAGGCGCTTGTCGACCGCAAACAGGTCCAGCACCGACTGCTTGTTCTCAAGCTTCAGCGGCAGGTGTGCCGCAATGGTGTCAGCCAGACGACCTGCGTCGTCGATGCCGGCGATCGAGGTCAGGATCTCCGGGGGAATCTTCTTGTTGAGCTTGACGTACTGGTCGAACTGCTGCGTCACGGCGCGGCGCAGGGCTTCGACCTCCGGCTTGGCATCAGCCTCGGGCGGCACGGGCGTCACTTCGGCCATGAAGTGCTCACCGTTGTCGCTGATGGACAGTGTGTTGGCGCGCTGGATGCCTTCGACCAGCACCTTCACCGTGCCATCGGGCAGCTTGAGCATCTGCAGGATGCTCGAGACGCAGCCCACTTCGAACATGTCGTCTGGCTTGGGCTCGTCCTTGCCGGCAGCGCGTTGCGCAACCAACATGATTTGACGGCCAGCTTCCATCGCGGCTTCGAGTGCCTTGATGGACTTGGGGCGACCCACAAACAGCGGGATCACCATGTGGGGAAACACCACCACATCGCGCAGCGGCAGCAGCGGCATCGTGATGGGCTCAGCGGGCAAAACGGGATGTCCGGACATTGGAACCTCTCTTTCTCAAGCCCACATAAGGCTCGAGCATTCATTTGCAAGGTGCCCGCGCCTTACTGCGCACGGGCCATTCAGGATCCTCAGTCTCAGCGACGCGGGGTCAGGCACTCGCTTTGGCCTGCTCGCGATACACCAACAGGGGCTTGGCGTTCTCTTCGATGGTGTGCTCGTCGAGCACCACCTTGGCCACACCGTCCAGTGTGGGCAGTTCGAACATGGTGTCGATCAGGCTGAGCTCCATGATCGAACGCAGGCCGCGGGCGCCGGTCTTGCGCGCCAAGGCCTTGCGCGAAATCGCAGCCAGCGCCGACGGGCGAATCTCAAGCTCCACGCCGTCCATGGCAAACAGCTTCTGATACTGCTTGAGCAAGGCATTCTTCGGCTCGGTCAGGATTTGCACTAGCGCGTCTTCTGTCAGCTCGCCTAGCGTGGCAACTACAGGCAGACGCCCCACCAGTTCAGGGATCAAACCGAACTTGATCAGGTCTTCGGGTTCGACTTCGCGGAACACCTCTGACACCCGCTTCTCGCTCTTGGTGTGCACGGTGGCCCCGAAACCGATGCCCGACTTCTCGGAACGGTTTTGGATGACCTTCTCGAGACCATCGAACGCACCGCCGCAGATGAACAGGATGTTGGTCGTGTCGATCTGCAGGAAGTCTTGGTTCGGGTGCTTGCGGCCACCTTGGGGTGGCACCGAAGCCATCGTGCCTTCGACCAACTTCAGCAGGGCCTGCTGAACGCCTTCACCGGACACATCACGGGTGATCGAAGGGTTGTCTGCCTTACGCGAGATCTTGTCGATCTCGTCGATGTAGACGATGCCGCGCTGCGCCTTGTCGACGTCGTAGTTGCAGTTCTGCAGCAGCTTCTGGATGATGTTTTCGACGTCTTCGCCCACGTAGCCGGCTTCGGTCAGCGTAGTGGCATCGGCGATCACGAAAGGCACGTTGAGCAGGCGGGCCAAGGTCTGGGCCAGCAGCGTCTTGCCTGACCCCGTGGGGCCGATCAGCAGGATGTTGCTCTTGGACAGCTCCACCTCGTCCTTGGTGGTGGCCATGTGCTTCAGGCGCTTGTAGTGGTTATAGACCGCCACTGACAAGGTACGCTTGGCTGTGTCTTGCCCGATCACATATTGATCAAGGCTCGCCTTGATGTCGCTGGGCACTGGCAAGTCGGACTTGGCGGCCCGAGCTTCTGCCGTGTCGGCGGGGACTTCATCGCGAATGATGTCGTTGCAAAGCTCGATGCATTCATCGCAGATGAACACCGACGGACCGGCGATGAGTTTCTTCACCTCATGCTGGCTCTTGCCGCAAAAGGAGCAGTAAAGAACTTTCTCGCTGGAGGAGCCTTTTTTTTCGGCCATGTATGGGGGCGCACTGAGGCGTAGAAGAGGCTGAGTGAATGATAGAGCAAAAGAAAACGGGGCCTTGCAGGTAATAAAGGCCCCGTTTGGATCGCAGTTACGGGTCTTGCCCGGCTGATTTCGGCGTCAGCCTGCGGCCGGCGGGCCGGCGCGGCGGTTAACGACCTGATCAATCAGACCGTAGTTCTTGGCTTCTTCCGGATCCATGAAGAAGTCACGCTCCATGTCGGCCTGGATCTTCTCCAGCGGCTGGCCGGTACGTTCTGCGTAGATCTTGTTCAGTTGCGCCCGCGTTTTCAGGATCTCGCGTGCGTGAATCTCGATGTCGGTCGCCTGGCCTTGAGCACCCCCTGACGGCTGGTGAATCATCACGCGCGCATTCGGAAGCGAGAAGCGCTTACCCTTCGCGCCGGCCATCAGCAGGAACGAGCCCATGCTTGCTGCCATGCCGACGCACATGGTCGACACATCGGGCTTGATGAACTCCATCGTGTCGAAGATCGACATGCCGGCCGTCACCGAGCCACCCGGCGAGTTGATGTAGAAGTGGATGTCCTTGTCCGGGTTCTCGCTCTCCAGGAACAGGAGCTGGGCAACCACGAGGCTGGCGGTCTGATCGTTCACGGGGCCGACCAGAAAGATGATCCGCTCGCGAAGCAGGCGGCTATAGATGTCATAGGCCCGTTCGCCACGGCCCGATTGTTCGATGACCACGGGCACCATGCCCAGGCCTTGTGTGTCCAGCGCGCTCATGCGAAGGTCCTTGAAGTTGGATCGGGGAAACATTGGGTCTGATTATGTCGCGTCAAGAGACGCCTCGAAGAAACATACCCAGGCAAATGCAAAGGGCGCCAAACCCTTCAGCCTGGCGCCCCTCGCACGAGTGAATGATGCCGATCAGTTGCCGGTCATCAACTCATCGAACGGCAACACCTTGTCGGTGACCTTGGCTTTGGCCAGCACGTACTCGGTGACGTTGTTCTCGATCACAACGCCTTCGACTTCGGCCATGCGCTCGCGGTCGCTCAGGTACCAGCGAACCACTTCAGAAGGCTTCTCGTAGCTCTGCGCCATTTCCTCGATGTGGGCCTGCAGCTGATCCGGCTTCGCCTGCAGATTGTTGGCGCGCACCAGTTCTGCCACCACCAGGCCCAAGCGCACACGGCGCTCGGCTTGCGGCTTGAAGATCTCTTCGGGGATCGGTGCCTTGTCGGCGTCTTTGATGCCGCGCTTCTTCAGGTCGGCGCGGGCGTTTTCGACCATGCGGTCGGTTTCGCTTTTGACGAGCGCGCTCGGCAGATCGAGTTCGGCGTTCTTGGCCACGGCGTCCATCACGGCAGCCTTGTTGCGGGCCAGCACGCGGAACTTCACCTCGCGCTCGAGGTTGCGCTTGATGTCGGCGCGCAGCGCCTCGACCGTGCCTTCGGCAATGCCGAGTGCCTTAGCCAGCGCCTCATTCACTTCGGGCAGGTGCTGGGCTTCAACCTTGTTGAGCGTGACCATGAAGTCGGCTTCCTTGCCGGCCACGTCCTTGCCCTGGTAGTCATCCGGGAACTGCAGCGGGAAGGTCTTGGAGTCGCCCGTCTTCATGCCGCGCACGGCCTTCTCGAAAGCCTCGAGCATCTGGCCTTCGCCGATGATGAACTGGAAGCCTTCGGCCTTGCCGCCGTCGAACGGCACGCCGTCGATCTTGCCTTCGAAGTCGATGGTGACGCGGTCGTCGTCCGTCGCCGCTTCGGTTTGCGGGCGCTGCGCGAAAGTGCGGCGCTGCTTGCGCAGGATGTCGAGGGTCTTGTCGATGGCGGCTTCAGTCACTTCGGTGCTGACGCGCTCGATCTCGGCATTGCTCAGATCACCAAGCTTGACCTCCGGGTAGACCTCGAAGGTGGCGTCGAAAGCCATCTGGCCTTCGGGCGCAGTCTCTTTCTCGGTGATGCGCGGCAGGCCGGCGACACGGAGGTTGGCCTCGTTGGTTGCTTGCTGGAACGCCTGGCCGACCTTGTCGTTCATCACCTCGTACTGGACGGAGTACCCGTACCGCTGGGTGACAACGCTCATCGGCACCTTGCCCGGCCGAAAGCCGTCGGCCTTGACCGTGCGGGCAAGGCGCTTGAGGCGCGATTGCACTTCGTTGTTGATGGTGTCGGCAGCGAGCGTCAGCGTGATGCGGCGTTCGAGCTTCTCGAGGGTTTCAACAGTGACAGCCATGGTTCTCTGGACTCTCTGGTTTTGTGTTGCTGGTGCGCGGGGCGGGACTCGAACCCGCACACCATCGCTGGCGTCAGGACCTAAACCTGGTGCGTCTACCAATTTCGCCACCCGCGCGGTATGTCAAAAAGGAAAGCGGGGTCGCCGCAGCGACCCCTTCTTGGTGGGCAATTCGGTGAGCCGCGGATTTTAGCTGCTTGCGGGCACCTGCTCCTGATCGGCCGGTTTGACGCGGAACAAGGCCGCATACATCGCCGGCAAAGCCAGCAGCGTCAGCACGGTGGCAACAACCAATCCACCCATGATGGCCACCGCCATCGGCCCCCAGAAAACACTCCGTGACAGCGGAATCATCGCCAGCACGGCAGCAGCGGCCGTCAGCACGATCGGGCGGAAGCGCCGCACCGCTGATTCGACGATCGCGGTCCACGTCGGCACGCCGCGCGAGCGGTCCTGTTCGATCTGGTCGATCAGGATCACTGAATTGCGCATGATCATGCCGGCCAGCGCGATCACCCCCAGCAGCGCAACGAAGCCAAACGGGCGGTTCAACAGCAGCAGTGCTCCCGACACCCCGGCGATGCCCAGCGGCGCCGTCAAGAAGACCAGGATCGAACGGCTGAAGCTGTGCAATTGCAGCATCAGCAGTGTGAACATGATGAACAGCATCAGCGGGGCGCCGGCGGCGATCGAGCCGGTGCCCTTGCTGCTCTCCTCGACCTCGCCGGCGATCTCGATGCGGTAGCCATCGGGCATCGTCTTCTGCAGCTTGTCCAGCTCGGGCCAGACCTGCATCGTGACGGTCGGACCCTGTATGCCCGCTACCACGTCGCCCTGCACCGTGACCGCGTAGTCACGGCCCTCGCGCCACAGCACGCCCGGCTCCCACGTGAAGCCGACCCTGGCAATCTGCGCCAGCGGGATCGAACGGCCGCCGGCCGTCGGGAGATAGGCGTTGCCGATGTCGGTGATGGCGTTGCGCTCGTCCAGCGGCTGGCGCACGACGATGTCGACCAGTCGATCGGCCTCGCGGTACTGTCCGACAGTGTTGCCCGACAGGATGGTGCGCGCCGCGGTCGCGATGGCCTGGCTGGTGACACCGAGCGCGCGCGCCTTGTCCTGATCCACCTCGAGACGCAGGACCTTCACCGACTCGTTCCAGTTGTCGTTGACGCCGCGCATGTTTGGGTTGGCGCGCAGGATCTCCTTGGCCGTGTCGGCCCAATGCCGCGCGACGGCCGCATCCGGGCCCATCACACGGAACTGCACCGGGTACGGCACAGGCGGGCCGTTGGGCAGCAGCTTGACGCGGCCGCGCACATCGGGGAATTCGTCGGCCAGCAGCACGGGCAGCTTGTTACGTAGCGCGTTGCGCGTGGCCAGATCCTTCGGGATCAGGATCACCTGGCTCACATTGCTCTGCGGGAAGATCTGGTCCAGCGGGAGGTAGAAGCGCGGCACGCCGCTGCCCACCCAGGTGCTCACGTCGACGACACCCGGCTCCTTCATCATGCGAGCCTCGAAGCGGCGGGCCACGTCGTCGCTGGCTTGAATGGTGGCGCCCTCGGGCAGCCACAGGTCGACCAGAATCTCCGGCCGGCTCGAATCCGGGAAGAACTGCTGCTGCACCTTGCCCATGCCGGCCAGGCCGAGAACGAAGGTTGCGATCGTCAGGCCGATCGTGATCCAGCGGTGCTTGACGCACCAGTTCACCGCTGCGCGGAAGCGCGCGTAGAACGGCGTGTCGAAGAGTTCATGCGCCTGCTCACCTTCATGGACCTTCGGCTTGCTGTGCAGCAGCTTGGCGCCCAGGTAGGGCACGAAATAGACCGACACCACCCACGAAATCAACAGCGCCGCCGTCGTCACCGCGAAGATCGCGAAGGTGTATTCGCCAACGGTCGACTTGGCCAGCCCGATCGGCAGGAAGCCGGTGGCGGTGATCAGTGTGCCGGTCAGCATCGGCATCGCCGTCACGTCGTAGGCGTAGGTGGCGGCACGCATCTTGTCGTAGCCCTCTTCCAGCTTGCGCACCATCATCTCGACCGAGATGATCGCGTCGTCCACCAGCAGGCCGAGCGCGATGATCAATGAGCCGAGCGAGATCTTGTGCAGCCCGACGCCCCAGTAGAACATCGTCACGAAGGTGATCGCGAGCACCAGCGGGATGGTGATGCCCACCACCAGGCCGGGCCAGATGTCGAGGCGCAGCGGCTTGGTGTGCAGGCCCAGACTGATGAAGCTGACCGCCAGCACCACGATGATGGCTTCGATCAGCACATGCACGAATTCGCCGACCGAGGTGGTCACGGCCGAGGGCTGATCCTGAATCTGCGACAGCTCGATGCCGATCGGCAGCTCTTTCTGGATCTGCGCGATACGCACCTTCAACAGCTTGCCGAGTTCGATGATGTCGCCGCCCTTCGCCATAGAGATGCCCAGCGCGATGACTTCATGGCCCTGGTGGCGCACCTTCACCGCGGGTGGGTCGACGTAGTCGCGCTTGATGGTCGCGATGTCTGACAGGCGCAGCGTGCTCGACTCGCCGGTGGCTGGGTTGGTGGCACGAATCGGGAAGACCTTCAGCTCATCGACGGAGTTGAACTGGCCGCCGACGCGCACCTGCAGGTTGTCGCTGCCGGCATTCATCACGCCGGCGCCTTCGACGGCGTTCTGCGCGCCCAGCTGCGAGATCACCTGGTTGAAGTCCAGCCCCAGCGAGGCCAGTCGCTTTTGCGAGACCTCGATAAAGATCTTCTCAGGCTGCGCGCCGAACACCGCCACCTTCGCCACGTCGGGCACCTTCAGCAGCTTCTGGCGCACTTCCTCGGCGCGCTGGCGCAGCTCTTCATAGGTGAAGCCGTCGGCCGACAGCGCGAAGATCGAACCGTAGACATCGCCGAACTCGTCGTTGAAGACCGGGCCGATCACGCCAGCCGGTAGCGTTGAGCGCATGTCGCCGATCTTCTTGCGGGTCTGGTACCAGACGTTGTTGACTTCCTTCGGTGGCGAGTTGTCCTTGATGTTGAAGATCGTCAGCGACTCGCCCGGCTTGGTGTAGCTGCGAATCTTGTCGGCGTACGGCGCCTCCTGCAGGGTCTTCTCGATCTTGTCGGTCACCTGCTCGGCCATCTGCTGCGCGGTGGCGCCAGGCCAGAAGGCCTGCACAACCATCGCGCGGAAGGTGAACGGCGGGTCTTCGTCCTGCCCCAGCTGGAAGTAGGCGGCGAAGCCCAGCAACATCAGCACCACCATCAGGTAGCGCGTTAGAGGCTGGTGCTCCAGTGCCCAGCGGGAAATGTTGAAGCGCGACGTCGGCGCGTCGTGGGTGTCTTGGCTGCTCATTCGGGTGGTCTCGACGCTCGGTGGCTCAATGGGACGCCGCGCTGGCGGGTGCCATCGCAGCCGGGTTGCCGCCTTGCGCCGTTGGCTCGACGTACAGCTTCACCTGCTGACCGGGAGACAACACGTGCACCCCGGCGGTGACGACCACTTGCCCCGGAGTCAGGCCGCCGGCCACCACCACGGTGTTGCCGTCCGCACCCGCCACCTGGATCGGCTGCGCCCGGACGACCATCGCGCCCTTGTCGTTCTTGTCGACCAGCCACACCGCAGTGCGGCCTTGCAGCTCGGTCACCGCGGCCAGCGGCAGACGCACGACGTTCGACCGCTGCGGCAATTCAATCAGCACCGTCGCGGTCTGGCCCAGGCGCGCCGGCAGCACGCCGATGTCGGCCTTGATCTGGAAGGTGCGTGTCGTCACGTCGGCGGCGGCGGCCACTTCGCGGATCGAGGCCGCGACGGCTTGGTCGCTGCCCCACAGCTTGACCTTCAGCGCGCCGGGCTGACGGGCCAGCGCTCTCAAGTCGCCGACGTGGTCCTCGGGCACCGAGAACACCACGTCGCGCGGGCCGTCCTGGGCGAGGCGCACGACCGATGAACCGGCCGACACCACCGTGCCTGCTTCGGCATCCACGCCGGTGATCACGCCGTTGGCATCAGCCACCAGCGAAGCGTAGGCGGCCTGGTTGCCCTGCACACCGGCCTGCGCGCGCGCCTGGTCGAACTGAGCCTGGGCCGACTTGAGCGCGGTGTCCCGGCGCTCCAGCTCGGCCGAGCTGATGAAGCCCTGGTCGCGCAGGTCCTTGTAGCGCTTGTAGTCGGCATTCGCGAGGTCCAGGTTGGTTTGCGCGGCCGACAGCCCCGCGCGCGCCGACTCCTGTGCCAGCTTTAGGTCCTGCGGATCCAGTTGCGCAAGCACCTGCCCCGCCTTCACCGTGTCACCGACATTGGCCAGCCGTCGCGTGATCTTGCCGCCGACCCGGAACCCCAGGCGCGACTCGGTGCGGGCCTTGATCTCGGCCGCGTACTCGCGCGTGCCGCCAGCTGCGCCGTTCGAGACGGTCAGCGTCCGCACGGCGCGCACCGGTTCGGCCGCGGGTTCGGGTTTGGAACATGCAGCCAGCAGGGCCGCGCCGGCCAGGGCAAAGATCAGCGTGGATCGCATCGGAATCCTCATCGGGAACGGGTGAAACAAGGGGCAGGACGGAGGTGAGAGGCTTTAACAAAAAGCACAACTGACTGACTGGTCAGTAATGTATTCGGGTGATCCCGGGGTGTCAAACACTCTCTGCGTCCGACCCGTGTCGCATTTGGCAACGGTGTCCAAGGTGACAATGCGCGTCGAAACCAAAGCGTCATGAGCATCAATCACTACGAAAACTTCCCCGTTGCCTCGGTGCTGTGCCCACCTGCGCTGCGCCCAGCGGTGGCTGCGATCTACTGGTACGCACGAACCGCGGACGACCTCGCCGACGAAGGAGATGCGGCCCCCGCGCAACGCCTGGCGTCGCTTAGTGCTTATCGCGAGGACCTGCGTGCCACGTTCACCGGCGCTGCGCCGTCTTCGCGTTGGGAGAACGTCTTCAACCCGCTGAAGATCGCGATCGACCGCCATTCTCTGCCCCTTGGTCTGCTTGAGGACCTGCTCAGCGCCTTCGAGCAAGACGTGCACCAGAACACCTATGCCGACCGCACCGAATTGCTGGCCTATTGCCGCCGCTCGGCCAACCCGGTCGGCCGCTTGCTGCTGCATCTGTATGGTGAGCAAGGTGCCCTTCAATTGCGGCAGTCGGATGACATCTGCACAGCCTTGCAGCTCATCAACTTCTGGCAGGACCTGAGCGTCGACACCGTGCGTGGCCGTGCCTACATTCCGCTGGCAGATTGCGCTCGTCAAGGCGTCGCGCTAGCGGCTCTCCTGTCGCGCGAAGACACGCCGAGCACACGCGCACTGGTTGCCGATGTGACCGGCTGGGCCAAAGACATGATGCTCGCCGGCGCACCGCTCGTGCACGCCCTGCCCGGCCGTGCCGGGTGGGAACTGCGCCTCGTAGTGCAAGGCGGGCTGCGCATCGTCGAAAAGATCGAGCGTTTGCGATACGGCAGCTTGCAGACCCGCCCCCGGCTGCACTGGCATGACGTGCCCGTTGTAATCTGGCGGGCTCTGCGCATGAAGACCACGGTTCCGTCATCGTTGCGAGAGGCCCGACCATGACGCCCGAGCAATACGTGCAAGACAAGGCGGCTCAAAGCGGATCGAGCTTCTACTACGCCTTCCTGTTCCTGCCTCCGCCTCGGCGCGCAGCGATCACTGCGTTCTACGCCTTCTGCCGCGAGGTGGACGATGTGGTGGATGAAGTCCACGACCTCAGCGTCGCGGCCACCAAGCTCGCGTGGTGGCGCAAGGAGGTCGCTACCAGCTTCGCCGGCCAGCCCACTCACCCGACGATGAAAGCGTTGATGCCGCACACCTCGGCCTTCGACATCCGCGCCGAGCACCTGGGTGCGGTGATCGACGGCTGCCAGATGGACCTGGAGCAATCGCGCTACCTCGACTACCCCGGCCTGGCGCGCTACTGCCACCTGGTGGCCGGCGTGGTGGGCGAAGTGGCATCCGGCATCTTCGGGCGCACGCGGCCCGTCACCGTGCAATACGCCCACAAGCTCGGGCTGGCCATGCAGCTCACCAACATCATTCGCGACGTGGGCGACGACGCTCGGCGCGGCCGCATCTACCTGCCAGTGTCGGAGCTGCAGCAGTTCGACGTGAAGGCGCAGGAAGTACTCAACCGCGGCTACAGCGATCGCTTCACGGCGCTGATGAAATTCCAGGCTGAGCGCGCGCACCGCTGCTACGACGAAGCCTTCGCACTGCTGCCCGAGGTCGACCGCCGCAGCCAGAAGCCCGGCCTGATGATGGCAAACATCTACCGCACGCTGCTGCGAGAGATCGAGGCCGACAACTTCCAGGTGCTGCACCAACGCACATCGCTGACGCCATTGCGCAAACTCTGGATCGCGTTGCGCACGAACTGGCGAGGCCGTTGATGACTGCGTCGAAGCGTGTGGCCGTCATAGGAGGCGGCTGGGCCGGCTTGGCCGCCGCGGTCGAGGCCACGCGACATGGCCATCAGGTCACTCTCTATGAGATGGCGCCTCAACTCGGCGGCCGCGCTCGGCAGGTCGATTTTGGCGATGCCGTGCTCGACAACGGCCAACACATACTGATCGGCGCCTACTCGCAGACGCTCTCATTGATGCGCCTGGTGGGCGTGGACATCGAACAGGCGCTGCTGCGCACGCCGCTGCGCATCACCTATCCGGACGGCGCTGGCCTGCAGTTGAATGCCGGCTCACCGATCGTGGCCTTTGCGAGCGCTGTGCTGCGCTACCCAGGCTGGCGCTGGCGCGAAAAGCTGGCGCTGCTGACGACGGCAACGCGCTGGGCGATCCAGCGCTTCGAGTGCGCTCCCGCATGGACAGTCGCCCAGCTCACTGCCCACCTGCCCAAGGCCGTGCGAGACGAGTTACTCGACCCCTTGTGCGTAGCGGCGCTCAATACGCCCGCCTCGCAAGCAAGCGCCACGGTTTTTCTGCGTGTGCTCAAGGACGCACTGTTTTCAGGGCCAGGCTCCGCCGATCTTCTGCTGCCCCGCCAACGCCTGAGCGCACTCTGGCCTCAGCCGGCGGCGAACTGGTTGGCAGCGGCTGGCGCAACGGTCCACCTGTCGACCCGCGCCGATTCCCTTGAGCGCGACGAAACTTGGCAAGTCAACGGCGAAGCCGCCGATGCCGTCGTGCTGGCCTGCACGGCCAACGAAGCCGCGCGGCTGACCGCGGCAGTCGCGCCAGGTTGGTCACGCCAGGCAGCAGCGCTTCACTACGAACCCATCGTCACGGTCTATCTGCAGAGTCCGGCCAGGCGCCTGCCTCAACCCATGATGGCCTTGCACAGCGATGCGTCTCGCCCAGCCCAGTTCGCATTCGATCTCGGCGCCATCAGCGGCCTGGATGGCGTGATCGCTCTTGTAGTCAGCGGCGCAGCCGCCTGGGTGGCGCAGGGCACCGACGCCGTGACCGCCGCCGCGCTGGCGCAGGCCCAGCAAGCTTTTGGCGACGCATCGCCCAGCCCGTTTTCCGTGCTGCGCACAACCACCGAGAAGCGCGCTACCTTTCTCTGTACGCCTGAGCTTCAGCGCCCTGCGAGCCGCATTCTCCCGGCGCTGTTCGCCGCGGGTGACTACGTCCAAGGCCTCTACCCGGCCACTCTCGAAGGCGCCGTGCGCTCGGGCATCGCCGCCGCAGCGTCAATCCATTGAGCCCTGCGCTGTTTTCGCTATGCAAAATCTAGCGAAACTGCGTCAGAATGCGCCCCATGAAAAGCAAAGAGGATCAGAAGCCCGCGATCCAGGTGCTTGAGCGAATGTTTTCGCTGCTGGACCTGCTCGCTTCGCATCAGGACCCGATTTCACTCAAGCTCATCAGCGAGCAGACCGGGCTGCACCCCTCCACCGCACACCGCATCCTGAATGACCTCACGGTCGGCCGCTACGTCGATCGACCCGAAGCGGGCAGCTACCGCCTGGGAATGCGCCTGCTGGAACTCGGCAATCTCGTCAAGGCACGTCTTGATGTTCGCGATGCGGCATTGGGCCCCATGCGCGAACTGCACAAGCTGACGCATCAGCCAGTGAATCTGTCCATGCGGCAAGGCGACGAGATCGTCTACATCGAACGCACCTACAGCGAACGCTCAGGCATGCAGGTCGTGCGTGCCGTCGGCGGCCGCGCACCCCTTCACCTCACTTCCGTGGGCAAGCTGTTCCTGGCCCACGACGACTCGCAGCGAGTTCGGGCTTATGCCACGCGCACTGGTCTGGCCGGCCACACGCGCAACAGCATCACCGACGTGAACACCCTGGAGCGAGAACTCTCCAAGGTCTTGCAGTACGGCACTGCTCGGGACGACGAGGAACTCGAACTGGGCGTGCGCTGCATGGCCGCAGGGATCCTGGACGACCAAGGCAAGCTCGTCGCCGGTTTGTCGATTTCGGCCCCCGCCGATCGGCTGGAGGAAAGCTGGCTGGAGCGGCTCAAGTCCACCGCGTCGCAGATCTCTTCTGCGCTTGGCCATCGAGGATAAGTTCTGCGCCTTCAAAGCAAAGAGCCCGGCAATGCCGGGCTCTTTGCTTTGAAACGTTCGCGTCGATCAGGACGTCAGCTTGGGGCCTTCCACCTCATCAACCTCTGACTCTTCCACACCGCCCTCTTCCTTGGGCTCCACCGCCGGAGCAGCTTTGGCGGGTGCCGGCGAAATCGCAGCCGGCGCCGGCATAACGGCATGCACCACCGCGGCTGACGGTGTGGCTGCAGCCGGCATGCCAGTGACCCACTTGCGCACGCGCTCAGCGTCACCGATACGGGAATACTTGCCCGCCGAATCCAGGAACACCA
>NZ_JBFUFG010000020.1:0-37783 GCF_056403575.1 Rhizobacter sp. P2_G4 | reverse complement strand
CAAGTACAAGGTGCAGATCGTCTCCAAGATCACGCTCGGATTGGCGGGGCTCGGGGTCAGCATCGGCTTGCTGGCCGGAGGCGTGGTGTCGTTTGGTGCCAGCTCCATCCCTGGCATCGTGGGCATGGTCAAGTCGGTGGCCTCCGTCGGCTCGCAGCTGAAATCAGCGTACGAAGAGATCGAGACCAGCCAGAAGCGGCTGGAGAAGAACCTCAAGATCATCGAAGAGCGGTTCATCGGTGCGCGCGGACAGTTCACCAAGACCGGCAAGGCGCAGGAAGTGGGCGTGACGCTCTTTGCGCAGTTTCTCGGAACCACCGGCCCGTTCGCGATCGTGCCCAACATCAAGGAGAGCGTGAGTGCGCTCGATGTCATCAAGAAGAAGCTGGTGGGCGTGGATGTCAACACGCACGACGCCGCCAAGGACCTGAACAAGATTCTCGAGAGCCTCGACACAGCGAGGAAGAAGTTCCTCGATGACGTCGACAAGAAGCTCTCCAAGGTGCCGGGCCCGAAGGCCAAGGCAGACACCAAGCAGATTCGTGATGCGCTGGACAAGGAGCTGTCTCCCTTCATCTCGAAGGTCGAAGAAGCGCTCAAGAAGATTGTCGAGTTCCAGAATCGGCTCAAGACGGCCGAGCCGCGCGTCAAGGTGGCCGACGTGCGAGTCACCGAACTCACCAAACTCAAGGGCGTGGGCTGGAAGGTCTTCGAGAACGGCTTGGTGTTCAGCGACCTGGTGCTGTCTTTCGCAGACCCGGGGCAGTACGCCAAGGTGTCGGAGACCTTGGCGGGCGTGCTGTCCGCAGCCGGCGGGTTGGCAGCGGACAAGATCACCAAGAGGGTTTTCGAAGGTACCTTTCTGGAGTGATCGGTCTGCGGCTCGCCTGAATGGCGAAGCTGCACTGACCATGTCACAGGGCAGGAGCAACTCGCTCGCGGACAATGCGAGCCCACTGCCTCTGAATGTGACATGACCTCAGCTCCTACTTCGCCCTGCGTTGCCATCGTGGGTGGCGGCCCTGCAGGCTTGATGGCGGCCGAAATACTGGCCGCAGGCGGCGTGCAGGTCGATCTGTACGACGGCATGCCATCGGTTGGCCGGAAGTTCCTGCTGGCCGGCAAGGGTGGCCTCAACCTCACGCACAGCGAATCGCTGGATCAGTTCCTGCCGCGCTACGGCTCGCGCCGTGCCGACGTGGCGCAGTGGCTGCAAGCCTTCGACCCGCAGCAGTTGCGCGAGTGGGTACATGGCCTGGGCGTTAGCACGTTTGTCGGCTCGTCAGGGCGTGTGTTCCCGACCGACATGAAGGCCGCGCCGCTGTTGCGCGCTTGGCTGCACCGGCTGCGCGTGAGCGGCGTGCGCTTTCACATGCGCCACCGTTTGCTGGGATGGGCCGATGGAGGGGGTACGGCGTTGCGCTTCGGATCGCCATTGGGGGAGCGAAGCGTCGCGGCCGACGCAGTGATCCTGGCGCTGGGCGGCGCGAGTTGGTCGCGCCTCGGGTCAGACGGTGCCTGGGTGCCGTGGCTGCAGCAGCGCGGTGCCGACGTTGCGCCGCTGCAGCCTTCGAACTGCGGCTTCGACATTGGCTGGTCAGAGCACTTTCGCAGCCGCTACGCCGGAGAGCCGTTGAAGTCGGTGGCGCTGTCTGTCGACGGGTCTGATGGCACACCATTTCATCAGGTCGGCGAGTTCGTTGCGACTGAGACGGGCGTTGAAGGCAGCTTGGTCTATGCGGCTTCAACCTTGCTGCGTGACCAGATCACCGCGCAGGGCAGTGCGACCCTGCACGTCGACCTGCTGCCTGCACGCAGCGAAGAGTGGGTGCGCGATGAGCTGGCGCGCCCGCGCGGGCCGCGTTCGCTGTCGACGCACCTGAAGAGCCGGCTTGGCCTGCATGGCGTCAAGGCCGGCCTGCTGTACGAAGTGGTGCCGCGCGATGAGATGGCTGACCCGCTTCGACTGGCGAGCTTCATCAAGGCTCTGCCTTTGCGCCTGGTCGCGGCGCGGCCTATCGACGAGGCGATCAGCAGCGCCGGCGGCGTGCGCCTGGAGTCGATGGACGAGGCCTTGATGTTGAAGGCATCGCCGGGCGTGTTCTGTGCCGGCGAAATGCTGGACTGGGAAGCCCCGACCGGCGGGTACCTGATGACGGCCTGCCTCGCCAGTGGTCGCGTGGCAGCGGCCGGCGCGTTGCGCTGGCTGGCCTCGTCCCGTGAGGACGGGCGTGCTTGATGTGCTGAAAGGCCGGGTCGGTGCGCTGCTGTGTGTAGCGGCCGTCTTGGCTGTGCTGGCTCAGTGGGGCAGCGGCCCAGGCCCGGACGAAGTGAAGGCACCCGGACCAAGCGCTTCCGCTGTCGTGCAGAGCCAAGCGAGCTCTGCTGTAGCGAGCAACGACAAGGGCCTGGTCGAGATCGACATGCTGGGAACCAAGCTCGACGCCGCGCGGCTTTTCGATCTCGGGTTTGCCGGAGGGTTGACCATCGACCGCGACACCCGCGCCGCGCTGGAGGCGCTGTCGATCGCCATGCCGGCCGAGGCTTCGGACGGTGACATGCAGAAACTCGAGTCCACGCTGCGCAAGGGTTTGCCGCCAGAGGATGCAGAGAAGGCGATCAAGCTCTTTCACAACTACCGCGACTACCAGGCCGACATGAAGCTCGAGCTGCCGTCGCTCGGCGCTCCCGGGTCGCCAGAGGCCAGCGACGCCTACTTCGACCGCGTGGTGCAAGTCCAGCGCAAGCACTTCGATGAGGCGACGGCGAAAGCGCTGTTCGGGCAGGACATGCAAAACGCACGACTGGGTTCGCTGGCCGGCATCATCAACCGCGACTCGGGTCTGAGCCCGGCCCAGCGCAAGGAGCAGCTCGACGCCTTGCGCGCGCTGTTGCCCGCCGACCAGCGAGACTTGATTCCAGATGTGGATACGGCCGCGCCCATCATCATCGATACGGAACCCGTGAAGCGCTGATCTCCCTGGGCGCTGGGGCGTCAAATGACCGTGTGGCAAACTTCGCCGCTTTCCTTTTCCGCTCGGCCACGGGCTCCTCGCTTTGAACAAGATCCTTCTGCAATTGGCTGCCGAACTGAAGGTTCGCCCGGCCCAGGTGAATGCAGCCGTGGAGCTGCTGGACGGTGGCGCAACGGTGCCCTTCATTGCCCGTTACCGCAAAGAGGCCACCGACAACCTCGACGACACGCAACTGCGTGATCTCGAATCCCGGCTTGGTTATCTGCGCGAGCTTGAAGATCGGCGCGCAGCGGTGCTCAAGAGCATCGATGAGCAAGGCAAGCTGACGCCCGAGTTGCGGGCGGCGGTGGAAACTGCGCCCACCAAGCAGGAACTCGAAGACATCTACCTGCCGTTCAAGCCACGCCGCCGCACCAAGGGCATGATCGCGCGCGAAGCGGGTCTCGAGCCCTTGGCCGACAAGCTGTTTGCCGACCCGACCCTTGTGCCGATGGATGAGGCTGTTGCCTTCATCAATGCCGAAGGTGGCTTTGCCGACGCGCTGGCCGTGCTCGATGGCGTGCGCGACTTGTTGAGCGAGCGCTGGGCCGAAGACGCCGCGCTGGTGGGCAAGCTGCGCGAGTGGCTGTGGGACGAAGGGCTCCTGCGCTCCAAGCTGATGGATGGCAAGGACGAGAACAACCCCGACATCTCAAAGTTTCGCGACTACTTCGACTACGACGAGCCGATCAACCGCGTGCCGTCGCACCGTGCGCTGGCGGTGTTCCGTGGCCGCACGCAAGAGTTTCTCGACGCCAAGCTGGTGCTCGATGAAGAGCTGGTGCCGGGGCAGCCGTCGAAGGCGGAAGGCCGCATTGCCATCCACCTCGGCTGGAGCCACGCCAAGCGCCCGGCCGATGACTTGATCCGCAAGACCGTCGCCTGGACCTGGAAAGTGAAGCTGAGCCTGAGCCTGGAGCGCGATCTGTTCAGCCGCCTGCGTGAAGAGGCCGAGAAAGTGGCGATCAAGGTGTTCGCCGAAAACCTGCGCGACCTGTTGCTCGCCGCGCCGGCTGGCCCGCGCGTGGTGATGGGGCTGGACCCTGGCATCCGCACGGGCGTGAAGGTGGCGGTGGTCGATGCCACCGGCAAGGTGCTGGACACGAACACCGTGTACCCGCACGAGCCGCGCAAGGATTGGGAAGGCTCGATCCACACACTGGGCCGCCTGTGCGCGACACACGGCGTGAACCTGATCGCGATCGGCAATGGCACCGCCAGCCGCGAGACGGACAAGCTGGCGTCGGACCTCATCAAGCGCATCCAGCAGTTGGCGCCTGGAACTCACATCGAGAAGGTGGTTGTCAGCGAAGCCGGCGCATCGGTGTATTCGGCGAGCGAGTTTGCTAGCAAGGAATTGCCCGAGCTCGACGTGAGCCTGCGCGGCGCGGTGAGCATCGCCCGCCGCCTGCAGGATCCGCTCGCCGAACTGGTGAAGATCGACCCGAAGAGCATCGGCGTCGGCCAGTACCAGCACGACGTGAACCAGAGCGACCTGGCCAAGAGTCTGGACGTGGTGATCGAAGACTGCGTGAACTCGGTGGGCGTGGACTTGAACACCGCATCGGCACCTTTGTTGGCCCGCGTGTCGGGCCTGAGCACGGCGGTGGCGGGCAGCATCGTGCGCTGGCGCGATGCGAACGGCGCGTTCCGCAACCGTCAACAGTTGCTCGAGGTGAGCGGCCTGGGTGCCAAGACCTTCGAGCAGAGTGCCGGCTTTCTGCGCATTCGCAACGGCGACAACCCGCTTGACCAATCGGGCGTGCACCCGGAAACCTATCCGGTGGTCGAGAAGATCCTGAAGACGGTGGCCAAGCCGGCCGCCGAGGTGATGGGGCGCAGCGACGTGTTGCGCGCGCTCAAACCCGATGCCTTTGCCGACGACAAGTTCGGCGCCATCACGGTGAAAGACATCTTCGCCGAGCTGGAAAAGCCGGGCCGCGACCCACGGCCTGACTTCAAGGTTGCGCGCTTCAACGACGGCGTGGAAGACCTGAAAGACTTGCAGCCCGGCATGACGCTCGAAGGCACGGTGAGCAACGTGGCGCAGTTTGGCGCCTTCATCGACCTGGGCGTTCACCAAGACGGCCTGGTGCACGTGAGTCAGCTCAGCAACAAGTTCGTCAACGATGCGCGCGAGGTGGTGAAGACCGGCGATATCGTGAAGGTGAAGGTGCTGGAAGTCGACATGGCCCGCAAGCGCATCTCGCTCACGATGAAGCTCGATGCGGCTGTGGCGCCGCGCGGCGAGCGGGGCGACAACAGCTATCGCCCGCCGGCCCGCGGCGAACGCTCTGGCGGCGCACCACGCGCCCCCGCCGCCCAGCCGCAAGGCTCTTCAGCAATGGCGGCCGCGTTCGCGAAGCTGCAAACCAAGCGTTGAGATGACGCTTCGCCGTGGCTTTGCTCCCGCCGCCGGCGCGTGCCATCGGGCCTGGGGCGGCCCGGCACCGGGTTGACCATGAAAGCCCTGCAGGTCCATGCCGGCCCGCGTGCGCTCAAGGCGTTGCGCGAGCAGGGCCTTCGACCGCAGGACGTGCGGGCCGTTCCAGGCGCGGCTGGTGGGCCAAAGGGACTGGTGCTCAGCCCGCTCGACCAGTTCATCTTTGGTGAGTGGTTCGCTGCCAACCCAGAGCCGGTTCACCTGATCGGCGCGTCGATCGGTGCGTGGCGCATGGCGACGGCGTGCCTGAGCGATACCAAGCAGGCGTTTGCCCGCATGGCTGACGACTACATCCGCCAGGAGTACGAGCACAAGGAAGGCAAGCTGCCCGTGCCTGCCGTCGTGAGCCGGGTCTTCGGGGCCAAGCTGGCTGAGCATTTCGCCGGGCGCGAGTCGGAGTTGCTGAACCATCCACGTTTTCGGCTGCATGTGTTCACCAGCCGAGGTCGGCATGTGTTGCGGCGCGAAGGCAAACGGCTGTCCAAGCTGACCACGCCGCTGGGGTACCTGGGTGCGTTTGCGACCAATGTCCTCAGCCGCAAGGCCATGGGTGCGTGGCTCGAGCGCGTGGTCTTTTCCGACCCGCGTGATCCGCTGCCACTGCATCTGCATGACTACCGCACGCACACGGCGACGCTGAATCTCGGCAATCTGCAGCCGAGCATCCTGGCGAGCTGCTCGATACCGTTCTGGCTCGACCCGGTGCACGACATCCCTGGAGCGCCGCGCGGTGCGTACTGGGACGGGGGCATCACCGACTACCACCTGCACCTGAACTACGCCTCGATGCGCGAGGGGCTGGTGCTGTATCCGCATTTCCAGAAGACCGTGATTCCCGGTTGGCTCGACAAGGCACTGAAGCATCGCCATCGGGCAAGCGTGCACCTCGACAACGTCGTGGTGGTGTCGCCCACACCCGAATGGATCAAGACGCTGCCCAACGCCAAGTTGCCGGACCGCGCTGACTTCAAGCACTACGGGGACGACGTGCCGGCGCGTGTGGCTGCCTGGTCGCGCGCCGTGGCCGAAAGCCAGCGCCTGAGCGATGAGTTCGCAGCGCTCGTGGGCCGAGCTCAATCGATCGAGGCACAACCGCTCTAGGCCTTGACGCGCCTTGAACTGCGTGGGCCAATAGCCGGCCTAACAACAAGCAGAGGGTGCATATGAATTTGACCAAACGCGCAGTGGCCGAGTTGCTCGGTACGTTCTGGCTGGTTCTCGGTGGTTGCGGCAGCGCCGTGCTGGCCGCGGCCTTTCCCAATGTCGGCATCGGCCTGCTCGGCGTGTCTTTCGCATTCGGGCTCACGGTGCTGACGATGGCCTTCACCATCGGTCATATCTCGGGTTGCCACCTGAACCCCGCCGTATCGATCGGGCTTGTGGCCGGTGGCCGCTTCAAGGCCGCTGACCTGCCTGCCTACATCATTGCGCAGGTGATCGGCGCGGTGGCCGCAGCCGTGGTGCTGTATTTCATCGCCAGCGGCAAGGCAGGCTTCAGCTTGGCGGGTGGCCTCGCCTCCAATGGCTACGACGCGCATTCACCGGGCGGCTATTCCATGGCGGCCGGCTTCGTGACAGAGGTGGTGCTGACCGCGTTCTTTCTGCTGATCATCATGGGCGCGACCGACAAGCGGGCTCCGGCCGGCTTCGCACCCATCGCCATCGGGCTGGCGCTGACGCTCATCCACCTGATCAGCATCCCTGTGACCAACACCTCAGTGAACCCGGCACGCAGTACCGGGCCAGCGCTCATCGTGGGCGATTGGGCGCTGTCGCAACTCTGGATGTTCTGGGTCGCGCCCATCATCGGCGCAGTGATTGGTGGGGTGCTGTACCGCTGGCTGGGCGAAGAAAAAGCGTTGAGCCCGAGCCCCGCTGTTTTACAATCCACGGTTTAAACGAGCAAGAGCGAGAAGGGCACCATGGTTATGACACCGCGAACTACGACCAGGCAGGTACAGCTCTAGTCGGCCGCGGCTCCGTCACGTCTCATCTCGTCATCTCTCGAAAGCGCGGCTCACCCCCGCGCTTTTTTGTTTCTGGAGTTTTCTCATCATGATTTCTGTTCAGTTGCCCGACGGTTCCAAGCGTGAGTTCGAAGGCCCGGTCTCCGTGGCCGAAGTGGCTGCGTCGATCGGCACAGGTCTCGCCAAGGCGGCGCTTGCAGGGCGCATAGGGCAGGGCGCTGAAGCGCGCGTCGTCGACACGAGCTACCGCATTGAGCACGACACGCCGCTCGCCATCGTCACCGACAAGGATGCGGACGGGTTGGACGTCATCCGCCACTCCACGGCGCACCTGCTGGCCTATGCGGTGAAGGAGCTCTTCCCTGAAGCCCAGGTGACCATCGGCCCGGTGATCGAGAACGGCTTTTTCTACGACTTTTCGTACAAGCGCCCGTTCACGCCCGAAGACCTGACGGCCATCGAAGCCAAGATGACCGAACTCGCCAAGAAGGACGAGCGCGTCGAGCGGCGCGTGCTGCCGCGCGACGAGGCCGTGGCGTACTTCAAGAGTCTGGGCGAGCACTACAAGGCGGAGATCATTGCCAGCATCCCGGCGAACGAAGATGTGTCGCTGTACCGTGAAGGCAAGTTCGAAGACCTGTGCCGTGGCCCACACGTGCCGAGTACCGGCAAGCTGCGGCATTTCAAGCTGATGAAGGTGGCCGGCGCATATTGGCGTGGTGATCACCGCAACGAGATGCTGCAGCGGATCTACGGCACCGCCTGGGCGACGAAGGAAGAGCTGGCTCAGCATCTGCACATGCTCGAAGAAGCCGAGAAGCGTGACCACCGCAAGCTGGGCCGCGAACTCGATCTGTTCCACATGGAGGAAACAGCGCCAGGCCTGGTGTTTTGGCACCCCAAGGGCTGGGCGGTGTGGCAGCAGGTGGAGCAGTACATGCGCGCCGTGTACCGTGACAACGGCTATCAGGAGGTCAAGGGACCGCAGATCCTGGACAAGGGTTTATGGGAGAAGACCGGCCACTGGGACAACTACCGCGACAACATGTTCACGACAGAGTCGGAAAAGCGCGAGTACGCGCTCAAGCCGATGAACTGTCCGGGCCATGTGCTCATCTTCAAATCCGCTCTGCGAAGCTACCGCGAGCTGCCGCTGCGCTACGGCGAATTTGGCCAATGCCACCGCAATGAGCCGAGCGGCGCATTGCACGGGATCATGCGTGTGCGCGGCTTCACGCAAGACGACGGTCACATCTTCTGCACCGAGGACATGATCCTCGATGAGTGCGTGGCGTACACAGCCCTGCTTCAGAAGGTCTACAAGGACTTCGGCTTCACCGAGATCATCTACAAGGTGGCTACGCGTCCCGAAAAACGCGTCGGCTCCGATGCGCTGTGGGACAAGGCCGAGTACGCCGTGATGGAGGCKCTGCGCAAGTCAGGCTGCGAATTCATCGTCTCTCCCGGTGACGGCGCCTTCTACGGTCCGAAGATCGAGTACACGCTGAAAGATGCCCTGGGTCGGCAGTGGCAGTGCGGCACGATGCAGGTCGACTTCAACACCGCCGAACGGCTGGGCGGCGAGTACGTCACGGAGACTAGCGCCAAAGCCTACCCAGTCATGCTGCACCGCGCCATCGTGGGGAGCCTAGAGCGTTTTATCGGTATCCTGATCGAGCAGCACGCTGGTGCGTTGCCTACCTGGCTGGCTCCTGTGCATGCCGTGGTGATGAATATCACCGACGACCAGGCCGAATACGCCCGGGAAGTCGCGAAATCGCTTCAAAAACAAGGGCTTAGAGTTGAATGCGATTTGCGCAACGAGAAAATAACTCGTAAAATCCGGGAGCATTCAATGCAAAAGGTCCCGTTCCTCTTGGTCGTGGGTGACAAGGAGAAGGCAAATGGGGCCGTTGCCGTGCGCGCTCGTGGCAACCAAGACCTCGGAGTGATGCCTCTGGACGACTTCCAAACGAAGATCGCCAGCGACATTTCCAATCGCGTTTGACGAGAGGTCTGACTGCCGGGCACGTGTTTGACTGTTTTTGGATTCTCTTGCCTTGGAGTCCACTGAAGGATTTGAACTATCGCTACTTTTGCTGACCGCCGTACTCCCAATGTGGAGCGCAAGCACCGCCTCAACCGCGAAATCATGGCGCCGGAAGTCCGGCTCAATGGCGTAGACAACGAACCGCTGGGTATCGTGTCGACGCAAGAAGCCTTGCGAATGGCGGGTGAACTGGACGTGGATCTGGTCGAGATCGCAGCCCAGGCTGATCCGCCTGTGTGCCGCTTGATGGACTACGGCAAGTTCAAGTATCAGGAGCAGAAGCGGGCAGCAGAAGCCAAGTCGAAGCAGAAGGTCATCGAAATCAAGGAAGTCAAATTCCGCCCGGGTACGGACGAAGGCGACTATCAGATCAAGATGCGCAACCTGCGGCGCTTCATTGAAGAAGACGGCGACAAGGGCAAGGTCACGCTTCGCTACCGCGGCCGTGAGATCACGCACCAAGACATTGGGATGCGCTTGCTTGAACGGATTCGCGATGACCTGGCAGATTGCGCAGTGGTCGAGAACATGCCGAAGCTCGAAGGGCGCCAGATGATCATGGTGCTGGGCCCGAAGAAGCGACAGTGATTTGAAGAGTTCAATGCTCTGGTTTGGTCACCGGAGTGTTGCTAGAAGCCTCTGCAGGCTTACAAGACCGCAAGTCGTTTTGCGGGCGCCTGCAGGAGCAATTTAAAAGGAGCAGTCATGCCCAAAATGAAGACCAAGAGCAGCGCTAAAAAGCGCTTTCGCGTCCGTCCGGGTGGCACTGTCAAACGCGGTCAAGCGTTCAAGCGCCACATCCTGACCAAGAAGTCGACGAAGAACAAGCGCCAGCTCCGCGGGGCTGTTGCCGTTCACGAGACGAACATGGGCAGCATTGCGCAAATGCTGCCTTTCGCTGGTCTCTGACCCGCGGTCTCCCAGTTACTTCTTAGAAGGGAAAAGACATGCCTCGCGTAAAACGTGGTGTTACCGCACGTGCTCGTCACAAAAAAGTTCTCGCACTCGCCAAGGGTTACYGCGGCCGCCGCAAGAACGTCTTCCGCATCGCCAAACAAGCGGTCATGCGCGCTGGGCAATACGCCTACCGCGATCGCCGCACGAAGAAGCGTGTGTTCCGTCAGCTCTGGATTGCCCGTATCAACGCGGCGAGCCGGGGCCTGGGTGTCACCTACAGCAAATTCATGGCTGGCTTGAAGAAAGCCAACATCGACATCGACCGCAAGGTTCTTGCCGACATGGCCGTGAATGATCCTGCCGCTTTTGGCAGCATCGTCGAGAAGGTGAAGGCCCAGCTCGCTTGAATGCCGTGACCGCGCCGAGGCAGTACCGCTCGGCGCCACAGCAAGTCCTTGGTCGGTTTCGACTGGCCAGGGCAAGCTCTCAAAGGCCGACCTTTTGTTCGGCCTTTTTTATTGTCCAAAGATAAATCACTGAACCGATGAACGACCTCGATCAACTGGTGCTAGCCGCGCAGGCAGACTTCGCGCAAGCAGGTGCACCCGCCGATCTGGAGAACGCCAAGGCACGCTACCTCGGCAAATCCGGGCGTGTGACTGAGTTGCTCAAGGGCTTGTCGGCTTTGCAGCCCGAAGAAAAAAAAGCCCGTGGCGCTGACATCAATGCGGCCAAGCAGCAGGTCGAGGCTGCGCTCAATGCGCGCCGCCAAGCCTTGGCCGATGCCGAGTTGGAGACGCAGCTCAAAGCCGAATCGCTTGATGTCACGCTCCCTGGCCGCAGACGCGGCAGCAGCGGCATGCACCCGATCACGCGCACGATGGAGCGCATCGAGGCCATCTTCGGTTCCATGGGTTTCGATGTGGCCGACGGCCCCGAAATTGAGACCGATTGGTACAGCTTCACGGCGCTTAACAACCCCGAGAACCACCCTGCGCGCTCGATGCAGGACACGTTCTATGTCGACATGAAAGACGCCGAAGGTGGTTGGCTCAATCTGCGGCCCCACAMCTCGCCCATGCAGGTGCGCTACGCCCGCGAGCACGCACGCAGGTACGCTGACCAAGCGAACATGCCAGACATTCGGGTGATCGTGCCGGGCCGCACTTACCGGGTAGACAGCGACGCCACGCATTCGCCGATGTTCCACCAGGTCGAAGGTCTCTGGGTCGGCGAGAATGTCAGCTTCAAGGACCTGAAATCGATGTACCTCGATTTCATTCAGGCGTTCTTCGAAACCACCGACCTCAAGCTGCGTTTTCGCCCGAGCTACTTCCCATTCACCGAGCCGAGCGCCGAGATCGACATCATGTTCGAGAGCGGCCCGCTCACGGGGCGCTGGCTCGAAGTGTCGGGTTCAGGTCAAGTGCATCCGCAAGTCATTCGCAACATGGGGCTGGACCCGGAGCGCTACATCGGCTTCGCGTTCGGCTCGGGTATCGACCGTCTTGCCATGCTGCGCTACGGTGTGAGTGACCTTCGCTTGTTCTTTGATGGCGACTTGCGTTTTCTTTCCCAGTTTCAATAAGCGAAGCACGACGAGATGCAATTCCCAGAGTCCTGGTTGCGCGAGTTCTGCAACCCACCCCTGACCACCGTCCAGTTGGCCGATCTGCTGACGATGTCCGGCATGGAGGTCGAAGAGCTTCGACCCGTCGCGCCGTCTTTCAGTCACGTTCTTGTCGGTGAAGTGCTCGAAGTTGCTCGCCATCCGAATGCCGACCGGCTCAATGTCTGCCAAGTCAACATCGGCTCTGGCCCGGTGCTAAACATCGTTTGCGGCGCGCCGAACGTGCGCCCAGGCATCAAAGTGCCGTGTGCTTTGGTTGGCGCGCAGCTGCCGCCGGCGGAAGAGGGCGGAGCCCCGTTCGAGATCAAACTGGGTGAGCTTCGTGGCGTGAAGAGCGAAGGTATGTTGTGCTCCGCCCGAGAACTCAAGTTGTCCGACGAGCACGGCGGCCTGTTAATCCTGTCGTCGGATGCGGCGGTGGGAATGTCGATCAGAGAGCATCTGAAGCTCGACGACACGCTCTTCACGCTCAAGCTGACGCCCAACTTAGCGCACTGCCTCAGCGTGTATGGCGTTGCACGCGAAGTGTCTGCCTTGACGGGCACACCGCTCTTGCAACCGCAGTTCCCGACGGCAACGACCGTTCACACGGACAAGGTGCAAGTCCGCGTCGAGGCGCCCGAACTCTGCGGCCGTTTCTCTGGCCGCATCATCCGCAACGTCAATACCAAGGCTGCCACGCCTGCTTGGATGGTCGACCGGTTGGCCCGTTGCGGTCAGCGTTCGGTCACTGCGTTGGTGGACATTTCGAACTACGTGATGTTCGAATACGGCCGCCCGTCGCACATCTTCGATCTCGACAAGATCCACGGTGGTCTCGTGGTTCGTTGGGGGCGGGAAGGAGAAGCGCTCAAGCTGCTGAACGGCAACACCATCGACCTCGATGCGAACGTCGGCGTGATCGCAGATGACCAGGCCGTGGAATCGCTTGCCGGCATCATGGGTGGCGATGCGACCGCGGTGTCCGACGATACCCGCAACGTCTACGTCGAAGCTGCCTTCTGGTGGCCGCAGGCAGTGGCTGGTCGATCGCGCCGCTACAACTTCAGCACAGACGCCGGGCACCGGTTCGAGCGCGGTGTCGATCCGGCGTTGACGGTTGAGCACATCGAACGCATCACCCAACTCATCCTCGACATTTGTGGCGGTGAACCCTCGGTGATGGATGATCAGGTCGTCAAGCTGCCGCAGAAGGCTCCGGTTGCTATGCGAGTCGACCGTGCGGCCAAGGTGATCGGCATGCCAGTYACCCAATCTCAGTGCCTCGGTGTTCTGCAACGATTGGGCTTGCAGGTGAGCGAGGCACCGGGCTTGCTGACCGTCACGCCACCGAGCTGGCGTTTCGATCTGCAGATCGAGGAAGACCTGATCGAAGAAGTAATCCGAGTGCTGGGCTACCAGAATCTGCCGGACACGGCGCCGTTAGCGCCTGTGCAGGCGCGAGTCCGCAGCGAGGCGAGCCGCGGCCTGCATTCGCTTCGCCATGAGCTGGCCGGCCTTGATTACCAGGAGACGATCAACTTCAGTTTCGTTGAGGAGCGCTGGGAGCGCGAGCTCGCCGGCAATGAGCAGCCCATTCGCGTGCTGAATCCGATCGCCAGTCCACTGTCGGTAATGCGCTCCAGCTTGCTCGGGAGTTTGGTCTCGGTGCTGCGCTTCAATCTCGCGCGCAAGGCAACGCGCGTTCGCGTGTTCGAAATCGGCCGTGTGTTCAAACGCGATGCCGAGGTGAGCGATGGCGCGTTCAGCGTGGCGGGCATCGCCCAGCCGATGCGTATCGCCGGCCTTGCCTACGGCAGTGCAGATGAGGTGCAGTGGGCTGTCAAGGAGCGTGCGGTCGACTTTTTCGACGTCAAGGGCGACATCGAAGCGTTGCTCGCGCCGCGCAAGGTTTGCTTTGTTCCCGCTGAGCACCCGGCTTTGCACCCCGGCCGTTCTGCGCGCATCGAAGTCGATGGTCGCTTGATCGGCTTTGTCGGCGAATTGCACCCGCGCTGGCGTCAAGGCTACGAACTGCCCCTGGCGCCGATCGTCTTCGAATTGGAGGCCGATGCGTTGCAACAGCGTGACTTGCCGGCCTTCCAGCCGATTCCACGACAGCAATCAGCGTGGCGTGATATTGCGGTCATCGCTGGAGAGCATGTCACGCACGACGCCCTGATCGATACTGTCAAATCGGCGCAAGCGAGCTTGATCCGTTCCGTCAGACTCTTTGATGTCTACAAGCCTCCGGCAGCTTCATCCGACATGGCTGCAGGTGAGCGCAGCCTTGCCATTCGCCTGGAGGTGCTCGATGACACGGCGACGTTGACGGATGAACGCATCGAATCTGTCAAGGCAGTGGTGCTGAGTGCGCTTCAGACCCGGCTCGGCGTACGCCTGCGTGGTTGAAACAGAAACAGCCGAATGACCACCACTCCACCTGACAAAGCTCCCGACCGCGTGATGTTGCTTCCGACGCTGGAGACGCCTACGCTGACCAAGGCGGAACTGGCCGAGTTGCTGTTTGAGCGCCTCGGTCTCAACAAGCGTGAATCCAAGGACATGGTCGAAGCCTTCTTCGACATCATCCACAGCACTTTGGTGGCGGGAGACGATGTCAAGATGTCCGGCTTCGGGAACTTCAATATCCGGCGCAAGGCCCCCCGGCCTGGCCGTAACCCCCGAACCGGCGAAGCCATTCCGATAAAGGCTCGCAATGTGGTCACGTTCCACGCGAGCCACAAGCTCAAGGGCGTTGTTCAGGGTGATATCCCTGCCGGGGACGACTTCGAGTGAAGTCGTCTTGGTCGAAGCCCGCGTTCAGCGGGCTTTTTTCTGCCTGTCTTTTCGATGGCCGCTGACAAGTCTCTAGCGGCAAAATCGATGGGAGCACAAGCTCGCCCACACAACCGCTTCTGCGTATGAGTGGCGGAGATTACTATGACGACCCAATCGACCATAGGGAGTGTCTTGGTTCAGCGAAACACGTGGCGGAACTGTGGGCCGAAGATGCTGATCCGATCCAAGTAATCAGCCGTCGAATCAAGGAAAAGTGATGGTGACAAAGAGTCTGAAAATCGCCGCCGGGATTGTCTTTGGCCTTTGCATCCTGATTGCCGTGGGTGTTTTTTGGACGCGGTATGCAGCTCAGAAGACGCAGCAAGAGACAGAACAACAGGCGAAGCAGGCAGCCATGGAGCGTCGGGCTTTGAATCAGGAAGAGATGAGGAAAGACTTCATGCGGCAGATGCAGAACAAAGAAGAAAAGCAAGCTGCCGCTCGCCGCGCCGCGTCTGCAGCCAGTCAATCGAGTCGGTAAGAGCCTCAGCGGCTCAGCAAAGCGCTTCGAGGGCAGAATGCGCCTCGTCCCGAGGCGTTTTGGCATGTTGGGGCGCCCCCGCAGATGGGCGGGAACAAATTGCCCACGCAATCAAGTGGAAAAGAACGACTTCGAGTAAAGTCTAGCTTTCTCTCCCAATCTTATTGATTTAAATGGAGAAAGCGCTTCCCGCCATCCCTGCCAAACGCTACTTCACCATCGGCGAAGTCAGCGATTTGTGCGGCGTGAAGCCGTACGTTCTGCGCTATTGGGAGCAGGAGTTCACCCAGCTCAAACCCATGAAGCGGCGCGGCAACCGCCGTTACTACCAGCACCATGAAGTGCTGTTGATTCGCCGAATCCGTGAACTGCTGTACGAGCAGGGCTTCACCATCAGTGGCGCCCGTAACAGGCTTACGGAACTGATCCACGTACGACCTGACGTGTCCGGTTTGCCAGACAAAGAGCCTGATGGCATCGATTCGGCCGATGAGTTGGTAACCGATGGGATGGGCCAGACGGAAGAACTGCCAGTCGCCGAAGTCATAACGACTGAGGTGTCGATGGTCCAAATGCGTCAGGAATTGATCTCCATTCGCGGACTGCTCGTCGTCTGATCCGACGGCGGTGTTTTACACGCTATACTGCGCGGCTTACGTCGGGGTGTAGCGCAGCCTGGTAGCGCACTTGMMTGGGGKGCAAGGGGTCGCRRGTTCGAATCCCGCCACCCCGACCATTGATCAGTGAAAGCCCGGTACCGAAAGGTGCTGGGCTTTTCGCTTTGTGCGTTCTGCTGTGGAACGCACGAGAGGCACCTCCTTAGATGCCCCTCTTGCAGAACGAAGCTCTACTTGGTGACGCTGGCAGCTGAAGCGGCCGCGTCCGGTGTAGGCGAAGCCATCGCGGAGGCCGCAGGAGCAACGCTCATCGCAGGCTCTGAGGCGACAACTGCTGCGGGCGCTGGCGCCGCATGTGTCGTGGTCGCACTGCCTATCGGCAACAGCGGCACGATCAGCAACGCGACGATGTTGATGATCTTGATCAGCGGGTTGACCGCAGGGCCTGCGGTGTCCTTGTAGGGATCACCCACGGTGTCGCCGGTCACTGCTGCCTTGTGAGCCTCGGAGCCTTTGCCACCATGGTGGCCGTCTTCGATGTATTTCTTGGCGTTGTCCCAGGCGCCACCGCCGGTGCACATCGAGATCGCGACGAACAGGCCGGTGACGATGGTGCCCATCAGCAGCCCACCCAAGGCCGCCGGCCCGAGCAGCAGGCCCACCACGATGGGCACAACCACCGGCAACAGGCTGGGGACGATCATTTCCTTGATCGCGGCCGTGGTCAACATGTCGACGGCCCTGCCGTATTCCGGCTTGCCTGTGCCTTCCATGATGCCCTTGATGTCTCGGAATTGGCGGCGCACTTCTTCCACCACCGCACCCGCGGCGCGGCCTACGGCCTCCATCGCCATCGCGCCGAAGAGGTAGGGGATCAGCCCGCCGATGAACAGACCGACGATGACCTTGGGCTCGCTCAGATCGAAGCTGGTGCTGATGCCTCGGCCTTGCAAGGAATGGGTGTAGTCAGCGAACAGCACCAGTGCGGCGAGACCTGCCGAGCCAATCGCATAGCCCTTGGTCACGGCCTTGGTGGTGTTGCCCACGGCGTCGAGTGGGTCCGTGACGTCGCGCACGCTCTTCGGCAGCTCGGCCATCTCGGCGATGCCGCCGGCGTTGTCTGTGATGGGGCCATAGGCATCGAGCGCCACGACGATGCCCGCCATGCTGAGCATGGACGTGGCCGCGATGGCGATGCCGAAGAGGCCGGCCAGCTGATAAGCGACGAGGATAGCGATGCACACGAAGATCACCGGCCAGGCCGTCGAACGCATCGAGACGCCCAGGCCCGCAATGATGTTCGTGCCGTGCCCGGTGGTCGATGCCTGTGCGATGTGCTGCACCGGTTTGTACTGCGTGCCGGTGTAGTACTCGGTGATCCACACCATGGCAGCAGTCAGCACGAGGCCGACGATGCAAGTGCCGAACAGCGCCATGGCCGACACTGAACGGCCATCGCTCAGCGTGAGAGCCTGTGGGAACAACGTCGTGGTGACGAAGTAGAAAGCGATCAGCGACAACACGCCCGCAACCGCCAAGCCCTTGTACAACGCCGGCATCACGTTCTTCATGCCCGGCGATGCCTTCACGAAGCTGCAGCCGATGATCGACGCGATGATGGACACACCGCCCAGCAGCAGCGGGTAGATCACTGCACTGAGCAGGCTGCTGCCGCTGACCATCAGTGCACCCAGCGACATGGTGGCGATCAGCGTGACTGCATAGGTCTCGAACAAGTCGGCGGCCATGCCGGCGCAGTCGCCGACGTTGTCACCTACGTTGTCGGCAATCACGGCAGGGTTGCGCGGGTCGTCTTCAGGGATGCCGGCTTCGACCTTGCCCACCAGGTCGGCACCGACGTCGGCGCCCTTGGTGAAGATGCCGCCGCCAAGCCGCGCAAAGATCGAGATCAGCGAGGCACCGAACGCAAAGCCGAGCAAAGGCTTGAGCGCTTTCGGCAACTCGGCGGTTACTGTTGCATTGCCCGTGAGGTAGAGGAAGAAGAGGGTCACGCCCAACAAGCCCAGGCCGACCACCAGCATGCCGGTGATTGCGCCGCCTTTGAATGCGACGTTCAAGGCCGGGCCGATGCCTTGCGTGGCTGCTTCTGCGGTGCGAACGTTGGCCTTGACCGAGACATTCATGCCGATGAAACCGCAAGCGCCCGACAGCACGGCGCCGAGCACGAAGCCAACCGCGCTGATCGGGTCGATGAAGATGCCGATGAGAATCGCCAGCACCACGCCGACGAGGGCGATGGTCTTGTACTGGCGGGCGAGATAGGCGGCGGCGCCTTGCTGAATGGCAGAAGCGATCTCCTGCATACGCGCATTGCCTGCGCTCTGGCGCAGGATCCAGCTTCGCTGCACGAAGCCATACAGGACAGCGGCAATACCGCAGGCAAGCGCAAAGTACAGCGCCAAGTTCGTCGACATCGGTGGGTCTCCTCGTTTCGGTGGTTAACGCGTTGAGAGGCAAGCCCGCCGCTATTTCACCCGGTGCAGGTTCGGGCGGGTCAGCGGGGCATGCTACGGGAAGGCCTTGGACATGGCAACGAACCGCGCATGGTGTTTTCCATCGGTCGGCGGCGCGCAAAACAAGCGGCGGGCCATCGCAAGATGCGCAGGTAAACTTGGGGTATTCCCGCGCAAACCGAGAGACCATGAGCCTTCACAAAGTGACCCCAGGCGCCAAGGCGCCAGACCAGTTCAACGTGATCATCGAGATTCCGATGAATGCCGATCCCATCAAGTACGAAGTCGACAAAGAGAGCGGCGTGCTGTTCGTCGACCGCTTCATGACGACGGCGATGCATTACCCCTGCAACTACGGCTATGTGCCGCAGACGCTGTCCGACGACGGCGACCCAGTCGATGTGCTCGTGATCACGCCGTTCCCCTTGTCGCCCGGTGTCGTGGTGACCTGCCGCCCCATCGGCGTGCTGAAGATGGAAGACGAAGCCGGCGGCGACAGCAAGCTGCTTGCCGTGCCCATCGACAAGGTCCTGCCGATCTACACGCACTGGCAGAAGCCGGAAGACATCAACCAGATGCGCTTGAAAGCCATCCAGCATTTCTTCGAGCACTACAAAGACCTCGAAGCCGGCAAGTGGGTCAAGGTCACGGGCTGGGAAGGCCCGGAGTCGGCCAAGGAAGAGATCCGCGCCGGTATGGCCGCCTACAAGCCCTGAGCTGAGCGCAGGCTGAATGAACAAGGGGGGCTTCGGCTTCCCTTTGTTTTTGGCTCGGCCATTCAGAGAGCGCGTTGGAACTCACCACCGAATAGGCGGCTCTACACTGCCTCTCTTTGCTTCCGTGAGCTGTTCATGATGCGTCGATTTCTCTGTGTGGCCTCTGCGCTTGTCACCGTGTTGTTCGTCCAAGTCGCGCCCGCACAGAGCCTTCCGGCCGGCTTGACGCAGGTCAGGTCGGTCGAAGGCATCACCGAATACCGCCTTGGGAACGGCCTGCAACTTCTGTTGATCCCGGACAACGCCAAGCCGAGCACCACGGTCAACATGACCTACCACGTCGGCTCCCGCTACGAGAACTACGGTGAGACCGGCATGGCGCACCTGCTCGAGCACATGCTCTTCAAGGGCACGCCGAAGCACCGCAATGTGCAGGGCGAATTCACCAAGCGTGGTTTCGCGTACAACGGCAGCACGTGGTTCGACCGCACCAACTACTTCGCCAGCTTCTCAACCAATGACGAGAACCTGAAGTGGTACCTCGATTGGCAGGCCGATGCGATGGTCAACAGCCTCATCGCACGCAAGGACCTCGACAGCGAGATGACGGTCGTGCGCAACGAGATGGAGATGGGCGAGAACAGCCCCGATCGCATCCTCTTCGAGAAGACGCTGGCCACCATGTACCAGTGGCACAACTATGGCAAGAACACCATCGGCGCGCGTGCCGACGTGGAGAACGTCGACATCCCGCGCTTGCAGGCCTTTTATCGTCAGTACTACCAGCCCGACAACGCCACGCTGATCGTCGCTGGCAAGTTCGAGCCGTCCAAGGTCCTGGCTTGGGTGGCGCAGTCGTTCGGCAAGATCAAGAAACCGACCCGCAAACTGCCTGTGCAGTACACGCTCGACCCGGTGCAGGATGGCGAGCGCAGCGTTACGCTGCGGCGCGACGGGGGTGTGCCCCTGTTGCTGGCGGGTTACCACGTGCCGCCAGCGGCCCACCCCGACTTCGCAGCCATCGAGGTGATCGACCTCGTCATGGGTGACACACCGGCCGGTCGACTGCACAAGCGCCTGACGGCCAAGCAACTCGCCGCCGGTACCTACGCATTTGCCCAGGGCCTCGCCGAGCCCGGCTTCACGCTGTTCGGGGCGCAACTCTCGCCGGGCCAGGATGTCGAAGCGGCACGCAAGGAGATGCTGGACACGATCGAATCGGTGGCTCGTGAGCCGATCACCGATGAAGAACTTAAGCGGGCGCAGGCGCAGTGGGCCAAGAGCTGGGAACAGGCCTTCACCAATCCCGAAACCGTGGGTGTCGCGCTGAGTGAATCGGTAGCCCAAGGCGACTGGCGTCTCTTCTTCCTGATCCGTGATCGCGTGCGCGACCTCAAGCTGGCCGATGTGCAACGCGTGGCCGAGCTGCGCCTGCTGGCGTCTAACCGCACGCTGGGCATCTACCTGCCGACGGACAAGCCGGCGCGCGCGCCGGTGCCGGCGAAAGTCGACATCGCTGCTGAGTTGAAGGAGTTCAAGCCACAGGCCGCGGCTGCGGCGGTTGATGCGTTCGATGCCACGCCGGCCAACATTGACCGGTTGACGCAGCGCTTCACCGTGGGCGGGCTCAAGGCAGCCGTTCTTCCCAAGGGGGCCCGCGGCTCAGCGGTTCAGGCAACCTTGACGCTGCGTTTCGGTGACGAGAAATCACTCTTTGGCCAGGGCGAAGTCCCCGACATGGTGGCGGCGTTGCTGGACAAGGGAACGACCACGCTGTCTCGGCAGCAGATTCAGGATCGCCTGGATCAGTTGAAGACCCAGATGCGTGTGAGCGGTGGGCCGGGGCGTGTGAGCATCAGCCTGTCGTCCCGCAAGGAGCACCTGCCGGAGGCCATCGCGCTGATCGGCGACTTGCTGCGCAACCCGGTCTTTCCGGCGGATGCGCTCGATGAGCTCAAGCGTCAAGTCTCTGCCGACGTCGAGCAGCAACGCAAGGAACCGGAGGCCGTTGCCGACAACGCGATTTCCCGTTTGGCCAATCCATACCCGAAGGGCGACGTGCGCTACGTCAGCACGTTCGACGAGACGCTGAGCGACGTGGCCGCTGTGACCGGCGATCAGCTCCGGGCCTTCCACAAGCGCTTCTACGGGGCGAGCCGCGCCGAATTCGGCGCGGCCGGCGACATGGACGTGGCGGCCGTGCGCGGCGCGCTGGAGAAAGCGTTCGGCAACTGGAGCGGCAGCGAGCCCTACACGCGCGTGCCGCAGCCATTGCTGCCGATCAAGCCGCAGCGCCTCGTGCTCGCCACGCCCGACAAGCAGAACGCGACCTTGCTCACGCGCCAGAGCGTGCCGCTCTCAGACACAGACGCCGATTACCCGGCGTTGTCGATGGCGAACTTTCTGCTGGGCAGCGGCGGGCAGTCACGCCTGTGGAAACGCATCCGTGAGAGCGAGGGCCTGTCTTACGAGGTCTACAGCACGGTCAGCTGGAACAGCCATGAGCCGCACTCCGTGTGGCAGGCCGGTGCCATCTTCGCGCCGCAGAACCTGGCTAAGGTGGAGAAGGCCTTCAAGGAAGAGCTGGCGCGCGCGATCAAGGACGGATTCACGGCCCAGGAATTGGCCGAAGGCAAGCGCGGGCTGCTGGCCTTCCGCAAACTGTCGCGTGCTCAAGACCGCAATCTGGCTGGCGGCTTGGCGAACAACCTCGACTTGGAGCGTACGTTTGCTGTGTCGCAGCGTGTCGACGATGCGCTGAGCCAGCTGACGCTGGAACAGGTCAACGCCGCGCTGCGAACCTATGTCAAGCCTGATAGTTTCGTGAGCGCAGTGGCTGGCGACTTCAAGCCTTGAACGGGCGGCGTTCGTTCAATTCGTCGAGGTAGCTCTCGACGCCTTCACCTTCGCGCTCGAGAAAGTCGGCCACGGCCTGCGCAAACTGCGGATGCGCGAGCCAGTGCGCCGACCAGGTTTGCACCGGCAGCAGGCCGCGCGCCATCTTGTGTTCGCCCTGAGCGCCGCCCTCAAAGCGCTTGTAGCCGTGGTCGATGCACCAGGCCAGCGGCTGGTAGTAGCAGGCTTCGAAGTGCAGGCAAGAGATGTGTTCCACCGCACCCCAGTAGCGGCCGTAGGCGTTGCCGCGCTTGGGGTCGATGGCGATCAGCGACGCGGCGACGCGTTCGCCGTCTTTCCACGCCACGGACAGCAGCCAGTTCTCGGGCATGGTGTTGGCCATGCGGGAGAAGAAGTCGCGCGTGAGGTAGGGCGATGAGTGGTGCGCGCGGTAGGTGAGGGTGTAGCAGCGGTAGAAGAAGTCCCAGTCTTCCTGGCTGATCTGCTCGCCTTGGTGGGTGGTGAAGCTCACGCCGGCCTCGAGTACGCGGCGACGCTCCTGCTGGATCTTCTTGCGCTTCTCGCGCTGCAGGCTGGCAAGAAAGTCGGTGAAGTCTGCGTACGCCTGCGGTTCGCGATTCACCCAGTGGAATTGCACCGTGCTGCGCATCATCCAGCCGGCCGTGCGCGCAGCTTGCTGATCACTGTCGTCGAGAAACAGCACGTGGGCCGATGACAGCCGGGCCTGCTGGGCGAACTGCTTCATCGCTTCCAGGAGCGCGATGCGGGCTGATGCGTCGCGTGCCAAGAGGCGTGGCCCGGGCACAGGCGTGAAGGGCACGGCGCCCAGCAGTTTCGGGTAGTAGTCCAGGCCGTGACGCTGGTAGGCATCGGCCCAGGCCCAGTCGAACACGTATTCGCCGTAGGAATGGGCCTTGATGTAGAGCGGGCACGCGGCGAGCAGTTGGTCGCCCTCATGGATCACGAGGAACTGCGGCGCCCAGCCGCTCTTTTCGACAGCGCTCTTCGACTCGTGCATGGCCAGGAGGTACTCATGGCGCATGAACGGTGTGGCGCTGGCCTGTGCATCGAGCAACGCGTTCCACTGCGTCGCATCCACTTGAGCCGGGTGGTCGAGAACCCGAATGACATAATCGTTTGAGCCTTTTTCTACTCGCATATGTCATCAAAACCAAGGGTCAAGGTCGCACTCGCGCAGATCAATGCCACGGTGGGCGATCTGGCCGGCAACGCCCGCAAGATCATCGAATTTTCGCGGCGGGCGCACGAAGAAGGCGCTCGCGTCGTGCTCACACCCGAGTTGGGTTTGTGCGGCTATCCGCCCGAAGATCTTTTGCTGCGCCCGGCGTTCATGCTGGCCTGCGAGCAGGCCTTGGCCGATTGCGCCAAGGCGCTGGCCGATCTGCCGGGCTTGCATGTGGTGGTTGGGCATCCGCATCAGTGGGGTGAGCGAGGCGATGTTAGGTCGAAGTCGCATGCCGTGCAGCAGCGCTACAACGCGGCCTCAGTGCTGACAGGGGGGCGCGTCACGGCCACCTACTGCAAGCGCGAACTGCCCAACTATCAGGTGTTCGACGAGCGGCGCTATTTCGCCTCGGGCCGCGACGCAGGGCAGGGTGCCGTGATCTTCGAAGTGGATGGTCTGAAGTTCGGGCTGAACATCTGTGAGGACGCCTGGTTCGACGAGCCGGCGAGGGCGGCCAAGGCGGCTGGCGCCGAGGTGTTGTGCGTGATCAATGCGTCGCCTTTCCATCTCGGCAAGGTGGTGGAGCGTGAGGAGCGCATGGCGGCGCGGGCGCGTGATGTCGGCATGCCGCTGCTGTACGCACACCTGACAGGTGGGCAGGACGAGGTGGTGTTCGACGGTGCATCGTTTGCGATGGACGCGGACGGGCGGGTGGCGGCGCGCTCGCCATTCTTCGAGGAAGCGTTGACGGTGGTTGAGGTCGGACTCGATGGGTTGAGTGGGCCGGTGGCGCCCATCCCCGAGATCGAAGCCCAGGCCTGGGGTGCGCTGGTAACGGGCGTTCGCGACTACATCGGCAAGAACGGTTTTCCCGGCATCTTGCTCGGCCTGAGCGGGGGCATCGACTCGGCGCTGGTGCTGGCGGTCGCGGTGGATGCACTGGGTGCCGATCGCGTGCGCACCGTGATGATGCCGTCGCCATACACGGCAGACATTTCATGGATCGATGCGCGGGACATGGCGCAGCGTCTCGGTGTGCGCTACGACGAGATTTCGATCGTGCCCGAGTTCGATGCCTTCAAGCAAAGCCTCGCGGCGGAATTCGCCGGCCTGCCGGAGGACGCCACCGAAGAGAACATCCAGGCGCGCATTCGTGGCACCTTGCTGATGGCCCTGTCGAACAAGTTCGGCTCCATCGTGCTGACCACGGGTAACAAGAGCGAGATGGCCACCGGCTACTGCACGCTCTACGGCGACATGGCCGGTGGGTTCGCCGTGATCAAGGACGTGGCCAAGACGCTGGTCTACCGCTTGGCAACCTGGAAGAACGCCCAGGGCGCAGAAGTGATCCCCGAGCGCATCATCACGCGGCCCCCTTCCGCCGAGTTGCGGCCCGACCAGAAAGACCAGGACAGCCTGCCGCCGTACGAAGTGCTGGATGGCATCCTGCAGCGCTACATGGAAGACGATCAGGGCATCGAGGAGATCATCGCGGCCGGATTTGCACCTGCAGACGTCGAGCGGGTCACGCGCCTCATCAAGATCAATGAGTACAAGCGCCGGCAAGCGCCGATCGGCATCCGGATCACCCACCGCGCTTTCGGTAGGGATTGGCGCTACCCCATCACTTCGAAGTTCCGCGCTTAAACTACCATCATCTAATTGCCTTGGAGACCGTCATGAAACAGATCACTGCCGTCGTGAAGCCATTCAAGCTCGAGGAAGTGCGCGAGGCACTGGCCGACGTGGGCGTCACCGGCCTCACCGTGACCGAGGTCAAGGGGTTTGGTCGTCAGAAAGGGCACACCGAGCTGTACCGCGGTGCCGAGTACGTCGTCGACTTTCTGCCCAAGGTGAAGGTCGAGGTCGTGGTGAAAGACGTCGATGTGGATCGCTGCATCGAAGCCATCGTCAAGGCTGCCAAGACCGGCAAAATCGGTGACGGCAAGATCTTCGTCACGGCAGTTGAACAAGTGGTTCGCATCCGCACCGGTGAGACGGACGAAGCCGCTGTCTGAGCACGCGGGCTGTCGAAAGAAAAGCCCGCTGCGTGCGGGCTTTTTTGCGGGCTAGATTTTTCTGTAATCGTCAGGCGCCGTGGCGGTGCGGGCCTGAGCCGCCAGCCGCTCCAGCAGTTCGGCAGGGTCGGTGGCCACCTGCAACAGCTCTCGCTGGGGTGCTGCAACGAAGCCATCGGCAACGGACACGTCCAGGAACGAGAGCAGCTGATCGTAGTAGCCGCCGACGTTCAGTAGACCCACCGGCTTGTCGTGATAACCCAGCTGGCGCCATGTCCATACTTCGAACAGCTCTTCGAAGGTGCCGATGCCGCCGGGCAACGCGAGGAAGGCGTCGGACCGCTCGGCCATCAACTGTTTGCGCTGGTGCATCGTTTCGACGACGTGCAACTCGCTGAGCCCCACGTGGCCGAGCTCGCGATCCATCAGCGAGTGGGGAATGACGCCGACGACTGACGCGCCGGCGGCCAGCGCGGCGTTCGCCACCACCCCCATCAGGCCGGCCTTGCCGCCGCCGTAGACCAACTGCCAGCCGCGCTCCCCAATCAGCGTGCCGACACGGTGCGCGGCTTCTTCAAACGCCGGCTTGCTGCCGACGCGTGAGCCGCAGTAGACGCACAAGGAGAGCTTGCTCACAGGAACCGATGCCACAGCGCRGCCGCCCAGAGGCCGGTGCAGAGCACCACGGATAGAAAAACGGCAGCGCTGGCCAAGTCCTTGGCGCGCTTGGACAAATCGTGCAGTTCGAAAGACACGCGATCGATCGCGGCTTCGATGCCCGAGTTCAGCAGCTCGACGATCATCACCAGCAGCACGGCGCCGACGAGCAAGCCCACCTCGACCCAGCTGCGTCCAACCCAGAAGGCCGACGGAAGCAGAACAACGGCGAGCCAGACCTCTTGGCGAAAAGCGCTTTCGCCTTGGTAGGCCGTCTTCAGCCCTTCGAATGAATAGCCTGTGGCGCGAATCACCCGGTCCAGCCCGGTACGCCCTTTGAATGGATTGGTCATGGGCGGCGATTGTGCCTTGCCCATGCGACGTTCAAGGCGCTCGACGCGCCGTGGTGACGAGCTTCGTTCCGCAGATGAGGTCGTGCAGAAACTGTTTTTGCGGCAGGACCAGTGCGAGCAGTGCGTAGCCGAGCACACTCAGCCCCGCGCCGGCCACCATGGCGCGCGCATCCTCACGGAAGCTCCAGTGATTCAGCACCGCGATGAGAGCCGCCGGCGCGACCCAGAGCCAGCTCGCGAGGTAGCGAACGAATGCGCGCCCCCAGCTGAGTGGCTGACCATCGGCTGTGACCACCTTGATGTGCCATGTCTGCATCGGCAAGGTCTGGCCCCGCTTGCTCCAGAACCAGGTGAAGTAGGCGGCGTAAATCGAGAAGCTTGTGACTTGGAGGATGAGGTCGCCCTGCACCGAATGCTGTTGGCCGGTGACGGCCACGATGACGGCGCCCACGGCACCGGGGATCAACAAGATCCCGAACAGGATCAGGCCTTCATAGACGAAGCTGGCCATGCGCCGCGACAGGCTGGGGACCGCAGCCTGTGAGGCCGGGCCGGTCGCTGCGTCGCTCATGGGCGATGGACGACTGGGCTGGATGCAGCGGCGGACCGGGTGGCTGCCCCTTGCGGGCCGCGCTTGGGTAAAAGCGTCGACTGATCGACGAAGCCGGAGGTCGACGCGATCTTGGGCAAGCCTGCCTGCTGGTGCGCCGGGGGGCTGGGCCGTTTGGTGATGAGGTTGGTGGTCGCGCCAGGTTGGGCCTGCGCTACGGTCGGCGCAACGGCCTTGGGGCGTGGCGCGTAGGACGAGTTCGGCACCACATTCGACTTGGCGCCGGTGGATTCGGGCGACGGTTCAGCACCAGCCTTGCGGGCAGGCGGTACGGCGCGAGCCGCCAACTGCTTCTGCTGGTCGGGCGGCAGCGCCTTGTAGGCTTCCCATCGGTCCTTGCGCTCTTGGGCGGGTACCTGCTGCGCTTCCTTGTAGTTCAAGCGGGCCTGACCACGTTCCTTGGGCGTCATCTTCGCCCAGTCTTCCATGCGGTTCTGGACTCGCATTTGTTCAGCGGGTGGCATGGCAGAAAACTTGTTGGCGATCTCAAGCCATTTGACCTTGCGGGATGCGTCGATGCTCCCCCACTCGCGTTCCAGCGGCCTGAGCGCGCTCTTTTGGCTTGGGGTCAATGAGGCCCAGGGCGTTCCTTCCGAGACCTGAGCTACAGCTTTCGTGGCTCCCGTGGCGGGTTTGGGCTGGGTATGGCCAGCGAAAGGGAGCGAGAGCGCGGTCGCCAGGACGATGAAACTTGCCCAGGAAAACTTGCGCTGCGCTGATTCACGCCAAGTGGTCGGGATCAGGCGGATGGCAGACACGGCAGCATCCGTCAGTCGAGAGGAGCCTTCAGGAACTCCACGAAACCTGGGTCACTGTAGGCAGAAGGGGGCAGGTCATCGGCCAGCAGCGAGGCATCGATCTCGGCCGCGGCAGAAATCTGGCTGTCGTTGTGCAGGCGCTGGATGAACACCAAGCCAGCCAGGAGGGCGATCAGAGGCAGAACCGAAGCCACCTGAACCCACCAGCTGGCACCGCCTTCGCCTCGCCCCAGCGACAACGTTGAGCCGGCGCCCACCACGATGGTGGGTTCGGCCGCCTCGGCCTTGCGGGCGGCGCGCGCGCGCTCCAGCGCTTGTTCCCGGGCGAAGCGGAGGCGCTCGCTCACGTCTTGAGGGAGGTCGGCGGCATGCTCGGTCAGGCGTGCGGTCATGCGCAATGCGAGCCTGGCTTCCAGGGCATCCAGTTCGGCGGGGGCGTAGGTTCGAAGATTGGTGTGGTTCATAGCTCAATTCCCTTTGCCTTCAGGGCGTTTGCCAAGGCGTGGACTGCTCGGGAGCAGTGTGTCTTGACGCTGCCCTCCGAACAGCCCATCACGGACGCGGTCTCGGCGACATCGAGTTCCTCCCAGTAACGCAGCAGAAAGGCTTCCCGTTGACGCGCTGGCAACTTTGCCACTTCGCCATCGATGGCTAGCAGGATCTGAGCCCGAGAAACCGACTCCGACGCGCTCTCCGTAGCAGAAGACTCGTCTTGCGAAGCCAAGGTTTCAAGCAGGTCGAAGTCTCCGTCGTCACTTGAGGATTCGTACTCGGAAAAGTTTCGAACAACTGCATTTCGGACTTTCTGACGGCGAAACCAGTCCATGGTCGCGTTCGAGAGGATCCGCTGGAAGACGAGCGGGAACTCTGCGGCTGGCCGATCGATGTACTTCTCGGCGAGCCGGATCATCGAATCCTGGACGATATCGAGCGCGGCATCGTCATCCCGCACGGCATACGCCACACGCTTGAATGCGCGTTTCTCGATGCTTTTCAGAAAGTCTGAAAGTTCTTTGTCAGATGCCAAGTGAAATGCGCCTCAGGCGGGGGAAGGCCAGCCGAAACGGGCGCGATTATCGCATCGCATTCAAGCGGCACAGGCCCGAGACAAAACCGGTCCTATAATCCGCGTTTGCACAACATCTGGTCTCAATTTGGCAGCCCGACCTGGGCTCTTGATTCTTGACCGAGCAGGTACCACACCCGCCTCACGAGGGCGCGGAGAGGTGCACCGATGGATTTTCGTTAGAGAAATTCACAAAGGTTCAACATGGACATGTCTGCCGCGGAAATCAAACGCGCCGCCTCGGCGCAACCGCAAACCTCTCACGCGGAGCCGAATGGCTCTGAAATATTGGTCCGCTGCCTTCAAGCCGAAGGCGTCAAATTCCTCTGGGGCTACCCGGGCGGTGCGGTCCTCTACATCTACGACGCGCTTTACAAGCAAGACAGCATCGAGCACGTGCTCGTACGCCATGAGCAGGCGGCTGTTCACGCTGCAGACGGCTACGCCCGTGCGACCGGCGACGTTGGTGTCGCCCTGGTCACTTCAGGCCCTGGTGTCACGAATGCTGTGACCGGCATCGCCACGGCGTACATGGACTCGATCCCGATGGTGATCATCACTGGTCAGGTTCCCACGCCAGCGATTGGGCTGGACGCGTTCCAGGAATGTGACACCGTGGGCATCACCCGCCCCATCGTGAAGCACAACTTCCTCGTGAAGGACGTGCGCGATCTGGCCGTGACGCTGAAGAAGGCGTTCCACATCGCCCGTACCGGCCGCCCCGGCCCGGTGGTGGTGGACATCCCAAAGGACGTGTCGCAGCGAACCACGCCGTTCCACTACCCGGCCACTGTCGAGATGCGCTCGTACAACCCGGCGCGCAAGGGGCATGGCGGGCAGATTCGAAAGGCGGTCCAGCTGCTGCTGGCGGCAAAGCGCCCCTATATCTACACCGGCGGCGGTGTGGTGCTGGGCAACGCGGCGGCGGAACTGCGTGAGCTGGTCAACCTGCTGGGCTACCCCTGCACCAACACTCTGATGGGCCTGGGCTCCATGCCGGCCAGCGACCCGAAGTTCCTGGGTATGCTGGGCATGCACGGCACCTACGAAGCCAACATGACGATGCAGAACTGCGACGTTTTGCTGGCAGTGGGGGCCCGGTTCGACGACCGTGTCATTGGCAACCCGAAGCACTTTGCATCGGTCGAACGCAAGATCGTGCACATCGACATCGACCCTTCGTCGATTTCAAAGCGCGTGAAGGTCGATATCCCGATCGTTGGTGACGTGAAGGACGTGCTGCAGGAACTCATCTCGCAGATCAAGGAAGCCCAAGCCAAGCCCGATGTGCGCGCGCTGTCGGAGTGGTGGGGCCAAATCAATGAATGGCGCAAACGCGAGTGCCTGAAGTACAAGAACAGCACTGAGGTCATCAAGCCGCAGTACGTGGTTGAAACGCTGTGCGAGCTGACCCGCAATCGCGACACCTACATCACGTCCGACGTCGGCCAACACCAGATGTGGGCTGCGCAGTTTTATCGCTTCGAGGAGCCGCGCCGCTGGATCAATTCCGGTGGCCTGGGCACCATGGGGGTGGGCTTGCCCTACGCCATGGGCATCAAGCTGGCGAAGCCCGATTCAGACGTGTTCTGCGTGACGGGCGAAGGCTCGATCCAGATGTGCATCCAGGAACTGTCGACCTGTCTGCAGTACAAGACACCCGTGAAGATCGTGTCGCTGAACAACCGCTACCTGGGCATGGTGCGGCAGTGGCAGGAGCTTGATTACGGCGGCCGCTACTCGYACAGCTACATGGATGCGCTGCCCGACTTCGTCAAGCTGGCCGAGGCCTATGGCCACGTTGGCCTGCTGGTCGAAAAGCCGTCGGACGTCGAACCTGCCTTGCGCGAAGCCATCAAGCTCAAGGACCGGACCGTCTTCCTCGACATTCGCACCGATCCGACGGAGAACGTCTGGCCCATGGTGCAGGCCGGCAAGGGCATCAGCGAAATGCTGCTGGGGTCCGAAGACCTGTGAACCGCTGAACTCTGGCCAAAGGTGCGCGTTACCGCGCGCACTTGAAAGCCAGGGGAAAGCGCGGATCGGCTTCGGCGATTTCTCATTCAATCACTGTGGACAGCGTGGCCAAGGGCCATTGGTTACCGCCAATGGCGTGAAGAGCGCGCTTCAAAAACATGAAACACATCATTGCCCTGTTGCTGGAGAACGAGCCCGGCGCGCTGTCGCGTGTCGTCGCCTTGTTCTCGGCTCGCGGCTACAACATCGAAAGTCTGACAGTCGCGCCGACGGAGGATCCGTCCCTGTCGCGCATGACCATCGTGACCACGGGCTCCGATGACGTGATCGAGCAGATCACCAAACACTTGAACCGTTTGATCGAGGTCGTGAAGGTCGTCGACCTGACGGAGGGCAGCTTCACTGAGCGGGAGCTCATGCTCATCAAGGTGCGGGCCGTCGGCAAGGAGCGCGAGGAGATGAAGCGCATGGCCGATATTTTTCGCGGCCGCATCATCGACGTGACGGAAAAGAGCTACACCATGGAGTTGACGGGCGATGCGTCCAAGCTCGATGCCTTCATCGAGGCCATCGACCGCACCGCCATTCTGGAAACCGTGCGCACCGGCACCAGCGGGATCGGTCGCGGCGAGCGCATCCTGCGCGCCTGATTCATCACTGAATCATCATTACCGAAACCCCGCATTGAACTGATACCTGAAGGAGATAGCTATGAAGGTTTACTACGACAAAGACGCCGACCTGAGCCTGGTGAAGGGCAAGAACGTCACGATCATCGGTTACGGCTCGCAAGGCCATGCGCACGCGCAAAACCTGAACGACAGCGGCGTCAAAGTCACCGTCGGTTTGCGCAAGGGCGGCGCCTCGTGGTCCAAGGTGGAGAAGGCCGGACTGAAGGTTGCCGAGATCGCCGACGCCGTGAAGTCGGCCGACATCGTCATGCTGCTGCTGCCTGACGAGCAGATCGCTTCGGTCTACAAGAACGACGTCGAGCCGCACATCAAGCAAGGTGCATCGCTGGCGTTTGCGCACGGCTTCAACGTGCATTACGGGCAAGTGGTTCCGCGCGCTGACCTCGATGTCTGGATGGTGGCTCCGAAGGCACCCGGCCACACGGTGCGCTCGACCTACACCCAAGGCGGCGGCGTGCCACACCTGATTGCTGTGCATGCCGACAAGAGCGGTAAGGCGCGTGACCTGGCGTTGAGCTACGCAGCGGCCAATGGCGGCGGCAAGGCTGGCGTCATCGAAACCAACTTCCGCGAAGAGACCGAGACCGATCTGTTCGGCGAGCAAGCCGTTTTGTGCGGTGGTGCGGTTGAACTGATCAAGGCCGGCTTCGAGACGCTCACTGAGGCTGGTTACGCGCCTGAGATGGCGTACTTCGAATGCCTGCACGAGTTGAAGCTCATCGTCGACCTGATCTATGAAGGCGGCATCGCCAACATGAACTATTCGATCTCGAATAACGCCGAGTACGGCGAGTACGTCACCGGCCCGAAGATCGTGACGGACGAGACGAAGCAGGCGATGCGTCAGGCACTGAAGGACATCCAGACCGGCGAGTACGCGAAGAGCTTCATTCTTGAGAACCGTGCGGGTGCGCCGACCTTGCTGTCGCGCCGCCGCCTGACGGCGGAGCACCCGATCGAGCAGGTCGGCGAACAACTGCGCGCGATGATGCCGTGGATCAAGAAGAACCGCTTGGTCGATCAGTCGAAGAACTGACCACCGACCCCTTTGGCACGCAAAGCCGCAAGGGAGACCTTGCGGCTTTTTTGTTGTCTGCTGGGGTATCCTCCAGTCCCATTCCATTCCCACAGGGTCATGAACGAGATGCACGACGGCGATCAAGCGCTGGCAGAAACGGACGACGCGCCGCCGCGTCCGCGCCGCAAGGGCATCTACATCCTGCCTAACCTCTTCACGCTGGCAGCGTTGTTCGGTGGCTTCTACGGCATCGTGATGGCCATGGGCGGCCATTTCGAGCAATCGGCCATCGGCATCTTCTGTGCAATGGTGCTCGACAGTCTGGACGGTCGCGTGGCGCGCATGACCAACACGCAGAGCACCTTCGGCGAGCAGATGGACAGCCTGTCTGACATGGTCTCGTTCGGCGCCGCGCCGGCGCTCATCGTCTACATCTGGGCGCTCACGGGGCTCGGCAAGCTGGGTTGGCTGGCTGCGTTCGTGTATTGCTCGTGTGCAGCCCTTCGCTTGGCTCGCTTCAACACCAACTTAGCTGTTGTAGACAAACGCTTCTTCCAGGGCCTTCCCAGCCCCGCGGCTGCAGCATTGGTCGTCGGCTTCATCTGGCTGATGGACAACCTGGGATTCAAGGGCGGGCAGGAAGGCCCATGGCTCGCCTGGACCACTTTCGGCTTCACCTTGTTCGCCGGCCTTACGATGGTGACCAACGTTCCGTTCTATAGTTTCAAGGACGTGAGCTTCAAGCGCTCGGTGCCGTTCATCGCGATCGTTGCCATTGCGTTGGGGATCGCCTTCATCACGCTGCATCCACCGCTTGTGCTGTTCGGGTTGTTCGTGATCTACGGCCTGTCGGGCTACGGCGTGTACGCGTGGAAGCGCATGAAAGGCCGGCCTGTGAGCGTGATCGCCACCTCGATGGATGAGCCCGACGAAGAAGGCCTGCACCGCTGAAAAGCTGCGTGCTATATTCGCGGCCATGACGTTTTCGACCACTTTCTCGCTAGCCCTACTAGAGGTGCCACGGGCTCGCTGATCGTTCACGTCCATCGTTTTCGTTCTCAACGGCCCATATGCAACCAGCATCGGGCCGTTTTGCTTTTTCGAGCGTGCTGGTTGTAATTCCACTCACTGGGGATTCGCCATGATGTTGAAGCAACCGCACTTGAAGTACCGACCTTTCGCGCCCATCGCCTTGCGCGACCGCACCTGGCCCGATGCCGTGCTGAAACGCGCTCCAATCTGGCTCAGCACCGATCTGCGCGACGGCAACCAGGCACTGATCGAGCCGATGGACGCGGAGCGCAAGCTGCGCATGTTCCACATGCTGCTGCGCATTGGCTTCAAGGAAATCGAAGTCGGATTCCCGTCGGCATCTCAGACGGAGTTCGATTTCATCCGCATGCTGATCGAACAGGATCTCATCCCCGACGACGTGACGATCCAGGTCCTGACGCAGGCGCGCGAGCCCTTGATTCGCCGCACCTTCGAGTCGCTGAAAGGTGCGAAGAAGGTCATCGTTCACCTCTACAACGCGACGTCTCCGATGATGCGAGAAGTGGTGCTTGGGCTCGATGAGGACGGTGTTGTAGCGCTCGCCACCGAACATGCTCGCTTGATGAAGCAGCTGGCCGATACGCAACCCGAAACCACATGGCGTTTCGAGTACTCGCCCGAGCTGTTCTCCGAAACCGAGCTCGACTTTGCCAAGCGTGTAGTCGATGCGGTGACCGAGGTCTGGCAGCCGACGCCGGATCACAAATGCATCATCAATTTGCCGACGACGGTCGAGAGCTCCACGCCCAACGTGTTTGCAGACATGGTGGAGTGGATGCACCGGCACGTGGCGCGTCGCGATTCGATCGTGATCTCGGTTCACCCGCACAACGACCGAGGCACAGGCACGGCAGCTGGAGAGCTCGCATTGATGGCAGGGGCCGATCGCATCGAAGGCTGCTTGTTCGGCAACGGTGAGCGCACAGGCAACGTCGACCTCGTCAACATTGCGCTCAATCTCTACACACAGGGTGTCTCACCTGAGCTCGACTTCTCCGACATCGACGAAGTGCGGCGTTGCGTCGAGCACTGCAACCAACTGCCGGTGCATCCACGCCATCCGTATGTGGGTGACCTGGTCTACACCTCGTTTTCGGGCTCGCATCAGGATGCCATCAAGAAGGCATTCGCTTCTCGCAAAGAGGGCGATGTCTGGAAGATGCCGTATTTGCCGATCGACCCCAAGGACCTCGGGCGCAGTTACGACGCGGTGATCCGCGTCAACAGCCAGTCAGGCAAGGGTGGCATTGCTTACCTGCTCGAGAACGAGTACGGCCTGGAGTTGCCGCGTCGGCTGCAGATCGAATTCAGTCAGGTCGTCCAGGCGGTCATGGACGACACGGGCAAAGAGCTGTCGGCAGCTGAGTTGTGGAACATCTTCCAGCGCGAATACAGCGTCGCTGGTGCATGGGCGGCGCAGTCGATCCAGGCGACCATCTCGGAAGCACGCGGTGGCCAGGTGAATCTCTCTACGGTGCTCGATGTGGCGGGCCGCGAGCTGGGCGTCGAAGGGCAGGGTGCCGGTCCGATCGAAGCCTTTGTCGAAGGCGTGAACAGGCACTTGTCGACACGGCTTCGCGTGCTGGACTACCACGAGCATGCAATCGGCAGCGGTGCCGATGCCAAAGCGGTGGCCTACCTCGAACTGCGCCTGGGCGACAACATTACGCTGTTCGGGGTCGGCATCGATTCCAACATCGTCTCAGCCTCGCTGAAGGCAATTAGCTCAGGCCTGCACCGGGCCGTGCGACAAGGGCAACTGAGCTACGCGCCCGCCGTGCTCGCCTAACATACTGAAGATCACAGGAGACAGCCATGACCGACAAACTCATCATCTTTGACACCACCTTGCGCGATGGCGAACAGTCTCCCGGCGCGTCCATGACCAAGGACGAAAAGCTGCGCATCGCGCGTCAGCTGGAGCGGCTCAAGGTCGACGTGATCGAGGCGGGCTTTGCCGCTTCGTCGAACGGCGACTTCGAGGCGGTGAAAGCGATCGCGCAGGCCATCAAAGACAGCACAGTCTGCTCGCTCGCGCGGGCCAACGACCGCGACATTTCCCGTGCCGCAGAAGCACTCCAGGGCGGCAACTCGACGCGCATCCACCTCTTCCTCGCGACCAGTGCCTTGCACATGGAAAAGAAGCTGCGCATGACGCCTGACCAGGTCTACGAGCAGGCGCGTTTGTCGACGCGCTTTGCACGCAACTTGTCGAGCGACGTCGAGTTCTCGCCAGAGGATGGCTATCGGTCCGACCCTGACTTCCTGTGCCGCGTGCTGGAGGCGGTGATCGCCGAAGGTGCCACCACCATCAACATTCCGGACACGGTGGGCTATGCCATTCCGGAGCTGTACGGCAACTTCATTCTCGATCTGCGCAATCGCATTCCGAACGCTGACAAGGCGGTGTGGTCAGTTCACTGCCACAACGACCTGGGTATGGCGGTTGCCAACTCGCTCGCTGGTGTGAAGATCGGTGGCGCGCGCCAAGTGGAGTGCACGATCAACGGCCTGGGCGAGCGCGCGGGTAACTGCGCCCTCGAAGAGATTGTGATGGCCGTGCGCACCCGCAAAGATTACTTCGGGCTGGAACTGGGCATCGATGCATCGCAGATCGTGCCGGTCTCGCGCCTGGTGTCGCAGACCACCGGCTTCGTGGTGCAACCGAACAAGGCCGTGGTCGGTGCCAATGCGTTTGCGCATGCATCGGGCATTCACCAGGACGGCGTTCTCAAGGCGCGCGACACCTACGAAATCATGCGTGCTGAAGACGTGGGCTGGGCTGCCAACAAAATCGTTCTCGGCAAGCTCTCCGGCCGCAACGCGTTCAAGCAGCGGCTGCATGAGCTCGGCATCGAGTTGGAATCCGAAGCCGAGATCAACGCTGCATTCGCCAAGTTCAAGGAACTAGCCGACCGCAAGAGTGACATCTTCGACGAAGACATCCTCGCCCTGGTGATGGACGACTCGGTGACGATGGACAACGAGCACTACCGCCTGCTGGCACTGTCTCAGCGCTCCGAAACGGGCGAGCGTCCGCATGCCAAGGTGGCGTTCGCAGCGGGTGCGGCCGAGCACCACGCCGAGAGCGACGGCAACGGCCCGGTCGACGCGAGCTTGAAGGCCATCGAATCCAAGCTGAGTACTGGCGCCGAAATGCTCCTCTATTCGGTGAATGCCATCACGTCCGGAAGCACAGAATCTCAGGGCGAGGTGACGGTGCGTTTGCAGCTTGGTGGACGCGTCGTCAATGGTGTTGGAGCCGACCCGGACATCGTGGTCGCGTCGGCGAAGGCCTACCTTGCAGCGTTGAACAAGCTGCACAGCAAGAACGAGCGGGTCGCTGCCCAGGGGTGATTTTTGTCACATAGCTGACAACTCCTCTGGTCAACTTGAGGAAAACCGCGCAAGTTTTTGATCTTGTGGGGTTTTTTTCTTTGGCCTACACTCGCGTTGCCGAGCGTCAAGGGGTTGCTGTGGTACGGTTTTCACAAAAGTCAGCGTCTTATGTCCTACGTGGCCTGTTCACGCTGGTGATTGCTGTCTGTCTGCCCTTGTCGGCTGGCGCTGCTGCCAAGCCAGCCAAGAAGCGAGTAGCCGTTGCATCGAAGGCACCCAGCGCCAAATCCAAGGTCGTTGTCGTTCGCGGCCTCAAGCGCACCAGCTTGCGTGCCCGCACGGTGGCCTTCGTGCCGGCCCGTCCTTCGTTCGGCCAGGTTTACGGCTTGCATGGCACGGCCGACCCGCTCGACCTGAAGTCCAGCGTGGCATTCGTCATGGACCAGCAGACCAACGAGGTCCTGTTCAGCAAGAATTCCCAGGCGGTGCTGCCGATCGCGTCGCTGACCAAGCTCATGACGGCGTTGGTCGTCACCGAAGCCAAGTTGCCACTCGATGAAGTGCTGACGATCAGCCAGGACGATGTCGACACCGAAAAAGGCAGCCGCTCGCGCCTGACGGTAGGCACGCAACTCACCCGCGGCGAGATGCTTCATCTGGCGCTGATGTCTTCCGAGAATCGTGCGGCGCATGCACTGGGCCGGCATTACCCGGGCGGTTTGAGCGCCTTCGTTGCCGCGATGAACCGCAAGACGGTCGAGTTGGGCATGACGAGCACCAAGTACGTCGAGCCCACCGGCTTGTCGAGCAGCAATCAGTCGAATGCCCGTGATTTGGCCACCTTGGTCAATGCAGCACACAACTACCCGTTGATTCGCGAACTGTCGACGTCGCCTGAATATCAAGTCGCCGTTGGGCGCCGTCAGCTTCAGTTCCACACCACCAATGGATTGGTGCGCAACCCGGACTGGGACATCAGCCTGCAGAAGACCGGTTACATCACCGAGGCAGGTCGTTGCCTGGTGATGCAAGCCAAGCTGGCAGGTCGGCAACTGATCATGGTGTTCCTGGATTCGGCGGGCAAGTATTCC
>NZ_JBFUFG010000019.1:0-46079 GCF_056403575.1 Rhizobacter sp. P2_G4 | reverse complement strand
GGGCAGCGGTGGATGCGGGTTACGCACCCAACGACTGGCAGGTCGGGCAGACGGGCAAGATCGTCGCACCGCAGCTGTACATCGCCGCCGGCATCTCGGGGGCCATCCAGCACCTGGCCGGCATGAAGGACTCCAAGGTCATCGTCGCCATCAACAAAGACCCTGAGGCGCCGATCTTTGCGGTGGCTGACTACGGCCTCGAGGCCGATCTGTTCACCGCGGTGCCGGAACTGGTGAAGGCGCTGTAAAGCGCGAACACCGCAAGAGCCCGTTCGCCCTGCGGCCAACGGGCTTTTTGTTGCCCGAACATAAAAGCTGAAGGAGATGCCATGAGCTACGTCGCTCCCGTCAAGGACATGCTGTTTTGCATGAAGGAACTCGCCAACATCGAAGCCGTGGCGCAACTGCCCGGGTTCGAAGAAGCGGGTCTGGAGACGGCCCAGGCCGTGCTCGAAGAGTGCGCCAAGTTCAACGAAGGCGTGCTCGCGCCCTTGAACTTTGAGGGCGACAAGAACCCGTCGTACTGGAAAGACGGCGAAGTGTTTACGACGCCAGGCTTCAAGGACGCCTTCCGCCAGTTCGGTGAAGGTGGCTGGCAAGGCCTGCAGCACCCGACCGACTTCGGCGGCCAAGGTCTCCCCAAGACCATCGGTGCCGCATGCATCGAGATGCTCAACAGCGCCAACATGAGCTTCGCGCTGTGCCCGCTGCTGACCGATGGCGCGATCGAAGCGCTGCTTACGGCTGGTTCCCCCGAGCAGCAAACCATCTACCTGCCGAAGATGATCGAAGGCACATGGACCGGCACCATGAACCTGACCGAGCCACAGGCCGGCTCCGACCTGGCGCTGGTGCGCACGCGCGCCGAACCGCAGCCCGACGGCACCTACAAGATTTTCGGCACCAAGATCTTCATCACCTACGGTGAACACGACATGGCCGAGAACATCGTGCACCTCGTGCTGGCCCGCGTGGTCGGGGCACCGGAAGGGGTGAAGGGCATCAGCCTCTTCGTCGTGCCGAAGTTTCTGGTCAAGGCCGACGGTTCGCTGGGCGAGCGCAACGACGCGCACTGCGTGAGCATCGAGCACAAGCTGGGCATCAAGGCCAGCCCCACGGCCGTGCTGCAGTTCGGCGATCACGGCGGCGCGATCGGCACGCTGGTGGGCCAGGAGAACCGTGGCCTCGAGTACATGTTCATCATGATGAATGCGGCTCGCTATGCCGTCGGCATGCAGGGCATCGCGGTGGCCGAGCGCGCCTACCAGAAGGCCGTGCAGTACGCGAAGGACCGTGTGCAGTCGCGCCCGGTCGACGGCTCCATGCCGGGCAGCGCGCCGATCATTCATCACCCCGATGTGAAGCGCATGCTGATGACCATGCGTGCACAGACCGAAGGCTGCCGTGCAATGGCCATCACCGCGGCAGCGGCTTACGACGCGGCGCATGCGCACCCCGATGCCGAGGTCCGCAAGCAGAACCAGGCCTTCTATGAATTCATGGTGCCCTTGGTCAAGGGCTACAGCACCGAGATGAGCCTCGAGGTGACGAGCCTCGGCGTGCAGGTGCACGGGGGCATGGGCTTCATCGAGGAAACCGGCGCGGCGCAGTACTACCGCGACGCGAAGATTCTCACCATCTACGAAGGCACGACCGCCATCCAGGCCAATGACCTGGTGGGTCGCAAGACGGCGCGGGACGGTGGCCAGACGGCCAAGGCCATCGCTCGCCAGATCGCGAGCACCGAGGTCGAACTGGGCAAGAGCGACAGCGTGAATGCACGCGCTGTCATGAAGCGCCTGAGTGCGGCGCGCGTGGCCTTTGAGCAGGTGGTCGACTTCGTTGCGGTTGGTACCAAGGGCAACCCGAATGCGGTGTTTGCCGGCTCGGTGCCCTACCTGATGCTCGCCGGCAATGTCATGGCCGGTTGGCAGCTTGCGCGCGCCTTGCTGGTGGCCGAGTCGCAACTCAAGGCAGGCGAGGGCGATACCGCGTTCCTGCAAGCCAAGGTGACGACCGCGCGCTTCTACGCAGACCACATCCTGAGCCGCGTGCCAGGCGTGCGCGATGCCATCGTCGAAGGCGCCGAGAGCGTGACGGCGCTGTCCCTCGAATCCTTCTGACCTGTCGCTCGCGTGACTGCTCGCGCCTGAGCCCGCTGCGCACACTCCAACCCAATCGACCTACCCATTTCGGAGACACCCYGTGGCCTTGCCTCCCATCCTGCAGAACCTGCCCCTGCCCATCATCGGTTCGCCGCTGTTCATCATCAGCAACCCCAAGCTCGTGATCGAGCAGTGCAAGGCGGGGGTCGTCGGCTCCATGCCGGCGCTGAATGCCCGGCCTGCCGAGTTGCTAGACGAGTGGTTGGCCGAGATCACCGAGACGCTCGCGGCCTACAACAAGGCCAACCCGAACAAGCCAGCCGCGCCTTTCGCCATCAACCAGATCGTGCACAAGAGCAATGACAGGCTCGAACACGACATGGCCTTGTGTGCCAAGTACAAGGTGCCCATCATCATCACTTCGCTGGGTGCGCGCGAGGACGTGAATCAGGCCGTCCATGCCTGGGGCGGCGTGGTGTTGCACGACATCATCAACAACAAGTTCGCTCACAAGGCGATCGAGAAGGGCGCTGACGGCCTGATCGCCGTGGCGGCGGGAGCCGGTGGCCATGCGGGCGTGAAGAGCCCGTTCGCGCTGGTGCGCGAGATTCGTGAATGGTTCGACGGCCCGATCGCGCTGAGCGGTGCCATTGCAAGTGGCGAAGCCGTGCTGGCAGCGCAGGCCATGGGCGCCGACTTCGCCTACATCGGCTCGGCCTTCATCGCGACCGACGAAGCGCGCGCCGACGAGGCCTACAAGCAGGCCATCGTGAACAGCAGCTCCGACGACATCGTCTACTCCAACCTCTTCACCGGGGTGCATGGCAACTACCTTGCGCCGTCGATCCGTGCGGCAGGCCTCGACCCAGACAATCTGCCCGAAAGCGACCCGAGCAAGATGAGCTTCGGCGGTGGTGAAGGCTCCAAGGCCAAGGCCTGGAAGGACATCTGGGGTTCGGGGCAGGGCATCGGCGCCGTCAAGAAGATCGTGCCGGCACGCGAGTTGGTGCAGCGCCTGAGCGATGAATACACCGCGGCGCGGCGTCGCCTCGGTGTCGCCGCGGCCGTCGCCTGAGTCAGGCCAGCGGTTCGACCGTGAGGTCGCAATCGCAGCCGGAGCCTGCCGAGATCATGCGCATCGCGAAGCTCGCAGCCATGGCTGCGAGCCAGCGCGGTGCCACGAAGCGCTGCGGCTCGCTCACCACGCCGCAGCGGTAGCGGCCTTCTTCCGAATTCCACAGCAAGGCCTTGCAGGCGCCTTGGCGTTGTCTGCTGATTAGCATGCCGACGGGGCAGGGCTCCGTTGCGCAACACACTCCGCAGCCATTGCACGGCTCGCCCCACGCTGGCTTGGGCGCTRCGGCTGGGTGAATGTGGATGGTCTGGTACATCGTGGTTGACGCTTAAAGGGACTTCTCCCTTTTCACATTGTGTTAACTCACACGGTGTCCAATCACTCGAAGTGGCTGCCCATAAACAACGGTGTTACAGTCGCCCGCAGACTTTTTAGGTCCTTCCCGTCCCCTTGATCGCAGCAGTCAAGGCGGGTCGCAATCCGCCAGTCGGTTCAGCCGTGTCGCGGAAGGTTTATCAACCCACTACAGCACCGGGAACCGGAGCGAAAGGTGAGCGAAATGATGCAGGAATACAGGTCCAATTCGTACCTGTTCGGGGGCAATGCGCCCTATGTCGAAGAGATGTACGAGGCCTACCTCGACAACCCGGGGTCCGTGCCCGACAACTGGCGTACGTATTTCGACGCCCTCCAGAACGTACCCGCCGCCGACGGCTCCGAAAGCCGTGACGTCGCTCATGCGCCGGTGGTCGAATCGTTCGCGCAACGCGCCAAGGCCAACGCCTTCGCCGTCAAGGCGAGCGCTACCGAACTGGCCGTCGCACGCAAGCAGGTTCACGTCCAGTCGCTGATTGCAGCCTACCGCTCGCTCGGCGCACGCTGGGCTGACCTCGATCCGCTCAAGCGCCAGGAGCGCCCGAAGATTCCCGAGTTGGAGCCGGCGTTCTACGACCTGAGCGAGTCCGACATGGACATCACGTTCAGCGCCACCAACACCTACTTCACCACCGCCGAGCAGCAGACGCTGCGCGAGATCGTGCAGGCGCTGCGTGAAACCTACTGCGGCTCCATCGGTGCCGAGTTCATGCACATCACCGAGCCGAGCGAAAAGCGCTGGTGGCAGCAGAAGCTCGAAGCCATTCGCTCGAAGCCCAATTTCACGGGCGATGAGAAGAAGAACATCCTCGACCGGCTGACCGCGGCCGAAGGCCTGGAGCGCTATCTCCACACCAAGTACGTCGGCCAGAAGCGCTTTTCGCTCGAAGGCGGTGAAAGCTTCATCGCGTCGATGGACGAAGTGGTGCAGCGCTCGGGTGTCAAGGGCATCCAGGAAATCGTGATCGGCATGGCCCACCGCGGCCGGCTGAACGTGCTCGTCAACACCCTTGGCAAGGCGCCGAAGAACCTGTTCTCCGAGTTCGACCACACCGCCCCTGAAGAGTTGCCCTCCGGCGACGTGAAGTACCACCAGGGCTTCTCGAGCGACGTGACGACCGACGGCGGCCCGGTGCACCTGAGCCTCTCGTTCAACCCCTCGCACCTCGAGATCGTGAACCCGGTGGTCGAAGGTTCCGTGAAGGCCCGCCTGGATCGCCGTGGCGACAAGGAAGGCGACACCGTGCTGCCCGTGATCGTGCACGGCGACGCGGCCTTCGCCGGCCAGGGCGTGGTGATGGAAACGCTGGCGCTGGCGCAAACGCGCGGTTATTACACCGGCGGCACGCTGCATATCGTCATCAACAACCAGATCGGCTTCACCACCAGCGACCCGCGCGACAGCCGCTCGACGCTGTATTGCACCGACGTGGTCAAGATGATCGAGGCACCGGTGCTGCACGTGAACGGTGACGATCCCGAAGCCGTGGTGCTGTGCACCCAGCTCGCGCTCGACTATCGGCAAGAGTTCAAGAAAGACGTGGTCGTCGACATCGTCTGCTTCCGCAAGCTGGGCCACAACGAGCAGGACACGCCCTCGCTCACTCAGCCGCTGATGTACAAGAAGATCGCCCAGCACCCAGGCACGCGCAAGCTCTACGGCGACAAGCTGATCGCCCAGGGCGTGCTGCAGGCCGAAGGCCCGGACGAGATGGTCAAGGCCTTCCGTGCCGCGATGGACAGTGGCAAGCACACCGTCGACCCGGTGCTAACCAACTACAAGAGCAAGTACGCGGTGGACTGGTCACCGTTCCTCAACAAGAAGTGGACCGACTCGGCCGACACGGCACTGCCGCTCGCCGAGATCAAGCGGCTGGCTGAACGCATTACCACGCTGCCGCCGAAGTTCAAGGCCCACCCGCTGGTTGAAAAGGTGCTGGCCGACCGCGCTGCGATGGGGCGCGGCGAGATCAACGTCGACTGGGGTATGGCGGAACACTTCGCTTATGCCTCGCTGGTGGCCAGTGGCTACCCCGTGCGGCTGTCGGGCGAAGACAGCGGCCGCGGCACCTTCACCCACCGCCATGCGGTGTTGCACGACCAGAATCGCGAGAAGTGGGACGAAGGCACCTGGACGCCACTCGAGCACATCGCCGACAGCCAGGCTCCGTTCGTCGTGATCGACTCGCTGCTGTCCGAAGAAGCCGTGCTCGGCTTCGAATACGGCTACGCCTCGGCCGACCCGAACACGCTGGTGATCTGGGAAGCCCAGTTCGGCGACTTTGTCAACGGCGCGCAGGTGGTGATCGACCAGTTCCTCGCGTCCGGCGAAGTGAAATGGGGCCGTGCCAATGGCCTCACGCTGATGCTGCCGCACGGCTACGAAGGGCAAGGCCCGGAGCACTCGTCGGCACGCCTCGAGCGCTTCATGCAGCTCGCCGCTGACAACAACATGCAGATCGTGCAGCCCACCTCGGCGAGCCAGATCTTCCATGTGCTGCGCCGGCAGATGGTGCGCATGTTCCGCAAGCCGCTGGTGATCCTGACGCCTAAGTCGCTTCTGCGCGCCAAGGATGCGTCTTCTCCGCTGTCTGAATTCACCAAGGGCGAATTCAAGACCGTGATTGGCCCGGCTCGCGACGAGATCGAAGCCGACAAGGTCAAGCGCGTGATCGCCTGCTCGGGCAAGGTCGCCTACGACCTGATCAAGCGCCGCGACGAGAAGAAGGCCTGGGACACGGTGATCCTGCGTGTGGAGCAGCTCTACCCGTTCCCGCACAAGGCGTTCGCCGCCGAGCTGAAGAAGTTTCCCAACGTGACCGACGTGGTCTGGTGCCAGGACGAACCGCAGAACCAGGGCGCCTGGTTCTTCGTGCAGCACTACATCCACGAAAACATGCTCGAAGGTCAGAAGCTGGGCTATGCCGGCCGGCCGGCCTCGGCATCGCCGGCAGTGGGTTACGCCCACCTGCACCAGGAACAGCAGAAGGCTCTGCTCGACCAGGCCTTCAGCAAACTCAAGGGCTTCGTCCTCACCAAATGACGCTCTGGCAAGCGACGGCGGCCGCCCTGCGCCACCGTCGCTTCGCGCGCTCGGCCGCATCTGGCGGCTATCAGCGCGGGGTGAACACCACAAGAAAGAATTGAAATGGCAATCGTAGAAGTCAAGGTCCCGCAGCTTTCAGAATCCGTGGCCGAAGCCACTTTGCTGCAGTGGAAGAAGAAGCCCGGTGAAGCCGTGGCGCTGGATGAAATCCTGGTCGAAATCGAAACCGACAAGGTCGTGCTTGAAGTGCCGGCCCCCGCCGCCGGCGTGATGGTGCAGCTGGTCAAGGGCGATGGCGAAAGCTGTGTCAGCGATGAAGTCATCGCCAAGATCGACACCGAAGCCGCAGCGCAGGTCAGCCCGCTGGAAGTGAAGCCGGCTCCCGCCACCACCCCGGTTGCGCCGGCGCCTGCCGCAGCAGCAACCAGCACGGGCGGTAGCAAGAGCGACGTGGCGATGCCCGCCGCCGCGAAGATCATGGCCGACAACAACCTCGCTGCCGGCTCGGTGTCGGGCACCGGCAAGGATGGCCGCGTGACCAAGGGTGACGTGCTGGGCGTGCTGGCGTCGCCGCCCGCCGCGAAGCCGGCCGCAGCTCCTGTCGCCGCACCGGTGGCAGCCGCCGTCGCCAGGCCGCTGCCTTCAGTCGCAGCGCCCGCTGCGGCCAACCTAGGTGATCGCCCCGAGCAGCGCGTGCCGATGAGCCGCCTGCGCGCCCGCGTTGCCGAGCGCCTGCTGCAATCGCAAGCCACCAACGCCATCCTGACCACGTTCAACGAAGTGAACATGGCGCCAGTGATGGAGATGCGCAAGAAGTTCCAGGAGAAGTTCGAGAAGGAGCACGGCGTGAAGCTCGGCTTCATGAGCTTCTTCGTGAAGGCGGCCGTGGCCGCGCTCAAGCGCTACCCGGTGATCAACGCTTCAGTCGACGGCAACGACATCGTCTACCACGGCTATTTCGACATCGGCATCGCCGTCGGTTCGCCACGCGGCCTGGTGGTGCCCATCATCCGCAACGCCGACCAGATGAGCTTTGCCGACATCGAGAAGAAGATCGGTGAATTCGGCCAGAAGGCGAAGGACGGCAAGCTGTCGCTCGACGACCTGACCGGCGGCACGTTCTCGATCTCGAACGGCGGCACCTTCGGCTCGATGCTGTCGACGCCGATCATCAACCCACCGCAGTCGGCCATCCTGGGCGTGCACGCCACCAAGGACCGTGCTGTCGTGGAGAACGGCCAGATCGTCATCCGCCCGATGAACTATCTGGCGATGAGCTACGACCACCGCATCATCGACGGTCGCGAAGCCGTGCTGGGCCTGGTCGCGATGAAAGAAGCGCTGGAAGATCCGTCGCGCCTTCTGTTCGATATCTAAGGACGCACGATGGCAACCAAGCAATTCGACGTCATCGTCATCGGCGGTGGCCCAGGCGGCTACATCGCCGCCATCCGTGCGGCGCAGCTCGGCTTCAACACGGCCTGCATCGACGACTGGAAGAACGCCAAAGGCGGCCCTGCACCGGGTGGCACCTGCACCAACGTGGGCTGCATCCCATCCAAAGCGCTGCTGCAATCGAGCGAACACTACGACCATGCCAAGCTGCACTTTGCCGATCACGGCATCAGTGTCGGTGAGTTGAGCCTGGACCTCGCCAAGATGCTCAGCCGCAAGGACGCGGTGGTGAAGCAGAACAACGACGGCATCCTGTACCTCTTCAAGAAGAACAAGGTCACGTTCTTCCACGGGCTCGGTTCCTTCGTGAAGGCTGCCGACGGCGGCTACGAGATCAAGGTGGCCGGAGCGGCCGAAGAGTCGATCTCGGGCAAGCACATCATCGTCGCGACTGGTTCCAGCCCGCGCGCGCTGCCTGGTGCGGCGTTCGATGAAGAGAACATCCTCAGCAACGATGGCGCGCTGCGCATCGAAGGCGTGCCGAAGAAGCTGGGTGTGATCGGCTCGGGCGTGATCGGCCTTGAAATGGGCTCGGTATGGCGGCGCCTGGGCGCCGAAGTGACGGTGCTGGAAGCGCTGCCCACTTTCCTCGGTGCTGTGGACGAGCAGATCGCCAAGGAAGCCAAGAAGGCCTTCGACAAGCAGGGCCTGAAGATCGAGCTCGGCGTGAAGATCAGCGAAGTCAAGTCAGGCAAGAAGGGCGTGAGCATCGCTTACGCCAATGCCAAGGGCGAAGCGCAGACGCTGGAGGTCGACAAGCTCATCGTTTCCATCGGCCGCGTGGCGCACACCAAGGGCCTGGCCCCGGAAGCCGTCGGCCTGAAGCTTGACGAGCGCGGTGCCGTGGTGGTCGATGACGAGTGCAAGACCAACCTGCCGAACGTGTGGGCCATTGGCGACGTGGTGCGCGGCCCGATGCTCGCGCACAAGGCCGAAGAAGAAGGTGTGGCCGTGGCCGAGCGCATTGCCGGCCAGCACGGGCACGTCAACTTCAACACCATTCCGTGGGTGATCTACACCTCGCCTGAGATCGCGTGGGTGGGCCAGACCGAGCAGCAGCTCAAGGCCGCGGGCCGCGCCTACAAGGCGGGTACGTTCCCGTTCATGGCCAATGGCCGTGCGCGCGCGTTGGGCGATACGACCGGCATGGTCAAGTTCTTGGCCGACGCGGCGACGGACGAGATCCTCGGTGTGCACATCGTTGGCCCCATGGCGTCGGAGCTGATCTCCGAAGCCGTGGTCGCCATGGAGTTCAAGGCTTCCGCTGAAGACATTGCACGCATCTGCCACGCCCACCCGAGCCTGAGCGAGGCCACGAAGGAGGCCGCACTCGCCGTCGACAAGCGCACGCTCAACTTCTGACGTGACAGCCGTTGTGGGCGTGCGAGCGCTCTACGAGCAGACCCTGGCGGAGCGCGGCTATGCACCCGATCCGGCGCAGCTCAGGGCCGTTGACGCTCTGGAGCGCTGCGAGAGCGAGTGGGCCGACTACAAGGCACGGCGAAGCAATGCGCTGACGAAGCTGCTTGCTCGCCCGCCGATCCCGCGTGGGGTCTACATGTACGGCGGAGTGGGGCGGGGAAAAAGCTTTCTGATGGATTGCTTTTTCAACGCCGTGCCGCTCACGCGCAAGACGCGGCTGCATTTCCATGAGTTCATGCGTGAAGTGCACCGCGAACTGGCCGAGCTGAAGGGCACGGTCAACCCCCTGTTCGAACTGGGAAAGCGCATCGCGCGCCGCTATCGGCTGATCTGCTTCGACGAATTCCACGTCGCCGACGTCACCGACGCGATGATTCTTCATCGCTTGCTGGAGTCGCTGTTCGAGCACCGCGTGAGCATCGTCACCACCTCGAACTTCAAGCCGGACGATCTTTATCCGAACGGTTTGCACCGCGATCGCATCCTGCCGGCGATCGAGCTGCTGAAGGAGAAGATGGAAGTGATCGGCGTGGACAACGGCACCGACTACCGGCGCCGCACGTTCGAGCAGGTGACGATGTACCACACGCCGCTCGGCCGGCAAGCCGATGCAGCGATGACCGAAGCATTCGATCGCCTGGCCGAGAGCCGGGACGAGACGCCCATCCTTCAGATCGAGCACCGGGAGCTGAAGGCTCGCCGCAAGGCGGGCGGCGTGGTGTGGTTCGATTTCAAGCAACTGTGCGGTGGCCCGCGCTCGCAGAACGATTACCTCGAACTCGCGACGCAGTTCCACACGGTGCTGCTGTCCGACGTACCGCAGATGTCGCCTCGACTGGCATCCGAAGCGCGCCGCTTCACGTGGCTGGTGGACGTGCTGTACGACCGGCGGGTCAAGCTGATCATGTCGGCGGAGGTGCCCCCCGAAGAGCTGTACACCGATGGTCCCTTGGCGCATGAGTTTCCGCGCACGGCCTCGCGTTTGAACGAAATGCAGTCGACCGAGTTTCTGGCGCTCGCGCGCCGTGACGTGGACACTTCGCTGACATGAACAAGCGCCTTGCCCTGTTGCTGCTCCTGTTGTGCGGACTCGTCCATGCGGACGATTCTGCGGAGAAGGAGCGGCTCAAGAAGCAGCGCGAGGCCATCGAAGCGGAACACGCGCAACGGGAAAAGGTCTGCCACCAGCAGTTTGTCGTGAACTCGTGTTTGGAGAACGCGCGCGTCGACAGGCAGAAGGCTTTGCAGACGGTGCGGACGCAAGAGCTGGCCATTGAAGATGCAGAGCGCCGCGAACGCGCGCAGGCTCAGGCAGAGCGGCTGGAGAAGAAGGCACAAGCCGCGCAGGAGCGCAACAGCAAGAAAGCCGTCGAACCGAAACCAGCCAAGGCGGCGCGCGCGGCGCCTCCTCCGAAGGCCGCCAAGCCGCCGGCCCCGAAGGCGTCAGCAGCTGAGCGAAGTGCCAACGAAAAACAGGAGCGCGAAGCCTTCGAAGCGCGTCAGCGCGAGATCAAGGCCCATCGAGAAGCGGTGGAAAAGCGCAACGCCGAGCGTGCCAAACGCAAGCCGCCACCCCAACCGCTGCCTATACCGGCCAGCGCGGCAATGCAGTAACGCTGCTCAGCCCAGAGGGTCGACCCGGATCAAGGCCAGCGACAGGTTGTCGCCCGACCCCCGTGCTCGTTGACGTGCCTTGCTGACCAGCATCTCGCTGGCTTCGCGGGGTGGCAGCGTGTGCACGATGGCGCCAAGTTCTTTCGGCGTGAAGTAGTGCCACAGGCCGTCACTGCAGGCCAGCATGGTGTCGCCCGTTTCCAGGCGATCGATGTGGTGCAGCGTCAGCGGTGGATCTTGAAAGGTGCCGAGGCAGCCGGTCAGCAGGTTCGACTGCGGGTGGCTGTTGGCCTCGTCTTCGGTGATCTGCCCTTCATCGACCAGGCGCTGCACGAACGAGTGATCGATGGTGCGCTTGACCATGTCGGGGCCGCGAAAGTGATAGATGCGGGAGTCGCCGGCGTGAATCAGGTCGCACTCGCGTGACGGGCTGATCAGGAAGGCCGTCACCGTGCTGTGGGGTTCTTCTTCGGCGGTGATGGCGGTCAGCTTGATCATCAGGTGCGCTTCAAGCACCAGTTGCTTCAAGAGCTCGGAGGGGTCGTCCTGGTTGGGGCTGTAGCGCTCGAATAGCTGCTTGGCCGTGAGGATCACCTGGTCCGCTGCCTTGCGCCCGCCGCTCTTGCCGCCCATGCCGTCGGCCAGCACGCCGAGCGCACAGCCAGGAACACGATGGTGGGGCAGGATCTCGACCTGGTCTTGCTGGTAGGCGCGGTCGCCGCGATGAATGCCGGTGGCGGCCGACAAGCGATAGCCAGGAGGGGTGCTCATGGTCGAAAACTATAATCGCTTTGCCTCTCTGCTCTCAATCAATCGCGCTTCCATGGATGACAACCTGCATTCGCCACAGCGCCGACTGATCGAGCTCCGCATGGAACACGCCGACCTCGATTCCGTCATCGATCAAACCGCCGAAGAACGCCCCGCGGACGACTTGGCGTTGCGTCGCCTTAAGAAGCGCCGTCTCGCTCTGCGCGACCAGATTTCCAAGCTCGAAGTCCGGCTCGAGCCGCCCGAACCTGCATGACGAGCCTCAGTGAAGACGTCGCCCAGGCCTTCGCACCGGGCGGTGCGCTGGCGCAGGCCGACGCGCGCTACGTCGAGCGCGAGGTGCAGCAACGAATGGCGCAAGACGTGGCGTCGGCCATCGACGAGCAGCGTGCACTGGTCGCCGAGGCCGGCACCGGTGTCGGGAAGACTTTTGCCTACCTGGTGCCGACCATGCTGTCGGGCAAGCGGGCGCTGATCAGCACGGCCACCAAGAGCCTGCAGGATCAGCTGTTCCTGCGTGATCTGCCGCGGTTGCGGGATGCCTTGCAGCTTCCGGTGTCGATCGCTCTGCTGAAAGGCCGGGCGAGCTACCTGTGCCACCACCGCCTGAACCAGGCCCGCCAATCGGCCCAGTTGCCCGACCGCTGGGCGGTGCGCACGCTGGCCAAGATCGAGACCTGGGCGCAAAGCACGCAGAGCGGCGACCTGGCCGAGCTGGAAGGGTTGGACGAGCGTTCCAGCGTGATCCCGCTCGTCACATCGTCACGTGAGAACTGCCTGGGCAGCGAGTGCCCTGAATACCGCCAGTGCCATGTGATGAAGGCGCGGCGCGAGGCGATGGCGGCCGACCTCGTTGTCGTCAATCATCACCTGTTCTTTGCCGACATGGCCTTGCGCGACAGTGGGGTCGCCGAGCTGCTGCCCAGTGTCGAGGTGGCCGTGTTCGACGAGGCGCACCAGCTGGCCGAAGCCGGCGTGCAGTTTCTCGGCACCACGCTCGGCAGTGCCCAGGTGATCGACTTCGCACGCGACATGCTGGGCGTTGGTCTGCAGCATGCTCGTGGCCTGGTGCCGTGGCAGGAGCTGGCGGGTGCTTGCGACCGCGCGGCGCGCGATCTCCGGCTGGCAGCGGTCGGGCCCTTGCGCGAGGTGCGCGGGTCGCTCAAGCTTCGTTGGGAAGAGCGGGCGGCTCGTGCCGATTTCATCGAAACCTTGAGCCAGGTTGCCAGCGCCTGTACTGCTGCGAGCGAGGGGCTGACCACGGTGGATGAACTCGCGCCCGACTTCACCAAGCTGGCCGAGCGAGCCAAACAGCTCGCCCGTCAGGCGCAGCTCTTCAGTGGTCATGTCACGCCAGGGCGCGTGCGCTGGATCGACCTGTCGCCGCACCAGGCGCGCATGGTCGAGTCACCGTTGGACATTCGCGAGGCATTGCGCGAGCAGATGGCGGCCGCACCCAAGGCCTGGATCTTCACCTCGGCCACATTGGGCGACGACGAGCGCCTGAGTTGGTTCACCGAATCTGCCGGTCTCGATGACGCCACCACCCTGCGCGTGGGCAGCCCTTTCGACTACGCGGCTCATGCGCGGCTCTACGTGCCGGCCGGTTTTCCAAAGCCCAACGAGCCGGGGCACCCTGGCGCCGTGGCGGTGCTCAGCGCGCGCTGCGCTCGAGCGCTGGGAGGCCGGACCTTCGTGCTTACGACCACCTTGCGTGCGCTGCAGGCCATCGGTGAACGCCTGCGAGACATCTTCGAAACCGAAGGCGACAACATCCAGGTGCTGGTGCAAGGCAACGCTCCCAAGCGTCAACTGCTGCAGCAGTTTCTGAACCAGCCGCGCTCGGTGCTGGTTGGTTCGCAAAGCTTCTGGGAGGGCATCGACGTGCCCGGCGATGCGCTGCAATGCGTGCTCATCGACAAACTGCCATTCCCGCCGCCGAACGATCCGCTGGTCGAGGCGCGCGTCAAGCGGCTCGAGAGCGAAGGCCGCAACCCGTTTGCCGAATACTTCGTGGCCGAGGCGGCGGTGTCGCTCAAGCAGGGGGCAGGGCGCCTGATTCGAAGCGAGACGGACCGTGGGCTGCTGGTGATCTGCGACCCACGGATGGCCGGCATGAACTACGGGCGTCGGTTGCGCGAGGCCTTGCCGCCAATGGCGCGCGTGATGAACGAAGACGAGGCGCTGGCCTGGCTGGACAGCCTTTCGGCGGCTTCGTTGCCGTTCTGAGCGCGCTTACTTCGTCGAGGGTGCTGCGGCGGCGATGAAGCTGCTGTTGGGGAAGTTCTTGCGCAGCACCCGGTCTGCGTCGTCGCGCAACTGATCCAGGCCGAGGCGGTCGTAGCTTTGCACCATGATCGCCAGCGCCTCTTCGGCGGCAGGCGCTTGCTGGAACTCTTGCACGGTCTGCTGCACGCGGTTCACGGCAGCGAGGTAGGCGCCGCGGCGATAGTAGTAGCGCGCTACGTGCACTTCATACGCGGCCAGCGAGTTCACGATGTAGCGCATGCGCACCTGCGCGTCGGGCGTGTACTTCGAGTTCGGGAACTGCTCGGTGAGCTGCTTGAACGACTGGTACGAATCGCGCGACGCCTGCTGGTCGCGCTCCGACAGATCCTGGTTGGCCAGGTTGCCGAAGATGCCGAGGTTGTCGTTGAAGTTGATCACGCCCTGCAGATACAGCGCATAGTCGAAAGCAGGGCTCGTAGGGTGGAGCTTGATGAAGCTTTCGACGATGGATAGGGCCGTGGCTTTCTCGCCGGTGCGGTAGTTGATGTAGGCGCGCTCGAGCTGCGCCTGCTGCGACAACAGCGTGCCGGCAGCGCGGCCTTCGAGGCGCTCGTACAGCTTGGCGGCACGTTCGTAGCTGCCGGCGGCGGCTTCTTCCTTCGCCTCTGAATACAATTTCTCGACGCTCATGCCGGCGGTTTCGTCTTTCGGCGTCGAGCCGCAAGCGACCAGCACCATCGACAGAGCCAGCGATGCCAGGCTCCCAACACGGTCTGACCAGCGAATCCGATTCATGAGCTTCATGGCACCGCTGAAGCGGCGCTTCCAGTGAGAAGAAGAAAGCAAAGATTATATGGTTCAGCCCCCATCGCAGATTGAGCAAACCCTGCTCGGAGAGCCGGATGATGAAGACGCGCCCGAGCGGCGGGCGGCCGTGGTCGCGCGCGAATTCCACGGGCAGCGTCTCGACAAGGCGCTCGTCGCGATGGCGGACGAGTTCTCACGCAGCCATCTGCAGGGGTTGATCGAGCAGGGTCATGTCTCGGTCGATGGCGTGGTGGCGAACTCAGCCTCGCGCAAGGTGCTGGCGGGCCAGCAGATCGTCGTTGACCTCGTGCCGACGCCCGAGAGCCGCGCTTTCCGGGCCGAAGCTTTGCCCTTGAACATCGTGTTCGAAGACGAGCATCTGATGGTCATCGACAAGCCGGCCGGCCTCGTCGTGCACCCGGCCGCTGGCAACTGGTCGGGGACCTTGCTCAATGGCGTGTTGGCGCATCACGCAACAGCAGCCACGTTGCCGCGTGCTGGCATCGTGCATCGACTCGACAAAGACACCTCGGGCCTGATGGTGGTCGGCAAGACGCTGCCCGCCGTGACGAGCCTCATGCGCGCGATTTCGGCGCGCGAAGTGCACCGCGAGTACCTGGCGCTGGTTCACGGGCATTTGGGCCAGGAGTCATTCCGCGTCGACGCGCCGTTGGCGCGCGACCCGCAGTCGCGCGTGCGCATGGCCGTAGTGGCCAGTGGCAAGCCTGCACAGACCGATGTGACGCGACTGGCGGTCACTGAGACCGCCGATGGACCGGTCAGCGCCGTGCGCTGCAAGCTGCACACCGGTCGCACGCATCAGATTCGCGTCCACCTGGCGTCGCGCGGCTATCCGCTGATTGGCGACATCATGTACGGAGGGCATCACGCGCTGGGCATGCAGCGCCAGGCCTTGCATGCCGTTCGCCTCGGCCTGAGTCACCCGCAGACAAGCGAAGCCCTGTCGTTTGACGCCGGGCCGCCAGCCGATCTGGCCCAGGCTTGGCAACAGGTGGATACCAGACGTGGCAGCCTCTGACGAGGGGCTATACAATGCACGTCAACCCCTTCCCTGGCACCAAAGCGTTCGACGCTGCGCTACGCGCCCTGCCGACGGAAGTGAGCGCGCCGAATGCGGCGCGACAAGTGGTTCGCCGCGCTGAACGCATCGAGCCTTGAGGTCACCCACTCAGCAGCCATTGATGTGGACCCGCCGGTAGCCGGCCTGTCCCTGCAAAAAGCTGCTGTGAAAGAGCCGATCCCAGAGAGCCCGTTGGCCCTCCCGACTGAGGATAACGACGAAGTCCATGAACACACAGGATGCAAAGCGCGTCCTTGAAACCGCGCTCATCTGTGCGCAGCAGCCCCTGCCTCTGAGGGACATGCGCACGCTCTTCGCCGACGAGCTTGGCCCGGACAGCCTGCGCGTCCTGCTCGACGAGCTGATGCGTGACTGGGAGGGCCGCGGCGTCGAGCTGGTTGCGCTGTCCACGGGCTGGCGGTTTCAAAGCCGCCCTGAGATGCGCGATTACCTCGACCGGTTGAACCCCGAGAAGCCGCCGAAGTATTCACGCGCCGTGATGGAAACGCTGGCCATCATTGCCTACCGCCAGCCGGTGACGCGGGGTGACATCGAAGACATCCGCGGCGTCACCGTCAGCAGCCAGATCGTCAAGCAGCTCGAAGACCGTGGCTGGATCGAAGCGATCGGCTACCGCGAGGCGCCTGGGCGACCGGCCCTCTACGCCACGACGCGGCAGTTCCTCGACGATCTGGGCCTTGCGAGCCTGGAGCAGTTGCCTGCCTTGGACGGCTCTTCACTGGGCAACATGGCGGCGCTGGCTGAGGCCTTGCCCGCCCAACCGTCGTTGCTGGAGCCTGATCAGGCTGCACTGGGGCTTGAAGCCGAGTCCGAACCGGCTGTTCAAGCTGACGAAGAGCTTGTGCCGGTCGACGGCTCCGTTGAAGTGGCTCTGGAAGCCCCTGCGGAAGATCCTGCTGAAGTCGCTGAGGAAACCTCTGTTGAGGTTTCCTCAGAGTCAGAACCCGCACCCAAAGAACCCCCCCTTTCTCACCCCGAGCCTGCGGCCGATGCCGCCCCGATGGATCCCGAAGCATGAATCACCCCGACGACGACACCCCGGCCGACTTGAGCGCCGCGCCCGCAGACGCACCGCAGGCCGAGGCCAAGCCGGTTCGACGTCCGCGTGCACCCAAAGCGGAAGCTGTTGCCGCCGAGGCGGTCGCTCCTGCTCCTGCTCCTGCTGCTCAAGCTCCTGCAGTCGAAGCGCCGACGGAAGAGGCGCCAGCCAAACCCGCACGGAAGCGGCGTGCGGCTGCGGTGAAGACCGAAGAGGCGGCTTTAGAGATCGCGCCTGCAGAGCCAGTTGCTTCGGCCCCTGTTGCTGCCGAGGTGCCTGCTGCTCCGCCCGCCGTCGTTGAAGCGGCGCCAGCTGCGGCCGAGACGCAGGACGCCGCTGACGGCGAGGGCGGTTCAACTGAAGCGGGGCAAGAGGATCGGCCCAGGTCATCACGCAATCGTCGTCGAGGTCGCAAGGATCGGCAGCGTGGCGAAAACGGCGAAGTTCGTGAAGCGGGCGCAGCCGAGGTGGCGCAGCCCGTGCAATCGGCAACGGCGCAGGCGGGCGAAGTGTTTGCCCAAGTGCTGTCGGGTGACTTCGATGTGGAAGCGCCCGCCCCCGAAGGCGAACCGGAGGCCACCGAAGAGGCCCCCGAGTACAAGCGTGTGCTGGCTGCTGAGCCCGACGCGCCCAAGCTGCACAAGGTGCTGGCTCAATCCGGCATCGGCTCGCGTCGCGACATGGAGCAGCTGATCGAAGATGGCCACGTGACGGTCAACGACGAGCCGGCCCATGTGGGGCAGCGCATCTCGTTCGGCGACCAGATCAAGGTCAACGGCAAACCGGTGCGCGTGCGCATCGTGCCGCCGCCGCCACGCATCATTGCGTACCACAAGCCGGTGGGCGAAGTCGTCACGCATGACGACCCGGAAAATCGGCCGACGGTGTTTCGCCGTCTGCCGCGCCTGCAGCAGGGCAAGTGGCAGTCGGTTGGGCGCCTCGACCTGAACACCGAAGGCCTGCTGCTGTTCACCACGTCCGGTGAACTGGCGAACCAGCTGATGCACCCGCGCTTCGGCGTGGAGCGCGAGTACGCCGTGCGCGTGCTCGGCCAACTGAGCCAGGAAGACAAGGACGAGCTGCTGAACGGCGTCAATGTTGAGGGGCAGACGGCTAGCTTCAAGTCGATCGAAGACGGCGGCGGTGAAGGTGCGAACCACTGGTACCGCGTGGTGATCACCGAAGGTCGCAACCGTGAAGTGCGCAAGCTGTTCGACGCCGTGAGCCTCACTGTCAGTCGCCTGATCCGCATCCGCTACGGCACCGTGGTGCTGCCGCGGGGCTTGAAGCGAGGTGTCTGGGTCGACCTGGACGACAACGACGTCCGCACCATCCGCCGGCTGGCCAGCGGTGGTGGCGAACCGCGCCCACAGAGCGATCGCAACAACGACCGCGGGGCAAACCGCGGAAACCAGCGCAATGACCGCGGCGGCGGTCGACCCAACGACCGCGGTCCCCGCGGCCAGGGGCCTCGTCCGGCTGGTGGTCCGAACCCCGTGCCGGCGCAGGCGCGCGACACCTCGCAGGGCGATGTCGATCGCGACGACGAAGATCTCGATTTCGACCCGAGCAAGATCCCCAACCCGCTGGAGCAGACCTTCGACAAGCGCTTCGTACAAGGCAAGTCGCGCGGTCCGGTGGGCGGTGCCGGCTTTGGCCGCGGCGGCGGCGGCTTCGGCGCCGGCGGTAGCGCGCCACCGCGTCAGCAGCAGGGTGGCAAGAAGGGTGGCGGTCCGCGCGAGCCCGATCCCCTGCAGACATCGGTCGGATACATCGGGGCCGATGCTTTCCGCAACAAAGGCGGCCGCGGTGGTGGCCGGGGCGGTGGTGGCGGAAACCGAGGTGGTGGTGGAGGTGGTGGTGGAGGTGGTGGTTTCGGCGGTGGTGGTGGGGGCGGGGGCGGCTTTGGCGGAGGCGGCGGTCGCCGCGGCCGCTAGGCATCAAGAGTGAGTTGACACGAAGGAACCTACCTTCAAGCGTTAGAATCCAAGGCTTTGCCAAGTGCTTGATTCAGGAGAAAAAATTATGGCGATCGAACGTACGCTTTCCATCATCAAACCCGACGCGGTCGCGAAAAATGTGATCGGCCAGATCTACGCCCGCTTCGAAGGCGCCGGCCTGAAGATCGTGGCCTCGAAGATGGCGCATCTGTCGCGCGGCGAGGCCGAAGCCTTCTACGCCGTGCACAAGGCACGCCCGTTCTTCAAGGACCTGGTCGACTTCATGATCTCCGGCCCGGTGATGATCCAGGTGTTGCAAGGTGAGGGCGCCATCGCCAAGAACCGCGACCTGATGGGCGCCACCGACCCGAAGAAGGCCGAGAAGGGCACCATTCGTGCCGACTTCGCCGACAGCATCGATGCCAACGCAGTTCACGGCTCTGACGCTCCGGAGACGGCAGCCCAGGAAGTGGCGTTCTTCTTCGCCGGCCTAAACGTTTACAGCCGCTGAGGCCTGGAACGGGTTTTCAGCCTCGCGCCTCGTTAGAGGCCTTGGGCTGAGCCCAGCGCAAGGAACTGACTCCATGACACCGGCCAACCTGCTCGAATTCGACCTCGACGGATTGGCCGCGTTTTGCGAGCAGCTGGGTGAGAAGCGCTTTCGCGCCACCCAGTTGTATCGCTGGATCCATCAAAAAGGCGCGGCCGACTTCACGGCCATGTCCGATCTCGCCAAATCGCTGCGCGACAAGCTTGCCGGCGTGGCGGTCGTGCAACCGTTCGCTGTGGTCAGCGAGCAGGCCTCGACCGACGGCACCATCAAATGGTTGTTCGACGTGGGCGGCGGCAATGCGGTCGAAACCGTGTTCATTCCCGAAGACGACCGCGGCACGCTGTGCGTTTCTTCCCAGGCCGGCTGTGCGGTCGGCTGCCGCTTCTGCTCCACCGGCCACCAAGGTTTCAGCCGCAACCTCACCACGGGTGAGATCGTCGCTCAGCTCTGGTTCGCCGAGCACCACCTTCGGCAAAGGCTCCAGCTGGCACCCGGTGAGCGCGCCATCACCAACGTCGTGATGATGGGCATGGGAGAGCCGCTGCAGAACTACTCGGCCCTCGTGCCCGCGCTGCGCGTGATGCTCGACGACCATGGCTATGGCTTGTCGCGTCGTCGTGTGACGGTGTCGACCTCGGGCGTGGTGCCGATGATCGATCGCCTGCGTGACGACTGCCCGGTGGCGTTGGCCGTGTCGCTGCACGCACCCGATGATGCGTTGCGCGACGACTTGGTGCCGCTCAACCGCAAGTACCCGATCGATGAATTGCTGCAGGCCTGCGGGCGTTACCTGGACAAGGCGCCGCGCGACTTCATCACCTTCGAATACTGCATGCTCGATGGCGTGAACGACACACCGGAGCATGCCCAGGCACTGGTGAAGCTGAGCCAGCGCATCGCCTGCAAATTCAACCTCATTCCATTCAACCCGTTCCCGCAATCGGGCCTGAAGCGCTCGCCGCGCGAGCGCGTGACCGCGTTTGCGCGCGTGCTGCAAGAGGCGGGCGTGGTCACCACCGTTCGCAAGACACGCGGCGACGACATCGATGCTGCCTGCGGCCAGCTCGCCGGCGAAGTGCAGGACCGCACCAACGCAGCCAAGCGGATGACCCGCGCGCCCATCCAGATCCATCGCAAGCCCCTCGAACCCGCAGCCATCCCCCCTGGAGAACCTCACCCATGACCTTGGGACGCAGTTGGACAGCTATCGCTTGCTGGGTGCTCAGTGTTCTTGTGGCGGGTTGCGCGATGCCGCCGCCGTCCAACGGCGACACCAAGGACCGCATGACCGAGTCCGACCAGACGGATGCGAGCAAGCGTGCGAACGTCCGCATGGAGCTGGCCAGCGCCTATTTCAGCCGTGGCCAGCTCACGACGGCGCTCGATGAAGTCAAGCAAGCCCTGGCAGTGAACCCCAACCTTGGCGAGGCCTACAACCTGCGCGGCCTCATCTACGCTGGATTGAACGACGACGTGCTGGCGCAAGAAAGCTTCAAGCGTGCACTGCAGATCAACCCCAGCGATGGCGACAGCATGCACAACTACGGCTGGTACCTGTGCCAGCAGAAGCGCTACGACGAAGCCGAGGCGCTGTTTGCCCGTGCCATTGCGTTGCCGCAGTACCTGGGCACGAGCCGCACCATGCTGACCAGCGGCGTGTGCCAAGCCCGCTCGGGCAAATGGGCGGAGGCGGAAAACACCCTCAGCAAAGCCTACGAACGCGACCCGTCGAACCCGGCCACCGCGGTGAATCTGTCTGAAGTGCTGCTTCACCGCGGCGAGGCCGAGCGCGCCCGCTTCTACATTCGCCGCGTGAATGCCGTGGCCAACCAGTCGAATGCCCAGACGCTTTGGCTCGCCGCGCGCATCGAGATGAAACTCGGCAACCGCACGGCGGCCAACGAGTTCGGGCTGCAGTTGCGCAATCGCTTCCCGCAATCCCGCGAATCCTCTGCCTTCGACCGAGGGCAGTTCAATGAGTGATTCGCAGCTCAGCGAACCACCGCAGGCCGCCGTCACTGCAGGCAGTTTGCTGCGGCAGGCTCGCATGGCCAAGGGGCTGCACATCGCTGCCCTGGCCACGTCGATCAAGGTGGCACCACGCAAGCTTGAGCTGTTGGAGAGCGACCGTTTCGACGAACTGCCGGGCGCTACCTTCACGCGTGCGCTGGCGCAGACGGTGTGCCGCTCGCTGAAGATCGATGCAGCCCCGGTGCTGGCGCTGTTGCCATTGCCGGCCGACCAGAGCCTGTCTCAGATGAGCCTGGGTTTGAACGCTCCGTTTCGTGACCGGCCCGGTCGCCGCGTGCCAAGCGACCTTCAGTTCCTGAAGAGTCCGGTGGTGCTCGGTGCTGCCATGCTTGTTGTGGCCAGCGGAATGTTGTACTTGTTGCCCGCGGGTTGGCTCAGCGATGCGACACAACGCGCCATGACCGGTGCAGAACGGATGGCTGCCGCGCCAACACCCGCTCCGGTGGCCGATGCGGCATCGGTTTCGGTGCTCGAAGCAGCACCTGCCGCGTCGACGGTGGTGGTTGAAACAGTGCAGATTGCTTCGGCTGCCGCGCCTGCTGCCGCTTCCGCTGCTCCTGCTGAAGCTGCAGCGTCTGTTCCCGCCCCCGCCCTTGTTGCCGCACCCGCCGCTGCGACATCAGGCGCTCTTTTGTTGCGCACCAGCGCCGAGTCATGGGTCGAGGTAATCGATGGGCGTGGTTCACCGCTCCTGTCGCGCATGCTGCAACCCGGAGAAACCGTGGGCCTTGATGGGGCATCACCGCTGCGGGTGAAAATCGGCAACGCGTCGGCCACGCAAGTCTCGTTCAGGGGCAGGGCGGTCGAGTTGACGCCCACGCGCGACAACGTGGCCAAGCTCGAACTCAAGTGACTGCCATGAACCACGCCATGCCCCACGCTCTCGCCGCCCTCGACGATTTCATCGAGCCCGCGATACCCGCCAGCCGGCGTTCGCGGCAAGTCGATGTGCGCTGGGGCTCGCGCACCGTCACGCTGGGCGGTAATGCGCCAGTGCGGGTGCAGTCGATGACCAACACTGACACGGTCGACGTGATCGAGACTGCCATCCAGGTGAAGGAATTGGCTGTGGCCGGCTCCGAGCTGGTACGCATCACCGTCAACACGCCCGAGGCGGCTGCCGCGGTGCCGCACATTCGCGAGCAACTCGACCGCATGGGCATCGACGTGCCGCTGGTGGGCGACTTCCATTACAACGGCCACCGTTTGCTGACCGACTTCCCGGCGTGTGCCGAAGCCTTGTCGAAGTACCGCATCAACCCCGGCAACGTTGGCAAGGGCGACAAGCGGGATCGCCAGTTCGCCCAGATGGTCGAAGTGGCCGCCAAGTACGACAAGGTGGTGCGCATCGGTGTCAACTGGGGCAGCCTCGACCAGGAGCTGCTCGCGCAGATGATGGACGACAACGGCAAGCTGACCGAGCCGTTCGAGCCTCAGCAGATCATGTACCGGGCCATCATCACCTCGGCCATCGAATCGGCCCGCCGCGCCGAAGAGGTCGGGCTGAGCGCAGACAAGATCGTGCTGTCTTGCAAGATGTCGGGCGTGCAGGATCTGGTCTCGGTGTACCGCGCATTGTCCAAGCGCTGCGACTACGCCTTGCACCTGGGGCTGACCGAGGCGGGCATGGGCACCAAGGGCACGGTGGCTTCCACGGCGGCGTTGTCGCTGCTGCTGCAAGAGGGCATTGGCGACACCATTCGCGTGTCGCTGACACCGCAGCCGGGCGAGGCTCGCACGCAGGAAGTCGTCGTCGCGCTCGAGATTCTGCAGTCGCTGGGCTTGCGCTCCTTCAACCCCAGCGTGACGGCATGCCCAGGCTGCGGGCGCACCACCAGCACCACCTTCCAGGAGATGGCCAAGTCGATCGACGACTACTTGCGCGCGCAGATGCCGGTGTGGCGCGCGCGGTATCCGGGCGTCGAGAAGATGAAGGTGGCGGTGATGGGCTGCATCGTCAACGGTCCCGGCGAAAGCAAGCACGCCGACATCGGCATCAGCCTGCCCGGCAATGGCGAGGCCCCGGCCGCGCCGGTGTTCATCGATGGCGAGAAGGCGCTCACGCTGCGCGGGCCTGCCATTGCAGAAGAGTTCCAGGCGCTGGTCGAGAACTACATCGAAAAGCGCTACGGCGCTGCCACCACCCAGCATTCGACCGCGCCGGCCTGAGGGGCCCGGCGCACGCTGTCTGCCGCTCCGTCGACAAGGCGGTGCTTCTGGTTCGACTCAACCCAACTTTTGCAAATGGCCAACAACAACATCGCCCTGCAGGCCGTGAAGGGCATGAACGACATCCTGCCGCCCTCGGTGCCACGCACCGACAAGCTGCCGGACTCCGCCCTCTGGGCCTGGTTTGAAACGACGGTGCGCACGGTGCTGTCGCGCTACGGCTACCAGTACCTGCTGACGCCCATCGTCGAGCCGACGGCCTTGTTCGTGCGCGGGCTGGGCGAGGTGACCGACATCGTCGAGAAGGAGATGTATTCCTTCACCGATTCGATGAACGGCGACAAGCTCACTTTGCGCCCGGAGGCGACGGCTGGCATCGTGCGTGCGATGGTCGAGCACAACGCGCTCTACAACGGCCCGCTGCGCATCTGGACCATGGGACCGATGTTCCGTCATGAACGTCCGCAGAAGGGGCGCTATCGCCAGTTTCACCAGCTCGACGTGGAAGCCCTTGGGTTTGCCGGCCCCGACGTTGACGCCGAGATGATTCTGATGGCGCGCAGCCTGTGGCGTGCGCTCGGTCTCATCGAAGGCCAGCACGTCAGGCTCGAACTCAACAGCCTTGGCCAACCCGACGAGCGTCGTGCTCATCGCGAGGCATTGATTCGCCACTTCGAGCAGAACGCCGCTGTCCTCGATGAGGACAGCAAGCGCCGCCTGCACAGCAACCCGCTGCGCATCCTCGACACTAAGAACCCTGCGATGCAGGCGATGGTGGAGGCCGCCCCTCAATTGATGGATTTCCTCGGCGAGGCATCGTTGGCGCACTTCAACGCGGTGCGTGCGATTCTCGATGCGGCGGGCTTGGCCTACCGCATCAACCCGCGGCTCGTGCGCGGCATGGACTACTACAACCTCACCGTGTTCGAGTGGGTGACCGACCATCTGGGCTCGCAGGGCACCGTGTGCGGCGGCGGCCGCTACGACGGTCTGCTGGAGCAGCTGGGCGGCAAGCCTGCACCGGCCGTCGGCTTCGGCCTCGGCATCGAACGCCTGTTGCTGCTGATGATGGAACTCGCGTTGCCGGTACCCAGTGCCGCGCCGCGTGCCTATGCCATCGTCCCGTCTGCCCAGGCGATGCCGCAGGCAATCGCCGTGCTGGAACAGCTACGCCACGCCGGTGTCTCGGTGCTGATGCATGCCGGCGGCGGTGGTATGAAGGCGCAGTTCAAGCGCGCTGACGCGAGTGGTGCGCAGTACGCCTTGATCTTCGGCGATGACGAGCTGGCCCGTGGCGAAGTGGCGATGAAGTCGCTGCGCGATACCGCCGTGCCGCAGCGAAGCTTGCCGCTTGCCAACGCAGCCGATTGGGCTGCCGAACTGCTCAACGCATAATCCTCTATTCGTCTGAAAGATCATTCTCATGGCCACGCATCTCGACCTCGAAGAACAAGAACAGCTCGACCAGCTGAAGGCTTTCTGGAAGCAGTACGGCAACCTCATCACCTGGGTGCTGATCCTGGCACTGGCCGGTTTTGCTGGCTGGACGGTGTGGCACAACTGGCAGCGAGACCAGGCCGTCAAGGCTGGCGCGCTCTACGACGAGCTCAACAAGGCTGCCCAAGCGGGTGACCTGGACAAGACCGCACGAGTTTTCGCGGACATCAAGGAGCGTTTCCCGCGCACCGGTTACGCGCAGCAGGGTGCCTTGCTCGCCGCCAAGCTTCAGTTCGAGAAGGGGCAGGCCGACGCAGCCCGCGCCACGCTGACCTGGGCCAGCGAGAGCGCCACCGAAACCGAGTACCGCACCGTGGCCCGCCTGCGCCTCGCCGGGTTGCTGCTCGATCAGAAGAAATATGACGAGGCGCTGAAGCAACTCGACGGGGCAGATGCCAAGGAGTTTGCCGCGCTCGTGGCCGACCGCCGCGGCGACGTGCTGCTCGCGCAAGGCAAGACCGAAGAGGCAAAAACCGCTTACACCCTGGCCTGGAAGACGATGGACGAAACGGTCGAATATCGCCGCCTGATCGAATCCAAGCTCGCGGCCTTGGGCGCTGCCGTCAGTGCGGAGCCTGCCAAGGCCGCTGCCAGCGCGGGGGCTGGTCAATGAGCTTGGGCAAGAGGGCCTTTCGACGCTGGGCAGGGTTGGCCGTTGTTGGCTTGTTGCTGGCCGGTTGTTCCAGCACGCCCAAGCCCGATCCCACACCGCTGGAGCCGCTCACGCCCCAGGTGGCGGGCCGTCAGGTCTGGAAACAGAGCATTGGCACAGTTAAGTTTCCGCTGGCTGTTGCGGTGAACGGCTCGACCTTCACGGTCGCCGACGACGGCGGCACCGTGATGGCGCTTCAGGCCGACACGGGCGCCGAGCAGTGGCGCGCGGAGATCGGCGACAAGCTCAGTGCCGGCGTCGGCAGCGACGGACGCTTTGCCAGCGTAGTGACGCGTGACAACGTGCTCGTTACGCTCGAAGCCGGCAAGGAAAAGTGGCGCCAGCAATTGCCGTCGCGCGTGGTGACGGCGCCGCTGGTGGCGGGCGAGCGTGTGTTCGTGCTCGCGGTCGACCGTACGGTGACGGCGTTCGATGCGCTTGACGGCCGCAAGCTGTGGTCCTTCCAACGCCCGAACGACGCCCTCACGCTGGCCAGCCCCGGCGTGCTGGTGCCCTACAAAGACACGCTGGTCGTCGGGCAAGGGCCCAAGATGGCGGGCCTCGATCCGCTGAAGGGCTCGCTTCGCTGGGAGGCTACTGTCGCAGCGCCTCGTGGTACCAACGAGGTGGAGCGACTGGCCGATCTCGTTGGACCTTCGGCCCGTGTCGGCGAGGTGATCTGCGCACGGGCCTTCCAGTCGGCCGTGGCCTGTGTGAATGCCGAGCGAGGCAGCCCGGTGTGGACGCGCAATGCCGGCGGCGTGACTGGCGTCGGCGCTGATGCACAAATGGTCGTCGGCACCGACGCTTCTGACCGCATCTCCGCATGGCGTATCGCCGACGGCACCATCGCGTGGACGGTCGAAAAGCTGCTCTACCGCAACCTGACCGCGCCCCTCGGCGTGGGCAAGGCCTTTGTCATGGGCGACGTCGAGGGCATGGTGCACTGGTTTGCGAGCGAGACCGGCGCGCCTGTGCTTCGCCTGCCCACCGATGGCAAGCCGATCCAGGTGGCGCCAGTGGCGTCCGGGCTGACGCTGCTCGTGGTCACGCGAGATGGCGGGCTCTTCGCCTTCCGCCCTGAATGAAACTCGCACCATGAAACCCGTGATTGCGGTGGTCGGACGGCCCAACGTGGGCAAGTCCACCCTGTTCAACCGCATGACCAAGAGCCGCGACGCCATCGTGGCCGACTTCGCCGGCCTCACTCGCGATCGGCACTATGGCGAYGGCCGCCTGGCCGACCGGGAGTACATCGTCATCGACACCGGCGGCTTCGAGCCCGACAGCTCCACGGGCATCGTCAAAGAGATGGCCAAGCAGACGCGGCAGGCCGTGGCCGAGGCCGACGCGGTGATCTTCGTGGTGGACATCCGCACCGGCGTGTCAGCGCAAGACCATGACATCGCGCGTTACCTGCGCTCGGTCAACAAAAAGGTCTTCCTCGCGGCCAACAAGGCCGAAGGCATGGTCGACTCGCCGTTGCTGGGGGAACTGTACGAGTTGGGCATGGGTGAGCCGCACCCGATCTCGTCCGCACACGGGCAGGGCATTCGCAGCCTGCTCGATGCGGTGCTCGAAGGCTTCGAACCCGATCCAGAGCCTCAAGAGACGCCCGAGAACGCCCCGATCCGCCTCGCCGTGGCGGGCCGGCCGAACGTCGGCAAGTCGACCCTCATCAACACCTGGCTGGGCGAAGAGCGGCTGGTGGCCTACGACCAGCCGGGCACGACGCGCGACGCGATCACGGTGCCTTTCGAGCGCCATGGCCAGAAGTTCGAACTGATCGACACCGCGGGCTTGCGCCGCAAGGGCAAGGTCTTCGAAGCGATCGAGAAGTTTTCAGTCGTTAAGACGTTGCAGGCGATCGCCAGCGCCGATGTCGTGCTTCTGTTGCTCGACGCCACCCAGGGCGTGACAGAGCAGGACGCCCACATCGCCGGCTACATCCTCGAAAGCGGCCGGGCGGTGGTGCTGGCCGTCAACAAATGGGATGCCATCGACGACTACCAGCGCGAAACGCTGGAGCGCTCGATCGCCGCGCGCCTGGCCTTTTTGAAGTTTGCCGCGGTGCTGCGTATCTCGGCGCTTAAGCGCCAGGGGCTGGGGCCGGTCTGGCAGGCGATTGCCGATGCGCATGCCTCGGCCAATCGCAAGATGAGCACCCCGGTGCTGACGCGCCTGCTGCAAGAGGCGGTGGAGTTCCAGACGCCGAAGCGGGCTGGCGCTTTCCGGCCCAAGATGCGTTACGCGCACCAAGGCGGGATGAACCCGCCCTTGATCGTCATCCACGGCAATTCGCTGGAGCACGTTACAGACGTCTACAAGCGCTTCCTGGAAGCCCGTTTCCGAGAGCACTTCAAGCTGGTGGGCACACCGCTGAAAATCGAGCTTCGCTCGTCGAAGAATCCCTTCGCCGACAAAGACTAGGCTCATTGGCGGCAATTGCGGCGCCGCCGCACAGCCCTGTGTTAACGTGCCTTCTTCATTCACTTTCCATCACGGAGCATATCGTGAGCAACAAAGGGCAGCTTCTACAAGACCCATTTCTGAACCTGCTTCGCAAGGAGCATGTTCCGGTGTCGATCTACCTTGTGAACGGCATCAAACTTCAGGGCCACATCGAATCTTTCGACCAATATGTGGTGCTGCTCCGCAATACCGTGACGCAGATGGTTTACAAGCACGCCATCTCCACCGTGGTGCCGGGTCGTGCGGTGAATTTCCACGCCGCCGAAACGCCGGAGCAGACCTGAAAGCCAGGCGGCACCTGCCGAGGCGGTACTTACCTTGACTGCAGCGGCACCCACCGCCACCTCGGTGGCGGGCGACCTCCCTCGCGCCATTCTGGTGGGCGTCGATTTCGGGGGCAAATCCCACTTCGATGCCAGCCTCGACGAACTGGCTCTGCTGGCCGAATCAGCGGGCGACGTGCCTGTGGCGCGTGTGATCGCGCGGCGCAAGGCACCTGATCCTGCGCTCTTCATCGGGTCGGGCAAAGCCGACGAGATCAAGGCCTTGGTCCTCGGCCATCAAGCCGAAGCCGTGCTGTTCGACCAGGCCCTGTCGCCAGCGCAACAGCGCAACCTCGAACGCCATCTCGGCGTGGCGGTGGCAGACCGCACGATGCTCATCCTCGAGATCTTCGGAGCCCGTGCGCAAAGCCACGAGGGCAAGCTGCAAGTTGAACTGGCCCGCCTGCAATATCTCTCCACCCGCCTTGTGCGCCGCTGGAGCCACCTCGAGCGCCAGCGCGGTGGCATTGGTACGCGTGGTGGCCCGGGCGAAGCGCAGATCGAACTCGACCGTCGGATGATCGGCGAGCGCATCAAAACGGTGAAAGAGCGGCTGGTGCGTGTCAAGCGCCAGCGTGGCACGCAGCGCAAATCGCGCGAGCGAAGCGGCACCTTCCGCGTCTCACTGGTGGGCTACACCAACGCCGGCAAGTCGACGCTGTTCAATGCACTGGTCAAGGCGCGCTCTTACGCGGCTGACCAGTTGTTTGCGACGCTCGATACGACCACACGCCAGCTGTACCTCGAAGATGTGGGGCGCTCGGTATCGTTGTCAGACACGGTCGGCTTCATTCGCGATCTGCCGCACAAGCTGGTCGAGGCGTTCGAAGCCACGCTGCAAGAAGCGGCCGAGGCCGATCTGCTGCTGCATGTGGTGGACGCGGCAAGCCCGGTGCTCGATGAGCAGATCGCTGAAGTCCAGCGGGTGCTGCACGATATCGGCGCGGACAGCATTCCGCAGATCCTCGTCTACAACAAGCTCGATAATCTTGAAGAATCGCAGCAGCCTCGGGTCGTGAGCGACGTGCAGGAGCTGGACGGTGGGGTGCATGTCCCCCGTGTCTTCGTGAGCGCGCTGCAGGGAACTGGATTGATTGAACTGCGGCGCCTGTTGTCGGTCGCAGTCACCGGCGGTTTGTCTGCTGACTTGAACCTTGCCGAGATGGCCTCACCTCATGCCTCGCTGGACGATCCCACCGATGAACTTCCCGATTCAGCGCACAGAAGACAACTCTGACACCTCTATGACCATGAGCGCTCCCTCCCCCAAGTTCTCGCGTTTCGCCAGCAGGGCGTTCGACGTGGCGGCTGCTGTGTGGGCCTTGATCGGTGGCCTCGGTGCCGCCACGCGTCGCCGTCTCGGCGGCCATCCAACGCTCGTGCTCAACAGCGGCGGACGTGGTGACGGGCCGCCTGATCTGGACGAACTCTGGCGCGACTTCAATCGCAAGCTGAGCGGCCTCTTCGGCGGCAAGGGCGGACAGCGACCCAATGGCCCGGGCAACGGTGGCCCCAACTTCCAGCCCGACATGAAGAACGCTGGCATCGGCGTGAGCCTCGTGGCAGGTGTCATCGTATTGATCTGGGGTGCCAGCGGCTTCTTCATCGTGCAAGAAGGCCAGCAGGCCGTGGTCACGTCTTTCGGCAAGTACAGCCACACGGTGGATGCCGGCTTCAATTGGCGCTTTCCGTATCCGTTCCAGGCGAACGAGGTCGTGCCGGTCACGCAACTGCGCTCTGTGGAAGTAGGACGCAATGCGGTCGTCCAAGCCACTGGCCTGCGCGAGTCGTCGATGTTGACGAAGGACGAGAACATCGTCGACATCCGCTTCACGGTGCAATACAACTTGAAGGACGCCCGCGCTTATCTGTTCGAAAACAAGAACCCCGACGAAGCGGTGATTCAAGCCGCGGAATCGGCGGTGCGCGAGATCGTCGGTAAGAGTGAGATGGATTCGGTGCTGTACGAGCAGCGCGATGCGATTTCGATCCAGTTGATCAAGTCGGTGCAGGCGCAGCTCGACCGGCTGAATACGGGCATCCTGATCGTGAACGTCAACGTGGGCAGCGTTCAAGCGCCGGAGCAGGTCCAGGCGGCGTTCGACGACGCTTTCCGTGCTGGCGCTGACCGCGAGAAGGCAAAGAACGAAGGCCAGGCTTACGCCAACGATGTGATTCCCAAGGCCCAAGGCAGTGCGGCACGTCTGCACGAGCAGGCTGAGGCCTACAAGGCACAAGTGATCGCACGGGCTGAAGGTGACGCGCAGCGTTTCAATCGCGTGCTCGCCGAGTACCAAAAGGCGCCGGGTGTCACGCGGGATCGCATCTACGTCGACACGATGCAGCAGATCTACTCCAGCGTGACCAAGGTGATGGTCGACAGCCGCAACAACTCCAACCTGTTGTACCTGCCGCTCGACAAGCTGATCCAGCAGTCCGGTGCCGCGCCTACGCAGGTGCCTGTCGTGCCCTCCACGCCGGCACCTGATAGCAGTTCGGCCGGTTCAGGCACCGCAGACATTCGCCTGCGTGACGGGCAACGCAGCCGCGATCGCGACGCACGCTGAGACGGCAGGGAACAAGAACATGAATCGAATCGGAACAATCGCGATCGGCGCCTTGGTGGTGCTGATGTTGGTGTACTCCACACTGTTTATCGTCGACCAGCGGCAGTTCGCAGTGATCTATGCACTCGGTGAGATCAAGGAAGTGATCTCCGAGCCTGGCCTGAAGTTCAAGCAGCCTCCGCCGCTGCAGAACGTGGTCTTTCTCGACCGCCGCATGCAAACGCTGGATAGCCCGGAAACCCGCCCGATCTTCACCGCCGAGAAGAAGAGTCTGGTGATCGACTGGCTGATCAAGTGGCGGATAACCGAACCACGCCAATTCATCCGCAACAACGGCACCGACATGCGCAATGTCGAAGCCCGCCTGAGCCCGATCGTGCAAGGCGCCTTCAATGAAGAGGTGACCAAGCGCACGGTGCAGGCCATGCTCTCCACCGATCGCGACAACGTGATGCAAGGGGTACGCAAGCGTCTCGCCGATGAGGGCAAGGCCTTCGGCATCGAAATCGTCGATGTGCGCATCAAGCGGGTCGATTTCTCCTCCAACATCACGAGTTCGGTCTATGGACGCATGGAGTCCGAACGCAAGCGCGTGGCGAATCAACTGCGCTCCACCGGTTTCGCCGAAGCCGAAAAGATTCGCGCCGATGCAGAACGGCAGCGTGACGTGATCCTCGCCAACGCCTATCGCGACGCGCAGACGATCAAGGGCGACGGCGATGCAAAGGCTTCTGCGCTGTACGCCGACGCATTTGGCCGTGACCCGCAGTTCGCCAAGTTCTACCGCAGCCTGGAGGCGTACCGCACGAGCTTCCAGAACAAGTCGGACGTGATCGTGGTGGACCCATCGAGCGAGTTCTTCAGGGCCATGCAAGGCGAGGGTGGCTCAGCATCATCCGCCAGGGCCGCTGCGAAGAAGTAGGCCGGCGCGCCGATGTCGTTGGATTTGCTGTTGAGCGCTCTGGCGCTCATGCTTGTGGTCGAAGGGCTTTTGCCGTTCTTGAGCCCGCCGACGTGGCGCAAGGTGTTTGAGCGAGCGATCCAGATGAGTGACGGGCAGATCCGTTTTCTCGGGCTGAGCAGCATGATTGCTGGCTTGACGGCGCTGCTGCTTTTCTGGCCCTGACCGTCAGCTGGTTGGCTGCACAACGTCGGCCGGTACAATCTCTTTTTTAATCCCCCGGTCATTTCACATGTCGTCTGCTTGGCTGCTGCCCGAGCACATTGCCGATGTCCTGCCCGCGCAGGCCAGACGCATTGAAGAACTCCGTCGCGATCTGCTCGACGGCGCTCGCGGCTATGGGTTCGAATTGGTCATGCCGCCGCTGCTGGAGCATCTGGACTCCCTGCTTTCCGGCACGGGCCGCGAACTCGACCTGAAGACTTTCAAGCTGGTCGACCAGCTCAGCGGCCGCACGCTGGGCGTGCGAGCCGATACGACGTCGCAAGTGGCGCGCATTGACGCACACCTTCTCAATCGCCATGGCGTGACACGGCTGTGCTACTGCGGCCCCGTGCTGCACACCCGGCCTGACGGGCTGCATGGAACGCGCGAGCCGCTGCAGTTCGGTGCAGAGATCTACGGCCATGCCGGCCTCGAGGCCGATCTGGAAGTCCAGGAGCTTGCGCTCGATGGCCTTCAGCGCGCTGGCGTTTCTCAGCTCGCGCTGGACATGGGCGACGCGCGCATCGTGCGAGGCCTGTTGGCCGACCTGCCGCTCGATACCGCGGCGCTCGCCCAGATTTACGCGGCGCTGGCCACCAAGGACCAGGCAGCGATGGAAGTTCAGGCCGCGCGTTTGCCTGCCCCGGCTCGGCATGGCATGCAAGCCTTGCTTCGACTCTACGGGGGCGAAGACGTGCTTCAAGCCGCACGGCGTGAGTTGCCGGCTCACCCCCTGATCAGCGCGGCCCTCGATGACATGGAATGGCTGGCTCGGCACCTGCGGCAGGCTTATCCGCTAGTGCACATCGGTTTCGATCTGGCTGATCTGACGGGCTACGCGTATTACAGCGGGGCACGGTTTGCAGTCTATGCAGCAGGTTCCAGCGATGCCGTAGTGCGCGGTGGCCGCTACGACGAAGTGGGCGCGGTGTTCGGCCGCAACCGCCCCGCAGCCGGCTTCAGCATGGACTTGAAGCAACTCGTGTTGCTCACGCCGTCTCGCATCATGCGTCCCGCGATCCGCGCCCCATGGGGCGAAGACGCTGCTCTGAGGGCCGCCATCCGCAGCTTGCGGGAGCAGGGCGAGTCGGTGGTCTGCATCTTGCCGGGGCACGGACACGAGGGCGAAGAATTCGCCTGCGATCGCGAGCTGGCGCTGGTGGACGGGCAATGGCTCGTGCGCTCGCTCTGACGCACCTCCTAATTTTCAAGCAACGGACAATCAAGCAATGCAACAGAAGCGCAGCGGCCATAACGTGGTCGTGGTGGGCACCCAGTGGGGTGACGAAGGCAAGGGCAAGGTCGTCGACTGGCTGACCGACCACGCCCAAGCCGTGGTGCGGTTCCAAGGCGGGCACAACGCCGGTCACACGCTCGTGATCAAAGGCGTGAAGACGGCCTTGCAACTGATCCCGTCGGGGATCATGCGTGAGGGTGTGGCGTGCTACATCGGCAATGGTGTGGTGGTCGATCCGAGCCATTTGCTGAGCGAGATCGAACGACTGGAAGCCATTGGCGTGGAAGTGCGTTCGCGCTTGTTCGTCAGCGAGTCATGTCCCCTGATCCTGCCGTTCCACGTGGAGGTCGACAAGGCGCGCGAGGCGCTGCGCGAGACGAGTGGCGCCGGCAAGATCGGCACTACCGGCAAGGGCATCGGCCCGGCCTACGAAGACAAGGTGGCACGGCGTGCGATGCGCGTGCAAGACCTGAAGCATCCCGAGCGTTTCGCAAAGAAGCTTCACGAATTGCTGGAGTTGCACAACTTCGCACTGGCTGGATACCTGCAGTCGAAGCCGCTGGAGTTCCAGCCCATCTTCGACCACGCAATGAAGGTGGCCGAGCAGCTCAAGCCTATGTTGGCCGATGTGGGCTACATGCTCTACACGGCGCACCAGCAGGGCGCCAACATCCTGTTCGAAGGCGCGCAAGGCACCTTGCTCGACATCGACCACGGCACCTACCCGTACGTGACCTCGAGCAACTGCGTGGCGGGTAACGCGTCGGCTGGTGCGGGTGTCGGGCCAGACTTTCTGCACTACATCCTGGGCATTACTAAGGCCTACACCACGCGCGTCGGCAGCGGCCCCTTCCCGACCGAGCTCGACATGGTGGTGCCCGGCACGGTCGGCCACCACTTGTCAACTGTGGGCCAGGAGCGTGGCACCGTCACGGGACGGCCGCGCCGTTGTGGCTGGCTCGATGCTGCGCTGCTCAAGCGCTCGAAGATCATCAATGGAATCTCGGGTCTGTGCATCACCAAGCTCGACGTGCTGGACGGTCTGCCTGAGATCAAGGTCTGCGTGGGCTACGAACTCAACGGCAAGCGCATCGATATCTTGCCGCTGGATGCCGATGAGATCGAGGCCTGCGTCCCAATCTACGACACCTTCCCAGGTTGGACCGAGAAGACCGCCGGCATCACGCAATGGGACAAGTTGCCGCTGAACGCGCGTCGCTACTTGGAGCGTGTGCAGGAGTTCATCGGTGCGCCGATCGACATGGTGTCCACCGGGCCGGACCGTGAGCACACGATCTTGCTGCGCCACCCTTATCAAGCCTGAAGCCAAGGAACTTCGACATGCTGACCGACGACGGCAAACACCTCTACGTCTCCTGGGACGAGTACCACATGCTGATCGAGCGCCTGGCGCTCAAGGTCGATGCTTCGGGCTGGCAGTTCGACCAGATCCTGTGCCTGGCGCGTGGCGGCATGCGCCCGGGCGACGTGTTGTCGCGCGTGTTCGACAAGCCGCTGGGCATCATGTCGACTAGTTCATACCGGGCGGAAGCGGGCACGATCCAGGGCCGTCTCGACATGGCAAAGTACATCACCTTGCCAAAGGGCGAACTCGCGGGCAGGGTGCTGCTGGTCGACGACCTGGCCGATTCGGGCGTCACCCTGCGTGCGGTGGTCGACCGCTTGCGCGGCATGCCTTCGATCACTGAGCTGCGGTCGGCGGTGATCTGGACCAAGGGCGTCTCGAGCTACACGCCCGACTACTACGTCGAGTTGCTGCCCACGAGCCCCTGGATCCACCAGCCGTTCGAAGAGTACGACGACCTCAGGCCTGAGGGCCTGGCAAAGAAGTTTGCGATTTGACGGCAAACGTACGAACATCAAGGCCGCGATGAATCTCACGATCAGCGGCTTTGCGTCTCTTAGTACATCTCTCAGTCAACCACATCACGTGGTACCCAACAAAAAGGCCCGCACTTGCGTGCGGGCCTCGTTGGTTTCATCTTTATCTTGGTGCCCAGGAGAGGACTCGAACCTCCACGGAGTTACCCGCTAGTACCTGAAACTAGTGCGTCTACCAATTCCGCCACCTGGGCATTTCAGGAAGTCTTGGATCATATCATCAAACAAACAAATTTCTCAAACGCTTCAGCCATCGGTACCGAATTGATGAGCGAAGTCGAAGGCACCGTGCAAGGTCATCGCGATGGTCACGGGTTTCTCGTGCGCGACGATCGTCAAGCCGATCTCTATCTGTCTCCCCAAGAGATGCGTGCGGTGTTGCATCGCGACCGCGTGAAAGCGCGGGTGATCCGCTATGACCGCAAGGGCCGGCCGGAAGGGCGCGTGCTCGAAATCCTCGAACGCAAGAAGGCGCCGATCATCGGCCGCTTGTTGCACGAGAGCGGCATCTGGCTCGTCGCACCCGAAGACAAGCGCTACGGGCAAGACATCATGGTGCCGAAGAATGCGATCGCCAACGCGACCGTGGGGCAGGTGGTGGCCATCGAGCTCACCGAGCCCCCATCGTTGTATTCACAACCGATGGGCCGCGTGACCGAAGTGCTGGGCGAGATTGACGACCCCGGCATGGAGATCGAGATCGCCGTGCGCAAGTACGAAGTGCCGCATCGCTTCTCGTCCGAAACGCAAGCCCAGGCGGCGAGCCTGCCGGACAAGATCCGGCCGACCGACCGCAAGGACCGCATCGACCTCACCGATGTGCCTCTCGTCACCATCGACGGAGAAGACGCGCGCGACTTCGACGATGCGGTGTACTGTGAGCCGATCAAGACCGGCCGAGGCAAGACTGCCTTCGAAGGCTGGCGCCTGGTGGTCGCGATCGCCGACGTGAGCCACTACGTGAAGCCTGGCGAACCCATCGATGACGACGCTTACGAGCGTGCGACCTCGGTGTACTTTCCCCGGCGTGTCATCCCCATGCTGCCGGAGAAGCTCTCCAACGGGTTGTGTTCGCTGAACCCGAACGAAGACCGCTTGGCCATGGTGTGCGACATGCTGATCACACAGGCCGGCGAGATCCATGCTTACCAGTTCTTTCCGGCAGTGATCTGCTCGCATGCTCGATTCACCTACAACGAAGTGGCAGCCATCTTGTCCAACACACGGGGGCCGGAGGCGGCGCGTCGCAAGGACCTGGTGCCGCATCTGTTGCACCTTCACGAGGTCTATCGTGCCCTGCTGAAGGAGCGCGCCAAGCGCGGTGCTGTCGACTTCGAGACGACCGAAACGCAGATCGTCTGCGATGACAACGGCCGCATCGAGAAGATCATCCCGCGTACGCGCACCGAAGCACACAAGCTGATCGAAGAGGCCATGCTGGCAGCCAACGTCTGCTCGGCCGACTTCATTGCGCAGGCCAAGCACCCTGCGCTGTACCGCGTACATGAAGGGCCGACCCCCGAAAAGAAAACGCTGCTGCAGAACTACCTGAAGCAGCTGGGGCTGGGCTTGAGCATCAGCGACGATCCGAAGCCGGGCGAGTACCAGGTGATCGCGGCCGCAACCAAGGACCGGCCGGACGCCCAGCAGATCCACACCATGCTGCTGCGTTCCATGCAGCAGGCCATCTACACCGGGACCAACAGCGGCCACTTCGGGTTGGCGTATGAGGCTTACACGCACTTCACCAGCCCCATCCGCCGTTACCCCGATCTGCTGGTTCATCGGGTGATCAAGGCGCTGTTGCAAGGCAAGCGCTACAACCTTCTGACGGGTGCGATCGAGGCCGCCTCCAAGGCGCGCAAGAGCGCTGCGGCCGAAGACGAACAGTGGGAAGCCGTTGGTGCGCATTGCAGCGCCAACGAGCGGCGTGCCGACGAAGCCTCACGCGATGTGGAAGCCTGGCTCAAGTGCCGCTACATGCGCGAGCACCTCGGCGAAGAGTTCGGCGGCACGGTGAGCGCGGTCACCAGCTTCGGCTTGTTCGTCACGCTCGACGGCTTGTACGTCGAAGGGCTGATCCACATCACCGAACTGGGCGGCGAGTACTTCCGCTTCGACGAAGCGCGCCAGGAGCTGCGTGGCGAACGCTCAGGCGTGCGTTACGCCGTGGGTTCGCGTGCGCGGGTGCAGGTGAGTCGTGTCGATCTTGATGGCCGCAAGATCGACTTCCGCATGGTGCATGAGGGCGACGAGACCGCGCTCGTCATCCGTGCCAAGCGCGACAAGGCGGGAGTGGAGAAGGGCTCCGGCCCGGTTGCTGAACTGGCTGCCGTGAAGGAAGCCGATCGGGCGGTCAAGGCTGCAACCAAGGCTCGCAAGAACACAGCTGCCGGCAAGAAGAGTGCGCCGCATCCGGTACGTGCAGCGAAGTCGGCCGCACGCCAATCGACAGGCAAGGCGAGCCGCCGCCGTTGATCAGCGTGGCGATGCTGCGTGCATCGCCTCGATCAAATCGGCAGCGAGCAATGGTGTCGTCGTGCAGAGGTCTGCGGCATGGCCGTGCAGCCAGGTGGCTTGCCGCGCTGCTTGCAGCGCATTGCTGCGCGTAGCCGACCAGCACCCGCCCAGCCAGCCGGCGAGCACGTCGCCGGTGCCAGCCGTCGCCAGTGAGGCGTTGCCGGTGGCGTTGATCCATGGTGCGCATCCTGGCGAGGCAATCACCGAACCCGACCCTTTGAGAATGACCGTGCAGGCAAAGCGATCGGCAATTTGCTGGGCGGCGGCCAGGCGATTGGCCTGCACGGCGCTCGTGTTGATGTTCAGCAGGCGAGCTGCTTCCAGCGGGTGAGGTGTCAGCACCGTGCCTTTGCCATGAGGCAGGCGGGCGGCGAGCAGATGCTGCAATGAGGTGTCTGAGGCGATCGCGTTGAGCGCATCGGCATCGAGCACCAAGCGCCCCGCTGAACTCAGCAGCCTGGGCAAGACAGCACGCACAGCATCACCCCCGCCGCACCCGCTGACTACCGTAGCCTGGCTCAGCGTCTGACTCGACTCTTGCCACCACGAAGGCCGGAACAACAATTCAGGACGTTGTGGGTCGAGCGCCAAGGCGCCGCCGTCGAGAAGGTTCACGTGGACCCGGCCTGCACCAGCCCCGTGAGCGGCACGGGCGGCCAGCAGCGCTGCGCCGGTCATGCCGGGCGCGCCTCCGACGACAGCGACGTCGCCGAAGCTGCCCTTGTGTTGCGCATGCTGGCGTGTCGCCACGCGCTTCGCTGTTGCGCTGAGTTTCGCCGTGAGCGACGCAGAGTCGGGCTCGATGCCGAGGGCGTCGAGCCACACTTCGCCAACGTGATCGCGCCCCGACCCCGTGAACAGGCCCGGCTTGAGGGTGAGCAGCGCCAGGGTGTGCGTCGCCACGACGCAATGCTCGCCGTGAGCTTGACCCGTGTCTGCATTCAGGCCCGACGGCAGATCGATGGCGAGCACCGGGCAAGTGAGGGCGTTGAGCTGGCGAATCCATTCGGCGAGTGCTGCATCCGGCGGCCTGTTGCTGCCCAGCCCCAGCAGCGCATCGATCGCGATGTCTGGCACTTTGCTCGGCGTTCGTTCGGGCGAAATCGTCACGCCCGCGGCGAGCGCCCGTTCGAGCGCCGACCGCGCATCAGAGGGCAGCCGCGCGATGTCGGCAGCGAGTGTGACTTCGACGTCGATACCCGCTGCGTGCAGATGCATCGCAGCCTCCAGTCCGTCGCCGCCGTTGTTGCCAGGCCCGCAAGCCACCCAAGCGCTGCGCATGTGGGGGCACAGCGCACGAGCCAGCGCCGCCACCGCGGCGCCGGCACGCCGCATCAGCGCATGGGGTTCTGTACCGGCCAGCGCGTGCTGCTCGATCTGCCGGGATGCCGCAATGCCATGCAGGGGCCAGTCACAAGAGGCCGGGAGGATGCGTTCCATCGACACCTGCCCTCAACGATGCAAACGGCTGATACCCAAGCCTTCGAGATCGATCCCGGGGGCGCGGGCATCGATGGAATCAGCCACCACGCGAGCCGACCCACAAGCCAGCGCCCAGCCGCTGGATCCGTGGCCCAGATTGAGCCACACGCCAGGCAAGCCGCTGGCACCGAGTACTGGAGGGCCATCGGGCAGCATGGGCCGTGCACCTTTCCAGACCTGCGCTTGGCTCATGTGGGCCGCACCAGGAAACCAATCGTTGAGGACCTTGTACAAGGTAGCGAGCGCGGCTTTGTTGTGGCGCTCGGGTCGTCCACCCAGCTCGGCGCCGCCGGCCACGCGAACCCGGGCACCAAGGCGGCTGATGGCCACCTTGTAGCGCTCGTCCATCACGGCCGCATGGGGGCCGAAGTCTGGGTGCGCCTCGATCTTGCGCAGTGGTGCGGTGACGGAGTAGCCGTGAATGGGCGCCAGCGGCAGCCTGATGCCGTGCGGCCGGAGCAGGTCGGTGGCACCCATCGCGGCGCAAACCAGCACGGCGTCGAAGCTCTCCGTTTCGGGCTCGAAAGGAGCCACGTCGGTCGCGGGGCCATCGCGCGTTGCATCTGCATTCAGCCAGGTGGACTCCTCGAGTGGCGAGTACACCTTGGTCAGGCGCGGCGTCTTTCCTGGCTCCAGGGACTGGACCCTGGTGTGAAAGCGGAACGTGGCGCCCAGCTGCTCGGCTTCGTCGCGCATCAGCAGCGCGAACTGGCGGCAGTTGCTCACCTCGTCGTGGGCGAGGTGGATGCCTGCATGCAGCGGGGTGTCCGGGTTGAGCCCAGGTTCGGCCTTGCGGCATTGAGGGGCGTCGAGCATTTCGAAGCGCACGCCCATGTCGGTGAGCAGCGCGAGGCCGTGCTTGGCTCGCGCCGCATCTCTGGCGGAACGCAGCAGCACCAAGTAGCCTTCGGCGCGCTCGTAGTCGAGCTGCAGCGAATGCGTGAGGTGGCGCAGACGCTCTTTGCTGTAGAGCGCCAGGCGATGCATGCGAGCGCGGTTGCTTCGATGACTGTGTTGGCCACAGGCGCGCCACCAGCGCCACATCCAGCCCAGAGTGCCTGCGCTCAGGCGAGGGTTGATGCGCACGGCCGAGTGGCTGCTGAACAGTTGGCGCATCACTTGCCAAGACATACCGGGCGCAGCCCAAGGCGTCACGTAGCCCGGCGCCACCACGCCGGCGTTCGCAAAACTCGTCTCGGCGGCGACGCTGCCGCGGCGCTCGAACACGGTGACTTCGTGGCCATCGGCCGCGAGTTCGTAGGCAGACGTGACGCCGACGATGCCGGCGCCGATCACGGCAACGCGCATCAGTGAGCCCTTTCGGCGAGCGCGCTTTCGATCGCGAGTGAGACGTCGAGCACGGTGTCGTCCTGCAGGCCGTGGCTCCAGACCATCAGACCGACAGGGAGTTCGCCGGCCTGATGGCAAGGCAAGGAGAGGGCGCAGCCATCGAGCATGTTGACGACCGATGGGTTGCGGAGCAGCAGGGCGTTGGCGGCGAAGAACGCCTCGTCGGTGACCAGACTGGCGATGGTGGGCGCGACGATGGGCACGGTCGGGCTGAGCAGGGCGTCGAAGTGCTGCAGCGTGCCTGTCATGCGGGCGATCCAGTCCTTGCGGGCCTGCAGCAAGGTGATGTAGTCGGCTGCGGTCATGGTTTCACCGCGGCGGATGCGCAGCGCCACCCGTGGGTCGTAGTCGGCTTGACGCTGCGTGATCAGCGGCCGATGCCAAGCCCAGCTTTCGGCGGCAGAGAAGCCGCCAGTCGCATTGATCGATGCCAGTTCATCGATTGGCAAGGCGGTGTTGTCAATGCGGACGCCAGCGCTACGCAGCGCAGCGAGGGTGCGCTCGAATGCCTTGGCCACGGTGGCATCCATGCCCTCAAGCAATAGTGTGGGGACGCCCAGGCGCAGCGAACTGAGCGGGCGCTTCGCCAGCGACACGCGCCGGTCGGCCAGCACTTCATGCAGCAAGATGGCGTCACGTACCGAGCGCGTGATGGCGCAAGCCGTGTCCAGCGTGGTCGACAACGGAACGGCGCCCTCGGTCGGAGTCAGCCGGGCGGTGTTCTTGAAGCCCACCAGCCCTTGCAATGCAGCAGGGATCCGAATCGAGCCGCCGGTGTCGGAGCCGAGTRCCGCCCAGGCTGCGCTACTGGCCACCGAGACGCCGCCACCGGAGGTGGATCCACCGGGAATACGCAGCTGTGGATCGACGGGCGCGGTGCCCGCGTTCGGCGGCGTGCCGTGGTGCGGGTTGATGCCCACGCCCGAAAAGGCGAACTCGGTCATGTTGGTATGACCGGTCAGCGCGGCGCCGGCAGCCCGCAAGCGCGCGACGGCGGGGCTGTCGACGGTGGCTGGAGCTGCCTCGGCAAGCACGCGGGACGCCGCGGTGGTCGGTTGAGCTTGAACGTCGAACAAGTCCTTGATACTGACGGCCAGGCCAGCGAGGCGCGGCAGCGGTGCGCCGGCGGCGAGTTGGGCGTCTACAGCCGTTGCCGTGGCGCGAGCCTGAGCGTCGAAGCGGCGGATGTACGTATGAGCGTTGGCGGGTGAATTGGCGCTGGTGATGCTTGTAACGAGCGCATCTGTTGCCGTGAGCCGGCCTTGAAGGATGGCATTGCGGACAGCGGTCAGGTCGTTCGTCATGGATGGGTGAGAAGGCCTGCTATACTCCGCGGGTTTACCTGAGTGCCACTCACGTCGAGCTGGCGTCGGTCAACAAATCGCGAATCTGGCTGTTTAAAGGTGTTGCGAGGCTTCGGAAGAAGTCGCCGCAATTCAGGCCGGATTCTAGAACCAACCTTTGGAGTTCTCATGTCAGTCACCATGCGTGAAATGCTGGAAGCCGGCGTCCATTTCGGACACCAAACCCGCTTCTGGAACCCGAAGATGGCCCCGTACATCTACGGCCATCGCAACAAGATTCACATCATCAACCTCGAGAAGACGCAGCCGCTCTTCAACGACGCGATGAAGTTCATTCGCCAGCTTGCTTCCAAGCGCGGCACCATCCTGATGATCGGCACCAAGCGCCAGGCTCGCGAAGTCATTTCGCAAGAAGCCAAGCGCGCCGGCATGCCCTATGTCGACCAGCGTTGGCTGGGCGGCATGCTGACCAACTTCAAGACGGTCAAGGGCTCGCTGAAGAAGCTGAAGGACATGCAGGCTCAGATCGAGTCGGGCACCGAGATCCGCATCAAGAAGGAAGCGCTGCTGTTCCAACGCGACCTGGCCAAGCTCGAAAAAGACATCGGTGGCATTCAGGACATGAATGCTCTGCCTGACGCACTGTTCGTGATCGACGTGGGCTACCACAAGATTGCCGTGGCCGAAGCCAAGAAGCTCGGCATTCCGGTGATCGGCGTGGTTGACTCCAACCACTCGCCCGAAGGCATCGATTACGTGATCCCGGGCAATGACGACTCGTCGAAGGCTGTGGCGCTGTATGCCCGCGCCGTGGCCGATGCCGTGCTGGAAGGCAAGGCCAACGCCACGAATGACGTGGTTCAGGCCGTGTCTGCCGAAGGCGACGAATTCGTGGAAGTCAGCGAAAACGCCTGAGTCGGTCCCCCGGCTTCACCCTCGCGGTGAGCACAGAAAGGGGCTGCTTCAGCCCCTTTTTTTCAACGCATGAATGATTCCGCGGGCAGCCTGCGCTGTCCCGCCCCAAGCCAAAGGAGATTTTGAATGGCTGCAATTACCGCAAGCATGGTCGCCGAGCTGCGCGCCAAGACCGACGCACCGATGATGGAGTGCAAGAAGGCCCTGACCGAAGCCGAAGGCGACTTCGACAAGGCAGAAGAACTGTTGCGCGTCAAGCTGGGCAGCAAGGCCGGCAAGGCCGCCTCGCGCGTGACGGCTGAAGGCGTGGTCGCCGCGGCAGTCGAAGGGACGACCGGCGCGCTGGTCGAGGTCAACTGTGAAACTGACTTCGTCTCCAAGAACGATGATTTCCTGGCCTTCTCCAAGGCCGTCGCCGAGCTGGTTGCCAAGAGCAACCCGGCGGACGTGACGGCTCTGTCGGCGCTGCCTCTGTCGCAAGCCGGTTTCGGCCCGACCGTGGAAGACGTACGCAAGGGCTTGATCGGCAAGATCGGCGAGAACATCTCGATCCGCCGCTTCCAGCGTTACGCCAACGGCGGCAAGCTCGCCAGCTACCTGCACGGCACGCGCATCGGCGTGATCGTGGAATTCGTTGGCGACGACGTGGCAGCGAAAGACGTGGCCATGCATGTGGCCGCGATGAAGCCGGTGTCGTTGGCTGCCTCCGACGTGCCTGCGACGCTGATCGAAAAAGAGCGTTCGGTTGCGGCGCTGAAGGCTGCCGAATCGGGCAAGCCGGCCGACATCGTCACCAAGATGGTTGAAGGCTCGGTGGCCAAGTACCTGAAGGAAGTCAGCCTGTTCAACCAGGTCTTCGTCAAGGCCGCCGACGGCAAGCAGACCGTCGAGCAGCACCTGAAGTCCGCCAAGACCGAGGTCAAGGCGTTCACCCTGTACGTGGTGGGCGAAGGCATCGAGAAGAAGGTGGACGACTTCGCCGCTGAAGTGGCAGCACAAGTGGCCGCTGCCAAGGGCGCTTGAGCTCTCAGGGCAAGGCCTTCGGGCCTTGCCTTCGCGGATAGACTTCAGCGCAAGCAGCCATTGACCACAAGTCAAATACACGGAGAAAACCGCATGCCCGCTTACAAGCGCATCCTGCTCAAGCTTTCTGGCGAAGCCCTGATGGGCGATGACGCCTATGGCATCAACCGCTCCACCATCGTTCGCATGGTGCGCGAGATCCAGGAAGTGACGCAGCTGGGTTGCGAGGTGGCCGTGGTGATTGGCGGTGGCAACATCTTCCGCGGCGTCGCCGGCGGGTCGGTGGGCATGGACCGCGCGACCGCGGATTACATGGGCATGCTGGCCACTGTGATGAACGCGCTGGCTCTGGCAGACACCATGCGCCAGGAAGGCATGACGGCACGCGTGATGTCTGCCATCGGCATCGAACAGGTGGTCGAGCCCTACGTGCGGCCCAAGGCCTTGCAGTACCTCGAAGAGGGCAAGGTCGTGGTGTTCGCTGCGGGCACRGGGAATCCTTTCTTCACGACCGACACGGCAGCTGCGCTGCGTGGTGCTGAGATCGGCGCTGAAGTCGTTCTCAAGGCCACCAAGGTCGACGGTGTCTACACTGCCGACCCCAAGAAGGACCCGAGCGCCACGCGCTACACGCGGGTCAGTTTCGACGAAGCCATCACGCGCAACCTGCAGGTGCTGGACGCGACCGCGTTCGCACTGTGCCGCGACCAGAAGCTGCCGATCAAGGTGTTCAGCATCTTCAAGGCCGGCGCGCTGAAACGCGTGGTGATGGGCGAGGACGAGGGTACGCTCGTTCACGTTTGATCTCAGGAGTAGCAACATGAGCATTGCAGACATCCGCAACACGGCCGAACAGAAAATGGCCAAGTCGATCGAAGCCTTCAAAGGCGAACTGCAGAAGATCCGCACCGGTCGCGCGCACCCCGGCATCCTCGACCAGGTGCAAGTGGATTACTACGGTTCGATGGTGCCCATCAGCCAGGTGGCCAACGTGACCTTGCTCGATGCGCGCACCATCAGCGTCCAGCCCTGGGAAAAAGGCATGGGCCCGAAGATCGAGAAGGCCATTCGCGAGTCCGACCTTGGCCTGAACCCGGCCGCGCAAGGCGACCTGCTGCGCGTGCCGATGCCCGCCCTGACTGAAGAGCGCCGGCGTGAACTGACCAAGATCGTCCGCAGCGCGGGCGAAGACGCGAAGATTGCTGTGCGCAACTTGCGCCGTGATGGCAACGACCAGGCCAAGAAGCTGTTGAAGGACAAGGAAATCACCGAAGACGACGAGCGCCGTTCGCTCGACGAGGTGCAAAAGCTCACCGACCGCGTGATTGCTGAGATCGACCGCCTGATTTCCGCCAAGGAAGCGGAGATCATGGCCGTCTGAGACGGCTTTGCGCATTCCGTTTGCCAATCCCCAACTGACTCTCGCCGTGGCATCGAATTCTCAGGTTCCACGCCACATTGCCATCGTCATGGATGGCAATGGGCGTTGGGCCAAGAAGCGCTTCATGCCGCGCGTCATCGGCCATAAGCACGGGATGGACGCGCTGGTGGGGGTGGTCCGCGCCTGTGCGGACCGCGGCGTTGAATACCTCACGGTCTTCGCGTTCTCTTCTGAGAACTGGAAGCGCCCGACCGAAGAAGTGTCGGCGCTGATGAATCTGGTTCTGGTGGGGTTGTCCAGGTACCAGGACAAGCTCTCCGAAGAAGGTGTTCGAATCCTTTTCGTTGGCGATCGTTCGCATGTGTCCGACAAGGTGCGGGGTGCCCTGGAAGGTGCAGAGAAGGCCACGGCCGGCAATGGCCGCATCACGCTGTCGGTGGCGTTTGACTACGGTGGCCGGTGGGACATCGTGCAGGCCAGCCGCCAAGCCATCGAGGCGGGCGTGTCGGCTTCGCAGCTTGATGAAGCCACCCTGAGCCGCTTCATGGCCATGAGC
>NZ_JBFUFG010000018.1:0-59259 GCF_056403575.1 Rhizobacter sp. P2_G4 | reverse complement strand
GAACACCAGCGTGAGCAGGTGGATGAGGATGGCGATGGGCAGCACGAAGCGCTCAGGCAACAGCGGCCCGAGCAGCTCCATGCCGATGTGGCCGGCATCGCGCACGCCGACCGCGCAGCCGAGCATGGTGACGTACAGCACCAGCAGCAAGGCCAGGCTCTCGGCCCAGGTGGGGGTGTTGTTCAGCACGTAGCGGCCGAACACCTGCCACAGCACCGCCAGCAGCAGCAGCACCAGGCCGGCCACGCCCACGCGCAGGCACAGCTTGGCGGTGGCCGCGCAAAACTTCGTGTACATCAGAGTTCCTTGAAGGGCGCGGGCCGCAGGGCGCCGCGCGCACGGCGGCGGCACAGGCCGCCGCGGGACAGTTCAGTCTTACTTCGTGTCCTGGATGCGCTTGACCAGATCCTTCAGCTTCGGGTCGGACAGGAACTTGTCGTACACCGGCTTCATCGCCGCCTGGAACGAAGCCTTGTCGACTTCGATGATCTCGGCGCCAGCGGCCTTCACCGTGGCGAGCGAGGTTTCTTCGCGCTCATCCCACAGCTTGCGCATGTAGGGCACCGACTCCTTGGCCGACTGGCGCAGGGCCTTCTGGTCTTCGGGGCTCAGGCCGTCGAACACCTTCTTCGAAAACAGCAGCACCTCCGGCGCCATCGAGTGTTCGGTCTTCGAGTAGTACTTGGCCACCTCGAAGTGGCGCGAGCTTTCATACGACGGATAGTTGTTCTCGGCGGCATCGACCAAACCGGTCTTCAACGCGGTATAGACCTCGCCGAAGGGCATGGGCGTGGCGTTCGCGCCCATCGCTTCGAGCAGCGAAACCCACAGGTCGGACTGCTGCACGCGCACCTTCAAGCCCTTGGCATCGGCCAAGGTCCTGATCGGCTTCTTCACCGTGTACATCGAGCGGGCGCCGCTGTCGTAATAGGCCAGGCCGACGAAGCCTTGCGCTTCACAGCTCTTCAGGATCTCTTCGCCGATGGGCCCGTCGAGCACGGCGCGCATGTGCTGCTTGGAGCGGAACAGAAAGGGCATCGTCGGCACGACCGTGGCCGGGCAGATGTTGTTCATCGGCGCGATGTTCACGCGCGTCATGGCGATGGCGCCGATCTTGGTCTGCTCGATGGTGTCCTTCTCGGCCCCCAGCGCGCTGTTGTTGAAGACCTTGATGCTGTGCTTGCCGTTGGTGAGCTTGGACAACGTCTCGCCCATGTGCTTGACCGCGAGCACGGTGGGGTAGTTGTCGGGGTGGATGTCGGTGGAGCGAAAGTCGGTGGCGTGCGCGGTGGCGGCGAGGCCGGCAACGGACAGCGCGGCCAGCAGCTTGCGGGAAGGGGTCATCGTGTCTCCGGGTACGGGATGTATGGCATTGGGTGTGGCGCCGGGCAAAAACTTCAGGCTCGGCGCGGACTTGGCGTCCTGGGGTCGACCCGATATCAAAAATCGGGACATGATGAATAGAATATCGAAACAATGTTTCAAGTTCACTAGGTGGATTCCATGAACACGCGAAAGCGGGTCGCCTTGTTTGGCGAATGCATGCTCGAACTGCAGGGACAGGCCTTCGGCGCCATGCAGCAAAGCTTCGGTGGCGACACCTTGAACACGGCGGTCTACCTGTCGCGCTGCGGCGCCTCGCGCGGCATCGAAGCGCACTACGCCACGGCGTTAGGCGACGACCGCTTCAGCACCGGCCTTGTCGAGCGCTGGCAGGCCGAAGGCGTGGGGGTCGACCTGGTGCAGCGGCTGCCGGGGCGTATGCCGGGGCTCTATCTCATCGAGGTCGACGACAAGGGCGAGCGCAGCTTCAGCTACTGGCGTGACACGAGTGCAGCCAAAGCCTATTTCGATGCGGCCCTCACGCCGCTGGAGCAGGCGCTGCCATCGTTGGATGCGCTGTACCTGAGCGGCATCAGCCTGGCCATCCTTCCACCGGCGGGCCGCGAGCGTCTGATCGCCGCGATGGCGCGCTTGCGCACGCAAGGCGGCACCGTGGTGTTCGACAACAACTACCGCCCGCGCCTGTGGCCCGACCGCCTGGTCGCGCGCGACTGGTTTGCCGAGGCTTATGCCCTGGCCAGCATCGCGCTGGTCACGGCCGATGACGAGCAGGCGGTGCAAGGCCTGCCGACGCTGGACGCTGCGATCTCGCACAGCCTCTCGCTGCCCTGCGCCGAGGTGGTGGTGAAGCGCGGTGCCGCGCCGACCCTCGTGCGGCGTGACGGCGAACCGTTGCGAGAAGTGCCCACCGAGCCGGTGCCACGCGTGGTCGATACCACGGCCGCTGGCGACTCCTTCGCGGCCGGCTACCTGGCAGTGCGCCTGAGCGGCGGCAGCACGCAAGAGGCCGCAACGCTGGGCAACCGGCTGGCGGCGCAGGTGATCCAGCACCGCGGGGCGCTGATCCCGCGCGAGGCCATGGCCGAATTGATGACGGGTTGAACTGCCCGATGAGGCGCGCCCCGTGGGTGCTTGTGGCGTGCGGCCTGCCGCTGGTTCCGCTGCTGTCCCGCGCAGCCTGCCCGGCGTGGCCTGCACCGCAGGTCGACGTGGTGGCGAACGGCTATTACACCGATGCGAAGCACTCCGAGGTGTCGGCCGGCTTGCAGGCACAGAACCGCGAGAGCACGGCGCTCGGGCGGCGCTTTCTCGCCGAGGTGTCGCGTGATGCCGATCGCTTTCACGGGAAAGGGCAGGGGCAAGGTGACCGCACGGCAGCCGAGTGCGCGCTCGATGGGCTCGTGGTTTGGGCGAAAGGCGGTGCGCTGCTCGGGCGCATGGTCGGGCCCTCGCAAGGCCAGCAGGCCGAGTACGAACGCAAGTGGCTGCTGGCCGGGCTGGCGCTCGCGTACCTGAAGCTCAAGCCTGCTGCGAGCGAGGCCCAGCGCGCCGTCATCGAGCCCTGGCTGGGCCATGTGGCCGATGCGATGTGGGTCTTCTGGGAAGACGCCGCCGGCCATCCCAGTGCGCACAAACGCAACAACCACTACACCTGGGCCGGCCTCGCGCTCGCTGCCACGGCGCTGGCCCAGGGCGACAACGTGCGGTGGGCGCGGGCGCACCGCGTGTTCACCGACACGCTGAACGAGATCGATGCACAGGGCCGGTTGCCGATGGAGATGGCTCGCGGCGCACGTGCCTTGCACTACCACGCCTTCACTGCCGGCCCCCTTGTCGTGATGGCGGCTTTGTCGCGCAGCAAGGGCGACGACTGGTTGGCGCAAGGCGATGCGGCCGACCGCCTGCAACGCCTGGTCGACGCGATCTTGCAAGGACTGCAAGCGCCCGCGGCGTTCTCGACCCAGGCACAAGAAATGCCGAGCGGCAGCACGCTGGCGTGGCTGGCGCTGTGGCAGAAACGAGACCGCCAGCCGGAGCGCATTGCGCCCTGGCTGGCGGGGGTGCCCAGCGTTCCCACGCTGGGCGGTGACCTCTCGCTGATGGCACGGCGCCCGTGGTGAGCGCCGCGCCGAGCTGGTCCTAGAACATCACGCGCAGAGCGCTTTCCCAGCCGGTGCCGGAGAAGTCGGTCTTGGTCGAGCCGTTGGCGTTGAAGCGCTCCTGGTTTTCGCGCACCAGCGACAGGTTGATCGACGTGCGCTTGCTCAGGAAGTAGGCGTAGCCCAGTGCGAAGCGAGTCGAATCCTGGTCGCCTGCCGCGTTGCCCTTGGCCGTGCGGTTGGTGTCGTCGATCTTGCGGTACGAGGTGCGGAACTCGCCCGAACCGATGGGCACGCGTGCGCCCACGGTGTAGACCACTTCACGGCCGGTGTTGGTGATGTTCAGGTCGGTCGAACGTGCGTACGTCGTCATGACACGGGCCACACCGAAGTCGTAGTAGGCGCCGAAGGTGACGGTCTTCAGTGCATCGCCGACGACGTTGGACACCGTGTCCTGTTCCTTCTGGTACGTGACCGCCATCGACAGCGGACCGCTGGCGTACATCAGGTGGCCGCCTTCGCCGCGCGTGCGGGTGCTTTCACCGGCCGCCATGATCAGGCCGGCATTGACGCCACCGAACGAGGGCGTGGTGTAGTAGACCGAGTTGTTCCACTGGTTGGCCGAGCGGGCGCCGCGCGTGCCCATGGAGGCGTAGCTGTCACCGAAGAAGGCTTCGTAGCGGCCGGCCACACCCAGGCCGTACTGCGGCGAGTGCACGCGGCCGATCTTCACTTCACCGAAGGCCTTGCTGTCCAGGCCCACCCACGACTTGTCTTTCCAGAACGCGGTGGTGTCGGTGATGGCGCCGGTGTCGGCGTTGAAGCGGTGCTCGATCATGAAGAAGGCGGTCAGGCCGCCACCCAGGTCTTCACGGCCTGAGAAGTTCAGGCGCGCATTCGAGCTCTCTGCGACCTGCCAGTTCTTGTCGGTGTTCTTGCTCAGGTCGATCGGTGCGTTCAGCACGCCCATGTCCAGGCGGCCCGAGATCACCATCTGGGCAGATGCTGCTGTGGACAGCACCGCCAGCGCCGCGGGCACCAGGGCCAATTTCAAATGCTTCATATAAGTCTCCAAGTTGTGTGTGCGCGGCGCGCCTGTCGCGCAGGCGGCAGGCCGCATCGGGGCGGCGCGATCAAGCGACCGACCCAGGGGTTGGCGAGAAGCGCGGCGGAGGGCGCTGAGGGGAAAAGGGACGGGGCGCTCGGCAGGTGCGCACCACCCATAAGTGATCTCTAGAGGTAGTCGTCTCGCTGGGGCGAGAACTGGTCGAGCAGCGTGCTGTTCGTTTCCAGTGCGACCACGCCATGCGTGTGGTGCTTGGGTGCGATGAACGCGTCGCCGGTGCGAAGCACCTTCTTGACGCCATTCACTTCGGCTTCGAACGAGCCGCTGATCACATAGGCGATCTGGTCGTGAAGGACATGCGAGTGCGGTGTGCCGATGGCGCCTTTGTCGAACTGGACCAGTACAGACATCAGCTCGGGCGTGTAGCCAACTATCTTGCGGCGGATGCCGTCTCCCAGCTCTGTCCAGGGCGTCGCTTCTTGGTCGAAATACGTGCTCATTTTTGCTCCTCCATCGCGGTGTTGTAGGGGATGACCCGAAGGCCTAAAGATCTTGTGAAACCGCGATTTGTGTGTACTATAGAGTCAACAATAAATTATTGAAACAGCGGTTCACTCAGAAAGAACTCAGATTCCGGGAAAGTCCTTACAAGGTCGTTACATCGACGCCACGGACTGGAACTGACGCAAGCTGAAGCCGCCGCAACCTGGAGCCACCTCATGGAAATTCGCCAGCCCGTTCACAGCGAGCACGCCAAGACTCTCGACACCACCGGCCTGCGCCAGCAGTTCCTGGTCGAGAACATCTTCGAGCCAGACCAGGTCACCCTGACCTACAGCCAGATCGACCGGATCATCGTGGGCGGCATCCAGCCGGTCACGAAGGCCGTGACCTTCTCGCCCGAGCTGGGCAAGCACACCGGCACCGACTTCTTCCTGCAGCGCCGCGAACTCGGCCTGATCAACATCGGCGGCGGCGCTCTGGTGGTGGTGGACGGCAAGACCTTCGAGGTCGCCCCGAAAGAGGCGCTCTATATCGGCCAGGGTGCCAAGGCGGTGGAATTCCGCAGCGTCGATTCGGCCAACCCCGCCAAGCTCTACTTCAATTGCGCGCCGGCTCACACCGCCTACCCGCACAAGAAGATCAACCTGTCGGAAGCCTCGCCCGAAACGCTGGGCGACGCCAAGACCAGCAACCGCCGCACCATCCACAAGTTCATCGTGCCCGACGTGCTGCCCACCTGCCAGCTGCTGATGGGCATGACGCAGCTCGAAGAAGGCAACCTGTGGAACACCATGCCGTGCCACCAGCACGACCGGCGCATGGAGGTGTACTTCTACTTCAACATGGACTCCAACGGCGTGGTCTTCCACATGATGGGCCAGCCGCAGGAGACGCGTCACATCGTCGTGCGCAACGAGCAGGCGGTGATCTCGCCGAGCTGGTCGATCCACTCCGGCGTGGGCACCCAGGCCTACACCTTCATCTGGGGCATGGTGGGTGAGAACCAGGTGTTCAAGGACATGGACCACGTGCCCATGACCGCCCTGCGCTGATCGCTGCCGCCACTCCTCGAACTTCCAAGACTGAATTCATGATCCTCGACAGCTTCAACCTCCAGAGCAAGGTCGCCATCGTCACCGGATGCGACACCGGCCTGGGCCAGGGCATGGCGCGCGCGCTTGCGCAAGCCGGTGCCGACATCGTCGGCGTCAATGTCACCGAGCCCAAGGAAACCATCGCGCAGGTCGAAGGCCTAGGCCGCCGCTTCCTCGACTTGCGGGCCAACCTCGGCGAGATCGGCTGCATTGACGGCCTGATCAAGCAGGCCGTCGGCGTGGCCGGGCATGTGGACATCCTGGTCAACAACGCCGGCATCATCCGCCGCGAAGACGCGCTCAAGTTCAGCGAGCGCGACTGGGACGACGTGATGAACATCAACGTCAAGACCGTCTTCTTCTTCTCGCAAGCCGTGGCGCGCCAGTTCATTGCCCAGGGCAACGGCGGCAAGATCATCAACGTGGCCTCGATGCTGTCCTTCCAGGGCGGCGTGCGCGTGCCCTCGTACACCGCCTCCAAGAGCGGCGTGATGGGCATCACCCGCCTGATGGCCAACGAATGGGCCACGCACCGCATCAACGTGAACGCGATCGCGCCGGGCTACATGGCCACCAACAACACCGCGGCCCTGCGTGCCGACGAAGGCCGCAGCTCCGCCATCCTCGATCGCATTCCGGCGGGCCGCTGGGGCACGCAGGACGACCTGGCCGGGCCGGTGGTGTTCCTCGCTTCGAAGGCGTCCGACTACGTCAACGGCTACACGGTGGCCGTGGACGGCGGCTGGCTCGCACGCTGAGCTGATCCATCACGGGTGAGGCGCCTTAGACGGGCGTCAATGGGGGCGCGGCAAGCACGCGTCTGGAGACAAGCTGGCCGCGCACTGCAGCGCCTGCCAGTCCACAAGGCACACGGGCCTGAGCCTGTGGCCGCAGGAGACCTTTCTATGTACGAGAACAAGCGAATCGGCTTTTTGTTCGTGCTGCCCTTCGTCCTGGGCGTGCTCGGCTTCAAGCTGTTTCCGTTCGTGATGAGCTTCGCGCTCAGCTTTTCCCAATACGACATCATCAGTCCGCCCCAGTTCGTGGGGATGGAGAACTACCAGGAGCTGGTCAAGGATCCGCTGTTCCACAAGTCCCTGGGTGTGACCCTGGCCTTCGTGGCGCTGACGGTGCCGATGCGCCTGGCCTTCGCGCTGTTCATCGCGCACGTGCTGAACTTCAAGCTGCGCGGCATCAACTTCTTCCGCTCGGCCTTCTACCTGCCGTCCATCCTGGGTGGCTCGATCGCGGTCAGCGTGCTGTGGCGCTTCATCTTCTCGCAGCACGGCCTGGTCAACATCGTGCTCGGCAAGTTCGGCATCGAGCCGGTGCTGTGGCTGGCCGACGAGAGCTGGTCGATGTGGACCATCGTGCTGCTCAACACCTGGCAGTTCGGCTCGGCGATGGTGATCTTCCTGGCCGCGCTGCAGAACGTGCCGCAGTCGCTGTACGAAGCAGCCGAGATCGACGGTGCCTCGAAGATGCAGCAGTTCTTCCGCATCACGGTGCCGCTGATCACGCCGGTGATCTTCTTCAACCTGATCATGCAGACGGTGCATGCCTTCCAGGAATTCAACGGTCCGTACATGGTGACCGAAGGAGGCCCGCTGCACGCCACCTACCTGCTGTCGCTCTACATCTACGACCAGAGCTTCAAGTTCTTCAACCTCGGCTACGGCAGTGCGTTGTCTTGGGTGATGTTCGCGCTGGTGGTGTCGCTCTCGGCCATTTCGTTCTGGAGCTCCAAGTACTGGGTCTTCTACTCGGGTGAGAAGGAGCAGAAGCGATGAGCGCAGTACTTTCACGCGAGACGGTCGCCAGCAACGACGAGGCGGCGCGCACACTGCGCCGCGAGCGCGCCAGCGCCGGCATGCGCTACGCCATCCTGATCGCGGTGGGCATCACCATGCTCTACCCGATGATCTGGCTGGTCGGTGCTTCGTTCAAGAGCAACTCCGAGATATTCAGCGAGGTGGGCTTCTGGCCTTCGCACTTCGACCTGACGGCTTACGCCAAGGGCTGGAAGACCAGCACCGAATACACCTTCGCAACGTACTTCCTGAACTCGTTCCTGATCATCATCCCGCGCATCATCGTGACGGTGATCTCGTGCGTGCTGGTGGCCTATGCCTTCGCGCGCTTCGAGTTCACCGGCAAGAAGCTGCTGTTCTCCATCATGGTCGGCACGATGATGCTGCCGCACATCATCCTGCGCATTCCGCAGTACCTGATGTTCAAGGAGTTCGGCTGGCTCGATACCTACGCGCCGCTGATCGTGCCCTCGGCCTTCGCAACCGACACCTTCTTCGTGTTCATGCTGGTGCAGTTCCTGCGCGGCATTCCACGCGACATGGAAGAGGCTGCGCAGATCGACGGCTGCAACGCGCTCCAGCTGCTGTGGCACATCATCGTGCCGCTGCTCAAGCCGGCCATCATCTCGGTCGTCGTCTTCCAGTTCATCTGGACCATGAATGACTTCATGGGTCCGCTGATCTATCTCTCCACCGTCGAGAAATACCCGGTGTCGCTGGCTCTGAAGATGAGCATCGGCGCGACCGAGGAAGTCGAGTGGGCCAGCGTCATCGCGATCTCGGTCGTCGCGCTGCTGCCCTCCATTGCCGTGTTCTTCGCGGCCCAACGTCACTTCATTGAAGGTGCTGCGTCCAGCGGCATCAAGGGTTGAATTGCCATGGCACAACTGAGCCTCAAGAAGATCGAAAAGGTCTACCCCAACGGATTCAAGGCGGTGCACGGCATCGACCTCCAGGTGCGCGACGGAGAGTTCATGGTCTTCGTCGGCCCCTCGGGCTGCGCCAAGAGCACGGTGCTGCGCATGATCGCCGGCCTCGAAGGCATCAGCGGTGGTGAGCTGCAGATCGGCAACACCGTGGTGAACAACCTCGCGCCCAAGCAGCGTGGCATTGCGATGGTGTTCCAGAACTACGCGCTGTACCCGCACATGAAGGTCTACGACAACCTGGCTTTCGGCCTGAAGCTGGCCGGCACCAAGAAGGCCGAGATCGACAGCCGCGTGCGCGAAGCCGCCAGGCTGCTCGAGATGGACCACCTGCTCGAGCGCTACCCGAAGCAGCTGTCGGGCGGTCAGGCGCAGCGCGTGGCCGTGGGCCGCGCGATCGTCAAGCGCCCGGAGGTGTTCCTGTTCGACGAGCCGCTGTCCAACCTGGACGCCAAGCTGCGCGCCTCGATGCGTGTGCGCCTGACCGAACTGCACCGCACGCTGCGCGAGCAGGGCAAGCCCTCCACCGTGGTCTACGTGACGCACGACCAAGTCGAGGCCATGACCATGGGTGAGCGCATCTGCGTGCTGAAAGACGGCACCATCCAGCAGGTCGACACGCCCACCGCGCTGTACGACCGGCCGGCCAATTCGTTCGTGGCCGGCTTCATCGGCTCGCCCGAAATGAACCTGCGCGACGGCATCGTCACCGAGGCGGGCGCCGGCGTCGCGCTCGCCATCGGCGGCACGCTGCTGCCGATACCCGAGGCCAAGGGCGCACGCCTGCGCCACATGATGGGCAAGCCGGTGAAGCTGGGCATCCGCCCCGAGCAGATCACCGCCGGCCAGGCCAAGGACGTGCAGGTCACGCTGGCGGAGGGCACGGTGCGCTTCGTCGAACACATGGGCAGCGAGGTGTTCGTGCACTTCGACCTGGGCGGCGTGCCTTTCACGTGCCGGGTTCCAGCCGACCAACTCTGTGGCATCGAGCTAAAGGGGCGCGGTGAACGCCACACCTTCGGATTCCAGATGGGCCTGTGCCACGCCTTCGATTCCGAGACCGGCGCCAACCTGCTGTTGTGACGCGCGGCTCGACCTCAAAACCAACATACCGATTTCGGAGACAACCAAGATGAACCGACGTACCAGCCTGCTCGCAGGCGCAGCACTGGCCGCCTCTCTGCTGGCCGCACCGATGGCCCGTGCAGAAGACGCCACCCTGCGCTTTTCATGGTGGGGCGCAGGCGCCCGCCACGAGGCCACGCTGAAAGCCATCGCCGCTTTCGAGGCCAAGAACCCCGGCATCAAGATCAAGGCCGAGTACATGGGCTTCCAGGGTTACCTGGAGCGCCTGTCGACCCAGATCGCCGGCGGCTCAGAGCCCGACCTGATGCAGATCAACTGGGCGTGGATCACCCAGTTCTCCAAGACGGGTGAGGGCTTCTACGACCTCAACAAGCAGAAGAGCCTGCTCACGCTGAACCAGTTCAGTGATGCCGACATCAAGACCGGCGTGATGAACGGCAAGCTCAACGCGCTGCCTGCGTCGTTCACCGCGCGGGTGATGCTGTGGAACAAGGCGGCCTGGGACCGCGTGGGCCTGCCCATGCCGACCACCTGGGAGCAGCTGCAGGCCTCGGGCCCGGTGTTCCAGCAGAAGGCCGGCGACAAGGCCTACGCGATCGACGGCGAGCTGTACGACATGCTGCTGCTGACGCAGGCTTACATCCAGCAGAAGTACGGCACGCCCTATGTGAGCCCGACCGCACCCAAGGTGGCGATGAGCGAAGCCGCAGTGCTCGAATGGGTGCAGCTGTACAAGAAGCTGGCCACCAACCACACCGCCGTGCCGCTGCCGCTGCGCGCCTCGCTCGGCGGTGCCGAGAAGCCCACCGAGCAGCAGCAGGACTGGGTGGTCGGCAACTGGGCCGGCAACTACACCTGGGACTCGACCATCGGCGTGCGCAACAGCACGCTCAACAAGGACCAGAAGCTGGACGTGGGCGAGTTCCTGATGCTGCCCAACGCCAAGAACTCCGGCATGTTCGGTCGCCCGACGCTGATGTTCGCGGTCAGCAAAAAAACCAAGCACCCCGAGGCCGCGGCCAAGTTCCTCAACTACATCCTGACCGATGTGGATGCGGGCGCGATTCTGGGTCTCACGCGTGGGGTGCCGTCGGCCGATGCGCAGTTCCGCGCGCTGATCCGCAGCGACACGCTGAAGGGCAACGACCTGAAGGCCTACCTGCAGATCAAGAAGCTCAAGGACGCCGGCCAGATCGACCTGCCGTCACCGCTGTTCGAGAACGCCCGCTTTCAGAAGTTCATGCGCGAAGTCTTCGAGACGGTGGCCTACAACAAGGTCAGCGAGCAAGAGGCTGCCAAGCGCCTGTTCAGCGAGGGCAACACCCTGCTCCAGCGCATCAAGTGATGCACATGATTTCCTAGGGCTGCAAGAGAGAGTCACATTGCGACGCAGACCTATTCGCCGGCTCGGGCAGCCGAGCCGGCATTTTTATTCGACGCTGTTTTCCACCACCGCACTGCCATGAAGTCCACCGTTCGACAGCTTGCCTTCCACACCACTGCAGACCGCGACACCGGTGCGCGCGTGACCCGGCTCACGCCCACCGACGTGACCTGCCACCGCAACTATTTCTATCAGAAGTGCTTCACCAATGACGGCCGCAAGCTGGTGTTCGGCGCCGAGTTCGGCCCCGGCACAAGCTGGAACTATCACCTGCTGGACCTCGACACCCAGAGCGCCACGCAGCTGACCGACCAGGCCGGGGAGAACACATTCGGCGGCTTTCTGAGCCCCGATGACAAGCACCTCTACTTCGTGCGCGCCGAGCGCAAGCTGATCCGCCTGAACGTCACCACGCTGGCCGAAGAAGTGGTCTACGTGGTGCCCGACGACTGGGTCGGCTACGGCACCTGGGTGGCCAACTCGGCCTGTACCAAGATGGTGGGCATCGAGATCCGCAAGACCGACTGGTTCCCGCTCTCGGACTGGCAGAAGTTCCGCGACATGTTCTTCGCCAAGCCGCGCTGCCGGATGATCCGCATCGACCTCGCCACCGGTGCGCGCGAAGTCATCCACGAAATCGACGGCTGGCTGGGCCACCCCCAGTACCGTCCCTTCGACGACAACACCGTGGCCTTCTGCCACGAAGGCCCGCACGACCTGATCGACGCGCGCATGTGGTTCTGCAACGAAGACGGAACGAACGTGCGCTGCGGCAAGGAGCACGCCGAAGGCGAGAGCTGCACGCACGAGTTCTGGGTGCCCGATGGCTCGGCCATGATCTACGTGTCGTACCTCAAGGGCCACAAGGAACGCTACATCTGGTCGCTCGACCCGGTGAACCTGAAGACCACGCAGATCACGGCCATGCCGCCGTGCTCGCACCTGATGAGCAACCACGACGGCACGCTGCTCGTGGGCGACGGCTGCGAGACGCCCGCCGATGTGGACGACACCGGCGGCTACCAGGTCAAGAACGACCCGTACCTGCACCTGTTCGATTTGAAGGCCGGCACCGAACGCAGCATCGCCAGGCACGACAGCTCATGGCGTGTCTACAAAGGCAACCGCCAGGTCACGCATCCGCATCCGTCATTCACGCCTGACCAGAAGCAGGTGCTCTACACCTCGGACCACGAGGGCGAGCCCGCGATGTATCTGGCTGATCTTTGAGATTCATCCGGCAGCGCGGCGCGATGAACGCCGCACTGCCGGACAGCCGCAGGCCTGACGCCTCGCGGTGGGGAAAACGCAGCGGCCCTTCGCCGTTATCGACTTTATCCACCTCACGAGGAGACAACATGACATCCAAGACCAAGGCGGGCGTCCGCCTGCATTCCATGTTCGCGGCCGTCGCCATGCTCGGCGGCGCTGTGTCACCGGCTTTCGCGGTCGACTGGCCGAGCGGCTTTTCGAAGTGCGCAGACGAGGGCGAAACCTGCAAGGCAGGAACGACCACGCGCCAGGTGTCGTTCGGCATCAAGGACAAATGGGTCATCAAGAATCTGTCGGGCAACCTCGCCTGCACGGTCGCGACCTTCGGGTCTGACCCGAACCCGGGTGTGACCAAGAAGTGCGCGGTGGGTCCATCTGCACCGGCACCAGCTCCCGCGCCTGCACCGGCTCCCGCCCCGGCCCCCAGTCCTGCACCAGCTCCGGCGCCTGCTCCCGCCCCGGCCCCAGCTCCCGCGCCGGCACCAGCCCCTAGCAGCCAGAGCGCCGGCTTCGCTGGCTCGGTCACCGGTGGCGGCAGCGTCACGGCCAAGACCGTCAGCACCGCGGCCGAGATGCAGGCCGCCATCGACGCCTACACAGGCACCGGCGGCCTGGTCCTTCGTTACAACGGCACCTTCAACTTCGCCTCCATCACCGATTCGTGCGCCCAGTGGCAAAAGCCCGCCGGCGCCGTCGTCGAGATCAAGAACAAGAGCAACGTCACGATCGAAGGGGTTGACGGCTCATCGGCCAACTTCGGGCTGGCCATCAAGGCCGATGCCAAGAACATCATCATCCGCAACATGACGATCGGCCTGCTGCCGGGCTCGATCGACGCCATCGGCATCGAGGGCCAGAGCGGCAAGTTCCCGGGCTACGTGTGGGTCGACCACAACACGCTGTTCAGCAGCACGAAAGAGTGCTCTGGCGCAGGCGACCTGGAGTTCGACGGCCTGATCGACAGCAAGGCCGGTGCTCACCACATCACCTACTCCTACAACCACATCCATGACCACCAGAAGGTCGGCCTGATCGGCTCCAGCGACAGCGACGCCAGCGATCGTTACATCACCTTCCACCACAACGTCTACCAGAACGTCAAATCGCGCCTGCCGCTGCAGCGCGGTGGCTACACCCACCTGTACAACAACCTGTACAGCGGTGTGCTCACCTCGGGCGCCAACATTCGCATGGGCGGCTACTCGCTGATCGAAGCCAACTACTTCGAGAACGCGCAGAACCCCGTCACCTCGCGCGACAGCGACGCCATCGGCTACTGGGAACTGCGCAACAACAACATCAAGGTTCCTGCCGACTTCAAGACCTACGGCATCACCTGGGTGGCCAGCGAGTCGTCGCCAACGCGTGACGCCACCGACTGGGTCAGCACCAGCACCTTCCCGGTGGGCATCCCCTACAGCTACACACCGCACACCCCGGCGTGCGTGAAGCAAGGTCTGGCGGCCGTGGCCGGTGCGGGCAAGGGCTTGGCCAAGCTGAGCTGCAACTGACGGCCTGGGCAGCCCTGGCGGTGTCACGCCGGGGCCCTTGTTCTTCATTGAGTCAGAGGTGCCCGCATCGGGTTCCTCTGAGCGCGGGCGGCATGCGATGCCGCCCGCCGATCACATCCATCAAAGATAGAAGGAAGAAGTGATGCAGACGAATCAAAAGACCTTGGTCGCCAGCGCCGTTGCGGCCTTGCTTTGCGGCGTCGCCGCCCCGGCATTCGCGGTCGACTGGCCGAGCGGTTACTCCAAGTGCGCCGACGAAGGCGGAACCTGCAAGGTCGGGACGAGCACACGCCAGGTGTCGTTCGGCATCAAGGACAAGTGGGTCATCAAGAGCCTGTCGGGCGACGTGGCCTGCACCGTCGCAACCTTCGGGTCTGACCCGAACCCCGGTGTGACCAAGAAGTGCGCCATTGGCCCTGCACCTGCACCAAGCCCAGCACCCGCACCAAGCCCTGCTCCTGCTCCCGCCCCGGCACCGGCACCGGCACCGGCACCGGCACCGGCACCGGCACCGGCACCGGCACCGGCGGCTGACGCCAGCACCGAAGTCGCCCCTGCCAACGGCTGGGCCAGCCAGGGCAGTGGCACAACCGGTGGCTCAGCTGCGGCGTCCAACTACGTCTACAAGGTGAGCTCGCCCACGCAGCTTAAGAACGCACTCAGCCAGGCCGGCACCAACGCCAAGATCATCAAGGTCTACGGCACCATCGACATGGCTTCGGCCGACAACGGCGGTGCCTTCACCAGCACGTCCGACCAAGCCGCGCGCAACCGCATCGAGCTGCCCAGCAACACCACGCTGATCGGCATGGGCTCCACGGCCACGATCGTCAACGCGGCCATCAAGATCAGCAGCGTCAGCAACGTGATCGTGCGCAACCTGACGATCGTGAACCCCTGCGACATCGCGCCTATCTGGGACCCGAACGACGGCTCCGCCGGCAACTGGAACTCCGAGTACGACGGCATCACCGTCGAGGGCTCGAAGAACGTGTGGATCGACCACAACAAGTTCACCGATGCCCCGAAGACCGACGACCTCTTCCCCGTCGAGAACGGCAAGCTCAAGCAGTGCCATGACGGCGCGCTCGACGTGAAGAACGGGTCCGACTACGTGAGCGTCAGCTACAACGTGTTCGACCAGCACGACAAGAACAACCTGATCGGATCGTCCGACAGCAAGACCACCGACGACGGCCACCTCACGGTCACCTTCCACCACAACTACTTCACCAACGTCACCGAGCGCGCCCCACGCGTTCGCTTCGGCCGGGTGCATGTGTTCAGCAACTACTACGAAGGCAGCAAGTCGCATGCGGTCTATGCGCACCAGTACAGCCTGGGCGTGGCCTACAAGGCACAGGTGAAGTCGGAGCAGAACGTGTTCGACATCGCTGGTGCCAGCAGCTGCCCCGACGTGGTGAAGAACCCCGGCTCGTCGAGCAAGACCGGCGCCATCAGCGACACCGGTTCGCTGCTCAACGGCAATCCACTGAACCTGGCGAGCGCGTGCAGCTTCGCCGCGGCGAACTGGACCGTGCCCTACAGCTACAGCCCGACCCCGGCTGCACAGGTCAAGGCGAACGTGGTGCCCGGCGCTGGCCCTGGTCACCTGACGGTGAACTGAGAAGGACCGCCCGCATCATGACGACTATCCAACGCGTTCACCTCCTGTCCAGCGCCGTGGCCGCCGTACTCGGCGGCATGGCCCTGCCGGCCTATGCTGTCGACTGGCCGAGTGGCTTCTCGAAGTGCGCCGACGAAGGCGGCACCTGCAAGGCCGGCACGGCCACGCGGCAGGTGTCGTTCGGGATCAGCAACCAATGGGTGATCAAAAACCTCTCGGGCGACATCGCCTGCACCACCGCCACCTTCGGCAGCGACCCGTACCCCGGCAAGACGAAGAAGTGCGCCGTGGGTCCCACGGTGTCAGCGCCTGCACCAGCCCCAGCCCCAGCCCCAGCCCCAGCGCCCGCGCCCGCGCCCGCGCCCGCGCCGGCACCAGCTCCAGCTCCAGCTCCAGCTCCAGCTCCAGCTCCAGCTCCAGCTCCAGCGCCCGCACCAGCTGGCCAGGCCTGCGCCTCGCCCAGCATGCCCCCCGGCGTGGTGGATGCGGCCACGTTGACGGCCGGTCTGCCGACCACGCAGATCAACGCGCTGGCGGGTGTGCGCACCTACAGCGCGGCGGTGGCGATCGACGGCAAGCACGACCCGTCGAACTACCGCGCGGCGCCGGCACTGCCCGCCTGGCAGTTCGCCAACGGCGACCCCACCGGCGGCGCGCTGGGCTTCGAGTGCGAGACCGCGCCCGCCAACGGCTGGCACGGCTTTGCACGCAATGGCTCCGCGCACAAGCCGGTGCTGGTGACCGGCGGTGTGAACGCGGCGAAGAGCCGCGTCTACACCGTGTTCAACAAGGAGCAGCTGCTGGCCGCCGTCAATGCGGCGCGCAACGAGCCGAAGATCATCCGCATCGTCGGCCACATCGACTTCCGCTGGGACAGCGGCAGCTTCCGCGAATACACCGGCTTCCTCGACCAGAAGCAGGGCGGCTCGCTGCAGATCCCGTCGAACACCACGCTGGTGGGCATCAACGTGAACGGCCAGCCAGCGCGGTTGACGGGCACGCAGGTGCTGGTCGGCGCAGAGCTGCCACTGGCCGCAGGCGGTGACCCGGAGGCTGACTTCAAGGCCTGGGTGGCGGCGGGCAAGGACCCCGAGGCCTACCCGACCTGGACACGCAACGTCATCATCCGCAACCTGCAGATCGACACGCCCTGGGACGTGAACCCCGAGGACTCAGGCAACGCCTACATGGATGGCGTCACCATCTCGCGCGCCCAGCAGGTGTGGATCGACCACGTGAGCGTGACCGACGGCGACACGCCCGACTCGCTGGCCAGCGACACCCGGCATGACGGCGGGCTCGACATCGTGCGCGGCTCCGACTACGTGACCGTGGCGAACAGCCGCTTCGCCAAGCACCACAAGCTCACGCTGGTGGGCAACGGCGACTCGGGCCGCGCGTGGAGCGATGCAGGGCGCCTGCATGTCACCTTCACCGGCAACTGGTGGGACAGCATCGGCTCGCGCCAGCCGCTGGCGCGCTTCGGGCAGGTGCATCTCTACAACAACCTCGTCACTGGCAGCACCTCGACCAACGACGCGGACGTGAAGTTCGGCTCCGCACTCAATGTGCGTTACCAGGCCGACGTGATCTCGGAGAGCAACTTCTACGACTTCGTCGGGCTCAAGCCCGCGGAGGTGTGCGGCAAGTTGGCCGACGGCAAGACGGCGACCAGCTTCCGCAGTTCGGGCCACCGCTTCATCAGTGACAAGGGCGACGACGGCAAGCCGATGACGGCGGTGATCAGCGTCGAGCTGCAAGGCTGCTCGAGCCTGCCGGTCAAGCAGCTGTGGACGCCACCGTACGGCTACTCGCTGCAGCCCGCCGACAACCTGCGCAGCGCGACCCGCACCACGGCCGGGCCCGGCAAGTTGTGAACCGAGGGGCCGCGAGGCCCCGCAAAGACCAACCCGTGAGGCCTGACGCCTCGCGGTGGACATCCAAGGCGCCGTGCCACCTCTGTGACACGAGCGCCTCCTCCACCCGATGAGGAGACAACCATGAACAGAACTTCCACGCTCACCCTCTTGATGGCCCTCGTGGCCGGTACCGTCGCCTGTGGCGGCGGCGATGACGAGGTGCCGGCCCCGGCACCCGCCACCGCACCTGTACCTCCTTCACCCCCGCCACCGCCGGCTCCAGCCCCCGCACCAGCCAGCACCGCGACCCGCCCGCAGCTCGACGACACGAAGGCGCTCGACTACACCGTGGACAAGTACCTGGCCCAGGCCGGCGTGCTGACAGGTGCGAATGGTGCCGGCCTCACCACCGACAACTGGACACCTCTGGCCATCGGCGACGTGGCCAGCCTCACCGCCACCTACACCGTCGCGGCCGATGGCAGCGGCACCCACACCACCGTGCAGGCCGCGATCGACGCAGTGCCCGCGCTGAGTGCCAGCACCACGCGCGTCTACATCAACGTGAAGCCCGGCACCTACCGCGAGCTGGTCTGCGCCAAGGACAAGGCCCCGATCACGCTGTACAGCAGCGCGGCCGATGCGAGCCAGGTGCTCATCGTCAACGGCAACTACAACGGCAAGGCCAAGACCGCCAACGTCGACTCGGCCAACCCTTGCAACCCCAGCCTGTCGAGTGCCACCTACGGCACCAGCGGCAGCGCCTCGGTGGCGGTCTACAGCGACAACTTCCACGCCAAGAACATCAGCTTCGCGAACGACGCGATGAAGGACGTCGTCAACGGCGTCGGCTACCCCACGGGCGCCACCGGCTCCGGTGGTGCACAGGCCGTGGCGCTGATGACCCAGGGTGACAAGCTGGTGTTCGAGAACGTGCGCGTTCTAGGCAACCAGGATTCGCTGTACGTGAAGTCGCCGAACGTCACCACCGTGTCGCGGGTGTACTTCAAGAACAGTCTCGTCCAGGGCGACACCGACTTCATCTTCGGCCGCGGCGTGCTCGTGCTCGACAGCTGCACGATCCGCTACCTCAGCAGCCGCTTGCCGGTAGGCGCGGCGACCACGATGCTGGCCCCCAGCACTTCGCCGAACAGCAACTACGGCATCCTGGTGATCAACAGCGCACTCACCGCCGACAGCGCCGCCACCGCCAACGTCACCTACCTCGGCCGCGCCTGGGACGAAGGCGTCACCAGCGGCAGCTACGTGGCCGGCACCTCGCCCAACGGGCAGGCCTTGATCCGCAACAGCACGCTCTCTGCGCACATCCGCAAGGTCGACCCGTGGGGAAGCTCGACCTCGGGCCGTGTCTACAACGACACCGGCAACCGCTTCAGCGAGCACCGCAATACCGAGGTGACACCATGAGCCGCGCACGCATCGCTCTGCTGGCCGCTTCGGTCGCACTGTTCGCCTGCGGCGGTGGCGGTGACGACGCTCCCGCGCCGACGCCGGCCGCCCCCACGCCGCCTGCGCCCGCACCGACGCCGGTGGCGCCCGGCTCGCTCGGAGCTACGGGGTGGGCCACGGTCAACCCCGACGGTTCCGCATTCGTGGTGACGGGTGGTGACACCGCTGACGCCGCGCATACCTACACCGTGACCAACCGCGCACAGCTGATTGCAGCGCTGTACGGCTCGGCCTCGGCTGACCCGAGCACGGCTGCGCCGGACAACACGCCGAAGCGCATCCTGATCCAGGGCACGGTGGACTTGAACGTGAGCGACGCCAACGTCGCGATGGCGCCCGAGGACTACATGAAGGCCTGCACCACGCCCTACACCACGGTCGCGGCGTTCTGGGTCGACTACAAGACCACGTACGAGCCGCAGGCCTGGCTGAAGCAATCGCTGGAGAGCGACAACAAACCGCCGGCGCTACCCACCAGCTTGAGCGGCGGCGGGTTGTCTCTCGAAGGCCAGCGTGCCTGCTTCTCGCAAACCCAGGGCAAGCGTGTGGTGCTGCGCGTGGGCTCCAACACCTCCATCCTCGGGCTGGGTGCCGACGCGAAGATCGTGCGCGGCAACCTGCGCGTGGGCGACATGGCGGTCGGCAGCACGAAAGACGCCAATGGCTACGCGGTGCTGAGCCGCAACATGCCGGCGCGCAACGTGGTGATCCGCAACATCGGGTTCGAGGATTCGTACGACTACTTCCCGGCCTGGGACCCGAAGGACTCGTTCAGCATCACCAGCAGCGAGTTCGGCACCGGCTTGTGCGCCAAGGTCTACAACGCCACCACCGATGCGGGCCCGCACCAGTGCCCGTCGCGCAAGGGCGGGCGCTGGAACTCGGAGTACGACCTGATCTCGGTGCTCAACGCCACGCAGGTCTGGATCGATCACAACAGCTTCAGTGACGGCGACCGGCCCGACAAGCTCGACCCACCGGTGCCCGAATGGGCCGCTCCTTTCAACGAGCGCGAGCAGAAGGTGCAGCACCATGACGGCGCGGTCGACGTGACGCTGCTGGGCACGCAGGTCACGCTGTCGTACAACCACTTCCGGAACCACGACAAGACCAACCTGCTGGGCGGCACCGACACGGCAGCGGCCTACAGCGACGGCACGCAGGTCGTGGCGCGCTCGGGGCCGGACAAGATGGCGGTCACCTTCCACCACAACCGTTTCGAGAACATCGTGCAGCGGCAGCCGCGCGTGCGCTTCGGCAAGGTCCACGTCTACAACAACCTGTACCAGGGCCAGCTGAAGCCGACGGACACCAGCGTGGCCGCACCCGACTATGCGTGGTCGGTGGCGTGGACGCTCGGCACCGCGTCCAAGCTCTACGTCGAAGCCAATGTGCTCGAAGTGGCGCCCGGCGCGGTGGGCGACACCCTGCCCACCGCGGCCAAGCTAACCTTTGGCGATAGCCTCTCGTCCAGCACCTCCAACCGCGACAAGTGCAGCGCCGTGGCGCCGGGTGCCGCATACGCGGCGGGCGACTGCGAGACTTACTTCTACGCCAGCGGCACGCTGCTCAACGGCGCGCTGGTGCCCGAAGGCAGCCTGCTGGCGGCAGCGCAAGCCAAGGCCAGCAGCAGCACGGTGGCGGTGAAGGCGCTGGATGCGAGCTACTGGGTGCCATCGGCCAGTTACGGCTACACCGCGCAGGCGGGGGACAACGTGAAGGCCGAGGTCGTCAGCCAGGCCGGGGCGGGGAAGCTGTGATGAACAAGGCCTGGATGGGGGCGCTCGCGCTGCTGCTGGCCGCCTGCTCTGCCACTCGACCGCCGGCCCCAGCAGTGTCAAGCGGCCGTGACATCAGCCGCGAGGTGCTGGCGGCGAACGATGGCTGGGCGGCGGCCGGCCCCGGCACGCGCGGCGGCGCCGACGCCGCGCCGGCTCAGGTGTTCGAGGTGCGCGACCGCAACGAGCTGGCCAAGGCTTTCGCGGCGGGCGACGTGCCCAAGGTCGTTCGCGTGCGTGGGCGCATCGACCTGAGCGTGGACGACGCGAACAAGCCGCTCGCCTTCAACGACTACCGCGATCCGGCCTTCGACTTCGAGGCCTACCTGAAGGCCTACGACCCCGCCATCTGGGGCAAGAAGCCGCTCACCGGGCCGCTGGAAGAAGCGCGACAGCGGTCGTCGAAGAAGCAGGCCGAACGGGTTGTGTTGCGTGTGCCGTCTAACACGACACTGGTGGGGCTGGGTGTCGACGCCCGCATCGAGAACGGCTCGCTGTTTCTCGACAAGGTCAGCAACATCATCATCCGCAACCTGCACTTCGCCGACGCCTACGACTTCTTCCCAGCGTGGGACCCGAAAGACAACGCCAACGGCGAGTGGAACTCGGAGTACGACAACGTCACGCTGCGTGGCGCGACGAACGTGTGGGTCGACCACTGCAGCTTCACCGATGGCAAGCGCCCCGACCACACCGCGCGCATTGCGCTCGGCCGGCCGATGCAGCACCACGATGGCTTTCTGGACATCACCCAGCAGAGCAACTTCGTGACGGTGTCGTTCAACCACTTCCAGAACCACGACAAGACCAACCTGGTCGGCTCCAGCGACAGCCAGAAGCTCGACGACGGCAAGCTCAAGGTCACCTTCCACCACAACTTTTGGGAAAACACCAAGGAGCGTGCGCCGCGGGTCCGCTATGGCGAGGTTCATGTCTACAACAACCTCTACGCGGGAGGCAACGGCGGGCCGCAGCAACCCTACGGCTATTCGATCGGCGTGGGGTTCAGCTCGCATGTGTTCAGCGAGCACAACGTGTGGGAAACGTCGGCCGATGTTCGCGGCGAGCAACTCGCCAAGTTGTGGAAGGGCACAGCATTCTTCGATCGCGGCAGCCTGCACAACGGCCGGCCGGTGGACTTGTTTGCTGCCCTGAAAGGCGCGAACCCGAGCGTCACCCTCAGCCCCGACGTGGGCTGGACACCGACCCTGCACGGCCCCGTGCAAGGTGCCGATCAAGTGGCGAGTGAAGTGCGCCGATCGGCTGGAGCCGGGCGTCTCTAGGACCTCAGCTGATCGATACGCGCTCCCTGCCGCCTCGACTTCGCCGGACGCACGCGTGGTGTCGCCGGCATGTCGCCCGACCGCGCGGTGTGTGGGCGCTGGCCGGCCCGGTGGCCGTGCAGGAGTTGGCGCTGGTGCTGACCGGCGCGGTGGTGATGCTGCTGGCCGCTCACCTCGGGCCGGCCTCCGTCGCTGCGATCGGAATGATCGACGCACTGGGCTACCTGCTCCATGCGTTGTTCGGCGGGCTGGCCGTGGGGGCCACGGTGACGGTGGCGCATTGCCTGGGGGCAGGGCGCGTCCACGATCTGCGCTCGGTGGCTGCGAGTGCCTTGCTGCTGGCGACGGCATTTGGCGTCGGGTTGGCGTTGCTTCTCTGGGTGACCCGTTCAGCGTGGATCGCGCTGTTCATGCCCGGCGCGGCGGCCGAGGTCACGGCCCAGGCCGACCTGTATTTCCGCTGGCTCATCGTGGCCGACCTGCCCACTGCATTGGTGGTGGTGGGCTGCGGTGTGTTGCGTGGCATGGCCCGCACCGATGCGGCAATGCGCGTGCAGGTCGCGATGAACGTTTTGCAGGTGCTGCTGGCGGCGCTGTTCATGCGCGGTGCGCAGGGCAGCGTGGGCGGCACCGGGGCAGCGCTGCTGTGCGCGCGCGGTGCCGGCGCTGGGCTGGCGCTGCTCGCCCTGTGGTCCACGCTGCGCGATCGGCCCGCCGGTGGGCGGCTCGTTCAGGGGCAGTTCATGCAAGCCATGCTCCGCGTGGGTTGGCCCACGGCGCTGGAGCAGTCCTTCTTTCACGTCGGCAAGCTGATCACGCAAACCATGGTGGTGAGCCTGGGCACGACGTCCATGGCGGCCAACTTCATCGCTTTCTCGGTGGGCGCGTTGCTCAACGTGCCGGGTTCGGCGCTCGGCGTGGCCGCCACCACGCTGGTAGGCATGCGCCTGGGGGGAGGTCATGCGCAGGCCGCGCGCCTCACGCTGCGGCGCCTGGTGCGCAGTGCCAGCGGGGCGCTCACGTTGCTGGGCTTGCTGATGCTGCCGTTGTCTTGGTGGCTGGCGGGTCTGTATGGCAACGACCCCGCTGTCACGAACCTTGCTGCCTGGCTGATTGCGCTGAACTGCCTCTGCATGCCGATGTGGGGCGGCTCCTTCGTGCTGCCGGCGGGCCTTCGCGGGGCGGGCGATACGCGCTACCCCTTGGCCGTGGCCACCGCCACGATGTGGGGCTGCCGGGTGGTGCTGGGCTACTTGCTCGGCATCGCGCTGGGCCTCGGGGTGGTTGGCGTGTGGCTGGGCATGTTCTGCGACTGGCTGGTCCGGGGCTGGCTGTTCCGGCGCCGGATGCGGACTTTGGTCTGGACACGGCACCGCTTATTGGGCTAAAAATAGTTTGTTGAGCTAAGTAAAGCTGACAGTAGGCTTATAAGAAACGTGCACAATTGCTTACTGAAACACCATACCGCTTTTATCAAAACGTCTCATGGATGATGATCTGAACGATGCCCGGCAGCCAGAATCGGTGGCTGCGGTCCTGAAGGTGTTTGCCATCTTGCAGTCGCTCGCCGACCGCAGCGAGACCGGCGTGTCCGAGCTCTCGATGCGCTTGGCCATGCCCAAGGCGACTGTCTACCGCTTTCTGCAAACCATGCGCAGCCTGGGCTATGTGCGCCAGGAAGCCGATAGCGAACGCTATGGGCTCACGATGAAGGTGTTCGAGCTCGGCACCAAGGCGCTGCAGTACCCGGACCTGATCGAACTCGCCAAGCCGCACATGCAGGAGTTGTCGGACAAGACCGGCGAAACCATCCACCTGGGCATGCTGATCGACAGCGAGATCATCTACGTGCACAAGGTCGACTCGCGCCACGTGCTGGGCATGTATTCCAAGGTCGGCCGCCGCGCGCCCATCCACTGCACCGCCATCGGCAAGGTGCTGCTGGCTTGGGAAAGCGACCAGTTCCGCGACTCCGTGCTGGCCGGTGCCACGTTTGAGAAGTTTCGCGAGAAGACCATCACCAACAAGGCCGACTTCATTGCCGAGCTGGAGCGCACCAAGGCCCAGGGCTTTGGCCAGGACCGCGAAGAATTCGACGACCACATCCGCTGTGTCGGCCTGCCGATCTTCGACCGCCACAACCAGGCGGTGGCGGGGCTCAGCATCTCGTTCCCGACCTTCCGCTACGACCCCTCGCGCGAACCCGAGATCGTGACGATGTTGCTCGACGCCACGCGCGCCATCTCGAAGCAGATGGGTTGCACGCAGTTCCCGATCGACGGCCCCGCGGTGGCGAACGCCCGCCGCTGAGCGCCGCGGCGTCGGTGAGCGGCCGCTCACCGACGGGCCGATCGCCTTTCCTTTGTCTTGCGCGGGTCATTGCGGTTGCGCCGGTTCGGGCGAGGTTGTACGATGACATACAACTAAGTGCGCCGTCCCGGCCGACCAAGGAGACCCGATGAATGTGAAGACCCTGGCAGCCGCTGCGCTGCTTGCCGCCTCGTCCCTCGCTGCCCACGGCCAGTCGGACAAACCCATTCACCTCATCGTGCCGTACCCGCCGGGCGGGTCGTCGGACATCATTGCCCGCGCCATCAGCCAGCCGCTGGGCGAGGCGTTCAAGCAGACGGTCATCGTCGAGAACAAGCCCGGCGCCAACGGCAACACCGGCACCGACTACGTGGCCAAGGCCGCACCCGACGGCCTCACCATCCTGCTGTGCGACGTGGGCGCGCTGGCCATCTCGCCGTCGGTCTACGCCAAGCTGCCCTTCAATCCGTCGAAGGACCTGAAGGGCGTGGGCATGCTGGCCTACTCGCCGCACCTGCTGGTGGTGCACCCCTCGGTGCCGGCCAACAACCTGAAGGAACTGGTCGCGCTGTCGCAGAAGAACGAACTCAACTTCGCCGTCACCGCGATGGGCAGTGCGCCGCACCTGGCCGGCGTGGCGGTCGAGAAGGCAACGAAAGCGAAGTGGCAGTACATCCCCTACAAGGGCGGCTCGCTGGCGGTGGCTGACACCGTGGCCGGGCAGACGCAGGTGGTGATGAACGGCATGCTGGCCACGCTGCCCTTCGTGCAGTCGGGCAAGCTGAAGGTGCTGGGCGTCTCGAAGAGCACCCGCGTGCCGCTGCTGCCTAATGTGCCGACGATCGCCGAGCAAGGCATCCCGGGCTTCGAGTCGGGTACCTGGCAGGGCGTGCTCGTGCCGGCCGCGACGCCGCCCGCGGTGATTGCCAAGCTGTCCCAGGAACTGACGCGCATCATCCACTCACCCGAGGTGCGGTCGCGCTTGTCGGCGCAAGGTGCCGAGGTGTCGACGCTGACGCCGGCCGAGTTCGGGCCCTTCTTCGAGCGCGAGCGCGCGAAGTGGGCCAAAGTGGTGGCCGACGGCAACATCAAGCTCGACTGAAGCCCACCTTTCCAAATCTGACGGAGGAGACTGCGATGAGAGAGAACCGCTTGCGCACGATGTGGAAGGCCGGTGAGGCCGCCCTCAATGGATGGCTTGCCATCCCCAACAGCTTTTCGGCCGAGACCATGGCCCACCAGGGCTGGGACACGCTGACCATCGACCTGCAACACGGCGTGGTCGATTACCAGGCCATGGTCACGATGCTGCAGGCCATCTCCACCACGCCCACGGTGCCGGTGGTGCGCGTGCCCTGGCTCGAGCCGGGCATCCTGATGAAGACGCTCGACGCGGGCGCCTACGGCGTCATCTGCCCGATGGTCAACACCCGTGAAGACGCGCAGAAGCTGGTGGCGTACACGCACTACGCGCCGATGGGCACGCGCAGCTTCGGCCCGGTGCGCGCGCTGCTCTACGGCGGCGCCGACTACCCGACGCATGCCAACGAGACCATCGTCACCTTCGCGATGATCGAGACGGCCAAGGCGCTCGACAACCTCGACGACATCCTCTCCGTCGAAGGGCTGGACGCGATCTACATCGGCCCGTCGGACCTGTCGCTCGCGCTCGGCTGCACGCCGACCTTCGACGACGTGGACCCGAAAGCCGCCGAGGCGATCGACCACATCCTCGAGCGCGCCAAGGCGCACGGCGTGGTGGCAGGCATCCACAACGGCACGCCCGAGGCGGCGCTGAAGCGCATCGCCAAGGGCTTCCAGTTCGTGACGGTCGGCTCCGACGCACGGCTGATGGCTGCCGGCGCGCAGCAGGTCGTCAGCAAGATGCGCACGGGCAGGGCGGCAGCGCCGTCGAACTCGGGCTCCTACTGATTCAAGGCAAGGAACGAACATGAAAATCGGATTCATCGGTCTGGGCATCATGGGCACGCCGATGTGCGGCCACCTGATCGCGGCAGGGCACGAACTCTTCATCCACACCCGCAAGCAAGCGCCGGCCGAGATCGCAGGCAAGGCCACGGCCTGCCCGAACGCTGCCGCGGTGGCGCAGGCCGCCGAGATCGTCTTCCTGATGCTGCCCGACACGCCCGACGTGGAGTCGGTGCTGTTCGCCAAGGGCGGCGTGGCCGAGGGTTTAGGCAAAGGCAAGACGGTCGTCGACATGAGCTCCATCTCGCCGATGGAGACCAAGGCTTTCGCCAAGAAGATCAACGACCTGGGTTGCGACTACCTCGACGCGCCGGTATCGGGTGGCGAGGTTGGCGCCAAAGCCGCGTCGCTCACCATCATGGTCGGCGGCCCCGAGGCCGTGTTCGAACGCGTGAAGCCGCTGTTCGAGAAGATGGGCAAGAACATCACGCTCGTCGGTGGCAACGGCGACGGCCAGACCTGCAAGGTGGCCAACCAGATCATCGTGGCGCTCAATATCGCAGCCGTCGGCGAAGCCTTGCTGTTCGCATCGAAGGCAGGCGCTGACCCGGCCAAGGTGCGCCAAGCCCTGATGGGCGGCTTTGCCGCGAGCCGCATTCTCGAAGTGCATGGCGAACGCATGATCAAGCGCACCTTTGCGCCGGGCTTCCGCATCGCCTTGCACCAGAAGGACCTGAACCTGGCGTTGCAAGGCGCGCGCACGCTGGGTGTGGCGCTTCCGCAGACCGCGAGCGCTGCGCAGCTGATGCAAACCTGCGCGGCAAACGGCGGTGGGCAGTTGGACCACTCGTCGCTGGTCAAGGCACTCGAACTGATGGCGCATCACACGGTGATGCCTGACGCCGCCAGCTGATTCAACCGCCGATCTTTTGCGGTTCAACGGCGAGTAAGCGACGAGCAGGCGGCGGTGCGTTGGCGCCGCCCTCTGCTTCGCCCCAGCGCTTTCGGCCCGCTGCACGGCTCGGCCACAATGGACGCATGAGCCTCGACCCCCACACCTTTCTTCGGTCATTGTTCGATGCGGCGATCGCCGCGGCCCAGCCTTCGGTGACGATGGCTGCGCACCTGCCCCCGCCGCCCAAAGGGCGCACGCTCGTGCTGGGTGCCGGCAAGGCAGGCGGTGCGATGGCGGCTGCCGTCGATGCGCTGTGGCCGCAAGCTGCGCCGCTGTCAGGGCTGGTGGTCACGCGCTACGGCCACGTGCCGCCAGCGTACCTGTCGAAACCTGGGCGCATCGAAGTCGTCGAAGCGTCGCACCCGGTGCCCGATGAAGCGGGCGCACAGGCGGCACACCGCATCGCCGCGCTGACCCATGGCCTGACGGCTGACGACCTGGTGCTGTGCCTGATCTCGGGCGGCGGCTCGGCGCTGCTCTCGATGCCGGCTGAGGGCATCACGCTCGAAGACAAGCAGCGCATCAACCGCGCGCTCCTGCACAGCGGCGCCACCATCACTGAGATGAACTGCGTGCGCAAGCACCTGTCGGCCATCAAGGGCGGCCGCCTGGCGGCGATGTGCGCACCGGCGCGCGTGGTCACGCTGCTCATCTCCGACGTTCCCGGTGACGACCCGAGCGTGATCGCGAGCGGCCCGACCGTGGCCGATGCGAGCACCTGTGCCGATGCATTGGCCATCCTCGACCGCTACGGCATTGAAGTTCCTGCAGCGGCCTTGCAAGGCTTGCGCAGCGGCGCCTTCGAAACGCCGAAGCCGGGTGACCCGCGCCTGGCCGGCCACACGCTGCACATGATCGCCACGCCGCAGGCCAGCCTCGAAGCGGCCGCAGCAGCGGCGCGCGCGGCCGGCGTGCCGGCCTATATCCTCAGCGATGAGATCGAAGGCGAGTCGCGCGAAGTCGGCAAGGTGCATGCGGCCATGGCGCGTGCGGTCGCGCGCCGCGGTGAGCCCTTCGCGAAACCCTGCGTCATCTTGAGCGGCGGCGAGACCACCGTCACGGTCAAGCGCAGCGCTGACCCAAAGGCGCCGAAGGGGCAGGGCGGGCGTGCCACCGAGTTCCTGCTCGGCTGCGCGATCGCGCTGCAGGCCGAGCCGAACGTGTGGGCGCTGGCGGGTGACACCGATGGCATCGACGGCGTCGAGACCAACGCCGGCGCCATCGTCACACCGACCACGCTGGCCCGCGCAGCCGCGCTCGGCGTGAAGGCCCAGGAGCGGCTCGACGCCAACGACGCGTGGCATTTCTTCGAGCCCCTCGGCGACTTGGTCATCACTGGGCCGACCTTCACCAACGTGAACGACTTTCGCGCGCTGCTGGTCTTGTGACCACGGAGCCGCGCGCTCGCGCATTCATCCGCCGGTGATTCCCTGCAACTCGCATGGGGTCTGAACGGCCGCTGAATTGCGAGCTTGATGTGCGCCGTGTGCGCCGTGTGCATGTTTCCGGCGCTTAACATCGCCGTCATCTAACCCTTTTCAACCGCGGTATTCTTGCTCCCGCCTACGATGGGCAGATCGCTCGAAAACTCAAACAATACATTCCCAAGGGAGGTTCACTCACATGATTCGAGTACCTCATGAAAACCAGAGACGTCGTTATCTTCAGTGGCAAGCGCTTCAAGGTGCCCCAAGGCATCCAGCGGATTGACCACCGCGCCACCCACGGCTGGCAACTGCGCTACGGCGGCACCAAGCTCTTTTCCGACGGAACACAGGACGGCAGCGGCGCAGCCGCCTCGCTGAAGCTGGCCACCGACGAACTGTTCAAGCGCATCGCCAAGCTGCCGGCACCTTCCAAACTGCAGCGCGCTCCCAACGAAAACAAGACGACCGACTTGCCCGTTGGCATCTCGGGTCCCATCGTTCGCCTGCGTCCGGGGGCCAAGGTGCGCGAGTGCAACCTGTCGGTGTCGCTGCCGCGTTTCGGCTCCATGCCGCGCCGCAGCACGATCTACATCGGCAACGAGAACACCTACACCGTGAAGCGCTACAAAGAGGCGCTGGCCCGCGCCATCAAGCTGCGCGAGGAAGCCGAAGAGGCCTACCAGCGCGATGCCACGCGCGCCAAGCGGGCCGGCGCGAAGCTGCTGCTGGAGAAGCAAACCCGCCGCTCGGCGTCGAGGTAAGGCCTGCTGCCATCGGGCTGCGCCGGCGCGCGGCCCGCTCGTCTTGCCATGGACCGTGCAAATGGCACGTAAAGCCAGGTAAAGACGATGTCACCGCGAGGGTGCCTCTTGGCACAACGGGTCGATCGCGCGCACTATTCTTCAACCGCCGGTTGCCCGGCGATTCAAGGGGTCTGATCATGCGATCCGTACTTTTCTCCACAGCGCTGGCCGCCTCTTTCCTGTTCGGCGCCGGCGTGGCACAGGCCGAAGTGGACAAACCGTCTGTCGAAGTCTCGTCGCCGAATGCTGCCCGCTTCGCCGATGCCGGCGAGTCGCCGCGCGAGATCGAGACGAACGTGAACGTGCTCACACATCACCTGCAGAATTTGGGCAAGCGCTGGCTGGCGCCCGGCCAGCACCTGAGCATCGAGATCGTCGAGCTCGACTTGGCCGGCCGTGTGTTTCCTTCGGCCCGCCACCAGCCGCTGCGCGTGCTCAACGGCGGCGCCGACTGGCCGCGCATCGAGATTCGCTACGTGCTGTCGTCACCGGCCGGTGAGATCGCCCACGGGCAAGACAGGCTCAGCGACGTGACCTACATGGTCAGCTCCTACGCTCCCACGACCGGGGAGCCGCTGGGCTACGAGCGCCGCATGCTGACGGAGTGGTTCCGCAACCGTTTCGGGGCAATGGCCGGCCGTTGAGCCGAGCGCGAACCAGACGCGCAGCGGTTGGCGAGGGTTGATCCCTCCGGCTAGCGCTCCGACATGACCACCACCACCTGCGCGTCTGCCTTGCTGGTGGACAGGTACACGTGGCCGATGCCGCTGTCGAAGTACGCCGACTCCTGGCGCGCGAGCTCGATCGCCTCGCCGGTCTCGAAGTGGATGCGCACGCGGCCCGACAGCACCATCACGAACTCCTGCCCCGGGTGGCGGATGTAGTCGGGAAACTGCGCCAGCTGCCGCGCGACGACGATGCCGTGCAAGGGCGTCATGCGTTTGCCCGGGAACTCGGTGGCGAGCATGCGGTAATCGTAGTTCTCCGCGTCGTAGCGGGGCGCCGCCGCCAACGTCGAGCGCACGACGACCGGGCGACGGCCAGCTACCGGTGCGGCGCCGGCGCGCGGGTCGAACAACGCTGCGATGTCGACATCGAGCGCGCGCGCCACCGCGGCGAACTTCTCGTAGCTCACCGAGATCTGCCCGAGCTCGATCTTCGACAAGGTGGACAGCGCCACGCCGGAGCGGTCGGACAGGTCTTTCAACGTCAGGCCATGTTCCTTGCGGATCACGCGCAGTCGGCCGCCGACGCGCTCGCGGTCGGGCAGGGCGGCCACGGTCGTGCGCTTGTGGGTGCGGGGGCGGGCACGGCTTGGGGGCGGCTGGGCAGGCATTTTTCTCCCGGGGGTTGTCGGCACGATTCTCGCATGTGAGAATTCTCGTATGCGAGAATTTGACATCGCCATCATCGGCGCCGGCATCGCGGGCGCCTCGCTCGCCTACAGGCTGGCAAGCGAGCGCAGCGTCTTGCTGCTGGAGCGCGAAAGCCAGCCGGGTTATCACACCACTGGCCGCTCGGCGGCCATGTTCATGGAAAGCTATGGCCCACCCGCCATTCGTGCGCTGACGCGGGCCAGCCGTGCGTTCTACGAACAACCGCCCAGCGGCTTTGGCGATCAGCCTCTGCTCTCGCCACGTGGCGTGCTGTACCTCGCCACGCACGGCCAGGAGGCGCTGTTGCAAGAAACACAGCGCACGCTCGCTGCCAGCGGATGCGAACTCGAAGAGGTCGATGCAGACGCTGCACTGGCGCGTGTGAGCTGCCTGCGGCCCGAGGTGGTGCGCGGCGCTTTGTTCGAGCACGGTGCGCAAGACATCGATGTGCATGCGCTGCACCAGGGCTTCCTGCGCGGCATGCGCGGCGGTGGTGGCGAGTTGCGCACCGGAGCGCATGTCGTAGCTGCGCAGCACGACGGAGCGCGATGGGTGCTGCAATTGGCCGATGGCGAAGCGGTCCGCGCGCACACCGTGGTCGATGCCGCGGGCGCCTGGGTCGACGAGGTGGCGGCGCTCTTTGGTGCCGCACCGATCGGCCTGGTGCCGCACCGGCGCAGCGCGTTCACCTTCAAGGCACCCGAGGGCATGAACGTATCGGGCTGGCCTGCCGTGGTGGGTGTCGACGAGAGCTACTACTTCAAGCCCGATGCTGGCCAGCTGCTCGGCTCGCCGGCGAATGCCGACCCGACCGTGCCGCACGATGTGGTGCCCGAAGAGTTGGACATCGCGCTCGGCATCCACCAGATCGAGACCGTCACCACACTCACCATCCGCCGTCCCGCGAGCACCTGGGCCGGCCTGCGCTCCTTCGTACGCGACGGCGAGATGGTGATCGGCTGGGACGAGCATTGCCCTGGCTTCTTCTGGCTGGCCGGACAAGGCGGCTACGGCATCCAGAGCGCGGCCGGTGCTTCCGAGCTGGCCGCGTCGCTGCTTTGCGGCAAGCCCCTGCCACCAGAGCTCGCACGGCACGGCATCGACCCTCGCGTGCTGGCCCCACAACGCTTGCGCTGACCCTCACTGAAAGGACCTCCCATGTCGAGAACCGCCACCCGCTTCGGCCTGCCGCTCGCGGCCGCCCTGGCCGCCACATTCGCCTGCGCCTCGGCCATGGCCGCCGGCTTTCCCGACAAGCCGATCACGCTCGTCGTGCCCTTCCCGCCGGGCGGCGCCACCGACGTGATCGCCCGTGTGGTCGGCAAGGGCATGGGGCAGCGGCTCGGGCAGACCGTGATCATCGACAACAAGGCCGGTGCCGGCACGGTGATCGGCGCGGGCGCGGTGGCGCAGGCGGCGCCCGACGGCTACACGCTGCTGATCAGTTCCAACACCACCTTCACCGTCAACCCAGCGCTGAAGCTCAAGCTGCCGTACGACGCCCAGAAGAGCTTCGAATCCATCGGGCTGATCGGCAACTCGCCGTTGGTGCTGCTCGCCACCCCATCGCTGCCGGCCAACACCGTGAAAGAGCTGGTCGCGTTGGCGAAGGCCAAGCCCGGCACGCTGGCCTACGGTTCTTTCGGCAACGGCACCAGCGCCCATCTGGCGGGCGAGATGTTCAAGCTGGTGACGGGCACCGACCTCCTGCACGTGCCGTACAAGGGCAGTGCCCCCGCGATGACCGACCTCATCGGGGGCCAGGTGCCGCTGACCTTCGACACCAGCGTTGCCGCATTGCCGATGTTGCGCGCCGGCAAGGTGAAGGCGATCGCCGTCACGTCGGCCAAACGCTCGCCGTCGATGCCCAAGGTGCCGACGGTGGCCGAGGCCGGCTATCCCGACTACGAGATGGTGCCTTGGATCACTATCGTCGCGCCCCGTGGCCTGCAGCCGGCGGTGCAGCAAGCGCTCGGCAAGGCGTTCGCCGACACGCTGACCGACGCCGCCGTGCGCGCCGACCTCGAGAAGGCCGGCGTCGACGTGTCGTACGAGCCGGGTTCGTTCTACGATGCCCGCGTGGCGAAGGAGTTGCCGCTGTTGCGGGCCTACGTGCACAAGGCCAAGATTCCCCTGGAGTGACCCAACACCATGGCGCATGACGACACCTTGCCGCAGCATTCAGCGGTCGAACTGCGGCGGCTGATCGGCAGCCGGCAACTCTCGCCGGTCGAGCTGATGGACGCCTGCATCGCACGCATCGAGGCGATCAACCCCGCCATCAACGCGATCGCCGCCACCGATTTCGAGCGTGCTCGCGACAGCGCCCGCAAGGCCGAGGCCGACGTGATGCGCGGCGCAGCGCTCGGCCTCTTGCACGGCCTGCCGCTCGGCGTGAAAGACCTGCAAGACACCGCGGGCCTGCTCACCACCTACGGCAACGCCGGCCTGCGCGGCAACGTGCCGGCGCATGACAACGCGCTCGTTGCGCGGCTGCGCGCAGCCGGTGCGATCGTCACCGCCAAGACCAACGTGCCCGACATGGGCGCCGGTGCCAACACGCGCAACCCGGTGTGGGGCGCGACCGGCAACCCGTTCAACCCGTCGCTGAACGCGGGCGGCTCATCGGGCGGTTCGGCCGCCGCGTTGGCGGTCGACATGCTGCCGATCGCAACCGGCTCGGACACCGGCGGTTCGCTGCGCATCCCGGCTGCGCTGTGCGGCGTCGTTGGCATGCGGCCATCGCCCGGTCTCGTGGCCAACGACGCACGGCCGCTCGGCTGGTCGGTCATCTCTGTGCTTGGGCCGATGGGCCGCACGGTGGCCGACACCGCGCTGCAGCTTTCGGCCAGCGTCGGCTTCAACGCACTCGACCCGCTGTCGTATGACCAGCAGGGCGCGTCGTTCTGGCCGCTCGCCCCGACCGATTTGTCGACGCTGCGCGTCGGCACGACCGAAGACTTCGGCCTGTGCATCGTCGACCCCGAGATCCGGCGCGTGTTCCGCGAACGCGTCGAGGCGATCCGCCCGTGGGTCGCGAGCTGCGAACCGATCGACCTTCAGCTGGGCGACGCCGACCGCGCATTCGACACGCTGCGCGCCGAGAGCTTCGTCGCCGCATTCGCCGACACCTACCGCACGGCGCCCGAGACGCTCGGGCCCAATGTGCGCGCCAATGTGGAGATGGCAGCGGCCATCACGCTGGCCGACCGTGCGTGGGCGCACCTCGAGCAGACGCGCATCGCACGCCGCTTCGCGCGGGCCTTCGAGCGCTTCGACGTGATCATCGCGCCGACCACGCCCGTGACGCCGTTCCCCTGGACCGAGCTGTACGCCGGGCGCATCGACGGGCAGGCCATGCGCAACTATTACCACTGGCTCGGCCTGACCTACGTGGTGACGCTTGCGACCAACCCGGCCCTGTCGCTGCCGTGTGGGCGCGACGAACACGGCATACCCTTCGGCCTGCAGATGGTGGGCCGCTTGCGCGGCGACGCCGCGTTGCTATCGGCCGCGCAGGCGCTGGAGCATGCCCTCGAGGCAGCGCCCGCGCTGCGCCGGCCTCGGCCCGATCTTGAGCCGCTGCGCGAGCCGCGGCCCGAACTGAGAAGCATCGTGACGCATCCGCCCATCGCATCGGGCTGTGCTGTGAGTGGTGGTTTGACGGCGGTCTGATCAACGCCGCGCGATTGACGCGGCTTTCGGCGCGGCTTTCAACAGGGCAGCATCAACGGTCAGTTGGACGAAGACGACGCCCCGGAAGCTGGCAAGCCGAGCCGGCGTGCCGTTCTCTCGATGGCTGCACCCGCCACTGAGGCTCCGCGCTCGGCGGCGCTGGCAGCAGTCTTGAGGCCACCCTTGGCCGCATTGACGCCGCGTTCCACACCACTCGCTGCGGCATGTGCTCCGCGCTCCACACCGCTGGCCGCGGCATGCGCACCGCGCTTGGTCGCGCCTTCGACCTTGGTGGCCACCGTCGACGCCCCGCTCGCAGCCGATTCGGCGACGGTGGACTCGGCCGCCGTGGCCATGCCAGTGGTGGCTCCCAGCGCCATACCCACGACGATGGCAATCCTCGGAAGAAACTTGGGCATCTAGAACTCCAACGTGTACTGCGGCGGACGATGATAGCCGGGCCTCTTGCTGGCGAAACGCCGCATCACCCGGCGTGAACATGCATGCTTTATTCTCGAGCGGTACCGAGCTCCATCTCGGGTCGGGCCAGTGGCCAACAGCACCATGAATCTTCCTCACCCGTCGACGCTCACGCTGCTTGTCTTGTTTCCGCTGATCGCGTGGCGTGTCTATGCCCGCTTTCGCCGCATGGTTGGGCGACAGCGTTTGTCGAAGGTGCGGCCGTGGATCACGCTGGCCATCTTTCCGACCTTGCTCGTCTTGCTTGCCTTTGCCGCGCTGGCGCACCCCGAGCGGCTGCTGTTGCTGGTGGGTGGCATCGGGCTTGGCGCCGCGCTGGGTGTCTTCGGCCTGAGCAAGACGCGCTTCGAGCCGACACCACAAGGCCTGTTCTACACGCCGAACGCCCACCTCGGCATCGCGCTGTCGTTGCTGTTCGTCGGGCGCATCGCCTACCGCTTGGTCGAGATCTATTTCATCGACCCGACGCTGCCGCAGGGGCCGGCGGACTTTGCCCGCAGCCCGCTCACGCTGGCCGTGTTCGGGTTGCTTGCGGGCTACTACATCAGCTATGCGATTGGTCTGGTGCGCTGGCGCTTGAAGGTGATGGAGGCCAAGCGGCGGCGAGAGGCCGCCGCTCAAGCCGATGTCTCGGGCGATGTCTGAGGCTGTGGAGATCGACACGCCGCGCCTGCGCTTGCGGCCGTGGCGGGCGTCCGACCTCGATCCGTTTGCGGCGATGAACGCCGACCCCGCGGTGATGGAGTTCTTCCCGTCGCTGCAGAGCCGCGAGGCCAGCGCGGCGAGCATCGCGGCGTGGCAGGCGCAGTGGGCCGAGGCCGGTTTCAGCAACTGGGCCGTCGAGCTGCGCAGCAGCGGTGAATTCATCGGCTTCGTGGGGCTCTCGGTGCCACGCCGACAGTTGCCGTTCTCGCCATGTGTCGAGATCGGCTGGCGCCTCGCGCGGCCGCATTGGGGGCGGGGCTTCGCGACCGAAGCGGCGCGCGAGGCGCTGCGTTTCGGCTTCGAGCGCTTGGCTCTGTCGGAGATCGTGTCGTTCACAGCGCTGGCCAACCTGCGGTCGCGTGCCGTCATGGAACGCATCGGCCTGCGCAATGCTTACCAGGACTTCGAGCACCCCGGCGTGCCCGAGGGGCATGCCCTGCGTCTTCACTGCCTGTATCGATTGACGCAGGCACGGTGGCGCGAGAATGCCGCCTGACCGCCGCAGCGGTCTCGCAACTCCAGGAGACCCACCATGTTGACTCTGTATTTCACGCCCGCCACCTGCGCGCTGGCTTCGCACATTGCGCTCGAGCAAGCCGGCGCCGACTACCAGGCGGTGTGCATCGATTTCTCGCGCAACGAACAGCAGTCGCCCGACTACTTGCGCGTCAACCCGAAGGGCCGCGTGCCGGCACTGGTGACGAGCCACGGCACGCTGACCGAGACGCCCGCGATCCTGGGGTTCATCTGCCAGACCCACCCGCAGGCCGGCTTGGCTCCGCTCGACGACGCGTTCGAGATGGCGCGCATGAACTCCTTCAACAGCTACCTGTGTTCGACGGTTCACATCGCGCACGCACACAAGCGGCGCGGCTACCGCTGGGCCGATGATCCGGTGGCCATCGCAGCCATGCAGAAGAAGGTGCCCGAGAACATGAGCGCGTGCTTCGAGCTCATCGAGACCGAGTTCTTCAAGGGCCCGTGGGTGCTGGGCGAGCAGTACACCGTGAGCGACATGTACCTGTTCACAATCGCCCAGTGGCTGGAGGGTGATGGTGTCGATGTCGAGCAGTTCCCGCAGGTGGCCGAGCATCGGCGTCGCATGGCTGCGGACCCGGTCGTCGGCAAGGTGCTGGCGGCACAGCAGCTTGCGACGCGAACATGAACACGCGCTTGTCGCCGCGCCCTTCGCTCTTCGGAGGCGCGGCCTTCGAGTTGACCGAACTCGATGCCGGCCAGCTTCAGGCGTTTCTCGACGCCAACCCGGAGTACTTCATGGCCGTGGGCGATCTGCCGCCGAGCCGCGACGAAGCGCAGAAGGCATTTCGCGATCTGCCGCCGCCGCACCTGAAGTTCAACGGGCGTTGGCTGATCGGGTTCACGGACGACGCGGGGCGCCTGATCGGCATGGCCTCGGTGCTGTCGGATTTTCTGGTGCCGCACGTGTGGCACGTGGGCTTGTTCATCGTCGCGACCGCGTTGCATGGCAGCGGCACGGCTGCGGGCCTGTACCAGTCGCTCGAAGATTGGATGAAGGCCCATGGCGCCGCTTGGGTGCGGCTCGGCGTGGTGCTGGGCAACGAGAAGGGCGAGCGCTTCTGGCAGAAGGTCGGCTACACCGAGGTGCGAAAGCGCTTCAACGTGCCGGCCGGTGAGCGCATGAACACGGTACTCGTGCTGGTCAAGCCTCTGGCCGGGGGCGAGATCGGCGACTACCTGCAACTCGTGGAACGCGACCGGCCCGAATCCACGTCGCCTTGAGGTGAACCGGCTCCCGTTTTTTCTTCAGGAGGCTCCATGACACGATCACGTTTCACTTTCGCCGGCCCGCTCTCAAGCGCACCGATGCTGATCGCCGCCCTGCTGGCTGGCTGTGCATCTGCACCGTCAACAGCACCGACGCCACCCGCACCACCTGAGGTGCCGGCAGCGCTTCGCCCGGCGGCTGGCGAGACGCTGTTCCTGGAAGCGCTGGCGACCGGCGTTCAGATCTACGAGTGCACGACCAAGCCCGACGACGCCGCCACCTACGTGTGGATATTCAGGTCGCCCGAGGCCAGCCTGGCCGATGCGGCCGGCAAGCGGCTCGGCAAGCACTATGCGGGGCCGACCTGGGAGTCGCTCGACGGCAGCACCGTCGTCGGCGAGGTCAAGGCGCGCGACCCCGGGCCGGACCCGCAAGCCATTCCGTGGTTGCTGCTGACGGCCAAGTCGACCACCCGCACGGGCCTGTTCGCCCAAACCAAGACCATCCAACGTGTGCAGACGGCGGGCGGCGCGGCGCCTTCCCAGCCGTGCAGCGTGGCCAACGCAACACAGCTGGCGCGGGTGCCCTACACGGCGAGGTACTACTTCTATCGCTAAGCCAGCGTCTGCTTGAAGAAGGCGACGGTGCGCTGCCAGGCCTGCTTGGCGGCGGCTTCGTCGTAGCGGGGCGTGGTGTCGTTGTTGAAGCCGTGCTGCACGCCTGGGTAGACGAAGGCTTCGTACTTCACGCCGGCGGCCTTCAATGCGCCTTCGTAGGCGGGCCAGCCGGCGTTGATGCGCTCGTCGGCACCGGCGTATTGCAGCAACAGCGACGCCTCGATGCGTGCCGCATCGGCCGCGGGAGGTTGCGGGCCGTAGAAGGGCACGCCCGCCGCGAGATCGGGCAGCCGCGTGGCGAGATAGTTCACCACGCCGCCGCCGTAGCAGAAACCCACGGTGCCGACCTTGCCGTTGCCGGCAGGCAAGGCCTTCAGGTAGCCGTAGGCGGCGACGAAGTCTTCACGCGTCTTCGCCTGGTCGAGCTTGGGAAAGAGTTCGCGCGCCTTGTCTTCGTCGCCCGGGTAGCCGCCCAGCGGTGCAAGCGCATCGGGTGCGAAGGCGATGAAGCTGTCGAGCGCCAAGCGGCGTGCGATGTCTTCGATGTGCGGGTTGAGGCCGCGGTTCTCGTGGACCACGAGCACCGTGGGCAGCTTCCCTGATGCTTGTGCCGGCTGTGCGAGGTAGCCGCGCACGGTGCCGTAGCCTTGCGGCGAGGGGATCTCGACGCGGCTTGTTTTCAGGCGAGCATCTTGGGGCGCGACCTGCTGGGCCTGCGCGAAGTCCGGGCTGAGCGCGGCCAGCCAGCCCGCAGCGCTGACGCCGGCGGCTGCGTACCTGGCGGCCCCATCGAGAAAGCCGCGGCGGCTGAGCCCGCCATGGACGTACTGGTCGAACAGCTTCAGCACTTCGGGTGGAAAGTCTTTGGCGGTCAGTCGGCTCATGAGGTCGTTCCTGCGGTGGTGACGAGCGATGAAGAGATGCGCAATGTAGCGAAGGACGCAAGCGCAGCCCAAGAAAGAAAGGCGAATATGCATCCACCGGCCGGCTTGCGCATATGCATGCGCGAAAACATGTGTTGGTGCATGGGAACTCCGAACCTATCGTCAGCACCCGCTTTGCACCACCTCGCCCTGCATGTCTGTCAATCAGCTTCTGACCTTTCCCGAGTCCGCGTCGATGGCCTTGTCGATCCGCGCGAAGGCCTTGCTGTTCCACGACCCGAAATCAGTGGCCCTGCTGGAGCAGGTGGAGCGCATCGCGCTGAGCGACGCCACCGCCCTGGTCATCGGCGAGACCGGTACCGGCAAGGAACTGATCGCTCGCCACATTCACAAGCGCAGCGGGCGCACCGGCCCCTTCGTGGCGGTGAACTGCGGCGCCTTCAGCGAGACGCTGGTCGACGCCGAGCTGTTTGGCCACGAGGCCGGTGCCTTCACGGGCGCTGCGCAGGCGCGCGCCGGCTGGTTCGAGTCGGCCAACGGCGGCACCTTGTTTCTCGACGAGATAGGCGACCTGCCGATGCCATTGCAGGTGAAGCTGCTGCGCGCGCTGCAGGAGCGGCAGGTGGTGCGGCTGGGCTCGCGCCGGGCAATACCGATCGACGTGCGGCTCGTGGCCGCGACCAACATCGAGTTGCATCAAGCCGTGGTGGCGCAGCACTTTCGCGCCGACCTGTACTACCGGCTCAGCGTGGCTTCCATCAGCCTGCCGCCGCTTCGCGACCGGCCGGGCGACATCCTGCCGCTGGCCTGCCATTTCATCAAGGTGTATGCCGCCAAACTGAAGATGATCGAGCCGCAGCTCTCGGATGAAGCGCGAGACGCGCTGCTGGCCTGCGCGTGGCCGGGCAACATCCGCGAACTGGAAAACGTCATTCACTATGCACTGATCGTGTGCCGTGACGGCGTGCTGCGTGCCACCGACTTCCGCTTCTCGCCGCTGGCCAACCTGAGTGCGGCGCGCAGTGCGGAGTCACCGGTGCGCGAAGAGCCGCCCGTCCCTGTGGCACCTGTAGACCTGCTCGCTGGGTTGGAGCACGCGCTCGATAACGCAATGAGCGGGGGGCACACGGATCTCTTCCATGCTGTCGAAGCCTTGCTGGTGCGGCGCGCCTTCTCGCGATGCCGTGACAACCAGGTTCAGACCGCGCGGCTGCTGGGCGTCACACGCAACGCGTTGCGCACGCTGCTCAAGCGCCACGGCATGCTGGGCGATGCGGGCGGTGATACGGGCAACGATGCGGTTGCGGAGATCGAAGCCGAGCCAGCCGAGTCGCTGGCCGGCTAGAGCGTGCTCAGCTGAGCGAGAGACGCAGGCGCTTCAGCGCGCTCAGCACACCGTGTGAAGGAGCGGCCGTCTCGGCGACTGCCGTTGTACCGACTGCAGGCGTTGCAGCACGCTCGCCGTGCTGCAACAGCCAGGCCGAGCTGTAAGTCAGCACCCACGAGGTGATCACGAACAAGGCCATGCCGCCCACCGCAAACAACATCAGCAAGGCGCCGTGCACCCAGTCGTCGCTCAGCGCTGCGAACGACACACTCGAGATCACCGCCGCACCAATGGCGCGCAATCGGCCCTTGGTGCTCAGCATGCCGCCGAGCGCGAGTGCGTAACAGGCGACGAACAGCCACGCCAACACCATCTGCGCGAAGCTGAGGTTCTTGAGGGTGACCAGGATGCCGTCCATGCCAACAGCATAGACAAACGGAATCGCGCGTGGGTGTAAGACAACGCCGCGATGTGCACTGTTCCACCGACTTGAGGGGAGTGAACGGCCGACGGTTGTAACGGCTGCGTCGTGCGCGCAACACCGCTGTGCGAAACCTCTCGTTCGCAGCGATACCGGCCTTTTCCGCGTACCGCATCGTGTCTAACGAGCGACGAGTTGACAGCGCTCGCGCGTTCGGCCACTGTGATCTCAGGCGAAGGCCAGGAGGGACAGACTGGCCGGCCGAACAGATCCGTGCGCCGAGCTCGACCGGCACGCCGCGAGCCCAGGCCACCGAAGCAGACAAGGAGACGAGACATGCGTGCTGCCCCCCGGGTACTGATCATTGATGACAACGCGATGAACCAGGAGCTCAGCTCTGTCCTTTTGCGGCGAGACGGCATCGAGGTGGCCAACGCGCTCGACGCCGAGTCGGCGCTGACGCAGGTGGCGAGCTTTCAGCCCGACCTGGTGCTGATGGACATCCAGCTGCCCAACACCGATGGTCTGGAACTCACCCGCCAGCTGCGCGCCGACCCGGCGCAGCGTGATCTCGTGATCGTTGCGTTCACCGCCTATGCGATGAAGGGCGACGAAGCACGCATGCTCGCCGGCGGCTGCGATGGCTACCTCTCCAAGCCCGTGGACGTGCCGCGCTTCGCGGCCCAGGTGAGAGGCTTTCTCAAGGCCTGAGATCCGCCGCCGGAGGGCTGGCCTCGGCTCTTTGATCAATCGCCAGGCCGATTGCCATGTCGCGCGGCTTGTGCGGTTGCATGCCGGCAAGTGTGAACGGAGCCGCCAGATCAGGCCAGATGCGCAACCCATCACGCTCGCGCCTGTTTTCATCGCGGTGCGGCGCCATGGAATGCCCAAAAGCTCAAGCTGCGTGCCGCGCACCCGATATCTGCCTGTACCACTCGTCCTCGCAGCCATGCGCCCACCCGCCCTCCGGTCTTCCAACACGCGCCTTTACGTCACTGCCTGTGGCGTGGCGGGCGCGCTGTTGCTGGGAATGGCGGGCGCCACTTGGCTGATGCTGGAGCGGGCTTATGCCAGCAGCGTCCAGCTTGCCTACAGCGAGGCCGATGCGGCGTCGCAGCGGCTGAGCGACCGCGTTCAGCGGCTGCTTGACCAGCTGAACCAGACCGCGTCGCTGGTCAAGCACATGCAGCAGCAGAACGGCAGCGTGGACCTGGTGGCGCTGGAAAAGAGCGGCTTGTTTGTCCCGGCCGGTCGGGTGTCGGTGGCCGTGGCCGATCACACGGGCCAGGTGCTCGCCAGTACTGTCGCGCCGGGTGCCGTGCCGGAGAAGGCCGCAAACGTGGCCGATCGCCAGAACTTCCAGGCGTCTTGGACGCGGGCCGGCCTCGTGACCACCCAGCCCATCCATGCCGAACATCTGAAGCACTGGCTCGTTCCCGCCAGCAAGCAGATTCAGCGCGCAGACGGATCGTTCGGGGGCGCGGTGCTGCTGGCCTTCGACGCGGCGCTGATGACCGAAGGCTTCACCGTCAACGAACTCGAAGGCAACATCGCCAGCGTGGTGGGGGCCGACGGGTTGTCCCGCTCGCGCCTGTCCGGCCAAGGCCAGACCTCCGGGGAGCCGATCGATGGCGAACGCCTGGTGCGCGACACCAAGCGCGTCGATCGCAGCAAGCTTCCCTTCCTGAGCGGCGACGGCGTGGCACGCTTCACCTCGGTGTCGGCGATCCCCGGCCATGACCTGTACGCGATGGTCGAAGTGCCTGCGTCCACCCCGATGGCAGGCTACGAGGCCTTGCGACGGAACTCCCTCATTGCACTTGGGGCTGCCAGTCTTCTGGTGACGGTGATCACGCTGGTGCTGACCGGCCAATCGCGCCGACTGCGCAGCACCGTGATCCAGAAGGAGCAGGCCGAGCTGCGCGTGTTCCACGAGAAAGAGCTGCTCGAAGTCACGCTGTGCTCCATCGTCGACGGCGTGGCCGCGACGAACCACCAGGGGCGCGTCACCTATCTCAACCCTGCGGCCGAAGAGATGACCGGCTGGCCCGTGGCAGAAGCCATCGGCAAGCCGATCGCCGAAGTGGCCTGTCTCGTCAACGGGCACACCCGGGAACGGCTGAACTACGGCCTGGCCGAACTGGCGCGACCCGGCTCACCGGCTCGCTCGGCGCGCGATTCGGTGCTGGTGCACCGCAGCGGCGTGCACCGCTCGATCGAGGATTCGGCCGCGCCCATCCTCAACCGCAACGGCGTGGCCGTGGGCGCCGTGTTGGTGTTCCATGACGTGAGCCCTGCCAAGAAGCTTGCCGCGGAGATGTCGTACCAGGCCAGCCACGACCTGCTCACCGGCCTGATGAACCGCGCCGCCTTCGAGATGCGGCTGGACACAGCGCTCGCCACTGCCGACCCGAAATCACGGGGCGTGGTGATGTTCCTCGACCTGGATCAATTCAAGGTCGTCAACGACACCTGCGGCCATGCGGCCGGCGACCAGCTTCTCAAGCAGGTGACGGACCTGCTCTCGCAAGAGATCCGCAAGCAGGACACGCTGGCCCGCCTGGGCGGCGACGAGTTCGCGGTGCTGCTCGAATCGTGCCCGCTGGAGCCGGCGTTGCGTGTGGCCGAGACCATGCGCCGGCGCGTGAGCGAAATGCTTTTCCTGTGGGAAGGCCGGTCCTTCCAGCTCACCGTGAGCATCGGCCTCGTGCCGTTCACGGCGCACCAGTACACCCGCTCCGACGTGCTGCGCGTGGCCGATTCGTCGTGCTACGTCGCCAAGGAAGCTGGCCGCAACCGCGTGCACGTGTACGACGATGCAGACACCGCCGTGGCCACCCGCAAAGACGAACTCGACTGGTTCTCGCGCTTGCAGAAGGCGCTCATCGAAGACCGCTTCGTGCTCTACGCGCAGCGCATCGCGTCGATCCAGGAAAACGGCGGCGGCTACGAAAGCGTCGAGGTGCTGATCCGCCTGCTCGACGACGAAGGCAAGATCGTGTCGCCGATGGCCTTCATCCCCGCGGCCGAGCGCTACGGGCTGATGCCGTCGATCGACCGATGGGTTATCTCGAAGGCGCTGGCGATGCACGCCGCCTTTGCGAAGAACTACAAGCTGCCGGCGCGCTTCAGCATCAACCTGTCGGGCGCATCGATGGCCGATGCCTCGCTGGTCGACTTCGTGCGGCAGGCGCTCAGGACGCACCGCGTACGGCCCGAGCTGGTGTGCTTCGAAATCACCGAGACGGCGGCCGTCGGCAACTTCGACGTCGCGGTGCAGCTGATGCACGGCCTGCGCGAGCTGGGTTGCCGTTTTGCGCTCGACGACTTTGGTGCCGGCATGTCTTCGTTCACCTACCTCAAGCGCCTGCCGGTCGACTACGTGAAGATCGATGGCGCGTTCGTGAAAGACATGTCAAAAGACGCAGTCGACTTCGCGATGGTCGAGGCCATCCACAACATCGCCCACCGCATGGGGCTACGTACCGTGGCCGAGTTCGTGCAGAACGACGTCACCATCGAGATGCTGCGCGGCCTGGGCGTCGACTATGTGCAGGGCTACGGCGTCGAGAAGCCGCGCCCGCTGGACGACGCCACGCGCGGTATGCCGGCCGCCGAAGCGGCCCCAGCGCTGCTCATCGCCGCCTGAGCGACGGACCCGTAGGCGCATTCCCACAGCGAAATACGGCGGGCCGCACTGGTCGCAGCGGCACTGCCGCTTCTAAGCTCTTTCACGGTTTTTACCTTGAACGAGGCTTTCCATGGCTACTGCTTCACGTGCCCTGTGGAAGGGGGCGATCAGCTTCGGGCTGGTCCACATTCCCGTTAGCCTGCACCCCGCCACCACCGAGAGCGGTGTCGACTTCGACTGGCTCGACAAGCGCAGCATGGACCCGGTGGGCTACAAGCGCGTCAACAAGCGCACGGGCAAGGAGATCGACAAGGACAACATCGTCAAGGGCGTGGAGTACGACAGCGGCAAGTACGTGGTGCTGAGCCCTGAAGAGATCGAAGCGGTGTACCCCAAGTCCACGCAGTCGATCGAGATCGAGGCCTTTGTCTCGGCCACCGAGATTCCCTTCGTCTACCTGGATCGGCCGTATTACCTGGCCCCCATCGGCCGCGGCGAGAAGGTCTACGCGTTGCTGCGCGAGGCTTTGCTCAAGAAGCAGCGCATTGGCCTGGCGCGTGTCGTCATCCAGACCAAGGAGCACCTGGCCGCGCTGGTGCCGGCGGGCCCGGCGCTGGTGCTCAACCTGCTGCGCTGGGGCGCCGACATCCGCACCTGGGAAGACCTGAAGCTGCCGAAGGAAGGCGTGAAGGGCGCAGGCTTGTCCGAGCGTGAGCTCGACATGGCCGGCCAGCTGATCGACGAATTGACGACCGATTGGCACCCTGAAGAGTTCACCGACAAGTTCAAGGCGCAGGTGATGGCACTGGTCGAGAAGAAGGCGGAAGCCGGCGACACCGAGACGGTGCTGGAGCCCGAGGAAGAGGCGCCACCGAAGACGGCCGACGTGATCGACCTGGCCGAGCTGCTGCAGCGCAGCCTGCGCGGCAAGGGCAAGTCAGCCCCCGCCAAGAAAAAGCGCGCAGCTTGAGGCATTGCCATGGGCACCAGCAGCCTCGCCGCATACAACCGCAAACGCGATTTCAAGCAGTCGCCCGAGCCGGCTGGGCAGGTCGCGAAGTCGGGTGAAGAGCTCAGCTTCGTCGTGCAGAAGCATGCGGCGCGGCGGCTGCACTACGACTTTCGCCTGGAGCTCGATGGCACGCTGAAGAGCTGGGCGGTGCCCAAGGGGCCGAGCCTCGACCCTCACGACAAGCGCATGGCGGTCGAGGTCGAAGACCACCCCTTGTCGTACGGTGGCTTCGAAGGCGTGATCCCCGAAGGCCACTACGGCGCGGGCTCGGTGATCGTGTGGGACCGCGGCACCTGGGCGCCCATCGGAGATGCCCACAAGGGCTACCGCGAGGGCAAGCTGAAGTTCGAGCTGCACGGCGAGAAGCTGCATGGCGGCTTCACGCTGGTACGCATGAAGAGGCGCGACGACGAGCGGCAGACGCCGTGGCTGCTGATCAAGGAGCACGACGACGAGGCCAGGCCGTCCACCGAGTTCGACGTGGTGGAAGCCTTGCCCGACAGCGTGCTCAACAACAAGCCACCGGCCAAGGCTCCCACCAAGAAGGCGGCAGGCAAGAAACAGGCGGGAAAAACACAAGCCCAAGCCACCTTGCCGCTCACGCTGGCGCCACAGCTCGCCACGCTGGTGAACGAGGTACCGCCCGGCGGCGACTGGCTGTACGAGATCAAGTTCGATGGCTATCGACTGCTGACCCGCATTGACGGCGACGACGTGCGCTGCTTCACCCGCAACGGCCACGACTGGTCGCACCGCTTGCCGTCGTTGGTGAAGGCCATCAAGGCGCTGAAGATGGGTTGGGGCTGGCTTGATGGCGAGATCGTCGTCGCGGGTGCGAACGGCACACCCGATTTCCAGGCGCTGCAGAACGCCTTCGACGCGCAGAAGACCCAGAGCATCCAGTACTTCGTGTTCGACTTGCCGTTCCACGGCGGACAGGACTTGCGCGAGGTGCCATTGCGGGAACGCCGCGAGCGGCTGTCGGGCCTGATCGGCCACACGGCCGGCAGCGCGGTGCAGTTCAGCGCCGCGTTTGAAGACGATCCCGAAACGCTGCTCGCGTCGGCGCAAGACGCGGGGCTGGAGGGCCTCATCGGCAAGCGCGGCGAGTCGCGTTATCACGCGCAGCGGTCGATGGACTGGATCAAGCTGAAGGTCAAGGCGCGCCAGGAGTTCGTGATCGGCGGCTTCACCGACCCGAAGGGTTCGCGCACTGGCATCGGCTCGCTGCTGCTTGGCATTCACGACGAGCAGGGCGCGCTGCGTTATGCCGGCAACGTGGGCAGCGGTTTCGACGAGAAGACGCTCACCAAGCTGCGCGCGCAGCTCGACGAGATCGAGGTCAGCGCCAGTGCGTTTGCCGACGCGCCCGCGCGGGTGGGCACGGTCAAGCTGGTCAAGCCGCATTGGGTCAAGCCGAAGCTGATCGCCGAGGTCTCCTTCGCGCAGTGGACGCGTGGCGGCCATGTGCGCCAGGCGGTGTTTCATGGCCTGCGCAGCGACAAGTCGCCGCAGCACATCACCAAGGAAGTGGCGAAGAAAGTGGACAGCACCTCCAGCGGGAAAGCGGTCGGGAAATCGACGGAAAAGTCGGCTGGTAAATCGGCCGCCAGGTCACCCACGAAACTGCCAGACAAGTTCCGCGTGACGCACGCCGAGCGCCTGGTTGATGCCCAGAGCGGCGTGACCAAGGGGCAGCTGGTCGAGTTCTATGCCTCGGTCGCCGATCTGATGCTGCCGCACCTGAAGGAGCGCCCGGTGTCGCTGCTGCGCGCACCCGACGGCGTGGGCGGCGAGCAGTTCTTCCAGAAGCACGCCGAGGGCAGGGCGCTTGCGAACGTCGAGATCCTCGACCGAGGCTTGTACCCGTCGCACGCCTCCCTGCTGGCCATCTCGAATGCGCTCGGCTTGCTGTCGTCCGCACAGATGAACGTGATCGAGTTGCACACCTGGAATGCGACCACGCGCGCCATGGACCGACCCGACCGCATGGTGTTCGACCTGGACCCGGGCGAAGGCGTCGCCTGGCCGCAGGTGCGCGAGGCCACGCAGCTGCTGAAGGGCTTCCTCGACGAACTGGGCCTGAAGAGCTTTCTGAAGACCAGCGGCGGCAAAGGCTTGCACGTGGTGGCGCCGCTCACGCCCAAGTTCGACTGGGACACGGTGAAGGACTTCTCGCGCGCCATCGTCGCGCACATGGCCGAGGTGATCCCGCAGCGCTTCGTCGCCAAGAGCGGGCCGAAGAACCGTGTCGGCCGCATCTTCATCGACTACCTGCGCAACGGCTTGGGCGCCACCACGGTGTGCGCTTGGTCAGCGCGCGCCCGTGCCGGCATGGGGGTGTCGGTGCCGCTGGACTGGGATGAGCTGGCCGATCTGAAAAGCGCCGCGCAATGGACGGTGCTCGACATGGGTGAACGGCTGGACATCGGCAACAAGCCATGGGATGGCTACACCGCCGCGCGGCAGAGTCTCGTCAAGCCGATGAAGGTGCTCGGCTTCGATCCCAAAGGTGAAAGATGAGCCCGCGGGTTTCGAGCGACGCCCGCCGCTCCTCGGCCGGCACGCGCCCCCTTCTGGGGTCTAGCGGCGCACCCACAGAGCGAGGGGTGAGCATCAAAGGCTTGCGGTACGTGAGCGATGCGATGCCGGGCATCCGCCGGCTGCGCCATGGCAATGGCTTTCGCTACCGCCAACCCGACGGCCGCGCGCTGCGCGACGCGCATGAGCTGCAGCGCATCCGCCGCCTCGCCATTCCGCCGGCCTACGAAGAGGTGTGGATCTGCCCGCTGCCTGAGGGGCATCTGCAGGCCACCGGCCGCGACGCGCGAGGCCGCAAGCAGTACCGCTATCACCCAGGCTGGCGCGAGGCGCGCGATGCCGACAAGTTCGTGCGCATGGCGGAGTTCGGTGCGGCGTTGCCGCGCATCCGCGCCCGGGTCAAGCGCGATCTCGAGGCGCCTGTCGGCAGCCGCGCGTCAGTGCTCGCCGCGCTGGTGCGCTTGCTGGACACGACCCTCGTCCGCGTCGGCAACGACGAATACGCTCGCACCAATGGCTCCTACGGCCTTACCACCTTGCGCAACCGCCATGCGGCGGTGAAGGGCAGCGTGCTGCGCCTGCGCTTTCGCGGCAAGAGTGGCGTCTGGCATGAGGTGGCGCTCGACGATCCGCGTGTGGCGCGCATCGTGCGGGCCTGCCAAGCCATGCCGGGGCAGGAGCTGTTCCAGTACGAAGACGAATCCGGTCAGTTGCACTGCGTGGATTCGGGCGACGTGAACGACTACCTGAGAGAGATCCTGGAGACACCAAAACGCACCCGGGCTTCCAAGGCAAAGAGCAGCGCTGATTTCACCGCCAAGGACTTTCGCACCTGGCACGCCAGCGTGCATGCCCTGCAGCTGCTGTGCACGTTGCCCAAGTCAGGCCCTGTGAGCCGGCGTGCGGCCAATGAGGTGCTGCGAGAAGTGGCACGCCGACTGGGCAACACGCTGGCGGTGTGCCGCAAGTCGTATGTGCACCCCGGCTTGATGACGGCGGCAGCCGAAAGGGGACTGACCCATTTGGCGTCTGCCGAGGCTCGGCGTTGCCGGGGGCTTACCGCGGCCGAGTGCCGGCTGCGGGCATTCCTTGCAGAACTTGCCGTTCCGCAACTCAAACGGGCTGCGTAGCCCTTGGGTAGAAAGGTCGGCGAGGACGGTTCAGGTGGGGCTTGCCTACCTGGTGCTCGCCGACCGGGGCACGCTGATGCGCGCCCAGGAAGTTCAGGCGGCGACTGTCGACGTGGGCTTGGAGCCCCCCGCCGCTTCGGCTTCCTTGCACGACGGGGCACACACATGCTGGGCCTTGCCCAGCAAGCGCCGGGTCTTCAAGGTGTTGCGAGGGCGGTGCTTGCCGCACAGGAAACAGGACATGGTGCCAGCCTGGAAATCACCAGCGCTTGCGAAAGGCGAGCCGCCTTCCTTGACCTTGTAGCGCAGGCCATCGGCCTGGATCTTGGTTTTGATAATGTCTTTTGCCAAGGTTTCTTCCCCAAAAACGGTAGAACCCAAGCCGCAGCAGGGGTTCAAGGTGCTGCAAAACAGAGATAGTGACACGAACCTGGCCCGGAGTGTTGCAAACCGTGCATTGACCAAGCTCGCATGAACGGTATGCAAGCGGCGTTCCGTGACAGCCGATTGCTCATAAATGGGGCACTTACCTCGTGTTTCAACGACATTTGGGGCTGCCGGTTCGCCTGGGGTGAGGCTTTGGTCGCATTCTGGTCAGGGAAGCTGGCCGCGGTCTGCTCCAGGTTGGCGGCTTCTCTCTAGTGCGCCGTGTCGATTCCGACCGGCTTCGTTCGTCGTGTCAGCAGACAGCCATGGCCTTTCCCATGACCGTTCTACTACCAAGCCAGGAGATTCCGATGCGCTTCATGATCATTCGCAAGGCAGATGCCGAAACCGAGGCTGAGGCCGGCACCGTGCCGCCCGAGGAGCTGATTGCCGCCATGGGCCGCTACAACGAAGAGCTGGTCAAGGCTGGCGCCATGCTCGACGGCGCGGGCCTGCACCCGAGCGTCCACGGTGCGCGGGTCAGCTTTCGCAACGGCAAGCCGACGGTGATCGACGGCCCCTTCGCCGAGGCCAAGGAGCTGATTGCCGGGTTCACGATGATCCAGGTGAAGTCGCTGGAAGAAGCCATCGAATGGGCCCGGCGCTGGCCTGTGCTCGACGGGGGCGGCAACGTCCAGCTCGAGCTGCGCCAGGTCTATGAGCTCGAGGAGTTCGGCGACGGCGAGGCCATGAAACGCATGCGCGAAGAGGTCTTCGACAAGCTGCCGCCCAAGGGCTAAGCGTTGTCCTAGGTGCACCCCGCCGGCGCTGGGGCGATGTGAGCGGGCCTAGACTCTTTCGCACTGCAGAAAGTAAAAGAAAGAGCACGCCATGTCCGCCAGCCCCATTGTCCAGATCGGCCCACTCGGGTTCCTGTGGGAAACCATCGACCCGTTTCTCTTCTGCGTCTACCACGACGACGCCTATCCCAAGGCCAATGCCGCCTTCGGCCCTGCGGCCTCACTGGCCGGGCGCGACCTGGGGCAGGACTTCGCCGGCAAGGACGGCTGGCGCATGTACCACGGCCTCACCGTACCGGGCTTCCCGGCCCATCCGCACCGCGGCTTCGAGACCGTCACCATCGTCCGCAAGGGCTTGATCGACCATTCCGACTCGCTCGGCGCCACCGCGCGCTTCGGTGGGGGCGACGTGCAATGGCTCACTGCGGGCCGCGGCATCGTCCACTCCGAGATGTTCCCGCTGCTCGACACGGAGCGGCCCAACCCGCTGGAGCTGTTCCAGATCTGGCTCAACCTGCCGGCGCGCAACAAGATGGCGGCGCCGCACTTCACGATGTTCTGGTCGGAAGACATCCCGCACCGGATGATCGAAGACGCCGAAGGCCGTCGCACCGAGGTCGTCTGCATTGCCGGCCGGCTGGGTGAGGTGAGCCCGGAAGCACCATTGCCACCACCGCCCGATTCCTGGGCTTCGCAGTCCGATGCCGATCTTGCGATCTGGACCCTGAAGATGGCGCCCGGCGCCCGCTGGACCTTGCCCGCCGCAAGCGGCCGCGGCACGCGCCGCAAGCTCTACTTCTTCAAGGGCGCGAGCGTCAGCGTCGGTGGTGAACGCATCGTGCAGCACTCGGCCATCGAGCTGCGTGCCGACCAGGCGGTCGAACTCGTCAATGGCGACGACACGGCCGAGTTCCTGATGCTGCAGGCGCGGCCGCTGGGCGAGCCGGTGTCGCAATACGGCCCGTTCGTGATGAACACGCGCGAAGAGATCGAGCAGGCCTTCGCCGACTACCGCCGCACCCAGTTCGGCGGCTGGCCCTGGCCCGACACCGCACCGGTTCACGGCCCTGCGCATCAGCGCTTTGCGGTGCACGCCGACGGCCGGCGCGAGACGCTGCCCGCCCAGATTGACTGAGGTGGGTCGCGGGCGCATGCTGAAGCGAGGAGGCACCCATGAAAAAACGCATCGGATGGTGGTGGTTGTCGTGCCTGGTCTTCGTCGTCGCTCAGACCCAAGCGGCTGACAAGAAGGCAGCGAAGAAGCGCCCCGCGCCCACCGTGATCGAGAGCTGCGTCAGCAAGGACAAGATCAGCTACCGCAACGGCGACAGCGGCACGTTGCTCGACGAGCTCGACCGTTTCCAGGTCGCCGCCGAGATCATGCGGCGTTACCCGATGATCGAGCGTGACGGGCTCTACCCCACGGCCATCGCGCTGTGGCGCCGTTCGGGCGGCGACTGGGTGTTCGCCCTGCTGATGAACCAGCCCGACCCCACCACGCCGCCTTGCTTCACCGCCAACGTGGCGATCACCGAAGTCGAACTCGCACCGGCGCTGTTGAAGAAGTATTTCGGCCTACCCGCCTAGGCGCTTGCACCCCTGTAAGGCAGAGCCCTCTTGGCAACGGCGTGCGTCTGGCCGGAATATTGCAATCGCAGCCTGCGATCTGCCGCCGGCCAGTCAAGTCCGAGCCACGGCTTCCCACTCTTCTTCAAGGACCTTTCATGCACACGAATGCCTTCCGGATTCTTTGCCTCGCTGTCGGCGCCTGGTCGACCGTCGGCGCACTGGCGCAGACCCCGTCGACCCTCGACAAGGTCAAGGCCAGCGGCGTCATCACAGTGGCCTACCGCGAGTCGTCGATCCCGTTCTCCTACCTCGACGACAAGGGCCAGCCCACCGGCTTCGGCTGGGAGATCTGCGGAAAGATCATCGACGACGTGAAGAAGGCCACCGGCCGTGCCGACCTGAAGGTCGAGACCCAGGCCGTGACCTCGGCCAACCGCATCCCCTTGCTGCAGAACGGTACCATCGACATCGAATGCGGCTCCACCACCAACAACTCCGACCGCCAGAAGCAGGTCGCCTTCGCGATCAACTATTTCTACACCGGCACCCGCTTCCTGGTGAAGGCCGACTCACCCATCAAGTCGCTGGACGACCTGAGGGGCAAGACCGTGGTCTCGACCACGGGCACCACCAACTACAAGGTCATCCGCAACCTCAGCGAAGAGAAGAAGCTCGACATCAACCTGCTCGGCGCCAAGGACCACGCCGAGTCGGCGCTGATGGTGCAGAGCGGCCGTGCGGTCGCCTTCGGCATGGACGACATCCTGCTGTACGGGCTGAAGGCCAGCGCATTGAATCCGGCCGAGCTCGCCATCGTCGGCGCGCCGATCCAGGTCGAACCCTACGCCATCATGTTGCGCCGTGACGACCCGGCGTTCAAGAAGCTGGTCGACGGCACGTTGACCAGCCTGATGAAGAGCGGTGAGTTCACCACGCTCTACAAGAAGTGGTTCCAGTCGCCCATCCCGCCCAAGGGCATCAACCTCAATGCGCCGATGAGTCAGGAGCTGCAGGACAACCTGAAGAACCTGTCCGACAAGCCGGCGATGTGAGCGGGAGCCTTAGCTTCAGCCGCACGCCGCTTCGATGCGCCTGCACAAGGCCAGCAGGCGCCGCCGCGCGATGACCAGGCCGATCAGGCTGCCGCCGCGGATACCGAGTACCACGGCCAGCAGCCCCTGCGCTACCCACGCACCGATGGCGGTGGCTGATTCGGGGCCTGCTGGCCGCAGCGGGAAGGCGATCGCGAGCGCGAGCAGCACCACGGCCGACGAGATGCCCAGCACATAGACGTTGGTCGAGAGCAGGCGGTTGATGCGGCGCTCGTCTTCGCTGACCGACGTGCCGCGCAATTGCGGGATGCGCAGCGCGATGCGTATGCGCGGCAGCTCGAAGCGCTTGGCCAGCGCGCCATGAAACGCCTGCAGCTCGGCGAGCGTCTCCAGCGTCACCGTGCGGATGGGAATGATGCGAGGTGGAGTCGGTCGGCTCAAGGCGGGCGCCTGCTCAGCTTGCGCGCAGGGCGGCGTTGGTCTTGGGGAGCGTCGCGGACATCGATGAAGCGGGCGTGCAGGCGGCGGGTGAGAAGCGACGAATTATGCCGGCCGGTACGAGACCGTCGTTTGCACCTGGAGCCCGCCTGTCGCAGGCGAGACTTGCCATGAGGCTCGGCTGAACTATAAAAACGACTTGCGCTGCCCGGCGTTGTCCAAGCAAGCAGCGTTCATAAACTCGATTCCGCCAAAGAACAGCAGCTCGCACCTCATGCAAGCTTGCAGCGGCCCCTGTCGCATCACACCCCTGGAGACGACCATGAATTTCACGATGTCTGAACGGCAAACGCACTGGCGCGATCGCGTTGTCGCGTTCATGAACCAGCACGTCTACCCCGCCGTGCCGACCTACCAGGCGCAGATGAAAGGCTTTGGCGAGAACCGCTGGCAGGTGGTGCCGGTGGTCGAAGAGCTGAAGGCCATCGCCAAGAAAGAGGGCCTGTGGAATCTCTTCCTGCCGGTCGACTCGCTGCCTGAAGACAGCCCGTACCGCGGTGCCGGCCTCACCAATCTCGAATACGCATCGTGCGCCGAAGAGATGGGCAAGGTGGGCTTCGCCTCCGAGGTCTTCAACTGCTCGGCGCCCGACACCGGCAACATGGAAGTGCTGGCCCGCTACGCCAACGATGCGCAGAAGAAGCAATGGATGGAGCCGCTGCTCGACGGCAAGATCCGCTCGGCCTTTCTCATGACCGAGCCGGCCGTTGCATCATCGGACGCGACCAACATCGCCATGGAGATCAAGCGCGACGGCGACCATTACGTGCTCAACGGCCGCAAGTGGTGGTCGTCCGGTGTGGGCGACCCGCGCTGCAAGATCGCCATCGTGATGGGGAAGTCCAACCCCGAGGCGCCATCGCATTCACAGCAGTCGCAGATCCTCGTGCCGCTCGACACGCCGGGGATCGAAGTGATCCGCATGCTGCCGGTGTTCGGCTTCGACGACGCACCGCACGGCCACGCCGAGGTGGTGTTCAAGGACGTGCGCGTTCCCGCAGACCACCTGCTGCTCGGCGAAGGCCGCGGCTTCGAGATCGCACAAGGCCGTCTCGGCCCGGGCCGCATCCACCACTGCATGCGCACGATCGGCAGCGCCGAGGTCGCACTCGAGAAGATGGTCAAGCGCCTGCAGTCGCGCGTCGCTTTCGGCAAACGCATCATCGACCACTCGCTGTGGGAAGAGCGCATCGCCACCGCCCGCATCGACATCGAGATGACGCGCCTGATGTGCCTGAAGGCCGCCGACATGATGGACAAGGCCGGCAACAAGGTGGCCCGCCTAGAGATCGCGATGATCAAGGTGGCCGCGCCGCGCATGGCGCTGAAGATCATCGACGATGCGATCCAGGCACACGGCGCCGGTGGCGTGTCCGAAGACTTCGGCCTGGCCAAGCAGTACGCGAGCATGCGCACGATGCGCTTGGCCGACGGGCCGGATGAAGTGCACAACCGGGCGATTGCGCGGTGGGAGATGGGGAAATACCGCGCCCCCGGCAAGGCGTGAGTCGGTTCTGAGCGGGCGGTTCAGTCCGCAGCCATCGCCTTCCCCACTTCATTGCGCCCTTGCTCGCTGCCCGACTGCGGCACGACCTCATCATCGCGATCGGAGATGGCCTCGAACTGCGCAGCCACCTGGTCATCCGCATCGGCGCCCATGCCGATGTGTGTGCCCATCGTCATCGTGACGTAGCTGCGGGCGAAAGTGCCAGCACCAGCGTTGAGGATCACGCGCGACGGCGCGTCTTCGGACACCAGGTACAGCAAGCCCGGCGTGACAGCCGCGGGTGCGAGTTTGTCCAGCACCACTTGGGGCATCAAGCCTTCGGTCATCGCCGTGGCGGCGGTCGGCGCAAGGCAGTTGACCTTGATGTTGTCCTTCGCACCTTCGATCGACAGCGTCTGCATCAGCCCGACGAGCGCCATCTTGGCGGCGCCGTAGTTAGCCTGGCCGAAGTTGCCGAACAGGCCGGACGATGAGGTGGTGTTGACGATGCGGCCGTATTTCTGTGCGCGCATGATGTCCCACACTGCCTTGCAGCAGTTCACCGCGCCCATCAGGTGCACGTCGACAACCAGCTTGAAGTCGTCGAGGTCCATCTTCGAGAAGCTCTTGTCGCGCAGGATGCCGGCGTTGTTGACGAGGATGTCGACGCGGCCCCAGGTGTCCATCGCGAGCTTGACCGTGGCCTGCACGGCCTCGAAGTCGGTCACCGAGCCGATGCTGGCCAAGGCTTCGCCGCCGGCGGCCTTGATCTCCTGGGCCACGGTTTCGGCGCCGGGCCCGAGGTCGTTCACGATCACCTTCGCGCCGCGTTGAGCGAGCGCGAGTGCGTGCTCGCGACCGAGCCCGCCCCCTGCGCCTGTCACGATGGCGACACGTCCGTCAAAGCTGATGCTCATGGTTCTCTTTCAATTGATCTGGTATGTTCATCGAGGCAAAAAACTGCCCCTTCTTCAAGGGGCAAATCCAGTCCCGATTTAACCAGCAAGGAAGAGCCATGTCGCTGTTCGATCTCACGGGCAAGGTCGCCATCATCACGGGCTCGTCGCGCGGCATCGGCAAGGCGATTGCCGAGCGCATGGCCGAGCATGGCGCCAAGGTGGTGATCTCTTCGCGCAAGCCAGAGCCTTGCGAAGAAGTGGCTGCCAGCATCAACAACGCGCGTGGTGCGGGCACGGCCATTTCGGTCCCGGCAAACATCTCGTCGAAGACCGACTTGAAGAACCTGGTCGACGAGACCTGCCAGCAGCTGGGCAAGGTCGACATCGTGGTCTGCAACGCGGCGTCGAACCCGTACTACGGGCCGATGGCCGGCATCGAAGACGACCAGTTCCGCAAGATCCTCGAGAACAACGTGATCGCCAACCACTGGCTGATCAACTTTGCGGTGCCGCAGATGATCGAGCGCAAGGACGGCGCCATCGTCATCGTCTCGAGCATCGGCGGCTTGCGCGGCTCGCCGGTGATCGGTGCCTACAACGTCTCCAAGGCGGCCGACTTTCAGCTGGCGCGCAACCTCGCGGTCGAATACGGCCCGCACAACGTGCGTGTGAACTGCATCGCGCCAGGCCTCATCCGCACCGACTTCGCGAAAGCCTTGTGGGAGAACCCCGACACGCTGAAGCGCGCCACCTCAGGTGCGCCGCTGCGCCGCATCGGCGAGCCCGACGAGATCGCTGGCGCGGCGGTGTTCCTCGCCTCAGCGGCCGGCTCGTTCATGACGGGGCAGGCGCTCGTCGTCGATGGTGGCGCCACCATCTGAGCCGTTAGGGCTGCAGCGAGAGTCTCAGCTCCAACGCGCGTTGGCAAGAAAAGCGTCGAGCGCGGTGTTGACCTTCTGCGGCTCGTCCAGGTGCGGCCAATGGCTGGTGCCGGTGATGAGCTGCCGAGGGATCTGCGGAGCCTGGCGGTACAGCGCGCTCGGGCCATCGCCATGCGGCGTGTCGATGATCATCTTTGGCCCGGTGTAGGCGGCCAACGCGGGCAGCGGGTCGTTGGCGAACATCGCGCCGACCAGGGCCTTGGTGGCCTCGCGCGGCAGCTTGCGCATGGTGTCGTCCAGGCGGCGCTTGACCGGCGAGCGTGCGCCCTTGGTCATCGACTCCCAGTACGGCTGCATCGTGCTGTCGTAGTCGTTCTCGAGTGAGGCCATGACCTTGTTGGCCAGCTCGGGCGGCGCCTTGCCCGGCGTGGCGACGAGCACCAGGCCCGCCACGCGTTCGGGGTTCTTGCCGGCGTAATCGGCAGCGACCATGCCTCCCAGGCTGTGGCCGACCAGCACGAAGCGGTCGAGCTGCAGGCTGTCTGCCACGGCCGCCACGTCTTCGGCCAGGGCGGTCACTGCGTAGTCGTTGTCAGAGGGCGCATCGGAGAGGCCGTGGCCCCGCATGTCCAACGCGACGGCGCGGCGGCCATGGCGCAGGTGCATCAGCGCAGCATCCCAATGCGTCGTGCTGCCGGCATACGAATGCACGAAGAGCACCGGCAAGGCGTCACCGCTGCCGCCGTCGTCGACCGCGAGCTGGCCGGCCGGGCCGGCGACCATGCTGCGGTGCCGCTTCTGGGTGAGGATGTAGTAGGCACAGCCCGCCGCAGCGACGGCCAGAAGCCCGGCGACGGCTGCCCATGCGGGCCATGAATGTTCTTGCCGGGGGAGGGTGTGGGCGGTGGTGGTGCTCATGGGCGCGGCTCCTTCGCTGCAGGTCGTGATGTGCGGTGGTAGTGGGAAATCATCATGGCCGTCCAGTGGCCGTCGCGCAGCGCGTGCGAGGTCAGCACGCGGTGGTCGTCGTCTAGCCATTCGATGACATCGCGGTAGTGGCACAGCGTGTTGGTGTTGGCCAGGGACGGGCCTTCGGTGTTGAGCGTGAGCACCCGGCCGGCGGCGTCGAGCGTGCCGTCGTACGTCCAGAGCCAGGTCATCATCGAGCCGACCCAGGTGCCGACAAAGCGCTTCTTCGGCGGGTCGAAGCCCAGCGTCATCACCGTGCTGGCTTCGCCGCCGCCCGGCAGCCCACCATGGCCGCCGGCCACCACCCACAGATCACCCAGCGAGCGCACGCTCTCCACGCCGGACACCTTCTCCGGCGCGTTCACGTTGCCCATCAGGGCCGTGGATTCGTAGCGCCACTCTCCACGCAGCCTGCGCAACCACTGGTGCTCTGCCAGCGCTTGTTCCTGCATCCCGTCTCCGATCGAAAGGGGTCGTGCGGTGGGGCTGTGCCGGCACCGTCAATGCAAGGAAGTTACGCGTTGTGCCCGGCGTTTTCTGTAGGACAAGGGCGAATTCGGCCGCGGGCATCCGGCGGTTGTAGCGCCCTCCGCGGTCTGCGTTCAGCGCCCGGTGAAGCGCGCGGCCCGCTTCTCGGCCCAGGCGGCGGCGCCTTCTTTCAGGTCTGCCGATTGCGCCGCCGAGGCAATGTCTCGCTGCAAGTCAGCGGTGTCGAGCACACCGCGTGCGATGCGGGTCAGGTGCTTCTTCATGCCGAGCAACGCCAGCGGCGCCATGCCGGCCAGCGTCTGCGTGAGTTGGTCCGCGGTGTCGGCCAGTTTGTCGGCATCGACCAGGTGGGTGAGAAAGCCGCAGGCGAACATCTCGTCGGCACCGATCTTCTCGGCGGTGAGAAAGAGCTTCTTCGCCGTGTTGACGCCGAGGCGGCTCACGTACCGCTCAAGGCCGCGCTGGTAGAAGTGCAGGCCGAGTCGCGCCGCGGGCATGAACATGTCGACCGATGGCGAGCCGATGCGGAAGTCGCAGGCCAGCGCCAGGTCGGTCGCGCCGCCGTACACGCCGCCCTGGATGACCGCGATGGTGACTGGCCGGGCATCTTCGAAGGCATTCACCATCTGCTCGAACGTGAGCTCGCGTGGGCCGCCGATCTGGCCGATGTCGTAGCCGCTGCAGAAGTACTTGCCTTCGGCTTGCAGGCGGAGGACGAGGACTTGCTCGTTCTGGTTGATGGTGTTGATGTGGTCGGCCAGGGTGGCCAGGTCATCGGGGTCAAGGCGGTTGGCTTGGGCGGGGCGGCGGAGGGTGATGGTGGCGACGTGGGAGTCGATCTTCAGGTCGGGGTGCATGAGGGGGACTTTAGTTTGTGATTTGTTTGTGCCGCTGTCGCGTTGTGGCTTCTTCTGCCTGCCGGCGGGTGCGCCGGGTTTTCGTCCCGGCGGCCGACCTCCTTTCTTGTATCGACAAGAAAGGAGGCAAAGAAGCGACCCCTGCCGACTCGGCCCTCGCGGAGCGAGGGCTGCCTTGCGCTGCTCGGTCTTTGCGGCCGCGCCAAACTCACTTCGTTCGCTGCGCTTACTGCGTTCAAACAAACGGCGCGAAGTCAGTTGTGGATGCGCGCTTGCGCGCGCGCCGCAAAGCCCTGTGCTGCTCAGCTC
>NZ_JBFUFG010000017.1:0-110595 GCF_056403575.1 Rhizobacter sp. P2_G4 | reverse complement strand
GCCATGAGCTTCGCGCCGGATCCAGACCTGTTCATTCGCACCGGTGGTGAAGTGCGCATCAGCAACTTCCTGCTCTGGCAGGCCGCCTATTCGGAGCTGTACTTCAGCGATTGCCTCTGGCCCGACTTCGGCGAGGCCGAGCTCGATGCTGCCTTGGCTGACTACGCTCGGCGCGAACGCCGATTCGGTTTGGTCCAGCCTGTCGACCCTGCGGCGCACGCCAAGGCCTGACGATGCTGAAGCAGCGTATCGCGACGGCTCTGGTGCTATTGGCCGTATTGCTGCCAGCGCTTTTCGTATCCACGCCCTGGCCGTTTGCGATCCTGATGCTGTTGATGGCTGGTGCAGCGGCGTGGGAGTGGGTTCGGCTCAACTCAGCTTCACCTGCTGCGGCCGTGATCATGGGCGTTGCCGTGGCTGCAGCCTGTGGGCTCGCCTTGTGGGCAGGCTGGGTTCGTGTCGGACCGAGCCTGGCATGGTGGCTGGCGTTCGGGGTGTGGGTCCTGGGAGGCGCCCTCGCATTGAAAGTGGGCCCGGGCGCATGGCACACCGTGCCGCGCGCAGCACGGTGGGTGTTGGGTTTGGCGGCGATATGGACCGCCTGGCTGGCCTTGTCCAGCGCCAAGGCCACCGGCATCAATTTCATCCTCTCAATCTTCTGTTTGGTATGGGTGGCCGACATCGCGGCCTACTTCGGCGGCAGAGCCTTCGGCCGCCGCAAGCTGGCTCTTGCCATCAGCCCTGGCAAGAGCTGGGAAGGTGTGTGGAGCGGCATGGTCGGTGTGCAACTGCTGGCACTGGCTTGGATTCAAGCCGATCGGCAATGGGCGGATGTGGATTCCCTCAGCCTCTTCTCCGTGCTGCTGAATCGGCTAGGCGTTCCAGGCCTTGTCCTGACGCTCGTTTTCCTCAGTGCGATGAGCGTGGTGGGCGATCTGGTGGAGTCGCTGGTGAAGCGCAGCTCCGGCGTCAAGGACAGTAGCGGGCTGTTGCCCGGTCACGGCGGTGTGCTCGACCGGGTAGACGCCCTGTTGCCGGTCTTTCCGATAGCGATGGCGCTGTGCACGTTCTGATACCTTCATGACAGATTTGTCTTTGGCCAGGCAGCGCGTCTGCATCCTCGGTTCCACCGGCAGTGTGGGTGCAAATACGCTTGACGTGATATCGCGCCATCGCGGTCGCTACGAAGTGTTCGCGCTGAGCGCGCACAGCAGGGTGGACACCTTGCTCACGCAATGCATCGAATGGCAGCCGCGGTTTGCCGTGATGCCGCAAGCAGCGGAGGCCAAGCTGCTCCGCGAGGGTCTCCGTGCCGCTGGCTTGCGGACCGAGGTGTGGGAAGGGGCTGAAGCGCTGTCGCTTGTTGCATCGCACCCCGAGGTGGATGCAGTGATGGCATCCATCGTTGGCGCTGCCGGCCTTGAGCCCTGCATGGCCGCCGCTCGGGCAGGCAAACGCCTGCTGCTGGCCAACAAGGAAGCGCTGGTCGTGGGCGGCGCGCTCTTCATGCAGGCGGTGCGCGAGGGCGGTGCCACGCTGCTCCCAATCGACAGCGAGCACTCGGCTATCTTTCAGTGCCTGCCTGAAGACCGGAACATTTGGCACGACCGCATCGACCACATCGTGTTGACGGCCTCCGGTGGGCCATTTCGCCAACGTGACCCGGCGAGCCTGCGCAGCGTCACGCCAGACGAGGCCTGTGCGCATCCCAATTGGGTGATGGGCCGCAAGATCTCCGTCGACTCGGCCACGATGATGAACAAGGCGCTCGAAGTCATCGAGGCGCGTTGGTTGTTCGACCTTGCGCCCGAGCAAATTCGAGTGGTCCTCCACCCGCAAAGCATCATCCACTCGATGGTGGTGTGTAAAGACAACTCGGTGCTGGCGCAGTTGGGTACGCCGGATATGCGCGTGCCGATTGCCTATGGCCTGTCGTTTCCGGAGCGTATCGAGTCGGGTGCTTCAGCCCTTGATTTCACTCGGCTGGGCAGCCTTCAATTCGAGCCCGCCGACCTCGTTCGCTACCCCGGCCTACAACTCGCTTGGGACACCTTGCGTGGGCCTGAAGGCAGTACGGCGGTGCTGAATGCAGCCAACGAAGTGGCAGTCGCCGCGTTTCTTGCCGGAACCATCCGCTTCGATCAGATTCACAGTGTCAATGCACGAATCCTGGAAGCCATCATCCCCGAAGCCGACGCCTGCCGCTCCGTGGACGGTTTGCTGGCACTCGACGCGCAGGCCCGGGAAACGGCGCAAAGCCTTGTGACGGAGCTGCGTCGATGATCATCACCATCCTGGCCTTCGTGCTCACGCTTGGCGTGCTGATCGTGATCCACGAGTACGGCCACTACCGCGTGGCGGTGGCGTGCGGGGTCAAGGTGCTGCGCTTCTCCGTGGGGTTTGGCAAGGTCATCTGGCGCCGCCAAGCGACGCCCAACAGCACCGAGTTCGTGATCTCCGCGCTGCCTTTGGGCGGCTACGTGCGCATGCTCGACGAGCGCGAAGGACCCGTCAAACCCCATGAGCTGAGCTCGGCGTTCAACCGCAAGCCCTTGTGGCAGCGGACGGCCGTTGTTGCGGCAGGGCCCCTTGCCAATCTGCTGCTCGCCGTCCTGCTTTACGCCGCGCAACACTGGATCGGTGTCGACGAACCCAAGGCCCGACTCGGTGCGCCTGTCGCCGCAAGCTTGGCGGACCGTGCCGGACTGCGCTCGGGCGACTGGGTGCGTGCGTATTCATACGATGGTTCGCAATGGGAAGACGTTCGCTCGCTGACCGACTTGCGCTGGCAGGTGACTCAGTCGGTGTTGCGCGGGCAGCGGCTCCAGTTGATGGTCAGTGACGGGGAAGGGCGGGGGCAGCACGTCGTCGAGATGGAACTCGACAGCCTGGACGCCAAGGACGTTGACGCCAAGCTGATGCAGAGCATCGGCCTCGGCGCACCGTACCGTGGCGACGAGCCAGTATTGGGTTTCCTCAAGCCCGATGGCGCGGGTGCCAAGGCCGGGCTGAAGGAAGGCGATCTGGTGCTCAGCATCGATGGCGCCGCGGTGCGAAGCATCGACCAGCTCTTCGACCTGATCCGCAACAGCGTCAACCGCAGCGACACCGGTCCGCTGCACTGGCAGGTTCAGCGCGCAGGCCGCGTGCTGGACATCGACGTGCAACCGGCGGTGGTCATGGACGGCGAGAAGCGCATTGGTCGCATCGAAGCCAGCCTTGGCAAGCCGATCGAAATGGTGACTGTGTCCTATGGTCCGCTGGAGGGCTTGTCGCAAGCCGTCTCGCGCACATGGGATGTGTCGAGCCTGACGCTGCGCATGCTCGGTCGCATGCTGATCGGCCAGGCCTCGTTGAAGAACCTCAGCGGCCCGCTCACCATTGCGGACTACGCGGGGCAATCGGTGCGTTTGGGGCTGGCGTATTACTTGGGGTTTCTCGCCGTCGTGAGCGTGAGTCTGGGGGTGCTCAACCTGCTGCCGCTCCCAGTGCTTGATGGCGGACACCTGATGTATTATCTTTTTGAAGCGGTGACAGGGCAGCCTCTCTCGGATGCGTGGCTCGAGCGGCTGCAGCGCGGTGGAGTGGCCATCATGCTCATGATGACGTCCCTCGCTCTCTACAACGATGTGGCCCGAATTCTGGGCCTGCACTGAATACTGCATGCGCACTCTCCCTGTTTCGTCTTCTCCCCGCTCGTCCTTTCTGCGCCCCACTGTTCTCTGGATCGCGCTTGCCGCCGCCTTGCAGGTTGGCTCTGCATGGGCCGTGACGCCGTTCGTGCTGAAGGACATCCGGGTCGAGGGCCTGCAACGTTCTGATGCCGGCACGGTGTTCGCCTCACTGCCGTTCCGCATCGGCGACACCTACAACGACGAGAAGGGCGCGGCCGCCTTGCGCGCGCTGTTCGCGACCGGGCTGTTCAAGGACGTGCGGGTCGAGGTTGACGGCGACGTGGTGGTGGTGATCGTCGACGAACGTTCGGTCATCGCCAACATCGACTTCGTCGGCCTGAAGGAATTCGACAAGGACGTGCTGATCAAGTCCCTGAAGGACTTCGGCATCGGCGAAGGCTTGCCTTTCGACAAGGCCCTGGCCGACCGCGCCGAGCAAGAGCTCAAGCGCCAGTACCTCACCCGCAGTCTTTATGGTGCCGAGGTCGTGACGACCGTTACGCCGCAAGAGCGCAACCGCGTGAACGTGACTTTCACGATCACCGAAGGCGGTGCGTCGCACATCAGCGAGATCCGCATCCAGGGCAACAAGGCTTTCTCGGAGAGCACGCTCAAGGGCTTGTTCGATCTGAACGACGGGGGCTGGCTCAACTGGTATACCAAGGCTGACCGCTACTCGCGTACCAAGCTCACAGCCGACCTCGAAACGCTGCGCGCCTACTACCTGAATCGCGGGTACCTGGAGTTCGCCGTCGAGTCGACGCAAGTGACCATTTCCCCGGACAAGCAAGACATTACGCTGACCATCACGGTGAAGGAAGGGCAGCCTTATACCGTCACGGGCGTGAGGCTCGAGGGCGAGTACTTGGGCAAGGAAGACGAGTTCAAGTCTCTGGTGACCATTCAGCCCGGCGAACCCTATCGGGCAGAGGCCGTGACGGTCACCAGCAAGGCGTTCACTGATCGCTTCGGCACTTACGGTTATGCCTTTGCACGCGTGGACTCCCGGCCCGAGATCGACCGCGCCACAGGGCAGGTGGTCGTGGTGATGGTGGCCGATCCCCAGCGACGGGTCTATGTTCGCCGCATCAACGTGGCGGGCAACAGCCGCACCCGTGACGAAGTGGTGCGGCGCGAGTTCCGCCAGTTCGAATCGTCCTGGTACGACGGCCAGCGCATCAAGCTCTCACGCGACCGGGTCGACCGCCTTGGTTACTTCAAGGAAGTGAACGTCGAAACCAACGAGGTGCCGGGCGCACCGGACCAGGTCGACCTGACGTTCACCGTCGTCGAGAAGCCGACCGGCAACCTCTCGATTGGCGCCGGTTTTTCGAGCGCAGACAAGCTCGCGTTGTCGGCTTCGATTCGGCAAGACAACGTATTTGGCACGGGCAACTACCTGGGCATCGACGTCAACACCAGCCGATCGGCGCGTACGCTCGTGGTGAGCGCGGTGGACCCGTACTTCACGATCGATGGCATCTCGCGTGCGTTCGACGTCTATTACCGAACCCAAAAGCCGATCAACAGCCAGGGCGAAGAGTACGAACTCGTGACCCCAGGCGCATCAGTGCGCTTCGGGGTGCCGTTCAGTGAATACGACACCGTGTTCTTCGGCATTGGCTACGAGAGCACGAAGATTCGCGGCACCAACAGCCTGCCGAACAACTACTTCATTCAGATCGCCAACTTTGGCGCGTCGAGCAGTTCCATTCCGGTCACGATCGGGTGGACACGCGATGGAAGAGACAGCGCATTGGTGCCGAACTCCGGGCGGTACCAGCGTATCAACGTGGAACTGGGCGCTGGTGGCGACACGCGGTATACGCGGACCAATTTGCAGTACCAAGAGTACTGGCCCATCACGAAGAGGTATACCTTCGCCCTCAATGCCGAGGTTGGCTATGGCCACGGCTTGTTGGGCCGGCCGTACCCGATCTTCAAGAACTTCTATGGCGGCGGCCTGGGCACCGTGCGCGGGTTCGACCAAGGTACTCTCGGTCCGGTAGACGCACTTGGCGGCTACACGGGTGGTACGAAGCGTCTCAATATCAACAGCGAGTTGTACCTGCCGGTGCCTGGCGCGGGCAACGACCGGACCTTGCGAATCTTCGCCTACGTCGATGCCGGCAATGTGTGGGGTGACCACAGCATGAACTTGCCCGATCCCTTGCGCGTCTCGGCCGGTCTCGGCCTGAGCTGGGTGTCGCCGGTGGGGCCGCTGAAGCTCAGTTACGGCAAGCCGTTGCGGTATGTGTCAACGGATAGAATCCAGCGTTTGCAATTCCAGATCGGGACCGCGTTCTAATGAATAGCTCATTTATCAAGTCCATGGTGTTGGCGGGCTTCCTGGCCGCAGCGGCATTCAGCGCTCAAGCGCAGGAAATGAAGATCGGCTACGTCAACAGCGACAAGGTGCTGCGCGATGCCATCCCGGCCCGCGCTGCGCAGACGAAGATCGAAGCCGAGTTCAGCAAGCGCGACAAGGACCTCACCGATCTGTCGGTGAAGCTCAAGGCTGCTGCTGACAAGCTCGAGAAAGAAGCGCCGACATTGGCTGAGTCGGAGCGCGTGCGTCGCCAGCGCGAGTTGGTCGACCAGGACCGCGAAATCCAGCGCAAGCGCCGCGAATTCCAGGAAGACCTGAGCCAGCGCAAGAACGAAGAGCTGGCTGCCGTAGTCGACCGCGCCAACAAAGTCATCAAGCAGATCTTCGATCAGGAGAAATACGACCTRATCGTCCAGGAAGTCATCTTTGCCAGCCCGCGCATCGACATCACCGACAAGGTGATCAAGGCGCTCAACGCCCAAGGCGGCAAGTGACGCGGTGGCCGAGGCCACACTGGGTGAAATCGCCGCCCACCTCGGCGGCGAACTGATCGGCGATCCGAGCCTGCGGATCACCCGGATCGGTCCGCTGGACGGCGCAACGCCTTCCACTATTTCGTTTCTCTCGAATCCGCGCTATCAATCCCAGCTTGCGTCCACGCAAGCGGGTTGTGTGATCGTCGGACCGGCGATGCGCGATGCCGCCGTTCATCGCGGCACCACACTGGTGGCCGCAGATCCTTACCTGTGTTTTGCCAAGCTGACGCAGTGGTGGGCGGCGAGAACGCGTACGCCGGCGCCTCTGGGTGTGCACCCAAGTGCGGCGGTGGACGGCAGTGCCACCATCGCGTCGAGCGCAAGCATCGGGCCCATGGTCGTCATAGAGGCCGGGGCCACGGTAGGCGAAGGCGCGGTCATCGGTGCTCACGGCTTCATCGGGGAGGGGTCGACCGTTGGCCCTGGCACCCGGTTGGCGCCACGTGTCACGCTGATGCGTGGCTGCCATGTTGGCGAGCGCTGCGTCATGCACAGCGGGGTGGTCGTCGGTGCGGACGGCTTCGGCTTCGCTCCCACACCGCTGGGCTACGAAAAGATCGAGCAACTCGGTGGCGTGCGGATCGGCAACGACGTCGAAATCGGCGCCAACACCTGCATCGACCGCGGTGCCCTCGACGACACCGTGATCGAAGACGGCGTCAAGCTCGACAACCAGATCCAGGTAGGCCACAACGTGCACATCGGCGCCTACACGGCGATGGCCGGTTGTGCCGGGGTGGCGGGCAGCACGACCATCGGCAAGCGTTGCACGATCGGCGGCGCGGCAATGATCGTGGGGCACATCACCATCGCAGACGGCGTCAACATCTCGGCAGGCACGCTGGTGTCTCACTCGCTGCACAAGCCGGGGACCTACAGCGGCACATTCCCCATGGACGACAATGCGACCTGGGAGAAGAACGCTGCCACTTTGCGGCAGCTCTATTCGCTGAGAAACCGCCTGCGGGCCCTGGAAAAGAAGACTAGCTGATGATCGACATCCACCAGATCCTGAAGATCTTGCCGCACCGCTATCCCATCCTGCTGGTGGACCGTGTGGTGTCGCTCGAGAAGAACAAGCACATCCTTGCGCTCAAGAACGTCAGCGTCAATGAGCCTTACTTCAATGGGCACTTCCCGCACCGGCCGGTGATGCCGGGGGTTCTGATGCTGGAGGCGCTGGCGCAGGCCGCGGCCATCCTGGCGATCGAAACGCTGGGAATCCGGCTCGATGACCAGACCGTCTTCTACTTCGCCGGCATCGACGGAGCCCGTTTCAAGCGGCCTGTCGAGCCGGGCGATCAATTGATGTTGGACGTGACGCTGGACCGCATGAAAGCCGGCGTCTGCAAGTTCAAGGCGCGTGGCCTGGTGGGCGAGGAGCTGGCTGTCGAAGCCAACCTGACCTGCACCATGCGCCGCATTGCCTGATTCAGCGGAGCCTCCGCCATGGCCACCATTCACTCGACCGCCATCGTCGACGCCCAAGCCGAACTTGCTGCTTCGGTGAGCGTGGGTCCCTATGCTGTGATTGGCCCGCATGTGCGCGTCGGCGAGGGCACGACGATCGGCGCGCATTGCGTGGTCGAAGGCCGCACCACCATCGGCAGTGACAACCGCTTCTACCAGTTCAGCTCCATCGGTGCGATGCCGCAAGACATGTCGCATGGCGGCGAGGTCACCGAACTTGTGATCGGCGACCGCAACACCATTCGCGAGTTCTGTACCTTCAATACCGGCACGTTCAAGGAACAGGGCGTCACCCGCATCGGAAGCGACAACTGGATCATGGCCTACGTGCACGTCGCCCATGATGTGCGTGTTGGAGACCACACCGTGCTCGCCAACAACGTGACGCTGGCGGGCCATGTGCACGTGGGCGACTGGGCCGTGATCGGGGGGCTGTCGGGCGTGCACCAGTTCGTGCATGTGGGGACGCACGCGATGATCGGGTTCCAGGCGCACGTTGCGCAAGACGTGGCGCCCTTCATGACGGCCGACGGCAACCCTCTGGCTGTGCGCGCCGTCAACCTCACCGGTCTCAAGCGGCGCGGGTTCAACGACGAGCGCCAGCGCCTCATCCGCCAGATGCACAAGCTCATCTTCCGTAGCGGCGCGACGCTGGAGGAGGCTAAGGCCGAGGTCGAGGCGCTGCGGGGGCAGGGCGGAGACGAAGACATCCAGACGCTGCTCGACTTCCTTGCGGCGTCCACCCGTGGCCTGGTGCGCTGAGCCGCGATGAGCGAGGCACAGGCCCCTCGCCTGGCGATGGTGGCCGGTGAAGCCTCCGGCGACCTGCTGGCCGGGCTGCTGCTCGGCGGCCTGAAGGCCCGCTGGCCTGAGTTGCAGTCGTTCGGCATTGGCGGTCCGAAGATGGCCGTCCACGGGTTCGATGCCTGGTGGCCACACGAGAAGCTGGCCGTTCGAGGCTACGTGGAGGTGTTACGCCATTACCGCGAGCTGGTCGGCATTCGCAACCGGCTGGGCGATCGGCTGCTGCGTGAACGGCCCGATGTGTTCATCGGCGTCGATGCACCCGATTTCAACCTGGGGCTTGAGGCGCGGCTGAAGGCGCAAGGCATCAAGACCATCCATTTCATCAGTCCGTCGATCTGGGCATGGCGTGGCAAGCGCATCGAGAAGATTCGCGCGGCGGCCGATCATGTGCTGTGCATCTTTCCTTTCGAGCCGGCCATCTATGCAGAACACGGCATTGCGGCGAGCTACGTGGGACACCCGCTGGCCGATGCCATTCCGCTTGAGGTACCAAGGGAGGCGAGCCGCTCGCGATTGGGTCTCTCAACCGATGCACAGGTCGTCGCATTGCTGCCAGGTAGCCGTCGATCCGAGATCGAATACATCGCGCCCCGGTTGCTCGCTGCGGCCGAGATCATGAAACGCGAGCGCCCGGCATTGCGTTTTGTCTTGCCGATCGTGCCCGGCTTGCGAGCCATGGTCGAACCCATGCTCGCTCAGAATGCCCCAACAGCCCAGGTGATCCTGCTCGAAGGTCAATCGCACGAAGCCTTGGCAGCCTGTGATGTGACCATGATTGCCAGCGGCACAGCGACTCTGGAGGCGGCTCTCTTCAAACGGCCGATGGTGATCGCCTACGCGATGCACTGGATCAGCTGGCAAATGATGAAGCGCATGCGCTATCAGCCCTGGGTGGGCTTGCCCAACATTCTTCTGGGTGATTTTGCTGTGCCTGAACTCTTGCAAGACCAGGCTACGCCGCAGAAACTAGCGCAGGCAGCATTCGACTGGCTGGACAATCCGGACGGCTGCACTGCACTGAGCCACCGCTTCATGAATCTGCACGAGCAACTGCGCTGCAACACCGCCCAAGCCGCCACCGATGCGATCGAGAAAATCCTCCGTGCCTGAGCAGTTGGGCTTGCGTTTTGACGCCATCGGCTTGATTGCCGGAGTCGACGAAGCCGGGCGTGGGCCGCTGGCCGGGCCGGTGGTGGCTGCAGCCGTGATCCTGGACGAGCTGAAGCCGATCAAGGGGCTGGACGACTCCAAGAAGTTGTCACCCGCCACGCGGGAGCGCCTTTTCGACGAGATTCGTGCCAAAGCCCTGTGCTGCGCGATTGCCGAAGCCTCGGTCGAAGAGATCGACACTCTCAACATTTTGCAGGCCACCATGCTGGCCATGCGTCGTGCCGTCGAGGGGCTGAGGCTCAAGCCCGGCAAGGTGCTGGTCGACGGGAACCGCCTGCCGGTGCTGCGGATTGCCGCCGAGGCGATCATCCAGGGTGACGCCAAAGTGCAAGCCATATCTGCCGCGTCCATCTTGGCCAAAGTCCATCGCGACCGCTTGTGCCTGCTGCTGCACGAACAGCATCCGCACTACGGCTTCGACGAGCACAAGGGTTATCCGACGCCCGAGCACCTGGCCGCATTGCGCGCGCATGGCGCTTGCTCCCACCATCGCCGTTCGTTCGCACCGGTGCGCGAGGCCTTGGTCAGGGTCAACTGAGGTGTCGGCAGTCAAGGCGATCACCTCACGCGACAACCCCTTGCTCGTGCGCCTGCGCAAGCTCGCGGGTGACCCCGCCGCCTATCGCAAATTGGGTGAGGTCTGGATCGAAGGTGACCATCTGTGCGCTGCCTTCCTGCAGCGCGGCGGCGTGGCGGCCCAAGCTGTGATCACAGAGCCGGCGTGGGAGCTGCCGTCATTCCGCGACCTGGCAAGCCGTGCCGAGATGGTGGCGGTGATCCCACAGGCCCTGATGGCTGGTTTGAGCACACTGGAGTCGCCAGCGCCCTTGGCCTTCGCGCTGCCATGGCAAGGGCAGGGCACGCTTCAGGCCAACGCCCCCACGGTCGTGCTGGACCGCCTGCAAGACGCAGGCAATGTGGGCGCGATCATCCGCAGCGCGGCGGCATTCGGTTTTTCGCAGGTCATTGCCCTCAAGGGCACAGCAGCGCTGTGGTCGCCCAAGGTACTGCGTGCCGGCATGGGGGCGCACTTCGGGCTGAACCTGGTCGAGGGAGTCGATGAGGCGGCGTTGGTGGACCTGAAAGTGCCGTTGCTGGCCACCAGTTCGCACGCTGCCCAGGCCATTCATCAAGTGACGCTGCCCTGGCCTTCGGCTTGGGTGTTGGGGCACGAGGGGCGGGGGGTTTCTGCCACGTTGCTTCAGCGCTGCCAACAGGCGCTGCGCATTCCCCAGCCGGGCGGTGAAGAGTCGCTCAATGTGGCTGCCGCGGCAGCCGTGTGCCTGTACGAATCGGCCCGACAGCGGCTTGGTTGAAGAGCTTCTTGGAGCGTCGCTCCAAAGCGCCGCCGTCAGTACATCAAACGGTCGGGGCGGATGTCTCGCAAGATGGTCGTGGCAATCTCCTCGATTGACTTGTGGGTCGACGACAACCAAGAGATTCCCTCGCGTCGCATCATGGCTTCGGCCTTGGCCACCTCGTGGCGGCAGTTCTCCAGCTTCGAGTACGAGCTGTTGGGCCGGCGTTCGTTGCGAATCTCGGCGAGCCGCTCCGGTGCAATCGTGAGGCCGAAGCATTTGGCCTTGTGCGGTGCGAGGCTGCGCGGGATCTCGTCGCGCTCGAAGTCTTCGGGGATCAGCGGGTAGTTGGCGGCCTTGATGCCGTGCTGCATGGCCAGGTACAGCGAGGTTGGCGTCTTGCCGCTGCGGCTCACGCCCACGAGGATCACGTCGGCCTGCTCCAGGTTCTTGGATGATTGGCCGTCGTCGTGGGCGAGCGAGAAGTTGATGGCCTCGATGCGGTCGGTGTACTCCTGGCTCTTCGACACATCGGTGAAGCGGCCCACGCGGTGATTCGAGGTGATGCCGAATTCGGCCTCGAGCGGCTCGATGAAGGTGTTGAACATGTCCAGCACCATGCCGCGGCTTTCCTTGACGATGCGCAGGATCTCGGGGTCAACCAGGGTCAGGAAGACCACCGGCCGAACACCCTCGATTTCGGTGGAGTGGTTGATTTCGCGCACGACCTGATGCGCCTTGTCGGCAGAGTCGATGAACGGCCGCCGCACATGGCGCGGCTTGCCGGGGAATTGCGCCAGGATGGAGTTGCCGAAAGTTTCGGCGGTGATCCCGGTGCCGTCGGAGACGAAATAGACGATGCGGTTCGGCATGGAGTTCGGGGGGAGGAGTGGAAGCTCATCATAGGCAAATCGCCCGTAGAATCATTTCGACGCTTCCCCAGCCACTCATGCAGCCATCCGCTCACTCCTCGAAAAGCACCACGCAGCGGACAGTGCAGCTCACGCTTGAGCCCCTTGCGGGTTCGCGACTCGCCTGGGAAGCCCCGGTTTTTCAACATCACGGAGCTTTCCCATGTCATCAACCCAACTGGCGACCGCCCTGGTCGCACCGTTTGAACACCTGAGGATGACCGACGTCGAGTCGGTAGGCGGCAAGAACGCCTCCCTCGGCGAAATGATCAGCCAGCTGGCTGCCTCGGGCGTACGGGTGCCTGGCGGTTTTGCAACGACAGCGCATGCCTTCCGCCGCTTCCTGGCGCACAACGGTTTGGCCGATAAGATCAACGCCCGACTGGCGACGCTGAACACCGAAGACGTGCGTGCACTGGCCGAAGCTGGTGCCGAGATTCGAAAGTGGGTCGAAGACACGCCATTCCCGGCCGACCTGCAAGCGGCGATCACCAGCGAGTTCGCCAAGCTGACGGCGGGGAACCCCGGCGCGTCATTTGCCGTGCGCTCATCTGCCACGGCTGAAGATTTGCCCGACGCCAGCTTTGCAGGTCAGCAAGAGACCTTTCTCAACGTCGTCGGCATCGAGGACGTGCTGCACAAGATGAAAGAGGTGTTCGCGAGCCTCTACAACGACCGCGCCATCAGCTACCGCGTGCACAAGGGCTATGCCCACACCGACGTGGCCTTGTCGGCCGGCGTGCAGCGCATGGTGCGCTCCGACATCGGATCGGCCGGCGTGATGTTCACCATCGACACCGAGAGCGGCTTCAAGGACGTGGTCTTCATCACATCGAGCTACGGCTTGGGTGAGACGGTGGTGCAGGGCGCGGTGAACCCCGATGAGTTCTACGTGCACAAGCCTTCGCTGAGGGCCGGCAAGGAGGCAGTGATCCGCCGCAACCTGGGCTCCAAGCTGATCAAGATGGAGTTCGCCACGCCCGAAGAGAAAGCGGCCAGCGGCAAGCTGGTCAAGACGACCGATACCGCCACGGAGTTGCGCAACCGCTACTCGCTCATCGATGCCGAGGTGACCGAGCTTGCGCAGTACGCCCTCATCATCGAGCAGCACTACGGCCGCCCGATGGACATCGAATGGGGCAAGGACGGCGCCGACGGCAAGCTCTACATCCTGCAAGCCCGCCCCGAGACGGTGAAGAGCCAACAAGAGGGCAAGGCAGAGCAACGCTACAAACTCAAGGGCACCGGCACCGTGCTGGCGGAAGGCCGTGCGATCGGCCAGAAGATCGGTACCGGCCCCGTGCGCATCGTGCACAGCTTGGCCGACATGGACATCGTTCAACCCGGCGACATCCTCGTCACCGACATGACCGACCCAAATTGGGAGCCGGTGATGAAGCGCGCCGCGGCGATCGTCACCAACCGTGGCGGTCGCACCTGCCACGCCGCGATCATCGCGCGCGAGCTGGGCATTCCCGCGGTGGTGGGCTGCGGCGACGCAACCGATACGCTGAAAGAAGGCGCCCTGGTGACCGTGGCTTGCTCTGAAGGCGACACGGGCTACATCTACGACGGCCTGCTCGAGACAGAGGTCACCGAGGTGGAGCGCGGCGAGCTGCCGTACTGCCCCATCAAGATCATGATGAACATCGGCAACCCGCAACTTGCCTTCGAGTTTGCGCAGATGCCCAACAGCGGCGTCGGCCTGGCGCGGCTCGAGTTCATCATCAACAACAACATCGGTGTGCACCCGAAGGCGATCCTCGACTACCCGAACATCGACCTTGACCTGAAGAAGGCGGTGGAATCGGTGGCGCGTGGTCACGCTTCGCCGCGTGCGTTCTACGTCGACAAGCTGATCGAGGGCGTGGCGACGATTGCCGCAGCGTTCTGGCCCAAGTCGGTGATCGTGCGCCTGAGCGACTTCAAGAGCAACGAGTACCGCAAGCTCATCGGCGGTTCACGCTACGAGCCGGAAGAAGAGAACCCGATGCTCGGTTTCCGAGGTGCGTCGCGCTATGTCAGCGAGGCCTTCGGTGAAGCGTTCGCGATGGAATGCGAAGCCCTCCGGCGTGTGCGCAACGAGATGGGCCTGAACAACGTCGAGATCATGGTGCCATTCGTGCGCACGCTGGGCCAAGCCAAGCGCGTGACCGAGATGATGGCCGAGCGTGGGCTCAAGCGCGGGCAAGACGGCTTGCGCATCATCATGATGTGCGAGATCCCCAGCAATGCGATCCTCGCCGAGCAGTTCCTCGAGTACTTCGATGGCATGTCGATCGGTTCCAACGACATGACGCAGCTCACGCTCGGGCTGGACAGAGACTCGGGCATGGACATCCTGGCGCGCGATTTCGACGAACGCGATCCAGCAGTGAAGGCCATGATCTCGCGCGCCATCGCAGCCTGCCGTGCGGTTGGCAAGTACGTTGGCATTTGTGGACAGGGGCCGAGCGACCATCCTGATTTCGCCGACTGGCTCGCCGCCGAAGGCATCGTGTCGATGTCGCTCAACCCTGACACGGTGGTCGAAACCTGGAAGCGTCTGGCTCGCCGTTGAACGTGAACGCCGAGGGTTGATGAGGATGGCCCGCGCGGTGCCGCGCGCTTGAGAATCCAGCCTTATGGCTGGGCAAGCAAACGACACGCGCAGCGCCTACTGGCGCAAGAACCTTCGGATCACTGCTGCACTCCTGACCATCTGGTTCGTCGTCACTTTCGTGACGACCTTCTTCGCGCGTGAACTGAGTTTCGCCTTCTTCGGCTGGCCTTTCAGTTTCTGGATGGCGGCGCAGGGAGCATTGCTGATCTACCTGGCGCTGATCGGCTTCTACGCCTGGTACATGCATCGGTTGGATCGGGCAGCCGGCTTCGTGGGAGACGACGCTCCGTGACCGAGCGCAACCAGGCGGCGTTCACGCGCCAGCTCAACAAGGTGTATGGCATCTACACCATCGGGCTGCTGGTCTTCATTGCCACGCTGGGCGGGTTGGAGATGGTGGGCCTGTCTCGTCGCTGGATCGGCGTGATCTTCCTGCTCGCTACCGTGCTGCTGTACGCCGGCATCGGCGTCATCAGCCGCACGACCGATGCCGACGAGTACTACGTTGCCGGCCGTCGTGTACCGGCGGTCTACAACGGCATGGCCACGGGCGCAGACTGGATGTCCGCCGCATCCTTCATCAGCCTGTCAGGAACCATGTATCTGCAGGGTTATGCTGGGCTGGCCTTCATCATGGGCTGGACTGGCGGCTATTGCCTCGTGGCCTTGCTGTTGGCTCCGTATCTGCGCCGCTTTGGCCAGTTCACGATTCCCGATTTCCTGGATGCGCGTTATGGCGGAACCTGGCCGCGCCTGTTGGGTGTGGTGTCGGCGATCCTGTGTTCGTTCACCTACGTCGTTGCGCAGATCTACGCCATCGGCCTCATCACCAGCCACCTCACCGGGGTGGCCTTCGAGATCGGCATCTTCCTCGGACTGGGCGGCATCCTGGTGTGCTCGTTTCTGGGTGGGATGCGGGCGGTGACCTGGACGCAGGTGGCGCAGTACATCGTCATCGTCATCGCCTTTCTCGTGCCCGTCGTCTGGCTGTCCGTCAAGCAGACCGGTGTGCCGCTTCCGCAAGCGGTCTACGGCATGCAATTGGAGAAAGTGACCCAGCGTGAGCAGGTCTTGCGCAACGATCCGAAAGAGCTCGAGGTGATTGCGCTGTTCAAGGCGCGCGCTGACGAGTACGCCGCGAAGTTGAAGGACGTGCCGGCGGCATTGGCTGAAGAACAACTGGCCGCTCGCAAGAAGGTGCTCGAGTTGCGCGCCGCAGATGCACCGCTGGCCGAGATCCAGTTGGCTGAAAAGGTGCAGCTGGCCCTGCCGCGCGATGCAGAATCGGCCCGCCGCATCTGGACCCAAGCGCAAGCTGGAAGCGAGTCTCGAGCCCAACCCCTGGGCGGCATGCCGCCACACGGCGTCCCCTTTGCAGGCGACCCGCACGGCACGGCAGCTGAGCAGCGCAACTACCAGGACTCGCGTCTGAACTTTTTGGCGCTGGTGTTTTGCCTCACCCTTGGCACGGCCGCTTTGCCTCATCTGCTGATGCGCTGCTACACCACGCCGTCGGTGAGGGCGGCACGCCAGTCAGTGACGTGGTCGTTGTTCTTCATCCTGCTGCTGTACCTGTCCGCGCCGGCTCTGGCGGTGCTGGTGAAGTACGAGGTGTTCAACGTACTGGTGGGCACGCCGTTCGACAGTCTGCCGGCGTGGATTGCCAACTGGTCCAAGGTCGACCCGGCGCTGCTGTCCGTCACCGACATCAACCACGACGGTGTGCTGCAGCTGGGTGAGATTCGCATCGGCACCGACATCGTCGTCCTCGCCACGCCGGAGATCGGTGGGTTGCCGTATGTCGTGTCGGGCATGGTGGCGGCCGGCGCACTGGCAGCCGCACTGTCGACTGCAGACGGGCTGTTGCTGACCATTTCTAACGCGCTATCGCACGACGTGTACTACAGGCTCGTCGACCCCAATGCATCTAACGGGCGGCGCGTCACCATCTCCAAGATGCTGCTGCTGGGTGTGGCGCTGGCGGCGGCGGCCGTGGCGGCACAGAAGCCCGCCGACATCGTGTTCCTGGTCTCGGCGGCGTTCTCCATCGCGGCTTCGGCGCTGTTCCCTGCGCTGGTGCTGGGTGTGTTCTGGAAGCGCGCTACGGCCTGGGGCGCCACGGCGGGCATGGCGAGCGGCCTCTTGATGACGCTCAGCTACATGGTGCGAAACGAACCCTGGATGCGCGGCGTATTTGGCATTTCGGCCCCTGTCGACCTCTGGTTCGCCATCCAGCCGATCTCGGCCGGGGTGTTCGGTGTGCTGCTGGGCTGTGTCGTCATCATTGCCGTGAGTCTGATGACCCGCCCGGGCAACGCGCGCAGCGACGCCTTCGTTGACCATATCCGCTTCCCAGGCTGATGGGCGATTGCTGGCTGGCCGGAAGGGCGCTTTCCAGAGTAGAATCGCGGGCTTACCTTGCCACACCCGGTTGATGGGTCATTCTGACCCGTCACACAGACGCCTACGGGGTGGCTTACCCGAAAACCTGCCGATGTCCGGCGGGTCAACGGAAACCAGAAGGAGTCTCAATGCGTCATTACGAAATCATTCTGCTCATCCATCCGGATCAGAGCGAACAAGTTCCGGCCATGCTGGAGCGCTACAAGGGCATCGTCACCGCCGGCGGCGGCAAGGTGCACCGGGTCGAAGATTGGGGCCGTCGCCAGATGGCTTACCTGATCCAGAAGCTCGCCAAGGCCCACTACCTGTGCATCAACATCGAAGCCAGCAAGGAAGTGCTGGCCGAGCTGGAAACGGGTTTCCGTTTCAACGATGCCGTGCTGCGCCACCTGACCGTCGTGAAGAGCAAGGCCGAAACCGGCCCCTCCGTCATGATGAAGTCGGTGGAAAAGGAAGACAGCCGCAAGGCACCGCAGCAGCAGGAGGCCTCGGCCTGAGATTGATGGTGCCCAACGCGCTCTGCGCTGTTGAGTTGGCATGAACCGGTTGGTTCTGTCGGCTCAACTCATAGAGCGGGGCGCAGTGAGATACACACCTGCCGGCCTTCCGGCCTGCGATTTCAGCCTCAAGCATGAATCGCAAGTCACCGAAGCCGGCCAGCCCCGCAAAGTCTTCATGGAGATGCGAGGGGTGGTGATCGGTGAACTCACACACCGCCTGGTCGGGCTGGAGATCGGAGCAGCAGGCACATTTGCCGGCTTTCTGACCAACCAGCGCAATGGCCGCGGCACCGTCCTGCATGTGACCGAATTCGAGTGAGCCCAGAACCCGGTGTTCTCCGCTCAATGTTTGTTCCGGATAGATATTCAAGTGAGGTGATATATGCCCCCGCCACGTGGTAAAGGTCGGTTCTCGAAGGACCGCAAGCCCAAACGCAACCAACAGTCCCTGCTGTTCCGCCGCAAGCGCTTCTGCCGCTTCACGGTGACCGGCGTCGAAGAAATCGACTACAAGGACATCGACACGCTGCGCGACTTCATCGGTGAAAACGGCAAGATCACGCCGGCTCGCCTGACGGGTACGCGTGCCTTCTTCCAGCGTCAGCTGACCACCTGTATCAAGCGCGCCCGTTTCCTGGCGATGCTGCCGTACAGCGACCAGCACAAGGTCTGAGGAGCAACGACATGCAAGTGATCCTGCTGGAAAAAGTGGCCAACCTCGGCAACCTGGGCGACGTCGTCAAGGTCAAGGACGGCTACGCACGCAACTTCCTGATTCCCACTCGCACGGCACGTCGTGCCACCGAGTCGGCCATCAAGGAATTCGAAGCCAAGCGCGTAGAGCTCGAAAAGGCCGCCGCTGAAAAGCTGGCCACAGCACAAGCCCTGGGCGAGAAGATGAGCGGCCGCACCGTTCACATCACGCAAAAGGCGGGTGTCGATGGTCGTCTGTTCGGCTCGGTGACCAACGGCGACATCGCCGATGCGCTGACCCGCATCGACTTCAAGGTAGCCAAGTCGCAAGTGCGCATGCCCAACGGTCCGTTGAAGACTGTTGGCGAGCACACTGTGACCGTGGCAGCGCACACCGACGTGGTGGTCGAGGTCAAGGTCGTGGTGGTCGGCGAGACCGACTGAGTCTCCTTGTCATCAAAAAAAGGGTCGGCTTTGCCGGCCCTTTTTCATTGGTCTCGAGTTATTCGCTGTTCTTCGCAGCTTCATCACCGGATGTGCACAGGCTTACCCACAAGGGACGGTCCCACGGGGCTAGCCGACCGACTCGTCCCGCCCTAGTATCAAGCGATGTCCTCTGTTTTCAATCTCCCGAACCACTCCGGTCCCGATCCACGCGACGACGAAGTAGCGCGCCTGCGCATCCCACCGCATTCCGTCGAGGCGGAGCAGAGTGTGATTGGTGGCCTGTTGATCGACAACAGTGCCTGGGACCGGGCTGGTGACCTGCTGACTGACAGCGACTTCTATCGTCACGAGCATCGGCTGATCTATGCGGCCATCGGTGCATTGATGAATGCCTCGAAACCTGCTGACGTGATCACGGTGTTCGAGCAACTGCAAAGCCTTGGCAAGGCCGAAGACTGCGGCGGGCTCGTCTACCTGAACGCTCTGGCGCAGAGCGTGCCCAGCGCGGCGAATCTGCGTCGGTATGCCGAGATCGTGCGCGAGCGGGCCGTGCTGCGCAAACTGGTGGCGGCCAGCGACGAGATCGCCACGGCGGCCTTCAATCCGCAAGGCCGGCCAGTGCCGCAAATCCTGGACGAAGCCGAGAGCAAAATCTTCAAGATCGGCGAGGAGGGTTCCCGCTCGCGCCAGGGTTTCATCAGCATGGACACACTCGTGGTGCAGCTGATCGACCGCGTCAACGAGTTGCACGAGAACGGCGCGGAAGAAGTGACCGGCGTGCGCACCGGCTTCTACGACATGGACAAGATGACCGCCGGCCTGCAGGCGGGCGACCTGATCGTGCTGGCGGCACGGCCGTCCATGGGCAAGACGGCGTTCGCGCTCAACATCGCCGAACACGTCTCCGTCAATGAAGGCCTGCCCGTCGTGGTGTTCTCGATGGAAATGGGCGCAGCCCAATTGGCATTGCGGATGGTCGGTTCGCTCGGACGCATCGACCAGAGCAACCTGCGCACCGGCAAGCTGCGCGACGACGAGTGGGGCCGCTTGTCAGAGGCTGTTGAGAAACTCGGCAAGGCGGCCGTGTTCATCGATGAAGGCTCGGCCCTCTCGCCCACTGAACTGCGTGCGCGTGCACGCCGCCAGGCCCGACAATGCGGTCAGCTGGGCCTGATCGTGGTCGACTACCTGCAGCTGATGAGCGGCAGCGGCGGCGGCAGCGAAGAAAACCGCGCCACCGTGATCGGTGAAATCTCGCGGGGCCTCAAGTCGCTGGCCAAAGAGCTGAAGTGCCCGGTGATCGCGTTGTCGCAGCTAAACCGAAGCGTCGAAACCCGCACCGACAAGCGCCCGATGATGAGCGACTTGCGCGAGTCGGGCGCCATCGAGCAGGACGCGGACGTCATCATGTTCATCTACCGCGATGACTACTACACCAAGGAAGCCTGCAAGGAGCCGGGTGTGGCAGAGATCATCATCGGCAAGCAGCGTAACGGCCCCACCGGCACGGTGAAGCTCGCGTTTCTGAAGCCGTTGACGAAGTTCGAGAACATGGCGCCTGGCAGTTCAGGCGGCGGCGACATGTACTGACCGTGCTCAGTGGTCAGGTGCGTCTCTGCGGAGAGGCTGGCTTGGTCAACGACACGAGCGCTTCCGGCATAGCCGCCTCAGAGACGTCGATCGTTCGTTCACTGCCATCGGCATATGCGAGGTGGACGCGGTACTGAAAACGATCCGCTCCCGTTGGAGCCGACGGATTTGAAGCAGCAGTCGACAGGAACGCGATGGCCTCGCGCTGTTGGGGCTCCAGCGACTCGCAACCGTGTTCGACGCTGAGATGCAGCCCAGCCAAGCCGCCCCTGCGCTCGATCCGCACCTTCACCACGTCATTTGCACCCCGAGCGACCATGGCAACCGCTACGCCTCGCTCAAGGGCACACCGACTTGCTGCCAGGCATTGCGACATTTCGCCGCGAGCGACGCGCCTCCAACCGTTTGGGCACTGGCCACGGTGAGGCTGGCGAACTCGCTGAAGGTGGCGTCGGTACGCAACCGCCGGTTCGTGCACGAGGCGTACCAGACCTGGAGGGCCTGACCCCAGGCCTGCCCATCGGCGGCGCTTGCAAACAGCGCAAAGGCCTTGTTGGGTATGCCGCTGTTGTCATGCACGTCTGCCGTGGGGTCCATCTCGCTGTAAAGCTCGGGCTGTTGCGAGAGGCAGTGCTCCGCCGACGGGTGCAGCATGTCGCGAAGGCAGGTGAAGCCCTTGGCTTTCGTCGGCGGCGCGATGATGCCCGCGCCCACGAGCCAGGCCTGCGGTTCGGTGACCGGCCACTGGTTCAGCCATTGATTGAACACCGCGCCGAAGACGTCGCTGATGCTTTCGTTGAGCGCGCCCGATTCGCCTTCGTAGCGCAACGCACTCTCGTTCTGCGTCACGCCGTGCGTCAGCTCGTGGCCGATGACGTCGGGCGAGAGGTACATCTCGGTGAAGAGTTCGCCATCGCCATCGCCGTACACCATCTGCTGGCCATTCCAGAACGCGTTGTCGTAGTTCTGGCTGTAATGCAGGCTGGAGACGAGGTCGATGCCCTTGTTGTCGATCGAGTTTCGGCCGAGCACGGTCTTGTAGAACTCGGCCACCTTCTGCGTCGTATCGAACACCGTCGTGAATCCGCCGGTCATCGACGACACCGGGCTGCCGGGCAAGACTTTCCGGTTCTGGCAATCGAACAGGTGCTGCGCTGGAAGCGTTGTGGCTTTCTGCGCCGCGAATCGCTCCACGTCGCGCAGGATGGCGATGCGATGAGCTTCTCTTAAGCCCCGCTGGCGCTCAGTCTCGAGGTAGGTGTCTTGCAGTGCCTTGCGGGTCGAAGCATCGAGGCTCGGGTCACGCGAGTACCTTCTCAGCACCTCGGGCGGCACGATGAAGCAGCAATGCGAACAAAAGCGAGTGAAGGTCGCACGACGTGTGTCAGCCTGAGAGAACAAGTCTTGAGCCATCGGGTCTCCTCGTCAAAGGTTGCGGTGCAGTTTATCGAAGTGCTTTGATCCCGGGAGATAGAACTCCTGCGACAAAGGCTTCTTGAGGACTGCAGATGAATGCTGTATAAATAAACAGTATGAATCGCAAGCCCTCTGTTCCCATCGACGTCACGCAACTCAAGGGGCGCGGAACGGCCTGGGCGATCGAGCACCGCTACACGCGGCAGCCGAGCGAAACCTTCGACGATGGCTGGGGCACGCTCGACCAGGCTGCGAGCGAAGAGCATGTGCCGGTCGCCACACAGATCATCGAAGAACGGGTCAAGTCGATCCTGTCGAGCAACGATTCACCCGACATCTCTTTCGACCTGTCGATCAACCCGTACCGCGGCTGCGAGCATGGGTGCATCTACTGTTTTGCGCGCCCGACGCACAGCTATCTCAACATGTCACCCGGCCTCGATTTCGAGACCCGCATCATCGCCAAGGTGAACGCGGCCGAGCGGCTGCGCGAGGCATTTGCCAGTCGCAGCTACGAAGCTTCCTTCCTCAACATTGGCTCGGCGACTGACGCCTACCAACCCATCGAACGCAAGCTCGGCATCACCCGCTCGATCATCGAGTTGCTGGCCGAATGTCGGCATCCGTTTTCGCTGGTTACCAAGTCAGCGGGCATCGAGCGTGACCTCGATCTCATCGGGCCGATGGCCGCCGATCACCTGGTGGCGGTGTACGTGTCGGTCACCTCGCTCGACGCCAACCTCGCACGAATCCTGGAACCGAGAGCCGCGGCGCCGCACCGACGTCTTCGCACCATCGAGACGCTGGCCAAGGCCGGAGTGCCGGTGGGTGTGAGCGTGTCGCCAGTGATCCCCTTTATCAACGAACCCGAGATCGAACGCATTCTCGAAGCCGCTGCGGCGGCAGGTGCGCGAGCGGCTTTCAGCGTGGTGTTGCGGCTGCCGTGGGAGGTGAATCCGCTGTTCCAGCAGTGGCTGGAGCAGCACTTCCCCGACCGGGCCGGGCGCGTGATGGCACGCGTGCGTGAGATGCGCGGCGGGAAGGACTACGACGCCACTTTCGGCAGCCGCATGAGAGGCGAGGGCGTCTGGGCAGAGCTGCTGCGCCAGCGCTTCGACAAGGCCTGTGCGCGCTTCGAGCTGAACAAGACGCGCATCGAGCTCGACCTTAGCTTGTTCCAGAAGCCGCGCCTTCCTCCGAGCAACGGCCAGGGCGAGCTGTTCTGAGTCGCCTCAAGGCGCCCGGCAGGGGGCGCTGACGTCGAGCGCCGGGCGATAGACCTCGGTCTGCACGCCCATTAGGCCCAGCACGGTGTGAGAAAGGTTGTCGTGGCTGAAACGGGTGTTCAGCTGAGTCGTCAAACAATCGGGCTTCGACGCCGTCGCTGCGGGCGGGAGCCACATCACCATTGGCACGTGTTTCTGCTCGCGCGGCGCAAATGCGTAGGGCAAGCCGTGCAGGTAGAGGTTGTTTTCGCCCAGCGACTCGCCGTGGTCCGACATGTAGAACATCGCCGGCTCGTTGGTGGACGTGCGTTTCTGCAGCCAGCCGATCGCGCCGGCCAGAACGTGGTCGGTGTAGGCGATCGAGTTGTCGTAGCCGTTGATCAAGGCCTGCCGATCGCACTGCTGCAGCACGTTGGTCTGGCATTCCGGCTGGAAAGGTTTGCGATCAGACGGCGAGCGCTTCCAATACGCCGGTCCGTGGCTGCCCATCTGGTGAAGCACGATCACGATGCCGCGCTCGCGCCGGTCCGCGGGCAGGGCCGCGATGCGTGCGTCCAGGCCCAGCAGCAGGGCTTCGTCGAGGCATTCACCGTCCTGGCACAAGGACGCGGGCAGGGCGGCACTGCCGGGCGCCGGCGTACTGGCTTCGGCATTGGGCACGCGCTCGCATTGCCCTTTGCAGCCGGCCTGGTTGTCGACCCACAGCACGGCAAGGCCCGCGCGCTGCAGCACATCGAGGAGGTTTTCGTGTGGGTGGCTTTCAGACTCGAAGACCGACTTGCCGAACACAGAAAACATGCACGGCAACGATGTGGCCGTGCTGGTGCCGCATGAACTCACCTCGCGAAAGCTCTGCACGCCCAGCGTTGCGAGTTCCGGGTTGGTCGTGCGGGCGTAGCCGTTCAGCGAGAAATGGTCAGCACGAGCCGTCTCGCCTACCACGAGCAGCAGCAACGGCGGCTTGGTTCCGGGCGGGCGTGGCGCGAGCTTGGCATCCGCACCCACCACAAGCGGCGGCCCGCTGGGCTTGGCCTGCGCGTCGACAGCCACCATCGCAAGCGCATAAAAGGAGTTGAGCGGGTTGATGAGATAGCGCACCTGCTTGTAGTTGCGCATCGTGCCCGACATGTCCGCGAAGAAGATAATCAGCAGGGCACCCATCAGCACGATGGCTGCGAGCAGGCCCAGCAGGTTGCGCTTGAGTTGCCGCCACAAGGACAGGCGCTGTACCCGCACGCGCGCCAGCCACACCAACGGCACGACGCCCAGCACGATGAACCCGATGAACAAGCGCAGGCTGAGCAGGTCGCGCGTCTCGCGCGCGTCGGTCTGCAGCACGTTGACGATCATCGTGGAATCGATCACCACGTTGTAGGTGCCCATGAAATGCGCACCGGCGGCCGCCGCGACCAGGAATAGCGCCACCACCGGCTTGATGCTCCAGCGCCAAGCCGCAAGCGTCAGCACGAGGGCGGTCAAGCCCGTCACCATGCCGCAGAAGGCCAGCATGAACACACGGCCGCGCAGCGAAGCCATCTCGGGCAGGTCGCCCAGCGCGAACCAAAGCGGCCAGTTGGCGAGGCTTGCCAACCAGAGGCTGGCAAGCCATGCAAGGGTCAACGGGTTCCAGCCCTCGGGGGCTGATGCGGGCGTGGCGGTGACGTTGGATCGACGGAAAAAACGCATCAGCGAAATGAAGCAGCGAGACAAAGGGCTACGCGCCAGAGGGCGCAATGGTCAGTGTGGCACGGAAGCCGAAGGTCTCGCCGGGCAAAGGCGACTCCAGTACCAGCGACGCATGCTGCTGCTGGGCGATGCGCGCCACGATGGACAAGCCCAGGCCGGTGCCTTCCGTGCGCGCGGAGCCGCGCGAATACGGCTGCGACAGTGTCGGCAGCGTGTGGGTGGGGACGCCTGGACCATCGTCGCTGACGACGACGCGGCCGGGCGCTTCAACGCGCAGCTCCACTTGCGCCTGCGGCGCGTGCTTCAGCGCGTTTTCGATCAGGTTGCGGATGGCGATACCCAGTGCGTCGACATCGCCCTGCACGATCACCGGCTGCTCGGGCAAGTCCACGGCCAGCCGATCCATGGCGTGGGCATGGTGGCGAAACTCATCGAGCACCAGCGTCGCAAGTTGGCACAGATCGACAGGCTCGCGGGCGAGGCCGATGCCGGACTCCACACGCGAAAGCTGCAGCAGCTTGGTCGCCGTGTTGCTCAGCCGATCGAGCGAGCGCACCAGCGCCAGTGCGCGCTCTTGCGCGTCGCCCTCGGGCAGTTCGGCCACGAGCCGCTGCGCCTGCGCACGGGCTGCAGCCAGCGGCGTGCGCAGCTCGTGTGCGCTGCTCGCTGCAAACGCGCGCTCGGCACGCACCACGCCTTGCAGGCGATCAACCAGCACGTTGATCGACGCCATCATCGGGTCGAACTCCGACGGCAGGTCGTTCGCCTGCAGAGGCGAGATGTCACCCGCGGGTCGAGCCCGCCATTGGTCGCTGGCCTGCTTCACGCTGTTGAACGAGCGGCGCAGCAGGAGGTCGATCAGCAGTGCGGCGAGCGGCAGCAAGGCGAGCAGCGGCAGCACCAGCGCTGCCGTGCTTTCGGTCAGCGATTGACGGCGTTCATTCAAGGGCTCGCCAACCTGCACGGTCACCTGGCTGTCGATGCCCCGGCGCGTCGCCACGCGCCAGCCGCCCATCGTGGACAGCCCCGGTGCGGCATTCACCGGCCAGGGCATGTCGCGTGTGGACCCGGTCTGGCGCAGCACGGTGCCCTTCGCGTCTCGCACCAGCACGTGCATCACTTCTTCGTGAGGCACCATGGGCAGGGATGGGGTGGTGTCGACGGCCCAGGCCGCGGCTTCGATCGGGATCTGTTCGGCGAGTGAGAGCAGGGCGCTGTCGAGCACGTCGTTCAGCTCATGGCGCACGGCGATGGTGGCAACGATGGCCGCCGCCGTCCACAGCAAGCCCACCGCCACGAGCAGACGCAGCCGCAGCAGCCGCGCCAGGCTCCAGCGGCGCGGTGTCATCCGGGCAGGCGCTCCAGCCGGTACCCGAGTTGCCGTGTGGTGCTGATGGCCTCAGGCCCGAGCTTCTTGCGCAGGCGACTGATCAGCACTTCAAGCGTGTTGCTGTCGCTGCTTTCGCCTTGCGAGTAGAGGCGGCGCGTCAACGCATCCTTGCTCCACGTCTGCCCGGGGTGCACGGCCAAGCAGCGCAGCAATGCCCACTCCATGGCGGTGAGCGACAGCGTGAGTTCGTCTCGGCGCACCACCTGCACGTGGAAGTCGACCTGGGCACCGCCAGCGAGCAGCAGCAGCGGTGTCGGCTTCAGTGCATAGCGCCGTGCCACGGCGTCGACACGGGCACTCAGTTCTTCGAGGTCGAAGGGCTTCACGAGGTAGTCGTCGGCGCCCGAGGCGAGACCGTTGATGCGGTCGCGAATCTGGTCGCGCGCGCTCAGCACCAGCACCGGGAATGGCGTGGACTGGCGCCGCACCTGGGCGAGCAAGTCCATGCCGTCGCCATCGGGCAGGCCGAGGTCGAGCAAGGCCATGTCGGTGTCGCGCTGCTCGCTGAGGCGGGCGATCGCGGTGCGCGCATGCGAGGCGGTCTTGAGCCATTCCACGGCATGTCCCTGGGCCACGAGGTGATCGGCCACGGCCTGGCCGAGATCGACGTCGTCTTCGATCAGTGTGATGTGCATGGGCGTGATTGTCGCTGCGCAAGCGCTGAAGTGAAGCTGAATTGCGGCCTGTGGGGTCTCAGGCCGCGGCCGCTTCGGGGGGCGCGGCATCGTCGGGACGGGCATCGCGCAAGTTGAGCGCACCGGGCTGTCGCCCGCCCGCCTGGCCGAGTGTCACCGCGCCCACGCCGGAGGCATAGCGCTCGCGCAGTGCCTCGGCTTGTGCAGAGAGCGCCGGTGCGTCGTCGATCTTGCTGCCGTGCCGCTGCAGAGTCATGCGGGCCATCTCGATCAGCTTGGTGTTCAGCGTGCGTTCTGCATGGGCGATCAGCGTTTGCACCGCTGCACGGTGGTTGCCCTGCACGGTGTGTGTGATGGCCTGCTCCGCCATCTCTGCAATGCGGGCGTGAGCCTCGCGCACACGGTCGGCAAAAGGTGGATGCGAGACGGCGGCGCCGGCCAGCAGTTCGGTCAGGCCCTTGGAACTTGCAAAGCGCATACCCAGCGTGTCGACCCAGGCATTGCCACCGTCCAGCTGCAATTCGCTGGCGGTGAGCTGGGCCAGCAGCGCCAGCAGGTTGCATGCGGATTCGACGTCCAGACTGGGCTCTTGCAGGTTACCGAAGAGCTGGCGCACCTCGCTCACCACGGCGGCCACCTGCTTGCGCAGCATCAGGCTGAACACGGTGACGACCGAGACGAAGCGCTGCAGGCGCCGGCTTTGCGGCGCGCGCTCCAGCGCGTGCTGCAGGTTGTCCAGGCAGCGCTGCAGACCCTTGCTGTCGCGCTGGTGGAAGCGGGCGAACGCCAGCAGCACCAGCGACTGAAAGTCGAACATCTTCGAGCTGATGCCGATGGCAGCTGCGCGCTCCAGCATCTTGGCCGATTCGTCGCGATCGCCCATGTAGAACGCGAGCATGCCGTGCTTCTGCAGGCGTGTGATCGAACCTGGCGTGAGGGCGCTGGCTTTGCGGTAGGTCTCGAGCGCTTCGCCTAGGTTGCCCTGGTCGACCTGCACACGCCCCATCACGTCGTAGGCATCGACATGGGTGGGGTGGTCTGAGATCAGGCTTTCCAGCGTGCGCATGGCGGTGGCCGGCTGATTGCCTTCGATCTGGGCCCGCGCAATGCCCAGGCGTGCCCAGGGCAGGGCGCCGGTGGCGAGCACGGCCTCACACAGTTTGCGGGCTTCGTCGTGCCGGCCCTGGCGCAGCAGCAACTCGGAGCCGATGCGAGCGGCGTAGAGCCAATAGGCCCCGCGGCTCGCGAATCGCGCGAGGCACAGCCGCGTGGCCTGGTCGTGGTCTTGCTGCTCGATGGCAGTGAAGATGTCGCCGAGCACCTTTTTGCGACGGCGCGCTTGCGTGAGTCGCTCACCGAGTGCGGTGGCGGTATGGGGCTTCAGCAGGTAGCTGTCGAGGGCGGATTCGGCCGCGTCGGCCACCATGGTGTAAGACGCCTCGCCGGTCACGATGATGAACACCGTGGAGAAGGGGAGCAGCTGGCTGCGGCGCAGGTCGTCGAGAAGATTCTGCGCGGTGTAGTTGCTGTCTTCGGCGTCGAAGCGGTGCTCGCACAGCACCACGTCGAACGGGCGCACCTCGAGCTGCTTGCGTGCGTCGTGAACGCGCCCGCACTGGACGACCGTTCCTACGCCGAACTCGCGCAACTGCGAGGACAGGATGCTGCGCGACGTCGCGCCACTCCGCGGGCCCGTTAGAAAGGACCTACTTGAACAGGTCCTTGACCCGGTTGGTCCAGCCCTTGGTGTTGGGCGAGTGGCGGTCGGCCGACTTGGAAAGCGAGTCGTCCAGCTCGCGCAGCAGCTTGCGCTGGTGCTCCGTCAGCTTGACCGGCGTCTCGACGCTCACGTGGCAGTACAGGTCGCCGGGATAGCTGGAACGCACACCCTTGATGCCCTTGCCGCGCAGCCGGAAGGTCTTGCCGTGCTGCGTGCCTTCAGGCAACTCGATCTCGGCCTTGCCTCCCAGCGTGGGCACTTCGATCGTGCTGCCGAGGGCGGCAGTCGTCATGCCGACCGGCACGGTGCAATGCAGGTCGTCGCCGTCGCGCTCGAAGATTTCGTGCTGCTTGATGCGGATCTCGATGTACAGGTCGCCGGCGGGGCCGCCGTTGGTACCCGGCTCGCCATTGCCTGCCGAGCGGATGCGCATGCCTTCGTTGATGCCGGCGGGGATCTTCACTTCCAGCGTCTTGTTCTTCTTGACCTTGCCTTGCCCGTGGCAGGTGACGCAGGGCTCGGGAATGATCTTGCCCGTGCCGTGGCAGTGCGGGCAGGTCTGCTGGATGCTGAAGAAGCCCTGGCGCATGCTTACCGTGCCGGCGCCATTGCAGCTCGGGCAGGTCTTGGCGCTGGAGCCGGGCTTGGCACCGCTGCCGTGGCAGGTGACGCATTCTTCCCAGCTGGGGATGCGGATCTGCGTTTCCTTGCCGTTGGCCGCCTCTTCGAGGGTGATCTCCATCGCGTAGCTGAGGTCGCTACCGCGGTAGACCTGCTGGCCACCCGGCCGCCGCCCGCCGCCACCGCCCTGGCCGCCGAAGATGTCACCGAAGATATCGCCGAAGGCTTCTGCAAAGCCGCCGAAGCCTTCAGCGCCCGGGCCACCGGGGCGGAAGCCGCCGGCATTCGGGTCGACGCCGGCATGGCCGTACTGGTCGTAGGCCGCACGCTTCTGAGGGTCGGAGAGCATCTCGTAGGCCTCCTTGGCCTCCTTGAACTGCTCTTCCGATTTCTTGGCACCGTCACCCTGGTTGCGGTCGGGGTGGTGCTTCATGGCCAGCTTGCGGTAGGCCTTCTTGATGTCGTCCTCGGAGGCGTTCTTGGCTACGCCGAGCACATCGTAATAGTCACGCTTTGCCATGCTGTGTATGTCGCTTTTGCTACTGCTTTGAACGCGAAATCCCCCGTGTGCTGGTCAGCCCACGGGGGAGGGTGCAATGGCGCCCTTGCTGCGCTTACTTCTTGTCTTTGACTTCCGTGAACTCGGCGTCGACGACGTTGTCATCGGCCGGCTTGCCTGCCGTTGCACCCTGCGGAGCTTCGGCCTGCGTGGCGCCAGCACCGGCACCCGCTGCCTGGGCCGCCTGCGCTTCGGCATAGACCTTCTCGCCCAGCTTCTGGCTGGCCGTCATCAGCGCCTCGGTCTTGGCCTCGATGGCGGCCTTGTCTTCGCTCTTCAGCGATTCCTCGGCTTCCTTCAGGGCGGTTTCGATCTTTTCCTTCTCGGCAGTGTCGAGCTTGTCGCCATGCTCGCCCAGGGATTTCTTCACGCTGTGAACCAGCGCGTCGGCCTGGTTGCGGGCCTGCACCAGCTCGAGCTTCTTCTTGTCCTCGGCGGCGTTCAGCTCGGCGTCCTTCACCATCTGCTGGATCTCGGCCTCGCTCAGGCCGGAGTTCGCCTTGATGGTGATCTTGTTTTCCTTGCCGGTGCCCTTGTCCTTGGCACCCACGTGCAAGATGCCGTTGGCGTCGATGTCGAAGCTCACTTCAATCTGCGGTGTGCCGCGCGGTGCCGGCGGGATGCCTTCGAGGTTGAACTCGCCCAGGCTCTTGTTGCCGGCGGCCATTTCGCGCTCGCCCTGGTAGACCTTGATGGTCACGGCCGGCTGGCTGTCTTCGGCGGTCGAGAACACCTGTGCGAACTTGGTCGGGATGGTCGTGTTCTTGGCGATCATCTTGGTCATCACGCCGCCCATGGTCTCGATGCCCAGGCTCAACGGAGTCACGTCGAGCAGCAGCACGTCCTTGCGGTCGCCTGCCAGCACCTGGCCCTGGATTGCAGCGCCCACGGCCACGGCTTCGTCAGGGTTCACGTCCTTGCGCGGCTCCTTGCCGAAGAACTCCTTGACCTTGTCCTGCACCTTGGGCATGCGGGTCATGCCGCCGACGAGGATCACGTCGTCGATCTGGCTGGTCTGCACGCCTGCGTCCTTGATGGCGGTGCGGCAAGGCGCAATGGTGCGTTCGATCAGCTCTTCGACCAGTGCTTCAAGCTTGGCGCGGGTGAGCTTGATGTTCAGGTGCTTCGGGCCCGACGCATCGGCCGTCACGTACGGCAGGTTGATGTCGGTCTGGGCGCTGTTCGACAGTTCGATCTTGGCCTTTTCAGCAGCTTCCTTCAGGCGTTGCAGCGCGAGCACGTCCTTCGACAGATCGACGCCTTGTTCCTTTTTGAACTCGGTGATGATGTAGTCGATGATGCGCTGGTCGAAGTCTTCACCGCCCAGGAAGGTGTCGCCGTTGGTCGACAGCACTTCGAACTGCTTCTCGCCGTCGACATCGGCGATCTCGATGATCGAGATGTCGAACGTGCCACCGCCGAGGTCATACACAGCGATCTTGCGGTCACCCTTTTCGTTTTTGTCGAGGCCGAAGGCCAGCGCGGCCGCGGTGGGCTCGTTGATGATGCGCTTGACGTCGAGGCCGGCAATGCGGCCGGCGTCCTTGGTGGCTTGGCGCTGCGCGTCGTTGAAGTACGCCGGCACCGTGATCACGGCCTCGGTGACGGCTTCGCCGAGATAGTCTTCGGCGGTCTTCTTCATCTTGCGCAGGATTTCTGCACTGACCTGCTGCGCAGCAAGCTTCTGGCCGCGCACTTCGACCCACGCGTCGCCGTTGTCGGCAGCCACGATCTTGTAGGGCATCAGGTCGATGTCCTTCTGCACTTCCTTCTCAGTGAACTTGCGGCCGATGAGGCGCTTCACCGCGTACAGCGTGTTCTTCGGGTTGGTGACGGCTTGCCGCTTGGCCGAGGCGCCGACGAGGATCTCGCCGTCTTCCTGGTAGGCCACGATGGACGGCGTGGTGCGGGCGCCCTCGCTGTTCTCGATCACCTTGGTGGTGTTGCCTTCCATGATGGAAACGCACGAGTTGGTGGTCCCGAGGTCAATGCCGATGATCTTTGCCATGTATGTTCTCCTGCAGACTGTAAAAACTGATGTGTTCGAGTTGTGGATAACTGCGTGCTTTTCAAGGGCCGGCAGCTTGTGGATGCGGTCTTACTTGGGAGCGGCTACGGTGATCAGGGCCGGGCGCAGCACGCGGTCGGCGATCAGGTAGCCCTTTTGCAGCACGGCAACGACCGTGTTGGCCTCCTGCTCGGCCGGGACCATGCTGATGGCCTGGTGCTGATGCGGGTCGAACTTGGTGCCCGCCGGCGGGTTGATCTCGAGAACCTTGTTGCGCTCGAGCGCAGCAGCCAACTGGCGCAGCGTGGCGTGCACGCCTTCGAGGAGCTGCTCAGGAGTCGCAGCCTGGATGGCGATGGCGGCTTCGAGGCTGTCCTTCACCGGCAGCAGGCTGTCGGCAAAATTTTCCACCGCGAACTTGCGTGCCTTCACGACTTCTTCTTCGGCGCGGCGACGGATGTTCTCGGTCTCGGCCTTGGCGCGCAGGTAGGCGTCCGACATCTCGGCCAGACGGTCTTCGGCCGACGGCTGGTCGGTCGGTGCTGCTTGCACAGGGGTTTCGGGAAAGAACTCGGGTTGCTCGCCGGGTGCTTGGTTTTGAGAGGTGTCTTCTGTGTTCTGCATGGGTCGAATACCTGTCGAAGGCGGGCATGTTGGTGCACCGCGGTGGATTTCAAGAGCGTTTTTGAGCCGATCAGTCAGGATCGGTCGACGCGCTCCAGCGGTTCCAGTCGGCCAGCTGGCGGCGATTGCGCTTGGTCGGGCGACCTTGTTCAATGGCCAAAGATGGCTCCGGCGTGTCGCGTCGCTGGCGCGCGACCTCTTCGCGCCGTGCCACGCTCTCTGGCGTCTCTTCATAAAGAGCCTGGGCCACAGGAGCAGGGCCGCGCATGTTGCTGAGGCCGCGGACGTGAATGGCCCGTGTCACCGGGCCTTGTCTAAGTTCGACAAGGTCGCCAGGGTGCAGTTCCCGCGCAGGTTTGGCGACTTGGCCGTTGACCTGGACGCGGCCTTTGTCGATTTCTTGCGTGGCCAGGCTGCGCGTCTTGAAGAAGCGGGCGGCCCACAGCCACTTGTCGAGGCGCACGGATTCCACGGTCCCCGTTTTCATGCCGCTGCCACCACTTGGGGCGTTCCCGCGTCTTTGCCCGTATCCCAACCCTGCATGTGCTGCAAGGCCAGCTGGGTCAATGCCGCCATCCATTCATGCTGGTCATTCAGGCACGGTACGTAGTTGAATTCGGTGCCACCGGCCTTGAGAAAGGCGTCGCGTGCCTCCTGGGCGATTTCTTCCAGCGTCTCGAGGTTGTCGGCGACGAAGCCTGGGCACATCACGTCGACTTTCCTGATGCCCTGTTTTGCCAGCTTGACCAGCGTGGGCTCGGTGTAAGGCTGCAGCCATTCGGCGCGGCCCAGGCGGCTCTGGAAGGTGACGACCAGGTTCTCGGGCTTCACGTCAGCACGGGCCGCCACGCGTCGGGCCGTCTCCATGCATTGGTCGTGATACGGATCGCCCAGCGTCTGCGTGCGTTTGGGCATGCCATGAAAGCTCATCACCAGCTTTTCGCCGCGGCCATGGCTCGCCCAGTGGTCCATCAGCCGCTTGGCGAGCGCGTCGATGTAGCGCGGGTCGTCGTGGTATCGGTTGACGAAGCGCAACTCGGGCAGGCTCCGAATGCGCCTAGCCCATTTGTAGACGGCGTCTGAGACGCTGCCCGTAGTGGCTGCGCAGTACTGTGGGTACATCGGCAGCACCAGGATGCGTTCGGCGCCGCCGGCCTTGAGCTCGTCCATCACTGACGCGATCGATGGCGAGCCATAGCGCATTGCAAAACGCACCATGACGCGGTGACCGCGCTGGCCCAGGTAGCCGGCCAGCAGCTTCGCCTGCTTGTCGCTCCACACGGTGAGCGGCGAGCCCTCAGGTGTCCAGACACTGGCATAGCGCTTGGCGGATTGCGCGGGCCGGGTCCGAAGAATCACGCCATGCAGGATGGGGCACCAGATCAGTCGCGGGATCTCGATCACCCGCGGGTCGTGCAGAAACTCCGACAGGTAGCGCCGCACGGCTGCCGTCGTCGGTGCGTCAGGCGTACCGAGGTTGCACAGCAGGACGGCGGTGCGTGGCGCCGACCCGGTGGCGGGCGCGGGTTCGCGGACAAACGACATGGATGATGGGACGCTGGCTGGAGCTGGGGTTGGGCCGGGCGATGGGGCAGGGCGCGATTATCGTTGCCCCGAGGGCACTGCGGTTCAGCCGAAATCGGTAGCCGGCGCGGTGCGTGCCCGTTGAACGCACTGTTCGATGTCGGCCAGCACGGCGCTGACGTTAATCGGCTTGGTCCAGTAGCCGATGAAGCCCGCTTCGTAGGCACGCTGCACGTCGTCGGGCATGGCGTCTGCCGAGCACATGTAGGCCGGCACGGTGTCGAGCCCGGGCAGGGTGCGCAGCAGGCGAAGGACCTCGAACCCCGAGATACCGGGCAGGTGGGCGTCGAGCACCAGCACCTCGGGTTGCCAGTCCTGGGCGAGGGTCAGCGCCTGGTCGCCATCCTCGGCCACGCGCAGGTCGATCTGGCTGCTGTGCAGCCGCATCGCCTCTTCGAACAGGATGGCGTTGATGCGGTTGTCTTCGACATACAGCATGCGAAGGCCGGCGATGGCAGGGGCTGCATCGACGGCTTCCGGCGCAGGAGCCGTATCCGCCGGTGGCTCGGCGCATTGCAGGTCCAATCGCACGCAAGTGCCGCGGCCGGCCTCGCTGGCCACRCTCAGCCGGCCACCAATGGCCTGTGCGAGGCTGCGGGCGATGATGAGGCCCAGGCCCGTTCCCTCGATAGTCGAGGTCTCGCGGCCCAGCCGATCGAAGGGTTCGAAGAGCCGGCTCATCTGCTCGCGGCTCATGCCCGAGCCGTTGTCTTCAATGCACAGCGTGAGACGGCCGATCGCTGCACCTTCGAGGCGCCAGCGAATGCTGCCGCCAGGGTGGTTGTATTTGATGGCATTGGATGCCACGTTGAGCAGCACCTGGCGCAGGCGCTGCATGTCGGCCTGCACCCAGGTGCCGGGCGCGATCTGGTTGTCGATGTCCACCTGTCCGGCCTGTGCCAGCGGGCTGAGCAGCTCGACGGTGCGGACGATGGCGTCGTGCAGGTCCACCGCGCTCAAGCTCAGTGACAGGGCGCCTTCTTCGATCTTCTGCAGATCGAGCACGTCGTTGATGAGCGCGAGCAGGTGTTCGCCGGCATCCAGCACGTGCCCGGCGTACTCGCGCACGGTCTTCGAATCCGGCGTGGCATGGCTCAGGCCCAGCAGCTGGGAGAAACCGATCACCGCATTCAGCGGCGTGCGCATCTCGTGGCTCATGCGCGAGAGGAACTCGCTCTTCGCATGGCTGGCCAGCTCGGCGGCCTGCTTGTCGCGCAGCATCTGCTCCGACTGCTTGCTGCGCGTGATGTCGGACTGCGTTCCAACAACGCGAAGCGGCCGGCCCTCGCTGTCGAAGCTCACCGCCTTGCCGCGGTCGCGCACCCACAGTTCGTGGCCGAGGCGGTGGCGCACGCGATACTCCACGTCGTACAGCGGAATGGCACCGCGCAGGTGGCGCCGCATCTCGGCCAGCGCGTGCGGCAGGTCGTCCGCATGCACGCGCGAGCGCCACTCGTCCGCGCTGTCGCCGATCTCGTCATCGGCGTAGCCGCACATCTCTTTCCAGCGCGCCGAATAGAAGAACTTGTTGCTGCGCACGTCCCAGTCCCAGACGCCATCGCCCGGGCCTTCGAGCGCGAACTTCCAGCGTTCCTCGGCCAGGGCAAGCGCCTGCTCGGCTGCGCGTTGCTGCGTGATGTCGCGGAAGGTCAGCACCACGGAGAGCGTGCCGCCTTCGGGGTGCAGTTGCAGCGGGTGGGCGTTGAGGGCTATCCAGCGCAGCTCACCATCCGGACGCCGCAAGGCGTGGATCTGGTTCATCAGCGGCTGCTCGCTGCCGACCACGCGCCGCACGGGGTTGCGTTCCGGTGGCAGCATGCTTTGGTCGGCGCCCAGCAGCTGGAAGGGCCAGATCTCGCCCTGGCTCATGGCTTCGGCCTGAGTGACGCCGAGGATGGCGCAGCCTGCCGGGTTGACGGCAATGATCTTCAGCGTTGGCGTGACGACCACCAGCCCGTCGCTGATGGCCAAGGCGACCGAGCGGTACAGCTCCTCGCTCAAGCGCAGCTTGTTGGCGGCGCGGCTCTGCTCGGTAAGGTCGCGCGTGACGTAGAGCACGCGCTCGTTCGGCATGGGAGAGACGCGGGCTTCGAAGACGCGTGCGGTGCCGTCCGGCATCACGAGTTCGTAGTCGAGGCGTTGCACTTCGCCGCTCGCGAGAGCGAACGCGATGGCCGCATTGACGCGATCGGCCAGCGGCTGGGGCACACCGGCGGCGAACAGCTGGCCGCGCACGGTGTCCCACGGGTGCAGCAGCATCGGGTGGGTGGCGGAGCTGCATTCGAGGTATCGACCTTCGGTGTCGAGCACGAACCAGAGGTCGGGCACGGCCTCAAGCACGGCTCTGAGGCGCGACTGCGAATCACGCAGCTGTGTCTGCTGATCGGCCAGATCGAGCTCGGCGCGCTTTCGGTCAGTGATGTCGATCGAGAGGTGGACCACGCTGCCGTCGGCCAGCTGGCGGTCGCTGATGATGACCCAGCGGTCTTTCCAGCGCAGCTCATGCTGTTCGCCGCGGGGCGACGCGAGGCCCATGCGCCACCGAACGAAGGTTTCGCGATCCTGCGCGTCGGGGTACTCGCCTCGCTCCGTCATCTGCTCGACGATCTGCCGCCAGGTCGCGCCGCTGCCCATGAAGTGGCCGATGCTGTCGCGCCAGATCGAATTGGCGAGCACCACCTGGCCGGCCGCGTTGGTGATCATCACGCCCACGGTGAGACTATCGAGCGAGTCACTGAGCAGCCGCTCGGCCTTGCGCGCCTCGCGTTGCGCCTGCACACGCTGGGTGATGTTGCTGGTGCTGCCGCGGTATCCGCGAAAGTTGCCCGCGCTGTCGAAGACCGGGACGCCGCTGAGGCTGACGGTGATGAGGCCGTTCGGAGTCTGGCGGTCGGCAATGATTTCCCGAAATGGCGAGAGCGTTTCGCGCGACTCCCGGTAGCGCCGCCACGAATCGGTGGTGTCACCTTCGCTGGGCCGATTGAGTTCAGACAAGGTGTGGCCGACGACCTCATCCGGTCGCTGGCCGGTGTGGGCTCCGACACCCGATGAGACCCAGGTCACGCGGCCAGAGGCGTCGCTCTCCCACAGCCAGTCGGTGCTGGACAGGCTGGCGGTGCGCACGCGTGCTTCCTGCAGGCGCCAGCGCTCTTCTTTCAGGCGCGCCTCGAGCAGGGAAGCAGCCAGCAAGGCGACGTCATGCAAGGCAGCGAGTTGGCCGTCATCGAAGATGCGGGGCACGAGGTCCATGGCGCATGCCAGGCCCACCACGTGGCCTTCGACCACGATGCGGGCTGCAGCGAATGCGCGGATGTTCAAACGAGGGGCGGCAATGTCGAGAGCCCACCGCGGGTCTTCCAAAGAATCGCCAACGACCACCTTGTCGACATCCATCAGGGCGCTCAGCAACGCGCTGCCTGCCATGGGCAGATCACGTCGGTTCAAGCCGGCTTCCGCCTTGAGCCACAGGCCGGTTTCGTCGTTGAGAAAGCCGAGCCAGGCCATAGGGCAGTCGAACTGCGCGGCCAGCAGTCGCGCCAGCGCATCGAATTGAGCCTCCGGAGTGGTGCCGAGCTTGCGCAACTCGCGCAGCGTGGACGTGGGGCCAGCGGCGTCGGGCGAAGGCGTCATGGGAAGCTGGCGGGGATCCGGCTTCATGCCCATCAAGGGATGAATTCAATGACCAGATCGGCGACCCGCAGCATGCGAACGACTGTAGCGGAGAAAGGCTCGCGAGCAATCCGCTGGAGCTGCGAACAGCGACAAGCTGCACACATCAATGCTGCACGGCGTCGCGTTCAGAACTGATCTTGCGGCTGAGTGTCCGAAAACTTCAGGATTTCGAAGCGCACGCTCGGGGCGGTGGGGTCCATGAGCGAGGCGCCGAGGCCGATCAAGCCCGACCCGTGCAGGGTGCAGGTGCCTCGGCGCAGTGCGACGATTTCAGAGTCGTTCGAAAAACGAACGTAGGTGCCGTTGTAGCTGAGGTCGGTGAGCTGGAATGCGCCGCCGTGCCAGTCGATTCGGGCGTGCGAGCGAGACACCCGCGAGTCGTCGATGCAGTAGGTGACCTGTGGGCTGCGCCCCAGCACCACCGGCAGGCTCGGGCCGGCGTAGACGCGGTTCATGTCGAGCCAGATCAGGCGGATGCCTTCGGGCTCAAGGTTGGGCAGCAAATCGCCATAGGCGGTGGCGGCCGTGTCGCCAAAACGGCGACCTTCGAGCAGATGCACATGGACCGGCTCGACACGGCCGCGCAGCTGCACCTTGTCGAGGCTGCGGAATCGAGCGCGCAGGTCATCGGCCAGGCCCTTCACGACGCTGGCGGTGGCGAGGGTTTCGTTGTCTCCGGCGTGGTCCAGCAGGCGTGCAGCCACATTGACGGCATCGCCGAAGCAGTCGCCCGACATCTCGATCACCTCGCCGTGCGCGAGCCCAACCTGCAGCTTGAGCACCGGTGTGAAGCCGCTTGCCGAGGGGTGATCGGCATTGGGCGGCACGATGCGGTCGAGGGAATCGTGCATCTCGTCGGCTGCAACGACGGCGGCAGCTGAGTCGGCGAACACCGCCATCAGGCCGTCGCCCAGGGTCTTGACGACCACGCCGCCCGTCGTCGACACGATCTGCGCGATCAGGGCAACGCTGCGCGTGACCACCGTGGTGGCCTCGGTGTTGCCGAGGGTTTCGTACAGCGAGGTGCTGCCGCGCAAGTCGGCAAACAGTACGGTTCGCTGAAGAATCTGCGTCATGTCGTGAAGTTTATGGCAACAAACATGAAAAAAGCCCCGGTGAATTAGACCGGGGCTCGAGGGTTTTTTTGAGGATCAGAGGTTGTCGAGGTACGTGCGCGGCTTGTGGCTGCGCCGCAAGTTGAGTGAGCTCTTCGCGCTCACTCGCTAACGCGAGTCACTCATCCGGCCAAACCTTACAGGTTGTCCAGATACGTCCGCAACTTGTCCGACCGGCTCGGGTGCTTGAGCTTGCGGATGGCCTTGGCCTCGATCTGGCGGATGCGCTCGCGGGTCACGTCGAACTGCTTGCCGACTTCTTCGAGCGTGTGGTCCGTACTCATCTCGATGCCGAAGCGCATGCGCAGCACCTTGGCTTCGCGCGGGGTCAGGCTGTCCAGAATGTCTTTGACGACATCTCGCAGGCCGGCCTGCATCGCTGCCTCGATAGGCGCCGTGTTGTTGGTGTCCTCGATGAAGTCGCCCAGGTGCGAATCGTCGTCGTCGCCGATGGGGGTCTCCATCGAGATCGGCTCCTTCGCGATCTTCATGATCTTGCGGATCTTGTCCTCGGGGATCTCCATCTTCTCGGCCAGCGTCGGCGCATCGGGTTCGAAGCCGAACTCCTGCAAGTGCTGACGCGACAAGCGATTCATCTTGTTGATCGTCTCGATCATGTGCACCGGGATGCGGATCGTGCGCGCCTGGTCGGCGATCGAGCGGGTGATGGCCTGACGGATCCACCACGTGGCGTAGGTCGAGAACTTGTAGCCGCGGCGGTATTCGAACTTGTCCACCGCCTTCATCAGGCCGATGTTGCCTTCCTGGATCAGGTCGAGGAACTGCAGGCCGCGGTTGGTGTACTTCTTGGCGATGGAGATCACGAGGCGCAGGTTGGCCTCGATCATTTCCTTCTTGGCGTCGCGCGAAGACTTCTCGCCTTCGTTCATGCGCTTGTTGATCTGCTTCAGGTCTTCAAGCGGCACGACAGCGCGGGCCTGCTGGTCGGTCAGCTTCTTCTGCAGCTCTTGAATTGCCGGCAGATTGCGAGCCAGCACGGCGCTGTACGGCTTGCCCGAAGCCGCTTCCTTCTCAGCCCACTTCAGGTTGAGCAGGTTGGGCGGGAAGTGCTTGATGAAGTACTCCTGCGGCATGCCGCACTTGTCGACGAGGATCTTGCGCAGCTCGCGCTCGTAGCGGCGCACATCGTCCACCTGCGAACGCAGGATGCCGCACAGCTTCTCGATCGTCTTGACGGTGAAGCGGATTGTCATCAGCTCGGCGCTGATGGCCTGCTGCGACTTGTTGTACGAGACGGACTGGTAGCCATCCTTCTCAAACGACTTGCGCATCTTGTCGAAGTTGGTGCGCAGGTTCTCGAACTTGGTGAGCGCGGCGGCCTTCAGCTCTTCGAGCTTCTTGGTCAACGCCTTGCTGCCGCCTTGGCCGTCGTCATCGTCTTCCTCGTCGAAGAAGTCGACGTCTTCTTCGGCCACGTAGTCGTCGGCTTCGTCTTCGGAGACAAAACCATCGACGGCTTCGGAAATCTGCATCTCGCCCGCGGCGATGCGGTCGGCGTAGACCAGGATCTCGGCGATGGTTGTCGGCGAGGCGCTGATGGCCAGCATCATGGCCTGCAAGCCGCCTTCGATGCGCTTGGCGATCTCGATTTCGCCTTCGCGGGTGAGCAGTTCGACCGTGCCCATTTCGCGCATGTACATGCGCACCGGGTCAGTCGTGCGGCCGAATTCGGAGTCGACCGTCGACAGCGCAGCTTCCGCGGCTTCTTCGGCTTCTTCTTCGGTCGCCGTCGTGGTGCCACCGCCGGCGATCAGCAGCGTGGCGGCGTCGGGCGCCTGCTCGTACACGGCGATGCCCATGTCGTTGAGCATTGACACGATGGCTTCGAGGATTTCCGCGTCGACCAGCTTTTCGGGCAAGTGGTCGTTGATTTCCTGGTGCGTCAGGAAGCCGCGCGTCTTGCCCATCTTGATGAGCGTCTTCAGCTCCTGGCGGCGCTTGGCGACCTCTTCTTCGGTGAGCGCGGTCTCGTCAAGGCCGAACTCACGCATCAGCGCGCGCTCTTTCGCGCGCGACACCTTCATGCGCAGGGGCTTGACCTTTGCAACCTTCTCTTCGCCGCCCTCGGCTTCGGCCTCGGGCTCTTCGCCTTGCAGGTCAGCCTCGATGTCGGAGAAGTCCTCTTCAGGCACTTCTTCCTTCTTGGCCGCGGCGCCGGCCTTCGGCTTGCGGCCGGGCTTGCCCTTGGCCTCGACGACAGGCTTCACTGCGGCAGCCTTGGCGGGCTTCTTCTTGTCTTCGACCTCGGCCTTGTGGGTCTTGGCTGGCGCAGCGGCTGGTGCTGCCTTGGCGGGGGCGCTCTTCTTCGCGGTCATGCAAATCCTCGAATGGTGGTGGGCGTCACGGCTCTGTGCTGAGGGTTCGAGCGCACGGAAAACAGCGACCCGCCTCTGTATTTACAGACGCGGAACGATTGTTCAAGGTGCATCATGAAACCGGCAAAAAGCGAAGCCAACCAATGCGGCAGCTTGCCGGCACAGGTTTGGCCATTGCTCTGACACATCGGCGGACAAGCTGTCGTGACCATCGAATTAGTGCAGCCCTTGCGGGATATGGGTGGCCTTGTGTGGGGACCCTGGGTCAGAGGGTGGCCGGGGCCCGGAGGTGCTGCTGTCACTCTTGCCGCGTAACAAACCCTCAATTATCGTCGAAGCCGGGCACTACGTCAAAGAAGGTTGCTGAGTTTGTGTCAGCAGCAAGCGTTTGCGGCGAGTCTCCAGTTCGCGCCATCTGGTCAGAGCCTGCGGATCTGTGGCGGCCTGCTGGATGAGCAGCTCCTGTTGAGCCTGCAACGACTTGACCCACATGCCGTCGACGACGCGGCGCAGATCGGCAAATTGCATTTCGTCGGCCAGCACGCTCTGCGGCACCAGCCGCAACGAAGCCTCAGCCCATTCGGTTTCCTGCAGGGCCTGCTCCAGCACTGCCCACGGAGATGCGCCGTGCTCGTTCAGGTAGCGCTCCAGCCACGCGCAAAGCGGGCCATGCACGGAGGGCAGGGCGGCCAGCAGTTCATGGTCATCGGCATCAAGCTGCTGCCACCAGTCGCTGTGCAGCAGGAGCATGCGCAGGGCGGTGTCGGCCGGGCTGGCCGGCGCGGCGCGGTTGCTCATGCGGTTGGGTCGCGGGGTGCGGACGAAATCTGGCTTTGTGCGAGGGGGCGCTGATTCGGCTTCTGCGCTGCGCTTCGGTGCGGCGTTGGTTTGCCAAAGCCGGGCCAGGTCGGGTGTACTCAAGCCCCCCAACTGAGCCAATTCGCTCAGCAACTGCAGTTTGAAAGCGCCCTCGGGCAGCGCTCCCCAGAGAGGCTTGGCATTGGCAAGCAGCTTGGCACGGCCTTCCGCGCTGTCCAGGTCCATGCCGTCGCGGGCAGCTTCAACCAGCTGGCGCGATAGAGGTACCGCCTGCGAGACAGCCCGTTCGAACGCTTCGGTGCCAAGTTCTCGCACGTAGGAGTCGGGGTCATGTTCCGTTGGCAGGAACAGGAACCGGATGGTGCGCGTGTCCGTCGCGTGCGGCAGCGAGGCTTCCAACGCCCGCCCTGCAGCCCGCCGCCCGGCGGCGTCGCCATCGAAGCTGAACACCACCGAATCGGTGAAGCGGAACAGCTTCTGAACGTGCTCGGCGGTACAAGCCGTTCCCAGCGTGGCCACGGCGTTCGGAAAGCCCGATTGAGCTAACGCCACCACGTCCATATACCCCTCGACCACCAGCCCGTAGCCGCGCTGGCGCATCGCCGTGCGGGCTTCGTGCAGACCGTAGAGCTCGCGACCCTTGATGAACACCGGGGTTTCGGGCGAGTTCAGGTACTTCGGCTCGCCTTTGTCGAGCACGCGGCCGCCAAACCCGATCACGTCACCCTGTACCGAGCGGATGGGGAACATGATGCGATCGCGGAAGCGGTCGTAGCGCTTGCGGTCGGCCTCGTTGTCGCCTGTCGCGATGACCAGCCCGCTCTCCTCAAGCAGCGGGTCGTCGTACTGTGGAAAGACGCTCGCCAGCCCGCGCCAGCCGTCGGGGGAATAGCCCAGGCCAAAGGCTGCGGCAATCTCGCCGGTAAGGCCGCGGCCCTTCAGGTAGTCAACGGCGCGGGGATTGCTCTTGAGCTGCTTGCGGTAGTGATCGGCAGCCTTCGCGAGCACGTCGCTCAGCGTGGCTTGCCGCTCCTTGAGCTCGGCGGCACGCTCTCGTTCCTGCGGAGACCGGTCGTCTTCCGGGACGGTCATGCCGACCTGCTGGGCGAGATCGTGCACGGCGTCGAGAAAGCCCATTCCCGAATGCTCCATCAGGAAGCCGATGGCGTTGCCATGCACACCGCAGCCGAAGCAGTGGTAGGTCTGCCGGGTGGCGCTGACGGTGAAGCTGGGCGACTTTTCGCCATGAAAGGGGCACAGCCCCTTGTGATTGATGCCGGCCTTCTTCAGTTGCACATGGCGGCCGACGATCTCGACGATGTCGGCGCGGGAAAGCAGGTCTTGGACGAAGGCGGGCGGGATCACTTAACGAGTCTAACGAAGGCACCATGCAAAACGCCGCCCTGAGGCGGCGTTCAACGGTCGGCAGCGATCAGATTGCGAAATCGTCGATCTTCTTGCCGGAAGCGAGAGCGGCTTTCAGCCATTTGGGTTGCAGGCCACGGCCGCTCCAAGTTTCGCCCGTCGCGGCATTGCGGTATTTCGGGGCAACCTTGCTGCCTTTGGCGGCCCCAGCCTTGCCTACGGTGGTTTTGCTGGAAAGGTCGGCGACCGTCAGCCCATATTCGGACATCAGCGATTTGACCTTGCTAATGGCATCTTGCCGTTCGCGCTTCTGGGTGGCTTCGATTTCCTGCTCGAGTGCAGCTCGTTTTGCCAGCAAGTCTTGAAGCGATGACATGTGTCTCTCCTTAGGCTATGAATATGAAGCTTGCCGCTGCAAGTGCGACATATTCTATATCACGGCATTTCTAATATGCCGCCGCCTAAATGAAGCGAACTCAGTCGCCATACGGTAATTGCCGGACTCCTGACTGCTCAAGTTACTGCACACGCCCGCTCAGGCAAATCCCCAAATATTCACGCTGACGGTGGCACATATCCCGCTGGCTGCTCGGCACCTTCGCCGAAGAAGAATCGCTCCATTTGACGGGCCAGATATTGACGCGCTCGCTGGTCGGCGAGATTCAGGCGGTTTTCATTGACCAGCATGGTTTGGTGCTTCATCCACAGTTGCCAGGCTTCCTTGCTGACTTCGTTGTAGATGCGCTTGCCCAGTTCGCCGGGGTATGGGGCGAAATCCAGGCCTTCGCCTTCTTTCTTTAGATGAACACATTGAACGGTGCGTGCCATGGGGTACTCCTTGGAAATGAAAATGGCGTGAGACTTCGGTGCGTCAGGCGAGTTTTTTCACCAGCACCTGGGAACGCCGGTCCCAGTTGTATTTGCGTTTGCGCGCTTCGGGCAGCCAGTCGGGGTCGACTTGGGCGAAACCACGCTTCAGAAACCAGTGCATGGTTTGCGTGGTCAGCACGAAGATGCTGTCGAGCCCGCTCGCCTTCGCGCGCTGCTCGACCCGCTTCAGAATCCGCTCGCCGTCGCCTTGGCCTTGCACATTGGGCGACACGGTCAGCGCCGACATCTCGGCTGTGCGTGCCTCGGGGTAGGGGTATAGCGCCGCGCAACCGAAGATCACGCCGTCGTGTTCGATCACGGTGTAGTGGTCGACGTCGCGCTCGATCTCGGTACGGTCGCGCTTGACCAGCGTGCCGTTGCTCTCGAAGGGCTCGATCAGCTGCAAGATCCCGCCGATGTCGTCCGCTGTCGCTTCGCGCAAGCTTTCGAGCTTTTCGTCGACGATCATCGTGCCCACGCCATCGTGCGTGAACGATTCCATCAACACTGAGCCGTCCACCGAGAACGGCACGATGTGCACCCGCTCCACACCGGCTTCGCAAGCCTTGACGGCATGCTGCAGGTAGAACGCCGTGTCGGTGGGTTGCACCGGATTGGGCAGGTTGGCGAGCAGCTTCTTGGCATCGGCCAGCGCCAGCTCGGTGTCGATCTCGCTCTCCGGGTCGGCGGGGTTGAGCGGGATGCCTTTGACCTCGGTGACGTAGATCAGCTTGTCGGCCTGCAAGGCGTCGGCGGCGCTCGCGGCCACGTCTTCCATGCTGAGGTTGAAGGCCTCGCCGGTGGGTGAGAAGCCGAACGGGGAGAGCATCACCAAAGCGCCAAAATCGACGGCGCGGCGGATGCCTGTCGCGTCGATCTTCCGCACCAGGCCGGTGTGCTGGAAGTCCACACCATCCAGAATGCCAACCGGCCGCGCGGTGATGAAGTTGCCTGACACCACGCGAATCTGCGCGTGCGCCATTGGCGTGTTAGGTAGGCCTTGTGAAAACGCGGCTTCGATCTCATATCGCATCTGGCCGGCCGCTTCTTGCGCGCAGTCGAGCGCCACGGTGTCGGTGATGCGCATGCCATGGCTGAAGCGCGACCCATGGTTCTTGAGCTTCAGTTGCTCTTCGACCTGCGGACGGAACCCGTGTACCAGCACGAGCTTGATCCCCATCGCATGCAAGATCGCCAGGTCCTGGGCGAAGGTGGCCAGTTTGCCGGCAGCCACGAGTTCACCGGCGATCGCCACCACGAAGGTCTTGCCTCGGTGTGCGTGGATGTACGGCGCCACGGACCGAAACCACGGGACGAAGGTATGCGGGAAAACAAGGCTCATGGCGGCGCGTGGGGCTGTGGTTCAGCGCTTTGAAATAATCAACGATTTTTGCACGAAGGCCTGTGACAAGGCCCAGGACAGGCTTGATGACATCTCCCCCGCGCCGCAGTGCGCCCCCGGTGGCCAACCCGATCCCGCCGATCACCTTTCCGGAATCGCTGCCCGTCTCGGGCCGGCGCGACGAAATTTCGCGCGCGATCCAGGAGCACCAGGTGGTGATCGTCTGCGGAGAAACCGGCTCGGGCAAGACCACGCAGCTGCCGAAGATTGCGCTCTCGCTTGGCCGCGGCAGGGGTGCGGGCGGACGCGGATTGATCGGCCACACCCAGCCACGCCGCATTGCGGCGTCCAGCGTGGCCAAGCGCATCGCGCAGGAGCTGAACACGCCGCTGGGCGAGCACGTCGGCTTCAAGGTGCGGTTCCAGGACCGGCTCTCGGCCGGCGCCAGCGTCAAGCTGATGACCGACGGCATCCTGCTGGCCGAGACGCAGAACGATCCGCTGCTGAAGGCCTACGACACGATCATCATCGACGAGGCCCACGAGCGCAGCCTGAACATCGACTTTCTGCTGGGTTACCTGCGGCAGATCCTGCCGCGTCGGCCCGACCTGAAGGTCATCGTGACCTCGGCCACCATCGACGCCGACCGCTTCGCGCAGCACTTTGCGTCGCGCCACGGGCCGGCGCCGGTGATCCAGGTGTCGGGCCGCCTGTTTCCAGTCGAGCAGCGCTACCGGCCGTTCGAGGAAAGCCGCGAATACGGCCTCAACGATGCCATCGGCGATGCGGTCGACGAGCTGTGGCGCGAAGGTGCAGGCGACGTGCTGGTCTTCCTGCCTGGCGAGCGCGAGATTCGTGAGGCTGCCGACCACCTGCGCCGACACCACCCACCCGGCGTGGAGATCGTGCCGCTGTTTGCCCGCCTGAGCCAGCAAGAGCAGGACATGGTCTTCGAGCCGCACAGCGCGCGCCGTGTGGTGCTCGCGACCAACGTGGCGGAGACCTCGCTCACCGTGCCTGGCATCCAGTACGTGGTCGACGCCGGCACGGCACGCGTCAAGCGCTACAGCTACCGCAGCAAGGTCGAGCAGTTGCAGATCGAGCCGGTGAGCCAGGCCGCAGCCAATCAGCGCGCCGGCCGGTGCGGGCGGGTCAGCAACGGCATCTGCATCCGCCTCTACGACGAGAAAGACTTCTCGGAGCGCACGAAATTCACCGACCCGGAAATCCTGCGCTCATCCTTGGCGGGCGTGATCCTGCGGATGAAGTCCCTGGGCCTTGGGCTGGTCGAAGACTTCCCGTTTCTCGAACCCCCGCCGCGCCGGGCCATCGCCGACGGCTATCAGTTGCTCAACGAACTGGGCGCCGTCGACGAACAGAACGAGCTGACGCCGATTGGCCGCGAGCTGGCCAAGCTGCCGTTGGACCCGCGCGTGGGCCGCATGATCCTCGAGGCACGCAATCGCCAAGCGCTGGCTGAAGTCCTGGTGATTGCTTCGGCCTTGAGCGTGCAGGACGCACGGGATCGCCCGATGGAGCACCAGCAGGCGGCCGACAACGCGCACAAGAAGTTCGACGACGAGAAGTCGGAGTTCATCGGCACGCTCAAGTTGTGGACGTGGCTGGAAGACGCAAAGGGTGGTCAAGGCGAACACAAGCTCTCCCACCGCAAGCAGGAGCAGCTGCTGCGCGAGAACTTCATATCGCCGCGGCGGGTGCGCGAGTGGCGCGACATCCATTCGCAGCTGCATACCGTCGTCGCCGAACACGGCTGGCGCCTGAACGGTTCACCCGCCACCTACGACCAGCTGCACCTGTCGATGCTGGCAGGCCTGCTGGGCAACATCGGGCTCAAGAGCGACGATGAAGACTGGTACCTCGGCGCACGCGGCATCCGCTTCTACAAGCACCCCGGTGCCAACCTGAGCAAGAAGCCCGGGCGTTGGATTGTGGCGGCCGAGCTGGTCGAGACGACGCGTCTCTTCGGCCGCGGCATCGCCCACATCGAGCCGCAATGGCTGCCGACGATTGCCGGCCACCTGATCAAGACCCAGCTGCTGGAACCGCATTGGGAGAAGAAGGCCGCCGAGGTCATCGCGCTGGAGCGCGCCACGCTCTACGGCATCGTGATCTACAGCAACCGGCGGGTGAATTTCGGCAACGTCGACCCGGTGGCGGCGCGCGAAATCTTCATCCGCGAGGGGCTGGTCGAGGGCGAGTTGCCGGACGACGTGGCGCGGCGTTTGCCGTTCCTCGCCGCGAACCGAAAGCTCATCGCGCAGGTCGAGGAGCTGGAGCACAAGTCGCGCCGACAAGACGTGCTGGTGGACGACGAACTGATCCACGCCTTCTACGATCAGCAGCTCCCGGCCGATGTCTGCAGCGGCTACACGCTGGAGCGCTGGTTCCGCGAGGAAGTGAAGCGGCAACCCAAGCTGCTGCAGCTCACACGCGAAGAGCTGATGCGCCACGAGGCCGCCGGCATCACTACGGCCGCGTTCCCGAAGACGCTGCGTCTCGGTGGCGTTGACTGCGTGGCGAGCTACCTGCACGAGCCGGGTGACCCGAAGGACGGTGTGACAGTCACCGTGCCGCTCTTCGCCCTCAACCAGGTGAACGACGAACGTTGCGAATGGCTGGTGCCGGGCATGCTCAAGGACAAGGTGCTGGCCCTCGCGAAAAGCCTGCACCAGCGCCCCCGCTCGCGTCTGGTGCCGCTGCCTGATTACGCCGATGCCTTCATCGCCGACGTGAATGAGCGCAGTGCGTTCGGCTCCGGCTCGCTGGTCGATGCGCTACTGAAGAGCGTGCGCGACAAGACGCAGCTCGACGTGAAACGCAACGACTTCAAGCTGGAGCAATTGCCGCCCCACCTGTTCATGAACTTCCGCGTGGTCGACGAGCACGGACGGCAGCTTGGCACTGGCCGCAACCTCGCCAGCTTGAAGGCTGAGTTGGGCGGGCAGGCGCGGTCTGCGTTCCAGGCGTTGGCTGCGCTGCGACCGGGTTTGCCGTCGGTGCCTGCCGAGGCGCCTGTGGCTGTTGTGCCGACGAAGGCCACGAAAGCATCCTCCCCGCAGACCGCTCCTGCGGCTGCGCCGGCCGAGGTGGAGTACACCGACTGGCTCTTCGGTGAACTGCCCGAACTCATGGAGGTGCGCCGTGGCAGCCAGACGCTGGTGGGCTTCCCGGCATTGATCGACCGCGGCAATCATGTGCTGATCGAGGTTTTCGACGAGCCCGACATCGCAGCCAGCAAGCACCGCGCTGGCCTGCGCCGGCTGGTGGCGCTGCAGATTCGAGATGCATTGAAGTACCTCGAGAAAAACATCCCCGATCTGCAGAAGATGTCGATGCTGTTCGCGCCGCTCGGCAGCGCCGACGAATTGCGTGAACAGATCATCGACCTGGCGCTCGATCGCGCGTTTCTCGCCGACCCCTTGCCCACCGATGCGCTTGCCTTTCGCCGTCGCATCGAAGAAGGGCGAGGGCGCCTGACGCTCATTGCCAACGAAGTGGCCCGCAGTGCAATGCTGGTACTGACCGAATACGCGGCCGCCTCTCGCAAGCTGAAGGATGCGCGGGCACCCAAAGACGTGGCCGACGACGTCGCGGCGCAGCTCGGCCGCCTCTGCCCCAAGCGCTTCGTGCTGGGCACGCCCTGGGCTCAGCTGGCGCATCTGCCGCGCTACCTGAAGGGCATCACGATGCGCCTCGACAAGCTGCGCGCCGACCCTGCAAGAGACGCTGCACGCATGAGCGAGTTGAGGCCGATCGAGCAGCGCTACCTGCGGCTCGTGGCCGACCGCCGTGGCGTGCACGATGCACGCCTGGACGAATTCCGCTGGTTGATCGAAGAACTGCGCATAAGTCTCTTCGCCCAGGAGCTGCGCACACCTCAGCCGGTGAGTGTCAAACGTCTCGAAAAGAGCTGGCAGCAACTGAATGCGTGATGCCCAAGAGAAAAGAGCCCAGTTGCTGAGTACAATGCGCGCTTGTTCGGGGTGTAGCGCAGCCTGGTAGCGCAACTGGTTTGGGACCAGTAGGTCGCGAGTTCGAATCCCGCCACCCCGACCATCCATCTTTGGTGCCTCCCCTCACTGCCCGTAGCTCAACTGGATAGAGCACCAGCCTTCTAAGCTGGGGGTCGGGGGTTCGAGTCCCTCCGGGCAGGCCATCTGACCGTTCCAGAAGCTCCCAAACGATCTAACGAAGTGCCAGAAAGCCAGCAAACATGCGGGTTTCAAGGCCTACGCCGGTTCAAACGGTCTCGTGACATCGCACCCTCAATGGGGGCAACGGCGGGGGAACAGGAGCAATTCGGCGTGTCCCGCCGAAAGGCGCGTGTGCGGCTCGCCGACAGTGGCGGGCTGTACCTTGAAGTAACGCCGAACGGGTCGCGCCGCTGGTTCTGGAAGTACCGCTTCGGTAGCAAGGAAAAGCGCTTGGCGCTGGGGCACTACACCGAGGGCCGGATCTGCATGGCGCACTCAAGCCCATCATCCTGAAGCACATAGCGGCGGTGCTCGAACCCTCCGGCGCGAGTGCCTCGATGCGTGCCATCACCGCTTACGAAGGCCAGCCGCTGACAGACATGTGGAAGACTCCGACTCCTCCAGCTGATATTTGAAGAGGCCCCTCACGGGCCCTTTCATGGGCGGCTTCGCAACGGCGCCGTCTGCTCCAAGAGCCAGTCGCGGAAGGCAGCAACGAGCGTTTCGTCGCTCTTCGGCTCTGGGCTGGCGAAGTAGTAGGCGCGGTCGGTTGCGCAGGCATGGTCGACGGCGATGACGAGCCGCCCGGCTTCGAGGTCGTCGCCCAGGTCGTAGCGGGGCACGAGCGCCACGCCCAGCCCCGCGCGCGCGGCCTCCAGCGACATGAAGAACAGTTCGTAGCGCGGGCCCACCAGCTCGTTGCCCGGCAGGTACCCGGCTGACTCGAACCATTGGCGCCAGGCGTAGGGGCGCGTGCTCTGCTGCAGCAGCGGCAAGCGGGCCAAGTCTTTCGGCGTGAGCCGCTTTCGGGGCGCGATGAGCGCCGGGCTGCACACCGGCACCATGCTTTCCGGCATCAGGAACGTGGTGACCGCGCCGGGCCAGTTGCCGTCGCCTGCATAGATGGCGGCGTGCAGGTCGGTGTCGGCGAAGGCAAAGGGCCGCGTGCGACTGGCAAGGTTCACCGTCGCGCCCGGCTGCCTGCGATTGAAGTCTGGCAGGCGCGGCAGCAGCCAGCGCGTTCCGAGCGTGGGCACGACCGCCAGTTCCAGCGTGCCGCCGCGGCCTTGGCGGGCCACCAGATCCAGCGTGGCGCGCTCCACGTCGTCGAGCTGGCGCGCGATCTGGCGGTGATAGTCGGCCCCTGCCTCGGTGAGCAGCATGCCGCGCTTGGTGCGGCGAAAGAGCTTCACACCGAGATAACTCTCCAGGCCGGCGACCTGCCGTGACACGGCGCTTTGCGTCAGCACGAGCTCACTTGCCGCCTCTGTGAAGCTGCCATGCCTTGCCGCCGCCTCGAAGGCAATCAGCGAGGCGGTCTGGGGGATCTTGCGGCGCATCGCGGCAGTGTCCAAGATATGCGTTTCACGCACAAGCTGTTGACAACAAATCGTTTGATTGCTCAGGTGAGCCACCCTAGAGTTGCCACAGGCGTCGCTGCTTGAATGTGCAATCTGCGCATGGGTAAGGCGGCGTGACTGAGGAACACAAGACGTGAAAACGCGGCCACACGCTTTCAACTGGGCTGACCCGTTGCTGCTGGAGCAGCAGATCAGCGACGATCAGCGCGCAGTGCGCGAAGCGGCCCGTGCGTACTGCCAGGAGAGGCTTGCGCCGCGCGTGCTCGAAGCGTTCCGCCACGAGAAGACCGATCCCGCGATCTTTCGCGAGATGGGCGAACTCGGGATGCTGGGGCCGACGATCCCTGAGGCGTATGGCGGCAGTGGCCTCGACTACGTTTGCTACGGGCTGGTCGCGCGCGAGGTCGAGCGCATCGACTCGGGTTACCGGTCGATGATGAGCGTGCAGTCATCGCTGGTCATGGTTCCGATCCACGCCTTCGGCACCGAATCGCAAAAGCAGAAGTACCTGCCCCGGCTTGCCAAAGGCGAGTGGATCGGCTGCTTCGGCCTGACCGAACCGAACCACGGCTCGGACCCCGGCGGCATGCTCACGAAAGCGCGCAAGGTCGCCGGCGGCTACTCGATCACCGGCGCGAAGATGTGGATCACCAACAGCCCGATTGCTGACGTGTTCGTCGTCTGGGCCAAGGACGACGAAGGCGCCATCCGCGGCTTCGTGCTCGAGAAGGGCTGGCGAGGTTTGTCTGCTCCGGCCATCCACGGCAAGGTCGGCCTGCGTGCCAGCATCACCGGCGAGATCGTGATGGATGAGGTCTTCTGCCCCGAGGAGAACGCCTTCCCCGACGTGCGCGGTCTGAAGGGCCCGTTCACCTGCCTGGACTCGGCGCGCTACGGCATTGCCTGGGGAGCGTTCGGTGCGGCCGAAGACTGCTGGCACCGTGCGCGCCAGTACGTGCTCGACCGCAAGCAGTTCGGCCGGCCTCTCGCTGCGAACCAGCTGGTGCAGAAGAAGCTGGCCGACATGCAGACCGAGATCACGCTCGGCCTGCAGGGTTGCTTGCGTCTGGGCCAGATGAAAGACGAGGGCATCGCCGCGGTGGAGATCACGTCGATCATGAAGCGCAACTCGTGTGGCAAGGCGCTCGATATCGCACGCACCGCACGCGACATGCTGGGCGGCAATGGCATCAGCGACGAGTTCGGTATCGCGCGCCACCTGGTCAACCTCGAGGTGGTCAACACCTACGAGGGCACGCACGACATCCACGCGCTGATTCTTGGTCGCGCGATCACCGGCATCGCCGCATTCTGAAAGGAAAGCCCGTGCAAGAAGGCGCTCTCTCTCATCTGCGTGTGCTGGATCTCTCTCGCGTGCTGGCCGGGCCGTGGGCGAGCCAGATGCTCGGCGACCTCGGTGCCGAGGTGATCAAGATTGAGCACCCCGAGCGCGGGGATGACACGCGCGGCTGGGGGCCGCCCTATGCCACCGGTGCCGACGGCAAGCCGGTGGAGTCGGCCTACTTCTTGTGCGCAAACCGGAACAAGAAGTCGGTGGCTCTGGACATCGGCACCCCCGAGGGCCAGGCGCAGATCCGCTTGCTCGCAGAGAAGAGCGACGTGCTGATCGAGAACTTCAAGGTCGGTGGGCTGCGCAAGTTCGGCCTCGACTACGAGAGCCTCGCCGCACTCAACCCGCGGCTCATCTACTGCTCCGTCACCGGCTTCGGCCAGACCGGCCCGTATGCACAGCGCCCCGGCTACGACTTCATGATCCAGGGCCTGGGCGGGCTGATGAGCGTGACTGGCCGCCCGGATGGCGCCGAAGGTGGCGGGCCGCTGAAGGTCGGCGTTGCGCTCACCGACGTGCTGACCGGCCTGCATGCCGTGGCCGGCATCCTCGCGGCATTGGCCTGGCGCGAGCGCTCAGGGCAGGGACAGCACATCGACCTGGCGCTGCTGGACGTGCAGGTGTCGTGCCTCGCGAACCAGGCGCTCAACTACCTGGTCACCGGCCATTCGCCGCAGCGCCTGGGTAACTCCCATCCGAGCATCGTGCCGTACGAGGCCTTTCCGACCGCCGACGGCGACATGATTCTCGCCGTGGGCAACGACAGCCAGTTCGCATCGTTGTGCCGCGCCGCGGGGCACCCCGAGTGGGCCGAGGACCCGCGCTTCGCGAGCAACGCCGCGCGCGTCGAGTACCGCCGCACGCTGGTCCCGCTGCTGCGCCAGCTGACCGTGCAGCGAACCACCGACGACTGGATCGCGCTGCTCGAACAGGCCAACGTTCCCTGCGGTCCCATCAACGACCTGGCGGGCGTGTTTGCCGATCCGCAGGTGCGCGCGCGCGAATTGCGCGTGGACCTGCCACATCCGTTGGCGGGCAGTGTTCCGTCGGTCGCCAGCCCGCTGCGGCTGTCGAAGACACCCGTGCAATATCGCCACGCACCGCCCGCGCTGGGCGCGGACACGCGCGAGGTGTTAGATCGCCTTGCGGACGAATCCGCCTAACTTCTCTTCTCACTGGAGCCACGACGATGAAGTTCCTCTCCTTCGAACACAACGGCCACACGAGCTGGGGCGCCGTCATCGACGACCGCATTGCCGACCTCGGCCGCGCCTACCCGCAGTACCCGACGCTGCAGTCCTACATCGCCAGTGGCGGGCTGGCGCGCGCCGCGCGCGACGTGGCGGGGGTCAAGGCCGACATTCCGCTCACCGCAATTCGCTACCTGCCGGTGATCCTGCAGCCGGAGAAGATCGTCTGCGCGATTCGCAACTACCACGACCACCACAAGGAGGTCGTCGCCGGCGGCCTGCAGCGCGAGCTGTCCGACCACCCGCCGATCTTCCTGCGCGTCTGGCGCTCGCAGATTGGACACGAGCAGCCGATCGTGCGCCCGCACGTGTCGGACTCGCTGGACTGGGAAGGCGAGTTGGCGGTCATCATCGGCAAGCCGGGCCGCAACATTGCGCGTGATCGCGCGCACGAGTACATCGCCGGCTACTCGATCTACAACGACGCCAGCATCCGCGAATGGCAGTTCCATGCCAAGGCGATCGCCGCCGGCAAGAACTTCGAATCCACCGGCCCCTTCGGTCCCTGGATGGTGACTGCCGACGAGATCTCGCCCGAGCGCGGTTTGGCGCTGAAGACGCGGCTCAACGGCGAGACGATGCAGTCGACGACGACGGCCGACATGATCTTCTCGGTCGCCCAGCAGATCGAGTACGCATCGACGATCTTCACGCTGGTGCCGGGCGACGTGATCGTCACCGGCACGCCGGGCGGCGTCGGCTGGACGCGCAAGCCACCACGCTTCATGGTGCCAGGCGATGTGGTCGAAGTCGAGATCGAAGGCATCGGCGTGCTGCGCAACACCATCGTGCAGGCCGACTGAGCCCGCGCACGGAGGAGACAAAAAATGAACAAGATCATTCGACAAGCCGCCATGATGCTGATGGCGTGTGGCGGGCTCGCGCTCACCGCAGCGCAGGCACAACCCTATCCCGACAAGCCGATCCGGCTGCTGCACGGCTTCGCGCCAGGCGGCAATGCCGACACCATTGCGCGCGTGCTGGGCACCGAGCTGAGCGGCAAGCTCGGTCAGCCGGTCATCGTCGAGTCGAAGCCCGGTGCCGGTGGCACGCTGGCTGGCGATGCCGTCGCCAAGTCTCCGCCCGACGGGTACACCTTGCTGCTGGCCACCGGTGGCCACGCGATCGGTGCCGCGCTGCAAGACAGGCTGCCCTACGACGCGGTCAAGTCGTTCCAGCCCGTGTCGGCAATCACGTCGTTTCCATTCCTGATCGTCGCCGGTGCGGGCAGCAAATACCAGACCCTGGGCGACCTGCTGTCCGCCGCACGCGCCAAGCCGGGCGCAATCAACTACGGCACCGCCGGCATGGGCACGGGCCAGCACATGACCGGCGCGCTGCTCGCGCACAGCGCTGGCCTTTCGATGACGCACGTGCCTTACCGCGGCGAGAGCGCGTCCATCACCGCACTGCTGGGTGGCGAGGTCGACTTCGTCGTCGCCGCGCCCACCGCAGTGGTCCAGCACATCAAGGCCGGCAAGCTGCGCGCACTTGCGACCTCGGGCAGCACGCGCTGGCCCGGGCTGCCGGCGGCTGCGACCGTGGCCGAGCAGGGCGTGCCGAAGTTCGAGGTGCGCTCCTGGACCGCGCTGCTCGCGCCGGCAGGCACCCCACAGCCGGTGGTCGAGCGCCTGAACGCGCAGATTCGCGCAGTGCTTGGCGACGGCGCGGTGCGTGCCAAGCTCGAGGAAGCCACCGGCGGCGAGGCGCGCGCCAGCACGGCCGACGAGCTGAGGCTCGCGATCGAGTCCGACGTGCAGCGCTGGACACGTCTCGTGAAAGATGCCGGCATTCAGAAGGAGTAGCCCATGACGACCGTCACCCGCCCCACGCCGGCCCACTTCGGCATCTACGTCTTCGACCTCGACCGCATGGTCGACTTCTACACGTCGGTGTTCCGCCTCACGATCACCGACGAGGGCATCGGTAAGAACTTCGGCAACCGGCTCGTGTTCATGAGCGCCACTGAAGACCAGCACCACCAGCTGGTGCTGTCCGCAGGGCGCTCCGAGGCATCGCCTGTCAGCACGGTGATGCAGCTGTCGTTCTTGGTGCCCGACCTGGCCGAGTTGCGCCTGAACCGTGAGTTGGCCCAGCAGAAGGGCGCGACCGAGGTCCGCCCGATGAACCATGGCAACGCGTGGTCGGTGTATTACTTCGACCCCGAGGTCAATCGCGTCGAGGTCTATCTGGACACGCCGTACTACGTCAACCAGCCCTACGGCGCGCCGCTGGACCTGTCGAAGAGCGAAGCCGAGCTGCTGGCCGAGACGGAGCGCATGGTGCGCGACGATCCGAGCTTCATGCCGCTGGCCGAGTGGCAGGCGAAGTTCCGCCGGCGCGGCCCGGGGCGCGCGTGATGAAGGCGCACTTGCCGGGTCGCCACGGGGCCAAGTTCTACACGACAGTCAAGACGGCCTACACGGTCGCAGAAGGAGTTTGATGCCATGCCCCAACTGAGCGAGAACGCGTTCGACCAGGTCTTCCGCACCGCGCGCACCTATTCGCGGTTCACCGGCCAGCCGGTGCCCGACGAGACGCTGGAGCAGCTGTACGCGCTGCTTCGCTGGGGGCCGACAGCGTTCAACTCGCAGCCGGCGCGCTTCGTGTTCGTGCGCAGCCCGGAGGCGAGGGAAAGGCTGAAGTCCTGCGTGTCGCCGGGTAACGTCTCCAAGGTGGCGAGCGCGCCAGTGACCGCAATCGTCGCGCAGGACACGCGGTTCTACGAGCAGTTGCCGCAGCAGTTTCCGGCGCGACCCGATGCGGGCGCGCCGTATGCAGGCAATGCAGCTCTCGCTCAGACGACGGCACTGCGCAACAGCAGCCTGCAGGGCGCGTACCTGATCGTCGCCGCGCGCATGCTGGGGCTGGACTGCGGGCCGATGAGCGGCTTCGACCCTGCCGCCGTCGATGCAGCGTTCTTCCCAGACGGCCGCTGGCGATCCAACTTTCTCGTCAACCTGGGCTACGGCGACCCCGAGTCGCCGGCCCCGCGCGGGCCACGGCTGCCGTTTGCTGACGCCGTTTCCATCCAGTAGGAGCCGTATGCCATTCATCGACGTCAAGATCATCGAAGGCGTGCTCGATGACGCCCAGAAGCAGCGTCTCATCGCGGAGCTTGCCGAGGCCGTCGTCCGGGTCGGCGGTGAAGGCCTCCGCCCCATGACACGCTGCGCAATTCAGGAGATCCGCAGCGGACTGTGGGGCGTGGGCGGCAAGCCACTCACCACCGAACAGGCGCGCCCCAAAACCTGACTCAGAGCCTCGGCGACTTTGGCGTGGCGAAGCGCTGCCATCGAAGTTGAGTGTCCAACGGATGCATTCGATGACGCCGAACTGGAAGTGTCGACCCGGAGCCCGGACCATCACAGAACCAGCCAGCAGGCATTGGCGATCTCTTGCCGCCTGGGCGACCGAGCGCCCTTATCACTGACCGGAGAATTCGACGATTCTCGCGAAGTCGCCCTAACACTTCACAGGGAGGACTTCTCGAAGCTCGTCCACAGTGTGGGTACCCGCGGAGACGACGACAAGAGCGGCCCACCAAATCCCCGGCGCGCCGGGTCGTGACGCTGACAGGCGGCAATCGCAGGCCGATGGCATGGCAGATCTTCCATGGCGGGCGCCTGGACCTGCTCAGTAGTGCGGCGGCAGCTCGTCGCGCAGGCTGCGGAAGGCAGGGGCACCGTCAGCTGTGGGCATCTGGTTGCGCAGCGTGGAGAGCTCATTGATCAAGCGGTCGATCTGGGCTTGCTGGCGCGCGACGATCTCGTTGAGCGTGTCCAGCAGGTCCTCGGTAAAGCTCGCCTTGATCTCGAGGTCGGTGAGGCGGGCATCGGCGTCGGTGGGTTCCATCGGCCGCATTGTCTCGCGTCGCTCAGTTGGCTAACGCGCCTAAGCTGACGTCCATTCAATCGATCGGAGGCTCCTGTCAGCAGTCATCCGAGCTGCGGTCTCCAAGAGTTCATCAAAGCGTGGCGGTCACGCCGCCATCGACGTAGAGGATGTGGCCGTTGACGAAATTCGACGCGTCGCTGGCCAGGAACACCGCTGCGCCGACCAGGTCCTGCACATCGCCCCAGCGGCGCGAAGGCGTACGTCCGACCAGCCAGCGCGTGAACTCGGCATCGTTGACCAACGCCTCGGTGAGTTCGGTCTTGAAGTAGCCCGGGCCGAGGCCGTTCACCTGGATGTTGTACTGACCCCAGTCGATCGCCATGCCCTTTGTGAGCATCTTCACCGCACCCTTGCTCGCGGTGTAGGGCGCGATGTTCGGGCGGCCGAGTTCGCTCTGCACCGAGCAGATGTTGATGATCTTGCCGCGGCGACGCTTGATCATGTGGCGCGCGACCGCCTGGCCGACCAGGAACACGCTGTCGACATTGGTCTTCATCAGCTCGTGCCAGTCCCCCTCCTCGAACTGTTCGAGCGGGGCGCGACGTTGCATGCCAGCGTTGTTGACGAGGATGTCGATGGGTCCGACTTCGGCCTCGATCCGCCCGACACCGTCGACGACTGCCGCGCCGTCGGTCACGTCGAACGTCGCGCTGAGCACGAAGGCGCCTTCGGCGCGCAAGCGATCTGCGGCCTGCTCGAGCTTCTGCGCGTTGCGCCCGTTCAGGATCACGCGGGCGCCGGCGCTGGCCAGCCCGCGCGCAAGCGCGTAGCCGATGCCGACGCTGGAGCCGGTGACGAGTGCGGTTCGCCCCGTGAGGTCGAAGCTTTTCAGGGCGGAAGGATTCATGTCGTTCGTCATGATGTGGTCGTTGAGTGGTGGCTGAGCCACGTCAGCCTGTCGTGCACGGCCAGTCTCACCGCTCGAAGAGCCGCTGAGCGGCAAAGCACCCGCGATGCTAAATATGACCCTTGGCAGGCCAATCATCATCGCCGATGACTGGCTGGTAATCGGGGCCGACGTGGGGGAACCGGGTCACGTGCCTGTCCACGCAAGGGCAGGGTGACATCTCGCCATAGCTGGACATGCGAGTGGATGCGATCCCATTTGCCGCCTTTCCTTGCTCTGCAATTGAGAAGTCGCAAGCTGCGGCCTTACCGGTCACGCGAGCAGCCGCAACTCAAACCGCCGAACTTGTCTTGTGCCAAGCCAGATCGTTAGCAGCGCCGGGTTTCGACACTGACTCAGCCTTGGCAGCCACCGTCATGGAACACGGTTTGCCCGCGATCTTTTGCCACAACAACGAGAGGAGATCGCGATGGCGATGCATACCGCCCTGAGCCGACGGGGTTTGATCGGCACGATACGTGAACACGCCGGAGGTTCTTATGTCTATGCTTAGCTGCATGAAACGCGACCTTGTGCATCACGGTCGCTTGGCCGTCGCTGCCCTGGTGTTCTTCGCTGGCTGCGGCAGTTCGGATGGCGACGATACCCGCTCGTACTTGGAGCGGACGCTGGCGCAGCAATTCGTCTCCGAGACGAGCCACCTCGTCACGCTGCAGACGTACCGCACGGAAGACCCGCAAAGCGAGCAGTTGGTGGTCGACAACCTGGCGCGCTCGCGCGACTACCTGATGGGGCTGGCCCAGGAGTTCAACCGGGAGCAGAGAACCCTGAAGCTCGAGCCGTTCGAGTGGAGCCGGGCGGGCCCGACCCAGACCCAATGGGTGTTCGGGTTCCGTCTCGGCAGCGGGCCGAAGAAGGTCGCGATCCTGGCGCACCTGGACACCGTGCCCCCCGGCAATGCGGATTGGCGGCCTTTCGAGCCGCGGGTCGAGGCGCGTGACTACCGCGGCGCGGCGCAGCCTTTCCTGGTGGGCCGAGGGGCGGCGGATGACAAGGGCCCAGCCGTCCTCGCGCTCATCGTGATGCGGGCGCTGGCGAACCGTTACGACGGAACCAACGCACTCGACGGGCTGACGGTCGAACTGATCTTCGACACCTCCGAGGAGACCGACTTCTCGACCGCGTACTACTTCCAGGAGGTCGGCGTGCCCGATTTCGGCATCGTCTTCGATGCGGTCTGGACGGTCCGCGCGGAGAAGGGGATCGAGCGGCCGGTCTTCACCATCCCGCTCGGCGCGGCGCCGAGCAACGGCATCTTCATCGAGGCATTCAACAGCGCCCCCGGGGCCACCAATCAGATCCCGGACACGGTGACCGCGCGCATCAACGGCAACGATGAGGCCGCGCTCGACCGCCTGGCGGCCAACGTCGCCGATCTCTACCAGCAATACGGCTTCGACGATCCGCTGTATCGGCGCGCGCCGCTCGAGGTTTCCCGCGACGCAAAGGCGGTGGTCCTGACCACCAAGGTCATCGGCGCGCAACACGGGTCGGTGCCGGATGAGAACCGCGCGAACGGAGCGAGCCCGGTCGTCTCGCTCGCGAACTTCCTCTCTCACCTGGTGGACGACGCGACGCTCGCGCCGAACGGCGTCGGGCGGATGCTGCAGTTCATGGCCTGGGGTTGGGGCACGACGGTCTTCGGCGAGAAGCATCCCGATCTGCTCGAACGCCACGATCAGGTCTTCGAGCAAGGCAACGGGACGACCTACGCGCTGACGCGCGTCACGACCAGCCCCCAAGACGTGGCCCTCAGACTCGACATCCGCTATGCCCTCGGCCATCACGGCGTGGCGTGGGACGGCAAGACCGAGGGGCAGTTGCCAGGCACCAGCGTCTTCCCCGATGCCTTCGAACAACTGGTCAACCGCTTTCAGCAGGACCGGCCGGGTCAGGCCGTCACGGTGGCGACCGTGAACGCCGCTTCACCCGACGTACGCGACCCGCAGAGTCCGCGGTTCCAACGGATCAGCGGCGCCTATGAGCGGGCGGTCGGCGCGCCGATGCCGTTGGCGGCCATCGGCGGGGGCACCGATGCAAAAGGGCAGGTCAATCTCGTCGCGGCCGGCCCGCTCTTCACCCTGGCGTTCGGGCCACCGATCAATTACCACGGCTTGAACGAGGGCGCCCCGATCGAAGACCTGCAGCTCAGCGCACGCATCCTGTACCAGATCATGCTGGACGAGATTGCAAACAAGACCACGAGATAGCCGATGCCACGGTCGGGTCCGGCGTCCGTGGAGAGGTCTGGTGACTGCTTGGTGCCAATCAGCGTGAAGTCGCCCGCCGTTCGCCCAACGGCTACCTTGCACACATCGCAGTCAACGACCGCTCGAAGCGTCAAAGAGCAGTTCCTCATCGGGAGCGATCCTGGCGCATCGATGAGGGTCAACGCGTCAACCACATGCCCACCGCCAGCAGCGTCGCTTGGACGGCCATTGCGATGTAGAGCGGCTTGCTGGAAGGCGTGGCGGCGTCCTGCAGCGTCTGGCCAATGCGCTGCATGAGCAGTGAGCGCAACGCTGGATCAGGCGCTCCAGGTGCGGGTACAACGGCCGCCTCTGTAGTGCGGCTCTGCTGCCATTGCGCCATCAGGTCAGCCAGCGGCAGACGATTCACCGCGAAATTCACCATGCCGCGCACGGCCCGGCCTTGGCCCAGCACGGGCGCCAATTGCTCGCTGATGGCATCGGCCGACAACACCTCGGACACTCTTTCCAGCGCGCCTTTGGTCCGCGGCATGGCCTCGATGCGTGCGGCAATCACGTCCGTCAGGCGTTGCGACAGAGCTTCTCCATGGCCCATCACGACTTGCTGGACAGCCCGGCTGCGGCCACGCGCCACGCCCAGCATCACGTAAATCGGCACAAAGGCCAGCAGCAAAATGCCGACCAACGATGACGGTGAAAACAGCAAGGCAAGGATGACGCCGGCGCCACCTGTGTGCGCCGCGGCGGGCATGCCGGGGCCGGACAGCCGACTCAGGTAGAAGAAGAACACGCCACCACCCAGCAGCAAAGCCAGCAAACAACCCATTGCGACGGAACTGGCAAACGCCACACCCGCTTTGGCGCCAGTGCGCACCATGGATGGCGCCGCGGAAGAAGTTGATGGCATGCAAGGCCTCCTGAAACGAAGGCCGGATCATAGGTGGCGCCGCAGCTGCATCTCACCTTTTGAGCAGGCCTGGGCTGGAGGCACCGGACCTTAGACTCCCCGGCCATGGATACCTGCGCCCCTTCATCTCTCATTTTTCATGCATCACATTCGGAGCCTGGCCCATGGCATTGACATCTGCAGGCCAGGTTCTGCTTGCCAGCACGGCGGTGTTCCTTGGCGCCGCCGTCTGGCTGGGGCGGCGCGTGTCACAGCGCATACGGCCTGGGACGGGGGGCAGCGCGTTGTTGGTGGTCATCATCTTTGCGTTGATTGCCTTGTTCGTGCCCTTCAGCTATTGGACCGGCCAAGCGCTTTACTCTCTTGCCACCAAACCCACCTACAGCGCTACCGTGGTCGGATACACCTCCGAATACCGCGACTATCAGGAGAGAGACTCCAGAGACCGCACCGTCACCCACCAGCGCTTGATGCACACCGCTCAGGTGCGGTTCGCAGGGCCCGATGGTGAGCTGCTGGAGTTGCCCAGTTCGGTGGCATCGACCGAGTTCCCCCTCGAAGGGACGCAGTTGAGGGTGGTGTACGCCCCGGGGGACCGGGTGGCCGCAGAGCTCAGCGCCCGCAGTGTGGGCCTGTGGCTCGGGGCGAGCGTCATGCTGTTCATCCTCGGCTACTGTTTGTGGGCGACGGTCTGGTATGCACTGGGCCATCCGATGAAGGGTGTAGCGGCCTTCGGCATGACGTTCCTGTTCCGCTTTCTTTTGCCGGGCATCACGTTGCTGATGGCGCTGGCCTTGGGCTACTCGGCGTTGAAGTACTTCGTCTTTGGCAACCCGGACGACTATCCGCTTTGGGTGGCCTGTTTATGCACCTTGTTTACTTTGGCGCTGCTGCCTCTGCTGGTGATGCTGTTCACACCGAATAAAACTCGCCCACGGGCTGGCCGTTCTTCAGCGCAGCGGTGAAGGCCGGCATGCGGTCGAGCGGCAGGTGCGCGTGGGGCACGCCGACCACGCCGTTCATGGCCATCCAGGGGCAGTGCGCGCAGCTCTTGCAGGCAGCGCCATTGCTGGCGGCGTGGCCTTGAGCGCGCGCACGCGCTCAACAACGCTCACCACCAAACAGGCACGGTCGAAAACCTGAGTTGCGGGTACCTAGGCGACCTCCGGGTGCACTTCGCGGTCCCATGGCGGCTGCTCGCCGCCAAAGCGCTCGGCAAGAAAGTCGACCAGCAGGCGCACCGCCAGCGGCTGGTGCTGGCGCGACAGCAGGATCGCGTGAATGCCCAGCGTTTCGGGCTCCAGCTCTGGAAGCACGTGCACGAGGCGGCCCTGGCGCAGCTCGTCGCCGATGAAGTAGGTCGGCAGGATGCCGATGCCGCTGCCCTGGAGCACCGCGCTGCGCAGCACCGCGGTGTCATCGGTCGACAGCCGCTCCGTCACCGGCAGCTCCAGTAGCTGGCCGTCGCGGCGGAAGCGGAATTGCGTCGCCCCGACGATCGTGTGCGTCAGGCAGTGGTGCAGTTGCAGCGCCTCCAGCGTGCGCGGTTCGCCATGCGTGCGCAGATAGTCGGGCGATGCGCAAAGCACGGAGCGGCAGGCTGCGAGCGGCCGCGCGATCATCGTCGGCTCCAGCGAATTGGTGATTCGCACCGCCAGGTCGATGCGCTCGGCCGCGAGGTCGATGTTGCGGTCGACAGCCAGCAGCGAGAAGGTCACTTGCGGGTACAGGCGCTGAAAGTCGGCCAGCCGGGGACCGAGCTGCGCTTCGGCGAACGAGGGCGAGCACGTGATGCGCAGCCGTCCGGCCGGCACACGGCTCACCTCGCCGGCCTGGTGCTGCGCCTCTTCTGCCAGGCCGAGCAGCTGGCGGCACGATGGCAGCGCGGCCTGTCCCGCCTCGGTGAGGCTGATTCGCCGCGTCGTCCGATGCAGCAGCCGCACGCCCAGCCAAGCCTCGGCCGCTGCCTGGTAGCGGCTGACCATGGCGGTGGACATCTCCAGTCGATCGGCCGCGACAGTGAGGCTGCCGTGCTCGACGATGGCGACGAAGACTCGGGCAGCGGTCAGGCGGTCCATGGGCTGCGGGGTTCAGTGCGACGAAGCATGCAACGATGATTCTATTGATGAGCTGTTTATCGATCGAATTGCCGCGAATAGAGTTTGCCGCTTCTTGCAACCCGTCCGGAGACTGAGCACCGGCCATGAGCGTCGGAGGTCGCCGCATACTCTGACGCTTGCCGGTCGCGCTGCCGTGAGCGCTTCCGCTTGACCCCATCCGAGGAGATCTATGTCGTCGTTATTCCGTGCTCTCTGCTTTGCCGCCGCCATCCTGTTCGCTGCCTCGGCAAGCGCGCAGGCGCCGGTCGTTCCCAATCCTGACCAGGAGGCGATGCTGGCCAGCCCTGACGCGAAGCTTGCTGCCAACAAGCGGCTGGTCTACGACTTCTGGCGCGAGGTTTTCGAAGGGCTTCACATGGAGCTGGCGCCGAAGTACCTCACCGAGGCCTACATCCAGCACAACCCGAACGTGCCGAGCGGCCGCGCGGCCTTCGTCGACTTCTTCTCGAAGCGAGGCCAGCCGAAGGCGATCGAGGCGCGCGTGCAGGCGCCGCTGGTGTCCATCATCGCGGAGCGAGATCTCGTGATCCTGGTCTTCGCCCGCGAGTACGCCGATCCGAAGGACGCTGCACAGAAGTACACGACCACCTGGTTCGACATGCTCCGCATCGAGAACGGCAAGATCGCGGAGCACTGGGACCCGGCGGTCAGGCGCTGAAGCGCGCGGGGCGACGAGGGAAGCATCGCCGATCTGTGCGATTGCGACGATGTACGCAAGAACCATTTGATCGATGCGCCGTTTATCGATCCGGTTGGTGTCCATAGAGTCGCTCCGTCGGAACACCACAGGAGCATCTGGATGCCTTCTACCCTCGGGTTCGCCCATCAGCTTGTGCGGGAGATGACGTGGTGAACGCCAATCCCGCGCTGCTGCCGATCAGGCGGCGCACTGCCGTTGTTGGCTTGGCCATCGCCGCGACAGCCAGCGTCTGGGCGCAGGCCGCACCGGCTGCCGCCGAACGCGATGGCACCGGCCAGACACTGCAAGACCTGCATCAGGCCGCGCTGAAAGAGGGCGGCCGGCTCACCGTCTACGCAGGTGGCGACGAGGTCACGCAGGGCTTCCCGATCAAGACCGGCTTCGAGCGTCAGTTCCCGGGCATGAAGGTCGACGTCGTCGTAGACCTCAGCAAGTACCAAGATGCGCGCATCGAAGAGGAACTGCTGCGCAAGGACCTGAAGGTCGACATCGCTCACTTGCAGACGCTGCACGACTTCGACGATTGGGCGGCGCGCGGGCTGCTGTTGCCGTACAAGCCGATCGGCTGGGACCAGGTCCCCGCGGTCTACAAGGACCCGCAGGCGCGCTTCACCGGCCTTTTCATGCTGACCTTCGCCAACAGCTACAACAAGACGCTGGTGGCCGCTGAGAACGCACCGCGTGACTACGCCGAGTTCCTGAAACCCGAGTTCAAGAACCGCATCGTCATCGCCTATCCGCACGACGATGATGCCGTGCTCTACGTCTTCGACAAGATCGTGCAGAAGTACGGCATCGGGTTCATCGACAAGCTGCAGGCCAACGGCGTGCAATGGGTGCGCGGCACGCAAACGCCGCGCGACGCCGTGGAAGCAGGCAAGTACGCCGTGTGCACCGGCACCTCGGGCAACTTCGTGCCGGTGGAATCGGCCAACACCCGCTTCGTGCTGCCGACGAATGACCCCTTCCTCACCTGGGCGCAGACGGGCGCGATCTTCAAGGACGCCAAGCACCCGGCCGCAGCCAGGCTGTACATGAGCTGGATGCTCTCGCTCCCGGTGGTCTCCAACGCGCGCCAGTTCCCGATCCGCAATGACGTGGCGCCTCATTCGGGCTACAAGCCGATCGACCAGTACAACACCAGCCCCGAAGAGTTCCGCGCCTTCATGCGCGACCGCGCCCGGGTGGAGCGGCTCAAGAGCCTGTTCGAACGGCTGATCGGGCCGGTGCAGGGCATCTCTCCGCTGAAGGACTGAGGCGATCGCCGCTTGACTTGCCGTTGCGCATCTGGCCGCCGCGCCAGTCCCAGGGAAGCGCACGGTCTGTCCAAGGTTTCTTGCCTTCGAAATTACTTGCTGAGGTTGGCCTTGAGCTCTTGTGAGGCCTGCGCTATCGCGCTGCGGGGCGCTGGCAGATGGCTGAAGGCGTTCGACAACCCGAAGTCGTGAATCATGCCGTTGTAGCGCACCGACTTCACATGCACACCCGCAGCGTCGAGCTTGCGGCCGTAAGCCTCGGCTTCATCGCGCAGAACGTCGAATTCGGCGGTCTGGATCAGCGTCGGCGGCAAGCCCTTGAGCTGCTCGGTTGTCGCCTGCAGCGGCGATGCGTAGATCTGCTTGCGTGCGTTGACGTCGGTCGTGTAGTTGTCCCAGAACCATGCCATCAAGTCCTTCGTCAGGAAGTAGCCATCGGCAAATTCCTTGTACGACGGCGTGTCGAAGCTCGCATCCGTCACCGGACACAGCAGTACTTGCGAACGCAGTGCGGGTGAGCCCTTCTCGTTCGCCATCAGGGCAACCACGGCGGCCATGTTGCCGCCCGCGCTGTTGCCAGCTACGGCGAGGCGCTTGCCGTCGACCTTGATCTCCTTGCCATGCTCGGCCACCCACTTTGTGGCGGCATAGGCTTGCTCGACGGCGACGCCGTATCGCGCCTCGGGCGACAGGGTGTAGTTGACGAAGACCGCCACGGCGCCCGAGCCTGCCACCAGGTCACGCACCAGCCGTTCGTGGGTCGGGAAGTCGCCCAGCACCCAGCCGCCGCCGTGGAAGTACATGAACGCGGGCAGGGTCTTCTGTTTGCTGCCGGCCGGGCGCACGACGGTCAGCTTCAGGTCGCTGCCATTGACGCGGATCGTCTTCTCGCTGACGTCGGCCGCCGGCAAGGTCACCTTGGGGCCAGCTTGCGCGCCTACCAGCGCGGCGCGGGCTTCGGCCGGCGTCATGGTGTCGAGCGTCTTGCCGCCTTCAAGGGATTGCAAGAATTTCGCCGTGTTGTGTTCGACGCCAGGCAGGCTGGCTGCCAAAGCACTGCCCAGCGAAAGGGTCAAGACGGGAAGGGCAAGAGCGGAGGTGAGGGCTTTCATGATGTTTCGTTCTTAGTGGATGTGTGCGTCATCAACAGGCTGCTGAAACATTGGTTTCAAGCCCCAAAATTGACGAAGGCGGGGTGCCAGACGAACGCCCAACGCGCTCAAGGGGCGACGTGCGTGTGAAAGATCTTGCTGATCACGGTCCATTTGCCCTCGACCTTCAGCAGATGGAAGAAATCAGTGAAGCAGAAGCCGGAGACGTCGTTGGTGTCGACGCGGGCGCTTGCGGCGGTGCCGACGATCTCGATGTGGACAATGGCACTTTGAGCTTCAGGCGACGGACGGAAATCCTTGTCGATACCGTCGAACAGGTTGTGGATGGCTCCGCCTGATAGCTGTCCGTCGGTGCCCACGCTGAACATGGTTGCCTGCTCGCTGAAAGCGGGCTTCATGATGCTGCTCTTGGCCTGCTTGCAGCCCTCGTTGTACTTGTTCAGTACATCGACGATGGCGCTGTATTCCGGGGCGTAGGTGGGCTTGTTCATGGTTTCACTTTCAGCTGAGGTTGGGATATTTGTGGGTTGCAGGCACAGCGCCGCAACCCAGCTCAGGCGCCGCACATTTCTGCAGCGCGCTCTTCGACAGAAGGCCGGGGGGGCGAACCGTTGAAGTCTGCTTTCACGGCCGTCGAGGCCGAGGTCGCGCAGGAAGATGAGGGATTCAGCCCTTCACCGACGCCCGTACTCTTCAGCGGGCTTGTCGGTCGGATTGGCCCAGGCGGCCTTCGTCTCCTCGGAGGCCGGCAGGTTGACGGCGGTGTTGGCCGGCGGGATCGGCCTCATGAACCACTTGTCGTAGAGCAGCGCGATCTCGCCGCTCTTCATCAAGCCGCGCAGCGTGTTGTCGATGCTTTGCTTGAAGGCCGGGTCGTCCTTGCGGATCATGATGGCGATCGGTTCCACGCCGAGCACCTCGCCGACTATTCTGAAGTCCGCCGGATTGCGGGACTTGGCGATGTTGCCGGCCAGCACTTGAGCGTCCATCACGAAGGCATCGGCGCGACCGGAATCGAGGTTGAGCATGCTGTCGGTGTGGTCCTTGCCGAAGATCTCCTGGAACTCGACGCCTGAGGCCTTCTGGTGCTTGCGCAAGAGCTGCACGCTTGTCGTGCCGGTGGTCGTCGCAACCCTGCGGCCGTTCAACTGACTGATCGACTGGATGCCTGAGCTCGCCTTCACGGCGATGCGGATTTCTTCCACGTAGGTCGTGAGGGCAAACGCGACCTGCTGCTGACGGGTGGCGTTGTTGGTCGTCGAGCCGCACTCCAGGTCGATCGTCCCGTTTTGCAGCAGCGGTATCCGATTGCCCGACGACACCGTCTGGTACTGGATGTCCAGCTTGGGAAGTCCGAGCTGCTTCTGGATGTCGGCCAGCGCGCGGAGGCACAAATCGATGTGAAAGCCGACGTACTTCCCGCTGCCGATGGTGTACGAGAGGGCGCCCGACGATTCGCGCACGCCCATCGTCACGGACGCCGTTGTCTTGATCTTCTGCAGCGTGTCCGCTTGCGCCGCGGCAGCAGCAATGAGGGCAAGGAAAGCCAGGGCCAGTTTCTTCAATTGATTGCTCCTGTTTCGCGATGCACGCCGATCACTTGGCAAACAGCATCGCGATGTCGGCAAACGCCTTGATCTCGATCGCGTTACCAGAGGGGTCGAGGAAAAACATCGTTGCCTGTTCCCCGGGCTCGCCCTTGAAGCGGATGTAGGGCTCGATCACGAATGCGGTGCCTTGGGCCTTTAGGCGCGCGGCCACAGATTCCCATTCGGCCATCGGCAGCACGATGCCGAAGTGGCGAACCGGCACGCCGTGTCCATCGACTGCATTGCGCGCTGCGATGCCGGTTTCGGCGGGGGCCAGGTGCGCAACGATCTGGTGGCCGTAGAAGTTGAAGTCGACCCAGTCATTTGCGCTGCGGCCCTCCGGGCAGCCCAGCAGCTCTCCGTAGAACTCTCGGGCCAGCGCGATGTCGTGCACCGGGAATGCGACGTGGAACGGTGAAAGGCTGTCGGGATTCTTGGTCGGGGCAGACATGGTCATGGTCGAGGAGGTTGGTTGCTGATCGTGGCGCTGGCGGTGTTCAGTGGGTTGAATCGTAGGCAGTCCGATGGAAAATAAAATCAATATATATTTGCGCCAAGCGCAAATGGAATTTGTTGATGATTCGCGAACTCAAGACCTTGATCGCCGTGGCAAGAGAGGGCACTTTCGCCGCCGCCGGTGAGCAGATCGGCCTCACGCAGGCTGCCGTCAGTGCACAGATGCAGCGGCTCGAGGCGGAGCTCGGCTTCGAGCTCTTCGACCGCACCGGTCGGTCGGCCCGTCTCAATGCCATGGGGCACCAGACGCTCGAGCAGGCCCAGCAACTGCTCGCGCTCTACAGCAACCTCGGGTCCAGCAACGCGGGGCAGGGAGCCAGCGTGCTGCTTAACATCGGCGCCATTGCATCGGTGCAACGTTCGCTGCTGCCTGACGTGCTCGGCAAGTTCCACAAGCAGGTACCCGGCTGCCGAACGAGGGTCGTGCCGGGCCTGTCCATGGAACTCTTGAACCAGGTCGATGCAGGCGACATCGCCATGGCAGCCATCATCCGGCCGCCGTTCTCGCTGCACAGCGACCTGCGCTGGAGCACGCTCGCGCACGAGCCGTTTCGCCTGCTGGTGCCGCGGCACGTGGACGGCAAGGACTGGTCCGAGCTGTTATCTCGCGAACCGTTCGTCCGATATGACCGCGCCTCGTTCGGCGGCCGGCAGGTTGATCGCTTCCTGCGCGCTGCGCACCTGAACGTGCAACAAGTCTGCGAGCTGGACGAACTCGATGCGATCGTGCGGCTCGTGGCCAATGGCGTGGGCGTCGCGTTGGTGCCGCAGACCGCCACGCATCGCCGCTGGCCTGCAGCGGTACGCGCAATCGATCTCGGACCCCACACGTTCCATCGCGATATCGGCCTCGTGCATCGGGCGAACCGAAGCCTCAGCGAGCCGGCCCGGTTGTTCGCTCAGCTGATCTGCAGCGCATACAGTGCCAACGGGGCACTTGGCGTGATCGAGAAATAGCCGCGGCGCCGCATAACCACTTTCAACCGCAATGAGGAAGAGCAAGCATGGAACCGAATGAACTGATCGGGCTTTACGCCGGCGCGTGGAGCGAACCCGACCGTGCGCTCAGGCAGCAATTGCTCGATCGCGCATGGGCGGAGGACGGCACATACACCGACCCAACGATCCACATCGCAGGCCGGCAGGGACTCGTTGACCATATCGGCAAGGTCTTCGAGCAGTTCCCTGGAGCCCGCCTTGAAGTGACCAGCGGGGTCGACACGCATCACGAGAAGCTTCGCTTCACCTGGCGCATGCTGCTTGCGGATGGCAAGGTGTTCATGGACGGCATCGACTTCGGTGAGCTGTCCACGACCGGCCAGCTGCATCGCATCGTCGGGTTCTTCGGACCGCCTGCGCTCAAGTCATAGCCCGAGGCCCAAACCGCTCCTCGAGGGAGGTGTGGCGTGCGCTCAGTAGACGGCAGGGCCTGACGCCGCTGCGGGCGCCGCCTTGAATCGGGCGGCCAGCGCACGCGTGGTCCTGGCCAGCAGCGTCGCCTCGACGCCGACGGCGACAAAGCGCGCGCCTAGATCGATGTAGTGCCGGGCCAGCGCTTCGTCGACCGCGAGGATGCCCGGCGCCTTGCCGGCGGCGAGGATGCGCGCGATCGCGCTGTCGATGGCCGCACGTACTTCGGGGTGCGCCGGATTGCCGAGATGCCCCATCGACGCCGACAGGTCCGCCGGCCCGATGAAGACGCCGTCGACACCATCGACCGCCGCGATCTCGTCGACTTGCGACAGCGCTTGCACAGTCTCCACCTGCACCAGCAGGCAGATGCTGTCGTTCGCTTCGTGCAGGTAGTTGGCGTAGGCGCTCCAGCGCGACGAGCGCGCGAGACCGCTGCCGACGCCGCGCATCCCTTGCGGCGGGTAGCGGGTGGCGCGCACGAGTTGGCGCGCTTGCTCGGCGCTTTCCACCATCGGCACCAGCAAGGTCGTCGCGCCGATCTCCAGCACCTGCTTGATCAGCGACACCTCGCCCAGCGGAATGCGCACCACCGGGTGCGACGGGTAAGGCGCGACAGCCTGCAGCGCGCCCAGCATCGAGCGCAGATCGTTCGGCCCGTGCTCGCCATCGATCAGCAGCCAGTCGAACCCGGCGCTGGCGCAGAGCTCGGCAGCGTACGGGTCAGCAAGTCCGAGCCACAGCCCGATCTGCACGCCCGGGGCGGCGATTGCCTGCTTGAAGGTGTTGATGGGTGTTTGCGGTGTTTGCATCAGGCGAACTTGATGGAGATGGAACCCAGCGGTCCGTAGTCGGCATGGAAGGTGTCACCAGCTACGCAGGCCACCGGGCGTGTGAACGAACCGCCGAGCACGATCTCGCCGGCCGCGAGCGATTCGCCGTGTGCCGCGAGTTTGTTGGCGAGCCAAGCGACGCCGTTGCCGGGGTGGTTGAGCACCGCGGCGCCGAGGCCCGACTCCTCGATCACGCCGTTCTTGTAGAGCAGGGCGCCGGCCCAGCGCCAGTCCACCGCGTCTGGTCTCATCGGCCGGCCACCGAGCACGACGCCGGCGTTGGCGGCGTTGTCTGCAATGGTGTCGAGCACCTTGCGAGGTGCCTTGCTCACTCGGTCGAACTGCTCGATGCGTGCGTCGATGAGTTCGAGCGCCGGCACCACGTAGTCGGTGGCGTTGAGCACGTCGAACAGCGTCACATCGGGGCCACCGGGTTCGGCTGCGAGCGGGCGCGCCAGCACGAACGCGAACTCGACCTCGAAGCGCGGCACGATGAAGCGTGCGGCTTCGACCTCGCTTCCGTCGCGCAGCAGCATGCTGTCGAGCAAGGTGCCGTAGTCGGGTTCGGTGATCTGCGAGGCGATCTGCATGGCACGCGAGGTCAGGCCGATCTTGTGGCCGACCATGCGCCGGCCCGCGTCACGCTGCAGGCGCACCCACTCGCGCTGGATCGCGTAGCTGTCGGCGATCGTCATCGTGGGGTGGCGCTTGGAGAACTGCTCCAGCTGCACGCGGGTGCGTTCGGCTTCGTCGAGATCGCGGGCCAGCGCGGCGTGTACGGCGGGTGAAAGCATGAGGGCTCCTTGTGCCTTGTTCATTCGTGGTTGTTCTCGGTGAGGCGCGGCGCTGCCGCGGTATCAGCCCCGGCGCGTCTTGCGCAGGTTGTCCTTGAATCGCTCGGGCACGCGTTCGTCGAAGCCCAATGCGACGCGCCTAACCTCGGCGCTGTCGGTCGGCGCATGCCCCACGCCGAGGCCGCTCGCTCGCGGGGCCTCGATCGCGACCACGGTGCCGGAGACGCGGCCGATGGCAGTGATCTCGCACTCCACGAGATCACCCGGGTCCACGCTGCGGGAATGGCAGGGCGTGCCCATCAGGATCACATCGCCGGGCACCAGCGTGATGTGGCGCGCGATGTCGGCGATCACGTAGTGCGGGCCCCAGATCGTCTCGTCACCGATGTGCGCTTCCTGCACGACGAGGCCGTTGACGTAGGTGCGCAGCGTCTGCTCGAACAGGTTGATGCCGCGCACCAGGCCCGGGCCGATCGGCAGCAGCGTGTCTGCACCCTTCACGCGCAGCATCGAGCCCTGGTCGGTGTCGCGAAAGTCTTGCAGCCCCATGTCGAGCGCGGGGCAGAAGCCTTCGATGCAGTCCCACGCCTCGTCGGGTGTCACGTTGCGGCAAGTGCGTGAGATCACCACCGCGTACTCGCCCTCGTAGTTGAGGTACTTGCAATCGGCCGGCTTGAGGATCTGCCCGCGGTGGCCGTTCAGTGCGGTTGGTGGCTTGGTGAAATAGGTCGGCGTCTCGGTGGGTTTTGGCTTGTTGCGCGTCTCGATACTGCGCGAGCTGTACGAGATGTGCACCGCGATGATCTTGCTGGGGCTGACCGGCGGTAGGTAGCTGGCGCTGTCGGCGTCGAGCACGCGCCCATCGTCCAGGCGCAGCCGGCCTGCGTCGGCACCGGCTTCGACCATCGTGCCCCAGTACGCGCTGCCGCCCACCAGCACGCGGCACCGTTCAATGCGTGGGCCGCGCATCACGGCCGGCAGTTGTTCTATCGGAAACTCGAAGTTCATGTGTCGTCCCTTCCTGCTGTTGTCTCGAGCGCGTCGGTGTTGAACCACATGTGCACGTTGCCAGTACCGCGCGCGTTCTCGTAGTCGGACAGCGCCTCGCCCTTGGCGCCGCAGTCCGCACCGCCCATCGCGCCGAGCATCTGCAGGTAGTGCGCGCCGAATGCTTCCCACGGCAGCTTGCGGTACTCGTCGTTCCAGCGCTCGACGATCTGGTCGTGGCGGCCCTGGCGCATGAGCTCGATCGCACCCTTGTCGCTGGCCACGTTCTCGGGCCGCGAGACATTGCTCTCGTGGAAGATGCGTGGGTGTTTGGGCTTCCAGTGGATGTCGTTGAACTTGTGGCTCAAGGCACCGGAGGCCAGCAGCACGGCACGCAGCCCGCTGCGCCGGATGGCCTCGCCGATCTGCGCGCCGGAGACGAGGAACTCGCCCCAATCGCAGTTCTGGCACGCGCTCACGGTGACGACAGGCACGCCCGCCGCCTCCAACCGAAGCTGCTTGACGAGGTTGACCGTCGGGTACTGGTGGCCGAGCTCGGGATGGACGATGTTGCGATGGAACCCACCCAGCTCGCGCGAGATGTCCTCAATCGACTGCGCCAGGACCGGGTGGCCACGGTAGTCGTACGGCACGCCATGCAGATACCACGGCATCTCGTCTGAGATGTAGTTGCCGCTGTGCTGAGCGCGGCCGTCGACCAGGTGGTAGCCGGTCGTGAACCAATGGCTGTCGAAAATGAGTACGACGTCTGGCGTGGCTGCGGCGATCCTGGCACGCAGGCGGGCATAACCCGCGATGAGATCCGAGTCGTCGCCCGCGCCCATCAGGCGGCGGAACTCTTCGCACTGCATCAGTCCCGGGTGGTGCGACACAAGGGCCGCGCCGACGATCTTGCCGTTCATGGTGAACCTTTCATCGATGGCTGAAACTGGCGCGGAACGGCTTCTTCGGCACGACCACGTCCTTCACGTCGCAAAAGAACTCGAAGCTCCAGTCGCCGCCTTCACGGCCGATGCCCGAGCGCTTGATGCCGCCGAACGGCGCCGCGAGATCGCGGATGCCGAAGCTGTTGACCCAGATGAAACCGGTGCGCACGCGCTCGGCGAGTTGTGTGGCATGCACAGTCTCGCCATAGCAGACGCCGCCCAGGCCGTAGTCGGTGCCGTTGGCCATCGCGATCGCTTCGTCGTCGTCAGCGAAGGTCTGCAGCGTCAACACCGGGCCGAAGACTTCGTTCTGCACGATCTCGTCGTCCTGCTTCAGGTTCGTCAGCATCGTCGGCTGCAGGTACTGCGCGCCGAAGGAGTGGCGGCCGCCGCCCCACAGCAGTTGCGCGCCGCCGGCGAGCGCACGTTCGACGAAGCCGAGCACGCGCTCGACCTGGCGCGGGTGGATGATCGGGCCGACCTCGGTGCTCTCGTCACGCGGGTCACCGACCCGCAGGCGTTCGACCTGCGCCCGCATCGCGGCGACGAAGGGCTCGGCCACCTTCTCGTGCACCAGGAAGCGCGTGCCGGCGAGACACACCTGGCCGGCGTTGCGGTACATCAGCGCGCCGGTCGCGGCGGCGTTGTCGAGGTCGGCGTCCTCCAGCACGATGAACGGGCTCTTGCCGCCCAGCTCCAGGCTGCAGGGCACCAGGTTCGCGCCCGCGGCCTGGGCAATGAACTTCGCGGTCGGCACGCTGCCGGTGAACGAGATGCGGGCGATGCGCGGGTCGGCGACCAGCCTGGCTCCGGTGCTGGCTCCCGCGCCTTGCACGACGTTAAACACACCCGGCGGCAGGCCCGCTGCATCTGCCGCGTCGGCGAGCAGCGAGCAAGTCAGCGGCGCCCATTCCGGCGGCTTCAGGATGCAGCAGTTGCCGGCCGCCAGCGCCGGCCCGAGCTTCCAGGTGGACAGCATCAGCGGCGCGTTCCAGGGCGTGATGATCACGACCACGCCGGCCGGGTCATGGCGGACGATGTGATGCGCTTGCTCGGTGTCGATCGGCCGGTTCTGCAGCTCCAACGCATGCTGTGCGAACCAGCTGATGTTGAGCATGGCGCGCGGCACCACGCCGTGGCGCATGCGCGAGAGCAGCACGCCTGCGTCGGTGCTCTCCAGCTGGCAGAAGGCTTCGGCACGCTCGCCGATCTGCGCGGCGAAGCGGTCGAGGTAGGGCTTGCGCTCGGCCGCCGTCAGCGCGCTCCACGCCGGGAAGGCGCGCTGCGCGGCGCGTATCGCTGCGTCGACGTGTGACTCACTGCCTTCGGCGATGCGGCCGAGCGGGCGCTGGTCGATCGGGCTGAAGAGTTCGAAAGTCTCGTCCGACGCAACGCGCTGGCCGTCGATGTAGTGGTCGGGCGAGACGGCGACGCCAGCCACGTGGAGTTCAGGCGATGCCATCTCAGGAGTCCGCGCTGAAGCCGATGGTCTTGACCAGTGGGGCCCATCGGTCCGAGTCTTTCTTCAGCAGCGCCGTGAGCTCGGCCGGCGTCGAAGACTTTGCTTCGAGTCCCATCTGCGCCAGGGCGTCGACGACTTCGGGGTTTGACAGCGCCGTGCGCAGCGCGGCCGACAGCTTTTCGACGACTGCTGCTGGCACCTTGGCCGGCACGTAGACCCCGAACCACTCGTCGAAGACGATGTCCTTGAAGCCCTGCTCGGCGTAGGTGGGCACGCCGGGCGCGAAGCGGTTGCGCGCGGCGCCGGACGTTGCCAGCAGTCGCAGCTTGCCCGTGGGCAGGTGCTGCAGGAACTCACCGACCGGTCCGGAGACCGAGGCAAGCTGGCCGCCCATCACGTCCATGATCGCCGGCTGCGTGCCGCGGTAGGGCACGTGCTTGAAGTCCAAGCCGGCGGCACGGCCGAACAGCTCGGCGACGAAGTGCGGCACCGACCCGGGCGCAGGGCTGCCGAAGCTCGCGTCCTTCGGGTTGGCCTTGCACCACGCCACGAAGTCGCTCAGCGAGCGCACCGTCGCGGGTACCAGCGGGCCGACGGCGAGCCCGAAGTCGAAGCGCACTGCCTGCGAGACCGGCAGGAAATCCGCCACCGGGTCGTACGGGAGCTTCTTGTAGGTGTGCGGGTAGATGCCCAACATCGACATCGGCGTGACGAGCAGCGTCAGCCCGTCGGCCGGCGATGTCTTCAGGGCCGACAGCGCGATCTGGCCGCCGGCACCGGTGCGGTTCTCGACCACGACCGACTTGGCGATCACGTCGCGCAGCTTGTCGGCAATGCGGCGGGCCGTCACGTCGACGGTGCCACCGGCGGTGAAGCCGGCGAAGATCTTCGCGCTGTCGGGCAGGCCCTGTGCGCGGCTCGCCATGGCGGTCCATGCGAGGCATCCGCCGGCGGCGGCGAGAAGGTGGCGGCGTTGGATCATGAGGTCTCCTAGGTTGTTGTCGGTTCCGGGGCGAGCAGCTTCCCGGGGTTCATCAGGCCGAGTGGGTCGAGCGCACGTTTCACGGCGTGCATCAGTCGTCGTTCGGTGGGCGTCTTGTAGCGGGCGGCCTCGTCGCGCCGCAGCACGCCCAGGCCGTGCTCGGCCGAGATGGAGCCACCGGCTTCTTGCACGGCTTCGTGGACGAGGCGGTTGATCGGCGCTTCCAGCGCGGCGAATGCAGCACGCTGCGTGTCGCCCGATGCGCCGGCCGGCGGCGAGACGTTGTAGTGCAGATTGCCGTCGCCCAGATGGCCGAAGACGACCAGCCGCACGTCGGGGAAGTGGCGTGCGATGGCGGCGTCGGTGCTTTCGATGAAGCTCGGGATGCGGGCGATCRGCAGCGCGATGTCGTGCTTGATCGTCGGCCCTTCGGCGCCTTGCGACTCCGAGATGTCCTCGCGCAGCGCCCACAGGCCGCGGAACTGAGCGATGCTGGCCGACAGTGCCGCGTCGACGGCATGGCCGGTTTCGAGTGCGGCCTCGAGCACCGCTTCGATTTCGCTTGCGGCATGCGCCTCGTCACGCGTGTCGCTCACTTCGAGCAGCACGTACCACGGGGAAGCTTCGGCGAGCGGCCGGCGTGCCGCGCTCACATGACGTTCAACGAGTTGAAGGCAGGTTTCGCTGATCAGCTCGAACGCAGTCAGCGCGGGGCCCAGGCGCACCTGCGCCAGTGCGAGCAGCGCGAGTGCCGCAGCCGGCGACGGCACGGCAACAAAAGCCGCGGCCTGCGCCGCCGGCAACGGAAACAGCTTCAACACCGCAGCCGTGATGACGCCGAGCGTGCCTTCGCTGCCGATGAAGAGATCGCGCAGGTCGTAGCCGCTGTTGTCCTTGCGCAGCGCACGCAAGCCGTCCCACAGCTCGCCTTCGGCAGTAACGACTTCGAGCCCGAGGCACAACTCGCGCGCGTTGCCGTAGCGCAGCACCTGGACGCCGCCGGCGTTGGTCGCCAGATTGCCGCCGATCGTGCAGCTGCCTTGTGCGGCCAGGCTGAGTGGGAAGAGGCGGCCGGCATCGCGCGCCGCGTCCTGCACCTGCTGCAGCGTGACGCCGGCCTCGACAGTGAGCGTGTGCCCCACGGGGTCGACGGCGCGTACACGGTTCAGCCGCGCGGTGGACAGCACGACGGCATGTCCAGAGGTGTCCGGCGTGGCACCACCGGACAACCCGGTGTTGCCACCTTGCGGCACCACCGCGATGCGCTTCGCGTGGCACCAGCGCAGCACGGCGGCGACGTCGGCCGCGGTGTCGGGCTGCGCAACGGCCAGTGCCCTGCCAGTCCACTTGCGGCGCCAGTCGGTGAGGAAGGGCACCATCTCGGTGGCCTCGGTGTAAAGGCGACCGGCGAAGGCGGCGTGCAGATCGGCGAGATTCATCCCATCGCCTCGCGCGTCAGCTCGGCTGCTTGCCCGCCGACCGTGAAGGCGCAGGCAATGTTTCGGTCGAAGCGAGGTTTCATCTTTGTCTCTCGATCTGTAGAGGAGGGCGCTTTCGCGCTTGTCCTTGGCGTCGTTGCGCCTTTGTCAGATGGAAGTTTCGATGCCGTCTCGCTCCACGACAACCAATCGTTTCTGTGCCATTCGCAAGGGCAGGTTGATAATCGCCGGATGGCACTCACCCGGTACACGCTGCGGCAGATCGAGGCGTTCATCGCCGTGGCGGAGACGCACAGCTTCACGACCGCGGCTTCGCGCCTCGGGCTCACGGCGCAGGCCGCGAGCCAGCTCGTGGCCGAGCTGGAAGGCATCCTCGGTTTTCGTGTGTTCGACCGCACCACGCGCAAGGTGGCGCTCTCCAGCGCCGGGCGCGACTTCCTCGGGTCGGCCGAGACGCTGCTGCGCCATGTGCGCGCCGCTGACAGTGCGGCCGATGACGTTCGCAACCGCGCTTCAGGCGTGGTGCGTGTGGGCGCGCCGCTGGTGCTGGCGTCCACCGCGCTGCCGCTGGCGATGCGCGACTACCTGCGGCGGCGGCCGAAGGTCGTCGTGCGGATCCGCGATGTGCCGGTCGACAGGCTGGTCGACTGCGTGGCCGTCGGCGATGTCGATCTCGCCATCGGGCCGGACCGCGTCACCGATGACAACGTCGTTGCCAAAGCGCTGTTCGACAGTGCCTGGGTGCTGTGGTGCGCACCCAGCCATCCGCTGACCAAGAAGCGCTCGGCGATACGTTGGTCCGACCTGGTCGACGTGCCCATCGTCGCGGCCGGCCGTGACCACGAACGCAACGTGGCGCAGATGCGCCTGAGCGCACCCGACGGCGTGCGCATCACGCCGGTCGACGTGGTGGACAACATCTCCACGGCGCTGGGCATCGCGTCGCAGGGTCTGGCCGTGACGCTGGCTCCCGCCTATGTGGGCGTGCTGGCGAAGCTTTTCGGGTTGGTGATGCGGCGTGTCGTCGACCCCGAGGCGGTGCGCAAGGTCTGCCTGTACCGGCCTGTGGCACGAGCCTCATCGCCGGCAGCCGACGGCTTTGCCGAGTACCTTGCGCCGTGGATGGTCAGCTGGCACGCGGGCTGACCCACCACAGCCGGAACCCGCTGTATTTTTTGTGCCTGCAGCCCCTTCGGGCCATTGAACGGCGCAGGGCCGGGCGCATCTACCGCTTCTTCTTCATCGCGCCGGAGCGTGTTTCCATGCCTTTCATGCCCTTGACCGTCATCTCAGCCTTGTTGCACGGCTACATCGGATGGCGGTTGGCACCGACTCTCGGCGCGCCGTGGTCGTGGCTGTTAGTCGCCACGCTGGTTCTGTCGGCGTTATTGATGCCGATGGGCTTGCTGGCACGAAGAATCCGCAACCGGTCGCTGTCCGACGCGCTCACCTGGGCCGGGCTGATCTTCATGGGGCTGTTCTCCTCGCTGCTGGTGTTGACGCTCGGTCGCGACGTGGTCTTGCTGGTGGGGAGCCTCGTGATGGAGTCGACCGACAACCTGGTGTTGTGGACGGCGCAGGCCGTGCCCGTGCTGGCAGGTGTCGTCACGCTGTGGGGCTTCGTCAATGCGCGCCGCCGCGCGGCCATCGTGACGGTGGACGTGCCCATCCGCGGCCTGCCCACCGCGCTGCAAGGCTTCACCATCGCGCAGATCAGCGACATCCACGTCGGCCCGACCATCAAGGGCCCGTACCTGCAAGCCATCGTCGACGCCGTGAACGGCATGGATGCCGACATGGTGGCCGTCACCGGCGACCTGGTCGACGGCAGCGTGGCGGAGTTGGGCTCGCACGTCGCGCCGCTCGCTGACTTGCGCTCGCGCCACGGCACCTTCTTCGTGACCGGCAACCACGAGTACTACTCCGGCGCCCACGCGTGGATTCGGGAGTTGCGCCGCCTGGGGCTCACCGTGCTGATGAACGAGCATGCGGTGCTCCAGCATGGCGCGGCTTCGCTTGTCGTTGCCGGCGTGGCCGACTACAGCGCACACCACTTCGACCCGGCGCACCGCAGCGATCCGCAGACGGCGATGGCCGGCGCGCCGGCCCACGCGCTGGTGCGGCTGTTGCTCGCGCACCAGCCGCGCAGTGCCGAGGCCGCCGAGCGGGCCGGCTTCCATCTCCAGCTGTCGGGCCACACCCATGGCGGGCAGTTCTTTCCCTGGAACCTGTTCGTGCCTTTGCAGCAACCGTTCACTGCCGGCCTGCACAAGCTGAAGGACCTGTGGGTCTACACGAGCCGCGGCACGGGCTACTGGGGCCCACCCAAGCGCTTCGGCGCGCCTTCCGAGATCACACGGCTCCGGCTGGTACCTGCAGGCAGCTGAGGCAATTTGCCCTCTCGTGCGCGGCGGCACATGCCGCTAAGCTGGGCGCATGAATCGTCTCTCAGTCCTGTTCGGGTGTGGCGTCCTCATGGCGAGTCTGTGCGGGGCGCAATCGGCGTCAGCATTCGAAGACAGCATGGCCCAGCGCGTGCTGGCCTGCACCGGCTGCCATGGCAAGGAGGGGCGGGCGGCCAGTGATGGCTACTACCCGCGCATCGCCGGCAAGCCCGCGGGCTACCTCTACAACCAGCTGGTCAACTTTCGCGACGGGCGGCGCCATTACCCGTTGATGACGCAGCTCATCGATCCGCTGAGCAACGCCTACCTGCAAGAGATCGCCGGCTACTTCGCCGACCTCGACCTGCCGTACCCCCCGCCGCAACCTGCCACGGTGACGCCTGCGGTGCTTGCCCGCGGTGAAGCGCTGGCCTTGCGCGGCGACAGCACACGCGGCATCCCGGCCTGTGCGCAGTGCCACGGGCCGGCCTTGACCGGCGTGGCGCCTGCGATCCCCGGCTTGCTCGGCCTGCCGCGCGACTACCTCGTGGCGCAACTCGGTGCATGGAAAACCGGCAGCCGCCGCGCCGCATCGCCCGACTGCATGGCTGACATTGCGCGGGCGCTGGCGCCCGACGACGTGAGTGCCGTCGCCCAGTGGCTCGGCGCGCAAGCGGTTCCCGCACAAACCAAGGCGATCGCGCAACTGCCAGCTGCCATGCCCAGGCCTTGCGGTGGCATCGCGACGGAGGTGCCGCGGTGAAGCGCGCTATCGCCATCGTTCTGCTGGTCTTGCTGCTGCTGGTTGCGGCCGTAGCGGCACTCAACTTTCGCGATGAAGAACGCATCGACGCGTCGGTCACTGCATCGCCCGCCACGCCCGAACAGATCGCCCGCGGCGCCTACCTGGCCAAGGCCGGCAACTGCATGGGCTGCCACACGTTGCGCGGGGGGCTGCCGTATGCGGGCGGCCGGGGCATCGAGACGCCGTTCGGTACGGTCTACACCTCCAACCTCACGGCCGATCCCGTCACGGGCATCGGCCGGTGGACGCCGGCCCACTTCTGGCGCGCGCTGCACAACGGCCGCTCGCGCGATGGCCGCCTGCTGTACCCCGCCTTCCCGTACACCAACTACACGCTGCTGAAGCGGGAAGACAGCGACGCGATCTACGCCTACCTGCGCAGCCTGCCGCCGGTCGTGCAGGCGAACCGCGCACATGGCCTGCGTTTTCCGTTCAACACGCAACCGGCCCTGGCGGTGTGGCGCGCGTTGTACTTCCAGCCGGGACCCTTGGTGAATGACGCCGAACAGTCTGCTGAATGGAACCGGGGTGCCTACCTCGTGCAAGGCCTGGGCCACTGCAACGCCTGCCATGGAAGCCGCAATGCGCTGGGTGCGACGAGCAGCACGCTGGACCTGAGCGGCGGGCTGATTCCGATGCAGAACTGGTACGCGCCGTCGCTGAGCGATCCGCACGAAGCCGGCGTGGCTGGCTGGGAGACGCAGCAGGTCGTCGATCTGCTGAAGAACGGCGTCACACGCGGTGCTTCGGTGCTGGGGCCAATGGCCGAGGTGGTCAACGGCAGCACGCAGCATCTGTCGGACGCCGACCTGCGAGCGATGGCGAGCTACCTGAAGGGCTTGCCCCCCGCGCGAGACGAGCGCGCTCAGACGGCATCGCCGGTGAGCGAAATGGCTTCCAGCCGCGGCGCCAAGCTCTACGAGCAGCACTGCGTGTCATGCCACGGTGACAAGGGTGCGGGCGTGCCGGGTGCGTACCCGGCGCTGGCCGGAAACCGTGCGGTGACGATGAAGTCGCCGGTGAATCTCGTGCGCGTCGTGCTCGAAGGTGGTTTCGCGCCATCGACCGCCGGCAACCCGCGCCCCTACGGCATGCCCCCGTTTGCGACGACGCTCAACGACGAAGACACTGCCGCCTTGCTGACCTTCGTGCGCACCGCCTGGGGCAACCAGAGCACGTCGGTGTCCGCGCTCGAGGTGAGCAAGTACCGGGGTTCGGCGCGGTAAGGGGGCACGAGAGAGGCGCAAGCGAGGCGGCCGCCGGCGTCGCTGTGAGATATTTGCCCCGGGGTTCGACGTCGATCGAACCCGTTCACGCCGCGCCTCCCACATGACCGCCATCCCAGCAATCGCAAGCAGCACACACGAGGCCCCCGAGCCCGTCACCTTCGGCCAGGCGTTCGTGTACTGGCTCAAGCTCGGCTTCATCAGCTTTGGCGGGCCGGCAGGGCAGATTGCCATCATGCATGAGGAGCTGGTGGAGCGGCGCCGCTGGATATCGGAGAAGCGCTTCCTGCACGCGCTGAACTACTGCATGGTGCTGCCCGGGCCCGAAGCCCAGCAGCTGGCCACCTACATCGGCTGGCTCATGCACCGCACATGGGGTGGCATCGTCGCCGGAGGGCTGTTCGTGTTGCCCTCGCTGTTCCTGCTCATCGGGCTTTCGTGGGTCTACATGGCCTTCGGCACGGTGCCGGTGGTGGCCGGCCTGTTCTACGGCATCAAGCCTGCTGTCACGGCGATCGTGGTGTCAGCGGCCTATCGCATCGGCTCACGCGCACTGAAGAACCGTTGGCTGTGGGGCATCGCGATTGCGTCCTTCGTGGCCATCTTCGCCGTGGGCCTGCCGTTCCCGCTCATCGTTCTTGCGGCCGGCGTCATCGGCTACTTCGGCGGCCGCTTCGCGCCGGACAAGTTCGCCGTGGGCGGTGGCCACGGTAAGGCGGCCAAGGGCTTCGGGTCGGCGCTCATCGACGACGACACGCCGACACCTGCTCACGCGCTGTTCACCTGGAAGCGGTTCGTTCAGGTTCTGGCCGTGTCGCTGGGGCTGTGGCTCGTCGCCATCGGCGGGCTGACGTTCACGTATGGGTGGGATGCCGTTCTCACGCAGATGGCCTGGTTCTTCACCAAGGCTGCGCTGCTGACCTTCGGGGGTGCGTATGCCGTGCTGCCTTACGTCTATCAAGGCGCCGTCGACCACTTCCACTGGCTCACCGGGCCGCAGATGATCGACGGGCTCGCACTCGGTGAGACGACGCCCGGGCCGCTCATCATGGTTGTCTCGTTCGTCGGCTTCGTCGGCGGCTGGACGAAAGCAATCTTCGGTGCGGATTCGCTGTTCCTCTCAGGCGCAGTCGCCGCGACCGTGGTCACCTTCTTCACGTTCCTGCCGTCGTTCTGCTTCATTCTGCTGGGCGGGCCGTTCATCGAGTCGACACACGGCAACTTGAAGTTCACGGCACCGCTGACGGGCATCACGGCAGCGGTCGTCGGGGTGATCGTCAACCTCGCCGTCTTCTTCGCGTACCACGTGCTGTGGCCCACCGGGCTGTCGGGGCACTTCGAATGGCTCTCGGCCGTCATCGGGCTCGTGGCCGGCATTGCGCTGTTCCGCTTCAAGGTGGGCGTCATCCCGGTGGTGCTGGTGTCCGGGCTGGTGGGTGTGGCGGCCACCTTCATCCGGCCTCTCGTCGCCTGACTTGTCCGATCCAGTTGACGGGGTCTCGTGCCCCAGTACGATCGGCGCATGCCATTGATCCGATCGGTTGCGCCGTGCAATCGACGGCTTGCACCGGCGACAAGGCGCACCCATGAGAACCTGGCTCAAGCAGAACCGCGGTTTCCTGATCTTCCTGCTGCTGTTCGGCTTCTTCCGAACCGCGATGGCCGACTGGAACCCAATCCCGTCGGGCTCCATGCGGCCCACGCTGCTGGAAGGCGACGTGGTTCTCGTCAACCGCCTGGCCTACGACTTCAAGCTGCCGCTGACCGACATCTCCGTGGCCAGGCTCGGCGAGCCGCAGCGCGGTGACGTCGTCACCTTCACGTCGCCACAAGACGGTGTGCGCCTGATCAAGCGGCTCATCGGCGTTCCCGGAGACACGGTGGAACTGCGAGACAACCGGCTCTTCGTCAACGGCAGCGCTGCCGGATACGACCATGTCAGCGTGGCCACCGAACCGCTCGGCTTCGGCGGCAGCACCCCGGCCGTTCACGCCACCGAGACCGCGGCGGGCAGTGAGCGTCACGTGCAGTTTCTGCCGAAGGTCGCATCGCGGCGCAACTACGGCCCGGTCGTGGTTCCGGAAGGCAGCTACTTCTTTCTCGGCGACAACCGCGACAACAGCGAAGACTCCCGCTACATCGGCGTCGTGCCCAGGCACCTCCTGATCGGCCGGGCGCATCACATCCTCGTGTCGGCCGACATCCAGGGCGACTGGCTGCCGCGCATCGAGCGCATCGGCGAGCGCATTCAATAGGGCTAGGCCAGACCCTGACTGTCAGATCGATGCAGCTTGATCCTCTGGCCCTGCAAGCGCCATGGATGACCGTCGCCTTTCGCGAGGTGGGCGTCAGCACCTACCCGCTGGGGCAAAGCAACCCGCGGGTGACCGAGTACCACGGGCACGCCGGCATTCGCGGTTACGACGACAAGGCGTCGTGGTGTTCGTCGTTCGTTAACTGGTCTCTGGCGCAGGTTGGGTTGCGCGGCACCGGCTCGGCCCTGGCGCGGTCGTGGCTCGAGTGGGGTGACGCAATCAGCGAGCCGGTGCGCGGCTGCATCGTGGTGCTGTCGCGTGAAGATCCTTCGGGCTGGAAAGGGCACGTCGGCTTCTTTCTGCGCAGCGACGATGAGCACGTGCACCTGCTCGGCGGCAACCAGCTCGACCAGGTCCGGGAGCACTTTTATCCGAAGGTTTCGGTCCTGGGCTATCGTTGGCCGAGCCAGGCTCCCTCTGGCGCCTTCGAGGGCTAGCCCCACCGGATGCAGTTCGCCCCTGAAATCCTCTTTGCCGCCGCCCTGGCCGTGGTCGCCTTCCTGGCGGGGCTGGTCTACCTGCGCCTGCGCAACAAGCGTACTCGCAGCGTCGGGTTGCGGGTCGCCAACGGGCCGGCCAATCTGCGCTTCACCTGCGCGGGCTGTTCCGGGCAGTTCACGCATTCGCGCCGAACCCTTGCGGCTTGGAACAAGGGCACGCGCAAGTTCGTCTGCAATGCCTGCCACACCAAGTGGCATGGGGTGTTGCCTCCTCGGCGAGCCGACGTCATCACCAAGCCCAAGCGGGCTGCCAAGCCGCCACCGCCTGCCAAACCTCCCGCGGACCGATAGCTTCAGGTGGCTTTCTCGAGCTCGAGATTGCCGTCGATGAACTTCAGCTTGAAGGTGAGTGCGTTGATCATCCAGCCTCCTGCCGAGTCCACCAGCTGGAGTTCGTAGGTGCCGACGAACATGCGCGAGCGTTGCCCAGCGGCCACCTTCGCGCGGTGGTGCAGCGCCACACCGTAGCAGCGCACGGTGGCGGTGTCGCCATCGACCACGGTCTGGAAGTTGCCCACCTGGTGGTGCACGTGGTCGAGCGGCTTGAAGCCTTCGGCCCAGGCCTCGGCGACCTGGCGCGGCGTCATGCTGGCGGGTGCGCCGCCGACCATCGAGGTCATGTCGAGCGTGAACGGGTCGGTGAAACAGCCCTCGAGCGTGGGCCAGTCGCGCTCGTCGGTAGCAACGAACATGCGGACGACCCGGTCTTCGGCGGCGAGTCGGGCGGCAAGGTCTTCAAGGCGGCGGGCAGGCATTCGAGTCTCCTTCGCGAGGGACCACCAGCCTACCAAAGCTTCACAAGACTGCGTAGCGGCCCGGCTTGTGATTGACTGCGATGAAGAGGTTCATCACCACTGCCGCGAGCACCGAGTACGCCACGCGCCCCGGTTCGATGACGAACAACGCCGTCAGCACGATGCAGCAGTCCATGCCCATCTGCACCGCGCCGGCCCGCCAGCCCCGGCTTTGCTGCAGGTACAGCGACACGATGGTCGCCCCGCCCAGGCTGGCGCGGTGGCGGGCCAGGAAGAGGCAACCGGAGCCCAGCAGCAAGCCGCCCAGCACGGCCGCATAGGCGGGGTGCAGGCGCTCTATGGCGAAGAGCCGCGGCGACCACTCCGTCATCGCCGAGAGCAGGGTGATGGCGATGAAGGTCTTGAAGGTGAACTCGCGCCCCATGCGCTTCCAGGCAAACCAGTAGAAGGGCAGGTTGATCACGAAGAAGAGCTTGCCCAGGCTGAAGCCGGTGGCGTAGTGCAGCACGAAGGCCGCCCCAGCCGTGCCACCGGTCATGAGGCCGACCTGGGCAAACAGGATCAGCGCCAGGGAAACGAACAAGGTGCCGGTGAAGATGGCCTGCGCGTCTTCGAACGGCGTGTGGGTCTGGTTGGTGGTGGCATGCGTGCTCATTGCGGCGAGTTTGCAGGAAGCATGCCGACGCCCTTCGCAAAGCCCCAACGGGCCGACCTGCGCAGAACCGCAACACGCCGACCCGCGTGTTGGGTCTTGTCCTACAGCCTCGTTCCGCGAGCGTGGTCAACATGGTCCATTCCGATCGGACCAGAGAAGACGACATGAACAGAACATGCTCGCGCCAGCCACGCGTGGCCGCTGCCTCGTTTGCCGCATGCCTTGCCGTTGCCTTGGCAGCGTGCGCGACCACGGAGTCCGACGGCCCGCGTGCGGTCGCAGAGCTCAAGCCCGCAAGCGGCAGCTCGGTCCGTGGAGTCGCCTCGTTCAGGCAGGAGGGCGACCACGTGGTGGTGCGCGTCAAGGCCAGTGGCCTTGCGCCCAGCCGTGAGCATGGCTTCCACGTGCACGAGAAGGGCGACTGTTCAAGCCCTGACGCCAGCAGCGCGGGCGAGCACCTCAACCCCACCGACAAACCGCACGGGCCACCCGGCAGCGAGCACCATGCCGGCGATCTGCCGTCGCTGAAGGCCGACGCAGCAGGCAACGTCACCGCGAATTTCGAAGTCAAGGGCGCGCTGCTCGGCACCGGGGCGCCCGACCTGATGGGCAAGGCGCTCGTGATCCACGCCGAGCCCGACGACTACATCACCCAGCCGGCGGGCAACACCGGCATCCGCGTGGCCTGCGGCGTGATCGCGTCGCCGGCCGTTCCCGCCGGCATCGGTGAGCCGGCGAAGACCATCCCCAAGGAGATGTGATCCATTCGGAAAGGAGATCACCATGCCGCAGAACCAATGGAGTGCGAAGCGAGAACGCCAGTACGAGCACATCAAGAGTGGCCTCAAGTCGCGAGGCAAGGGCGAGAAGCTCGCCGAAGAGATCGCAGCCCGCACCGTCAACAAGGAGCGTGCGCAACACGGTGAAGCCCGTGAAGCCAGCCGCAGCTCCATCGAAGACGTGTCGGCCGGCCACCGCGGCGGCAAACGCTCGCACAGCGGCGAGCAGGGCCGCACCTACGAACAGCTCTACAACGAAGCGCGCAGCCGCGGCGTGAAAGGGCGCTCGGGCATGAGCAAGGCCGAGCTGCTGAAGGCCGTGGGCCGCTGACCGATGGGATCGCTGTTCGAACTGACACTGCCGCCGTGGGAGCTGATCCTGCGCGGCAGCGCGGTGTACTGGTTCCTGTTCATCATCTTCCGCTTCGTGATGCACCGCGATGTGGGTTCCATCGGCATCGCCGACGTGCTGCTGCTGGTGCTCGTGGCCGATGCGTCGCAGAACGCGATGGCCGGAGAGTACAAGTCGATCACCGACGGATTCATCCTCGTCGCAACCATCATCGGCTGGAACTACCTGCTCGACTGGGCGGCCTACCGGTTCCCGGCCGTGGCCAAGCTTGCCGAGCCGCCGCCATTGCTGTTGGTGCGACGCGGGCGAGTGCTGAAGGGCAGCCTTCGACAGGAAATGCTGACGGAGGACGACCTCATGTCCAAGCTGCGTGAACACGGCGTCGACGACGTCGCCCAGGTCAAGAAGGCCTACATGGAAGGTGATGGTTCCGTCACGGTGATTCGCTTCGAACGGGCTCCCATCGACCCCGCAGCAGCGAAGAAAGAGAAACCCGTCTGATGACCACGCCCGACTGGCTGCAGCACCTGCGCGAATTCGACGTCGAACTGTTCACCCTCGGCGGAGCACCCATCACCGTCTCATCGGTGGTGAGGGTGATCGTCTTCTTCGTCGCGCTGCTGTGGTTTGCCGGAGCGATGCGCCGCCTCACGGTGAGCCGCGCGCTCAGGCACACCCATCTCGACGAGGGCACGCGCCAAGCTGCCGGCTCCATCGTGCGCTACCTCGTGTTGGTCATCGGGCTGGTGCTGATCCTGCAGAACGTCGGTGTGAACCTCACCGCGCTGAGCGTGATCGGTGGCGCGGTCGGCGTGGGCGTCGGCTTCGGCTTGCAGAACATCTGCAGCAACTTCGTCAGCGGCCTGATCATCATGCTCGAGCGGCCCATCAAGGTGGGCGACCGTGTCGAGTTGGCGGCCGTCGAGGGCACGGTGCGCGAGATCGGCGCACGCCGCACGACGATCGTCACGCACGACAACATCACCATCCTCGTGCCCAACCAGAAGTTCATCACCGACCAGGTGACGAACCTGGTCTACGCCGCGGCGCCCATCCGCCTGCGGGTCCCCGTGCAGGTGGCTGCCAGCAGCGATCCGGTGGTGGTCGAGCGCCTGCTGCTGGAGGCCGCGCTGGCGCAGCCCGATGTGATGAAGGAGCCCGGGCCCGAGGTGCTGCGGCCCACGTTGGTCGGCGCGCCGCTGGTCTTCGAGCTGTGCGTGTGGCACGACGCGCACGGCCCGGTGCGCCGCCATCTGACGAGTGACCTCAACCACCAGATCGACCAGCGGCTGCGTGCCGCATCCATCACCTACGCGTAGCTGGAACGAGCAGGACCAGGGCGTCAGGACGGTAACGCGCGGCCCTTGTGTTCGAGTGCGTTGGCAGGCGAGCCGCTCGGGGCGAAATCAAGGCTGATCGGTGACAGGCTTTCCTGGGGCGCCTGTGCAGCCGGCTGGTTCTCGTATTGCTCTGCGAATTCCATGAACATGGATTCGGATACTTCCGACACTTCGGCCACCAGCAGGCTCGAGTCGGTAAAGGCCGAGGGCGTCTCGCCCCGGTGCCCGTGGAACGGGTCGTTCGATCGATTGATGAGCGTGACGGACATCTCCGAGCGGAGCGACGCGAGGCTCGGGCTCGACCAGTTGCTGACCAGCGCTTCGAGCTGCGCAAGCGCGGGCACGAGAACGTCGATCGGCACGCGGTTCAAGGCATTCATCCCATGCTTCGCCAACGCGCGCTCGAAGGCCGCGAGATGACGAGCCACCATCCGGCGAGTCATCGGGTGTGCATCGAGCAGAGACTTCAGGTCCGCGCGCAGCAAACGCAATGCTTCAGCGTCCTTGTCGATGGTTTCCTCAAGGGGTGCGTCAGGCTCGTCGGGCACGAGCACGACGTTCAGGTTCTTGCCTTCACGCTTCAGCGTGACGCGGCAGCGGAGCAGTCGCCGGAAGAAAAGAAACGGCGCTCCGATGGCGCGAAAGACGCTGCGGCTTCGGGGTTTGGCGGGCTTTTTTGACACTGGGCGCAGAAGTCCGCGCCTTGAGGCAAACGCGAGAGCGTCTGCAGGGCCGCCGGTCTTGGGATGTTCAAGCACCCATCGTATGAACGGCCACCGTGGGGGTCATGATCCTTCGATGACGGCGGCCTCATCAATCGCTGACGTCCGGATGCGGCACCGTGAACCCGTGCATACCGCACAGGTCACGACAGCGCAGAAGGATGGACCGACGCCTCTTCAGCGCAGGGCGAGAAACGCCGAGCCAGCGGGAACCGGGGTACGCCGCGTTGCGAGCGGTGTTTCGATCAGGTCCATGGCGGCATCGGCCACGTCGTCGGCGTCCACCTTCAGCAGGCAGTCGTGGTGGCGCTCGGGGCACACGTTCTTCAAGCAGTTGCGGCAGGGCACGTCGTTGTTGAGCACGCGGGCCTTCGCGCGCCAGGGTGTGTGCTGCGGGTGCGTCAACGCATACAGCACCACCACCGGGGTGCCGAGGGCCGCTGCCATGTGCGCCGGCCCGCTGTTGTTGCACACGGTGACCTGCGCGCTGGCGATCAACGCGGCCAGCTCCCCGAGCGTGAGCTGGCCCGCGAGCGAGATGGCCGGCTCGTGCATCTGCGAACTGGCACGCGCGACGAGCGCCTGCTCGTCGTGCCCGCCGCTGAACACAGCCTGACAGCCGGTGTCGCGGCAGATGCGCTCTGCTGCCTGGCCGAAGCGCTCGGCCGGGTAGCGGCGTGAGGCCGAGGTCGCGCCAGGGTGCACGACGATGTAGGGCCGCATCAGGTCGCCGCCGGCACCGACGAACTTGCGCCGCATGCTCAGCACATCACTCGCGGCATAGCGGAACACCAGCCGCTCGCTGCTCGCGTGGAAGCCCACTGAGCGCACGAGGTCGAGCTGGCGCACCACCTCGTGCCGCATGCCGTCGTTGCACACCTCCTGGTCGGGCACCCAGTCGGTCAGCAGGTCGTGCGGGTTCTCGCGGCTGTAGGCCAGGCGCAGCGGAATGCCGACCAGGCGGCACAGCAGTGCGGCGGGCAGGGCGCTCTGCGTGCAGACGGTGAAGATCACCGCCGCGTCGAAGTTCTCGCGGCCGAGCGCACTCATCATGCGGCGGTCGCTCAGGTTGCCGTGGCTCGCGCCCTTCACCCACGGCGCGTCGTAGACGATCACGTTGTCGAGTGCCGGCACGTGGCGGGCGATGGCCGCGCCGGAACGCGAACTCAGCAAGGTGATTCGGGCGTCGGGCGAGGTCTGCTTGATGGCCTGGATGGCCGGCGTCGTCATCAGCACGTCGCCAAGGTTATCGAGCCGCACGACGAGGATGTTGCGGGCATCGCGCCAGGCTTGATGTCGTGGTGCGAGGTGGATGGCAGTTGAGGTCATGGACGGGGTGCTTGTTGCTGCAATATGTGCATGTCGGCTTCAGTGCTGGGCATGCGTGCCGGTGGTGCGGTCGCCACCTCGCGTCGGCTGCTGGCTCATGCGGCGGCATTCCTCGGCGCACCTGCGGCAGGCCTCGGCGCATGCCTGGCAGTGCTCGGCTTGGTGGTGACTGCATTCGTCTGCGCAGGCTTCGCACACCGTGGCACAGAAGGCGCACGCCGCACTGTCGTGTGCGCTGCCGCGCGCCATGAAGGCGACGGCCAGGCGGCAAACCTGGGCGCAGTCGATGTCGAGCGCGATGCAGCGGGCCATCGCCTTGGGGTCGGGCTCTTGCAGGCAGGCAATGGCGCAGTGGTCACAGGCATTGGCACACTCGTTGCAAGCCTCGATGCAGGATTGATGGTTTGACATGACGGTCTCCTTGCGGCGTTTCCAGCTGCTGGCAAGCGACATTCCGCTTCACGCGGTGAGACCGAGAAAATGTCTAAGCACTTCTGCGTAGGCGTTTCCCCACACGGGAATCGTCCAAACGCATATGTGCGACTGCAGCATGCTCAATCATCATCACTCGCAGTTCAACTTCATCTGCCGAGGACCTTGATGGACAACACGCTTGCCGCCAACACGCCGACTGCTCCATCACTGGGCATGTTCGGCATGGAACCCTTCCGCGCTGTCGCCGAGTACGCGAGCATGCGCATGATGGACAGGCAGGCCTTGCCCGAGGGCGACGGACATCCGGTCATCATCTTTCCCGGCCTGGCCGCAGACAAGCATTCGCTGGTGCCCTTGCGCAACTGCTGCGAAGACCTCGGCTACGCGGTCTACGACTGGGAGCAGGGCTTCAACATCGGCCCGCAGGGCGATGTCGACGCGTGGCTCGAGAACCTCGCGGGTCACGTGCAAAGTGTCGCCACCTTGCATGGTCGGCGCGTGAGCCTCATCGGCTGGAGCCTCGGCGGCATCTACGCACGCGAGATCGCGAAGATCCGTGCGCCGCTGGTGCGGCAGGTGGTCACGCTGGGCACACCCTTCGCGGGCAACGGGCGCGACAACAACGTCGCGTGGCTGTACCGCCTGGTGAATGGCAGCCCGCCGATCATCGACGACAAGCTCGCCACGCGACTGCGCACCACGCCGCCGGTGCCCACCACCTCGATCTACAGCCGCAGCGACGGCGTCGTCGCGTGGCAGACATGCCTGCTCGATGGCAGCGTGCAGGCCGAGAACGTGGAGGTCGACGGCAGCCACATGGGCATGCCGTGGAACGGGAATGTGCTGAGCATCGTGGCCGATCGGCTGAGCCAGCCCGAAGGGGCGTGGAAGCGGCATGCGAGGGCCGGTGGCCACGCTCAAGGTGCGTGAACACCACTCAACCGTCCTCCGTTCGGGCTGACCCTTCGACAGGCTCAGGGCGAACGGAAATGGAAACGGAAACGGAAAAAAGGGTGCCCCTGACGGCACCCCTTTTTCACTGGGTCAGTGCGTAGCCGGCGCGTTCTGCGCCTCTCCCATCAGCTCTTCCTTGCGCTGCATCAGTGACTCGCCGAGCGACTTCAGGTCCAGCTCGGTCTTGCGCACCTTCGGGAACATCTCGCTCTCTTCTTCCTTCACGTGGTGGTCGATGTACTCGCCCAGCACCTTGACCTTGGCGTCGTAGAGATCGTCGGACGGCGATCCGCCGAGAATCTGCGCGATCAGGTCCTTTGCGCTCGCGTGCTCGACCTCGGCTTCGTCGACCAGGTCGCCTTCATCCATCACGTCGCGCGCGGCAGGGTAGAAGAGTTCTTCTTCGATCGTCGCGTGTGCCGTCAGCATCATGCAGATCTGCTCGGCGAGAGGCTGCTTCTGGTCGGCCTCGGCCTCGGCCTTCACCAGCTTGTCGTATTCCTTGAACAAGGCCTTCACGTCCTTGTGATCCTGCATCAGCAGCTTGATCGCGTCGGGGGTGCGCGAGGCGCTGCGCTTGGCGGGTGCCTTGCCCGTGGTCTGCTTGGTGGTTGCCGTCATGTGGGTCTCCAGGTGGGGTGCGAGCCGACATGGCCCATGCACGAGCGGACAGCTTATGCAGCTGAAGCGCGGACACAAGGGTGCGGAGCGAAGACGCGGAGAGGTCCTACAGCAGCGCTGCGATTCTGCCGACGCCACCGTTTGGCGCGGCTTGAAAGTCAGCCCAAGGTGCTCTCGTAGACCAGCCGGTCTGCGGCGTAGCAGCTGCATGCGGCCGCCTCCAGCCCGGGCCGGTCGAGCACCGTCAGGTCGCCTCGGTGATATTCGATGAGGTGCTGCCGCTGCAGCGCCCCCGCCGCGGCGGTGATGCCCACGCGCCGCACACCCAGCATGTAGGCCAGGAACTCGTGCGTCACGAGAAAGCGGTCGGCGTGTGCGCGGTCCTGGCTCATCAGCAGCCAGCGCGCAAGGCGTGGCTCGATCTGGTGGAAGCGCAGGCAGGCCGAGGCCGTAGCCAGCTGAGCCATCTGTACGTAGATGTAGCGGTTCAGGCCCCGTTGCAGCGGCAGGCTCTTCGCCAGCAGGGCGCGGAAGGCTTTGGCTTCGACCTGCCAAGCCGACCCGGGGCCTTGCACCAGCGCGTGAAGCGGTGCCGTGTTCACACCCAGGGCGAGTTCGGTGCCGAGCATGCCTTCGCGTCCCACCATGCCGACCTCGAGCACCGGTTCACCGGCGATGGAGGCCACAATGGAGATGAAGCTGTCGATCGGAAAGTAGAGGTGGCGGCTGGGTTTGCCGTGGCTGGCCAGCACGTCGGCCAGCACCAGCTGGACGGGCTTGCAAATGGCAAGCAGGCGTTGTCGGTCGACCCGCGGGAGCAGTTCGATGAGGCGGTTCTCGGCGGCGGCCAAATGGGCTCCCGGTGACGCCGGCGCAAAACGACTCGTCGGCCCGCGACTCTGGACTGCTTTCGCCCACGCCACTGTCTGCCAGCGCACATTGCGGCAAATTTGCCCGAACGCGTGCGCGCCTCAGCTTGCCTGGCTGGCAGGCAACAGCCTGTCGTATTCCTTCTTCACGACCGCATAACACTCGCAAGTGCGTTGCTCCAGGCCCCCGCGGTCGAGCACGGTGATGCGCCCGCGTGAATAGCGGATCAGCTCGGCCTTCTGCAGCTTCAGCGCCGCTTCGGTCACACCTTCGCGGCGCACGCCCAGCATGTTGGCGATCAGCTCCTGCGTCATCACGAGCTCGTTGCCGGGCAGCCGGTCCAGGCTCAGCAGCAGCCAGCGGCACAGCTGCTGGTCGAGAGAGTGGTGGCGGTTGCACACCGCCGTCTGCGCCATCTGCGTGATCAGCGCCTGGGTGTAGCGCAGCAGCAGGTGCAGCACCGGACCGGCACGGTCGAATTCGTCCTTCATGGCCTGCGCATCCAGGCGGTAGCCTTGACCGGCGCTTTGCACCACCGCGCGGCTGGGCGTGGAGCCTCCGCCCATGAAGAGCGAGATGCCGACGATGCCTTCGTTGCCGACGACGGCAATCTCTGCGGATGCACCGTTCTCCATCACATACAGCAGCGACACGATGGCGGTGGTGGGAAAGTAGACGTGCGTCAGCGTGCTACCCGACTCGTAGAGCACCTCGCCGAGCGGCATTTGCACCCATTCGAGCTGGGGCAGCCACCGCTGCGCTTCGGCGGACGGCAATGCGGCAATCAGTTGATTGAGTGTGGGTTCTTGGATCAGGGCCATGGGTTCGGTCTCAACGGGCTTCAGGTCACTGGGGCCATGGCAGCGCTGCGCGCAGTGCGCAGGGAGTATGGCAGTCGCTGTGTCGCATGTATGTGCGATAGCGAACAGACTTTCAAGCCCTTTCGGCCCGTTCAGGCGTGATGAGACGGTCGCCAGAGCGACCCTTGTGTGCGGCAGCGCACGGACAGCCGCGGCGGTTGGGGCCATCCTGAGGACCACAACAGGTCAATGCGACAGGGGGCTTCCATGCAATTCACTGGGCATGAACCGCCATTGATGCATGGCCCGGGCCATGCGCCGGGTCCCGCCCAGCCCGACGATGCGCTCACGCTCGCATGGCACGAGATCGACGCCGTGCTGGCGCCCATTCTCGGCAAGCGAGGTTCGGCCGCGATCTACGAGCGCAGCCTGCAGCTTCAGCTGGCCGGAGCCGAGTCGGAGAGCACCAGCTTGCTGCAAACCGTGCGCGAACTGCTGGGCCCCATGATCGGTGCCGGGCTCACAGAGCGTCTGCTTGATCCCCTGGACACGCTTGTTTCTGCGGGCACAGAACACTCCCAAGCTGTCGGAACGGGCTACTCCCTGCCGTGAACCAGGCCGCAGACAACGACAAGCTGATGGTGGCGCAGGCCTCGCATGAGCTGACCCTTCTCAACGCCAAGGTCGATGCCTCGCGCCAAGTGCTCGCCGGTCTGAAGCGAGACCTCATCGATGCAGAGAGCCAGCTGGGGGGCACCCGTGCGGCCCAACTGCTGGAGGCCAACGAGCACCTGGTGCTGGCCATGCTGCAGGCCCAGGCAGACGCCGGCCACAACGCCCGCATGCTGGAAGAAGTCTCGCGTTCCGCCGCACTCGACACGCTGACCGAGCTGCCCAACCGCGGCTTGATGCTCGACCATTTCACCCGCGACGCCGCCGAGGCTCAGCGGCGAGGCACCTGCCTGGCCCTGCTGTTCCTGGATCTCGACAACTTCAAGCAAGTCAACGACGGCCTGGGCCACGCGATCGGTGACGAGGTGCTGAAGAAGACCGCACAGAGCCTGGCGGCGTCCGTTCGCGAAGGCGACACGGTGAGTCGGCACGGGGGCGATGAGTTCCTGATCCTGCTGAACGGTGTCTCGCGGGCCTCCGATGCGGCCCAGATCGCGACCCATTTGGGCACGGCCCTCCAGCAGCCGATTCTCGTGTCCGGCCACCAGATATTCCTGACCGCAAGCATCGGCATCAGCATCTTTCCCGACGACGGGGACGATCTCGACACGCTGATCGAGCGCGCCGACGTGGCGATGTACCGCGCCAAGAACAACGGCCACGGGGGCTACGCCTTCCATGGCCAGCTGCCCGTCGGGGGCGCGCTGGTGGATCGTGGCCTTTTGACGCCGCCTGTGTCCAACCCGACGTCGGCCTTGGCCGAGCGTCGGCGCCGGCATGGCGAACTGCGCGAAACCAACGAGCGGTTGCTGCAATCGGTGATCGATGCTCAGCGGCTGCAGGGAGCCGCGCAACAGGGCCACCGCAAGCAGACCGAGTTCCTGGCGGTGCTGGCGCATGAATTGCGCAACCCGCTGGCCACCATTCGCAATGCCAGCGAGCTGCTTGGCCGCGTCAGCGGGGACGAGCTGGAGCACATGCAGGCCATGATCAAGCGGCAGGTGGTGCACATGGCTCGGCTGGTAGACGACCTGCTCGACATGTCGCGTTTTGCCACCGGCAAGCTCAGGCTGGACCGGCAGACCATCGACATGACCGGCATCCTTGACGCAGCGCTTAGCGGTTTCCGCGTGGCCATCCAGACGCGCCAGCACCGGCTCACGGTCTCGCTGCCGCCCGGTCGGCTCGAGCTGAGCGGTGACGCCGTGCGCCTGGCGCAGGTCGTCAACAACCTGCTGGACAACGCTTCGAAATACACGCCGAACGGGGGCGACATCGGCCTGTCGCTCGTGGGAAGCGGTGACAAGCTCGTGCTGACGGTGTCCGACAACGGCATCGGCATCACTGCCGCGGCCTTGCCTCACATCTTCGACACCTTCGTCCAGGAGTCGCACGCCGTGGGCTTCAACGGCATGGGCCTGGGCATCGGGCTGTCGGTGGTGCGCGAGCTCATCGAAGCGCACGGTGGGACGGTGGTCGCCACGAGTGCAGGCATCGGTCGCGGCAGCCAGTTCGTCGTCACGCTGCCCACCACGGCGCCCGCCACGCCAGCACCCGAAAGGCTCTCAGCCTAAGGCGAGCGGCGCATGGGTGTCGTGCGACTCGCGCGGCAGCGTCACGGTGAAGCAGGTCTTCTCGCCGGGCGGTGACGCGACCTCGATCTGCCCGCCGTGCGAGTGCACGATCTGCTGCACGATGAAGAGACCGAGCCCCAGGCCCTGGGTGCGGGCGGACTTGCGCCCGCCGCTGCGGAACGGGTCGAAGATGTGCGGCAGCAGTTCCTCAGCGATGTGGCCCTCGTTCGCCACCGAGAGCCGCACGGTCTGCGCTTCGGTGCCGTCGAGCCGCACTTCGACCGTCGTCTTCGGCACGCCGTGGTGCAGCGCGTTGCCGATCAGGTTCGACGCCACCTGCACCAGGCGGTCTTCGTCCCACACACCGGTGAGCGTGCCCGAGCGAATGAGCTCGATGCGGCCCTCGGGGTGGGCCGCCTGCTGCTCCTGGATCACGCCCTGCAGCAGCGCGGCCAGGTCGACCTGCTCGCAGTGGATCGGAATGCCTTCGCCCAGGCGCGCACGCGTGAGGTCGAGCACGTCTTCGATCATGCGGCCCATCCAGGTGGCGCTGCGGGTGAGGCGGGCGCCGATCTTCTGCATCGACGGGTCGGTGTGGTGCTCGAGCAGCTTGGCGCACATCACGATGGCGCTCAGCGGGCTGCGCAGGTCGTGGCCCAGCACGCCGGTGAACATCTCGCTCACCCGCAGGGCTTCCGCGCGCTCTTCCAGCTCTTGGGCGAGCTGCTGCTTCTGCCGGTACAGCTGGAAGAAGACCGAGGCCTTGCTTCGCAGCACGTGCGGCTCGATGGGCTTGAAGAGAAAGTCCACCGCGCCGGTTTCGTAGCCCTTGAACTGGCGCTGCCAGTCGTTGCTGCCGGCCGTGACGAAGATAATGGGCACGTCGCGCGTGCGGGCCACGCTGCGCATGGTCTCGGCGAGCTGGAAGCCGTCCATCTCGGGCATCTGCACGTCGATGAGTGCGAGCGCCACGTCGTGCACCAGCAGCGCTTCGAGGGCTTCGGGCCCGGAGCGCGCCTGCAGCACCTCGATGCCGGGGTGGCGCAGCAGCGCTTCGAGCGCACGCAGGTTCTCGGGCAGGTCGTCGACGATCAGGCACTTCACCTTCGGTGGCGGCTGGCTGGCATTGCGGGTATCGATGCTCATGTGGCACCTCCATGTTTCAAAGCTTGCAACAGATCGGCGATCTGCTCGAGAGGCAAGACGAAATCGACGGGGCTGCGTCGGCGCGCAGACTCCGGCATCAGGGGGACGAGGGCGGAGGCCGGGTCCTGCACCACCGTGCGGCCTCCGAGCCGGTGAATGGCGGCGAGGCCGGCAGCGCCGTCCTGGCTGGCGCCGGTGAGCACGATGCCCAGCAGCCGTTCGCGGTAGATGTCGGCGGCGCTTTCGAACAGCACGTCGATCGACGGACGCGAGAAGTTCACCGGCTCGTCGATCGACAGGGCGAGGCTCGGGCCGGTATCGACGAGCAGGTGGTAGTCGGACGGAGCGAAGTAGACGTGCCCGGGCTTGATGTGCTCCTTGTCCTGCGCTTCCTGCACGGGCAGGGCGCACATGGGCGCAAAGATGTCCACCAGCAGGCTGGGCCGGTCGCGCGGCAGGTGCAGCACCGCCATCACCGCAGCCGGCAGTTCGGCCGGCAGGGCCGCCAACAGCAACGACAGCGCTTCGATGCCGCCCGCCGAAGCGCCGAACACGACGGCGCTGATGGAGCCTTGCAGCGAGGCGTAGGTGCTCGTCGAAGCCTTAGCGCCCGGCGTGCTCATGCATCCCCCTTGCGCTGAAAGATCTTGTCCTGCGGCACGAAGTCGACGAAGTCGTCGCGGTGCTTGGAGAACCGCATCGACTCCTTCGACCCCAGCCCGAGAAAGCCCTTGCGGCACAGCGCTCCGCTGAAGAGGCCGAGCGCGCGGTCTTGCAGGGCGCGGTCGAAATAGATCAGCACATTGCGGCACGACACCAGGTGCACCTCGGCGAACACGCTGTCGGTGGCGAGGCTGTGGTCCGAGAAGACGATGTGTTTCTTCAGGGACTTGTCGAACACCGCGCGCCCATAGGCCGCGGTGTAGTGGTCCGAGAGCGAGCTGCGGGCCCCCGAGCGCTGGTGGTTGCGCGTGAAGTTGGCCATGTCGTCCAAGTCGTAGACGCCGCTCTCGGCACGCCGCAGTGCATCGGTGTTGATGTCGGTGGCGTAGATCAGCGTGCGGTCGAGCAGGCCCTCCTCGCGCAGCAGGACGGCGAGCGAATACACCTCTTCGCCCGCGCTGCAGCCGGCCACCCAGACCTTCAGCGACGGGTAGGTGCGCAGCAGCGGCACCACCTCGTCCCGCAAGGCTTTGTAGTAGCTCGGGTCGCGGAACATCTCGCTCACCTGCACCGTGAGGTAATCGAGCAGGGCCGGGAAGATGGCCGGCTCGTGCAGCAGCCGGTGCTGCAGCTGGGAGAGCGTCTCGCAGCCGAAGCGGATCAGCGCGGTGCCCAGGCGGCGCTTGAGCGAGGCCGCCGCGTAGCCGCGGAAGTCGTAGTGGAACTTGAGGTAGATGGCCTCGACCAACAGGCGCAACTCGATGTCCGCGACATCGGTGCTCCGGGGGTTCATGGCAACCATCTGCATGCCGGCCTACTTGGGCATCCACACCCGCACCAGCGAAAGCAGCTTTTCCACGTCGAGCGGCTTGGGGATGTAGTCGTTGGCGCCGGCGGCCAGGCACTTCTCCTGGTCGTCGCGCATGGCCTTGGCGGTCAGCGCGATGATGGGCAGCTTCTTCCACACCGGCTGCTTGCGGATCTCGCGCATCGCGGTGAGCCCGTCCATCTCCGGCATCATCATGTCCATCAGCACGAGGTCGATCTCGGTGTCGGACTCGCCCCGGCTGCGGTCCAGCGCCTCGAGCGCCTCGCGGCCGTTGCGCGCGAGAACCACCTTCGCGCCCTTGGGTTCGAGCACGCTGGTGAGCGCGAAGACGTTGCGCACATCGTCTTCGACCACCAGGATGCGCCGGCCTTCGAGCGTGCCGTCGCGGTCGCGCGCCATCTTGAGCATCTGCTGCATCTGCGCCGGCAGCGCCGATTCGACCTGGTGCAGGAAGAGCGTCACCTCGTCGAGCAGGCGCTCGGGCGAGCGTGCGTCCTTGATGATGATCGACTTGGAGAAACGCCTGAGTTGCTGCTCTTCGGCCGCGGTGAGCGAGCGGCCGGTGTAGACGATCACTGGAGGGAAGGACACCTCGTCTTGCTCCGACATGCGCGTGAGCAACTCGTAGCCGCTGAGGTCGGGCAGGCTCAGGTCCATGATCATGCAGTCGAAGGTGATCTCCTTCAGCTGGGCCAGTGCCTGGGCGCCTGTTTCCACCGTGGTGATGCGAACGTTCTCGCTGTGCAGCAGCTGGCGGATGCTTTCGCGCTGGCGAGCGTCGTCTTCGACCACGAGCACGTGCCGCATGCTCTGCGAGAACTTGGCCTCCAGCCGCTGCAGCGCTTCGACCACCTGCGTGCGCTTCACCGGCTTCAGGTCGTAGCCGAGTGCGCCGCGTTCGAGCGCCTCTTGCGCATGGTCGGCCACCGAGAGAATGTGAACCGGAATGTGCCGCGTTTGCGTGTTGTGCTTCAGCTGGTCGAGCACGCCCAGGCCCGAGTGGTCGGGCAGGTTCACGTCGAGCAAGATGGCGCGTGGGTGGTAGCGCTCGGCCGCAGCCAAACCGTCGTTGGCGGTGTGCGTGACGACGCACAGGAAGTTCATCTCGCGCGCCAGGTCCCGCAGGATCGCGGCGAAGCGCGGGTCGTCTTCGATCACCAGCACTACGCGCGAATCGGGCGTCACGAGCTCGCGGTCGTCGTCCATCTCGATGGAGCGCACCGCCGCCGCTGCCACACCGTTCGCCTTGAAGACCTGTTCTTCGCGGCGCGGCAGCGCAGCGGCTTCATCGCTTCGAGGCGGCACCGGGCGCGCCAGCGCGTTCGGGTTGCGCTGGCTGTATGACAAGGGCAAGGTCAGTGTGAATACGCTGCCCGCCCCGGGCTCGCTCTGCACCGTGAGGTCGCCACCGAGCAGGTGCGCCAGGTCGCGTGAGATCGACAGCCCGAGTCCCGTGCCGCCGTACTTGCGGTGCGTGCTGCCGTCGGCCTGGCGGAAGGCCTCGAAGATCAGCTCCTGCTGGTGCTTGGCGATGCCGATGCCGGTGTCGCGCACGGCGAACGAGACGAACCCCGGCTCGGCGGCGAACACCTTCAGCGACACCTCGCCCTGAGGCGTGAACTTGAGCGCATTCGACACCAAGTTCTTCAGGATCTGGCCGAGCCGCTGGCCGTCGGTCTCGATGCGTTCGGGCGTGCCGGCTTCCACGCTGGCATCGAGCGCGAGGCCCTTCTGCTGCGCCAGCGGCGTCATGGTCTCGACCAGCATCTGCACCGTCGGCGCAATGGGAATGGCTTCGGGGTTCACCTCCGCCTTGCCAGCCTCGATCTTCGAGAGGTCGAGGATGTCGTTGATCAGCACCAGCAGGTCGTTGCCGGCCCCCGAGATGGTCTGTGCGAAGCGCACCTGCTCCTCAGTGAGGTTGCCGGTCGGGTTGTCGGCCAGCAGCTTGGCCAGGATGAGGGTGGAGTTGAGCGGCGTGCGCAGCTCATGGCTCATGTTGGCGAGGAACTCGGTCTTGTAGCGGTTGGCGCGTTCAAGCTCTTCGGCGCGCTCGGTGAGCACCGTCTGGGCCTTGGCCAACTCGTCCTTTTGATGTTCCAGCAGATGGGTCTGCTCTTCGAGATTCGAGTTGGTCTGCTCCAGCTCGGTCTGCTGGGCCTCCATCTGCACCTGCGATTCTTTCAGCGCGCGTTCCTGCACTTCGAGCTCTTCGTTGCTGACGCGCAGCTCTTCTTGCTGCGTCTGCAGTTCTTCGGCCTGGCGCTGGGTTTCTTCGAGCAGGGCTTCGAGCCGGGTGCGGTCTTTCGAGGCGCGCACGGCGATGCCCAGCGCTTCGGATGCGCGCGCCATCAGCTCATGGTCGGCCGCGCTTACCCGGCGCAGAAAGCCGAGTTCGATCACGGCCTGCACCACGCCCTCGGCCGTGGCCGGTGCGATCAACAGCTCACGGGGTTTGCCGCGGCCGAGGCTGGAGTTGACGGGCAGGTAGCCCTCGGGAACGTCGCGCACATGCAGCGGCTTGTTCTCCTTGGCCACCTGGCCGAGCAGCCCATGGCCGGGCTGGATGACGGCGTCCTGCGCCGATTCGTTGAGCGCATAGGCCGCGAAGCGATGGAAGCTGCCGTCTTCTTCGGCGATGTAGACGGTGCCGACCTGCGCATCGAGGTAGTCGGCAAGGAAGGCCAGCACGTTGCCGCCGAGCACGTCCAGCCGCTGCTCGCCCTGGATGCGCGTCGTGAGCCCGGCCTGGCCGGCCCGCAGCCAGACCTGCTGCTCGCGCTGCTTGTGGTCGCGGGCAGCCAGCAGGGCGGCCACGGCGATCAGCGAGAGCAGCAGCGCCGAGCCGAGCCAGGTGATGCGGTACGAAAAATCGACCGCCTGCTGCCACTCGGCCTGGCGAGCATTGAGCGTCGCACGCTCTTCGCGTTCGATGTCGGCCAGCACCGCACGGATGCTGTCCATCGATGTCTTGCCGCGGTCGCTGCGCACGAGGGCCCGCGCCGCCTCGGGGTTGCCGGCGCGGCGGGTGTCCACGGTCTGGCCCAGCTCGGCCAGCAGATCGGCTATCAGGTGTTCGACCGAATCGATCCGTTGCTGCTGCTGGGGGTTGCTGCTGAGCAGCTCCCGCACCTTCGCCAGCTGGCCGGGCAGCGATGCCTTCGCGGTGTTAAAGGGTTCGAGGTATTGCTCGCTGCCGGTCAGCAGGTAGCCGCGCTGGCCGGTCTCGGCGTCCTTCACGCTGGAGAGCAGGCCCTGCAGCTGCCCGACCAGCTCGAAGGTGCGGCTGACGAGCGCCGCGGCCTGGGCCCTCGACTGCAGCGAGCTGTAGGAGAAGTACGCGATCAGCACGACGGCCAGCACGGCCACCACGAAGCTCGCCATCGTCGACACGGGCAGCGGGGGCGCGAAGCGGGCGCTGCGGCGGGTCGGGGCGGGCAGGGGCAATGACATGGGGTAGACGTTCTCCATCCGGTCTCATTGGGGTTGGTTGGCTTGCACGGCCTGTCCGATGATGGCCTCGATCTCCTCGAAGCTGCCGGGCTTGACGAGGTGGTGGTCGAAGCCCGCCGCGCGCGACTCTTCGCGGTCGCGTGCGTTGCCCCAGCCGGTCAGCGCCACGAGCGCAATGTCGCGGCCCCAGGGCGCCTGGCGGATGTGGCGCGCCGCTTCGTGGCCGTTCATGCGGGGCATGCCGATGTCGAGAAAGATCACGTCGGGTTGGAAGCTGGCCGCCACGGCCAGCGCATCGACACCGTCGTGTGCCATCTGCACCTCGTGGCCCATCAGTTCGAGCAGCTCGGCCATGCTGCTGGCGGCGTCTTCGTTGTCGTCGACCACCAGTACCTTGCAGTGGCCTGCAGGCGCATCACTGCCCGCGGGCTTGCCGGCGTCCTGAGGCGGAGCCTCCGGTTCGGCCAGCGGCAAGCGCACGCTGAACTCGCTGCCCTGGCCGGGGCCTTCGCTGTGCACGGTGACTTCACCCTGGTGGAGTTCGACCAGGCCCTTCACCATCGACAGGCCGATGCCCAACCCGCCGACCACGCGGCGCCCCGAACCCGAACTGTGCGTGAACATCTCGAACACGAGGGATTGGTCTTCGGGCGCGATGCCCACGCCGTTGTCTGCCACGCTCACCGTAACGTGGCCGTCTTCGACCCGTGCGCTCAGGCGGATCTTGCCGTGCTGCGGAGTGAACTTCACCGCGTTGTTGAGCAGGTTGGCGAACACCTGCGCCAGCCGGGTCGTGTCGCCGTTCACGACGACGCGCTCTGGCGGCAGATCGACCTCGAGCTGGTGGGAACTCCGCTCCGCCAGCGGTCGCACGGTTTCCAGCGCCAGCTGCACCGTCTGCGCGAGGTCGACGCGTTCGAGCCGCAGCTCGACCTTGCCGCGGCTCATGCGGCTCGCGTCCATCAGGTCGTCGATCAGCCGGACCATGTGAGTCAGCTGCCGCTCCATCAGGTTGCAGGCCGGGTCGACCAGCTCGGGTTTGCCGTGGGCCAGGCGAATGATCTCCACGCCGTTGCGCAGCGGCGCCAGCGGGTTGCGCAGCTCGTGGGCGAGGGTGGCCAGGAATTCGTCCTTGCGCCTGTCTTGCACCCGCAGGGCCTCTTCGGCCTGCTTGCGCTCGGTGATGTCGCGGGTGGAGCCCGAAACGGCCACCACCGCGCCGCTGGCGTCGGTGACGGGCACGAAGATGTATTCGTAGGCGCGCGTGCCGAAGGCGCTGGTGTAGGGCGTCTCGTCGCGCACCGGCTTGCCCGTCTGGGCGGTCTGCTGGATCTGCGCCTGCAGGCGCGCGGCCAGCTCTTCGGGGTAGTCGAGCTCGAAAAAGTTCTTGCCCAGGGCCTCGGAAAGGTCCTTCTGCCAGAGGTCGAGCAGCGCCTTGTTGACGTAGGTGAAGCGGCCCTCGAGGTCGAAGACGTAGTTGAAGTCGGGGCTGTTGGAGAGCGCCGTCTCGTAGACCCGGCGCTGCGTGTCAGTGTCGGCCTCCTTGCGCGCGGCCTCGGTCTCGGCCTGCCTGCGCGGGGTCACGTCATTGAAGTAGACCGAGATGCCGTAGGGCGCCGGGTAGGCGCGTGCTTCATACCAGCGATCGTGGTCGGCGTAGTAGGCGGTGACCGAGGCGGCAACGCGTTCTGAGGCGACGCGACGGTAGGTTTTGCCGAACTCCGTTCCGCTCACGCCCGGAAATTCATCCCACAGCGTCTTGCCCAGCAGCTCGCCGGGTTGCCGGTTCAGCAGCGCCTCGGCCTGGCGGTTGACGTAGATGAACTGCCAGTCGGGGCTGAGTGCAAAGAAGGCGTCGGTGATGCTTTCGAGGATGGCGCGCGGGTCGCTTTCGAGCACCGGCGAGCTGGCGGCCCTGGATGGGGACGCAGAGCGCGAGACGGACTCTCTGTCGGCGCTTCGACCGCCGCGGGAGCCCGCCCGCGGAAGGGTCGCCATGGCGTCGCCGCCTCGCCGTTCGCCGATGCGCCTGTCGGTGCGAACACTGGGTTCGCGGGGGGTAGGGGTCGTCACGACGAGGCCGCGGCACGCCGCCTTTCAACCGATTCCACGCGCAGCAGGTGGCGGTACTTGGTGACCGTGCGGCGTGCGACCACGAAGCCTTGCTGGGCCAGTTGGCGCGTGATCTCGGCGTCTGACAGAGGGGCTCCGGTGCGCTCGTTGTCGAGCATGTCCTTGATGAGGCCGCGAATGGCGGTGCCCGAGAAGGCGCTGCCGCTGGTGGCCGTCATCGCGCGCGAGAAGAAGTACTTCAGTTCGAAGACCCCCAGTGGCGTGGCCATGAACTTGTTGTTGGTGACGCGCGAGACGGTGGACTCGTGCACGCCGATCTCGTTGGCGATCTCGCGCAGGCCCATCGGTTTCATGGCGAGCGGCCCGTAGTCGAAGAACTGGTGCTGGCGCTTCACGATGGCCTGCGCCACGCCGAGGATGGTGGCGAAGCGCTGCTCCACGTTGCGCAACGTCCAGCGGGCCTCGCGCAGCTGCGTGGCGAGCTCGGGGTGTGCGGCCTGCTGGTGGCGCTGGAACATCTCGGCATACACCTTGTGCAGCCGCACCTTGGGCACGATGGCCGGGTTGAGTGACACCGTCCAGGTGTTGCGCACCTTCTTTACCATCACATCGGGCGTGATGTAGCGGATGTCGGCGGAGCCGAAGCGCCAGCCCGGTCGCGGGTCGAAGCGGCGGATGCGTGCGCAGGCGGCGGCGACTGCATCGACCGGGCGGCGCACCAGCCGGGCGAGGGTCTGGACGTCCTTGTTGGCAATGCTCTCCAGCCGCTCGGTGATGAGCACGCGGGCCAGTTCGCGCTCGTCGGGCGCTTCGATGCTGTCGAGCTGCAGCAGCAGGCATTCGACGACGCTGCGCGCGCCCACGCCCGCAGGCTCCAGCGACTGCACGCGCCTGAGCGCGATCTGCAGCTCTTCTTGCGTGGCGGGCGGCTGCACGCCGATCACCGAGATGAGCTCTTCGAGACTCTCGAGCCGCAGGTAGCCGTCGTCGTCGAGCGACTCGACCACGGCCTCGGCCAGCAGCATGTCGCGCGGCGAGAGGGGCAGCACGTGGAGCTGGCCGAACAGGTGTTCGCTGAGCGAGGTCTCGGCCACCACGCGGTTCAGCGGCGAGCTGTCGGGGTCTTCGCTGCGCGGGCCGTCGGAGGGGCCGACGGTCTGCCAGTTGTCGTGCTCGTTGTCGTACGCCGCTTCGGTGAGCGGCGGGGCATCCATCGCCTCGCCATCCAGTGGGGCCTCGGCGTCCACAGTAGCCAGCAGCGGGATCTCGCCGGGCGCACTGGCTGCGGCGGGCTCGTCGAGCGTGTCTTCGTCGGTCGTGTCGAGGAAGGGGTTGTTGTCCATCGCCGCCTGAACTTCCTGGGCGAACTCGAGAGACGACAACTGGAGCAGACGCACCGCTTGCTGCAAGCGCGGCGACAGCCCCTGCTGTTGGCGTTGCTCGGTATGCAAGTGCAGCGATGTCATTGAACCGGTCCGTGAAGCTCTAGATCGGAAAGGCTCAATGCAACGCCCATGCCGACCGGGCCGGGCATGCACCGGTATCGGCCGCAAGGCCGCATGTTTGCTGACTCTGCGCGATGAAGGCACGACACACGCGAGCCTCTGCCGCGTGAGCTTCGTAGACAGCTTTGCCGATGGCGTGCAGCTTTTACCGCAAGCGGCGCGCGGCTTGCGGCCCATGAGGCCGCCACGCCATCGCGATCATTCGGCGCCGATGCTTCCCGTCACCGGCAACACGATGCCGGTGATGTAGCCCGAGCACACCGGCGACGCGAGGAACACATACGCCGGCGAGAGCTCTTCGGGCTGCGCGGCGCGCTTCATGTCGGTCTGCTTGCCGAACTGCTGCACCTTCTCGGCAGGCGAGTCGGCCGGGTTGAGCGGCGTCCACACGGGCCCGGGCGCCACGGCGTTGACACGAATGCCCTTCTCGATGAGGTTGCTCGCCAGCGCCTTGGTAAAGGCGTGGATGGCGCCCTTGGTGGTGGAGTAGTCGAGCAGCTTCGGGCTGCCTTCGAGCCCCGTGACCGAGCCGGTGTTGATGATCGACGAGCCCTTGCTCAGGTGAGGCAATGCGGCCCGCGCCATGTGAAAGTAGCCGTAGACATTGGTGCGCAGCGTCTCGTCGAAGCGCTCTTCGGTGATGTCGGTCAGCGAATCGGCGTGCTCCTGGAAGGCGGCGTTGTTCACCAGGATGTCGAGCTTGCCGAACACTTGGACGGTTTTCTCGACCGCCTCATTGCAGAACGCAGGGTCCTTCACATCGCCGGGGATCAGCACGCAGCGCCGGCCCTCGGCCTCGACGTGGCGCTGCGTCTCTTCGGCATCGCTGTCTTCTTCATTCAGGTAGACGATGCCGACATCGGCACCTTCGCGTGCAAAAAGAATCGCCACGGCCCGGCCGATGCCGGAGTCGCCGCCGGTGATGAGGGCCACCATGCCTTGCAGCTTGTGGCTGCCTTCGTAGTCGGGCGCGAGGAAGCGCGGCTTCAGTTGCAGCTCGGACTCGAGCCCCGGCTTCTCGATGTGTTGGGCCGGCAGGTCGGTCGGCTGCTGGCGTGCACCTGCCTGAACCGGCTTCTTCGATTCGCTGCCCTCGTTCGAGGGCTTGGCCTCGTCGCGGGAGTCTTGCTCGCGCTGGATCTGGCGCTGCTTGTCGCCGGTGGCCTCGAGTGTCGAGCGGGGCGTGGAGCGGGCGCTGGCGCGGTCTTTCTCGGCTTTCTCGGGTTTGGGAGGGGTGCGTTCTGTCATCGGATCACCTCGGCATTCAGCCGCTGCGCCGGGTCGTCTCGGGTTGGGCGGCTGGTTGGGTTTTGGGGTTGGGTGCACTGGCAGGCTGGGGCTGGACCTGGCCGGCTTCGGCGAACTCGCGCTCCGATTTGTCGGGCGCGCCGTCGCCGTCACGGTCGGCTCGATCCTCGGGTTCATCGGTGCCAATGCCTTGCGAATGTGTCATTCGGTATCTCCACTTGAAGTGGCAAAACTTCCCGGTTTACCTGCTGAATTTGCCTGTGGACCGGCAAGTTCGTGTAAGACGATTCCCACAAGCAAATCGGCTGGTCCTGACGCTGGGTTTTGCGCCCAGCGGGCAAGATGCCGTCATTGGATTCAACGGACTCGACGGTTCAATGGTTCGGTAAGAAAAACAAAACACATTTGCGACCAGCCCTGCAAGGCAAGGTACGCAGAAAAAGGAGACCCCAGAGGGCAGGCTTACCCGTCTGCCACTTTCTACTCATGCAGATGTACTGGAGCAAACGGAATGCCACACGTCCTGGTAATTGACGACGACAGCGATTCAGCCGAGAGCATGGCGATGCTGATATCAACCGAAGGCTTCACGGTGGCGACCGCAGGGTCGTTGCGTGATGCTCGCAAGCAGATGGCGCTGCAAGTGCCCGACCTGGTTCTGCTCGACTTGATGCTGCCCGAYGGGAACGGCCTCGAACTGCTGGAAGACACACGATCCATGTCGCACACCGAGGTGGTGTTGATTACCGGACATGCCAGCCTGGACACCTCCATCCAGGCCCTGCGGCGAGGCGCCGCCGACTACCTGGTCAAGCCGGTCAGCATGAAACAGCTGCAAGTGCTGCTGGCTCGCCTGAGCCTCCCGTGCCCCTTGCCCGACGAGATCCACGAGCTCGAGGCCAAGCTCGAAACCGAAGGACACTTCGGCGGCCTGTGGGGCCGTGCGCCGGCCATGCGCCATGTGTACGAGCAGATCATGCGGGTGGCCTGCACCAACGTCACGGTGTTCGTCACCGGCGAGAGCGGCACCGGCAAGGAGGTCGTGGCCCGCACCGTGCACGACCTGAGCCGCCGCCGCTCGCGGCCTTTCTTGGCCGTCAACTGCGGCGCCATTTCGCCCCATCTGATGGAGAGCGAGATCTTCGGCCACGAGAAGGGCAGCTTCACCGGTGCCGATCGCCAGCACCAGGGCTTCTTCGAGCGCGCCAGCGGCGGCACTTTGTTCCTGGATGAAATCACCGAGATGCCGCTCGACCTTCAGGTCAAGCTGCTGCGTGTACTCGAGACCGGCACCTTCATGCGTGTGGGCTCCACCACCGTGCAGCAGACCGACGTGCGCCTGGTGGCCGCCACCAACCGCGACCCGCTCGGTGCGGTGAAGGCCGGCCGCCTGCGCGAAGACTTGTTCTATAGGTTGAATGTGTTCCCGATCTGCCTCTCGCCGCTGCGCGAGCGTGCAGAAGACATTCCGCTGCTGGCCCAGCACTTCCTCGACCAGATCTCGCAGCGCGAAGGACAGAAGAAGCACTTTGCGCCCGTCGCACTGCAGCGCCTGGCGGCCTGCCGCTGGCAAGGCAACGTGCGCGAACTGCGCAACGTCGTGTACCGCGCCTATGTGATGGCCAGCGACACGCTGATCCACGATGCGTGCGTGCCCGCTGAGGCGAGTGTCGAAGGCAATGCTGTCGTCAACGCGACGAGCAGCACGTCATCGTCGAACGCACCGGCCATCGTCATCGAGGTTGGAACGGCGCTTGCCGAGATCGAACGCCGGGTCACGCTCGCGACGCTGGAGCATCTGGGTCGCCACAAAGAGAAGACCGCGGCAACGCTGGGCATCAGCCTGAAGACGCTTTACAACCGTCTGAAGGAGTACGCGGCATTGGACTCTGAACCGGTGACGCAACCGGCTGCATTGGAGGAAGGGCGCTGACCGGGTTCCGTCATGGGGTTTGGGAAGCGAGCTATTTCGACTCGGCGTGCGGTTCGACGCCGATGACCAACCCGGCGCCTCGCGGCGCCGACAACGAAAGGATCTTCCATGAGCAACGATGACATCGTCGACACCCTGAATGACCTGATCGAGACCTGCAAGGACGGCGAGCTCGGCTTCAATGCTTGCGCCAAGCACGTTTCGTCGACCAACCTGCAAGAGCTCTTCGCTCGCCGCGCCACCGAGTGCCGCATCGCTGCCGATGAGCTGCAGACCCTCGTCGCCGAATACGGCGGTAAGCCTGACACCGGCGGCTCCGCAACAGGCGCCATGCACCGCGGCTGGGTGGCAGTGCGCGGCTCGCTCGCGGGCTACAGCGACCAGGCGATGCTCGAAGAATGCGAGCGCGGGGAAGACGCTGCGCTGGCGCGCTATCGCGCTGCGCTGAAGAGCGACACCTTGCCGGAGGCTGTGCGTGCGTTGGTGGCACGGCAGCAGATGGGGGTGCAGGCCAACCATGATCAGATCAAGCGGCTGAGGGATATTGCTCGGGCCAGTTGATTGTTGGTTTTGGGGGTTAAGGGGTCGGCTTGAGGGTCGGCCCTTTTGCTTTTTTGCTTGGGGTGAGGTGTTGAGTTTCTGTGCCTGCATTCGCAAGAGGCTTCTTCTTACTGCGTGAGGCTGCGTCGGGATGTCGTCCCGACAGCCGACCTACTTTTCTTTGCTTCGCCAAAGAAAAGTAGGCAAAAGAAAGGCGACCCGACGGTGGCGGTCCGGCTGAGCCGGACTGCTCTGCGGTGCTCGGTGTTTGGGGCCTCGCGCCCAACTCGCTCTGTTCGCTGCGCTCACGGCGCTCAGACAAACGTCGCGAAGTCAGTTGTTGATGCGCGCTATCGCGCGCGGCCCCAAACCCCTGCGCTCCTCGACGCCACCCACGGGGACCCGAACACCAGATTCGCCTCGCTTCGCATCGGCTTAATGACGCGTCGCTGCGC
>NZ_JBFUFG010000016.1:0-98370 GCF_056403575.1 Rhizobacter sp. P2_G4 | reverse complement strand
GTCGACCTCCAAGCTGGGCAAAAACGTCGGGGACGATCTTCGTGAGGGAAAGCCGACACTGCCCCTGCTTATTGCGATGGAACGCGCAAGTAGCGACGAACGCCTGCTTATCCGTCACGCAATAGAGCAAGGTGAAGTCACTCGACTGGCCGAAATTGTGAACATCGTGCGTCGCACTGGGGCCCTGGAGGCAACGCGTGATGCGGCGCGGGCAGAAGCAAATAAAGCACGCCTTAGCCTGGCAGTCCTCCCACGGACTGTGTACAGTGAAGCTCTGCTAGAATTCTGTGTTCGATCGGTAGAGCGTTCGTCTTGACCCGATCAGCCAAAAGCGGGCCTTTTAAGGCCCCCTTTTTTATCGGGGTGTAGCTTAGCCTGGTAGAGCGCTACGTTCGGGACGTAGAGGCCGGAGGTTCGAATCCTCTCACCCCGACCAATCCACCGCTGATGCAAATTGTTGCAGCGTTCATGGTCGTGAATCGTGATTTGTTGCCGCTCCGAGCCAGGCTTCAGGTTTACAGCATCTGGCGAATCGGCGATCATCAATTGATATGCCTATCGTGACGTAACGCACACCTGCCCGTGGATACCCTCGCCGAAGTTCCCCAATCCGCGCTGTCTGGCGTAGCGCGGGTTTTGGTTCATGCTGGAAAGCTGAACGCGAAAGCTGCGGAAGACTTGGTCAAGTCATCCAAGGAAAAGAAAACCAGCTTCCTCTCGTCCGTTCTCGCCTCGGGGACAGTCTCCTCGGCAGATTTGGCGCATACGCTCTCCAGCGCACTTGCGCTTCCGTTGTTGGATCTCAACGCCGTTGATCCGCAACGCCTCCCGCGCAATGTCATCGACGTCAAGCTTGCTGCGCAGTATCAAGTCTTGGTGCTCGGCAAGCGCGGTAATCGCCTATTCATTGGAGGCGCTGACCCCACAGATCAAGAGGCCGCTGAACGGATCAAATTCGCTACCCAGCTGTCTCCTGAATGGGTCATCGTCGAGCATGACAAGCTAACGAAGATTCTCGAAGGTTCAGGCGCCAGCACAACTGAATCGCTTGAGAACATTGTTGGCGGGGATTTCGAGTTCGACGTCACCGACGACGAGAGCGCTGCAGCAGCTGAGACCCAAGAAGTCACTGCAGACGTAGAAGATGCGCCAGTGGTGCGCTTCCTGCAGAAAATGCTGATCGATGCAATCAATGCTCGTGCTTCCGATCTGCACTTCGAGCCCTACGAATACCACTACAGAGTTCGCTTCCGCGTCGATGGCGAATTGCGCGAGATCACGCAGCCGCCCATTGCAATCAAAGAAAAGCTGGCCTCTCGTATCAAGGTGATTTCGAGGCTCGACATTGCCGAAAAGCGTGTCCCCCAAGACGGGCGTATGAAGCTCAAGTTCGGCAACAAGGCCATCGACTTTCGCGTCAGCACATTGCCCACCCTGTTCGGGGAAAAGATCGTCATCCGGATCCTGGACCCATCAAGTGCCAAGCTTGGCATTGAGGCACTGGGTTACGAGAAGATCGAGAAAGATCGCTTGCTCAAATACATCGTGCGCCCTTACGGCATGATTTTGGTCACTGGCCCTACGGGTAGCGGCAAGACGGTTTCCTTGTACACGTGCCTGAATATTCTTAATCAACCTGGCGTGAATATTTCGACGGTGGAAGATCCCGCTGAAATCAATTTGCCGGGTATCAATCAGGTTAACGTGAACGACAAGGCGGGCTTGACGTTCTCCGCTGCCTTGAAATCGTTTCTGCGCCAAGATCCGGACGTAATTATGGTCGGGGAAATTCGTGATCTTGAGACGGCCGACATCGCCATCAAAGCCGCGCAGACCGGGCACATGGTCATGTCGACGCTTCACACGAACGACGCACCGACCACCTTGACACGGCTGTTGAACATGGGCGTAGCGCCTTTCAATATCGCGTCCAGCGTCTTACTCATCACGGCGCAACGTCTGACTCGCCGTCTTTGCGAAGTCTGCAAAGTACAAGCCGACTATCCGCGCGAAGCGATGTTGAAGGCGGGTTATTTGGAGAGCGACTTGGACGGCACCTGGCGTCCGTACCGAGCAGTCGGGTGCCCAGCCTGCAGCAATGGCTACAGAGGCCGGGTTGGCATCTACCAGGTGATGCCGATCAGCGAAGAAATTCAGCGAATCATCCTGTCTGAAGGCACGGCGATGGACATTTCAGACCAGGCGACCCGCGATGGAGTGCGGGACTTGCGACAGTCTGGCCTTGTCAAAGTGCGGGCAGGTTTCACCACGCTCGAAGAAGTCATCGCAGCAACCAACGAGTAGCCCCTCCGGGCATTCCGACCTCACACAACTATCAACGGGACGAGGACAGAAGTTTCCTCGGAGACACCATGGCAACCGCAACAGCAACAGCGACAAAAAACGTCAAGGAATTTGTCTTCGAGTGGGAAGGGAAGGACAAGAATGGCAAGTTGGTTCGCGGTGAAGTGCGCGCCGGCGGAGAAGCTGTGGTCAGCGCCAGCCTGCGGCGACAAGGGATATTGATCACCAAGGTGAAGAAGCGCCGCACAAGCGGCGGCAAGGCGATCAAGCAGAAAGACATCGCCATATTCACCCGTCAGCTGTCTACGATGATGCGTGCCGGTGTACCTCTGCTTCAGGCCTTCGATATCGTGGCCCGAGGTAGTACCAACGCCCGGATGACCAAGCTCATCACAGACGTCCGAAATGACGTGGAGACAGGGACAAGCCTGTCCTCTGCCTTCCGCAAGCATCCACTGTATTTTGATGCGCTCTATTGCAACTTGGTTGAAGCCGGTGAGGCCGGTGGCATTTTGGACACGCTTCTTGATCGGCTCGCTATTTATCAAGAAAAGACGATGGCCATCAGAAACAAGATCAAATCTGCCTTGATTTATCCTGTGGCCGTGATGGTGGTAGCGTTTGTCGTGCTTGCGGTCATCATGTTGTTCGTCATTCCAGTCTTCAAGGAGGTGTTTACTTCATTTGGAGCAGATCTACCCGCCCCCACGATGTTCGTAATCGGAATGTCCGAGATCTTCGTGAAGTACTGGTGGGCGATCTTCGGCTTTTTGGGTGGCGGGATCTATTTCTTCTTCGAGTCTTGGAAACGTTCGGAGAAGATGCAGCGGACCATGGATCGGTTGCTTCTGAAAGTGCCAATCTTTGGCGACCTCGTTAACAAGTCAGCAATAGCCCGCTGGACACGCACGCTGGCAACGATGTTTGCAGCGGGCGTGCCTTTGGTGGAAGCGCTGGATTCCGTCGGTGGCGCTTCGGGCAACGCCGTATTCAAAGACGCCACCGATCAAATTCAGAAGGATGTTTCGACCGGCGCGAGCTTGACTGCATCGATGCAGACAACCGGTGTCTTTCCAACCATGGTGATACAGATGTGCGCTATTGGTGAGGAGTCGGGCTCCCTGGATGCAATGCTAGGTAAGGCCGCTGAGTTCTATGAGGACGAAGTAGACGAAGCCGTCAAGGGACTTTCATCGCTGATGGAACCGTTCATCATCGTCATCTTGGGAACACTTATTGGCGGCATCGTTGTATCGATGTACTTGCCAATCTTCAAACTCGGCGCGGTGGTCTGAACGATACCGATGAGCTTGCCTGGTGCTGAACTACTTCTGTCACCCTGGATCTTGGCCCTGTTCGGGCTATGCATCGGGAGCTTCCTAAATGTGGTGATCCATCGTCTTCCGCTGATGATGGATCGGGGCTGGTGGGGTGAGGTAGCGACTCAGTTGAGTGACGCCGAAGCCTATCGTCGTGTCTTCGGCGCCCCTCCGTCTTCAGCGTTGACGGAGACTGGCAAATCGCTCCATCAGGCGTTAAGTGCCCTGGGTCCGTTGAGCCTCAGTCACCCCCGTTCTCGTTGCCCTTCATGCGGGCACATGATCGCTTGGCACGAAAACATTCCTGTCATCAGCTATCTCCGCCTTAGCGGGCGGTGCGCCGAATGCAAGACGCGCATCTCGCCTCGCTATCCCCTGGTAGAGCTTTTGACGGGCGCACTCTTTGCCGCTGTAGGTTGGCGTTTTGGTGCGGCACCTACCGCGTTGCTCTGGTGTTTCGTGGTCGCCGTGCTCGTCGCTCTTGCCGGAATCGATTGGGACACCACCCTGCTGCCCGACACCCTCACCTTTCCCTTGCTATGGGCCGGCCTGTTGGCTGGGGTTCTTGGGTGGACGATCCCCTTGCCGCAGGCAATCTGGGGCGCTGTCGTTGGCTATTTGTCGTTGTGGTCGGTGTATTGGCTGTTCAAGCTCACCACCGGCAAAGAAGGCATGGGTTACGGTGACTTCAAGCTGCTCGCAGCGTTGGGCGCCTGGCTCGGCTGGCAGATGATTCTTCCCATTGTGCTGGGTGCTTCGGTCATCGGCGCAGTGGTCGGCATTGCGATGAAGATGTCCAGCAATCTGCGCGAGGGACGGTACGTCCCTTTCGGGCCCTTTCTGGCCGGTGGTGGCATCGTTGTGATGCTCGCAGGCCAGCAACGCGTTCTGGGCTGGCTAGGCTGGGCCTGACGCGCCAGCAACATCTTCATGGCTGCCGCAACCAGCCTGCGCATTGGCCTCACAGGAGGCATTGGCAGCGGCAAGAGCACCGTTGCTCGTGAACTCGTGAAGCTCGGAGCGGCCCTAGTCGACACCGACGCGATTGCGCGTTCGCTGGTGCTCCCGGGCGGTGCTGCCATCGATGCAATTCGTGCTCTGTTTGGCGCCGCCATCATTGACCCCGATGGTGCGTTGGATCGGGTTCGCATGCGAGAGCTGGTCTTTGCCGATGCTGCTGCGAAAGGCCGACTCGAAGCCATCCTCCACCCCATGATCGGTATCGAGTGTGATCGCCAGGCGAAAGCCGCGGCCGGATGTCCGGTGGTTTTCGACGTTCCGTTGCTCGTCGAATCGGCTCGCTGGCGGGCCCGTGTCGATCGGGTCCTCGTCGTTGACTGCAGTGAAGGCACACAGATCGAACGGGTGATGCAACGCTCGAGTTGGTCACGCGACGCCGTGCAGGCAGTCATTGCCCAACAAGCCACCCGAGAAGCTCGCCGAGCTGCAGCAGATGCCGTCATCCGCAACGAAAACCTCAGCCTGCCGCAACTTGCGGAGGAGATTGGTGTCCTATGGCAACGCTGGATGCATATGGAACAATGCCGGCGTTCGCGCGGAGCACACCCACCTTGATCCTGTACGAGTACCCCTTCAACGAGAGCATTCGCACCATGTTGCGGCTCGAACACCTGTTCGACCGCCTTGGCCGGCTGATGCCCCGAGACGAGACCGTGGATCACCACTACGCGCTCGCCACGCTGTTCGAAATCATGGACGTCGCCTCGCGTGCCGACTTGAAATCGGACCTGTTGAAGGAACTCGACCGTCAGCGCACTTTGCTCAACGGTTACCGCGGCAACCCGTCGATCTCGGACGACGTACTCAACCAGGTGATCACCAAGGTCGACCACGCGTTCAATGGCCTGAACCAGTTGCCGGGCAAAGCGGGTCACGCGCTCACCAGCAACGAGTGGCTGATGAGCATTCGCAGCCGCATCAGCATCCCCGGTGGCACCTGTGAATTCGACCTGCCCGCCTACTACGCTTGGCAGCAGCACGAACCGGCCCGACGCCGCACCGACCTCAACCACTGGGTGAGCACCTTGATGCCGCTGGCGGAAGCCTTGAAGGTGCTGCTCGGCTTGCTGCGCGACACCGGCGCGCCCCACAAGGTGGTTACGCAGGGCGGGCAGTTCCAACAAAGCCTACCCGCTGGCCGTGTTTTTCATCTGCTGCGTTTGCGAATCGACCCCGCAGCGCAACTGATTCCCGAAATCAGCGGTCATCGCCTCATGGTGATGGTGCGCCTGATGCGCCAGGACGCCGAAGGTCGCCTCAAACCGGCTGGCGTGGACACCAGCTTTGAACTGACCTTGTGCTCATGAGTCCCGAGCAGTCGCCGGCCCGCCCCATGCGGAGGATCGTCACCTGCCCGACCTGCGGTGGCGAGAGCGTCTACGCTCTCGACAATCCCTTCCGACCGTTCTGCAGCGAGCGCTGCAAGAACGTCGACTTCGGCGCCTGGGCCAGCGAGAGCTACCGGTTGGAAGCCCGCCCGACCCCGTCGGACGACGCGGACGCTGAAGGCAACGATTTGATCCCACGCGATCAGTCGGGCTCTTGAAACCCGCGCTTCGACCCCTATAATTCCATTTGCTAGCACTCGACCCCTTTGAGTGCTAACGGTTGAGGCAAGGCCCAGCCGTCTGCAAAGTCGATGAGCGCAGCGTCGCTCATTCCAACCCAGAAGATCGCTTTCTGAGCCATCAAGGAGATGCTATGAAACTTCGTCCGTTGCACGATCGCGTGATCGTCAAGCGCCTGGAACAAGAAACCAAGACTGCCTCCGGCATCGTGATCCCCGACAACGCCGCCGAAAAGCCTGACCAAGGCGAAGTGCTTGCCGTCGGCCCCGGCAAGCGCAGCGAAAAGGGTGACTTCATCGCCCTGAACATCAAGGTCGGCGACCGCGTCCTGTTCGGCAAGTACAGCGGCCAGACCGTCAAGGTCGATGGCGACGAGCTGCTGGTGATGCGCGAAGAAGACCTCTTCGCCGTTGTCGAAAAGTAAATCGACAGAACGACGATTTACTTTCGTCGAAGGCTAACTTCGCGTCGCGAAGTTAAGGGCGAAAAGCCCGGCCGAAGACAAAAGTAATCAACCCCAATATTGAATCGGAGATAAGACATGGCAGCAAAAGACGTCATCTTTGGCGGCGAGGCACGTGCCCGCATGGTCGAAGGCGTGAACATCCTGGCTAATGCAGTCAAGGTGACCTTGGGCCCCAAGGGTCGCAATGTGGTGCTCGAGCGCTCGTTCGGCGCTCCCACCGTGACCAAGGACGGTGTGTCCGTGGCCAAGGAAATCGAACTCAAGGACAAGCTCCAGAACATGGGCGCTCAGATGGTTAAGGAAGTTGCTTCCAAGACCTCTGACATCGCTGGCGACGGCACCACCACCGCCACCGTGCTCGCTCAAGCCATCGTCCGCGAAGGCATGAAGTACGTGGCCGCCGGCATGAACCCGATGGACCTGAAGCGCGGTATCGACAAGGCTGTCACAGCCCTGGTCGAGCAGCTGAAGAAGGCCTCGAAGGCCACCACCACCTCCAAGGAAATCGCGCAAGTCGGCTCCATCTCGGCCAACAGCGACGAAACCATCGGCAAGATCATTGCCGACGCGATGGACAAAGTCGGCAAGGAAGGCGTCATCACTGTCGAAGACGGCAAGTCGCTGGAGTCCGAGCTTGAAGTCGTCGAAGGCATGCAGTTCGACCGCGGCTACCTGTCGCCTTACTTCATCAACAACCCCGAGAAGCAATCGGCGCTGTTGGACAACCCCTTCGTGCTGCTCTACGACAAGAAGATCAGCAACATCCGCGACCTGCTCCCCACGCTGGAACAAGTGGCGAAGTCGGGCCGTCCGCTGCTGATCATTGCCGAAGAAGTCGAAGGCGAAGCACTCGCCACGCTGGTGGTCAACACCATCCGCGGCATCCTGAAGGTTGTGGCCGTCAAGGCGCCTGGCTTCGGTGACCGCCGCAAGGCCATGCTCGAAGACATCGCCATCCTGACGGGCGGCAAGGTCATCGCCGAAGAAGTCGGCCTGACGCTCGAGAAGGTCACCCTGGCCGACCTGGGCCAAGCCAAGCGCGTTGAAGTGGGCAAGGAAAACACCACCATCATCGACGGCGCCGGCGCCGGCGCCGACAWCGAAGCCCGCGTCAAGCAAGTGCGCGTGCAGATCGAAGAAGCCACCAGCGACTACGACCGCGAGAAGCTCCAAGAGCGCGTGGCCAAGCTGGCTGGCGGCGTGGCCGTCATCAAGGTCGGTGCTGCCACCGAAGTCGAGATGAAGGAAAAGAAGGCCCGCGTTGAAGACGCACTGCACGCAACCCGCGCAGCCGTCGAAGAAGGCATCGTGGCCGGTGGTGGCGTGGCTCTGCTGCGCGCCAAGCAACAAGCTGGCGCCATCAAGGGCGACAACCCCGATCAGGAAGCCGGCATCAAGCTGGTGCTGCGCGCCATCGAAGCGCCGCTGCGCGAGATCGTCTACAACGCCGGCGGCGAAGCCAGCGTGGTCGTCAATGCCGTGCTGAACGGCAAGGGCAACTACGGCTTCAATGCAGCCAACGACACCTATGGCGACATGATCGAGATGGGCATCCTGGATCCGACCAAGGTGACCCGCACGGCGCTGCAAAACGCAGCCTCGGTCGCCTCACTGATGCTGACGACCGAAGCCATGGTCGCTGAGTCCCCGAAGGACGAAGCACCTGCTGGCGGTGGCGGCATGGGCGGCATGGGCGGCATGGGCGGCATGGGCATGGACATGTAAGTCCAGGCACTGCGCCTCTGCGAAAGGGCTGCTTCGGCAGCCCTTTTTTCCTTTATGAGGCGCTTGGATCAGGCCGCTTGCTGCATGCGGAGGCTGCCGATGCTTGCCAGTGTCGGCCGATCACGCAGATCCACCGTCAACTTGGCGCCCGGCCGGTCAAACCGGTAGCAGCGCCCCGTCGCCGGCCCGACCACCATGAGCGCGGTCGCACCCACGTACTCGAACACCGCGCGCTGACGCAGCACCAGATCGGGCTGCGCCGTGGAGTCGACGGCGTGGAGAGTCGCACGCAGATTCGCGACGTCGCCAACCTCCCCGCTTGCCCGGTCGCTTTCTGCACCCCGCTCAGCATGAACCTGCGCACGAGGCACACACAGGTCGATGCGTCGCAGATTGGCGATGTTGTCATACGGCGCCGTCTCGAACTTCAGAGTGAAGCCGGCCCCCAGCACCTGCACGATCACATCCGGACGCTGCGAAGCCGCGGGGAGGTGGACCGCCTCTTTGCCGGCTCGATGGAACCGAAAAATGTAGTTGCCGAGCTCATCTGTGATTGCCATGCCCAGGTCCTCGCGCAGGCCGGTGCCGGTGTACGGGCCACCGCCCTTTTCTGTTGCTGTGCGGTCGTAATCCTGGAAACGCAGTTGCAAGCACGGGGCGGATTCCATCTGGCAACGAAAGCGAATGGCGGCATCGCGTATCTTGGCAATCGTCTCCAAATCACTGTGCGCCAGTCGGCTGACCCCGGCTCTGAGCGGCAACGGCTTGAACGGCACGCGTTTGATCGTGGTTCGCAGCGCACTCACGGCGCGAGCTTCGATCTGGTCAAGCCGGGCTGCATTGGCGTTCATGTCCTCGCCAATCGTTGCCGAGACCTCTGGTTCAGGCACGCGCGCGGGTTCCGACTGGAACAAGAGGCCCACCGCCACATTGGGCAGACCGGTGGGAAGCAGCAACGGCGTCACGTCGGACGCATGCCCTGCGCGAGCCGGGTAGAGCTTCTCAATCAAATCAGCCAACTGCGGATGGCGCGCGCGAACTGCGTCCAGATGCCGAGCTGAGTCGATCACGATGTAGTCGTCGCGGCCCGGATTGAAGAGGCACGCGCCCGAGTAGGTCTTGACGGCACCGTAGACCACGTAGTCCGCCTGGCTGGCTGGCAAGGAGCAGCCCAGCACCAGGTCGTCGTAGTCGTCATCCAGCCCGCCGTCGTTCGCTGCGATCTCGAACTGCAACAGGCCGCCCATCACGCCAGGCAGACCGATGCGCTGGGCCGAATCTTGCCAAGCCCTGCCGGTGGGACGGTGCTGGACATTGACCGTCCACTGCGCGCCGGTCACGAAGACGGCATTACCCACGACGCCGTCGTACGTGCCGTTGCCGGTGATCGCCCCGCTGACGACGAAACGCTGGGCAAACGCCGCGTTCCTGCCTTTGACGCGCAGTGTCCAGTTGCCTTGCATGGTGATGGCCATGATCGAACCTCCTGAGTTACATCGGCCCCGCCCCCCGGAAAAGGAATCGAGACTCAATGCCACTGCAGTGTTCTGCGGACGTCCTGAATGCGTCCTTGAGCGAGCTGAAAGTTCCTGAAAGGCCGGCCCCCTAGTCCAAAGGAGGTATCCCCGCAACAGTCGCCGACATGCCCTGTTCCATTGGGTGTGCCGCTGGTTTGAAAACGCCCGTCCGGGGTCAAAATGGCGCATGTCCATCGCACCGCTTCTGCAGCGCTTCGTCGACGACGAGCTCAATCGCTCGGCCGATCTCATCTCGAAGACCCTGGCCAGCACGCTGGAGCAGCTACGCCAGCCGCGCGACAGCCTGCTGACCGCGAGCGAACGCAAGCACTACTTCGATCTGGTTCAGGTGCTTCAGCAGAACCAGGCGCTGTACCAGCGCAGCTTCGTCGAGGCCTTGCGCAAGCTGGTGCAAGCCGACCTGGTGCCCGGAGCACATGGCCAGCCCACCGTCGTCTCTTCTGGCCTGAGCGGGCTGGAGCTGATGGACGAAACGCGCGTCGAATCCGACATCGAGATTTCGCGCGCCATCCAGCAAATCGACACCGGCGCCGAGTGGGAACTGCGTGAACTGCAGACCTTCACGTCCACGCTGCGGGGCCAGACGCACGTGACGGCCGAGTCCAACCCCCTTCGCCCGCAGTCGTACGCACAGGCCTTGTGGCAGGCGTCCACGGCGTTGCCGGCAGCACCGGCACAACAGGTGATCTTGCTCCGCGTGTCGGCCACGGTGATCGCGGGCTTCCTGCGCCTCTCGTTTGCAGCGGCCTGCACGCGGCTCGAGTCCCAGGGCGTGACACCGGGGATTTACCGCACGGTGGTCATCACCCCAGGCTCGGGGCGCGAAGAACCACCCGAGATGGACGTGACCCGGCCCGGCGCGCTGGATGGGCTTCTGCGCAGCATGCCCACCGGCGACCCAGCCGCAGCCGGCACAGCCGAGGGGAAGCGACGGCCCTTGCCGATGGCAAGCCCGGAACTCGAACAAGCGCTGCTGCGTGTGGAGGAACTGCTGCGCCGCATGCCCGCTGCGGCGTTGTCCGGCCCCGACACCGACACGCCCCAACTGGCACAACACCGGGCTGCACTGATGTCCACCACGGGCGAGACCGTGGACCGGCAGATCATCGAGCTGCTCTCGCGGCTGTTCGAAACCATCTTGTCCGACCGCTCATTGCCGACGGGCCTGCATGGCGTGATCGCCCGGCTACAAGTCTCGGCGTTGCGCATCGCCTTGCTCGACCCGAGCATGCTCGACGCCTATGACCACCCGGTATGGGTGCTGATGGACCGCATCGTCAGCACCACGACGGCCTATCCGCATCCCGCCGATCCTCGTCTGACAGCGCTTCTCAGCTTCTGTGAGACGCTGGTGAGCGACATGGCCAGCGAGGTGCTTCAAGACAGCGCGCTGTATCGCCGCAGCATCGCCCGGCTTGACGCCTTTGCCGCCGAGCAACTCAAGCAGCAACAGCGCACTGCGCAGGCCACCATCGACGCACTGGCGCGCGCCGAGCAGGCGGAGCAGATGCAGCGCAATCTGTCAGCTCGGTTGGTCGAGCAGATGGTGCACGTCCCGGCCAGCAGCGTGATCCGCCGCTTCGTCACCATCACCTGGGCACGCGCACTAACCGAGTCGGTGCAGCGTTTTGGCGATCAGAGCGAGCAGACCGCCGGCTACCTGAAGGCAGTGGACGAGTTGTTGTGGAGCCTGAAGCTGCCGAGCCATCCGCAAAGCCGTCAGCGCCTAGTGGGCTTGTTGCCCGACCTGCTGCAGCGCCTGCGCAGCGGCATGGCGTTGATCGACGTGCCGGCCACCGAGCAGCAGGCCGTGCTCGACGAGCTGATGAAAGTTCACTCCGAAGCCCTGCGGCCGGGCGCACGCAATGCACCCGCAGCGGCCGCCGAGGAGTTGTCACCCGAAGAAATCGTGCGTCGCATGCGCGAAGAAGTTCAGGTGGATCCGGAACCGCTCGACACGCCGCCCTTCAGCGATTCGCTCATCGACCTCGCCTCGATGGAAACCGTGCCCGCGGAGTTGATGAACGCCGATGCCGCCCAACACAGCGACAACCCGCAAGAGTGGGTCAAGCACATGGCCGTGGGCGAGCGCTACCGGATCTTCTTGCAAGGCACATGGACGCAGGTGCAATTGCTGTGGCACAGCGAGCAGAGGCGCTTCTATCTGTTCGCTGGCGAAACCCCGCTGCGCACCCACTCGGTCACCCAGCGAGCCCTCGAGCGTCTGCGGGCTGTGGAGCTTCTCGGACCCTTGCATGCGCACTCGCTGATCCAGCGTGCCGTCGATGGCATGTTGCGCAATCTGGCGCGCCCTGGCTGACCAAAAATCCTGAATCAATGACTGGCGAGGGCAGCTTCAATCTCGCGGGCAACGAATTCAGGCCTTTCGTGGACGATCCAGTGCGTCGCGCCCGGTACGCGGGTCACGGTCAACTGGGGAACGAAAGCGTCCAGGCCATCGAGCAATCCCGGCGGCAGCGCAATATCGGCCTCGGCCCAGATCACGTGGGTCGGCACGTTGACCGTCACGAATTCCGGGGGGAAGCTGAGTGCCATCACCGGTGAATCCGGCGCCGTTGGCGGGCGCAAAGGTGAAGCGCGGTAGTAGTTCAGCGCCCCAGTCAAACCGGCGCGCCACACCGCGCGGTACTGGTCTTTCACCGCCCCGGTGAGCCAGCCACCGCCAGGGTGGCCCGCATCGGTGGCACCCATGTTGGTCAACAACGGCCACATGCGCGCGAAGTCGTTTTCGCTCAGCAGTGCCTCGGCATCGGGGCGGCACAAAAAATTCATGTACTCGCTCGCAGCCTGTTGCTCCGGGCTGGTCTGCAATTCGCGCAGGAAGGTGGCGGGGTGCGGCGAGTTGATGATCACCAGCCGCTGCAACACCTCAGGGTGCTGCGCGGCCAGGTTCCAGGCCACGGCACCGCCCCAGTCGTGCGCCACCAAGGCAGCCAGTGGTGCGCCTACTTGYTGCTTGATGAACGCCAGCAAGTCACCCACCAAGTGCTTGGCGCGGTAGGCCTGCACTTCCAGCGGGGCAGACGATTGCTCGAAGCCGCGCAGATTCGGCGCGATGCAGCGGTAGCGATCGCCGAAGTGCGTCAGCAGCTCGTCCCAGACAAAAGCCGCCTCGGGGAATCCATGCAGAAAGAGCAGCGCCGGCGCGTTGGCCGGCCCCGCCACACGGCAGTGCAGCGTGATGCCATGAGGAAGCTCGGCATAGATGCTCTCGATGCTCATGACGGGTGCACCCAGGCGTGCAACACGCTCGCCGCGTCGCCCACGCCCGATTTCTTGAGCGCAGAAAACAGCGTCACGCTCACATCGGCTTCATCGGTAGACACCTCGCCCAGCACCTCTTGCGCGGTCGCAAGCGTGGCGTTGGCCTCGGTTCGGTTGAGCTTGTCCGACTTGGTCAGCAACACCAGGAGCTTGACCGACCCATTGCCCACCCGTGGCGACACGAACTCGAGCAATTTGCGGTCGAGATCGGTGAAGCCGAGGCGTGAATCGACCATCAGCACCACTCCTGTCAGGCTGCGGCGCAACTCCAGGTAGTCGGCCATCACCTGCTGCCAGCGAAGCTTCGCGCCCTTCGCCACTGCGGCATAGCCGTAGCCCGGCAGATCGGCGAACAAGGAGTTGGGCGCCAGCTTCGGCCCCAACTCGAACAGGTTGATGTGCTGCGTGCGGCCGGGTGTCTTGGAGGCAAACGCCAGGCGCTTTTGCTGCGTCAGCGTGTTGATCGCAGTGGACTTGCCAGCATTCGAGCGGCCGACGAAGGCAATCTCGGGCAACTCGATTTGCGGCAACTGGTTGAGCAGGCTGGCGGTGGTGAGAAAGCGCGCCGTGTGCGTCCACGCCAAGGCGGTTTTCTCGGCATCGACGGGCGATACAGTGACCGAAGGATTGGAATTGTTTTGCTCGGTCATTCAGACGCCCAAAGCCGTCATTGTAAAATCGCTGGGTTTTGCACCAAAAAAGACCCAAGCCCATGAAGTCCTTTGCACCCTTGTTGTCGAGTCTGATGCTCATGGCTTCGCTGGCCGCGCCGGCCTTTGCCGCCGAGCCCCCGGCAGCTGCCAAGCCCGATCTGGCCAAGGGCCAAGAGATTTCAACCAACGTGTGCGCCGCCTGCCACACGGCCGACGGTTCCCGTGGCAGCCCGGCCAACCCGATCCTGCAAGGCCAGCACCCCGAGTACCTCGCGAAGCAACTCGTCGAGTTCAAGGCGGCCAAGCGCGTCAATCCCATCATGCAAGGATTCGCTGCCACGCTCAGCGAGGCCGACATCAAGAACGTGACTGCGTTCTACGCTTCCAAGCACGCCAAGCCGGGCTTCGCGAAGAACAAAGACACGGTCAGCCTCGGCGAGAAGATCTACCGCGGCGGCCTGGCTGACCGCAACGTGCCGGCTTGTGCCGGCTGCCATGGCCCCACCGGGGCTGGCATTCCTTCGCAGTACCCGCGCCTGGGCGGTCAGCACGGTGACTACACCGAAGCACAGCTGAAGGCCTTCCGCGACGGCGGCCGCAAGAACAGCCCGCAGATGATGGGCGTGGTCGCGAAGATGAACGACAAGGAACTCAAGGCCGTGGCCGACTACATCGCCGGCATGCGCTGAAGGTTCGCCTGCGTTGCACGGAGAGGCCGGTCGACCACCGGCCTCTTTTTCATGGCGCCGCTGAAGCGCCGGGCCTATAGTGGCAGCTCGCCCACTTTCACCAGCGCCATGCCCTACGTTCGCCGCGGCCCCGATGGTTTGATCGAAAGCCTGCACCGCCAGGACAGCGGCGGTCTGGAGTTCTTGCCCGAAGGGCACCGCGATCTGATGTCCTTCATCGGGCACACGGCCGCCAACCCGAACGAGTTCGGCCGATTGGATGCCGATTTCGTGCGTGTGATCGAGGACGTGATCGACACGCTGATCGTCAAGAACGTCATCAACATCACCGATCTCCCCGGTGAGGCGCAGGCCAAGCTGTTCGCGCGCAAGAGCTTCCGCGAGCGCGTGGCGCGCAATCCACTGCGGCTGTTCTCCGACACGCAGTTCGGCGCCGTGATCGACGACACGAATTTCGGCGAACTCTCCTGAACCCTCTGTAAGGTTGTCGCCTCCAAAGGCGACCGAGTGTTCAAGGGCCCAGCCCACATCCCGCTTCAGGAGTTGCCATGCACTACCGCAAAGACCGTGGGTTCGACCACGGCGTTGCCTCTGAAATCACGCCCCGCGGCGTTTACGAGGGTCGCCGTGACCTGCTCAAGCTCCTCGCCGCAGGCGGTGGCATGGCACTCGGCCCCTGGGCCTTGCGCGACGCCATGGCGCAGACGGTGCGCCCCGGCAAACTGGCCGCGTTGCCAGGCGCCCGCAGCGCCATTGCTGGCGGCGTGACGATGGACAAGGTCACTTCGTACACCGACATCACGAGCTACAACAACTACTACGAGTTCGGCACCGACAAGGCCGAGCCCGCACAAAACGCAGGCTCCCTCAAGACCCGCCCCTGGACGGTGGCCATCGAAGGCGAAGTCAAGAAACCCAAGGTCTACGACATCGACGAGCTGCTCAAGCTGAGTCCGATGGAAGAACGCATCTACCGCCTGCGCTGTGTCGAAGGCTGGTCGATGGTCATCCCGTGGGTCGGGTATTCGCTGTCAGAGCTGATCAAGCGCGTGGAGCCCACGGGCAACGCCAAGTTCGTCGAATTCACGACGCTCGCCGACCCGAAGCAAATGCCCGCCTTGAGTTCGAACGTACTGGCCTGGCCCTACGTCGAAGGCCTGCGCATGGACGAAGCCATGAACCCGCTGGCCCTGCTCGCCTTTGGCCTGTACGGCGAAGTGCTGCCCAACCAGAACGGCGCGCCGGTGCGACTGACCGTGCCCTGGAAATACGGCTTCAAGAGCGGCAAGTCCATCGTCAAGATCCGCTTCACCGAGAAGCAGCCTGCCACGTCGTGGAACTTGGCTGCAGCGCGCGAATACGGCTTCTACTCCAACGTCAACCCGAAGGTCGACCACCCGCGTTGGAGCCAGGCCACAGAGCGCCGCATCGGTGAAGGTGGTGTGTTCGCGAAGAAGCGGCCGACCCTGATGTTCAACGGCTACGAGCCACAAGTGGGCCAGCTCTACGCCGGCATGGACCTGCAGAAGAACTTCTGACCATGGCCGCCGTGCTGTCCCCTTCGGCGCCCAAGCCAGCCGCTGCGCGCGGCAAGGCTGTGTGGCTGCACCCCGCTGCCAAGCCGCTGCTGTTCGTGGTGTGCCTGCTGCCCTTTGCCTGGCTGCTCTACGGCGCCTTCGCCGATGCACTGGGTGCCAACCCGGCGGAGGCCTTGATCCGCTCGACAGGCGACTGGACGCTGCGCTTCCTGTGCATCACGCTGGCCGTGACACCCCTGCGGGTGATCACCAGCCAACCCGCCCTGCTTCGCTTTCGCCGCATGCTGGGCCTGTTCGCCTTCTTCTACGTCGTGCTGCACTTCCTGGCCTATTCGTGGCTGGACATGGGGTTCGACCTCGAAGCCATCACGAAGGACATCCCCAAGCGCCCGTTCGCGCTGGTCGGCTTTCTTGCCTTCTTGCTGATGATCCCGCTGGCTGCCACCTCGTTCAACCGTGCCATCAAGGCATTGGGGGCCAAGCGCTGGCAAACCTTGCACAAGCTCGTCTACGGCATCGTGCTGCTAGGCCTGCTGCACTTCTTCTGGATGAAGGCGGCGAAGAACAATTTCGCCGAAGTCTCGGTCTACGCGGTGGTGATCGCCGTGCTGCTGGGCTGGCGCCTAGTGCGCCGCATCCGCAGCGGGTCTGCCCGCTGAACAGACGGCAGGACTGAGAGGCCGGTTAGCGGCTGCGGCCGCGCGCCGCAGCACGAATGGCCGGTCGGGGCACGCGGGGGAGCGGTGTCACGGTCTCGGCGCACACCTGCCATTCGGGCAGCAAATGCGTCAGCTTGCGGGCCACATTGGAGTTGGCCTCGACCAGCAGCATGTCGGGTGCATCGTCGATGACCCTGGCACCGGCGCCCGCCGCCACCGCAGCCGTGTCCACCCCCGACTCACCGTGGTGGCGGGGTTGGCTTCCGGAGTAGCGCAAGACGTAACGACTCATGGTGCTGGAAATTGGGACAGTTTGAGAAAAAACTACGTGCTCATGATAAGCCCGCAGGTCATTGCGCGAGCCCTGCACCCTGCGTAAAAGGTGGCAAACCCATGTCCCGCGCACTCTCCAAGGCCAGTTTGACGATTGCATCGGCCCGGTCACCATCGCGCGGCATGGCCAGCGTCTTGGCATCGGCCGCCAGCCGGCGCGCCAAGGCGCCGGTGACGCCGGGGCAGGCCATCGACGTGCCGTCCATCACGCCGAAGCGGTCGTGGGGAATGCACGAGATGATGCCCACGCCCGGCCCGGCGAGGTCGACTTCCGGGCCAGTGTTGGAGAAATCGGCGATGTAGCTGTGCTCCTTGCCCATCGGCAGCTTGACCGTCTGGCTCTGCATGGCGCCCTCCGGCCACAACCCCTTGAAGCCGAGTGCCGACACCGCCACGGCCAAGGCGTGCCGGGCCGGCCAAGCCACGGCAGCACCATCGTTGCCGGCCGCGATCACGCACACCACGCCCTTGGCGCGAGCGGCCTTGATGGCTTCGCTGGTGGTCGGATCGTCCGGGCCACCGCCCAGGCTGAGGTTGAGCAGGTCGCAGCCGTCGGCCACTGCCCGGTCGATGGCCTTGGCAATGGCAAAGCTCGACGCCCCCTCGGCGTTCTTGCCGAAGACGCGATACGCCCGCAGCGTGACACCCGGTGACACGCCCAGGAACCCGCTGCCATGGCCGGCGATGATGCCGGCCACATGGGTGCCGTGGATGTCGCTGTCGGACCAATCGGTCGGGTCCTCGCCGGTCACCGCGTTCATGCCGCCGGCCACGGTGAGCGCGGCGTGAGGGCCGATCCCGGTGTCGATCACGCCGACGGTCACGCCCGACCCATCGGCCAGCTCTCGCTTGGCGTAGGCCTTGGTCCGCGCATCGACGAAGGCCAGGTCGATGGCTGGCAGCTCGATCGTTTTGCCCTGCAGCGGCCAGTTGTTCAGCAACACCGGCCAGGCGCTGTGCGCGGGATAGAGGTACACACGCTCCAGCACCCGCACCGACCGGGGCAGCTGCAAAGACACTTCTCCCTTTGCGTTGGTCGTGCCCTGGGCACCCTTGCCGGCGGCGAAGTCGCTGAAGGCGATCACATCGACACCGCGCAGAGGCTTGCCGCTGCCCTTCAGCACCACCTTGATCACCGGCTGGGCCAGGGTGGCGCGGGCCGAGAAGGCCTGCATGCCCGTCAGCACCGGTGGCCGCGGCGCGCGCATCGACGGGTAGAAGACCTCGGGCACGACACGCAGGCCCGGCTGCTCGCGCTTGAGCTGCACCAGCGCCGCACCCGACATCGACACCAGCTTGGCGCCGTTCGACTGGATCGAATCCAGCACCGTGAATCGCGCCATGCCCCGGTCGCTCGAGTTCGCCAGGCGCTTCACGCCGGGCGCGCGCATGGTGCTCAGGAAAATCTCGGTGGCGGTGGAGTTGTGGGGCTCATCGGTGGTGAAGCCCCGCGTGGGCAGCAAGACGAAACGGGATATCGAACTCATCGTGTCCTTCACAAATGCCCACTCAGATTTTCTTGACCTGCCCGTCGAGCAGCTCGTCTTTTTGACAGATCTCGTCGTTGCCCACCTGGAGCCACTGCCCACCGGAACCGATGCACACAGAGCGAGCCGTGTCGCGCCGGTCTCTCACGCGCTCGGGCGCCGTGGATACGCGAAACACGCTTGCACCGACTGCTGCCAGCACCACGATCACGAACGCGCTGCGCGCAAGGTTGAGGGTCATTTCCCGCTCCTGGAGGGTGACCGTCGGAGCTTACGCCAGACCTTCTTCATTCGCTCGGCGAATCGAAGCTCAACCCTTCGGCCGACAGCCATTCGGTCGCAGCCCGAAACGCCGCGGCTGCCGCCGGCACACCCGCGTAGGGCGCCACGTGCAGCAACACCTCGCGCAGCTCGAGCAAGGTGGCACCGTTGTTCAGCGCGCCGCGCAGATGGCCCTTCAATTCCCGCGTGTGGCCCAGCGCCGCCAGCATGGCGACAGTGCACAGGCTGCGCTGCTTCAGCGCCAGGCCGTCACGCAGCCAGGTCGAACCCCAGGCATGGTCGTTGGTGAGGTCTTGCAGGGGCAGGGTGAAGGCGGTGGCACCGGCCAGGGCACGGTCCACAAAGGCATCGCCCATCACCCGGCGGCGTTGCGCTTCGCCGGGGCCGGGCGCTTCGTCTTGCTTGCTCATATGGAACTCCTCGATGCCGCGCCGAGAGCGCGCAGATGGTGCTGAACGATGGACAGCGTGTAGCGGCTGGCCACCTCGGTGACGAAGTGATTGAAGTCCACATGCGCCGTGTCGTCGGCGCGGTCGGAGACCGTGCGAACCACGGCAAACGGCACACCGAAGTCGTGGCACACCTGCGCCAGCGCCGCGCCTTCCATCTCCACGGACAGTGCATCCGGCAGGCTGCTTCGCAAGGCGTCGTTCTCCGCCCGCTGCGACACGAAGCGGTCGCCGCTGACGATCAAGCCGCGGTGGACTCGTGCGCCGGGCGCGCCATGCTCGTCCAGCGTGCGCTGCGCCGCATCGGCCAGCGCGTGAGACAAGCCCGGGTCCGCCGCAAACCGCGAGCGGCCATACAGCGGCACCTCGTGGCGCGGAAACAGCGGCGAGGCGTCCATGTCGTGCTGCAGCAGCGCATCGGCGACCACCACATCGCCTACCTGCACGCCGGGAGCGAGCCCGCCGGCGGTGCCGGTGAAGAGGATGCGGTCGACGTCGAACTCCGACAGCAGCAGCGTCGCCGTGGTCGCCGCCGCCACCTTGCCGATGCGCGACAGCACCGCCACCACCTCGCAACCTTCCAGGTGGCCCAGCCAGAACTCGCGGCCGGCGCGCAGCACGGGCTTCTCGTCCGGCATCCGCGCCAGCAGGCTGCGCAGCTCCTGCTGCATGGCGCCGACGATGGCGATTCTTTTAGGTGTGGTTCTAAGTGTCGCGGTCATGGGTGACATTTTCCTCACGTTGACCATGATGCCCGCTGCCACCGGGACCATCCCGATGCGCTGCGGCCGCCACAGGCATACGATGCCGCATGGCGTTCTACGCTGGCGGAGGCTTCTCATGATGCGCTGGGCTGTACTGTTGTTTTGCACGCTGCTCGCCGCCTGCGCGAGCACTCCCCCGCCGGCCGTGCCGGATCAGCTGTTTCGCGACGACCTGTTCAGCGCACCCGCACAACCCATTCGCGCCGACGACATCTTCGCCCTCACCGACGAGATGAAGCGCTATGTCGACGTCGAGATTTCTCAACAGCTGCGCAGCAAGGGCCCGCAAAAAGGTCTGCTCGACGCGCTCTACAGCAAGCAGCAGCTGAAGCTCGAATACGACTCCGAGCGCACACGCAATGCGGCAGAGGCCTTCGAGGCACGCGCCGGCAATTGCCTGTCGCTGGTGATCATGACCGCGGCGCTCGCCAAGCACCTGGACCTCCAGGTTTCATACCAAAGCGTCTACACCGACGAAGTCTGGACCCGCAGCCACGACACCTATTTCGCAAGCGGCCACGTCAACCTGACGCTCGGGAGGCGTTGGCTCGAGACCACCAACCGAGGCACCCAGCTCAGCTGGACCATCGACTTCCTGCCGCCAGAAGACTTGGCAGGCCAGCGCTCACGCCAGGTGAGCGAAGACACCATCGTCGCGATGTTCATGAACAACCGCGCCGCCGAAACCATGGCCGCCGGCCAGCTCGACGCCGCCTACTGGTGGGCTCGCGCCGCCCTGGAGCGCACGCCCGGCTTCCTGAACAGCTACAACACGCTGGGAGTGATCTACATGCGGCGCGGCCAGCCGGCACTCGCCGAGGCCACGCTGAAGCACCTGCTGCAACGCGACCCCACCAGCACGGTGGCCATGTCGAACCTCTCCCGCCTGCTGGAGATGCAGGGCCGGCTCGATGAGTCGCGTGCGCTGGACCGCCAGCTCGCGAAGATCGACCCCGAGCCGCCGTATCACTTCTTCGAGCTGGGCCAGGCCGCGATGAAAGCCGGCGACGCCCTGGCCGCGCGCGACTGGTTCGCCAAGGAAGTGAGCCGCGCGCCGTACCACTCCGAATTTCATTTCTGGCTGGCGGTGGCCGACTTCCGCCTCGGCCTGGTAGACGAGGCGCGCAAGCACCTCTCGGTTGCGCTGCAGAACAGCACGCGGCGCAGCGAGAAGCAGCTCTACGCCGCCAAGCTCGACTACCTGAGGCAGATGGGCGTGCAGTGAACCGTTGATGAACGGCCTGCTACCGTGCAGGCTCCAACTTCATTTGCCGAAAGGGCCTGACATGCGACGCCTCGCACCCCCGCTCACCTTCTGTCTGCTCGCGGCCACCAGCGTTGCCCACGCCGAGAGCATCGGCTCGGTCGACACCGTGTTCAAGTTCGTGGGCCCGGACCACAAGATCATCGTCGACGCCTATGACGATCCAGGCGTGAGCGGGGTGACCTGCTACGTCTCGCGCGCCAAGACGGGCGGCGTCACCGGCGCACTGGGCCTCGCCGAAGACAAGGCCGAAGCGGCCATCGCCTGCCGCCAGGTCGGGCCGATTGCGATTGCCAAGCCGCTGCCGCGCCAGGAAGAAATCTTCAACGAACGCATCAGCCTCGTCTTCAAGAAGCTGCGCATCGTGCGCATGGTCGACCCCAAGCGCAACACGCTGGTCTACCTGACATATTCCGACCGCCTGGTCGAGGGCTCGCCGCAGAACTCGGTAACGGCCGTGCCGGTCGACCGCGGTACCGCGATCCCGGTCAAGTAGCCGTCCACCCGCTGGCCCCAGCTACCGCAGCGCCACCAGCAGGACACCGGTGACAGCCAGCGTCGCCGTCCACGCGTAGCGCGGCACCTTGCCGCCCAACACCTTCGCGTGCACAGCGACGCCGCGACACACGCCGGTGGCGATGGCACCGGTCGTCACCAGCATCGCCACCGTGTGCACGCCCACGGCCGCCAGCGCCAGCAGGAGCGAACCCGACGCGGTGATCTCACGCGCCGGGTTGTCCGCCAGGCACAGCGGCACGAGTGCGGGCACCAGCATCATCCCGGCCCCGTGCGTGCTGCCCATCAGGAACGACCACAGCGCCATGCCGGCAGAGCCCGCCATGGCGCCGACAGGCACACACGGCCGAGCACCTCGCAGCACGCGGGCCAAGGCCATGCCGACCAGCAGCGCCCCGGCCACGCCTTGGTACAAGCTGCGGTCCATCGACAGCCCCAGCGCCATCACGCAGGCCACCACCGCAACCGACGCGGCATGCCCGAGGCCGATGGGCAGCAAGGCATGCCGGGCTTCTGCCGCGCTGCCCGCACGGACGCCCCGCGCGGCGGCAAACATCCAGCCATTGGCCGGCATCGCCCCATGCAAGGCACCGAGTCCGGCGATGGCCAGCCAGGGGCCGAGGTTCGACATGGCATTCGCCGTTGAGGTGCGACAGGCTCAGCCCTGAAGGTCAGGCGCGAGCCGAACAGCACGAGCCAACCGTCGGCGCCGCCTTCGCAGCCGGCTGCGGCTCGTAGCGGTCGTGGTGGCGCACCCACTCCATCTTGTAGTCCACCTCGCGCTCGTCGCGGCCCTTGGGCGTGAGGTCCAGCAGGTCGTAGGTGCCCATCATCACTTCCACGCCGCGACCAAACGTCGAGTAAGTGTGGAACACCTCGCCTGCGTCGTTCTTGTAGAACACGCTGACGCCAGGCGCCTCTTCGCCGCGCGATGGAACCGGGCCGTAGTTGTAGAACACCTCGCCTCGCGCCATCTCTTCCGCCTTGAAGCTGACGGCAAAGTCGAAGTTGAAGTCGTTCGCATTCGACGACACCCACTTGAACTGCCAGCCCATGCGCTCGCGAAAGCGCTCGATCTCCGCCAGCGGCGCCCGCGAGACGGCCACGAAGCTGATGTCGCGGTGTGCCAGGTGCACGTTCATGCCGTCCACGTGGTCGGCCATGAACGAGCAGCTCGGGCAGCCCTGCTCCCAACCCGGGCCGAGCATGAAATGCTGCACCATCAGCTGCCGCCGACCTTCGAACAGATCGGTCAGCGAGCGACGGCCCTCGGCCGTGTCGAACACGTAGTTCTTGTCGACGCGTTCCCAGGGCAGCGCACGGCGCTCTTCGGCGATTTGGTCTTGCAGATGCGTCAGCTCTTTCTCGCGCGCCAGCAGCGCCTTGCGCTCGGCGACCCATCGGTCCTTCGAGACGACGGGGTGGTTCTGGGTGCTCATGGTGGTGGTGTCGTGGTGGTTCATGCTGTTGCTCCTTTTGAACGTCGTACGGCGCGGACCTTTCCGCTCGCTCCGCCGCCGCAGTAAAAAAGATCGGCTCCGTCGGACTCCATGCCGCTGACGCCCACGCCGGGCGGCAGCTCCAGGCGTTCGATCACGGCGCCGCTCTGGGGGTCGATGCGACGCACGTCGCTCTCGTCACCTTCCCAGGTGCCGTGCCACAACTCACCATCGACCCAGGTCACGCCGGTGACAAAACGGTTGGACTCGATGCTGCGCAGCACCGCGCCCGTCTTCGGGTCCACCTGGTGGATCTTGCGATCGCGGTACTGCCCCACCCACAGGCTGCCCTCGGCCCAGGCCAGGCCCGAGTCGCTGCCCGAACCGGGCGCGGGAATCGATGCCACCACCTTGCCGGTGGCCGGGTCGATCTTGTCGATGCGCGCCTCGGCGATCTGGTAGAGGTGCGTGCCGTCGAACGCGGTGCCGGCATCGCCAGCGCAGGCCAGCGAGCGCGCGGGCTTGCCGCTCGCAGGGTCGAAGGCCACCAGCTTCGCGCCGGTGGCCACCCACACCTGGTGGCCATCGTGGGTGACGCCGTGGATGGTGTCGGCACCATCGAAGGGGCCGTACTCGCGCACGATCTCGGCCGGGCGCACACGCGCCGTGGCGGCGTTTGCCTTCGGAGGCTTGTCTGATTTGTCGAGAGCTGGGCTCATGCTTGGTTTCCTTTCAGCGCACTGCACACCGGCGCCGTGGAAACCAATTTACGTGAGTGCCAGCGCCGTGGGGAGTAACAAGTTCGTCGCGAATCCGGCCAGCGGCGGCGCGAGCCAGCGCTGCGCCCGCGCCCGCCCGATGGCACGCACGCGCCCGGCCGCCTCCAGCTCGACGAGCGCACGCTGCACCGTGCGCTGGCTCGCCCCGAGCGCCAACGACAAGGCCGAGGTCGACCACGCCGCGCCATCGGCCAGCAGCGCCAGCAGCGAGGCGCCCTCGCCATCGATCGGTGGCAACAGCACCACCACGCTGCGCTGGCCCAGCGGCGTGAGCGCAAAGCCGCGCGCACTCGCCTCGATACGCGCCAGCGGCAACGCGAGCTTGCGCAGGCGACCGATCTCCACGCGCAGCCGCGCACGGTGTGTCTCGTCAGGGTCGCGGGTGCGGAATGCATGCGCGATCAGGGCATCGCGGTCCACATCGCCTGGCCATGCCTCAGCCAGCGCGCGGGCCAGCGCAAAGAGCACCGGCCGTCGTGCCAGCGGCAGCCACATGTCGCCGGCCCGCAGGCCATGGCGGCAGGCATCGGCCACCAGCGCGCCCGAGGCAAGCAAGGCTTCGACCTCGCCCAGGCGCAGTAGCTTCTCTTGCCCGGCCTGCAAGCCACGCGCCGCGGGGCGCTCGAACGCCGCGCGCGCTTCGAGCACCTCGGCCAGCAAGGCGGGCACGCGTGCGCGTTCGGCCGCCTCGCGGGCGCGGGCCAATGCAGCCTGCGCTGGCGCGGTGCGCAGCGAACGCAGCGCCACTTCCGCCGCCGCGAGCTCGGCTACCGCCTGCAGCGCGGGCGGCGAGCCACGCGCATCGAGCACTGAGAGGGCAGCAGCCGCTTCGTCGATGCGGCCGAGCAGGAGCAAACGGCGCACCGCAATCAGCCGTGCATGCAGCGCGTTCGCACGGTCGGCCCGTGCCTCCAGCGCAGCCGCCGCGGCGGCCAGCGTGCGCGGCGATCCGCCCAGGTCACGCATGGCCAACGCCACCTCGGCCTCGGCCACCACGCAGCGCGCGTGCGCCAGCTCTTCGTGCGTACCGAACCCACGGGCAGCCCGCCGCAGCAGCTCGCGGGCCCGCGGGTGTTCGCCGAGCTGCGCCATCGCGATGCCGCGCAACGCGAGTGCCGGCGGGTCGTCACGCAGCGCAACGTGTTTGAGTGCGCCGAGCATGTCGCCACCGGCGAGAGCACGCGCAGCCGCGGCAATCAGGGAATCCATCGCGACAGGCTACCGCATGGAACTGCAGCGATGACTTGCGCCTGGCGGGCGTGAACCGAGCAAGGGAATTCCTACATCACATGCCGCCACTTGCCGATGTGATCGCCACGACTCGGTGATCACGATGAACCTTCGTCCACACGCCCATGGAGGTCCGTCATGTCCGCAGATTCATCAGAATTCAAGGAGTTCATGAAGCAGCGCCAGGCCGTAGCTCTTGCCTATGTCACAGGCAATGCCGCGCCGCTGAAAGAGATCGCTGCCCACAAGTCACCCGTCACGTTCTTCGGCCCCGGTGGAGGATTTGAACAAGGCGCTCAAAAGGTATGGGCAACCCACCAGCAAGGCGCCTCACGCTTCACCGCGGGCAGTGAGACCCATCTCGAAATTCTTCACATGGCAGCCGACGAGAACATCGCCTACTGGGTCGGCATCCAGCACGCGAAGGCTCGCATGCAGGACAAGCCGGAGCCCGTTCCGATGGACTTGCGCGTGACCGAGATATTTCGTCGCGACGACGGTCAGTGGAAATTGATTCATCGCCACGCCGACATGCTGGTCGACAAGAAGCAGTGAAGCCGGGGCGCCGGCACCGCCACAGGCCACAGCCTCAATTCAAAGAGGCGACCCACTCCGCCACGGCGTCTGCCAGGGCGATCAAAGTGGCTGCGTCGGTCGTGCCGCTGCGCGCCCGCACGTGAAACGCATGGTCGGCGTCGTCGAACACCGAGAGCGTCGCGCGCTCGCCCAATGGTGCGAGTGCCTCTCGCAGCAAGCCAAGGTCGGCCAGCGCGTCGCGTGAGCCTTGCAGAAACAGCATCGGGCATTGCACCGTTGTCAGATGCGCTGCGCGGTCTACCCCTGGCTTGCCGGCAGGATGAAGCGGGAAGCCGACGAACACCAAGCCGCGCACGCCTTCCAGCGGTGACGCGGCTTGTGCCTGCGAGGTCATGCGCCCGCCGAACGATTTGCCGCCTGCAAACAGCGGCAGCTCAGGCAGACGGCGGCGTGCTTCGGCCACCGCGGCACGCACGGTGGCCTGGGCGACCGCGGGTGAGTCAGGGCGCTTGCTGCCGCTCTCCATGAAAGGAAACTGGTAGCGCAACGTGGCGATGCCGCGCTGCGCCAGCTCAGCCACGAACGCGGCCATGAACGAGTGCGCCATGCCGGCACCGGCGCCGTGTGCGAACACGTAGCAGGCGGTCGCGCCCTCGGGGGTCATGAGCAGGGCCGACACATCGCCGGTGTGGGGCACCGACACCTTCAGCGACTGGGTTGTTGGCATGGGCATGGAGGTTCTCGTCTGTGATGCGATAAGCAGGCCGATCAGTCCCGAGGGTCGCCGAAGTGTGCAAAGAATTCTTCAACGAAGCGCTGTGATCCAGTCAAGGTCAGCGTGACCGCGTGCCACTCGCCGCCCTCCACGTTCACCTGCAGATCGTGATCCCAGTCCATGCCGTCGTCGGCCGAACCGTGCGTGTGAGGAAACCGCTGCCACGCCCAGTCCAGCACCTGCTGCACCTCGGCCATGACGGCAGCATGCTGCTCGGTCGAGGTGGAAGCCATGGCCTCCAGCGTGGTGATGCCTTCCGCGTCGTCGCTGAGGTCGAAGCTGAGGTAGTGCATGGGGACTGCGTCAAGCGGTGATGGACTCCGCATTGTGTGCGTCCGAACAGCCCACTGAACGGCGCCGACGCTGTCGGCGCGTCAGCGTCGCCCAGTCCGACTCAGCCTTGCTTTTTCTGCGCCTCGACCTCCGCGCGCAATCGGTCTTCCTGGGCTCGCAGTTCCGGCGTGAGCGCATCGCCGAAGTCTTCGGCACTGAAGATCTGGCGGATCTCGATTTCCGATTCGCCTGGCATCGGGTTCGGGCAGCGCTTCACCCAGTCGATGGCCTCCTGCATCGAGGCGCATTTCCAGATCCAGAAGCCGGCGACCAGTTCATTGGTCGCGGCGAACGGCCCGTCGATCACCTCGCGGTTCTTGCCCGAGAAGCGCACGCGGGCGCCTTTGGAGCTGGGGTGCAGGCCTTYGCCGGCCTCCATCACGCCAGCCTTGACCAGTTCTTCGTTGAAGCGGCCCATCTCGGCGAACATCTGTTCGCTGGGCATCACGCCGGCTTCGCTGTTCTTGTCAGCCTTGACGAGGATCATGAATCGCATGGTGTTCTCCTTTGGTGGGTGTGGAATGAGGGTGTTCAAACCTACGACGAACCAGCCAGCGCGTTTTCGACACCGGACTCCGCGTCCGTTGCAATTTGCCTAGCCACCAGCTGCCATGGGGGCATCAGCGCCCACCTAAACTGCCACCCATGAACCTGAAGATCGACGTCTACTCCAAGTCCGCCTGCCCGCAGTGCGATGCAGCCAAGATGCTGCTCAAGTCACGCTCGCTCGAATTCAACGAGATCGTGATCGAGGACGAACCGGATCGCATGGCCTTCTACGCAAAGTGTGGGCCGTCGGTGCGGCAGATGCCACAGGTCTTCATCAACGACCAACGCGTCGGCGGTGTCGAAGGCCTGCGCGCCGCCCTGGCGCAGCTCGCTCGCTAGTCGCACCCACTGGCTCGGTGATGAAGTATGAGATCACCCGACAAGGCCACCGACTGGAGGCCATCGGCGCGCACAGCGGCTACCGCATCCGCATCTCCACCGTCGCCGAATCACCCGTGGCCCTCTGGCCGGTGAGCGTGCACGTGCGGGGCTCCGAGAGCGAAGACGAGGTGCCCGTCGAGGTGCCCGAGCGGCACCTCTCCAATGCCACCGAGGCGCTCGACCATGGGTACGACTGCGCCGTGCTGTGGATCGACGCGCTGGACCATCGGCGCTGAGCCGCCCGGCCCGCTCCAGCCCTGCCGCATGACGAGCCTCCCTGCCCCAGGCCATCGCAACTTGCCACGCAACGAGCAGCTCAAGGCATCGATCCAGACCCAGCTGCAGGCATTCGACGTACAAAACGCGGCAGCCGATCGCCAAGGCCCGCCGCTTCACGCGGCAGCCGTGGCCATCGCCATCATCGACGAAGGTCATGGCGCCGACCTGCCCGCGCTCCCTTATCACGACACGTGGAGCACGCAGGCATCACTGCTCCTGACGCGGCGCTCCCTGCACCTGCGCAACCATCCCGGCCAGTGGGCGCTGCCTGGTGGCCGCATCGACGTGGGCGAGACCGCCGAAGAGGCCGCCCTGCGCGAGATGGCCGAAGAGGTCAACCTGTCTCTCGATGCCAGCGCCGTCATGGGCCGGCTCGACGACTACGTCACCCGTTCGGGCTTCGTCATCACGCCCATCGTCGTGTGGGCGGGCAGCGCGCGTGACCTCTCGCCCAACCTTGCAGAAGTGGCAAGCATCCACCGCATTCCCATCGCCGAGTTCTTGCGTGCCGACTCGCCCATGCTGGAACGCATCGAGCAAAGCGAACACGAGGTGTTGCGCATGCCCGTGGGCAGTGACTGGATCGCTGCACCCACCGCGGCGCTGATCTACCAGTTCCGCGAGGTGTGCATCGAAGGCCGGCGCACCCGCGTCTCGCATTTCGAGCAGCCGGTGTTTGCCTGGAAGTAGCCGCAGGCAGGAACCTCGGACCGGCGCCCCACTCGAATGCCCATGACGACACCTCCCATCGATCGCGCAGCGCGCCGGCGCAGCCTGCAGACCCTTGCCGGTGCGGGCACGCTGCTCGCGCTCCCCTCGCTCGCATTGGCGCAGCTGCCCGGCATGACCGAAGGCCCTTTCTACCCCTCGGCCGAATGGCGCTCGCGCCAGCTCGACTGGGACGCCGACCTCACCCGCGTCACGCGCGCGGCGAGCAGCAACACACCCCGCGCCGCCGGTGAGTGGCTCGACCTCGGCGGCCGCGTGGCCGACGCGCGCGGCCGCCCGATCGACGGTGCCGAGATCGAGATCTGGCAGTGCGACGTCTACGGCAGCTACCGCCACCCACGCGGCGCAGGCAGCCGGGTCGACGAAGCCTTCCAGGGCTTCGGCAGCACGCGCAGCGATGCGCAGGGCCTCTACCGCTTTCGCACCATCAAGCCTGTGCCCTACCCCGGCCGCACGCCGCACATCCACGTGCGGCTGCGGCACGCGAGCTTCGGTGAAGTTACATCGCAACTCTTCATCGCCGGTGAACCGGCCAACGAGCGCGACGGCCTCTATCGCAGCCTCTCCGCCACCGAGCGCGCCGGGGTCGACATGCCGCTGCAGAAGGCGCCCGCCGGGTCGGCGGTGGTGTGGGTGGCCGAGCGGGCATTGGCAGTCGGCTAGGCGTTGCCGCCGGCTGCAGACTTGCTGCAGCCGTACGTGATACCGCGTAGCACTCACGCATTCGCCGCACGAATGCGGTGGGATGTCGCGTTCTTGCGCCTCAAGTGGCGGGGCTGCGTGTCGAAAACTGATTGAACGGAGCGGCCCCGTCTCGTGGGCGTGGCGCTTCTCGATCAAGCCATTCGCATCAACGCCAGATCGCCACCGAGGCCCTTATGTTCAGACTAAATTCCCTCAGCATCACCAAGCGACTAGGGCTTGTCATTGGAAGCGCCCTGCTGGGCATCGTGATCCTCGCGGCCGCCTTTCTGGTCTCGGAACGCAAGCTGATCCTCGACGAGCGCAAGAGCAGCGTGCGCCAGACCGTTGAAGTGGCGCACGGCCTGCTGGTGCACTTTCAAGACCAGGTGAGCAAGGGCAAGCTGAGCGAGGAAGAAGGCAAGCAGCGGGCCCTCGCCGCCATCAAGGCCCTGCGCTACAGCGGCGCCGAGTATTTCTGGATCAACGACATGCACCCCAAGATGGTGATGCATGCCGCCAAACCCGAGCTCGACGGCAAGGACCTCACCGAGAACAAGGACCCCACCGGCAAGCACCTGTTCGTGGAGTTCGTCAACACGGTCAAGGCCAGCGGCGCCGGCTTCGTGTTCTACATGTGGCCCAAGCCGGGCAGCGAGCAGCCGGTCCAGAAGGTTTCGTACGTCAAGGGCTTCGAGCCCTGGGGCTGGGTTATCGGCTCGGGCGTGTACATCGACACGGTGAACGCTGCCATCATGGAGCGCGTGGTCGGCATGTCCGTCGCGTCGCTGCTGCTGGCGGCCGTGCTACTCGCCATCGGCCTCCTGGTGGCCCGCAGCCTGCTGCGCGAACTCGGCGGCGAGACGGCCTACGCGACCGAGATCACCAAGCGCATTGCCGCCGGTGACCTGAGCGCCGAGATCGCGCTCAAGCCCAACGACGAGTCGAGCTTGCTGCATGCCATCAAGTCGATGCGCGACGCCTTCTCGGGCATCGTGCTGCGCGTTCGCCAAGGCTCCGAATCGGTGGCCACGGCCAGCTCTGAAATCGCCCAGGGCAACCTCGACCTGAGCCAGCGCACCGAAGAGCAGGCCTCGTCGCTCGAGCAAACCGCCGCGTCGATGGAGCAGCTCGGCGCCACCGTCAAGCAGAACGCCGACAACGCCAAGCAGGCGAACCAGCTGGCCCAAGGCGCATCGACCGTCGCGGTCTCAGGGGGCGCCATCGTGGGCGACGTCGTCAAGACCATGAAGGGCATCAACGACAGCTCGAAGAAGATCTCCGACATCATCGGCGTCATCGACGGCATCGCCTTCCAGACCAACATCCTCGCGCTCAACGCCGCGGTGGAAGCCGCACGCGCCGGCGAGCAAGGCCGTGGCTTCGCGGTCGTGGCCTCCGAGGTGCGCAGCCTGGCCGGCCGCTCGGCCGAGGCCGCCAAGGAGATCAAGAAGCTCATCAACGACAGCGTGGAACGTGTCGAACAAGGAACGGCGCTGGTCGACAGGGCCGGCGTCACCATGACCGAGGTCGTGAGCTCGATCAAGCGCGTGACCGACATCATGCAAGAGATCACCGCCGCGAGCGTCGAGCAGAGCCAGGGCGTCTCGCAGGTGGGAGATGCGGTGACGCAGATGGACCAGGTCACGCAGCAGAACGCTGCGCTGGTCGAAGAAAGCGCTGCAGCCGCCGAGAGCCTGAAGCTTCAGGCGCAGCAGCTGGTGCAGGTGGTGTCGGTGTTCAAGCTGAGCTGAATGCCTTAGGCCAGGCGCGGCCTGAGCGGCCCGCTCAGAACGTCACACGGACCGACGGCGCGCTGCGCTTCGCGGGGCCGTGGAACACGGCCTCGATGTTGTTGCCGTCCGGGTCCAGCACGAAGGCGGCGAAGTAGCCCGGGTGGTACGGGCGCTCGCCCGGCTTGCCGTTCTCGCGCCCGCCGTTCTCGAGCGCTGCCTTGTAGAACGCCTCGACCATCGCATGGTCCTCCGCCTGGAAGGCCAGGTGGTGCCGGCCGGTGAGAGCACCCTGCGCCGCCTTGCTTTGCGCGGTGGACACGAACAACTCGTCGGCCCAGAAGTAGTCTTCACCGGTGCCACCCATCGGCACCTTCAGCGCCTTGAACACCGCCTCGTAAAAACGCTGGCTGGCGGGCAGGTCGCGCACGACGAGCTGGATGTGGTCGATCAGTCGGCCACGATGAAGTTCTTGTGTTTCCATGGCAAGGCTCCTTGTGTGGGGGTGCTTCGCAACATGGTAGGCACGCCGGCTCGGCGAGGGTGACATCTCCCGGTTCCGGACAGGGGTGAGATCCCGGTCGAGGTCTGCGGCATGCGCCTTGCTCGACATGCTGTTCCCTACAGACGACTCGGGCTCGGTGCCGACGCTACGCTGTGGCCTCCAAGCCCTGCACGCAATTCGTGGCGCAGCTTGAAGAGTCAGGAGCGCAAGCGTGATGCACCGACGTGACCTGTTGATCGTGGCGGCCGCCATGCCGTGGTCCGCGTGGGCCGACAACGAGCAAGACGTGGCTGCGCGGCTGGCCGCCGGTGGCGCTGTCATTGCGTTCCGCCATGCGCTGGCACCCGGCGTCTACGACCCGCCGGGCTTTCGCGTCAACGAATGCGGCACCCAACGTAATCTCAACGACGAGGGGCGAGCGCAGGCGCAGCGCATCGGTGAATGGTTCACCCGCCGCGGTCTCTCACCTGCGGCGGTGCGCTCGAGCCCCTGGTGCCGCTGCCTCGACACCGCGCGCCTCGCATTCCGCCGCGCCGAGCCGTGGGCTGCGCTCGGCTCGCCCCGCGCGTGCACCGAAGAAACGAACCAGGCCGCGTTGAGCGAATTGCGCCGCGCGCTCGCCGCTGCAACGGCACAGCCCGGCCGCTTCGAGGCATGGGTCACGCACCAGTTCGTGTTGTCCGCGTTCGTGGGGAACAGTATCGCGTCCGGCGAAGGGTTGCTGCTCACTGCGGGGCCCGACGGCAAACCGCAGGTCGTGGGCCGCCTCGCAATCTGACCGCGAGAGCCTGCCAAATCACCGCGATTTGTCGGGTCTTTTCTTGTGGGCGATCCCTGACAAGAACGTGAGGCCGCGCCCTGCGGCGCAATGGGCCAGCGCCTGTCGGCAGTTGCGTGGGGCCCCGCCTATTCTGAGGACTCCTGCAACACGCGCTGTCACGAGAGACAGGGGCAACACCCCCGATGGCGGCGCAAGTCAACAAGGAGTTTTCCATGAGAGAGCGAAACGAAGACAAGCCCACGATGCGTGACGACAAGGACTCGCGTCCGGTGGCCAAGGGCGTCGGCGCAGCGGTCGGCGGCGCCACTGGTGGTGTGCTCGGCGGTGCAGCCGCGGGTGCGACCGTCGGCGGCATGACCGGGCCGGTCGGCGCGGCCGTGGGTGCGGTGGTCGGCGCCGTGGCCGGTGCGGTGGCTGGCAACAGCGTCTCCAAGGCCTTCGACCCTGCGGTCGAAGACGCCTACTGGCGCGACAACTATTCCACCCGGCCCTATGTGTCGGGCGGTGCAACCTATGACGACTACGGCCCGGCCTACCGCTATGGCTTGGACTCGTACTCGCGCTACCCAGGCCGCAACTTCGACGACGTCGAGTCCGACCTCCACCGCGATTGGGGCACCGCGCGCGGACGCTCCTCGCTGGAGTGGGACAACGCCAAGCACGCGACACGTGACGCATGGCATCGCGTGAGCAACACCGTGGAACGCGCGATCCCGGGCGACTCCGACCGCGACGGCCGGTAAGCCTGCGTGACAAGGGGCCCGGAGCGCGGTGACGCGCCCCGGGCCTTTTCATTGGTCGTTGACTGAGGGCAGCGCGGGGCTTGAATCCGCGCCCCATACCGGCTCCAATCGCCGTTAGCCATCGCTGGTAATTACCCTCACCATGCGATTCGCTGTTATGTGATCCTTGGCGCCACGGTCGCGCACTCGCCGGTCGGCCCTGGGGTACACGCCGAAGGAGGAAGAAGCGGCCATGCGGTTCCTTGCCGGATCGTTTCTGCACGGCACCGTGAGCCTGCTCATGGCCGCGACGGCCTGCGCCGCGGAGCCGATGCACCTGGTGAGCCTGGAGTTCGCCCCGTACTACACGATCATCGAACCGGGGAAGCCGCAGTCCGGTTTCTCCTTCGAGCTTCTTCAGGAGCTGGCTCGGAGAGTCGGCTCATCACCCGAGGTCGAGGTCTTGCCGGTCGCCCGAGCCGTCGATGCCATGATGAAAACGCCCAATCGGATGGGCACCGCGACGCGCACCGAGTTGCGCGAGCCGCTGTTTACCTGGATCGCCGAGGTAGCCACCGATCAGCTCGTCATCGCGACGCCGCGAGGCAAGCGCGTGGCCCGGCTCACCGACCTTCCCAAGGACGCCCGGCTGGGCGTGCTGATGGCCTCCACCATGCAGCAGCGCGCCACTGACAACGGGTTCACGCAGGTCGCGCCGGTGCGCACCGAAAGCCTGAACCTCGCCAAGCTGCAAGAAGGCCGCCTCGACGCCTGGCTGAGTTACGCGAGCCTGATCAAGTACGAATGCGCCAAGGCCGGCTGTTCGCCAGACAGCATCGAGTACTCCGAACCCTTCGGGCTGTTTCACTTCTACCTCGTCACCTCGAAGGACACGAAGGAAGAGGTGTACGCGCCCTACCGCGACGCCTTTCGCGCCATGCGCAAGGACGGCAGCTACGACAAACTCATCCGCAAATACAACGGCATGGTGACGCCTGCAGCAGCCGAGCCGGCGAGATGAGCGGACTCTTCGCGCGCCTGCGCGATTCGGCCAACCGCACGGTCAGCGCTGAACTGCCCTTCTGGCGCAGCCGCATCGGCCGCCGCCTGCTGCTGAGCATCCTCGCCTTCAGCACGCTCGTCACGCTGGCCATCACCGCCTTCGACCTGTACCTCGACTACCGCGTCGGCCTCGCCGCCATCGACAAGGAGCTGACGAGCATCCAGACCGGCTATGCCGCCCCGCTGGGCGAAAGCCTGTGGAACCTCGACAAGGAGCAGATCGCCGTGCAGGTGCGCGGCATTGCCGCGTTGACGGACATCCGCTACGTCGAGGTGCGCAACACGGCCGGCCCGACCGCGCTCGTCGTCGCCGCAGGCAAGCGCGTCGAGGGCGCCGCCGAACGACGCGACATTCCACTCACCTGCGATTGCGCCGGAGACCAGCGGACCATCGGCGTGCTGCACATCGAGGCGGCGCTCGATGGCCTGTACCAGAGCCTCTTCCAGCGCGCGTCGATCATCCTCGGGGGCGAGGCTTTCAAGATCTTCCTGACCGCCGCCTTCGTGCTCTTCATCGTGCACCGCCTGGTCACGCGCCGCCTGCTCGACTTCACCCACGCCATACGCGACTTCGCGCCCGGCACCTCGTGGTCGCCGCGATGGCGGCGCGACCCGGCGCCACGCGACAAGGCCGACGAACTCGATGAACTTGGAGAGGCCTTCAATGCGCTGGGCGAGCAGGTCGTGCGCGAGATGGCCGAACAGCACCGGGCGGAAGCCGAGCTCACGCGCCACAAAGACCTTCTGGAAGAAACCGTCCAGGAGCGCACCTCCGAGCTGATGCTCGCGCGCGACGCGGCGGAGGCGGCCAGCAAGGCCAAGAGCACCTTCCTCTCGAACATGAGCCACGAGATCCGCACGCCGATGAACGCCATCGTCGGGATCTCGCACCTGATGCACAGCGAGGCTCTGCTGCCGCAGCAGCGCGGCCAGATCGACAAGATCAATGCCGCCGCACAGCACCTGCTCGGCATCATCAACGACATCCTCGACTTCTCGCGCATCGAAGCCGGCAAGCTGCAACTCGAGGATGCAGACGTCGAGCTGAAGGAGGTGTTCCGCAGCATTCATGCGCTGATCGAAGACAAGGCCGCCGACAAGCGCATCGATGTCGTCACGCGCCTCGACTCGGCATTGCCGGTGGCCATTCGCGGCGACCGCATGCGCCTGGAGCAGATCCTGCTCAACTTCGCCAACAACGCCGTCAAGTTCACCAAACAAGGAAGCGTGACCTTGCTCGCGCACGCCGTAGCCTCCTCGAGCGCCGATACCGTCGGCATCCGATTTGAAGTGACCGACACCGGCATCGGCATGACTCCTCAACAAAGCGCGCGCCTGTTCCGCGCGTTCGAGCAGGCAGACGTCTCGACCACACGCCACTACGGCGGCACCGGCCTCGGGCTCGCCATCTCCAAGCAGCTTGCCGAACTGATGGGCGGCACGGTCGGCGTCGAGAGCGTCGCGGGCCAGGGCAGCACCTTCTGGTTCGAGGCCAGCTTCGTTCCCGTGGCAGAAAGTGCGCTCGTCCGCTCGTCCGCCAAGCTCGACAAGGCGCTCGACCTGACACCGCTCAACGGGCGTCACGTCTTGCTGGCCGAAGACAACCCGATCAACCAGGAGGTGGCGATCCACCTGCTGCGCCACGCCGGCCTGGTCGTCGACCTCGCCGACGACGGCCTCGCGGCCATCGAGCTGGCGCGACGCAACGACTACGACCTGGTGCTCATGGACATGCAGATGCCGCACATGGACGGCATTGCCGCGACAACCCACATCCTGCGCCTGCCCGGCCGGGAGAGCCTGCGCATCCTGGCCATGACCGCCAACGCCTTCGAAGCCGACCGCCGAACCTGCATCGACGCGGGCATGGTCGATCACGTTCCCAAGCCGGTCAATCCGAAAGACCTGTACGCCGCGCTGCTGCGCTGGCTGCCCCATCCGCCTGCGCGGCAGCAAGTCGTTTAGTCGAACCGGCAAGGTTGGGATCAGCAATGCAGATGAGTTGCTTCGCGCCGTCTTTGAAAAACGCGCCGCAGGCTTGCCAACGAATCTGTTCACAAAGCCACGAAAGCCCTGTCCGCCTCGTTCCTTGAGGGTCGGCGACCGCATCAACGGCCATCTGCATCCGTAGACTGCGCGCCAGCACCGGGAGCCACGAAACCCCGGCTCACAAAAATCCTCGAGGGAGTTTTCCATGATGCATCGCCACTCGGCCGCGCTTGCGGCCGCCTGTGTTCTCGCCTTCACGGGCTGCGCGACCGAGAGCTCACGCTCGATCCAGGTCGAGAAGGTCCAAGCCGCTGCGGCACCGTATACAGGCGTGCGCACTCCCATCACCGTCGGGCGGTTCGACAACCGTTCGAACTTCATGCGCGGTGTCTTCTCCGACGGCGTCGACCGTCTGGGCAGCCAGGCCAAGACCACTCTCGTCTCCCACTTGCAGCAGTCGCAGCGCTTCAGCGTGCTCGATCGCGACAACATGGCCGAGACAAGCCAGGAAGCCAAGCTGCAAGGCACGGCACAAACGCTGCGCGGCGCTTCGTATGTGGTCACCGGCGACATCTCGGAGTTCGGCCGCAAGGAAGTCGGCGACCGTCAGTTCTTCGGCGTGCTGGGCCGCGGCAAGTCGCAGGTTGCGTATGCCAAGGTCACGCTCAACATCGTCAACAGCCTCACCTCCGAAGTCGTGTTCTCGGCGCGTGGTGCCGGCGAACACGAACTCTCCAACCGCGAAGTCCTCGGCTTCGGTGGCACGGCCAGCTACGACTCCACGCTCAATGGCAAGGTGCTCGACCTCGCCATGCGCGAGGCCGTCAACAACCTGGTGGCTGGCAAGGACGCCAACCAATGGGGACAAGAGGTCCGTCGATGAGCCGCGCCACCTCGGCGCGCCTGCTGTTGGCGGGCGCCTGCGTCGCCCTGCTAGCCGGCTGCGCCCATCGCGCCCAGCCGCCGCTGTACATGTGGGAGAAATTTCCTCGCCAGCAGTACGACACCTTGCTGGCCCACGGCGCACCGCCCTTGTCTCAGATCGAAGAGATGGAGGCGCACATCGAAAAGGCGCGCTCGAAGAACGCTGCCCTTCCGCCTGGATTCCGGGCTCACCTGGGCCTGCTCAAGCTGTCGGCCGGCGACGCCGCCAAGGCGCGCGACCTGTGGCTCGAAGAGAAGCTCGCGTTCCCGGAATCGGCGCCCTACATGGACCAATTGCTCAAGCGCCTGGACGGGCCGGCCAAAGTGGAGAAGTCAGCATGAGCTCGTTTCGATTGCCCCTCTGCGCCTTGGCGCTGTCGCTCCTCATGCTGGGAGGCTGCGCGACGAAGGCTCCGCCCTACGACTACAGCGCGTTCATGAAGGCCAAGCCGGCCTCGCTGCTCGTCCTGCCGCCGGTCAACGATTCACCCGAAGTGAGCGCGACGCCAGGCGTCTGGTCGCAAGCTACGCGGCCCCTGGCCGAAGCGGGCTACTACGTGCTGCCGGTGACGTTGGTGGACGAGACGCTGCGCCAGAACGGCGTGACGTCGGCCAACGACGTTCAAGAGATCCCGCTGCAGAAGTTGCGCGAATACTTCGGTGCCGATGCCGCGGTCTACATGAAGGTGCGCAAGTACGGCACCAGCTACGCAGTGATCTCGAGCGAAACGCTGGTTGAAGTCGAAGCGCGCATCGTCGATCTGCGAACTGGCGAACTGCTCTGGCAGGGCCAGGCCCGCGCCACGTCGGCCGAGCAGCAACAGCAGTCGCAAGGCGGCTTGGTTGGTCTACTCGTGACGGCACTCGTCAAGCAGATCGTGGGAACGGCCACCGACGCTTCATACAACTACGCAGGCATTGCCAGCTATCGCATGCTGGGCGCACCTCGCTACAACGGCGTGCCAGCAGGGCCGCGGTCACCGCTGTTTGGGCAACCTCCGCCAGCGCAGTAAGTGCGTGGTCTTGGCGGACTGGTGCGAGCCGAGATCTGATCGAGCGCGGCTCGCTTTTCAGGGAGCCCGCCCACCACCAGGCGTGTCACGCCGCCCAGGCGGTACATGCCGTCCGCTTCGCGATACCGCTCTGCCTCGGCCAACATGTCTCGCCGCCATGCCGTGCTGACCGACTCCGGCTGGTCGGACAGCATGCGGGCGAATCCGAAGGCGAGGCACCACTCGACCAAACCATCGGGCGTTGCAGCTTCCATCAATGCCGTGGTGAGTTCTTCTTCGTGGTCGACCGAGAAGCCCACACCAGTGAGGTCGATGCGGAAGGTCTCCGCCGCGGCGTAGCGGAAGGGACCGGGCGCCGCGCTGTCGATCGCGGGTGGCTGCACGTGCCTGGCGAGAACGGCCCGCGGCAGCCAACACCACGACACCTGCTCCGGCGCGGCCCACAAGGCCGCGACGATCTTGCCTCCGGGCCGCAGGCATCGCCGTACCGACTCCAGGGCCTGGCGAGGGCGATTGAAAAACATGAGGCCCCAGCGACACAGCGCAGCGTCGAACGCTTGCTCCGGCACGCCCGCGAGGGTTTCGCCATCGGTCACGTGGAGGCGCAGGTTCGTCACGGACTCGGCGGCCGCTTTTGCTCTGGCGAAGTCCAGCATGGAGTCCGAAATGTCGGTGCCGAGGACGAAGCCGTCCGGCGCCGCGCGGGCCGCAGCGCGCACCGCCGGTTCGCCCCGCCCTGTGGCGATGTCCAGCACCCGCGACCCGGGCTGCACGCCCGCGAGGTCGAGCATGCGTTCGCTGATGTGCGCCGAGAGCCGCTGCTCATCGTCGTCGTAGCGCTGCCAGGCCTCCACGATGGTCAGTGGGCGGCTCGGGGACTCGGGCGGGGGCGCGTTGGGGTGTTCCATTCGGGCCAGGATAAAACACCGCGGCGCTGGAGCAAATGGCACAGCGAGCGTGCCGTCGCGGTCAGCAGGGCCAGGCGCTTGCGCTCAGCGCTCATCGAACAGGAGCACCGAGTTCGGCTCCGGGTGCGCCATCGTCATGGCACCGCAGCAGCCTGGCGGGCGAGGCCACGCGACACCACGCTCGGCATCGTCGACCGATGCGTAGCGACCCAGCGCCTCGAAGCGCATCCACACGAACGGCACGCCCTCTGCATGCAGCGTCGAGTCGGTATCGGCAACGTGGAAGTGAAGGTGCGGCCCCGATGAGTTGATGCCCGAACGGCCGAGCCGCGCGATGACATCGCCCCGCGCCACCCGCTGCCCCGGCTTGACGAGGATGCTGCCCGAGCGCAGGTGCTCGTAGAAGGCATGGCGCCCGCCACCCAGGTCGAGCGCGATGTAGTTGCCGGCGACGTCATCGGCCGTCATGCCGGTATGCGACGGCGTGTCGGCCCGCAACTCATCGGCCCGGCCATCGCGCACCTTGGCAATCACGCCGTCGGCCACCGCGAGCACGTCGGCCCCGAGGCCATGCCAACGCTCGAAGTCCTGCAGAGACGCGCCAGGGCGGCCTTCACGATCGAGCCGAATCAAGTCGACGGCGAAGCGTGCGGGGATGGCGCGGCGGCCGGCGTGCGAGAAGGTGGCCTGGCGGTGGCCGAAGCGCATGGTGGGGTCGTAGACAGCGACCCAAGGGCCGCCGCGCAGCGGAGGCGACAGCGCGACGGTTGCACGCGCGTTGACCGTAGCCGCCCCACCCTCGACCGCGCCGGTGTCGGCGCCCACGCGATGCACGAGTCGCGTGCCGGGTGCGATCGACACCGGCTGCCAGAAGTACACCAGCGCCAGGCCGCTGGCCGGCAGTTGGCACGCGGGCCGTTTGCGGGCCGGTGGTTCCAGCGCTTCGAACTGCTTGCACAGCGTGTCGCCCTCGAGCAGCAACAACCGCCGCGCCGGATCGCCGGTGAGCACCTCCACCGAGCCGATCGTCATCGGCTCCGTGCCGGAGTTGCGCAGGTGCAGCTCATAGACCAGGTGATCCACCGCCCCGACCCGCACCGCCACCGGCGCCTGCGGCACCTCCATCTGCAGGGTCGCGGTCTGCGCACCGACGCCACCCGCCAAGGCCATCAGCATGACTATCCAGTGCCATCGCATTCGTAGCCCTCCCGTCGACGATGCGCGGTTCTATCACAGCGGTTTGCCAAGCTTCTTGCCATGCACGGCAACATCGAAGTGCAGGTCGAAGCGGCGTTGTCAGGTCCGGGCGCGGATCGATACATCGCCCCCAAAGCAGGGGGAGGTTCAACCCGAGATGTCAGACCTGACAGGTGCTTGTGTTGAGACGGGCGACTACGCTCCTTCTGTCTAACTCGTTAGATGCTGGCCCGATCGCAAGCGAGCGGGCAGCAAACAGGGAAGCGCGCAGCGCATCTGCCCCCAACAAGGAATAGCTCGCAACAGGGAGGATGGGATGGATTTCATCGATCATCTGCGCGTTCGCACCATCGCTCCTCATGCGGGACGGCTGTGCGACCAAGACACTGCCCTACGACTACAGCGCCTTCGTGAAGGCCAAGCCGGCCTCGCTGCTGGTTTGGGCAGCCTCTGCGGCGCAGCAAGCACTGAGACACAGGTGTGCGACTTGATCTGCCGATCGCGCGCAGCTGATGGCTCTGGCAACAGTTCCGTTCCACGCGTAACTGGCGACCACCGCTCAAGGAGAAACAGCGGTGACTGACGTTAAGCCTACCGACGACAACTGGGGAGATGACAAGTGCGAGAGAAAGCCCACGGCAGACTTTCTCTATAGGCTCGTGATGAGTCGCTATTCGCGCCACCACTCGGGGGAAGATTCTCGGGCTCTGTGCGTTGCTCTAGACGCTCAATGGGGCGCTGGAAAGTCGTTCTTTGTGAACCGCTGGAGCAGAGACGTTGAGGACCAAGACCACCTAGTTGTCCGTTTCGACGCTTGGAAGAACGACCTTTCGGACGACCCACTAATTGCCTTTCTTTCCAATCTTCATGACGAACTGGCTCCGTGGATAAAGCGGCTACCGATCGCAAACAGGGTTAGACAAAACACTAAACAAAAATTCTCGAAGGTAATGCAACAGGGACGCAAGGCCGTCGTTCCGGCATTGGGAGCCCTGGCCCGCGGCGCAGTCAACCGCTATGCGCCAGGCGCACTCGAGGAAATTTCGGCCATCATCACTGACGATCTGCGGTCCAAGGCACCTTCGCAGGATCTAGCAACTGATATGAAATCCATTGCTGGTCCGGCGTTAGAGAAATTTCTTGAACTTACGATCAAGTCACATTCGGATCGGCAGACCGCAGTCGCTGGGTTGAAAGCATCGATTGACACGTTGCTCTCTTATCTCAGTGCTCAACGTCAAACACAACTACCAATGTTCGTTTTCGTAGACGAACTGGATCGCTGCCGTCCTGACTACGCCGTGCGTCTACTAGAAGGGGTCAAGCACCTGTTTGATGCGCCAGGAGTTTGTTTCATCTTCTCTACGAACTTGAAACAGCTAGCCGCATCGACACAGGCAATTTACGGCGCCAGCTTTGATGCGCCTCGGTACCTTAAACGCTTCTTCAATTTTGAGTACCTGCTACCAACCGCAAGTCCAGTTGGCCTAGCGGCTCAACTGACAGCGGCATCTGACATTGTTGCCCGCGGGCTGCCGGTGTTTGACGGACTGCCCCCGCCCAGCGAAGCCACAACAGCTGATCGAATAGCCCGAAGCTTTGTCTTCGTCGCCCAGGCTTTCGATCTAAATCCTCGCTCTCAAAAGCAAGTCTTTGAGTACGCAGACGCCGCTACCGTTGCCATCTCTGAGCCCGCGGGCTCAAGCAACTGGGCCATACATACGCTTTATCTATTTTTCCTAGCCGCACTGCTACACGAGGGCGGCGTTGAGGTTTTCGACGATTTCATAACAGCTGACAAGGCGGACCATGCCAATCGGATTAGCAAGCTTGCTGGTAAGGCAGGTGTAAGGGGCGATTTCGCGTACGCGAAGTCCAATGTAGATGGGCAGCAAAGCAAGGCAAGGATGACATCGGCGGAATGGTTCGTCCGCTACACGGAATACTCAAAAATGACAAAAAGGGAGCTGGCAAAACGAGAGCCAAACACACTTGAGTTTCCCGGAAGTGTCATCTCTCGCCTTACCCATGAGCAAATTCACAACTCGCCCTTCTCGTCAATTCACACCTATGCGGCGCTCATCCGAACAGCTGGTGGAGTGAAGGTCAACGACGCTGATTGACTCATTGACAGGAGCATTTGAGAAATCGCGGTCAGCGGTCAGTTATGTGCCGGCTCACTGATATTCGAGCAGCCTGATTCATCACACGGGAAGCTCTTCGCCGCGCGCTCTCGCTCGGCCTGTCAAGCCCGAAGTGCAGCCCGAACCCMCGCCTCCAGCTCCGATCAAGCCGCCGCCTGTCCCCTCACGATGGCGCTCTGCGCCGGACTCGGCGGCCCCGAGAGAACTCCTTGATTTCACTTTCCAGCAGCAACTCGCTTCTGAACTACCTGACCGCCCAGGCCTCGCAGAACGCCGGGTCGGCAGGCAGCAACACGGCTTCGGCCACCGGCAGTGCGAACGCGAACACCAAGGTGGCCACCGTGACGCAGGCGTCGCTCCAGGCTGCGGCCGGCCGGCACGATGCATCGGTGGCCGGGCGCGCGCTCGACAAGCAACAGACGGCGCTGGCCGGTGACCTGCGAGCCGCCATGAGCAAGGCGGGCATCAAGCTGTCCGGCCCTGTCGAGTTCTCGGTGAGCAGCAATGGCGCCGTGAGCACCAAGGGAAGCGACGCCGACAAGGCCGCGATGACGGCCTTTCTGAAAGCCGATACCAGCAAGCCGGGTTTTGCCGCACGCATTGCCACGCAGGCACAAGACGCCCTCAAGCTCTCGGCGACCATTCAGCAGACTGCCGCCATTTCGCAGGCTGCGCGCTACGGCGGAAAGTCGGGCGTGATGTCGATGTACGCGTCGCTGATGCAGCAGACGAACACCACCGCCGCGGTCTTCACCGTGGCAGCGGGCTCCAGCTCGCTGACCTACCCGGGCGCGCTCGCGGCGAAGGCCTGATCCCTCGGCGGCTAGCGAGGCAAGCGCCTTCGCCCCACCACCAGCACGACGAGACCGGCACCCAGCAGCGCGAGGGTCGCGGGCTCGGGCACGGCCGGGACGGCGGAGAAGTACAGGTTGTCGATGGAGGAGCTCAACCTCGATCCGTAGGCGTCGCCGAATTGCAGGAAGGCGATGCCTGTGCTCGATGACAGGAAGATGGGCCGGTTCTCCTTGTACGGCAGGTCTTGCCGCCACGGCGGATCTTGGCTGCCGTCTGGGTAGTAGCCGCCGGTGCGGCCTTGCGCGACGACGTGGTGGGCAGCGTCGAACGCCGTCACATACGACTCCGACGATTCACCATAGGGCGAGCTCATGTTGAAGTTAACGTAGTGCGGCAGCACGCCGCTGAAGCTCACCTGCAGGTCGTGGCCACCCAGCAGGTACTGGTTGAGGTGAGGCGGTGGCGTGCCGCTGTAGTACGTCTGGGCTAGGTAACCCGACTCGAAGGTCACGCCCAGCGACGCGTACTGCGTGGTGACGGGGTTATCCGAGAACGAGTCGATGGGCACCCAGGGGAGTTCGTCGAACGTGATGAGCGTGGCCTGGGCGCTCGCCGAAGCGAGCGCAATCGCTGCTGCCGCAACAGCGCGCGAGAGTACGGGTAGGCGCATGGGAACCTCCTGTTGTTGGGGCGCTCGGTAGAGACGCGCAGAAGCGCAGCAATCGGCGTTCCGCGATTCACTTTTTTGCAGTGGGAATTACCCGCGGCGCAGCAGCCGGCAGCCAGGTCGTCTGGCCTCCCACCCATGCCCTTGACGCGGGCATTGGCATGGCCGCGAACGGGCCGACCAAGGGCTATAACCGGCTCCGCCCCCTCTCACGAATGGAGATCTCCATGCCGACCCCTTCTTCCTCTTCCAAGCTGCGGCAGGTGGCCGCACCGCACGCCACCTCGGCGCCTGTCGTGCGTGCCATCGACGTCGGCTTCGGTCTCGTCAAGCTCACCGTCGGCGACGACGAAGGTGTGTCCATCGTCCACTTTCCGTCCATGGCCATTCCGGCTGACGCGAGCGCCGTGCGCACGCTCGGCACGCGCCGTCGCGACACCTTCGACGTGCCCGTCAACGGCGCGCTGTATGAAGTGGGCCGCGACGTCGGGCTGGCCCAGGCCGGCGGCAGCTTCGGCCGCGACGTGACCGACGAGTTCTACCGCGGCACCATCTACGAGGCGTTGACCAAGGGCGCGCTGCGCTACATGGTGGAAGCGGGCGACACGCGCATCGACCTGCTGGTGCTGGGCCTGCCGGTCAACCAGTACAACGACGCGACCCGCCGCGACTACCTGCGCTCGCACTACGAAGGCAACATCGACGTGGGCGACGGCAAGAGCGTGACCATCGCCAAGGTGATCGTGCAGGCGCAGCCCATGGGCGGCTACGCTGCCATCGGCGAACACCTCGAACAACTGAATACCGTCATCACGCAGACCAACGGTGCGCTGGAGCCGCTGGCCGACGCCGACGACCTGGACGACCTCTCGGTGCTGATGGTCGACCCCGGCGAACACACACTCGACTGGCTGCTGATCCAGCAAGGTTCGATCAACCCGCGCGCCAGCGGCGCTGCGTCTGACGCCGGCCGGCACCGCGTGGTGCGGGCGGTGCAGGAATCGCTGGCCGCCGACGTAGGGCGCCCACTGGGCCCGGCCGTCATGCCGCGCATCAACGAGGCCTTGCGCCACGGCAAGCCGGTGAAGCTGGCGGGCACGGCGCACGACCTGAACCGCTTCGAGCCGGTGGTGATGAGCGTGGTCGAAGACTCGGTGAACCGCATGGTCGATGGCCTGCGCGATGCGCACGAAATCATCGACCTGGTGGTGCTGGTGGGCGGCCACCCCGAGCGCTTCCGCGATGTGTTGGCCAAGCGCTTCCCGGCCATCCCGGTGTTCGTGATGCCCGAGTCGATGGCGGCCAATGTGCGGGGCTTCCAGATGATCGGCGAGGCGCTCGCCGAGGCCTGAGCGCGCGACCACTGCTCACGCCGCCCATGTCCACCGTGCGACTGGAAATCGAGCTCGACAGCGAGGTCTACCCCGAGCTCCACGCCGCCCTCACCTCCATGCGCAGTGCGCGGTCGCGCGCCGAGCGCCTGCGCCAGCTCGCGGCCACGGGGCTGGTGTGGGAGAAGGTGCGCCTCCACGGCGCGGCGGCTGCGCCCGTGGCCGAAGAACGGCCAAGCGTGGTGACACGCGCCGACGTGGTCGCGCCGGAGGCCAACCCCTTGCCCGCGATCGAGCGCCGCATGGCCGCGGCCAAGCGCGCTCGCCCCACGTCACCCAAGCGCCGCGCCAGCGACCGCGAGGTCGTCGACCTGGCCATCAACGCCGAGCCGAGGCCCGTGCCGGAGCCCCGCCCCGAGCGACGCCGCGTGACGCCCAGCCGCCAGGACGTCGAGCAGGCCATCCGCGAGCTGCCTGTGTTGATGGACGTGGTCACCGACCTCAGCAGCGTCAACGTGGTCCCCGACGTGAGCCCGCTGGACGAGCACGGCGACGACCACCCGCCCCACACGCCTGATCTGTTGGAGCCGGCGCCGTGGGCCTCGATGAATGCCTACCCCGACGACGTGCCGGCGCTGTCGATCGAACATGCCGACGACGACGTCGATGGCCCGCCCGAGCCTCCTCTCCACGTGACTGCCCTGTCGCACAAGCCAGCCACACGATCACGGCTGATGCGCATGAAGGAGCGGGGCCTGTTCAAGAACGGGTGAGCGGGCGATTGGGCCGCTGGCTTCGATCCCGTTGCCACCCAGACATGCGAACCTCAACCGAAGGAGTGCCCCATGCCTGCTGATCTCAAGCCTGCCGCCCAACTTGCCGCACTGGGCAAGACGCCGTTCCCTGGTGCTTCAGCCGAATACAACGCAGCCCGCACGGCGCTGCTGGCCGATGAGATCGAGTTCCGCCGCAGCATGACGCGCCTGACCGAGCGGCGCCGCGCCTTGCCACCGGGGCCGGTGATCAGCAAGAACTACCGCTTCAAGGATGAACAGGCCTTCGAGGTGGGGTTGATCGATCTCTTCGGCGACAAGAACACGCTGGTGACCTACTTCTGGATGTACGGCCCGCAGCGCCAGCGGCCCTGCCCCATGTGCACCAACTGGCTCGGTGCTGTGAACGGCAATGCGGCCGACATCAAGCAACGCGTCGCGCTCAAGATCCTCGGGCGCTCACCGGTGGATCGGCAATACGCCTTCGCGCAGGAGCGCGGCTGGCGCGACCTCAACTTCGTGCAGACGATCGGCGACGACTACGCCAAGGACCTGGGCATCCTCACGCCCGACGGCAACGAGTACCCGGCGCTCGTCGTCTTCAAACGCGACGGCGACACCGTGCGGCTTTTCTGGGCCAGCGAGATGACGAAGGACATGGCCGACCCCGGCCAAGACCCGCGCGACGCGCCCGACATCGCATCCCTCTGGTCGGTGCTCGACCTCACGCCCGAGGGGCGCGGGACCGATTGGTATCCGAAGCTGCAGTACTGAGCTACCGAGGGTGAGCACGCTGCAGCAGCGTGGAGTTTCATGGCCCTTGAACGCGGCCTCGTCCTACAGGCAAGGCCTGCGCAGCTGGCAAGAATGGTTTGCATGCGCCTGCATCCCTCCATCGGTGTGGTGCGGCGCACCCTGAGGCAACACAGCAGGAGCACACCATGACCCGCAAACAGAATCAGCGCGATGAGCAGGCCCCGAGGGCGGGGAAGGTCGAGAACGACACCAACAAGATGGGCGAGCAGGACGCGACCCAGCTCAACCAAGGCAAGCGCACGCCCAACAGTCGCCACGACCGCGAGTCGAACGTGGGCAGCAGCAACCAGTCGCAGTCGCGCCGCGGGTCGGCAGGCGGACCCGGGCGCTGAGGCGGACCCTGATTAACCGCAGCGATTTGCAGATCGCCGCGGTCTCTGCGCTCAATGCGGCACGCTCTCGGCAGAGAGCCGATCCAGCACTTCGAGCGCAGCGCTGGGCAGCTTCAAGCTGGCACTCGCCAGGTTCTGCTCGAGATGCGACACCGATGAGGTGCCTGGAATCAGCAGGATGTTCGGCGCGCGGTGGAGCAGCCATGCAAGCGCTGTCTGCATCGGCGTGGCGCCGAGGCTCGCAGCCACCTCGTTCAACGCCGTCGACTGCAAGGGCGTAAACCCGCCGAGCGGGAAGAACGGCACGTAGGCAGTGCCGGTGGCCGCGAGTTCGTCGATCAACGCATCGTCCTGGCGGTGCACCAGGTTGTACTGGTTCTGCACGCAGACGATGTCGGCGATCGAGCGGCCCTCGGCCACCTGGGCGCGCGTCACGTTGCTCAGGCCGATGTGCTTCACCAGGCCTTTGCGCTGCAATTCGGCCAGCGCCGTCAGCGGCGCTTCGATCGAGCCTTCGGCTGGGCCGTGCACGTCGAACATGATGCGCAGGTTCACTACGTCGAGAACCTCGAGCCCGAGGTTGCGAAGGTTGTCGTGCACCGCTGCCTCCAGCTCGGCCGCCGTGAAGGCGGGGCGCCACGACGCATCGGCGCCGCGCGCCGCGCCGATCTTGCTGACGATCAGCAGATCGTCGCGGTACGGGTGCAGCGCTTCACGGATCAGCTGGTTGGTGATGTGCGGGCCGTAGAAGTCGCTGGTGTCGATGTGGTTGACGCCGCGCTCCAGTGCGGCGCGCAGCACCTGCAATGCAGCGGCGCGGTCTTTCGGCGGCCCAAACACGCCGGGGCCGGCCAGTTGCATGGCGCCGTAGCCCATGCGGTTCACGGTGCGGTCACCGAGCTTGAATGTTCCAGCGGTACTGATGTCGTTCATGTCGCACTCCGTTGTCAAAAGGATGTCTTCACTGTAGGAAGCGCGGGACTGGCAGACAATCCGTCGCGATCGGCACGGGCCGTGCGGAAATCAGAACAATGGCTGACCTTGAAGATTTGGCGGCGTTCATGGCGGTTGCCCGCGAAGGCGGCTTCCGCGGCGCTGCGCGCGCAACGGGCACGAGCGCCTCACGCCTCAGCGAGGCACTGCGCCGGCTGGAGACGCGGCTCGGCGTGAGGCTGCTCCACCGCACCACGCGCAACGTGGCGCCCACCGATGCTGGCGCACGGCTCCTCGAACGGCTGGGCCCTGCGCTGGCCGAGGTGGAGTCGGCGCTCGATGTGGTCAACGGTTTTCGGGACCGCCCGGCCGGCAAGCTGCGGCTCAACGTGCCGGTAAGTGCAGCGCGCCTCGTGCTGCCGCGCATCGTGCCCGCCTTCCTGGCTGCGTACCCCGACATCACGCTGGAGGTGGTTGCCGAAGACCGCTTGTCGGACCTGGTGGCCGAAGGCTTCGATGCCGGCATTCGCTATGAAGAGCGGCTGGAGCAGGACATGGTCGCCGTGCCCATCGGCCCACCGAAGCAACGCTTTGCCGCCGCGGCGTCACCCGCCTACCTCGACCAGCGCGGCCGCCCGGAACACCCGCGCGACCTGCTCGATCACGCCTGCCTGAGCGCGCGCCACGCCAGCGGCAGCATGGCCGCCTGGGAGTTCGAGCGCGACGGAGAGCATGTGAAGGTGGACGCGAAAGGCCCGCTGATCGTGAGGATCGGCGCCACCGTCGACCTGGCAGTCGACGCAGCCATCGGCGGCAGCGGCATCATCTACCTGTTCGAAGACTGGCTGCGCCCCTACATGGACCGAGGAGAACTGGAGCCGGTGCTCGAGCCCTGGTGGCTCAGCTTCTCGGGCCCGTTTCTCTACTTCCCCAGTCGCCAGCACCTGGCGGCGCCGCTGCGGGCGTTCGTGGATTTTGCTAACTCGATGAAGCCGTGGCGTTAGCTATGGGGCATCGGTAGTTTCGGCGACCGCGACCCTCTCAGTCGCCGAGCGGGCGGCTACAGTCGCGCCCTTCGCACCGCCTGCGCACCGCCCTACCCGCCCTGACCCATGAGCCTCGCCGACCTGCGCACCGCGCTCAATGCCGAGCTCAGCGCCACACCCGAGTACTACGACTTCAAGGTGCAGCGCAGCGAACGCGAAGGCCCGCTGTGGCGCGTGACGCTCGAGCCGGGCTACGTGTATGCCGAGGGCCAGCGGCCCGGCGAGGCCTCGGCCCAGGCGCTGCTCGACGACAGTCTCGACGGCGCCTCGGTCTGGTGGGGTGCGCCCACGAAAGGCGGTGCCAGCGTGCTTGCCGTGGTGGCCGAAGACGACCAGCTGGTGCTGCAGAACGCCAGCGCCCCGCCACCGGGGCCCGACTTCTTGATCCGTCTCTACCCCACGCGTTTTCTCAACGCAGTGGCCGATGCGTGGTGGGACACCCCGTGGGCCGAGCGTGCCATGGCCTGCCTGCCCGACCTGGCCCACCCGCAGCCGGTGCACGACGGCCCGGCACTCACGGGTGAGCCTTTTCGCTGGTTACGGCCAGCGCAGCGCGCGGCACTCTCGCTGGTGCAGCACAGCAGCGCCTTCTTGTGGGGCCCGCCCGGCACCGGCAAGACCACCACGCTGGGCGTGCTGCTGGCCGAGTACCTCGAGCGGCGGCCGCAGGCGCGCGTGCTCTTGCTGTCGACCACCAACCACGCCGTCGACCTGGCGACGATCGCCGTCGACAAGGCGCTGCAGAAGGGCCGGCGCGACACCCTGCGCAGCACCGTGCAGCGCCTGGGCACACGCTTCGACGCCGCGGCCTACACCGGCCGCGAGCACCTCATCCCCACCGACGACCAGGGGCTGATCGGCCAGCTTGCCCGCGCCGAGGCGGCCCGCCCGCCGGTGCGGGCGCCATCGCGTGTGTCATCCAACGCGTCTTCAACCAACATGGCCGCGCTGAAAGCGTGGGCCGACCGCGTGGCTGCGCTGCGCGAACAACTGCGAGCCGCATCACTGCAGGTGCTGAAGCGCTGCCGCCTGGCCAGCATGACCACCACACGCGCCGCCTTCACGCTGAAGACGCTGCGTGAGCTGTCGCCCGAGGGTGCGCCGCCGTTCGACCTGCTCGTCTTCGACGAAGCCAGCCAGGTGAGCCTGGCCCATGCCCTTGCGCTCATGCCGCTGGGGCGCGCCCGGCTGTTTGCCGGCGACCCGCAACAGCTCTCGCCCGTGCTGCGCAGCACCGACCGCAGCGCGCAGCGCTGGCTGGGCCGCTCGGCGTTTGCAGAGATGCCGCGCCGGGCCGCCTCGGTGGCGCTGCTCGACGAGCAATCGCGCATGGCCGGGCCGATCAGCCAGCTCGTGAGCGACCTCTATTACGACGGGGCACTGCGCGTGGCCACCGACGCACAGGCCTCACCCGAATGGCATGCAGCGCGCCGGCGCTCGCTCGGCCTCATCGGTGCCGACACCCACGTGCACGTGCACCGCCTGAAAACCGATGGCGCGTGGTCGGCCGCAGAGCGCGGGCCCGTGCGCCGCGAATCGGCCCAGGCCATCGCCGATACCGTGGCCGCCGCGCTGGCGCCCACGGTGGCTGGTGATGACGATCAAGGTGGCGAGCCATGGCAGCCGCACGAGCTCATCGTGCTCACGCCGTTTCGCGCGCAGCGCGCGCTGATCCGCCAGCGCCTGCGCGCGCTGGGCGTGCCTGAGACGGTGAAGGTCAGCACCGTGCACCGCGCCCAGGGCAGCGAGGCCGCGGTGGTGCTGTTCGACCCCGTCGACGGCGCGCAGCCCTTCTTGCAAACCGAAAGCGCGCAACGGCTGGTGAACGTGGCCCTGAGCCGCGCGCAGGCCAAGGTGGTGGTCTACCTCTCGCCCACCGATGCGGCCAGCCCCCTGCTCGCGCCCATCGTGCAACGCCTGCGCCTGGCCGGCGACACGCGCGAGGCGCTGCCCTTGCAACAGCTGGCCCGACAGCCCGGCTTCCCGGCCAATGCGCTGGGCCAACGCGTCACCGCCGGGCGGCACACCGGCGAGGTGACCCGCCTCAGCGCAGACGGCCGGCAGTTCTGGCTCACCAACGAACGGACGGGGGCGGAGCAGTTGTTCGATGCCGAGTTCTGGCGGCGGCGCGCGAGCGATTGAGTGCGGGTGCGCTCGGCGCATGCGTGGCTCAGGACATACTCCCCCAACACAACCGAGAGCCAAGCCATGACCAGCCCGATGTACACCCACTCCGTTCCCGTCTTCAAGCAACTACTGACGGCCTTGAAGACCATGCTCGTGCAGGTCGACGCCCATGTGGTGGCCAAGTCGGTGGAGCCCGATGCGTTCTTGCAAGCGCGCCTCTTTCCAGACATGTTTCCGCTGGCTCGGCAGGTGCAGATTGCCGCCGATTTCGCTCGCGGGGTCTCTGCGCGGCTGGCGGGCGTGGACGTGCCCGCGTACGAAGGCGGTGAGAAAAGCTTCGCCGATCTCGACGCGCTGCTGGCGCGGACCCTGGGGTTCCTCGACAGCCTGAGCGCTACTCAGTTCGATGGCAGCGAAAGCCGGGAGATCGTGTTGCGCCCCGGTACACCGAAAGAGAAGAAGCTGAGCGGCCAGACCTATCTCGCCAACTACGGCTCACCGCAGTTCTTCTTTCATGTCACCACCGCCTACGCCATCCTGCGGCACAACGGGATCGTGATCGGCAAGCGCGACTACATGGGCGCGTACTAGGCAAGCCTCGCCCTGCGAGCCACCTCCGTCTTCAGGGGGTGCGCTGCCCCTCCGGAGGAACGCATGCCCGGCCCCGACATCCCCTTCTGGCAAGACCGCTACCTGAGCCACCAGACACCGTGGGACGACGGCGCGGATGACCCCGAGCTCGTCGCGAGGCTGAACAATGGCACGCTCGGCGCGCAAGACGCCCTCGTGCTCGTGCCTGGCTGCGGCACCGGCCGCGATCTCATGTTGCTGGCCTCACGCGGCACCGCCGTCACCGGCATCGGTGGTGGGCCCGCCCTGCCACTGCGGCATCAACGCGATGCGCACGCTCTTCAGCTCGGACCGCTGGTCTGGCCCAAACCGCCGTATCCGCGTGGCAGTGAAGATGATCACCTCACAGTGGTGCTGACGGCCCGCGTGGGGTGATGCGGCCGACGTCGTGTCCGGCGTGTATTCAACGATCTAACCTTCTGAGCCCGCTGAGCCCGTTGAAAAATGCGCATACGCCGCCTCCCCTCACGCACCAGCGCCGGTCGGGTCGAATCCTGGCCACCCGGCTCGGCAAGGGAGTCTTCCTTTGCCCAATGCCTGACCCTGGCGGTGCTGCTGCACCTGCTGGTGGTGTTGCTCGTCGGAACCGCGCCCGGTACCGGTTCGCGGCACGGCGCAGGTGGCGCACCGCCGCTGCAGGTGGTGTTGGAGGGCGCTCGTGCACCGGCGCGCGCTGCGTCGACCACAGCAACGGGTCGCCGGCCTGCCGCCGCGGAGTTGCTGATTGCCATGGCACCACGCCCCACCGGGCCGGCCGTCGAGCCCGCACCACCTCTGCCGCAAGCACCGGCTCCCGCGCGCACGACGGCAGTCGCCGATGCGGCGCGCGTAACACCGGCGCCGATGCAGTCAGACTCACGCGGCAACGCGCCATCGCCCAGTCCGGTTGAGCCCGTGCCCAGCCAACCCGCGCAACCCATACGTGAGCTGGTGCTGCCAGCGCCCGCCGCACCTGAGCGATTCGAGCGACCCGCGCCGGTGCTGCCCGAGTTAAACAAGCCTCTGCCGTCACCGTCACCGTCACCGTCACCAACACCAACACCAACACCCGCACCAGCACCAGCACCAGCACCAACACCAACACCCGCACCAACACCCGCACCAACACCCGCACCAACACCAGCACCAGCACCAGCACCAGCACCAGCACCAGCACCAGCACCAGCACCCGTTCCCGCGAACCCCACCGCCACGCCAGCCTTGCCGACTGCGGAGCCCACGCCGGCCGCAACCAAGCCGGAGCCTTTACCCCCGCCGCCCGTCACCGCGCCGGCCGCCCGCGTGCCAGACGCGGCGCCACCCTCGCCTGTCGTGCCCGTCGCGCCCGAGCCCGTGCCGACAGCGCCGCCACCGCCGCCGGAGCGCGTCGAGCCTCGGGCGGAGTTGCAGCGGCAAGCTCCGCCCGAGCCTCTCGTGCCGCCGCCGCAGGCCGCGCCGGCAGCTCTCCCGCCCCCTGCGCCTGCGCCAACGCCTGCGCGCGCTCCCACACCCACCCCGCCGCCAGCGCTCCCACCTGCCAGCCCGATCACGCCAAGCGCGCCCCGGCAAGCCTTGCCCGGCGTGCCCGGGTTCGATCCAGATGCCCCGTCTGCTGCGCCGGGCGAACGAAGCAGCGCCCCACCACCGGATGCAAGTGCCAGCGGGCCACCAGCCCCCTTGAACCTGACGCTGCCTCGCTCCGGCTCAACGGGTCCGCTGGCCACCAACCGCGCACCCGGGCTGCTGCCGCTGCTGAAGGCGCCACCTGATCGTCGGACCAAGCTCAGTGACGACATGGAGAAAGCCGGCAAGCCCGACTGCCGCGCCGCCTACGCCGACAAGGGCCTGCTCGCCATCGTGCCGCTCGCCAGCAGTGCGCTGGGCGCGGACGCCGGTTGCCGCTGGTGAAATGCTTGGGTCAAAGCATCTCCGCTGCTTCCTCTGTTGTCGCGCACCTTGATCAGTTCAGTAACGAGCTTGATGCGTTGCGCCTCGCCACCACTCAGCGTAGACGAGGCCCGGCCTGAGCACCCCGTAGGACAGCTACTACAGGGATTCCTGGCGATCGCTGACATGCACCACTGAAGGCCAGGGACACCATGGGCTCCGCCACGCATGCACAAGCAAACGACAAGCGTGACGAACACCCATCAAAGGAGATTTCCATGACGCAAAAGCCCCGCTGGGCGCGCATCGCCGTGCTCGCCACACTTGTCGCCGCCACCTGCAACCCGGCCCAGGCCTTTTCGGTGTCGGGAGGGCAGATCTACGACAACGCCGGCGCGCGCGTCACGCTCAAAGGGGTGAACTGGTTCGGCTTCGAAACCGAGACCCGGGTGGTGCATGGCCTGTGGGCGCGCAACTGGAAAGAGATGCTCGACCAGATGCAGTCGGCGGGCTTCAATGCGGTGCGCCTGCCGGTGTGCCCCGGCACGCTGCGGGGTGACGCGGTGAACTCGATCGACTATGGCCGCAACGCCGATCTGCAGGGACTCAACAGCCTGCAGGTGTTGGACAAGATGGTGGCCGAGCTCGACCGGCGCGGCATGTACTTCCTGATCGACCACCACCGGCCGGACTGCAATGCGATCTCCGAACTCTGGTACGTCAACGGCTACACCGAGGCACAGTGGATCGGCGACCTGCGCCTGGTCGCGCAGCGCTACAAGGGCTACGCGCGCTTCCTCGGCCTCGATCTGAAGAACGAGCCGCACGGGCAGGCGACCTGGGGCAGCGGCAACACCGCCACCGACTGGAACCTCGCGGCCGAGCGTGCCTCGCAAGCGGTGCTGGCCGACGCACCCAATGCGCTGGTATTCGTCGAAGGCATCGGCGACCAGAGCGCCTGCAGCACCACGCCAGGATGGTGGTGGGGCGGCAACCTGGAGCCACTGGCCTGCAAGGGCCTGAACATCCCGATGAACCGCCTGGTGCTCGCGCCCCACGTTTACGGGCCCGACGTGTATGTGCAGAGCTACTTCAACGCGAGCAATTTCCCGAGCAACATGCCGGCGATCTGGAACGCGCACTTCGGCCAGTTCGCCAGCCAGGGCTATGCCATGGCGATCGGCGAGACCGGCGGCAAGTACGGCACCGGCAACCCCAAGGACAAGACCTTCCAGGATGCCCTCTTCGCCTGGCTCAAGACCAAAGGCATCACCAACGTCTTCTACTGGTCGTGGAACCCGAACAGCGGCGACACCGGCGGCATCTTGCAGGACGATTGGGTCACGCTGCGGCAAGACAAGGTGGCGATGCTGACGAGCTTCTGGAGCGGAGCTCCTGCTCCTGCTCCTGCTCCTGCTCCTGCTCCTGCTCCTGCTCCTGCTCCTGCTCCTGCACCAGCACCAGCACCAGCACCAGCACCAGCACCAGCACCAGCTCCCGGTGTCTCAACCAGTGTCGTCAAGACGAACGATTGGGGCGGCGGCTACTGCGCCAACGTCAACGTGACCAACGGTGCCAGCACGGCACAAACCTGGCGCGTCAACCTGCCGATCGAAGGAGCGGTCTATACGGCGTGGAACGCCGTGTGGCAGCAGTCCGGGGCGACCCTGACTGCGTCGGGGGTGAGCTGGAACGCCACGCTGGCCCCGCAAGCGACCGCGCAATTCGGGTACTGCGCAAACCGTTGAGCCAGGGCAAGGGTCGCCTACCCGCCGCTTGCTGCGGCGTTGTCGGCGACGCAGAGCTACGTCACCAAACTGGCCCGATCGGGTGACTTGCCACGCCTCCCAACGTCGTCACGCACCTAGGTCAGCTCGGTGACGCGCTTGATGCGCTGCGCCTCACCAGGCGTTCACCGCTTAGAGCCGCGCTCGCTTTCATCGCCCGAGCGTGGCCTTCATCACGCTCCTCATCGGCACCATCAGGCGCCGCGAGTGCCTAACACACCATCTTCACGGACAATGCGCTTCGCCGCAGGCTTGCGGATACGTCAATTTGAACTAGAACGGGGAATTCAATGAAGAAGTGGGTAGGAGGATTGGTCAGTGTCTCGGCACTGCTGTTGTCTGGCGGTGCCATGGCCCAAGGGTATGTGAGCTTCGCGGCCGGTCAGAGCAAATTTGTCGATACCTGTTCCGGCATCTCGTCGTGTGACGACACTGGCACCGCGCTCAAGGTCGTTGGCGGCTACAGCATCGCCGAGGTCTTCAGCCTGGAACTCGGCTACCTGAACTTCGGAAAGGCCAAGGCCTTCGCTTTTGGAGCAAACGCCGAGGCTTCGGCGTCGGCCGTGACTCTCGGCGGCGCCTTCAAGGCGAACTTCACGCCTGACTTTGCAGTGCATGCACGCCTGGGCATTGCCAGCGTGAAGACCAAGGTCACCACCACCTCTTCCTTCTTCAACTCAAGCGCATCCGAGACCAAAGCCAAGGCTTACTACGGGCTCGGCCTGAGCTACGCAGTGTCCAAGGAAGTAGCCGTGGAGGCCGGCATTGACGCCAGCAAGGCTGAGCTGCAAGGCGCCAAGAACGATGTGCGAGCCATTACCGTCGGCGCACGTTTTTCGTTCTGATCAATCGGCACGCTGACAGTTGAACGCCGGCCCTGGGGTCGGCGTTTTCACTGATGGCTTTCTCAGCGCGCCAGCACCGGCCCCAACGCCGCCCCCGTGTGACTCGCCTTGACCTTCACCAAGGCCACCGGGTCGGTCGCCGCGACCACCGTACCGCCGGCTCCGCCGCCTTCCGGTCCCATGTCGATCACCCAGTCGGCCTCGGCGATGACGTCGAGGTCGTGCTCGATCACCACCACGCTGTGCCCGCCGTCGACCAGGCGGTGAAGCACGCGGATGAGCTTCTCCACGTCGGCCATGTGCAGGCCCACGGTGGGCTCGTCGAGCACGTAGAGCGTGTGCGGCGCCTTGTTGCCGCGGCGGCCCACGTCATCGCGCACCTTGGTGAGTTCGGTGACGAGCTTGATGCGTTGCGCTTCACCACCGCTCAATGTCGGTGACGGTTGGCCGAGCGTGAGGTAGCCGAGGCCCACGTCTTTCATCAGCTGCAGCGGGTGCGCGATGTGCGGCATGCTGGCGAAGAACTCCACGGCTTCGTCGATCTCCATCTGCAGCACGTCGCCGATGCTCTTGCCGCGCCACGTGACTGCCAGCGTCTCGGCGTTGAAGCGCTGGCCGTGGCACACGTCGCAGGGCACCTTCACGTCGGGCAGGAAGCTCATCTCGATGGTGCGCATGCCCTGCCCTTCGCAGGCGGGGCAGCGGCCTTCGCCGGTGTTGAAGCTGAAGCGGTTGGGGGCGTAGCCGCGCGCACGCGATTCGAGCGTGTCGGCGAAGAGCTTGCGGATCACGTCCCAGAAGCCGATGTAGGTGGCCGGGCACGAGCGCGGTGTCTTGCCGATGGGTGTCTGGTCGACTTCGAGCACGCGGTCGATGAAGCCCCAGCCTTCGATCTTGTCGCAGCCCTGCCACTTGGGTTTGCCACCGCGCGTGTTGATGAACTGCAGGTTGGCCAGCAGCACGTCGCGTGCGAGCGTGCTCTTGCCGGAGCCGCTGACTCCCGTGACGGCCACCAGTCGGCGCAGCGGTACGTCCACCGTCACCTGCTGCAGGTTGTGCAGCGAGGCGTTGTGGATGGTGAGCGGGCCCTTCTTCTCGCGGTCTTTCGTGAACACCTCGTCTGAGATGACACGGCGTGCCTGCAGCGGGTGCAGCAGCGGGTGCGCGAGGAAGCGGCCGGTGACTGACTCGGCCTGTGACGACACCTCCGTCACCGTGCCCTGCGCCACCAGCCGCCCGCCGCGCTTGCCGGCGCTGGGGCCGATGTCGATGATGTGATCCGCACGTCTGATGGTGTCTTCGTCGTGCTCCACCACCACCAGCGTGTTGCCCTTGTCGCCCAGCTTGTGCAGCGCGTTGAGCAGCACCTGGTTGTCACGCGGGTGCAGGCCGATGGTGGGCTCGTCGAGCACGTAGCACACGCCCTGCAGGTTGCTGCCGAGTTGCGCGGCCAGGCGAATGCGTTGGGCTTCGCCGCCGCTGAGCGTGGGCGCCGCGCGGTCGAGTGTCAGGTAGCCAAGGCCCACCTCTTCGAGGAACTCGAGTCTGTTCCTGATCTCGACGATCACGTCGCGTGCGATCTCGGCGTCGCGGCCGGTGAGCGCGAGTGCCTCGACCCACTTGCGGCATTCGGCCACCGACCACTGCGCGATCCACGCAATGGAATGACCTTCGAATGTGACGGCGCGCGACACCGGGTTGAGCCGGGTGCCGGCGCAATCGGGGCACGGCTCGTCGACCACGCCTTCCACTTCGGCTTCTTCCGACGGGAAGCTTTGTTCGCGGCCCTTGTTGTCGTCGTCTTGCACCGAGTCGTCGTACGCCTTGCGCTGCTCGCGCGTGAGCGCCAGGCCAGTGCCCACGCAGGTGGTGCACCAGCCATGCTTGCTGTTGTAGCTGAACATGCGCGGGTCGAGCTCGGGGTAGCTCGTGCCGCAGGTCGGGCAGGCGCGCTTGGTCGAGAACACTTTCACCGTACCGACCTTGCGCGTGGGCGTGCCGGCGAGCATGGCGCCTTGCAAGCCCTTCAAGGGCGACAGCAGGTGCATCACGCCCTTGCCCACGTCGAGTGCCTTGGCCAGTAGGTCTCGCAACACGGCTTCGTTGTCGGCGCTGACGATGAGGTCGCCCACCGGCAGCTCCAGCGTGTGCTCCTTGAAGCGGTCGAGCCGCGGCCACGGGTCGACGCGCAAGAACTCACCGTCGACGCGCAGGTGCGTGTGGCCGCGTGCCTTGGCCCATTTCGCGAGATCGGTGTAGACGCCCTTGCGGCTGACGACCAGCGGCGCGAGCAGGCCCACGTGCTCGCCCTTGTGGTCGCGCAAGATCTGCGCCGCAATGCTCTCGGCACTTTGCGGTTTGACGGGTGAGCCCTCCTTCACGCAATGCTGCAGGCCGAGCTTCACGTAAAGCAAGCGCAGGAAGTGCCACACCTCGGTGGTCGTGGCCACCGTGCTCTTGCGCCCGCCGCGGCTCAGCCGCTGCTCGATGGCGACGGTGGGCGGAATGCCGTACACCGCATCCACCTCGGGCCGGCCCGCGGGCTGCACGATGCTGCGCGCATAGGCGTTGAGCGACTCGAGGTAGCGGCGCTGGCCTTCGTTGAACAGAATGTCGAACGCGAGCGTGCTCTTGCCTGAGCCGCTCACGCCGGTGATCACGCTGAACTTGCCGCGCGGGATCGACACGTCCATCGACTTGAGGTTGTGCTCACGCGCATTGACGATGCGGATGAACTCGTCGTTCGCCTGCCGCTCTTCGCGCGCCGCTTTCAGCAGCGACTGCAACGGCCGGCCTCGCTCTTCTTCAGCCCCGACCACATGGCCGTTCAGGCCCATCGACTTGTCGTAGTCGGCCAGCGCCTTGCCTGTGTGCGAGGTGGGGTGCTGCTTCACGTCTTCCGGCGTGCCAGTGCACACCACCAGGCCACCGCCCTCGCCGCCTTCGGGGCCGAGGTCGATCAGCCAGTCGGCGGCGCGGATCACGTCGAGGTTGTGTTCGATCACGATCAGCGAGTGCCCTGCATCCAGCAGCTTGCGGAAGGCGCGCATCAGCTTGGCGATGTCGTCGAAGTGCAGGCCGGTGGTGGGCTCGTCGAACATGAAGAGCGTGCCCTTCCTCGCCACCGGCTGGCGGCTGGCGGTGGCGCTTTGCGCGGCTTCGGCCAGGAAGCCGGCGAGCTTCAGGCGTTGCGCTTCGCCGCCGCTGAGCGTGGGCACCGGCTGGCCGAGCTTCACGTACTCGAGGCCCACGTCGATGATGGGCTGCAGCACGCGCAGCACCTCGCGGTCGTTGGCGAAGAGTTGCACGGCCTCGCTCACGGTGAGCTCCAGCACATCGGCCACGCTGAGTTCACGAATCACGTCGCCGGGCAGGCGGCGGTCGATCTTGACCTCCAGCAGTTCAGCGCGGTAGCGGCGTCCATCGCAATCGGGGCAGCGCAGGTACACGTCGCTCAGGAACTGCATCTCCACATGCTCGAAGCCCGAGCCGCCACAGGTGGGGCAGCGGCCGTCACCGGCGTTGAAGCTGAACATGCTGGCGCTGTAGCCGCGCTGCGCCGCGAGCGGCGACTGCGCGAAGAGCTTGCGGATCTCGTCGAACGCGCCGACGTAGCTCGCGGGGTTGGAGCGCGCCGTCTTGCCGATGGGCGACTGGTCGACGAACACCGCTTCGGTCAGACAGTCGGCACCGAGCAGTGCGTCATGTTCGCCTGGCGTTTCGGTGGGCTTGCCGAAGTGGCGCGCCAATGCAGGGAACAACACGTCCTGCATCAGCGTGCTCTTGCCAGAGCCGGAAACGCCCGTCACGCACACCAGGTGCTGCAGCGGGAACTCGACCGTCACGTTCTTCAGGTTGTGGTCGCGCGCGCCCTGCAGAATGAGCTTGGGCGTGCTCGGCGTGACCAGCCGCTTGAGCCCCATGCCCACCTGCTTGCGTGCGCCGAGGTAGGCGCCGGTCAGCGTGTCGGCCTGGCGGATGGCTTCGGGCGTGCCGTCGAACACGATCTGGCCGCCGCGCTCGCCGGGGCCGGGGCCCATGTCGATCAGGCGGTCGGCAGCCAACATCACGGCCGGGTCGTGCTCGACCACCACCAGCGTGTTGCCCGCGTCGCGCAGGCGGTGCATCGCCACGACGATGCGGTTCATGTCGCGAGGATGCAGGCCGATGCTCGGCTCGTCGAGCACGAACATGGTGTTGACCAGCGAGGTGCCGAGCGCGGTGGTGAGGTTGATGCGCTGCACTTCGCCGCCGCTCAGCGTGCGGCTCTGGCGGTCGAGCGTGAGGTAGCCGATGCCGACGTCGCACAGGTACTTCAGGCGCGTGCGGATCTCGTCGAGCAGCAGCTTGAGCGCATCGTCGAGCATGCTGCTGGGCAGACTGATGCCGTCGAAGAAGCGCTTGATGCGGTCGATGGGCATCAGCATCAGGTCGTGCACGGTGAGGCCCGGCAGGGCTTCGAGTTGCGCACGCGACCAGTCGGTACCGCTCGGCAAGAAGCGCTTCTCGGGTGGCAGCACACCATCGGCATCGGCCTTGGTGCCCATGCGCCATAGCAGCGCCTCGGTCTTCAAGCGTGCGCCCGCACATGTTGGGCACGGCGTGTAGCTGCGGTACTTGGACAAGAGCACGCGGATGTGCATCTTGTAGGCCTTGGATTCGAGGTACTCGAAGAAGCGTTTCACGCCGTACCACTGCTTGCCCCACTTGCCCGTCCAGTTGGGCGAGCCGTTGATGACCCACTCGCGCTGCGCCTCGGTGAGCTGGGCCCACGAGGTGTCGCGCGGAATGCCGGCCTCGCCGGCGTAGCGCAGCAGGTCGTCCTGGTTCTCTTGCCAGGCCGGTGTCTGCAGTGTCTTGATCGCGCCCGAGCGCAAGGTCTTGCGCTGGTCGGGGATCACGAGCCCGTAGTCGACGCCGATCACGCGCCCGAAGCCGCGGCAGGTTTCGCACGCACCCATGGCCGAGTTGAACGAGAACAACGCAGGCTGCGGGTCTTGGTAGCGGATGTCGCTGTCGGGGCAGTGCAGGCCGGTGGAGTAGCGCCACAGCACCGGCTCCTCGCCTTCGTTCAGCACGTAGATGTTGACGCGCCCACTGCCGCGCTTGAGTGCGGTCTCGATGGCTTCGACCGCACGCACCTTCTCCGTGCCCTGAATGCGGAAGCGATCGGCAACCACATCGAGCAGCTTGCGCGGGCCGGTGGGCGACGCCACCTCGCGCTCGGCCTGCACACGCGTGAAGCCGCTGGCCGCGAGCCACTGTTCGACTTCTTCGGCGCTGGTGTTCGCCGGCAGCTCCACCGGGAAGGTGAAGACGAGACGCGGGTCACCTTCCTTCGTGCGCTGCATCAGCTCGGCGTAGATGGTCTCGGGCGAATCGTGCCGCACCAGCTGCGCCGTCTTCTTGTCGAACAACTCCGAAGCGCGTGCATACAGCAGCTTCAGGTGATCGTTCAGCTCCGTCATCGTGCCGACCGTGCTGCGTGAGGTGCGCACGGGGTTGGTCTGGTCGATGGCGATGGCGGGTGGCACGCCGTCCACGCGGTCCACCGCCGGCCTGTCCATGCGGTCGAGAAACTGCCGCGCATAGGCGCTGAAGGTTTCGACGTAGCGGCGCTGCCCTTCGGCATACAGCGTGTCGAATACCAGGCTTGATTTGCCGGAGCCGCTGGGGCCGGTGACGACGGTCATCTCACCGGTGCGGATGTCGAGGTCGAGGTTCTTGAGGTTGTGCTGACGAGCGCCGCGGATGCGGATGAGTCCGGATGACATTGGGGGCGGGGCCTTTGGACGAAGGGGCAGGAATTCTAGGAGTGAGGGTCGGCCCACACACCATACGTGGAGATTTGCACAAAGATTGGTGTGGTCAACGAGCCCACCTGCAATGGTCAACAGTCCGCAAAGCGGTTAGAAACACTTACTCTCTGCTCATAACAACAGGAGGTTTCATGGGTTTGCATGTGATGCGTTGGGCCATCGGCTTGTTGACGGCACTTGCCGCCACCTGCAGCCACGCGCTGGTGTTCGCCGTCAACGAAGGGGTGACCTATCGCGTCGGCAACGATGAGATCCGCGCCAAGTACACCGCCATCGCGGCCGATCTTGCCAAGCTGCTGAAGCAGCCGGTGACGGTGGAGCCAGTGGCCGACTACCCCTCGCTGAGGCGCGGCCTCGCGGCCAAGCAGTACGACCTTGCGCTCGTGCACCCGGCGCACCTGTCCATCGAGGCCATGAAGAAGAGCGGCTACAAGCTGATCGCCGTGACCAAGGGCTACCAGCAGTACACCGCCAACATCCTGGTGAAGGCGGACTCGCCCATGAAGTCTCTGGCGGACCTGAGGGACAGCACGCTCGGTATGCCCGACGAAGACTCCATCACCTCATGGATGACGCGGGCCACGCTGCGCGATGCACTCGGCGACGGGATGCAGACCAAGCTGGTCTACACGCGCTACCAAGAGGCCGTTCCCTTCTTCGTCGACAACAACCTCACCAAGGCCGGGTCCACCGCGTCGGCAAGCGTCGTGAAGGCATGGCAGGCCAAGGGGGGCAAGGTGCTGGCCAAGTCGCGCCCTGTGCCGATCAAGCACATCATCGCGAGCCCCGTCTTGACGGAAGACCAGGTCGACAAGGTGCGCGGTTATCTGCTGACGCTGGACAGCACCGACGAAGGAAAGAAGAAGCTCGAGGCCACCAAGTACCAGGGCTTCGCCACGTATGACGAGGCCGAGATGCTGGCCATCGGCGCCTGGCTCGGGCTGTGAGCTCGGGTTGTGACAGCGGCGTGACGTAGCGCGTCTCTGCCGGGGCGTTGCTCTCCGTTGAATCGGCACTGAGACGCACCTTCTTACAGCGGTACCGCACCAAGAGCTGCTGCAAAGCCGGGGCTTGCGTGTCGTATGGCACACCGGCTGGCAGCAAGCTGGTGCGCAGATGCATGGCCGGCGCCTACCATTTCGCATTGCCCATTCCAAGGGACTGCGATGAAAAAGCTCCTGTTGTTGAGCGCCGTGTTGGCTGGTCTTTTCAGCTCACCGGCATGGTCACAGATCAAGGTCGGCCAGACGTCCGGATTCACCGGCGCGGTGGCCGCTTCGGTGAAAGAGTCCACCGAGGGCGCGAAGCTCTACTTCGATGCGGTCAACGCGCGCGGCGGGGTGGGCGGCCAGACCATCGAACTCGTGTCGCTGGACGACAAGTTCGACCCGAAGCTGGCTGTGGCCAATGTCAACCAGCTGATCGACCAGGGCGTGATCACGATCTTCCTGACCCGTGGCACGCCGCACACGCAGGCCATCATGCCGCTGCTCACCGAGCACAAGGTGCCGCTCATCGGCCCATCGACGGGCGCGATGGTGCTGCATAACCCGGTACACCCATGGCTCTTCAACGTGCGCGCCACCTACCAGCGCGAGGCCGAGCGGTCCATCTCGCACCTGAGCCTGATCGGCATCGACCGCATCGCCATCGTGCAGGTGGACGACACCTTCGGCAGTGACGCGGTGCAGGGCGCTCTCAAGGGCCTGAAGTCCGTCAACAAGCAACCCGTTGCCCACGAGAAGTACGACCGCGCGAAGCCCGACTTCGCACCCATCATGCCGAAGATCGTGGCGTCCGACCCGCAGGCCGTGATGTTCATCGGCTCGGGTACCGCCGTGACCGACGGCATGAAGGCCCTGCGCGCCACCGGCTCGCGCGCCCAGATGGTCACGCTGTCGAACAACGCATCGGCTGGCTTCGTGAAAGAGCTCGGCGAGATTGCCCACGGCGTGGTGTTCAGCCAGGTCTTCCCGTACGAGCGGTCGATTGCCTCACCGGTGGTCAAGGAAGCGATCGAGCTGGCCAAGGCCAAGGGCCTCGAGCTCACGCCGATCATGCTGGAAGGCTTCGTGTCGGCCAAGGTGGTCGTCGAAGGGCTGCGCCGCGCCAGCCCCAACCCGACGCGCGACAAGCTGCGCCGTGCGCTCGAAACCTTCCATCGTTTCGACCTGGGTGGCATCGAAGTGGGTTATTCACCCACCGATCACTCGGGTCTCGACTACGCCGATCTGTCCATCGTCGGCCCCGACGGCAAATTCCGCCGCTGAGCAAGCCGCTTCCCCTCCCTCGAAGCGCCGGCCTCTCGCCGGCGTTCGACCTATAAGGCCCTGATCCATGTCGTCGTTCAAATCCCTCCATGCTGCGGGCCGTGCGGCCCTGGCCGTTGCCCTGCTGGCTGCGCTGCCGCTGCAGGCGCAAATCGTCATAGGCCAGACGGCCGCGTTCACCGGCCCGGTGGCGGCCGGCGTGCAAGAGACCACGGCCGGCGCGAAGCTCTACTTCGACTCCGTCAACGCCGCAGGTGGCATCCATGGCAAGACGATCGAGCTGGTGTCGCTGGACGACAAGTTCGACCCCAAGCTAGCTGGCGAGAACGCGCGCAAGCTCATCACCGAGAACAAGGCGATTGCGCTCTTCCTCAGCCGCGGCACGCCGCACACCCAGGCCATGCTGCCCGCGCTGAATGAGTTCAAGGTGCCGCTGGTAGGCCCGTCCACCGGCGCGATGGTGCTGCACAAGCCGGTGCAGCCCTACGTGTTCAACGTGCGCGCCACCTACCAGCGCGAGGCCGAGCGCGCGGTCAAGCACCTGAGCCTGATCGGCATGGACCGCATTGCCGTCTGGCACGTGGACGATGCCTTCGGTGCCGACGCAGCCGCCGGCGCCACGCTGGGCTTCGAGGCCTCGGCCAAGAAGCCGCTGCTGATGGAGAAGTTCAACCGCGAGAAGCCCGACTTCAGCGCCATCGCGCCGGCGCTGGCCAAGGCCGATGCGCAGGCCGTGCTGATCATCGGCACGGCTGCGGCACTGGTCGAAGGCACCAACGCGATTCGCGCCAGCGGCTCGCGCGCGCAGATCGTCACGCTGTCGAACAACGCCTCGGGCGGCTTCGTCAAGCAGATGGGCGAAAACGCACGCGGTGTGATCGTGACGCAGGTGTTCCCCTACGAGCGCTCGCTGTCGGCACCGATCGTGAAGGAAGCGGTTGACCTGGCCAAGCTGAAAGAGCAGGACGGCGTCTCGCCCGCCATGATGGAAGGCTTCGCGTCCGCCAAGGTGCTGGTGGCTGCGCTGCGCAAGGCGGGACCGAACCCCACGCGCGAGAAGCTGCTCGCGGCGCTGAACAGCCTGCAGAAGCTGGACATCGGTGGCATGGAGGTGAATTTCAGTCCTGCGGACCACACGGGGCTGGTGTTTGCCGACCTGTCCATCATTGGGCCGGACGGCAAATTTCGCCGGTGACATAGGCCCCCCAGTCGCTTTGCTCCTGCCCCCAGGGGGCGCCACCCAGCGGACCGGCGGAGCCGGATCCGCGGGCGTTGCTTGATGTGCGCTTCGCTGCGCTCGCTTTGGGGTTCTGCTTAGCTGGCGAAGAATCGCTCCACGAGCGCGAACTGATCGGGCGTATTGAGCGCGGGCGCGTGGCCGCAGCCTGCGATGGTGGCGACGACGGCGCGGGGGCCGCGCTGGCGCATCTGTTCGGCGGTGTCGGGCAGCAGCAGGTCAGAGCTTTCGCCGCGCAGGCAGAGCACGGGGATGTCGAGCTGGTCCCACGCATCCCATTGCGAATAGTCGTCGGGGTGGTGGATGAACTGCATCGCCATGGCCGGGTCGTAGTGCGGCGTCACGCGGCCATCAGGCAGGCGGCGGGTTGAGGTCTCGGCGAGGCGGCGCCACTGGGCATCGCTGAGCCAGCCGTACGGTGCGTAGATGGTGCGGAAGTAGGCCTCGAGCTCGCTCACCGTCGCAAACGCTGCGGGGCTACCAGCGTACGAGCGGATGCGGTCGGTGGCCGCGGTGGCCACCTCGGGGCCGATGTCGTTGAGCACGAGCTTCTGCAGCCGCCCCTGCAACGCAGCTGCCGCGCGCAAGGCGATGGCACCGCCCATCGACGTGCCCAGCCAGTGAAAGCGCTCCAGCCCCAGCTGATCGACCAGCGACACCGCGAGCTTCGCGTAGAACGCAAGGCAGTACTCGGTCTTCGGCTGCGGGCTCCACTCGCTCAGCCCGCGGCCGATGGTGTCGGGGCAGACCACGCGGTAGCGCTTGGACAGGTGCTCGGCGATGTCGTCCATGTCGCGGCAGGTGCGCGCGAGGCCGTGCCATGCGATCACCGTCTCGTCATGCTGCGCGCCCCACTCGGTGTAGTGGAGCTCGCGGCTTTCGCAGCGCAGGTAGTTCGAGGTGAAGCTCATCAGAAACCTTTGCGACGCCCGGATTCGTCATCGCATCCTTGGGCGCCGTGCAAGCGAAGTGAAGCACCCCTCAAGGAACGCCCCGGGGAACCGGCTTTGCCGGGCCCCTGGGGTGGCGCCCCTTGGGGGCAGGAGCGTCGTAGCGACTGGGGGGCCGTCATGTCAGTCGGGCACGGTCAGGGTGCGGCCACGCCAGGTGATGGCGTCGGCGTCCGAGGGATGCAACGCAATCGGTGGGACGTTGATGCTGGTGATGGCAGGCGCCGCACCGGGCGTGCCGCCACGCGGCAGGGTGCGCACCACCTGGCTCGGCGGCAAGGGCTTGCCTTGGCGCAGGTGCGCATACATCGCATCGAGCGCGCGGTTGAGGTACACGTGCAGCGGGATGTAGCGTGTGTCGTAACCCGGCAGCACCGTGGGCAGGCCGATGAAGCCGTCGAAGTGCTGCGCGTTCGTCACCTCGATGTACGAGAGCCGGCTGTCGCGCCCTTCGACGCGCTTGTTCAGAGCGGTGTAGGGACGCGAGGTGTGGTTCACCGGCAGCAGCGCATCGGAGCGGCCGTGCACGATGAGCGCCGGCTTGCCGTGCAGGTCTCCGTTGCGGCGCGTCTCGTCGATGCCGTGCTGCAGCGAGCGTGCAGCGGCATCGCTGCCGCTGAGCAGGTTGCGCAGGCACAGCGCGCCGTCGAGGTTGAAGTCTTGAGTCAACGTCGATGGCGAGAACGAGAACAGGTCGCGCAGGGGCGCGCCGGGGTTCAGGTTGTTGATGAGCTGAACGCCGGCCGAAGGTGGCACGCCGTTGCCGGTGGCCGCCATGGAGGCCAGCAGCACATCGGCCAGCGGCGTCACCAGGCCGGTGGGGGCGGTGGCGGCGAAGCTGTAGCCGCACAAGTTGTCGGCGACGCTGGCGCGCGCGAGTGCGTTGCCGAAGGTCACGCTCACCGCAGGCGCCACCTCGAATGCCGCGAGTGATGGGTGCAGTACCGCGGCCTCAGGCTCCCAGCCATAGGCGGCAAGCTTCGCCAGTGCTTCGTCGGCCTGGGCCGGCAAGGTGTCGGCGGTCAGCAGGCCCTTGGCCTTCAGCGAAGCGCAGCGGTTGGCCGCAAAGGCCGCGATCACGAAGGCCGCACCGGGTGCGCCCGCCACCTGTGGCGAGAGCGACGCGCAGCTCTGGTAGACGTTGGCGTAGGTGGTGTAGTCGTACAGCGTCTTGCCGGTGGTGGGCTGCACCACGCTGCCGCGACGCACCGTGATGCCAGGGTCGGCCGGCATCTCGACCGCGGGTTCGGAGACGGCCACGCCATCGATCAAGCGCTCGCGGTCTTGCTCGGCCGCTGCGATGGCCGAGCCGCCGCCGTTGGAGATGCTGGACGCGATGACCAGCGTGTTGCCGGGGCGGACGGTGCGCAGACGCAGCCCGTGGCCGAGCGCAATGCCGTAGCGCTCGTTCAGCGCCCAGTACGCGAACTCCACCGCCTGCAGCGTGAAGCGGCCCCAGTCTTTCTCGGGGTTGCGTTGCGAGTGGGCGTGCTTGAAGGCGAGGCGGTTCGGCGTGGCCGCGTTGACGGCGGCGAGCTGTTCGGGTGTGAGCGGCGCGCGGAATTGCGCTGCATCGCCGGCCGCTGCCGAGGTGGCGCGCAGCCCGTCGATCAGCGGCACGGTGTCGGTGGCCAGGTCGTGCGGGCCGCTGCCGGTGCCCTTGTCGGTGTAGGCGACTGCGCAGCCGCGCTTCAGGCCCCACTCGCCGGTGCTGATGCCGCCGTACACGCCGCGCGAGCCCGACGAGGTGGCCGCGATGATGCAGGCGTGGCGCGGGTTGAAGTTGGCCGGTACCTGGACCATCAACACCACGTTGCGTTGGCCGCTGCCATCGTCGCTGAAGGCGAGGTACTCCGTGCCGGCGACAAGCCCTTCGCTAGCGGTGATGTTGCCGTCGGCATCGACGTTCGGGCCATACAGGCTGCCGTAGCCACCGGCCGCCGTCATGTCGACGATGGCGCGGTAGCTGTTGTAGATGACGGCGCGCCGAAGCTCCACCGCCGTGGGTGCGAGCGGGCTGGCGAATGGCGGCAGTGCACCGGCCATGCCAGTCTTGCCGAGGCCGGCGGTGAGCAGGTCGTCGGTGACGCCGTCGTACTCGGTGCTGCGCACTTCGCCGCGCACGAAGTCGGGTCGGTGGTTGAACAGGCTGCGCGGGCCCAGGGCCTGTGCCAGGTCCTGCTTGAAGCTCGCCGAGGTTTCGGTGGGCTGCGTCGACGCGGCGGCTGCAGTGGGCGTGCTGTCGTCAGCACCGCCCCCACCGCAGGCCGCCAGGGCGAGGACCGCCCAGCTCGCGAGAATTGTCTTGAAGCGCTTGTCTTGTTTCATCGTTGTCTCCTCTTCAGATCGTTGAAGGGCCGTCCGCATGGCCGTTGAACACATCGAATCTCGCGGCACCGCCTCAGCGGCGCCGCATGGCACGCAGCCGGCCCACCACCCCGCTCGGGAAGTGATAGACCGACAGCACGAAGAGAATGCCCAGCCACAGCAGCCAGCGGTCGGGCGATACGACCTGCGACAGCAGCGGCACGCCTTCGAAGGCGCTGGCGCCGAGCTTGAGCAGGTCTTGCAAATAGTTCTGCGCGATGACGAAGAGCACGCTGCCCACCACCGCGCCGTAGACCGTGCCCATGCCGCCGATCACGACGATGAGCAGGATGTCGAGCATGATCTCGAAGCTGAGCGAGGTGTCGGGCCCGTTGTAGCGCAGCCAGAGCGCAAGCAGGCAGCCCGCGAGCGTGGCGAACAGGGCCGACAGCACGTTGCTCAGCGTGCGGTAGACGACCACGCGGTAGCCGATGGCCTCGGCGCGGAAGTCGTTTTCGCGGATGGCCTGCAGCACCCGGCCGAAGGGCGAGTTGACGATGCGCAGCAAGGCCAGCACCAGCAACAGCGCGACCACGAACAGCAGGTAATAGCTCGCAAAGCGCCCGTCGATGCTGGCACCGAGGAAGGGCTCTTCGAGGTATTGCGTGCCGGGCTGCAGCGCTTCGGGCACCTTGAAGTTGAGGCCGTCTTCGCCGCCGGTGAAGTCCGACAGCTGCGAGGCGAGCGTCAGGAAAGCCGAGGCCACGGCCAGCGTGATCATCGCGAAGAAGATGGCCTTCACCCGCAGGCTGAAGAGCCCGATCAGCAGCGACAGCAGCAACGAGACCACCACAGCCGCGATCACGCCGACGATGACTGCGCCCCACCCCGGCCCGAGACGTGTACTGGCAATGGCCACACCGTAGGCGCCGATGCCGAAGAACATGGTGTGCGCGAAGCTGACGATGCCGGTGTAGCCCAGCAGCAGGTCGAAGCTCGCCACCAGCACGATGAAGACGAGGATCTTCGCGCCGACGTTGAGCGCCTTGGTGCTCGGGAAGAGGAAGGGCGTGAGCGCTAGGCCGAGCACCAGCACGATGAGCAGCGCCGACAGCCAGCGGTTGCGCGGCAGGTCGTGGGAGAGGAGGCGGTTCAGCATGGAGCGACCTTCCGCCGGGCCGCCCCAAGGAAGGCCGAGCCCCCTCGGGGGGCAGTGAACGAATGTGAGCGTGGGGGCTTCATAACTATCGATTCGTCACCGGATACAAGCCCTGCGGGCGCCACAACAGAATCGCGACCATGAGCCCGATGTTGGAGAACATCGCCAGCTTCGGCGCAAGAAAGCCGCTGTAGTTCGCCAGCAACCCCACCAGCAGCGCACCCACGAAGCACCCGAAGGTCGAGCCCAGCCCGCCGATGATGATCACGATGAAGATCAGCACGTTGACCTGTGCGCCCATCTGCGGAATCACGTTCTGCTGATACAGCCCCCACAGCACGCCGCCCAGGCCGGCGAGTGCCGAGCCGGCGACGAACACGCCGACGAAGAGCCGGCGGATGCGGTAGCCCAGGCTCTCGACCATCTCGCGGTCTTGCACGCCGGCGCGGATCAGCAGGCCGAGCTTGGTGCGGTTGAGCGTGAAGAGCATCGCAACCAGCACCAGCGCGCCGATCACCATCGCCACCAGCCGGTATTTCTCGACCGCCGCATCGCCGAAGATCAGCGCGCCGCGCAGCGCGGTGGGCAGCGGCAGCGCAATCTGCGTCGGGCCCCAGATCACCTTGATCAGCTCTTCGCCGATGATCATGCCGCCCATCGTCACGAGGATCTGCTTCAGGTGCTGGCCATAGACCGGCCGCACCAGCACCCGCTCGAAGGCCCAGCCCACCGCACCGGCCACCGCCATCGCCACCAGCATCGCGCTGAACACGCTCGCGAGGTTGCGCCACAGGCTGTCGGACGCCGTCCAGTCCGCCATCAGCCCGAAGACGCTGGTGGCGATGAAGGCACCGAGCGCAATGAACACGCCGTGGCCGAAGTTCAGCACGTCCATCAGGCCGAACACCAGCGTGAGGCCGGAGGCGATGATGAAGATGATCATGCCCATCGCGAGGCCGGCCACGGTGAGCGTGAGCCATGACGACGGCGAGCCGATGGCCGGCAGAGCGAGCACTGCGAGCGCCGGCACCATGGCAAGCGGCACCCAGTCGAAGCTGACCTTCGGGAAGGCAGTGCCCAAGGCAGGCATCGTGGCGCTCATTGGTGGGCTCCCAGAGACAGGCCCAGCAGCCGGTGCTGCAGTTCTTCGTCTTCCGCCAGTGCGGCCATGGCGCCGCGGTGCACGACGCGGCCGTCGTCCATCACCGCCACCTTGTCGCCGAGTGCGCGCGCCATGCTGAAGTTCTGTTCCACCAGCAGCACGGTGGTCTGCGTGCGCTTCAGCTCGCGCAACGCGGCGATGAGGTTCTGGATGATGGCGGGGGCGAGACCCTTGCTCGGCTCGTCGATCAGCAGCAAGCGCCGCGGCTCGACCATCGCACGCGCGATCGCCAGCATCTGCTTCTGCCCACCCGACAGCTTGCCGGCCGGGTAGAGCCAGAACTTCTTCACCGCCGGGAAGAGTTCGAACAGCCACTCGAGCCGCTTCGTGTCCATCTGCTCCACGGTGCGTGCGTTGCGCGCAGCGAGCAGCAGGTTCTCGCGCACCGACAGGTCAGAGAAGATGCCCATGTTCTCGGGCACGTAGGCAATGCCGAGTTGCGCGATGTCGGGGGTCGAGCGGCCGACGATGCTTTGGCCGTCGAAATGCACCTGGCCTTTCGATGCCCTCCACAAGCCCATGATGGTTCGCAGCGTGGTGGTCTTGCCGGCGCCGTTGCGGCCGAGCAGCATGGTCACCTGACCGGTGGGCACCTCGAAGTCGACACCGTGCAGGATGTGGTACGCGCCGATGTGCGTGTGCACGCCTTCGAGCGTCAGCAAGGCGCTCATGCGGCCACCCCCAGATACGCCTGCTGCACCACCGGCGATGCAATCACTTCGGCCGGCTCGCCGTCTGCCACCAGCTGGCCGTTGTGCAGCACGATGATGCGGTCGGCGAGTTCGCGCACCACGTCCATCTTGTGCTCGACGAGCAGGATGATGCTGTCGCTCCGGGCCTTCAGGTCGCGGATGAGGTCGAGGATCACCGGCACCTCGTCGACGCTCATGCCGGCGGTGGGTTCGTCGAACATGAAAACCTTCGGGTCCAGCGCCATCAGCATCGCGACTTCGAGCTTGCGCTGGTCGCCATGCGGGAGGCTGCTCGCGACTGCATCGGCCTTGTCGCCCAGCCGCACACGCTCGAGCAGCGCGTGCGCACGCTCCAGCGTGTTGCGCCGGTCCAGCCACACCGACCACAGGTTGAGCCCTTCCTTGCGGCGCGACTGCACGGCCAGGCGCACGTTCTCCACCACGGAGAGATTGGGGAACAGCTGTGTCAGCTGGAACGCGCGGCCCAGCCCGCGGTGGGTGCGGGCCGAGGCGGCTTCGCGCGTGATGTCCACGCCGTCGAGATGCACCGCCCCTTCGCTGGCGGGCAGCTGGCCCGAGATCAGGTTGAAGTAGGTCGTCTTGCCGGCACCGTTGGGGCCGACGATGGCCGTGAGCGTGCCCGGTGTGAAGGCACAGCTCACGCGGTCCACCGCCACGTGGCCGCCGAAGCGGATGGTGAGGTTCTTGGTTTCGAGCATCGAGTTCGCTTCAGGGAACGTGCCGATCCGTCCCCGTCAGGGGCACGTGCCGATCACGTAGTAGTTCGTGCCGGTCTGCTTGAGCGTGGTCGTCACGAAGGTGTTCCACAGGCCCATGTTCTGGTTGGAACCGTTGGCCAGCGCATAGCCGCCGCTCTGGTGGGCACGGCCGGCGGTGGTGTGGGCGTAGTTCGACGCGGTGAAGCACACCGCTGCGCTGCCGCCCGTCGTCGTGCCGCTGGCGGGCGACGAGACCGCGCCTTCGACGCCACTGCCGTCGACGGCCCGCACCGTCCAGTTGTAGGTGGTGGCTGCGGCCAGGCCGGTGTCGTTGAAGCTCGTCGCCGTGATGGCCGATGCGTTCGCCTTGCTGCCGTTGCGGTAGACGTTGTAGCTCGCTGCACCGCTCACCGCGCTCCAGCCGATGGTCATGCTGCTGGCCGTGGCGTTGGACGTGGTCACGCCCGTGGGTGCCGGCAGCGTACCGCCACCACCACCGGAGCCGGCCCCCGACGAAAGCCGCGTGACCATCGCCTTGATGGCAGTCTGCTGCGTGCCGGCCTTCTGCGCGAAGTTGTTGCCGTACCAGCCGATCCAGTCCCAGCAGCCGTTGGGGTTGGCGAGCGAGCCGCTGGCCGAGGTGGGGTGGCTGCTGTTGTCGACCCGCGCCTGCGGGAACAGCACGATGATGTTGTTGGTGTCGGCCCAGCGTGTGTAGCCGGTGTTCTTGATGAACTTGTCGCCGATGGTGGCGTAGCCCTGCTGGCAGCCGTGCAGCGCCACGTGCAGCTTGCACACGGTGCCGGCCGCGCAGCTCGCCGGCACGTAGACCCAGCCGGTGGGTGCCACGCCGGCGTTGGTGGTGAAGGCGGTCTGGTCGAACTCGATGTAGTTGGCCGCCGCAGGCGCGTTGTTGCGCGCATTCAAGGCGCCGTAGAACTTGGTGAAGGCGGCCTTGGCGCCGTCGTAGCCGCAGTTGCTGATGTAGGGCGAGGCGCTGCTGCTGCAGGCGTTGTTGCCGGCGCCGTCGAAGTCGGTGGGGAACACATGTGCCGTGCTCGCTCGCGTCACGTACTCGAGGTTGGCGGCCGGCACGCCGTTGTTGGTGTACTGCGTCTGCACCGCGTTCATCGGGTTGGGGCCGACGGTGAAGTCGCTGGTGCCGACGAACATGAAGATCTTCTGGCCGGCGACGTTGGCCTTGTTGTCGTTGGCGCCGCCGCTCCAGTTGTTGATGTCGGCCTGCATGGTGCTCAGCATGCTGGCGCTGATGGTCGCGTTGTACATGCAGGCGGTGTAGTTGCTGTGGCCTGCGCACATGTAGGGGCCGCCGGCGAAGACGCCCACGCCCTTGAACGTCGCCGAATAGGCGTAGCCCAGCTGGTTGGCCATGAAACCGCCCGAGGACAGGCCGGAGACGGTGATCTGGCTGGTGTCGACGTTGAGCGCGGGCAGCGGGACGGCAGCGTCAGCCGCCGTCGTCACCGACAAGGCTGCAACAACCGCAGCGGTGCAGAGAAGTTTGAAGCTCATGGGTTGTCTCCGGGTGTGCCTCTGACGGGCGTGGATTCCCTCCCACGGAACAATTCAGCGTCTGTGGGTCAGCGCTTGTTCTTGATCGGGATGGTCATCTCTTCCGGCTTGATCTCGCGCACCAGCTCGGGCACGCCCCAGGTGAAGGCCGGGTCCACCTTGATCTTGAAGTGGTACATGCTCTGCATGGCCTGGTGGTCTTCCTTGCGGAAGGTCATCTTGCCCTTGGGGGTGTCGAAGCTCATGCCCTCCATCGTGGCGATGAGCTTGTCGGTGTTGGTGTTGCCCTGCGTCTTCTTCAGCGCCTCGACCAATGCGATGCCGGCGCTCATGCCGCCTGCGGTGAAGAAGTCGGGTGGCGTCTGGTACTTCTTGTAGTGGTTGGCCACCAGCCATTCGTTGGCCGGGTTCTTCGGGATGCCGAAGTAGTAGTACGCCGCGCCTTCCATGCCGGGGAACTGCTTGTACGCCGCCATCGCCGGCAGGATGTTGCCGCCGGTGGCGAGCTCGATGCCGTAGCGCTTCTGCAGTTCGAGGTCGGCGAACTTGGTGAACGGCGAATTGGCGCCGGCCCACACCACCCACACGATCTTGCGGCCGGGCTTGTCTTTGAGCGCGTCGATCAGGTGCTGGATGCCGGCGGTGAAGTCGGTGGTCGTCGGGGGCAGGTACTCCTCGTGCACGAGCTTGGCGTTCTTGATCGCGTCCTTGAAGGCCTTCACGCCGTCGCGGCCGAAGGCATAGTCTTGTGCGAGCGTGGCGATGCTGACGCCGGCCTTGTCGAGCGCGACCGCGTTGCTGATTGCATCTTGCGAGCTGTTGCGGCCGGTGCGGAAGATGTACTTGTTCCACTTGTCGCCGGTGATCGAGTCGGCCACGGCCGGCTCCACCAGCAGGATCTTCTTGTACTCCTCGGCCACCGGCAGCATGGCCAGCGCCACGCCCGAGCCGGTGGTGCCCACGGCGATGTCGGCCTTGTCGTCACCGTAGGCGGTGGCGAGCAGGCTCTTGCCGATGTCGGGCTTGCCCTGGTCGTCTTTCTCGATCAGCACGAGCTTCTTGCCGGCAACCGTCATCGTGCCGCCGGTGGCGTAGTCGAGGCCCATGGTCAGGCCGATCTGCGTCTGCTTGCCGTAGGCCTCGAGCGGGCCGGTCTTGCCGTAGACGTGGGCGATGCGGATCTCGTTCTTGGACTGGGCGAAGGCGGTCGGCGCACACGCGACCGTCAAGGCAGAAAGGGCGACGAAGAGCGCAGCGCGGCGCGAAGCAACAAGCATGGTGTCTCCTGTTCAGGGGTTGGCCGCTTGGGCGGCTCGTGGCCAGAACAGCGCAAAGCCTGTGCCCAACGGCACCAGATCAGGGCAAACACCGAGCTTGCTGGGAGAAAGCGAGCCCCTGCTGTGCAGACGACTGCCTGCACTCCAGGCAATCGAAGTCACGACTGCCTTGATTCCAGGCAGTGTCCGCCTTCAAGGCACTCGGCTCAGAGCTTCAACTCCAGGCGCAATTGCCAGTTGATGTACGACGGCTGCGTGGTCTGCGTGACGTCGCGCGAGTCGGCATCTTCGAAGCGACTGCCGGTCACGTAGTCGCGCGGCGCGAAGTTGCTGGCTGCCAAGCGCAGCTGGGCCGAGGGGTTGATCGTCCAGACGGCGAAGGCATCGCCCACCAGCTTGCGCTGCTGCTCGGCCCACTGCACTTCGCTGATGCGGGTGGTGTAGCCCGGCGTCCAGTTGATGTTGCCGCCGATGGTGAGCGGCAGGCCCACGAACTTGTAGTCCAGGCCGACGTTGGCGGTGCCATCGGGTTGCTGGTCGAGCCGGTTGTCGGGGCCGGGAATGGGTTTCACGCGCGACCAGAACAGGCTGGCGTTCGTGCGCACGTCGATCTTCGGCGCACCCTCGATCGCGTCGCTGAGTCGGAAGCGCGCTTCGAGCTCGATGCCCTGGGTGACCGCGTCGCCGATGTTTTCGGTGCGCGACACATAACGCGGCGTGCTCGTGTAGTTGACGGTCTGCAGCGAGGTGACGCTGCGCATGTAGTTGCTGATCTGGCGGTAGAAGACGTTGGCGCTGAGGATGCCGCCGCTCTGGATGTAGCGTTCGAACGCCAGGTCGAGACCCGTAGCCAGTTCGGGCTTCAGGCCCGGGTTGCCGACGCGGTCGGCCGAGGTCGGTGAGTTCTCCTGCGGGATGTCGTTCTTGTCGATCAGCGGGGCGCGGCTGTTGACGCTCGGCCTCGCGATCAGGTTCTGCAGCGAAGGCGAGCGGTAGGTGCGCGTGAGGCTCATGCGCACTTGGTCGCTGCCCTTGGGGTCGGGCTTCCAGACGGCATGCAGCAAGGGACTCCACACACTGCTGTTGTTGGAGACGTTGGACGATGCCGCGCCGGCGTCGAAGCCGTCGCTTCGGGTGCGGATGCCTTCCCAGCGCAGGCCGGCGTGGGCGGCCCAGTTGGGCGTGAGAGTCCATTCGTCTTGCATGAAGGCGGCGATGCGGATCGAGCGCGCCGAGAGGTTGTCGCCTGTGTCGCTGAGCAATGGCTTGTCGTCGTACAGCGTGTGGCCAGCATCGGTGCGACGGTTGGATTCGATCTCGGCACCGGAGACCAGGTTCTGGTCTCCGCCGAGCAATGAGGTGTATTTGCCGTTCAGCGTGAAGCTGGTGTCATGCGTGTCGGTGTGATCCACGCGGGTGTGCAGCACGCTGTCGGCCGCGTCGCGGTCGATTCGCTGCGAATCGGAATTCAGCCTGCCCTGCCCCACGCCGGCCTTCAACTCAAAGCGACCAGCCCCCTCGATCTGCTGCCGCCACTCGGCATTCAACCGCGCCATGCCGGAGCTGCTCTCGCCCGAGCCGCTGCTGTGGTCGTACGCCGCCGTGCCCTCGAACTTCTCGATGCGACTGCTGCGCTCGGAATGCCCGCTGGAATAGACCAGCAAGGGCTGCAGCATCAGAGACGTGCCCTTGTCACCGCGCCATTGCAGCCGGCCCGTGGCATGCAGCGAGTTGCGCTTCTCGCGTGACCACGCGGTCTCGCGCTGCGACAGCGTGGTCGTGCCGTCCGTCAGGTCCGTCTCTTCGGTGGTGGTGACGCTGTCGGTCTCGCGGTCTTGCCGGCTGGCGGAGAGCGAGAAGTTGTAGATCCAGTTGTCGATGCTGTCGTTGCGCGTCCACGAGATGCCAGGGTGCACGCGGCCATCTTCCATCGAGGCGCCCACGCGCAAGTTGTTGAGCTTCTTGCGGAAGCCTTCTCGTGTGACGATGTTGATCACGCCGGCGATCGCCCGCGCCCCGGTCTCGGCGGTGGGTGCGCGCATGACCTCGATGCGCTCCACCTGGTCGGGCTCGAGCGAGTCGATGCTGAAGCCCGGCGGCACGCGCTGCCCGTCGAGCAGGATCAGCGTGTAGCCGCTGCCCAGCCCGCGCATGCGAATCGCACCGCCACGCCCTGGCGCGCCCTGCGTGGTGACGCCCGGCAGACGCTTGAGCACCTCGCCCAGCGTGCTGTCACCGAAGCGCTCGATCTCCTCGCGACCGAAGACGATCTTCGCGGCGGTGGACTGGCGCCGCTCCTGCATGTCGCTGGCACGTGTGCCGGTGATCTCGACCGGTGCCAGCTTGGCCGCCTCTTTCGCAGCCGGCGCGGGTTCAGGCACAGCCTGGGTGGGCGGCGTGGCTGCGGGTTCAGTCTGCGCGTGGCTGGCAGCGGAAGCCAGCAAGGCCAGCACACTCAGGTGTCGAGGCAGCAGGGCATGTGATCGGAGTCGGCGGAGTGGTACGCGGGCGGGCATGGTGAATCAGAAAACAAAAGCCCCGAAGCATGCCTGGAACGCAGCGCCTGGTACCCAGCAAAACTCACGGAAAAGGTTTCCGCAAGGTAAAGACGCCGCCTCAGCCGGTCGCTTGCAGCAGGGGCAGCTTTTCGTACAGCGTCGCGCGCGAGATGCCGAGCAGCCGCGACGCCGCCAGCTTGTTGCCACCGGTGGCGGCCAGTGCCTCGCGAATCGCGCGGGCTTCGAGCTCGGCGATGGCCTGCGGCAGTGGGCGGATGGCCGCCGGCGCGCTGTTCGCTGCCGGGCCAGCGTAGGCCACGGCCTGCGGCTGCGCACGGCGCTCGATGGCCCCCGGTGTTCGCGCTTCACCCGACATCAGGCTCCTGAAGTGCACCGCGTCGAGCACCATGTCGTCGGTCATCAGGGTTGCCTGCTCCAGCACGTTGCGCAGCTCGCGGATGTTGCCGGGCCAGGTCTGTCGGCCCAGCAGGTCGAGCGCATCGGCCGTCAGCCCCTTGTGCGGCAGGCCGCTGCGGCGGGCGATGTCTTCGGCCAGGGTCTCGACCAGGGCTTCCAGGTCGGCCATGCGTTCGCGCAGCGCGGGCAGGCGAAGCGGCAGCACGTTGAGCCGGTAGAACAGGTCGGCGCGGAAGCTGCCGGCTGCCACCATGGCGGGCAGGTCGCGGCTGGTGGCCGCGATGATGCGCACGTCGACGTGCTGCACCGTGTTGCTGCCGAGCGGCTCGACCTCCTGCTCTTGCAGCACGCGCAACAGCTTGCTCTGCAAGGCAAGCGGCATGTCGCCGATCTCGTCGAGGAAGAGCGTGCCGCCGTCGGCCAGCTTGAACTTGCCTTCGCGGCCCTTTCGGTCGGCCCCCGTGTACGCACCCGGCGCCACGCCGAAGAACTCCGCTTCGAGCAAGGTGTCGGGCACGGCGGCGATGTTCACGCCGACGAAGGGCCGAGACGCGCGCATGCTCGCCGCATGGATGGCGTGCGCGAGCAGCTCCTTGCCGGTGCCGGTTTCGCCGAGCAGCAGCACCGTGCTGTCGGTCTGCGCGACGCGGCGCGCCCGGCGCTTCACTTCCATCGCCTGCGGGCTGGCGCCGATGAAACTGGCCACGGTGTACTTGGGCCGGCGTTGCGCGGCCAGCTGCTGGCGCGCGTCGTCGAGCTCGCGCTGCAGGCGGCTGAACTTCACCATCAGCGGCTGCATCGTGGTCTCGGGGTGGTCGAGCAGCACCATGCCCATCGCACCGATCACCTCGCCCTGCGCATTGCGCAGCGGCAGCCGGCTCACGAGAAAGGTGCCGGCGTGGTTGGTCAGCAGGTCGACCAGCATGGGCTGGCCGGTATCGACCACATGCGCCATCAGCGTGTTGGGCACGACCTCTTCGACACGCCGGCCGACGAAGTCGGACTCTTCATGGCCGAGGCTCGGCAAGAACTGCTTGTAGCCTTCGCTGATCCACACGATACGGTGATTGCGGTCGATGACGAACATCCCCATCGCCGACTGCGCGAGCGTGTCGAACATGCTTTGCGCGGCGAGCTTGAGCACGCCGTCGGCATCGGCTGGCAGGGTCGGGATCATGGCGGTGTCCTCTATGCGGACACTCTACTGCCGGGTTGCAGCCTCAGCCCTCAGGGACTTCCTTGTTGACGAGCGCCGGGCCCACCACGGCAAACACGCCGCTGCAGCGGAGCACCACGTGGTCGCCCACCCGCAGCTGGCATTCGGCGAACGACAGTCGCGCCCCGTGCTTGCGCACCTCGACATGCGCCTCGAGCCAGTCGCCCACCTTGACCGCACCGAGAAAGTCGGTGGACAGGTTCACCGACACCATCGGCTCCGATGGTTTGCGGGTGAGGTGCAGGTTGCGGCCGAGCGCGCTGTCGGCCAGCGTGACCAGCATGCCGCCATGGGCGATGCCGCGCATGTTGGTGTGCTTCTCGGCCACGCGCAGCGCGATGACGACCCCGCCGTCCGGCGCCGGGCGCTGGTACAGCGGGCCGGAGCTGGCCAGATACGGGCCGCCGGGGATCAGCGGCGTGTAGCCCTCGGGAACGGCGCCCTCGCTCATCAGGCAGCCAGCAAGGAATCGCTGAACTTGCCGAGGTGGTGGTCGGCGTCGCCGAAGGTGGCGTTGATGACCGTGAGCCGCTTGAAGAAGTGCGACACGATCAGCTCGTCGGTCACGCCCATGCCCCCATGCATCTGCACCGCGCCCTGCCCCACCGTGCGGGCGGACTGGCCAATGTAGGCCTTGGCAGCAGACACATTGCGGCGGCGCTCGGCCACGTCTGCCGATTCGACCTTCACCGCCGCGAGCAGCGCCATCGAGCGCGCGTGTTCGGTCGCAATGGCCATCTCGGCCATGCGGTGCTGCAGCGCCTGGAACTTGCCGATCGGCTGGCCGAACTGCTTGCGTGTTTTCAGGTACTCGAGCGTGGCGGCGTTCAGTGCCGCCATCACGCCGACGGCTTCGGCGCAGAGCGCGGCAATACCGCGGTCGATCGCATGCTCGATGGCGGGCAGCGCCTGGTTCACCGCGCCCACCAGCGCATCCGCACCGACCTTCACGTCTTTCAGCAGCACCTCGCCGGCGCGCTGGCTGTCTTGCGTGGCATAGGCACGCACCGTGATACCCGCCGCCTTGGCATCGACGACGAAGAGCGACACGCCGTTGGCGTCGAAGGCCGAGCCCGAGGTGCGTGCGGAGACCAGCAGCTTGTCGGCCGACGGCGCGCCCAGCACCACGGCCTTGTGCCCGCTGAGCGACCAGCCCGCGCCGTCCTTCTTGGACGTGGCGGCCACGTGGTTGGTGGCATAGCGCGCGCTAGGTTCACTGTGCGCGAGCGCGACCTGCAGCGTGCCTTGAGTGATGCCGGCAAGCAGCGTGTCACGCTGCGCCGGCGTGCCGATCTCGTTGATCAGGCTGCCAGCCAGCACCACCGTCGACAGGAAGGGCTCGAGCGCCAGGCTCGCGCCCAGCGTCTCGGCGATCAGCATCGTGTCGACGGCGTTGCCGCCCAGGCCGCCTGCCGATTCAGGGAACGGCAGCGCCAGGATGCCCAGCTCCGCATAGGTGGTCCAGGCTTCGGCGCTGTGGCCGAGCGGCGTCTTGGTGAGCGCGCGGCGCTGCTCGAAAGCGTAGTCCTTGGCGAGGTAGCGCTTCAGGCTGTCCTGGATGGCGGTCTGTTCTTCGGTGAGATTGAAGTCCATGGTGTTTTCCTTTGTTCGTTGGCTCCAGGGAAACGCCGGGCCGTTCCCAAGTTTCCTTGGCTCCCCCTGGGGGGCGGACGGCGCGAGGCGGCGGCCTTGGGGCTCACATTTCTAGAGGCCGAGGATCATTTGCGAAATGATGTTCTTCTGGATCTCCGAAGAACCGCCATAGATCGTTGTCTTGCGCGTGTTGAAGTACGCCCCGCTGGTACCGGCATCGCGCACCGTGAAGCTCTCGGCCAAGGGCTGCGAACTGCCGGCGAGGTCCTGGCCGTCGTGCAGCCACGGCACGCTGTAAGGCCCGAGCGCCTGCATGCACAGCTCGGTCAGCGTCTGCTGGATCTCCGAGCCCTTGATCTTCAGCATCGATGCCTCGGGGCCGGGCGCGTGGGCCTTGCCTTCTTCGGAGATGAGCTTGAGGTTGGTGATCTCCAGCGCCATCAGCTCCATCTCGACCTGGGCGATGCGGTCGCGGAAGCGCTGGTCTTCGATCAGCGGCTTGCCGTTGTCGCCGGCCTGGCGGCGTGCCAGGGACTTCAGGCGGCGCAGTGCCGCCTTCGAGCGGCCCACGCCGGCGATGCCGGTGCGCTCGTGGCCGAGCAGGAACTTGGCGTACGTCCAGCCCTTGTTCTCATCGCCCACACGGTTCTCGACCGGCACGCGCACGTTGTCGAACCAGACCTCGTTCACCTCGTGCTCGCCGTCGAGCATGATGATCGGCTTGACGGTGATGCCGGGCGTCTTCATGTCGATCAGCAGGAAGCTGATGCCCTCTTGCTGGCGGCCTTCGGTCGAGGTGCGCACCAGGCAGAAGATCCAGTCGGCGTACTGGCCGAGCGTGTTCCAGGTCTTCTGGCCGTTGACGATGTAGTGCTCGCCTTCGGCGTCGGTGCCGCGCACCGCGCGCGTCTTCAGCGAGGCGAGGTCGGAGCCGGCGCCCGGCTCCGAGTAGCCCTGGCACCACCAGTCTTCGGCGGAGATGATGCGCGGCAGGAAGTAGCTCTTCTGCGCCTCGTTGCCGAACCGCATGATCACCGGCGCCACCATCTTCAGGCCGAAGGGCAGCTGCATCGGCGTGCCGGCCTCGGCGCACTCGTCTTCGAAGATGTGGCGTTGCACCGCATTCCAGCCCGGGCCACCATGCTGCTCGGGCCAGCTCGATGCGCCCCAGCCCTTCTCGTACAGGATCTTCTGCCAGCGAACGATGTCGTCCTTGCCGCCACGCCCGCCGGTCTTCGCCCTGTCGCGAATGTCGGCCGGCAGATTGGCTTGGATGAAGCTGCGCACTTCATCGCGAAACTCCTGCTCTTCGGGGCTGTAATCAAGATTCATGGGTGGCTCCTGCGGCGTCACGTGACCGAATGGGGATTTCGATTCTGCATGGCAAAACGCAGATTTTGAAATCGGAACTTCTACCAAGCACCTTGAGGGAATCGCCGCCAATCGCCTGTCACACCGGTGACAGGCGCGGGTGAGCGCGCGGGATTCACCTTGTTTACAAGGTGCTCCCTGCTGGCTACGATGGTTGCCCTTTGCCTGAAATGTTCCGCATTGCAGAACATTGAACCGCTGTGGGACAAGCCGGGAAAAGACGCCCCGCTTTTCACCTCATCGCCGCCACCGCCAGCGCCATCCAGGAGCCTTTGCACATGAGCAACCCATCGACCTCCACCCAGTACGAAGTTCGCGGCAGCGTGGCCGTCGTCACGCTGGCCAACCCGCCGGTGAACGGCCTGGGCCATGCGCTTCGCGTCGGCATCCTCGAGGGGCTGGACAAGGCACTGGCTGACGACAAGGTCAAGGCGCTGGTGCTGATCGGCAGCGACCGCGCCTTCTCGGGCGGGGCCGACGTGAAGGAATTCGGTACGCCCAAGGCGAGCATGGAGCCCAACCTGCTGAGTGTGATCAAGGCGCTCGAGAGCTCGAGCAAGCCGGTGGTCGCAGCCATTGGCGGCATGGCGCTCGGCGGCGGCCTGGAGCTGGCGATGGGCGCGCATTTCCGCCTAGCGAAACCCGATGCGCAGCTCGGCCTGCCCGAGGTGAAGCTGGGCCTGCTGCCCGGTGCCGGCGGCACGCAGCGCCTGCCGCGACTGATCGGCCTCGAGGCTGCGCTCAACATCATCGTCTCGGGCGCGCCGACGCCGGCTGCCAAGTTCGAAGGGTCGCCACTGCTCGATGCCCTCATTCCCGGCGACCTGCTCGCAGGTGCCATCGCCTTTGCCGAGAAGGCCGTGGCCGACAAGCTGCCGCTCAAGCGCGTGCGCGACCTGAAGGTCAAGCCGGCGCTGCCGGGCAACGACGCGTTTCTGCAGTTCGCTCGCAACACCGTGGGCGCGGTGTCGAAGAACTTCCCCGCGCCGCTGCGCTGCGTGGAGGCGGTGGCGGCCTCAGTCACCAAACCTTTCGACGAAGGCATGAAGTTCGAGCGCGAGCAGTTCATGGCGCTGATGAACACGCCCGAGTCGCGCGCGCTGCGCCACGTGTTCAATGCCGAGCGCGCCGCGACCAAGATCCCCGACGTGCCGGAGAACACGGCGCTGCGCGACATAAAGCGCGTGGGCGTCATCGGTGCTGGCACCATGGGCGGCGGCATCACGATGAACTTCCTCAACGCAGGCATTCCGGTCGTGCTGCTCGAGACCAAGCAGGAAGCGCTCGACCGCGGCCTCGGCACCATCCGCAAGAACTACGAGAACTCGGCCAAGAAGGGCAAGCTCACCACCGAACAGGTGGAACAGCGCATGGCCCTGGTCACGCCCACGCTGAGCTACGACGCGCTGAAAGAGGCCGACCTGGTCATCGAAGCCGTGTTCGAGAACATGGACGTCAAGCAGCAGGTGTTCCGCACGCTCGACGAGGTGTGCAAGCCGGGCGCCATCCTCGCCTCGAACACCTCGTACCTCGACATCGACAAGATCGCCGGCTTCACCAAGCGCCCTGGCGACGTGATCGGCCTGCACTTCTTCAGCCCGGCCAACGTGATGCGCCTGCTGGAGATCGTGCGCGGCGCCAAGACCGCCCCCGACGTGCTGGCCACGAGCATGGCGCTGGCCAAGAAGATCAAGAAGATCGCGGTGATCTCCGGCGTGTGCGACGGCTTCATCGGCAACCGCATGCTGGCGCGCTACGGCGCTGCCGCGCAGGGCCTCATCAACGCCGGCGCGCTGCCGCAGCAGATCGACAAGGCCCTGGAAGGCTTCGGCCTGGCCATGGGCCCGTTCCGCATGGGTGACCTGGCTGGGCTCGACATCGGCTGGGCCACCCGCAAGCGCAAGGCCGCCGAAGCGGGCGTCGAGATGAAGGCCATCGTGGCCGACAAGCTGTGCGAAGCCGGCCGCTTCGGCCAGAAGACGGGTGCCGGCTGGTACCGCTACGAAGCCGGCAAGCGCGATCCGATCCCCGATCCGGTGACGGAGCAGTTCATCGCCGAGTACCGCGCGGCCAACGGCATCACGCCACGCAAGATCGACGACGCCGAGGTGGTCGAGCGCTGCATCTACGCGCTGGTCAACGAGGGCGCCCGCATCCTCGCCGAGGGCATCGCCGCTCGCGCGTCCGACATCGACCTCGTCTACCTCAACGGCTACGGCTTCCCGGTGCACCGCGGCGGCCCGATGCTCTATGCCGACATCGTGGGCCTGCCCAACGTCGTGCGCGCACTGCGCCGCTTTGCCGCCGAGCCGGGGGCCGATGCCTCCTGGCAGCCGGCACCGCTGCTGGTGAAGCTGGCGGAAGAAGGCAAGACCTTCAATTGATCTCCCCATGCCGTTCGGGCTGAGCCTGTCGAAGCCCTCGCATCGCGCCATGCAGGCCCTTCGACAAGCTCAGGGCGAACGGTCTTCAGAACACAAGGAATCTTCACCATGACCACCGAAGCCGTCATCGTCTCCACCGCCCGCACCGGCCTGGCCAAGAGCTGGAAGGGTGCCTTCAACATGACCTATGGCGCCACGCTGGCCGCCCACTCCATCGAGCATGCGGTCAAGCGCGCCGGCGTCGACGCGGCCGAAGTGGAAGACGTGTTCCTCGGCGGCTCGCTGTCCGAAGGCACTACCGGCGGCAACATCGCCCGCGTGGCTGCGCTGCGCGCCGGCTTGCCGGTCACTGCCGCCGGCGTCACCATCAACCGCTTCTGCTCGTCGGGCCTGCAGGCCATCGCGATGGCGGCGCACAGCATCATCGTCGACGGTGTGCAGGTCGCCATCGGCGGCGGCGTGGAATCGATCTCGTGCGTGCAGAACGAGAGCAACCGCCACATGCGCGCCGATCCGGCCATGCTGGAGATGAAGCCCGAGATCTACTGGAGCATGCTGCAGACGGCCGAGCAAGTCGCCAAGCGCTACAACATCAGCAAGGAACTGCAGGACGAATATGGCGTGCGCAGCCAGCTGCGTGCGGCGGCCGCGCAAGAGGCCGGCAAGTTCAAGGACGAGATCGTGCCGATGACCACGATCATGGGCGTGGCCGACAAGGCCGGCGGCCGCCTGACCACGCAGCAGGTGACCATCTCGACCGACGAAGGCATTCGCGCCGACACGACGATCGAAGGCGTTTCGAAGATCCGCTCGGCCCTGCCGGGCGGCGTGATCACGGCCGGCAACGCAAGCCAGTTCTCCGACGGCTCGTCGGCCTGCCTGCTGATGAACAGCAAGCTGGCCGAGCAGCGCGGCATCACGCCGATGGGCATCTTCCGCGGCTTCGCGGTGGCCGGCTGCGAGCCCGATGAAATGGGCATCGGCCCTGTCTTCGCGATCCCGAAGCTGCTGAAGCAGGCGGGCCTCAAGGTCAGTGACATCGGCCTGTGGGAGCTGAACGAAGCCTTCGCCGTGCAGGTGATCTACTGCCGTGACAAGCTGGGCATTCCCGACGACCGCCTGAACGTGAACGGCGGCGCCATCGCCGTGGGCCACCCCTACGGCGTGACCGGCTCGCGGCTCACCGGCCATGCGCTGATCGAAGGCAAGCGCCGCGGTGCGAAGTACGTGGTCGTGACCATGTGCGTCGGCGGCGGGCAAGGCGCGGCCGGCCTGTTCGAAGTGGTTTGATCCTCTGCGACGGAAGCTTCCAATCCCCATGAGCAAAGACACTTCGGCCACCCAGTTCAGCGGCACCAAGCCCGTCACGCCGCAGCACGCGTTCGACGTGCAGAAGCTCGACGCCTACATGCGCGAGCACGTGGCGGGCTTCAGCGGCACGCTGGCGGTGGAGCAGTTCAAGGGCGGCCAGTCGAACCCGACCTTCCGCTTAAGCGCCGGCGGCAAGAACTACGTGCTGCGCCGCAAGCCGCCCGGCGTGCTGCTGCCTTCGGCGCATGCGGTCGACCGCGAGTACCGCGTGATCAGCGCCCTCGCGAAGACCGACGTGCCGGTCGCCAAGGCCTACGCGCTGTGCGAAGACCCGTCCGTGCTCGGCACCGCGTTCTACATCATGGACTGCGTGGACGGCCGCATCCTCTGGGACCCGCTGCTGCCCGACTACGACAACGCCCAACGCGGCGAGCTCTACAGCGAGCTGAACCGCGTGATGGCCGCGCTGCACAGCGTGAACCCCGAAGCCATCGGACTCGGCGACTACGGCAAGCCCGGCAACTACATCGAGCGCCAGGTCGCACGCTGGACCAAGCAGTACAAGGCGGCCGAGACCGAGACGATCGATGCGGCCGACCGGTTGATCGAGTGGCTGCCGAAGTACATCCCGTCCGGCGATGAAGTGGCCATCGTCCACGGCGACTACCGTTTCGACAACGTAATCTTCCACCCCACCGAGCCGCGCATCCTCGCGGTGCTCGATTGGGAGCTGTCGACGTTGGGCCACCCGCTGGTCGACTTCGCCTACCACTGCATGACCTGGCGCATGAGCCCTGCCACCGGCCGCGGCATGGGCGACGCCGATCTGCCTTCGCGCGGCATCCCGCTCGAGTCGGAATACGTGGCGCAGTACATGCAACGCACCGGCCGCAAGAACAGTGTGTCGCCAGCCGAATGGAACTACTACATGGTGTTCAACATGTTCCGCCTGGCTGCCATCCTGCAAGGCATCGCGCACCGCGCGCAGCAAGGCAACGCGTCGAGCGAGCACGCCGTGGACTCGGGCAAGCGCGCCCGGCCGCTGGCCGAGCAGGCGTGGGCGTTGGCGCAGGAGATCGACGCGTCACGGTGAAGCGGACATTGGCGGTTTCCTCTTTTGAACGCTCTTCTTGACGAGAACCTAGCGATGTCAGATCGCCACCTTGCCCATTGGCCCCCAGGTTTGCCCCAGCACCTGACGCTGCCGCAGACCCACCTCTTCTACAACGCCGAGGTCTCGGCGCAGCGCTTCCCGGACAAGCCGTTCATCGTCTTCTACGACACGCCGCTCAGCTTCGCCGAGTTCAAGGACGAAGCGGAGCGCATCGCCGGCTACCTGCAGCAGGTGTGCGGCGTGAAGGCCGGCGATCGCGTGCTGCTGTACCTGCAGAACAGCCCGCAGTGGGTGTTGGCGTACTACGGCATCCTGCGGGCCAACGCCGTCGTGGTGCCGGTCAACCCGATGAACCGGACCGAAGAGCTGCGGCACTACGTGAAGGACAGCGGCGCGACCACTGCCTTCGTGCCGCACGACCTGTATGCGCAGATGGCGCCTCTGGTTGGCAATTCGGTCGGCGAAGGCCTTGAGCACCTGATCGTCGCGGCCTACAGCGACTACATCAAACGCCCCACCGACTTCAAGCTGCCGGAGTTCGTGGCCGCACCGCGCGACGACATCACCGATGCCGGCGCGCACCTGTGGAGCCAGGTGCTGGCAAAGAACCTGCGCCCCGGCCCGCTGACCGCCGGCCCCGACGACCTGTGCGTGATGCCCTACACCTCGGGCACCACCGGCCACCCGAAGGGCTGCATGCACACGCACCGCAGCGTGATGAGCACGCTGGTCGGGGGCGTGCAGTGGTTCAGCCGCACGCAGGACGCGGTGTTCCTGTCGGTGCTGCCCTACTTCCACGTGACCGGCATGGCCGGCAGCATGAACGGGCCGCTCTACATCGGCGCCACCATCGTGATCCTGCCGCGCTGGGACCGCGACGCCGCGGCCGAGTGCATGCAGCGCTACCGCGTGACGGTGTGGCAGGTCATCTCCACGATGATGATCGACTTCCTCTCCAACCCGCGGCTCGACGAGTACGACCTGTCGAGCCTGCAGGGCATCCGCGGCGGTGGTGCGGCCATGCCCCAGGCCATCGCCGCAAAGCTGAAGGAGAAGATCGGCCTCGACTATGTGGAAGGCTACGGCATGAGCGAGACCATGGCCGCCACTCACATCAACCCGCCGCAGCGGCCCAAGCAGCAGTGCCTCGGCATCCCGGTGTTCGACGTCGACGCGCGCGTGGTCGACCCGGCCACGATGCAGGAAGTGGCGCAAGGCGAAACCGGCGAGATCATCGTGCACGGCCCGCAGGTCATGGCCGGCTACTGGAACAACGAACAGGCCACGCGAGACAGCTTCATCGAGCTCGACGGCAAGCGCTTCCTGCGCACCGGTGACCTCGCGCAGGTCGACGAAGACGGCTACTTCTTCATGGTCGACCGCTTGAAGCGGATGATCAACGCGTCGGGCTTCAAGGTGTGGCCGGCCGAGGTCGAGGCGCTCATGTACCGCCACCCCGCTATCCACGAAGCCTGCGTCATCGGCACGCGAGATGCGAAGCGCGGCGAGACCGTCAAGGCGCTGGTCGTGTTGAAGCCGGAATTCCAGGGCCGCGTCAGCGAGCAAGACATCATGGCCTGGTCGCACGAACACATGGCGGCCTACAAGAGCCCGCGCATCGTGGAGTTCGTCGCCTCGCTGCCCAAATCGGGCAGCGGCAAGGTGCAATGGCGTGAACTCCAGGAGCAGGAAGCCGCTCGAACAGCGCCCGCATCGACCTGACGCCTCGGCCTCATCAACTCAGTTCAATTTCCACCGAAAATTCACTCAACGGAGACAAGCCTTGAAAACTTCTTCCCTGCCGACACTGCGCCGCGCGCTGTTGCTCGCTGCGGCCGGCGCGGCGCTGGCGGCCCCCTTTGGCAGCACGCACGCAGCCGACGCCTACCCCAGCCGACCCATCACGTTGATCGTGCCGTGGCCGGCCGGCGGGTCCACCGACCGCCACCACCGCGTGCTGGCCGAAATCGCCAGCAAGTACCTGGGCCAGAACATCATCATCGAGAACAAGCCCGGCGCGGGCGGCACGCTGGGGCCCAGCACCATGGCGCTGACCGCCAAGCCTGACGGCTACACCATCTCGCAGTACCCGATGGGCATGCTGCGCATCCCGCACATGCAGAAGGTGCAGTGGAGCCCGATCAACGACTTCACTTTCATCATCGGCGTGTCGGGCTACACCTTCGGCTTCGTCGTGAGGTCGGACTCGCCGTACAAGACCTTCAAGGAATACATCGAAGCGGCGCGCAAGGAGCCGGGCAAGATCGACTACGGCTCCACCGGCATCGGCACCAGCCCGCACCTGCTGATGGAAGAGCTGTCCGACAACGCCAAGGTCCAGCTGAACCACATCCCGTTCAAGGGCAATGCCGACCAGATGCAAGCCCTGATGGGTGGCCACGTGATGGCCGCCAGCGACGCCACCGGCTGGGACAAATTCGTCGACGCCGGCCAGATGCGCCTGCTGCTGACCTTCGGCGAAAACCGCACCAAGCGCTGGCCTCAGGTGCCCACCGCCAAGGACTTGGGCTACGGCATCGTGTCGCAGTCGCCTTACGGCCTCGTTGGCCCCAAGGGCATGGACCCTGCCATCGTGAAGACGCTGCACGATGCGTTCAAGAAGGCAATGGACGACCCCAAGCACCTCGAAGTCCTGGCCACGCTGAACCAGGACATGTGGTACCGCACCGGTGAGCAGTACAAGTCGTGGGCGATCGCCGCCTACGCCAAGGACAAGCTGCTGATCGACCGCCTGGGGTTGGCCGCCAAGTAACAGCCATCCGAGAATGACACGCGGCCCCGGAGGCCGCGGTCAACCGGGTGCCTGCATCGAATTTGTTTAACCGAGAAAGAGACTCCCATGAAAGCATTGGTAGCCGTCAAGCGAGTGGTTGACTACAACGTGAAGGTGCGGGTGAAGAGCGATGGCAGCGGGGTGGACATAGCCAACGTCAAGATGAGCATGAACCCCTTCGACGAGATTGCCGTCGAAGAGGCGGTTCGCCTGAAGGAGAAGGGCCTCGTCACCGAAGTCATCGCCGTCAGCTGCGGCGTCACCCAGTGCCAGGAGACCCTGCGCACCGCCATGGCCATCGGTGCCGACCGCGCCATCCTCGTCGAGACCCCCGCTGACCTCGAGCTGCAGCCCCTGGCCGTCGCCAAGCTGCTCAAGGCCCTGGTCGACAAGGAACAACCCGGCCTCGTCATCCTCGGCAAACAAGCCATCGACGACGACTGCAACCAGACCGGCCAGATGCTCGCCGCCCTCGCCGACCTGCCGCAGGCCACCTTCGCCAGCAAGGTCGAGCTCACCGCCGACAGCATCAGCGTCACCCGCGAAGTCGACGGCGGCCTGGAGACCTTGAAGCTCAGCCTGCCCGCCGTGGTGACCACCGACCTGCGCCTGAACGAGCCGCGCTACGTCACCCTGCCCAACATCATGAAGGCGAAGAAGAAGACCCTCGAGGTCCTCAAGCCCGAGGCCCTGGGCGTCGACGTCGCTCCCCGCATCAAGACCCTGAAGGTCAGCGAGCCGCCCAAGCGCAGCGCCGGCATCAAGGTGCCCGACGTCGCCACCCTGGTCGACAAGCTCAAGAACACCGCCAAGGTCCTGTGAGGAGAACAACACCATGACCACCCTCGTCATYGCTGAACACGACAACCACGCCCTCAAGGGCGGCACCCTCAACACCGTCAGCGCCGCCACCGCCCTCGGCGGTGAGGTGCACATCCTCATCGCCGGCAACAGTGCCGGCGACGCTGCCMAAGCCGCCACCCAGGTGGCCGGCGTCAGCAAGGTGATCCACGCCGACGCACCSCACCTCGACCACGGCCTGGCCGAGAACGTCGCGGCGCAGATCCTCACGCTCGTGGGTGATGGAGCCCAGAACTACAGCCACATCCTGTTCGCCGCCACCGCCGCCGGCAAGAACATCGCGCCGCGCGTGGCCGCCAAGCTCGACGTCGGCCAGATCAGCGACATCACCAAGGTGATCAGCCCCGACACCTTCGAGCGGCCGATCTACGCCGGCAATGCGATTGCCACCGTGCAGAGCCAGGACCGGGTCTTGGTCATCACCGTGCGCACCACCGGCTTCGACCCGGCGGCGGCCACCGGTGGCAGCGCCGCGGTGGAAACGACCAGCCCAGTCGCCGACAGCGGCAAGTCCAGCTTCCAGGGCTCGGAGATCGCCAAGAACGACCGGCCCGAGCTGACCGCCGCGAAGATCATCGTCTCGGGTGGACGCGCACTCGGCTCCAGCGACAAGTTCAACGAGGTGCTGACGCCGCTGGCCGACAAGCTGGGCGCGGCACTCGGGGCCAGCCGGGCAGCGGTGGATGCGGGTTACGCACCCAACGACTGGCAGGTCGGGCAGACGGGCAAGATCGTCGCACCGCAGCTGTACATCGCGGCCGGCATCTCGGGGGCCATCCAGCACCTGGCCGGCATGAAGGACTCCAAGGTCATCGTCGCCATCAACAAAGACCCTGAGGCGCCGATCTTTGCGGTGGCTGACTACAGTTTGGAAGCCGACCTCTTCACGGCCGTGCCCGAGTTGGTCAAGGCCCTCTGACACTCTGAGAACGCCCGTTCGGCCGAGCCAGCAACGGCTCTCTACAAGCACTTCGACAAGCTCGGTGCGAACGGGTAACGTGAAGCCACCCATCCTCAAGGAGACACCCATGAGCGCACCTGCATTGAGCATCCCTTCGATCCGCCACGAGGTGTCTCCCGAGGAATGGCAGGTGCGCGTGGACCTCGCGGCCGCCTATCGGCTTGTTTCCTTGTTCGGGTGGGACGACCTGGTCTTCACCCACATCTCGGCGCGCGTGCCCGGCCACCACGACCAGTTCCTGATCAATCCCTACGGCTTGTTCTTCGACGAGATCACCGCGTCGAGCCTGGTCAAGGTGAACGAGCAAGGCGCGCCGATGATGGAGACGAAGTTCGACGTGAACCCCGCCGGCTTCGTGATCCACAGCGCGGTGCATGAGGGCCGCCCTGAAGTGAACTGCGTGCTGCACACCCACACGCTGCATGGCACGGCGGTGTCGGCCCAGAAGAACGGGCTGCTCGCACTGTCGCAGACATCCACCTTCCCGCTCAGCTCGCTCTCGTACCACGACTACGAAGGCGTGGCGCTGCGCGACGACGAGAAGCCACGCCTCGTGAAAAACCTGGGCAGCAACAGCTACCTGATCCTGCGCAACCACGGCCTGCTGACCTGCGGCCGCACGGTGGCCGAGGCCTTCCAGGCGATGTACCTGCTCGAGACCGCGTGCCGCACGCAGATCCTCGCGCAGTCGGGCGGCGGCGAGCTGGTGCAGCTGCCACAGTCGATGATCGACCTCAACCGCGAGCAGGCCAAGGCCGCCATGAAGGGCAAGGGCGCCAACCTCGTGTGGCCGGGCCTGCTGCGCCGGCTCGACCGCCGCAACCCTGGGTACGACATTTAAGAAGCAAGGACCCCATGGCCATCCTGGTGCTGTCGAACCCTCTCCCGTCGGCACCTTTCGCCGCCGCCCTGCGTCAAGCCGCCCACGGCATTCCCGTCTGGACCGAGCAGGACGACCCGCCGCCCGAGGCGGTCGAAGCCATCCTCGCGTGGCGCATGAAGTCGGGCATTCTTTCGCAGTACCCCAATCTGCGCGTGCTGTGCTCCACCGGCGCCGGCGCCGACAAGCTGCTCGGCGTGGACGACCTGCCCGAGCACGTGCCGGTCACACGCGTGGTCGACCCGATGCAGGGCATGGAGATCGCGCAGTACGTCGTCGCCAACACGCTGCACATCACGCGCGACATGGCGCTCTACGCCGAGCAGCAGTCGCGCGCCAAATGGGAACGCCACCGCGTGCGCACGGCCATGCAGTGCCGCGTCGGCGTGATGGGGCTGGGGGCGGTCGGCCAGGCGATTGCGCGCGCCTTCCTGCCGCTGGGCTATCCGGTCGGTGGCTGGAGCCGCACCCCGCGCATGGTGCCGGGTGTGGCCACCTTTGCCGGCAATGAAGAACTGCCGCAGTTCCTGTCGCAGGCCGACATCCTCGTGTGCGCCTTGCCGCTGACCGAAGAGACGCGCGGGCTGCTGAACCACCACACGCTCGCGCAGCTGCCGCGTGGCGCCTTTCTCATCAACGTGGGCCGCGGCGAGCAGCTCATCGAGCCCGACCTGCAGGCGCTGCTCGACGGCGGCTACCTTGCAGGTGCAGCACTCGACGTGTTCGAACGCGAACCACCACCGCCCGACAACTGGGTGTGGTCGCATCCCAAGGTGGTGGCCACACCGCACATCGCCGCGCAAGCCTCGTTCGACACCGTGGCGCAGCAGTGCGTGGATGCATTGCGCCGCGCCCGCGATGGCTTGCCGCAACCCTTGGCGGTGGACCGCCACGCCGGCTACTGAACAGCGCGCACATTCAGTCCCGTCTTACGATCTGCCTCTCTACCCTGCCCTTCGCACCCCGTTCGCCCTGAGCCTGTCGAAGGGCGGTTTCAAACTTGAAGCGCAACGCCAGCACCATGGACTCCATTGCCTCCGCCTTCGAAAAAGATTTCGGCGTCATCGCCGAGCTGATCCACCGCCACGCCCAGCGGGACCCGGCGCACACCGCGATCATCGACAAGACCGTCCGCGTCACCTACGGCCAGCTCGACGCGATGATGGACCGCGTGGCCGCCGCGCTGAAGCGCGATGGCATCAAGCCGCAACAGGCCATCGCCATTTGCGGCCTCGCGTCGGTGCACTACGCCGCAGTTTTTCTCGGCGCGCTGCGTGCCGGTGTGGTGGTGGCACCGCTCGCCCCCGGTTCGACGATCGAGCAGCTCGCCGGCATGCTGAAAGACGCCGACGCCAAACTGCTGTTCACCGACGCCAACGCCGCCGAAGCAATCAGCGCCGCGCAGGCCGCCGACGTCACGCGCATCTCGATCGACGGCTCGCCCATCGGCATCCAGCTCGAAGAATGGGTCGCGCCGTTTGGCACCCCCTTCAAGGCCGTGACGCCAAAGCCCGACTGGGCCTTCAACATCATCTATTCGTCGGGCACCACCGGCACGCCCAAGGGCATCGTGCAGCCGCACGTCATGCGCTGGGCGCACGTGCGCCGCGGTGGCGGCTCGTTCAACTACGGCCCGAGTGGCACCACCCTGCTCGCGACGCCGCTGTACTCGAACACCACACTGGTGGTCTTCTTCCCCACGCTTGCCTGGGGCGGCACCGCGGTGCTGATGCCCAAGTTCGACGCCAAGGGTTACCTCGAGCTGGCGCAGAAGCACAAGGTCACGCACACCATGCTCGTGCCGGTGCAGTACCAGCGCCTGATGGCGCTGCCCGAGTTCGACAGCTTCGACCTCTCGTCCTACCAGTTCAAGTTCAGCACCAGTGCGCCCTTCAATGCAGCGCTGAAGGCCGACGTGCTCAAGCGCTGGCCTGGCGGGCTGGTCGAGTTCTATGGCATGACCGAAGGCGGCGGCAGCTGCATCCTGGAAGCGCACACCTACCCGCACAAGCTGCACACCGTGGGGCAACCCGCCGAGGGCCACGACATCCGCCTGATCGACGAAGACGGCAAGGAGGTGAAGCGCGGCGAGATGGGCGAGGTGGTCGGCCGCTCGGCCTCGATGATGACCGGCTACCACCAGCAACCCGGCAAGACACGCGACGCCGAGTGGACCAGCCCCGAGGGCCTGCGCTTCATCCGCACCGGTGACGTCGGCCGCTTCGACGAAGACGGCTTCCTCACGCTGTTCGACCGCAAGAAAGACATGGTGATCAGCGGCGGCTTCAACATCTACCCGAGCGACCTCGAAGCCGAGATGCGCCACCACGACGCCGTGGCCGACGTGGCCGTGGTCGGCGTGCCTTCGGAAGCGTGGGGCGAGACGCCCGTCGCCTACGTCGTCCGCAAGCCCGGCAGCGTGCTGAGCGAGACCGAGTTGCTCGGCTGGTTCAACCAGCGGGTCGGCAAGACACAGCGTCTGGCAAGCCTGCACTACATCGACGAGCTGCCACGCAGCGCGATTGGCAAGGTGCTGAAGCGCGAGCTGCGCGACAAGCACGTGGCCGTCAGCCAGGCGGCATGACGCTGCCGTCCGTCCGAAGAGCGAACACCGCCGTGCGCGGCACAACGGTGATCCAGTGACGCGGCCATGAAGCAGGTGATCGTCGTCAACGAAGCGCTGCGGCTGCCACGCGGCAAGCTGGCGGCGCAGGTGGCTCACGCCGCCGTCGCGTCGCTGCTGCATGCCGATGCGTCCTCGCAGCGCGCGTGGTTCGAGGTCGGCATGCCGAAGATCGTGCTCGCCAGCGATTCGCTCACCGAGCTGCTGGCGCTCGAGGCCAAGGCGCAGGCGGCCGGGTTGCCCTGTGCGCTGATCCAGGATGCAGGCCGCACGGTGATTGCCGCGGGCACGCAAACCTGCCTCGGCATCGGCCCCGCCAGCGCGGAGGCGCTGAGCGCCATCACCGGCGAACTCAAGCTCGTTCGCTAGAGGTCATCACTGCGGGGGACGTAGAGCGGTGGCACAGTAGGGCACACACATCACACAGGCTGCCCATGTCCACCGCCCTCACCGTTCGCGCCCTCGTCAAGGAAGATTTCCCACGCTGGAAGCCGCTCTGGGACGGCTACAACACCTTCTACGGCCGCCACGGCGAAACCGCGCTACCGGCCGAGGTGACGCAGATGACCTGGTCGCGCTTCTTCGATGCCTACGAACCGATGCACGCCCTGGTCGCCGAGAGCGACGGCGAGCTGCTCGGGCTGGTGCACTTTCTCTACCACCGCAGCACCACGCTGATCGCGCCGGTCTGCTACCTGCAGGACCTGTTCACCGTGCCGGCCGGGCGCGGCAAGGGCGTCGGCCGCGCGCTCATCAACGCGGTCTACGACCGGGCCGCCGCAGCGGGCTCACCGCGCGTCTACTGGCAAACGCACGAGACCAACACCGTCGCCATGACGCTGTACGACAAGGTGGCTGACAAGTCCGGCTTCCTGGTCTACCGCAAGGCGCTTTGAGGACACCCCTTCGATGAACATCGACACACTCGCACAGCTTCGGGCCTTGTATGCCGCACCCAAAGAGCGGTCGGTGAAGAAGCAGCTCTCGGCCCTGGACGCGCACTGCCGCAGCTTCATCGCGCTCTCGCCCTTCATCACGCTGGCGAGCTGCAATGCCGATGGCGCGATGGACTCATCGCCACGCGGCGGCATGCCCGGCTTCGTGAAGGTGCTCGACGATCGCACGCTGCTCATTCCCGATGCGCCCGGCAACAACCGGCTCGACACGCTGGAAAACATCATCGCCACCGGCAAGCTCGGCCTGCTCTTCCTGATCCCCGGTGTCGACGAAACCTTGCGCATCAACGGTGGGGCGAGGCTGTCGGTGCTGGATGCGCACCTCGCGGTGTTTGCCGAAGAGAAACACCGGCCGAAGGTGGTGATCGCCGTCGAGGTGGCAGAGGCTTACCTGCACTGCGCCAAGGCACTAATGCGCTCACGCCTGTGGGACGCATCGGCCCAGGTGCCGCGCTCGGTGCTGCCCACCATGGGCCAGATGCTCAAGAGCCACACAGGTTCGCCGGCACCGGCAGAAACGCACGAAGAGATGCTGGCGCGCTACGCCGGCGAGTTGTAGCCATGACAGCGCAGGCCGCCTCGCCGATGAACATGCCGCTCACGCTGTACGGCGCAGCAGGCTCGGGATCGATTGCCGTGGAGGCGGCGTTCACGCTGCTCGGCATTCCGTACACCTTGATCGAAGGTGCGACCTGGGCTGAGCCCTCGGCACGCGAGCGGGTGGCGCCGAAGAACCCGATGCGCCAGATTCCCACGCTCGTGTTCGCCGATGGCGAGGTGATGACCGAGAGCGCGGCGATCCTGCTCTACCTCGCCGATGCTTATCCGCAGGCTGGGCTTGCGCCAGCTCCATCTGACAGTCGGCGGCGTCAGTATTTGCGGTGGATGTCGTACGTGTCATCGGCCATCTACGCTCTGCTCTGGATCAAGCCGGACGTGCAGCGCATTGGCGCGCCGCCGTCGTTACGGGATTCGGTGGTCGATGCGGTGCACGAGCGCATTGCTTTCTGCTGGGGGCACATGGATGCGCAGCTGCAGCCTGGTCGCTACCTGCTGGGCGATGAGCTCAGTGTGCTGGATTTGTATGTGACGGTGGTGTCGCGGTTTGGGCCTTGGCGGCCGCGCTTTTATGAGGTGGCGCCGAAGATGTCGGCGGTGGTGCGTCGGGTGGATGCGGATCCGAGATTGGGGGATTTTTGGGCTGAGCGGTATCCGTTTGATGATGATGTTTGAGTCTTTGCTTCTGTGATGCCATGTGCCCACGCTCGGGACGGAGGTATTGAAGTCTCGCTTTGTCGTACCGTGTTCACTGGCGTGAGGCCGTGTCGGGATGTGCCCCCGACAGGGCAGTAACTTTCTTTTGCTTCGCCAAAAGAAAGTCACCAAAGAAAAGGCGACCCGACGGTGGCGGTCGGCCGGTGGCCGACTACTCTGCGGTGCTCGGGTTTTGGGGCCCGCGCCAAACTCGCTTCGCGGCCTTTGGCCGCTGCGCTCAGACAAACGGCGCGAAGTCAGTTGACGAAGCGCGCTGACGCGCGCGGCCCCAAAACCCTGCGCTCCTCGACGCCACCCACGGGGCCCAAGAGCAATGCGGTCGTTGCTTCGCAACATCCCTCCACCTCGCTTCGCATCGGGCGCGAGCGAAGCGATGCGTCCTCGTGCGATGCGCAGCGAGCCGAATCTGGTGTTCGTCTCCCCCTTCGGACGAGCTGAGCAGCACAGGGCTTTGCGGCGCGCGCGCAAGCGCGCATCCACAACTGACTTCGCGC
>NZ_JBFUFG010000015.1:0-114141 GCF_056403575.1 Rhizobacter sp. P2_G4 | reverse complement strand
AAATCAACCTCCCTGCGATAGCGAGGGTCTAGCGAGTTGATGAGCGCTATGTCGGCCTCGTATTCCTCGTCGAAAAGGTTTGTCAAAAAGGTCGCGCGTACCCGATGGCCATGCCCTTCGACTCCCGCTTCGTCGAACAATGCCCGGAGGAGGTTGGATATGGCACGAGGGTTCATTGGCAGTCCTGTCTTTGTGGACAGGAAGATTTGCGTCGGTGGACCCTTTCGCCCGTAGATGTGGGCAAAGCGTTTGACAATAGCTTGGCGTGCTCCGTCGATGTACTCACGAGTTCGCTCCAAGAGGTTTGGAAGTGCGGCTACCCAACGTGGTCTTCCACCCTTGGAAACTGTGAGAACCACCTCTTGGTATTCCGTGCGAATCGTCAATAGAGCGATGTCCTTAAACGACGGAATCTGGGAAAGCGGCAACTCATTCCATTCGGTGCGCCGCAGCCCAACTTCGAAGTACCAAGCAAGAAGGAGGAGGTTGCGTTCTCGCGCCTCCTCATCAGGCTGACGCGCCACAACCGCGGCCAGCTTCGCGACGTCGTCAGTTGTCGGAGTGACTTGGCGTTCCGGTTCTTCGCCGAACGCTTCCAGCGCAGACACGATGCCGGCATGCGCGCGACCCCTCTTGGAGTTGTCAGGACGACTTGAAAGTCGAAAGACGAAGCCCGCCGGGTAAGTTGCAGTGGGCAGTTTGACAATGTCATCTTGGCCGTGGCTTGCAAGCCAGACTGCGAATCTGAATACCGTGTCGAGTCTTTGCGAAACGACGCCACGAAGCACGCCTCGCTCGGCTTGCTCTTCCATCCATTCAAGCAAGGTTCTGTCCGAGAAGTCCGTCAACGGCACTCGTTTCCGCTCAAGGAAGGTGAGAAACAAAACGACGTCTTCGCCATAAGTGATGTGCGACCCGTTGCTACGTCGCTTTGTCAAGGCAAGCTCGCGGAAGTAGTCGCATGCTGGCTGAATGTGGCGACGATATCTGTCCTTGAAGACCGGAATCAGAACCTCGCGGCGGCCCCACCACAGCGACGCTTGAACCATGGTTGCCATTGCTTCCTCGCTAGGCAGTAGAAGAGGGCGGCTTTCCGGCACGAGGCGGTGCGAATGGCAGCACATTTGTCTTGGTTGGCTCGTGCTTTCTTTTGACGCGCTGCTTCATGATTGCGAGCTCCTTCAATACCTCATCAAGCCTTGCCTGAGCCCTTATCAATTCTGTTTCGGTAATCCTGTGGCCGTGCTTGCTCTGCTTCAACTCCAGCTTCGTTGACGACAGTTCCGAAACAGCTGCCTTTGGTCGCACTCGCGCTTTCTCTAGCTCCTTGAGCGCGTCGTCTGCGCGTTTTCGCAGCGCCGTGTGCTCGGGTAGCGTCGAGTAAAACGTTGATGGAGAAAAATTCGCAACCCCCAGCTCCGGCTCCGCCCATCGAATGAACGGCCTTCTCAGGGTGCTTGATAGGCCGGAAGACGGGAAAGGCTTCCCGACCATTCCCTCAAGGACAAGCACCTTTCGCTCGAACTTCGCGAGTGCAATCGCCTTCCGACCCACTGAGATGTGCCTCTCGCTCAACGGCATAGCCTGTTCCTGCGCGATAGAAAATGAGCCTTGCTAGTTCAGCCAACCAGCGCTCGCACTTCTAACAGCGAGACTCGCGTCGGTTGAAGTAGCCAATCTCTGATGGAGTTGGCGGGTTCCAGCTAGGAATTCAGCTGGCGAGTCTTGATTTGCCGATGTCGCCACCAGCGATATGTCTTCCGGACCAAACGCGTTGAAGCCGAACTCTGCCGCAGTAAGGGTTACGCCGGCTAAGTCGACCATTCGCTCAAGACGTTGCAGGTACTTTCGTGCCGGCAGCACATTCATCCGAAGCATCAGTCGGTCACGAGTCCTGACAGCCATCTCGCGCAGTCGACCGGCGTGCTCGGTGCGAACGGCACCGCGTCCGGCTGCAGCTTTCGCCAAAATCAGTGCTGTTCGCTCTCGACGAACCATACGAATAATCCGGCCTACCTCTTCCTCGGTGACGTACCGCATCGTGTGGGAGAGGTCAAAGTGTTTGAGATGCGCGCTGAGTGCACCGAACTCGCCCACCTCATAAATCCAGATGTAGACAATGGCGAAGAATCGACGAGTCTGATGTGGTTTGAAGTGCCACGGCGAGCCATCTTCCAGCGGAGGAATGTCCAAGTACAGAGCGAACTTGTTCATGTAGTAGGCATAGGGAAAGGATGGATGCCCGCTGTCAGTAGTCCACTGGCACTTGGCCGTTCCCGTTTGGTTCAGTTGCAGAAGAAACGGAGTGCCTGTTATGCCTCTTGCAGCGGCACTCAGGCGCTCGAGTACTTCAACGGCTCGGGCGACAACGGCAGGGACCGGGATGCTTGCATCGCGCCTGAGCGACTTGTGGATGAACGTGGTCAGCCAGTACTCGCCGGATGCATCCCGGCGACTACAGCCCGCCTTCACTGAAACAATCTCGAATGAACGTCGTGCTGAGAACGTCGCCATCGTCATCGCGCACGCGGTAGCCAGGAAGCGTAGCGCGTCGTCCAAGTACAGACAGTTGGGCGATGAGGTCGATTCACCTGTATCGCTATCGGGCGGAGCCTCGGCTTGAAGCATGGGAGCGCCGGGCCCCGAAAGCCGAACCTTGGCCAGAGCCTCTGGCAGGTGATTCGGGTTTTCGTTTCCAAGATGCTGCAGAGCAAGCAACGGTTCAGAGTACTCAAGCACCCAGCGCATGCAGCGTTCAATGAACGTCATTGCCTGCAGTGGCGGAACTGTCAGAGTTCTTCCACTGAGGGCACCAAGGTGTTTCGCCACTTCGCCCGCGCTGCTACCTGGGAACGGATTGAAGTCAAGGCCGTCATCGAGCAGCGTCCGATATTGATACAGATACTCGAATGACATGAGGGAGCGGCGAAGATGCTCGGTGGTCACCGGTTGCCGTTCCTCGTCAGCGTCTTCAGTCTTGATGTCCGTTTGAAGGCCTACCTYAGCGGCAAAGCGGCGGAGGACATGCCTGACGCTGGAGTATCTTCCGTGTCCCTTGAGGCCTGCCTGCTCGAGGAGTCGAGCGTGGTCGAGGGTAAGAGTTCTCTTTAGCTTAAGAGGAAGTCGCGCTTGAATGGCTTTGATGTACGCGCTAGCAACACCGACAGAACCATCTTCCGCGTTGTTCTCATTGATTGCTAATTCGGCGTCGGGGTTACGCTGACTTTCGCGAGGGCGACGCTCCGAAGTGGAACGGAGCGCGCCCGTTGGGGCGGGAGCTGCCACTGCGCAAGCTTCACACCGGAGCTGCTCGAGGTATTGCTCCAGTTGCTCATCGACTTCAAGGAGTGCCCCCTTCCCATGGACTGCGGTGCCCTTGAACACATCCAAATCAAGCGGCGTAAGTTCATCGAAGCGCGCAATGCCGTTTCTGACCATCCAGAAGGCTAGCGTGAGTAGGTTCTTCGCAGCCTCGGCCAATGCAACCGCGCTCTCGAAGCTGGGCATCGGCCCAGTCCGCAGCCAGAAGGTCAACCATTGGACCTCCTCCAGGAGATGAAGGTTTGCCGACGACAGCGTTCGCCCGTCGAAGAGGGACACGTCGAAATTGATGGTTGTCGGTTCTTGGGAGCCGATTCCAGCAACCTGCCACGTGTAACTGGTGAGGGAGTCACTCAGTAGCCAATCTGGACGCTCAGTCGGCCAGCTGCGCTTCTGTCGCGACTCAGGGGTGGGACGCCAGTAAGAGGCCCGGGGAAGCGTGAGTGCCATTGCTTACGCGGCAAAGGTTGGCGACGACCTACGAGCTTCCTGGACACGGAGGAAGTCCGGTGCAGTCTCACCTGTCGAGAGCTTCGAGAGAGCCACCTCGCTGAATACCAGCCACGGCATCCACTTCGACTCCCAGGCCTCCCTGACAGGCTCTGCAACATGGCTATGCTCGTAAGTCAGTCGTTCGTGGATTTCAATGAGCTCCGAAATGATTTCATCGGTGGCCACCACATAGCGGGTTGTCATTGCGAACGTTCCGGCCCGACGCTCATCGAGCACCGCGTCCGAGTCTTGGGGAGCCAACGACAGCTCGCCCAGGCCCAGGGCTCGGGCCTCCCGGAGTCGCTGCTCGAAGACAACTGGGTCAACTTGCAGCTTGGAGGCCGCACGTTCGATGCTGGATGCCGCGATGGCCTCGTAGTGATTTGTGAACTTTCGCATGAGCAGGCTGTACCCTGTGTTCACAGGAAGTCGACCGCTGTAGTGGACCAGCGTGGTCACCGCGCTCGAATGGTCACCTTGTGCTTGGGCTTGAGCCAGGTTCTTGCTGAGATGTGCATCAAGGAGTTTGGAAGGTCGAACCATCGAAGGCACTATTGGGAGCCCATGGAACACCGGATTTCCGGCGGCGAGCTGCCTGAACCACTCTCGGGCGTTGTACTCAGTCAGCAGCTTCACTCTGCTTTGCGGCACCGTGAGGAGAAGGAAGTCCTGGGTGCTTATCGGGGCGAGTTGGCGGTGCCTTGAGAACATCTCTTGGTGCGCTCGTATGGCCTGCACTGTCGAGATGCGTTCTCCTCGAGTGGGTGCCTCGTCCAGCACGATGGAAATTTGTTTCCCCTTGTTCCGCACACGCGCGCGCTCCTTAATGCCCAGCGTGAGAATGACCTTGCCGGTGCCTTTGGGCTTAAGGCAGTTCCAGGGTGTCTCTCGACATACCTCCGTGTTAGCGGCTGAATCGACGAGGAGCATCACCCAGAGCGCTGTCGTGGCGAATGAATGGGCGTGGAGGTAGGCTTGAAAGATGATGCGCCCTCCAACCTTTCGCTGGAGGTGGTGCCATCGGCCAAGGCGACCTGTCGCGATGCCGCCAACATCTGCCCATGCATAGTTCATTAGGTTCCCGAGGCTTCGCTCTGGAGTTCCCTCAAAGAGCGCCCGGCTGCTCTTCCGCACTTCGGAGGCGAGCCGGCGCTCGCTATCCATTCTCGATAGGATGGCTTCGCCACTGAGCACTCCAGGAGCGCGCATCGCCAGCTGCCCGGTCTGCCAATGTTCATGCCATTTGATGAACTCAGCTTCAGCGCACGCGCGAAGGGCCAACAGTCGTTCTCGGTTCAGCTTTTCAATGGCCTTGGTGATTTCTGAAATGGTCATGTTCGCGACAGCCTCCGCAGGCAAGCTATCGCAAAGGGCTCGGATGTAGCCCTCTACATCTTCCCCATCTTCCAGGTCAAGAAGCTGCCGACGCATGTCATCTGCGAGCGCGACGACTGCCTCTTCTCTCTTGCGGCTGACCTGTGCAAGGTTCTTGCGAGGCGTCTGGTTGAGTTGAGACTTGGCGCCTTTGACTCCCTTAAGAGTCACCGCTGGGAGAATTCCCTTTGAGGACAGTTTCCCCAGTGCTCGCGTGAGACGTCGAATGTGGTTATGAGGAGTGCCGGGATTTAGGCCCTGCTTTTCGCTTTCCCGAACGACATGTTCACGCCAGAGACCGAGCTCAAGGCTCCAATCCCGCTCCGAAATCAATCGGAAATTTTCGCCTGCGAGTTGCGCGTAGAACTCGGGGTTGGCTTTCGCACGCTTCCTAATGCGAATGAACCCGAGAAAGTGTTGGAAAGTCTGCTTCGCCTGATTCGAAACCTCCTCGCCGCTGGACCGGCTGAACTCGTACCGGTCGTTCGCGACCTCAGTCATGAAGTGTTCGCCAAGCTCCTTGAACTTTGCATAGTCGTGCGCCACTCCATGGGCCACAAAATTCAGGTTGCTCGGAGGTACATTTCTCGGTGAAGGAGGCTTTGCCGTGAGACTGTCTGGCTGCTTGGCCTTACCGAACCGCGCTCGCTCGTTGCTGGCGCCGGTATCAAGTGACAGTCGTCTATTCACAAGCCCCGCCTGTGCGAGATACGAAAGCACGACATTGGCTCGGACCGTGCGCTTCAGTTTGGAAGCCTCGCTAATGTCATCAGCAGCCTCGATTTCGGCGAGGTACTCGCGCTCGATTGAAGTAGCGCAGTCTTCGCTTAGGCAAAGCTTGTTGTCCTGCAGTGCTTTCTCTGGAGAGAGAACCGCCAAAACGGCAAGGACATCCTCAAGTCCGTCAACGTTCATCCACCAAGTCTTTTCATTCATCTCCGCGCGTTTCGCTCGGACGAATTCGACTGCGGTGGTGACGAACTCGCGACCGAAGTGCGAAACAAAGGTCGAGAAGTCTCTGCCGGCCTTTTGCTTTGAAAGGACCAGCGGCCCATCAGCACCATTGGGAATAGTTACGGTCGCTCGGATGCCAGGCTTCGGCTTGCGGCGCCTTCCTTGAATCAACGCATCAACAGGCGCGAGATGAATCCTCGGCGAATGCGTTTCAGCTGTCGGCCGTTTGGCTTCAGATTTGAATGTTCCCAATCTCAGAGCTCCGACCCTTCCAAACAATTGGATGGGGCGCGGCAACTCTACATACGATGCAGCGCCTGACCAAACTTGTCGGTGGGCAGTCCGCAATAGCGTTGGAAACTCAAAGAATAGTGGAGCGGGTGTAATTCACGTCCATGCAAAGGCGGGCTCGGGGTGCTGGCACTATTGCATCAGGACACTGAAACTTAGACGTGCGGCTTTGTTGCCGGAAAATCAGACTGCGACGTCTGCCTTGATTGGCGGATGCGGGTCGTATCCGTCGACCTCGAAGTCTTCAATTCGATAGTCGTCGATGCTGTTGCGCGCTGCGACGAGGCGCATCCTTGGAAGAGGGCGCGGACTGCGCGTTAGTTGTTCCCGTGCCTGGCTGGTGTGGTTCTTGTACAGATGAACATCTCCGCCCATCCAGACAAACTCTCCCAGAGTGAGGCCAGCTTGCTGCGCCAACATGAGTTGGAGAGCAACTGCGCCAGTCCAATTGAAAGGTACGCCGAGCAGAATATCTGCGCTTCGTTGATAGAGGATGCAGCTCAGGCGACCTTCGCTCGAGACGTGGTACTGATATAGGAGGTGGCAGGGTGGGAGTGCCATTCCACCAATCTCAGGCACGTTCCATCCGTGAAAGAGAATTCTGCGGCTCGAGGGGTTGCTCTTGAGGGTTTGGATGACGCCTTCAATCTGGTCATAGACCTTGCCATCCGCTCCGAGCCAGCGACGCCACTGCTTGCCGTACACCGGACCAAGCTCGCCCCACTGCGCAGCGAATGCCGTGTCTTCAAGGATTCGAGTCTCAAAGTCTGTCTGCGAGATATCAGTTCCGGTCTCCGCACGATACTTCTGCAGCGGCCAGTCCGTCCAAATGCGTACGTTGTCTTGCAGGAGTTCGCGGATGTTGGTGCCGCCGGTGAGGAACCAGAGCATTTCCTTCACGGACGTCTTCCAGAAGACCTTCTTGGTCGTCAGGATTGGCACCTGTCCCGATGACAAGTCGAATCGAGCCATCTCACCAAAGAGCGACAACGTGCCAACTCCAGTGCGGTCGACTCTTGGGTCGCCGGACTCAAGCACACGGGTGAGCATTTCGAGGTATTGGGTTTCAGGGTGACGCATGAGTGAATCTTCTGGAGTGGCCGGCTCAGACTAGAGCATAGCCGTGGGTGAGTTTCCAGGTCCGGCTGTCGCACGGGGATTAGCGACATGTAGCGCACGGATTTATCTCGAGTCGCAATGTGACGAGGAGCGCCCGGACTGGTTGCAGGGAAGCTCAGTCGGGTCCGGTCGTCACGGCGTCTTTATGCAGACAGTCTGCATAAACACTGCCCGACCATTCACCTCGATAAAGGCTATTCAGACACTTAGTGAATGTGACCAACGAAAGCCACACCGAGGAAGATGTCTGCACTGCGCTGATACAGCTGGCAGCTCAGCTTGCCATCGGCCACATAGAACTGGAAGAAGGCATGGCAAGGCATCAGCGCCATCTTCGACAGCTCGGCCACATTCCACGCGCTCACGATGATGCGGCGCGAGTCGGGGTTGGTCTTGAGCGTCTTCACCACTTCGGCGATCTGGTCGATGTGCCCGCCATCGGGCGTGGGCCAAGAACGCCATTGCACGCCGTAGACGGGGCCGAGGTCACCGTTGGGCGCTGCCCATTCGTCCCAGATCGTCACGCCGCGTTCCTGCAGCCAGGTGGCATTGCTGTCGCCGCGCAGGAACCACAGCAGCTCCAGGATCACCGCCTTGGTGAAGACCTTCTTGGTGGTGACCAGCGGGAAGCCTTCGTTTAGATCGAAGCGCATTTGGTGGCCGAACACGCTCTTCGTGCCGGTGCCCGTGCGGTCTGCCTTGAACACGCCGTGCTCGTGCACGTGGCGCATGAAATCTTCGTACTGCGAGCGGATGGGGCGGGTCATGCGGGCTCCGGAAAATCGGCTGGCAGATTATCTCAGGCAGAAAAAAGGGCGCACTGTGTGCGCCCTTGATGGGAGAGGTGAACGATCAGGACTGGCTCGGCTCGCGGATGAACATTTCGACGCGGCGGTTCTTGGCGCGACCGGACTCGGTGTTGTTATCGGCGACCGGCTCGCGCTCACCGCGGCCGGCGGTGTCGATGCGGCTTGCGGCCACGCCGTGTCCAGCCAGGTAGTCGCGCACGCTCTGGGCGCGCTGCAGCGAGAGCGGGTTGTTGATGGCGTCGGACCCGGTGCTGTCGGTGTGGCCGACGATGCTCAGGTGGGCATTCGGGTCGCCGCGCAGGCTGTTGGCGAACGGGTCGAGCACGGCGCGCAGCTCGGGCTTGATATTGGCGCTGTTCACGTCGAACGAGATGTCGTTCGGCACGTTGAGCTTGAGCTGGTTGTCGGCGGTACGCGTCACTTCGACGCCGGTGCCCTTGGTGGCCTGCTCCATGGCTTGCTTGCGTTCTTCCTGGCGTTTGGACCAGATGTTGCCCACAACGGCACCGATCGCACCGCCCACGACGGCGCCGGTGCCGCCACGGCCGCCGGTGGCCGCGTCGATCGCAGCGCCACCAACGGCGCCGATGCCCGCGCCCGCTGCGGTGCCCTTCTGTGTGGGGCTCATGGTGTCGCAGCCGGCGAGCAGCATGGAGCCGGCCGCGAGGGCTGCGATGGTCGAACGAATGGCAATTTTTCTGTTCATGATGTTTCCTTCAAAACGGGAGAGGTCCGCCCGGACGATCACTTTGTTCGGGCGGCATGAGAGCGTCTGTCAGACACTCACAACGCGCGATGTCGGCCGTGGACTACAGCTGACACAACTTTTTTCTTGCTTCTTTATTGCTCGAATTGCAGTGCGGCGAGCCTTGCATAGAGGCCGCCGGCTGCAGCAAGTTCCGCGTGCGTGCCGGTCTCGACGATGCGGCCATGCTCCATCACGACGATACGGTCGGCTCGCTGCACCGTGGCCAGGCGGTGCGCGATGACAAGTGTCGTGCGGCCTTTCATCGCCGACTCGAGCGCGGCCTGCACCATGCGTTCGCTTTCGGCATCCAGTGCGCTGGTGGCTTCATCGAGCAGCAAGAGCGGCGGGTTCTTCAGCATCGCGCGCGCGATGCTGATGCGTTGCCGTTGCCCGCCCGACAGGCGCACGCCGCGTTCGCCGAGAAAGGTGTTGTAGCCCTCGGGCAGCTCGCGCAAGAAGTCGTCTGCGAACGCAGCGCGCGCTGCGGCCTTCACTTCGTCGTCGGAAGCCGTCGGCTTGCCGTAGCGAATGTTCTCCAGCGCGTTGGCCGAGAAGATCACGCTGTCTTGCGGCACGATGCCGATGCGCTGGCGCAGGTCATGCAGCGAGGTGTCGCGCACCGACACGCCGTCGATGGTGACCGTGCCTTCGCCTGCGTCATAGAAGCGCAGCAGCAACTGGAACACGGTGCTCTTGCCGGCGCCGCTCGGTCCCACGAGCGCCACGGTTTCGCCAGGCTGCACATGCAGGCTCACCTGCTGCAGGGAAGGGTGCTGCGGGCGCGACGGGTAGCGAAAGGTCACGTCGCGCAGCTCGATCGACGAGCCGGCGCGCGTGTCGGGCAATGCGAGCGGCCGCGCAGGCGACTCGATCGGCGAGCGCGCCGCCAGCAGTTCCATCAAGCGCTCGGTGGCGCCGGCCGCGCGCAGCAGGTCGCCATAGACCTCCGACAGCACCGCCACGCTGCTCACCAGAATAATCACGAACACCACCGTCTGCCCGAGGTGGCCAGCGGTGATGTCGCCACGCACCACGGCTTGCGTTCCCTGGTACAGGCCCCACAGCAGCGCGCCGAAGGTGGCGGTAATGATGAAGGCGACCAGCAGTGAGCGCATGCGGGTGCGGTTGATGGCCGTGGTGAATGCCTGCTCGGTGGATTGGTCGAAGCGCGCGGCTTCACGCTGTTCCTGCGTGTAGCTTTGCACCACCGGAATGGCGTTGAGCACTTCGGCTGCAATCGCGGCTGAGTCGGCCACGCGGTCCTGGCTCGCGCGGCTGAGCTTGCGCACGCGGCGCCCGAAGTAGAGCGAAGGCAGCACGACGATGATGAGGATGCCCAGCACCTGCGACATCACGTAGGGGTTCGTGATCACGAGCATCGCCATCGCGCCGAGCCCCATCACCGTGTTGCGCAGCCCCATCGACAGGCTCGAGCCGACGACGGTCTGCACCAGTGTCGTGTCGGTCGTCAGGCGCGACAGCACCTCGCCGGTCTGTGTGGTCTCGAAGAACTCGGGGCTTTGCTTCACCACGTGGGCGTAGACGGCGTTGCGCAGGTCGGCGGTGACGCGCTCGCCGAGCCAGGTGACGGCATAGAAGCGCGCGGCCGAAAAGACACCCAGCGCGGCGCCCACGGCAAACAGCGCAAAGAAGTGTTCGCGCAGCGCCATCACCCGCGCACCTGGGTCGCTGGAGACGAGGCCCTGGTCGATCAGCGACTTGAGCGCGATCGGAAACACCAGCGTGGCGGCCGCCGCCATCACCAGGAACACGACCGCCAAGGCCATGTGAACCCGGTAAGGCCGCAAGAAGGGCCACAGACCGCTGAGCGAGCGAACGTTGCGGGCGGGCGCCGGCGTTGCCGGGCGTGAAGCCGCGTTGCCGGCCTCAGAAGTGTTCAGGGAGGTCGATGAAGGCATGCCGGAGTCTAGCGGGCGGGTGGCTTGCTAAAAGCGCAAGACAGAGTTCACGAATGAGAGCCTTGACATTAATTGCCTAGGCACATAAAGTTGGTGTGCACTGCAACAAACCGATGGTTGCCACCCTCATGTCCCGTCCTCCCCCACCTGCCGATTTTTACCGTCCGAACGAATATGCGTCCGACGACAGCGTGGGGTATCTGCTGCGCCGCGTGCTGAACAGCGTGAAGCAGGAGATCGATAGGAAGCTGGAGCCGCATGGGTTGACCAATGCCCAATGGGAGCCTCTTTTCAAGCTGAAAAAGACGCACGCTTCGACTGTCGCAGAGCTGGCCCGCGAAATGCAGATCGACCCTGGCGCAACCACCCGTCTCCTCGACAGACTGGAGGCCAAGGGCCTGTGCAAGCGCATCCGCTCCACCGAAGACCGGCGTGTGGTGAACCTCGAACTCACGCCCGACGGAGAAGCGGCTGCCGACAAGGTGCCGGCGGCCTTGGCCGAGGTCATGAATGCGCACTTGGCCGGGTTCTCCAAGACCGAATGGCAAGCGCTCACGGGTTACCTGCGGCGCATGCTGGCCAACGCCGAAACCATGCGTGACGCGCAGCCGAACAAAGAAGACCCGACGAAATAAAGGCCTTCAAAAGTGAGCCACATTGACTGCCTAAGCAAATAAAGCCCGAACAAGTTTCTACAAGAAAGACCAAGAACATGTCTCAAGCAACCCACTCTTTCACGTGCAAGCACGTTCAGGCGTTGCCCACGGTCACTGCGCTCGTCGTCGCACTGGCTTCGACCCTGGTGCTCACCCTGGCCGGCTGTGCCAGCACCGCCGGCATCAATGCGCCGCAAGCCAAGGTGGTGGCGCCTGCCACCCTGGGCGTGAGCGACTCGAGCGCCACCGCCCCCGTCGGTGCCGACTGGTGGCAAGGTTTCGGCGACGGCGGCATGTCCGACCTGATCTCCCACGCGCTCGAGGGCAGCCCGAATCTCAAGGTCGCCCAGGCGCGCCTTGCGCGTGCGCAGGCCAATGCCGACACCGTGCGCTCGGTCGACGGCCCGCAAGTCAACGGCTCTTTCGAGGCGACGCGCCAGCTCTTCTCGGGCAACAGCATCTACCCGCCACCGCTGGGCGGCGAGATCTATGAGACCGGCACGCTGCAGGTTGGCGCGTCGTGGGAATTCGACTTCTTCGGCCGCAACCGCCGCGCGCTCGACGCCGCCATCGGCGCGCAGCGTGCCGCCGAGGCCGACGCACAGGCCGCCCGCGTGATGCTGGCCAGCAACGTGGCGCGCAGCTATGTGCAGCTCGCACGCCTGATCGACCAGCGCGACGTGGCCAAGCGTTCGCTGGCACAGCGCGATGAAATCCTCGCGTTGATCCGCCAGCGAGTGGACGCCGGCCTCGACACCAAGGTCGAGCTGCGCCAAGGCGAGGGGGCACTGCCCGAGACACGCGCCCAGCTTGAGGCACTGGAAGAGCAGATCACGCTCGCCCGCCATTCGCTTGCGGCACTGACGGGCCAGGGGCCACAGGCGCTCGACCAGCTGACGCCGCAGCTGCAAGCCGTGCAGGCCGTACCCTTGCCGGCCAACGTGCCGGCCGACCTGCTGGGCCGACGTGCCGACATCAGCGCCGCGCGCTGGCGTGTTGAGGCTGCTAGCAACGACGTGGCCAGTGCCAAGGCCCAGTTTTATCCCAACGTCAGCTTGACGGCGTTTGCCGGCTTGTCGAGCCTCGGCCTCGACCGCCTCTTCAAGAGCGGCAGCGAGCAATGGGGCGTGGGCCCGGCGATCCACTTGCCGATCTTCGACTCAGGCCGCATCCGCGCGAACCTGCGCGGCAAGTCGGCCGACTTCGACGTGGCGGTGGAAACCTACAACGCCGCCGTGATCGACGCGGTGCGCGACGTGGCCGACCAGATCAGCTCGCTGCAATCGATCGCGCGCCAACAGACCGAGCAGGTGCAAGCGCAAGCCGCGGCCGAGTCAGCCTACGACTTCGCGGTGCAACGCTACAAGGCCGGCCTCGGCACGTACCTCACAGTGCTCAATGCCGAAGCCAGCGTGCTGGCCCAGCGCCGCTCGGCGACGGACCTGAAGGCCCGTGCGCTCGACACGCAGGTCGCACTGATCCGTTCTCTCGGCGGCGGCTACGTGGCCGAGAGCACGCGCACCGCTGCCGCCCAGTGATCCGCTGATTTCACACAGACAACAGACACACCGCTTTCCGGAGAAAAAATTCATGGACGCCCCTCAAACCACACCCGCCGGCAACCCGAATCGCAAGAAGGCGCTCAGCGCCGTGGCCGGCCTCGTCGTCGTGGCCGGCATCGCCTACGCCGCCTACTACGCGCTGGTGCTGAACCACTACGAGTCGACCGACAACGCCTACGTGCAAGGCAACGTGGTGCAGCTCACGCCGCAGATCAGCGGCACCGTGCTGGCGATCAAGGCCGACGACACCGATTTCGTCAAGGCCGGCCAGCTGCTGGTCAAGCTCGACCCGGCCGATGCACAAGTGGCACTCGACCAGGCTGAAGCCCAGCTCGCGCAGACCGTGCGTGAAGTGCGCACCTTGTACGCCAACAACTCCACGCTGAAGGCGCAGATTGCGCTGCGCGAGGCCGACCTGGCCCGCGCGCAGAGCGAGGCGGCCCGCGCACAAGACGACGTGTCGCGCCGCAGCCCGCTGCTGGCCTCTGGCGCGGTCGGCAAGGAAGAGTTCAACCATGCGAGCTCGCAGCTGTCGGCCGCGAAGAGCGCCGTCGTGGCGGCGCAGTCGGCGGTCGAGGCGGCTCGCGAACAGCTGCTGTCGAACCAGACGCTGACCGACAACACCTCGGTCGAACAGCACCCCAACGTGCTGCGTGCGGCAGCGCGTGTGCGTGAGGCGGCGCTGGCCGTCAAGCGTGCCGATTTGCTGGCGCCTGTCGACGGCTACGTCGCCAAGCGCAGCGTGCAGCTCGGCCAGCGTGTGCAGGCTGGCTCGCCGCTGATGTCGGTGATCACGCTGAACCAGGTCTGGGTCGATGCCAACTTCAAGGAAAGCCAGCTGCGCAACCTGCGCATCGGGCAGCCGGTGAGCCTCACCGCCGACATGTACGGCAAGAAGGTCGAGTACCACGGCAAGGTTGAGGGGCTGGGTGCGGGCACGGGCTCGGCGTTCGCGCTGCTGCCGGCGCAGAACGCCACCGGCAACTGGATCAAGGTCGTGCAGCGCCTCGCAGTGCGCGTGGCGCTCGACCCGAAGGAAGTGGCCGAACACCCGCTGCGCGTCGGTTTGTCGATGGACGCTCAGGTCGATGTGAGCGACACCAGCGGCAAGGCCCTCGCCGATGCACCGCGCGCGAGCAGCACGGTGGTGGGTGAAGTGGTCGACCCAAGCGCAAATGCCGCCGACGAGCAGGTGCGCAAGATCATCGCCGCCAACCTCGGCCGCCCCGTTCGCGGCACGCCGGCCAAGGCGCAGACGCAAACCGCATCGCAGCCCGACGTGGGCGGGCAGGCGTCGAGCGGCTCGACCCTGGCGTCTTCGGGCAGCCCCCGCACGCCTGCGCTGACCGCGCTGAAGTAAACACAGATCACCGAGAGGCCGAGCCATGTCGTCCACCACCGCGGCGCTGCCCGGCTCGCCTTCGGGCGAGAGCGCACCCGCCGCTCCGCCGCCGCCCGCGCCGCCGATGCGCGCGCCGGCCTATCCGCCGCTGACGGGCAGTCAACTGGTGCTCGGCACCGTGGCGTTGTCGCTCGCGACCTTCATGAACGTGCTCGACAGTTCCATTGCGAACGTGTCGATCCCCGCCATTGCCGGCGACATGGGCGTGAGCCCGGCGCAAGGCACCTGGGTCATCACCTCGTTCGGCGTGGCCAATGCGATCTCGGTGCCGCTGACCGGCTGGCTGACGCAGCGGTTCGGCCAGGTGCGGCTGTTCACCGCCAGCATCGTGCTGTTCGTCATCGCGTCGTGGCTGTGCGGCCTCGCGCCCAACATCGAATCCCTGATCGCCTTCCGCGTGCTGCAGGGCCTGGTGGCCGGACCGATGATCCCGCTGTCGCAAACCCTGCTGCTGGCCAGCTACCCTGCGGCGAAAGCCGGGGTGGCCATGGCGATGTGGGCGATGACGGTGCTCGTGGCGCCGGTGGTCGGGCCGCTGCTCGGCGGCTGGATCACCGACAACATCTCGTGGCCGTGGATCTTCTACATCAACATCCCGATTGGCTTGCTGGCGGCGCTCGTCACTTGGTCGATTTATCACAAGCGTGACCCGGGGCCCCGCCGCGTGCCGCTCGATTTCGTGGGCCTGGGGCTGCTGGTGCTGTGGGTTGGATCGCTGCAGATCATGGTCGACAAGGGCAAGGAGCTCGACTGGTTCAATTCCGGCCAGATCATCACGCTGGCGGTGTTGGCGGTGGTCGGGTTCCTGTTCTTCCTGGCCTGGGAGCTCACCGAGAAGAACCCCATCGTCGACCTGCGCCTGTTCGCCCGGCGCAACTTCTGGCTCGGCACGGTGTCGCTGTCGGTCGCGTACGGCGTGTTCTTCGGCAACGTGGTGCTGATGCCGTTGTGGCTGCAGCAGTACATGGGCTACACCAGCACCTGGGCCGGCATTGCGCTGGCACCGGTGGGTGTGCTGGCGATCGTGCTGTCGCCCTGGGTGGGCAAGAACGTCGGCAAGATCGATCCGCGCAAGCTGTCGACGGTGGCGTTCATCGGTTTCGGCATCGTGCTGTACATGCGCTCGCGCTTCAACGTGCAGGCCGACTTCTCGACGATCCTGATCCCGACGATCCTGCAAGGCGCGGCGATGGCGTTCTTCTTCATCCCGCTGCAGGCCATCGTGTTCTCAGGCCTGGCGCCGCAGCAGATGCCGGCAGCCGCGGGCCTGAGCAACTTCGTGCGGATCACGGCGGGCGCCATCGGCACCTCGATCTTCACCACCGCGTGGGAGAACCGCGCGGTGATGCACCACGCGCAGCTGACCGAGTCGTTGACGAGTACCAACAACGCCGCCACCTTGACGTTGAGCCAGCTCGGCGCGGCGGGCTACAGCAACGAGCAGGCACTGGCCACCGTCAATCGGCTCCTCGACCAGCAGGCCTACACGATGGCGGCGACCGACATCTTCTGGCTCTCGTCGATCATCTTCATCGCACTGATCGGGCTGGTGTGGTTCGCCAAGCCCAAGATGAATGCGGGTGGGGCCGACGTGGGCGGCGCGCACTGACTAGCACCGCGTAGAAGCTGAAAGTGAGCGAGCCGGCGAAGTGCCGGCTCGTTTGTTTTCAGGCTGCGTTCAGGCCGCGGCCGGGTGGGCCGTGGGGTCGAAGCGGTTGCTGAACCCTTCGACGAATTGGCGGGTCTGGCCCGGGCCGCTGCGGCGGGCCGAGGCCAGCGCGTCTTCGGCGTAGGCCATCACCTCGTCCAGCGTGGCGCCGTTGGCCGGCCACACGGCCGAGCCGACGCAACCGCAGATGCGCAGGTTGCTCAGGGTGCGCCACGAGAACGGGCGCTTCAGGTCGACCAGCACGCGGTTGGCCAGGGTGCGGGCAAATGCCGCCGCCTCTTGGCCGGGGCAGGCCACCAGCAGTGCGAACTCCGCGCCGTGCAGCCGCATCACGATGTCTCTTTCACGCGCCAGGTGGCGCAGACGCTTGGCCACCTGCTGCAGCACTTGGTCGGCCGCATGGGCGCCATAGCGTTGGGTGACGGCGTCCAGCCCATCCACGCCGATGCGCAGGATGCAGGCTTCGGTGCCGCCGGCGCGCAGCGCAGCGACCAGGCCTTCGGCGTTGTCGTTCAGGTATTCGCGGCTGGCGAGGCCGGTGAGGGCGTCTTGGTGCGTCTTCAGTGCCAGCGGCGGCAGCGTGATGGCTTCGCCGGTGGTGTTCTCATGGCCGGGGAAATTTAGCGGTTCGGTGACGTCAGAACGGCGGCGCGCGGTGACCTGGGGTTCCAGTTCGCGCAGATGCAGTGGGCGCGGGCGGCTCAGCACGGCGGTTCCCGTGGGGCGGCCGTCGAGCCGGGCGATGGCACTGGTCAGACCGGCCCAGGCGCTCGCCAACATCCGCGTGGCGGTGTGCAAGGGCTTTTCGCGATCGGGGGACGCAGTGTTCATGGCGTGGGGCACGGGTGGAGTTGTCTCGTGCGCGTGGTCGATTTTGAGCGAATCCTTGGTCGGCCTGCGCGTGAAAAAGCGCCGTTTCCCTAGCGTTTTTCGTGCCATGCCTTTGATGCACTAGATCACAAGATGAGCGGATTCGCGTAACCGGTCATTTCAAGGTAACCGCGTCCAACGCGTTGTCCGCGCGCGTCGAGCAGGTCACTCAGGCCTTCCCAGTAGAAGGCGCCGGTGCTGCCGCGACTGTCGAGCTCCTGTGCGTCGAACAGGGCGCGGATGCGGTGTTCGCCGGCAGGCGTTTGCACCGTCCACTCCACCGGGTAACTGGCGCGCGAGCCGGGGCTCAGCCAGCGCCGCCCGGGGGTGAAGCGCACTTCGCCGGGCGCGAAGCTGCGCACCGCGCCGCCCGAGCGCAGGCTGCCTCCTGCGTAGACCGCGGAGCCATCGGCTCGGCGCAGGCGGAAGGCGGTGAGGGCGCTTCCGTCGTCGAGGTTCATGCCGATCCAGTCCCAGCCCACGGCCTGCGGGTCGAGCAGGCTTTCGCTCCATTCGTGGTCGAGCCAGGCGCGGCCTTGCACCGACACGGCGCGGCCGTCGAGCGTGAGCGTGCCGGTGGCGGCGAGTTGCGGCTGGCTGTAATAGTGGCTGGCCTGCTCGGGGCGCGGGCCCTTGCGCGAGAAGCCGGCCTCGCCTTGCAAGAGCGGCGGCTGGGTGCCGGCCAACGTCAGTTCTAGGCGGAAACCGGCGTTGTCGCTGGTGACTTGCGTGCGGTAGCGGCTGGCGTCAACCGGGCCTTCGCGCTGTAACGACCAGTCACGCAAGATCACATGCGTATCACTTTCGGCAGCCTCTGCGATGCCAAAGCCCGCCCGCGCTAGGCGCTGGTCGTGGCGTTGCTTGCCGGCCTGCACGTCACTCAATGCCGCGTGGGCGAACACGAGCTGTCGGGCGGCGAAGCGGCTGGCGTGGTCGGCCCCCACGTCGGTTCGAGAACGGAAAAAGGTGACCTGGAAGCCGAACAGGCGCTCCCCCGCCTGCAGGGCTCCTGTGAGGTACCACCACTCTGTGCGGGCGGCCGGGTGGGCGCCGAAGTCCGCCGGGAAAGCCAGCGGGCGCGGGGCGATCAGCGCGGCTCGCGCCTGCAGGCCAGGTGCGAGTACGGCCAGAGTCCCCAAGAGGTGTCGGCGTTTCATCTGGGCAAGCATCGCATGGCAGACGACAATGCAGGGTTGCCTTTCCCTTCACCCGATGACCGACTTTTCCCTGCCCGAAGACTTTGACCTGGGCGAGCACTTCGACCACCGCACGCTCACCTCGGCCATGGGGCTCAAGCCGCAGCAGGCCGTGCTGTCCATGCAGATCGACGGCCCGCGGCTCAACACGCGCACGCAAGGGTCCGGCCCCACCGCCTACCAGCAGAGCATCCACTGGGTGAACGATCGCCGGCTCGGGCCGCGGCTGGAAGGCCGCTGTTCCTGCCCGGTCGGTACCAATTGCAAGCATGTGGCCGCGGCACTGATGGCGTGGGAAGCGCAGCAGATCCGCATCAAGCGCGGCCTGCCCGAAGTGCCGGGCGTGGCCACGCCGACGGCCCGCTCGTCCGAGCCGCCCCCGCCGGCCATGATCGAACTCGGCGCGCTGGCCCTGGTGCCGGTGCTGCGCCTGACCACCTGCGTCGACGTGGCTTCCGAAGCCATGCTGCACCACCGCTACGGCTCGGCGAATTCGCGCAGCACCACGCTGCGCCAGGGCGCGGCGCAGCTGATCTTTCGCTACCAGCCGCCCACGGGCCGGGCGTTCGACTTCCACTTTCCCGCCGGCAATGCGACCACGGCCCTGGGTGAAGTGAACGACCCGGAGCGGCCCGGCCGCATCGTGATGGGTCATTTCCAGCGGCAGGCGCAGGCCGAGGCGGCGGCCTTGCGCACGCTGTTCGGCGAGCTGGAGCTGCGGCCCTGGAGCCTGTCGGCCGGCGTGGCGATGGACCGGCTGACCCGGCTCTCGAGCGCTCGCCTGCAGTCGTCGGTGTTGCCGGTCGGTGTCGAAGGCAACCCCATGATGCTGGTGCCGCAGCGGCGCGAGCGCTGGCCCGAGCTGCTGGCGCATCACATTCCCGACTTGCAAAGCCGGGGCTGGGCCGTCGAGGTGGTCGACGACTTTCCCTTCGAGCTGCACACGCCCGACGACTGGTCGGTCGACATCGGCGAAGAGCCCGGCGGCAACTGGTTCAGCGTGGGCCTGCAGGTCAAGGTCGACGGCCAGCCGGTGAACCTGGTGCCGCTGCTCGTGAGCCTGGTGCAGAGCGGCTGGCTGAAGCTGGACGCCGCAATGAGCCAGGACGACAACGGCGACGTGCTCGTGCCCTGGGCCGGCGATGTGCCCGCCGCGCCGGGCACTGCCCCGCGGCAACGCCTGCTGCGCCTGCCGGTGAAGCGGGTGGCGCCTTTGATGGACTGGCTGCGCTCGGTCTTCCGTGTGGGCGACAAGGCCGGGGCACTGCGCCTGTCGCGCTTCGACCTGGGCACGCTCGAGGCCTTGTCGGCCGACGTGCAGGTCAAGGCGCCGCCCAGCTTCACCGAGCTGATGACGCAGGTGCGCCTGCTGGGCAGCGGGAAGAGCCTGCCCGAGGTGGCGGTCTCGCCGAAGGTGCAGGCCACCTTGCGCCACTACCAGCTCGACGGCCTGGCGTGGATGGACTTTCTTCGCCGCGCGCGGCTCGGCGGCATCCTTGCCGACGACATGGGCCTGGGCAAGACGCTGCAGGCGCTGACCTTGCTGCAGGGCGAGCTCGACGCCGGCCGGCTCGACCGGCCCAGCCTCGTGATCGTGCCGACCAGCCTCATCGGAAACTGGGAGGCCGAGGCGCGGCGCTTCACGCCCGAGCTGAAGCTGGTGGTGCTGCACGGGCCTCAGCGCGCCAAGCACTTCAAGCACATCGCCGGCTCGCACCTGGTGGTCACCAGTTACCCGCTCGCCATGCGAGACGTGCCGACCCTGGGTGCGCAGGAGTGGCATTACCTGATGCTCGACGAAGCCCAGCGCATCAAGAATGCCCGCAGCCAGGCCGCGATGTCGGTGAAGGGCCTGAACGCCCGGCACCGCCTGTGCCTGAGCGGCACGCCGCTCGAGAACCATCTGGGCGAGCTGTGGAGCCTGATGGACTTCGTCTGCCCCGGCCTGCTGGGCAGCGAGCCGCAGTTCCGCGAGCACTACCGCACGCCCATCGAGCGGCGGCAAGACACGGCGCAGGCCGCCAACCTCGCGCGCCGCGTGCGCCCGTTCGTGCTGCGTCGCACCAAGCAGCAGGTGGCGCAAGAACTGCCCGAGAAGACCGAGACACACCTGCGCGTCGAACTCAGCGGCACCCAGCGCGACCTGTACGAGACCGTGCGCGCCACCATGGACACCAAGCTGCGAGACGTGATCGCGCAGCAAGGCCTGGCGCGCAGCCAGATCATGGTGCTCGACGCCTTGCTCAGGTTGCGCCAGGTCTGCTGCGACCCGCGGCTGTTGAAGATCGGCGACCCGAACGAGCCCGCCGCTGCCAGGCCGCACCACCCGTCGGCCAAGATGGAGCTGCTGCTCGACCTGCTGCCCACGCTGATCGAAGACGGCCGCCGCGTGCTGCTCTTCTCCCAGTTCACCGAGATGCTGGCGCTGATCGAGATCGAACTCGCGCGGCTCAAGCTGCCGCACCTCAAGCTCACTGGCGAGAGCAAGGACCGCGGCGAGCTGGTGGCGCGCTTCCAGCAAGGCGAGGTGCCGCTCTTCCTCATCAGTCTGAAGGCCGGCGGCGTGGGCCTGAACCTCACCGCGGCCGACACCGTGATCCTCTACGACCCATGGTGGAACCCGGCCGTCGAGCAGCAGGCCATCGACCGGGCCTACCGCATCGGGCAGGACAAGCCGGTGTTCGTCTACAAGCTGCTGGCCAGCGGCACGGTCGAAGACAAGATGCTCGAGCTGCAGGCGCGCAAGGCCGGTTTGGCCGATTCCCTGCTGTCCGGCGTGGCCGGCGATGCAGGGCTGACCTCGCAGGACTTCGAAGAGCTGTTCAAGCCGCTGGGCGCCGAGTAGCGAGTGACATGGAACGGCGCGCCGCATGCCGACGCGCCGATGCGGTGTTCTCCTACAAGCTTCATGGGGCCGCGTGCCGATCATCGCCTGGGCGTTCTCCGCATTGCGCGTCGAGACGCACGGCCCAGGAGAGGAGCGCCATGATCGATCTACCCAAGTTCCAGAGCCAGGTGAAAACGGTGGGCCGCATGCTCGCCGACGTTGGCTACGACGCCGAAGACTTCGAGATCAAGTCCGACAACGCCTCGCCGCTGGCGCAGCTCTTTCGCCTGGCGGGCGGGCTGCTCGTGGTGCGCCGTCGTTCCACCGGCGAAGAGCGCTTCTATGCCACCGACACCAATTCGGCTTGGGCCGACACGCTGATGAACGACCTCGCACATGGTGTGCTGGCCGAGCCGAAGAAGACCTTGGACGACGGCTTCCAGCGCAGCTGAACACAGGCGGCGCGTTGCCGCTTGCCATGGGTTCGTGTGACTGGCTCAGCGCCTGAGCCAGTGAGGTCTTAGGCTGCACTCATGCAGTCAGAGAACACATCTTTTAAGGTCGCCAAGCTCTTCGCCCATGGCGGTGGCCAGGCCGTGCGCCTGCCGGCCGAGTTTCGCTTCGAAGGCGACGCCGTCTACATCCGCCGCGACGCGCGCAACGGCAACGTGATCCTGTCCAGCCGGCCCGAGTTGTCGTGGATGGAGTTCATGTCGCTGCGGCATCAGTTGGGCGCGGTGCCGGCCGACTTCCTCGCCGACCGCGTGCAAGACACGCAGCGCCGAGACGCGCTCGAGTCATGGGTGGAGTGACATGACGCTCTACCTGCTCGACACCAACACGGCGGTGGCCGCGATGCGCGGCACGGCCGGGCTCGACAGCCGCTTGCAGCAACTGCAACCTGACGAATGGTGCATCTCGGCCATCACCAATGCCGAGATGCGTTTCGGCGTGGCGACGCGGCCGGACGCTGTTCAGCTTGAGCGCTATGTCGGCGCGTTCCTTGCGGTGGTCCACACCGAGCCGTGGGATGCCGCCTGCGCCGAGTTCCACGCCCTGGTGCGCGCGCAGCTGCGCGCGAAGGCGCAGGCTCTGGGTGACTTTGACGAGATGATCGCCGCGCACGCGCTGGCGCTCGGCGCGGTGCTGGTCACCGACAACCTGCGCCACTTCAAGCGAGTGGAAGGCCTGCGGCTGGAGAACTGGATTCGCGCGTCGTAAAGCCCGGTTGACGACTACACCCCGCAGCCCTTCGACCGCAGGTGCTCCTTACTTCCCCAAGGCCTTCACGTTGCCGCAGTCCGTCGCGAGCCAGCGCCCCGTCTGGTCGACGTTCACGCGCTCCGGTTGGCCAACGACCACGGTGTCGACCACCGCCTGGCTGGTGTAGGCCGTCGCGCTCTGAAAGGTGACCACGGCCTCGCCGTTGGCCGGTGGTGTGGTGGTGCAGGCGAACTTCACCTTCATCGAGTTGCTGCCGCGCTCCAGCACCTGCTGCGTGCAGTCACCGGCTTGCTGCGGGATCTCGCCGCGCTCGGCGTCTTCCTTGCTGATGCAGGCCTGCACGGTGCTCGACTTGTCGCCCAGGCGGATGTTCTGCTGGGCCATCACCTGTTCTACGGCCTTGCGCTGGTCGGGCGGCAATTGGTTGATGTAGGCCTGCGCCTGCTTCACCGCCGCTTCGGCCTTGCCGCTCTGGCTCTTGAGCGCGATGTTGATCTCCCACAAGCCGGGCTCGATCTTCGGGCCTGTCGTGGTCGTGGTCTGGGCCTGAGCCGCGGGCAGGCTCACGGCGATCAAGAGGGCCAGCGAGAGCGAGAGAGTCTGTGTTTTGGTCTTCAAATCGGTACCTCCGTGGTTGGCAGCAGTGCCAGTATGCAGATACTGATATCACCGCTGCGCGCATGGTTCCGCGAGAATGGGCGCCCGGTGTTTCTTGAGGTGACGAATGCTCCTGTGTGTGTGGCGGCCTCTGGCACTGGGTTTGATGGTGATGCTCTGTGGCGCCGCAGCCCGATCTGCCGCCCCGACTCAGCCGGCCCCTGCATCGGTGCCGTTGTCGGCAGTGCCTCCCACTTCGGTTCCATGTGTCGATCGGGTTGCCGAAGCGGCCTCGGCCGTGATCGTCCGGCTGCCGGGCCTGCGCTACACCTGCCTGGCCTTGCGCAGCGGGCAGCGCGTGCTGATAGGGCAGGCCGGGGCGCAAAGCGCGCCCACCGTGTTGCTGGTGCATGGCCTCGGCAACAACGCGCATCGTGACTGGGCCAGCGTGGTTGCCGCCCTGGCGGGCCAGTTTCATGTGGTCGCTGTCGACCTGCCGGGGTTCGGCGCATCGGAGTCGTCGCCGCAAGGCTATTCCTTCGACGCGCTGAGCCAGGCTCTGAAGGAGGTGCTCGACCAGACGTCGCCCGGCCAGCGGGTGCATGTGGTCGGCCATTCGCTGGGTGGCGCGGTGAGTCTGCATTTCGCCCACGCGCATGCCGACAGGGTGGATCGGCTGGTGCTCGTCGACGCGGCGGGCATCCTGCTCAAGACGGTGTTTGCGCAGCACGTGGCCAGCATGCGAACGCGGCAGGTCGGCATCGACCCGGTCGACCGGTTCCTCAAGGGCCTTGGCGAGCGCATCAACGGCCTCAGGCGCATCGTGTTCAACGATCTCGACGATCGCTTCGACTTCAGCCGCTGGCTGGCACAAAACCCCAGCGTGCGGTATGCGCTGCTTGGCCGCTACACACAGGTCGAAGCCGGCCTCGGCCTGGTGGAGCACGACTTCACTTCGGCGATCCGTGAAGTGCAGGCGCCCACCACGGTGATCTGGGGCCGAGATGACCCGGTGGCGCCGTTGCGCACCGGCAACCTGCTCGCAGCGCGCCTGCCCGATGCCCGCTTGCGGGTGATCGACGGCGCAGGGCACACGCCGATGCAAGACAGCCCCACCACCTTCATGCGCTTGTTGCAGGAGGCCTTGGCTTCGCCCTTGTCGCCGAAATACGCGGTAGACGTTCCCGAGGTGTCCAAGGGCGCTGCGAGTTGCCTCAACGAACCCGACCGCAGCTTCAGCGGCCACTACGACAGCATCACGCTCGACAACTGCGGCAACGCCCGCATCAGCGGCGCAAAGCTCCGGCAGCTGACCATCAAGGCGTCGTCGGTGACCGTCGAAGACAGCGTGATCGACAGCGACGATGTCGCACTCTCGACGCAAGCCAGCCAGCTCACGGCCACAAACCTGCGGCTGCGCGGGCGTGTGGCCATCCGTGCCGACAACAGCCGCCTCGACCTGGCCGGCGTCAGCCTGCAGGCCATCGAACGCGGTGTCGAGATGCTGGCACCGAGCCGGCTCTACTTCTCGGTGAGCGACTGGCAGGCGCCCGACTTCAACGGCGACGCCCACTTCGTTTGGCCGCTGTCTACCGGGCAGCGTTGAGCCTTCACGCCCCCATCGCTGAAGGCCCGATCGGCACCGTGCCGGTCACAACTCGCAACACTTGAATCGAGGCGGCTGGCCCGGCCCTTGCGATTACTGCCCCGGGATCATGCAAGAGGCCAAAGGCCCGCTGATGGGGATACTGCATGTACAGGGACGAACTTCCGCCACCTTCATTGATGCCGGTGCCGCGGGCACTCGACATCGTGTCGCGCGCTCACGGGCTGCGCAGCAACGACTCAGACTTCGGGGCACTCGATGCATCGCGCAATCGGGCAACTCACCGAGCCTCTGCCGTCATCGAACACAGCCTGCCCTTCAAAGTGAGGGTGGTCTGCGACGAATCACAACTGCTGCGCGTTCAGGCGCTGAGGCAGACGGCCTATGGCCGCCATCTGCCGGCGCAGGCCGCAGCATTCGGCAGCGCCGATCCGCTCGATCGATTGGTCGACACCACCATCTTCTTTGCAGAAGACAAGGCGACCGGCGCGGTGGTGGGCTCGGCGCGCATACAGAGCAACCGCACGGCGCCCTTGCAGATCGAGCGCAGCATCGAGTTGCCGCCAGAACGCCAAGGCCAGTTGCTGGCCGAGATCACGCGCCTGTGCGTGCAGCCCGGCTACGACCACCCGGTGCGCCTGGCGCTGGTGAAGGCGAGCCATCTGTATTGCATCGCGACGCAGATCGGCGGTGTGCTGGCTGGCTCGCGCCGCACGCTGCTGCGCACCTACGAGAACCTCGGCTTCACCGATCTGTTTGGCGACGAGCGCATGTGCCCGCTGCTGCATGCGGGCGGCTTGCCTCACCGCGTGCTGTTCCGCGACACGGTCACGTCCGAGGCGATGGCACGCGAGCGCCGGCACCCCGATCACGACTTCGTGTTTCGCCGCTATCACCCCGACATCGCGATCTTCGAGGCGCTCTCGGCCGCTGTTGCCGATGGGCTTCGCAACAAGGGTGACGAAGTCTGGCCGCGCGCTGCCTGAATCAGGCAGATTGCGTCAGGTACACAGACAGAATTTCGCGCAGCTGCTCGGTGCTGAAGGGCTTGGCCAGAAAGTCGTCCATGCCCGCGGCGCGGCATTGTTCACGGTCTTCGGGAAATACATTGGCCGTGAGCGCGATGAGCGGCAGGCGCGGCAAGCCGTTCTTCATCTCGTGCTCGCGGATGCGGCGCGCGGCTTCGAAGCCATCCATCTCCGGCATCTGGCAGTCCAGCAACACCAGATCGGGCCGCGGCGAGTGCGCCTGGCACACGCGCTCGACGACACCGCGCCCATCGACCACATGTTCGGCTTCCAGGCCTAGGCGAGCGAGCGAGGCCTCGGCAACGATGGCGTTGACTTGGTTGTCTTCGGCCAGCAGCACGCGGCCGTGCATCGGCACTTGGCCGGTTGCCGGTGATGCCGCTGCAGCGGGCGAAGGTACATTCGGCGTATGCACCCGCTTCAGCGGCAGCAGCACCTCGAAGGTCGAGCCTGATCCCAACGCGCTGTGATACCTCACCGAGCCGCCCATCGCCTCGCAAATCGCGCGCGTGATGCTGAGCCCGAGCCCGGTGCCACCGAAGCGCCGCGTGTTGGAGCTGTCGACCTGAACGAAGGGCTCGAAGATGCGGTCGAGCGCCGCCGGCGCGATGCCCACGCCGGTGTCTTCGACTCGGATCAACAGGCCGCTGCCGCCCTGCGTTTCCGCGACCCGCACGCGCACCGTGCCGTGCTCGGTGAACTTCACCGCGTTGCCCACCAGGTTCAGCAGGATCTGGCGCAGACGGAACGGGTCCATCGTCGCCATGCAAGGCCGCGGCAGGTCGAGCTCGCTGGTGAGCGTGAGGCCCTTTTCTGCGGCACCTGGCGTGCACATCTCCACCGTGTCGTCGATCAGCTGCGCGAGGTCGACCTGCTGTGGGTGCACGTCGATCCCGTGCGCGTCGAAGCGCGAATATTCAAGGATGTTGTTGATGAGACCCAGCAGGTGCTCGCCGCAACGCCGGATGACGGTCAGCCCGTCCCGCGGGTTGCTCTCGGGTGCGCTGCCCAGCAGCATGCTCGACATACCCAAGATGCCGTGCAGCGGCGTGCGCAACTCGTGGCTCATGTTGGCGACGAACTCGTTCTTCGCGCGGTTCTCCATGCGCGCCAACTCGAGTGCCGATGACAGCTGGGCCGTGAGCCGCTCGTTGGTGAAGCGCAGCGTCAGCATCTCCACCACCTGCCGCTCCGAGCGGCGTGTGGCGACCAGCAAAACAGCGTAGAAGGCGATGATCGAGAACGCACCGTACAGGCCGATGGCGTCGCCGCGCGAGAACATCATGAGCACGCCGGGCAGCTGCATCGGTGCGGTGTAGGCCACGCAGCAAGGCCAGTCGGCATGCAACACGAAGGCAGCGACCGTGCTCACGCCGGCCAGCGTGGCGATCACCAACGTCACGACACTGGTGTCGTTGGTGGCGGTCAGGAAAATGCCAGCCGCACCCCATACCAACCCATCGAGGAACAGCATTGCGCGGCCCCACGCCAGCCAGGTCAGCGAATCGTTTTGGCGGTGCCTGAACATGCGGCCGTGGACGACCCGCGGAATCACCACCGCGATCTTCAGGCCGATCCATATCGCAAGCGTTTGCGCGGGAATCGCACCGTGCAGGTAGAGGACCAGTGCAACGGCATACGCTGTGGCGGCGAACACCGCCACCGAGGTCTGCTCGAAGATCATCCGCATCTGCGCCACGCGAACCCGCGTAGGGATGTCCGACGTCATGTCGGGCATGGCAAGAGCAGGGGCAGCGGAGGCCATTTGGCGAGCAATGTACTCGTCTTGGCCGTTAGGGCGGCAGGGCGGCTGGCGCCCTGCTGAAGGTCATCAGGCCAGGAACAGCACAGCAGCAATGGCGACGGCAGCGGGAAGCGCCTGCACGTACAGAATCTTCTTCGCGGCAGTGGCGGCGCCATAGACGCCGACCGCCACGACACCGGCCAGGAAGAACAGCGCCACCGGGCGGCCGGCCGCGCCAGCACCGATGCCGAGGATCAGGCTCCAGATCAGGCCCGCGGCCAGGAAGCCGTTGTACAGGCCCTGGTTGGCTGCCAGCACCTTGGACGCGGCCGAGAATTCGGGCGTGGTGTTGAACACCTTGCGGCCCTTGGGCGTGTCCCACATGAACATCTCTAGCACGAGGATGTAGACGTGGATCAGGGCCACCAGGCCGACGAGGACAGAGGCAATCAGCATCGATATCTCCAGCGCTTTGCGCGCCTGATTTGAGAACGCGAGTGTTGCATGGGTGTTGGGCTGGCTGCGAGGCTTGGGCTCAGGGCAATCCCGGGTGGGGGTGCCTTGTCTTCGTGTACCACCGACCGTTCAGGCTGAGGTATCGAACCCGGCAGCGCTATGCGCGTGATGCTTCTGTTCACTGCGTGAGGCAGCTGCCGGGATATCGCCCCGGCGGGCGACCTTCTTTCTTTGCTTCGCCAAAGAAAGAAGGCAAAGAAAGGCGACCCCGACGTAGGCGGTCCGGCTAGGGCCGGACTGCTCTGCGGTGCTCGGTGTATGGGGCCTCGCGCCGAACTCGCTTCGCGGCCTGCGGCCGCTGCGCTCAGACAGCCGCGCGAAGTCAGTTCACGAAGCGTGCTGCGCACGCGGCCCCAAACCCCTGCGCTCCTCGACGCCTCCCACGGGGCCCGAAGAGCAATGCGGTCGTTTGCTGCGCAAACATTMCCTGTCCCAGCTCGCWGCGCATCGTGCTTCGTGGCGAGGCGCAGCGAGCCGAGGGGTGGGGTACGTTGAACAGGTGTGCCGTGGTCCGGATTTATCTGCAGGCGACAAGTCGCGGAAGGAAGCAGCCGAAGCGGTACGGCAAAGTGAAGAGCGTCTTTGCTTTGGTTACTTTCATTTGACGCGACAAATGAAAGTAACTCGCCCGCCGGGGCGACCACCCGGCGCACCCGCCGGTAGGCAGAAGAAACACCGGCGCGAAGCGGCACCTTTCAATCAACCCGCTCCGCGCCAGTGATCAGCGCAACAAAGCGGTCGACCCCGATGTTGCCACCCGACAGCGTGACGCCCACGCGTTGCCCCTTGAAGCGTTCGCGGTGCAGCATCAGCGTCGCCAGCGCACACGCGCCAGAGGGTTCGAGCACGACCTTCATGCGCTCGAAGGCGAAGCGCATCGCGTCGACCACCACCGGGTCGGGCACGGTCAGCACATCGCTCACCAGGGCCTGGATCACCTCGAAGGTATGGTGACCGACGGCCTGCGTCTGCTGGCCGTCGCAGATGGTGCGTGGCACGTCGATGCTGACGATGCGTCCGGCCTGGAGCGACTGCTGCATGTCGTTGCCACGCTCGGGCTCGGCACCGTAGACCGCGATGCCGGGCGCCAAGTGCTTGGCGGCCACCGCGCAGCCCGACAGAAAGCCGCCGCCACCGGCACAGACGATCAGCGCGTCGAGCGGGCCGGTCTCTTCCAGCAGCTCCAGCGCCGCCGTGCCCTGGCCGGCCATCACCGGCAGGTAGTCGAAGGGTGGGATCAGCGTGGCGCCGCGCTCGCCGACCAGGCGGTTGGCGATGGCGGCGCGGTCTTCCTTGTAGCGGTCGTAGATCACCACTTCGGCACCGTAGCCTCGCGTGGCGGCCAGCTTCAGCGCGGGGGCGTCGTGCGGCATCACGATCGTCGCCTGGCAGCCGTGCATGCGCGCGGCAAGTGCCACCGCTTGCGCGTGGTTGCCCGAGGAGAAGGCCACCACGCCACGTGAGCGCTGGTCGTCGCTCAAGGCGTTGACGGAGTTGTAGGCACCGCGGAACTTGAACGCACCCATGCGCTGCAGGTTCTCTGCCTTCATGAACACCTGCAGGCCCAACATCTCGTCGAGCGTGCTAGAGCGGAGCACCGGGGTGCGATGGGCCACGCCCTGGAGGCGAGCCGCGGCGGTCTGGACGTCACTGAACTGCAGCATGTCTTCCTTCAATCTTGTTTCAGGCGAGGGCTCGGCGGGCCAACAGGCGCCACGCGTCGCTCAACCAGTTGCGCGGTGCGGCGATCTTGCCGGGTTGCAGGCAGATCATCTCTGCGCCCGTGGCGCTGCTGACCTGCACCCAGCCGGCGGATTCGACTGTATGCGCCTGCCCGGCATCGACCGAGACGCGATCGCGCCACGAGGCATCGGCCATCCAGCGTGGTGCTTCGACGACGATGAAGCTGCCGCCGATGCCGACGAACATCGTGCCCGCCTCAGTGCGAAGCCATTGCGATTCTCCGGCGCCAAGACGCATGCGCTGCCTGACCTGATCCGTGTCCATGACGGTTCACCTGATGTGTGTTTCGAGGGTTCCAGCTTATGCAGCGCGGCTGTTCAATAACAGGCACAGCCGCGAAGCTTCTGTTTCGGATCAGAAGCCATTTGCCCGCGCTGTTATGGCGCTTTAAGCTGCGATCTGTTCCGGTCTGCCTCTGCTGGGGGCACGCATCATGTCCGACATGGATCTGCAACCGCTCTACCAACGTGTCGCCCACCACTACCGCGGCGCCATCCGCTCCGGCGTGCTGACGCCCGGCACACGCATGCCTTCGGTGCGCTCGCTGACACGCCTTCACCAGGTGAGCCTGTCCACCGCGCTGCAGGCCTGTCGCAGCCTGGAAGACGAAGGGCTGCTGGAGGCCCGGCCGCGTTCGGGCTACTTCGTGCGCATGCCACGCCGTACAACCATTCCCCCGGCCAACGAGCCCGACACCGTGCGGGCGCTCGACGCGGCGCAATACGTCGGCGTGCACGACCGGGTGTCGGCCTTCGTCGCGCAGAGCGAGCGCCACGTCGTGAAGTTCGATTTCGCAGCGGCCTATGCCTCGCCCGAGGCCTACCCGGCCGAAGCCCTCAAGAACGCCGCCATCCGTGCCCTGCGGCACCGGCCCGAGCTGCTGGTGAAGCCGGTCGCGTCGCCCGGTGATCCGCTCCTGCGGGCCGTGCTGGCGCGGCGCGCGCTCGAGGCTGGCATGAGCCTGACTGCCGACGAGATCATGGTCACCCACGGTTGCATCGAAGCGCTCAACGTCGCGCTGCGTGCCGTGACCCAGCCCGGCGACACGATTGCCGTCGAGTCGCCCACTTACTACGGGCTCTTGCAGGTGCTAGAAAGCCTTGGCCTGCGCGCGCTGGAGATCCCCACCAGCCCGCACACCGGCATGTCGATCGAGGCGCTCGAACTGGCATTGCAGACCCACGAGCGCATCGCAGCCGTGGCCCTGGTGCCCAACTTCCAGAACCCGCTCGGCTGTGTGATGCCAGACGACCACAAGCAGCGGCTGGTCGAGCTGTGCGAGCGCTTCGAGGTGCCGGTGATCGAAGACGACACCTACAGCGCGCTGACGTCGGACGACGTGCCGCTCAAGGCCGTGAAGGCCTGGGACCGCAGCGGCGGGGTGATCCATTGCGCGTCGCTGCGCAAGATCCTCGCGCCCGGCATGCGCCTGGGCTGGATCAGCGGCGGCCGCTGGCACGCGCGCATCCAGATGATCAAGTACGCGCAGAGCCGTGCCAATGAGGCGCTGCCGCAGCTCATCGCGGCCGAGTTCATCGGCTCCAGCGCCTTCGACCGACACCTGGCCCGCTTGCGCCGGCAGCTCAAGACCCAGCGCGAGCAAGTGTCCGAGTCGATCGCCGCTTGCTTCCCCGAAGGTACGCGCCTGAGCGTGCCCGATGGCAGCCTGCTGCTGTGGGTCGAAATGCCCAAGCCCCGCTCGGCCCAGACGGTGTTCGAGACGGCATTGGCACAAGGCATCCGCGTGGTGCCGGGTTCGCTGTTTTCCAACTCCGGCCGCTTCGACCACTTCATGCGCATCAGTTGCGGCTTCACCTTCGACGACAAGGCCGAGCAGGCGCTGCGGCAACTCGGCCGCATCGTCGCCGAGGGCTGATCAGCCGCCGGCGGCGTCAGCTTTGCACTGCGCTTGCAGTGCGGCCCAGCCTTCGGCGCCCAGCGCTTCCAGCGTGCGGATGTTGTTCTCGAAGATCGCCTCGGCCTGCGGGAACGCAGCCACCGCGCGGTCGACGCTGTCCTCGCGCAGCAGGTGCAGCGTGGGGTAGGGCGACCGGTTGGTCGCGTTCGTCACGTCGTCGACATCGGTGCCCGCGAACTGGAACTGCGGGTGAAAGCTCGCGACCTGGAGCATGCCTTCGTAGCCCAGCTCTTCCAGCGCTTCGTCGGCCGCGCCGAGAAAGTCGTTGAAGTCGAGGAAGTCGTTCAGCACCTGCGGGTGGATGAGCAAGGTGGTGTCCAGCTCAGCCGGGTCGGCTTCGATGAGCCGGTTCATCTCGTCGCGCAACTCGGCCAGCAAGGCATCGCCATCCGTCGCGCCGCTCACGAGATAGCGCACCTGGTTCTTGGTTTGCACAGCCTTGGCAAACGGGCACAGGTTCAGGCCGATCACGGCACGGTCGACCCACGCCCTGGTTTCGGCGAGGGCTTGCTGGGGGGAAGGAATCATCAAGGTAGTGAGGCGTCGTGGCAACGGCATGTACCTTACCCTGCAGCGCGGGACCAGTTCAATCCGGAACGACCTGAGTCCCTATCCAAATCGAAACAGTCGAGTAGTGCTCCGCAAAGTCAGCAAGCATGCACGCGGCTTACTTCGCCCGCACTTCGACGTTCTCGAAACGGCCGAGTGCGTGCAATCGTCAAGTCATACCGAAACAGAATCTTATTTGCGACCTGGCGCCGATGATCCTCGTGGCGGGTTTGACAATGAGTGCGCAGTCGATTTGCGAAGAGCGCGTCGTCATTTGCCGCCGAACAACTTCCCTAGGATTCTTGACGTTGTTCTTTAAGATTGAACGAAAACCGTTGGTTGTGAGCGCAGATCATCATTGGTCGGCGCTCACAACTCATTCCAAAATGGCGCACGGCGAGCAATATGCCCAAGCCCGATCACATTTGCACCGAGGTACCCATGTCAGATCAGTTGCCAGACTTCACATCTATTCGTCACATCAGGGATGCCCGAGATGTCGGTTCCATCGGTGAAGGACAAGTGGTGACGCTGAACCTTCGAATGGAGGACCACTCCTCCGAGTGGTTCGCGATAAAGCATTCGAACATCGGTCGACTGGTCACTGCGATGATGTTCGGCGCCAGTGTCGCTGCCAACGACCGGGCCACCGTGGCCGGTCACAGCACTCAGAGCGCCGACCAGGCGGCGCTCGTCGACATCGCAAGGATCAATGCCTCGTCCGCACCTGGGGCCGGCTATGTGGCCCTCAGAGTCGTAGTGGGCGAAGGGGTCAATGTCGACTTCCGCCTTCCCCTGGCCGTCGTGCCAGCGTTGCAGGAAAAGCTTTCGCAAGCCGCTGCAATGGCGCAAAGCGCGCTGCCTAAGGTTTGAAGGTTTGAAGGTTTGAAGGTTTGAAGGGTTGAGGCGGAGAGGCGGAGAGGCGGCCTTAAGGCTGCCTGAACCGACCTGGCGAGGCATTCAAGCTCAGAAACTAAGTTGGCAAATCCAGAGGGAGGAAGAATGTCGATAGCGCATTGGTTGAAGAAAACCACATGGTTGTTGGTACTGAGTTTGGGCGCCACTCTTGCGCATGCCGAGCAGCCACCGATTCAGGATTTCACCCGGTGGCCAGCCATCAGTGACGTGGCCATATCGCCGTCTGGCAAACGTTTGGCGATGTTGATCTTTGGCACCAATGGCATGCGTCGCCTTGGCGTCATGGATCTAGATCCCGTGGGGCAGGCGCGTGTGGTGGCGGGTTTTGGCGATGCCGACATTACCAGCGTACTGTGGGTCAATGATGACCGCCTGGTTTATGAAGCGTTTCGGCGAGGCTCGGAGATTCGGTCAGGCGGCGCTGGTACCTTTGCAGTGAACCATGACGGCGGCAACGATCGGCAACTGATCTCTTGGCAGAACGCAGTAGGCGACATCCCTGGAACTCGCATCGCTTCGAGGGTGCTTCCGTATGGCTGGTTCTTTCATTCCACCATCGATGATGGCGGCAACGACGTCTTTGTCTACAAACAGATCTACGACAGCATTGGCGACGCCAAGCAGATTCAGCTTGCGCGCCTGAACACGTTGACGCGCGAGTTGCACAACCTAAGTTTCGGAACGCCCGAAAATGTGCGCGCTGTGCTCTTGGACCCGAGTGATGAACCGCGCGTTCTCAGGGCATATCACGGTGGTCGCACCAAGGTCTATTGGCGTAAGGGATCAGATAACACGTGGGATGAAGTGGCGGATTTCGACCCTCTGAAAGAGGGCTTCCGGCCCTGGCATGTCGATGTTGGCGGGCAGATGTTGGTGACCGCCACAAAGGACGATACCGAGGGGCTTTACAAATTCGACCCCGTCGCGAAGAAGCTCGATTCCGAGGCTTTGGTCAAGGTTCGCGGGTTCGATTTGCATCCGCAGGCAGAAATCGACTCGAAGACGAAGCGCTTGATGGGCGTTCATTTTCAAGCTGATCGGCCCGTCAGCTACTGGTTTGATCAGGAGATGCAAAAGCTGCAGGCAAGCCTTGATGCGGCTCTGCCGGCCGGGCGCAGCAACCGCCTGTACTGTGGTCGATGTGAGTCCAGCCAGTTCTTTGTGATCCGGTCCACCTCGGACCAGCAGCCCGGCGAGTATTTCCTGTTCGATCGAAAGAAGCTGTCGCTCCAACTCATCGGCGCCGCCCGACCCTGGATCGTAGAAGCCAATCAGGGGCGTCGCAGCTTCCATCGTTACGAAGCGCAGGACGGTCTGAAGATTCCGTTGTTTGTCACTCATCCGCCTGGAGCAGCTGTCGACAAGCCGTTGCCTGCCGTTGTGCTTGTGCATGGCGGGCCGTGGGTGCGCGGATCGGATCTGACATGGGAAGCCGAAGCACAGTTTCTGGCGTCGCGCGGCTACCGTGTGCTTCAGCCTGAGTATCGCGGCAGTACTGGCTTTGGTTTTCGTCACTACGAGGCCGGGTGGAAGCAATGGGGGTTTGCAATGCAGGACGACTTGGCTGACGCCGTGCAATGGTCCGTCAAGCAGAAGCTGGTTGACCCGAGTCGTGTTTGCATCATGGGTGCCAGTTACGGTGGCTACGCAGCATTGATGGGTCCTATTGCGCACCCAGGCGTGTACCGGTGTGCTGTAAGTTATGCAGGAGTGACCGATCCGATGCTCACGTACTCAGTGACATGGAGCGACGCCTCCGCCGATACTTTGGCGTACTCCCTTCCAGTGCTCATGGGAGACCCGGTCAAAGATGCTGTCCGCCTCGAAGCGGCATCACCACTCAAGCGCGTGGCTGAGATCAAGATCCCTGTTCTGTTGGCGCATGGAGGTGCGGACCGAAGGGTTCCTATCGTTCACGCCCGAAAGTTTGCCGAGGCCGCGCAAAAAGCTGGTGTCTCTGTGGAACGCGTCGAGTACCTCGACGAAGGCCATGGCTTCTTTGATGAGGCCAATCACGCCAATTTCTATGAGCGCGTTGAGAAGTTCCTTAAAGCATCGCTTCAACCCGCAGACTGAATCGAAGGCTTGCCATTGAGGTCACACAGCTGCCACAAAGTGCGCCTAAGGTCGGCTCCCCAGACTGCCGCACAGGTGCGCCGTGAACACTCTCGATCCCAGCCTCATCCACCGCATCCATGAAGACCTGCGCGACAGCTACGACGAAGAGCTGGAGCTGGAGTTCGAAGACCGGGAGGTGGACCTGCTGGTCGGGGCCGACAACGAAGTGCCGGACACGCAGCGGGCCGATGCGCGCAAGACCTACTTCCGCGAGCTGTTCCGCCTGCAGGCCGAGCTGGTGAAGCTGCAGGACTGGGTGGTCAGCACCGGGCACAAGGCGGTCATCCTCTTCGAGGGGCGTGATGCAGCCGGCAAGGGCGGCGCGATCAAGCGTATCACGCAGCGGCTGAACCCGCGCGTGTGCCGTGTGGCTGCCCTGCCGGCACCGAGCGACCGCGAGCGCACGCAGTGGTACTTCCAGCGCTACATCAGCCACTTGCCGGCGGCCGGTGAAATGGTGCTGTTCGACCGCAGCTGGTACAACCGCGCCGGCGTCGAACGGGTGATGGGTTTTTGCACCGACGACCAGTATGAGGAGTTCTTCCGCTCGGTGCCGGAGTTCGAGCGCATGCTCGTGCGCTCGGGCATCCAGGTCATCAAGTACTGGTTCTCGATCTCGGACGACGAGCAGCGCCTGCGTTTTCTCGGCCGCATCCACGACCCGCTGAAGCAGTGGAAGCTGAGTCCGATGGACCTCGAATCGCGCCGCCGCTGGGAGGACTACACCCGCGCGAAAGAGGTGATGCTGGAGCGCACTCACATCGCCGAAGCGCCGTGGTGGATCGTGCAGGCCGACGACAAGAAGCGGGCGCGGCTCAACTGCATCCACCACCTGCTGAGCCAGATGCCGTACGAAGAAGTGGCGCACCCGGCCATCGAACTGCCGGAACGCCAGCGCGGCGACAACTACGCCCGCCAGCCGGCACGGCGCGAGATCGAGGTGCCGGCGGTGTACTGACGCTGAACGCGTGGCAACGCAGCCTGTGTGTCATGCCGTTGTCACGACATGAGGTGAGCATCGGTCCTTCCTTTGGGTCGGAGCTCGCACCATGAATTCAGTTACCACCAGCGCGACGACGCTGTCGGCGTCAACGCCGCCCGCCACCCCGGCTCCAGCCCGGCCGCAACTCGACCAGAAGCGCGGGCCGATGACGGCCATCATGTTCATCGGCCTGCTCGCGGTGGGCCTGTTGTTCTCGGGCTGGAGCCTCGTCTCCGACGTGACCGAGGCGGGTGGTCCCATCACCACCTACGTGCCCTACATCCTGCTCGGCGTGGCGCTGGTCATTGCGCTGGGCTTCGAGTTCGTCAACGGGTTTCACGACACGGCGAACGCCGTCGCCACGGTGATCTACACCCACTCCCTGGCGCCGAACTTCGCGGTCGTCTGGTCGGGTTTCTTCAACTTTCTCGGCGTGCTGGTGTCGAGCGGGGCGGTGGCCTTCGGCATCATCTCGCTGCTGCCGGTGGAGCTGATCTTGCAGGTAGGTTCGGGGGCCGGCTTCGCGATGGTGTTCGCGCTGCTGATCGCGGCCATCTTGTGGAACCTCGGCACCTGGTGGCTGGGGCTGCCGGCATCGTCGTCGCACACCCTCATCGGCTCGATCATCGGTGTGGGCGTGGCCAATGCACTGATGCACGGGCGCGATGGCACGAGCGGTGTCGACTGGGCTCAGGCCACCAAGGTCGGCTACTCGCTGCTGTTGTCGCCGCTGGTCGGCTTCTGCTGCGCGGCCTTGCTGCTGCTGACGCTGCGCGCCTTCGTCAAGAACAAGGCGCTGTATGAAGAGCCGCGCGGCAACCAGCCGCCGCCGTGGTGGATCCGCGGCCTCTTGATCCTCACCTGCACCGGCGTGTCGTTCGCGCACGGCTCGAACGACGGGCAGAAGGGCATGGGCCTCATCATGCTGATCCTCGTGGGTACCGTGCCGATGGCCTACGCACTGAACCGCGCGATGCCGGTGGACCAGGTGACGCAGTTCGCCGCCGTCGCGCAGGTCACGCAAGAGGCGCTGCTCAAGAGCACCACGGCAACACCGCCAGCCGAGCCGCGGCCGGTGATCTCGGAGTACGTGCGCACCAAGACACCGACGCCCGAGCTGGTTCCGGCACTGGCTTCGCTGACCGGCAGCATCGGTGCCCAGGTGAAGGCGCATGGCAGCCTGGCGCAGGTGCCTTCGGCCGCGGTTGCGAACGTGCGCAACGACATGTACCTCGCCTCCGAAGCCATCCGCTTCATCGAGAAAGACAGCACCGTGGCGCTCGACGCCGACACGAAGGCCAAGCTGAAGGCCTTCAAGAAGCAGACCGACGACGCGACCAAGTTCATCCCGTTCTGGGTCAAGGTGGCGGTGGCCATCGCACTCGGCCTGGGCACCATGGTCGGCTGGAAGCGAATCGTCGTCACTGTGGGCGAGAAGATCGGCAAGACGCATCTCACCTATGCGCAAGGCGCGAGCGCCGAACTCGTCGCGATGCTGACCATCGGCGCGGCCGACGTGTACGGCTTGCCGGTGTCGACCACGCACGTGCTGTCGTCCGGCGTGGCGGGCACGATGGCGGCCAACCGCTCGGGCCTGCAGATGTCGACCATCCGCAACCTGCTGATGGCCTGGGTGCTGACGCTGCCGGTGGCCATCGTCCTGTCGGGCACGCTCTACTGGCTGTTCTCGCACCTCTTCTGACCGGATGGAGATCACCTACGGCTCCGACAAGAACGGGCTGATTTGCGGGTACCTGTTCTCGAACGGAGTCGCCGGTGAGCCGATCGGGCTGACGGAAGCGCTCGACTGGCTTCGCCGCGAGCCGGGGCCAGACGGGGCCGGCTTCGTGTGGCTGCACTTCAACCTGAGCGACGCAGCCGCCGAAACCTGGATCGCCAAGCACCTGGGTGCCGTGGTGCCCGAGTTCTTCGAGGCGCTGCACGAAGGCTCGCGTTCGACACGCATCGAAGACGCGCACGACACCTTGGTGGCGGTGGTCAACGACGTGGCCTACGAGTTCTCGTTCGACCCGTCGGAGATCGCGACGCTGTGGCTCAACGTCGCGCCACGCTTGGCCATCAGCGCGCGCAGCCACCCGCTGCGTTCGATCGACCGGCTGCGGCAGGCGGTGAGGGACGGCTGCCGTTTCGACTCGTCGGTGGCCTTTCTCAACCGGCTGATGCACGACCAGGGCGACGTGCTGGTGCGCATCGTGCGCGAGGCGACAGTGCAGGTCGACACCATCGAAGACAGCTTTCACTTCGGGCGGCTCAAGCACAAGCGCATCGACCTCGGCAAGCTGCGGCGTGTGCTGGTGCGCCTTCAGCGCCTGCTGGCGCCCGAGCCCGGCGCGCTGTTCCGCCTTCTGCGCCACCCACCACCCTGGATCGCGACCGATGACCTAGAAGAGCTGCGCCAGGCGACCGAAGAGTTCTCGCTCATCATCCGCGACGTCTCCGAGCTGCAGGAGCGCATCAAGCTGCTGCAAGAAGAGATCGCCGCGCAGGTGAACGAGCAGACCGGCCGCAGCCTCTTCACGCTGACGGTGGTGACCGTGCTCGCCCTGCCGATCAACATCGTCGCCGGCCTTCTGGGCATGAACGTCGGCGGCATTCCTCTGGCCCAGAGCCCGCATGGCTTTCTGGTGATCGTGCTCGTCATCGCCACCTTCACCGTGCTGGCGGGCTGGCTGGCGTTTCGGCGCAGAGAGTGATTGATGGCGGTGGGGCGAGAATCCCCCGTGATGACCCCGCTCAAATACCTCACCGGCTACCCGCCGGAGCTGATCTCGCAAGTGCAATCACTGATCGCTGAAGGCCGCCTCGCCGACAGCCTGGCGAAGCGCTACGGCAGCACGCACGAGGTGCGCACCGACCGCGCGCTCTATGACTACACCATGGCACTGAAGAGCCGCTTCATGCGCAGCGCCGAGCCGCTGAACAAGGTGGTCTTCGACAACAAGCTGAAAGTGATCCAGCACGCGCTGGGCACGCACACCACGGTGTCGCGCGTGCAAGGCAACCAGCTCAAGGCCAAGCGCGAGATCCGCGTGGCCAGCCTGTTCAAGGCCACGCCTCCTGAGTTCCTGAAGATGATCGTGGTGCACGAGCTGGCGCACATGAAGGAGCGCGAGCACGGCAAAGCGTTCTATCAGTTGTGCGAGCACATGGAGCCGCAGTACCACCAGTACGAGTTCGATCTGCGGGTGTACCTGACGCTGCAGGACGCTACCAGTCTTCCTTGACCGCCAGCGCCATGTTTCGTGTGGCTGCGCCGCGCGCCGCCAGCCACGCGGTGAGCGTGCCGGCCAGCACGACCGCAGCGCAGAGCGTGGCAAGACGGCCCCATGGCAGGGCCATCTCCATGGTCCAGTGGAAGCTCTGCGGGTTGACGACCTTCACGAGCACCACGCTGACGGCCAGCCCTAGCAGCAGGCCGATCAGGGCGCCCGCTGCGGTCCACACGGCGCCTTCGGCGGCCACCACGGTGAGCACCTGAGCGCGGGTGAAGCCGAGGTGAGCCAGGAGGCCGAACTCCTTGCGGCGGGCCAGCACTTGGGCCGAGAAACTTGCCGCGATGCCGAACAGGCCGATGGCGATGGCCACCGCCTGCAGCCAATAGGTCACGGCGAAGCTGCGGTCGAAGATGCGCAGCGACAGCGTGCGCACCTGGCCGGCGGTCGCGAATTCCAGTGAGGTGCCCTCGGTATCTCCGATGGCGCGCAATGATTGTTGGACTGCGGCGAGGTCGGCGCCGGGTTGCAGCCAAAGCGCCATGTCGTTCACGCGTGTGTCGCCGGTGAGCCGTTGGTAGTCGGCGGCGTCGAGGGTGACGGCGCCGTGCTGGCGTGCGTAGTCGCGCCAAACCCCTCGCACGAACACCGTTGCGTTGCGGCCGTTCGGCAGTGGCAAAACGAAACGTGTGCCGGGCTCGGCGCCGTAGAGGCCGACCATTGCCTCGCTCACGTAGGCGGCGGTTTCGCCGCCGGGCAGCGCGCGCAGGTCGCCGATCAGCGGCAGCTCCTGCTCAGGTTGAACGAGCGGGCGCGCGATCAGTGCCACGGCCGGGCGTGTGGCCGCCATCTGCACCGAGGCCACACGCTGGGTCGTCATGCGCTGTACGCCGGGCAAGCTGGGCACGCGTTGCAGCAAGGCCGGTGGCAAGGTGACGACGTCGCCTGCGTTGCTGCTGGCGGCCGAGCGAACGTACAGGTCGGCGGGCAGCACGGTGTCAAGCCAATGCGTCATCGAATCGCGAAAGCTCGTCACCATCACCGTGAGTGCCACCGCCAGGCTCAGGCTTGCTACCACACCGGCGACGGCGATGGTGGCGGTGTGGCGCTCGTGCCGCGCGCGTTCGATGGCGAGCAGCGGCAGCGCATGGCGTGAGGGGGGCAGCGCCTTGAGCAGCCAGCCCACGCCTGCCGGCACGCAGGCGATGCCGCCGAACAGCAGGCAAGCCACCGAGAGATAAGCCGCGAGCGGAATCTCGGCCACCGGTGGTAGCAGGGCAAGTACCACGCCGACAGCCAGCAGTGCGGGGCCCAGCCAGCGGGCAGACGCGTGGCCGCGCTGATCGCCGAGGCCTTTCAAGGCTTGCGCCGGAGAGAGGCGTTGCGCAGACCGCGCCGGGACCCAGCCGCCGATCACGGCTGCCGCCACACCCAGCAGGCCGTAGATCACTGCTGCACCCGGGCTGAACTGCAAGACGGGTGCGACACCGGGGAAGTAGCCGCCACCCAGGTCGCCTGCCAGCAGCCGCAGTGCCAGTGCTGCGAGCGTTATGCCCAGCACCAGCCCCAATGCACTGCCGACGGCACCCAGCAGCGCCGATTCGGCCAGCACCAGACCCAATCGCTCCCGCCCACTCAGGCCCAGCACGCCGAGCAAGGCGAGCTGTGGCTGCCGCTTGGCGACCGAGAGCGAGAGGATGGAGAACACCAGGAATGCGCCAGTGAACAGCGCCACGAGTGCAAGCACCGTGAGGTTCACGCGGTAGGCGCGCGAGAGATTCGACACGCGCTGCGCCGCTTCATCGGGCGAGGCGGCGCGCAGGCCCTCGGGCAGCGCCAGGGCTTTCAACACGGCGGCCCGATCGGCACCCGGTTGCAGGCGCACATCGATGCGGCTCAGGCGGCCCAGCCAGCCGAAGTTCTCTTGTGCGCCGGCGATGTCCATCGCGGCCAGCGGCGGGCCGTTCGCGGCGACGCTGCCTGACACGCGCAGGTCGACGTGGCCGTTCGGCGTTTGCAATCGCGCGGTGCCGCTGGTGCCGAGGCGCTGCTGCGCTTGGGCATTCAGGAACAGTGCGGCGGGGTCGAGCAGGGCGAACCGGTCCGCACCTTCAGCGGCCCGCGGCATCAAGGACGGCGACAGCGGAGCGGCCACCAGCGCATCGATACCAACAAGTCGCAGCGCAAAACGCTGGCCTTGCGCATCGAAGGCATAGGTGTCGATCTCGACCACCGGGCTGGCCCAGGCCACCTGTGCCTGCTTCGCGACGCGTTCGTAGATCGCCTCGTCGAAACCATCGCGCTGCCCGCGGATCTCGAAGTCTGGCTGGCCATTGACCGAACGCACCGCCGCGCTGAACTCGCTGAGCGCGGACTGGTTGATGAGCTGCACCGAGAACGCGAGCGCCACGCCGAGCATCACCGCCAGCAGGGCGGCAAGATTGCGCCAGGGGTGGTGGCGCAACTCGGGCCACGACAGCTGGCGCAGCAGGCTTAACAAGATCAGCTCTCCATGCCGGCCGCGGTGAGCGTCAGCACGCGGTCCGCACGCGCTGCGGCTGTCCGCGAATGCGTGACCAGCACACAGGCGGCGCCTTGCTCACGCACCTGTGCGGCCAGCAGGTCCATCATCTTTTCGGCGGTGCCGGGGTCGAGGTTGCCGGTCGGTTCGTCGGCCAGGATGAGTTGCGGTTTGTGCACCAGAGCGCGCGCCAGGGCCACACGTTGCAGCTGCCCGCCCGACAGCGTTTGCGGCAGTCGCGGGCCGAGCCCTTGCAGGCCGACGGCGACGAGCAGCGCCTCGACGCGCGCATCATCAGGCCGACCCTGCAACAGCAGCGGCAAGCCCACGTTGTGCGCAACACTCAGGTGCGGCAGCACATGGAAGGCCTGGAACACGAAGCCCAGATGCGCTCGGCGAAACAACGCCTGCTGCGCCTCGGGCAGCGTGGTGATCTCGGTGCCGGCGATGTGCACCGAGCCGCTCGCCACGGTGTCCAGCCCGGCGATGCAGTTCAGCAGCGTCGACTTGCCGACACCCGACTCGCCGAGGATGGCGACGAACTCGCCGGCCGCCACTTGCAGGTCCACCTCGCTGAACACCGGGCTGTCGCCATACCGCTTGGCGAGCCTGTGCACCTCGAGCAGTTCAGCCAAGCTTCAGCTCCGACACGAGGCGCAGCGCAAGTGTGGTGACCTGGCTAAGCGCATCGGGCGCATCGCAGGCCACGATGTGGCGCTGCGGCATGCTGCGCAGCCAGGTGATCTGGCGCTTGGCCAGCTGCCGCGTGGCCGCAATGCCGCGTTCAGGCAGTTCGCTCTGGTCGCCTTCGACCAGAGCCTCCCAGGTCTGGCGATAGCCCACGCAGCGCATCGACGGCATGTCGGCATTCAAGTCGCCACGTGCTTCGAGTGCGATCACCTCGTCGACCAGGCCATCGTCGAGCATCTGATGGAAGCGTGCCTCGATGCGCTGGTGCAGCCACGCGCGGTCGGTCGGCTCCAGCGAGATCAGCGGCGGCGTGGCGACGGGTGCCTTCTCGCTGTGGAACGACGACAGCGGCTGGCCGCTCACGCGGTAGACCTCGAGCGCACGCTGGATGCGTTGCTGGTCAGCGGGCTTCAGGCGTGCGGCCGTCACCGGGTCGACGCGCTGCAACTCGCGGTATAGCGCGTGCAGGCCTTCGCGCTCGAGCTGGTCGCTGAGTGCCGCACGCACACCGCGGTCGGCCGCGGGCATTGCATCGAGCCCTTCGAACAGGGCCTTGAAGTACAGCATCGTGCCGCCGACGAGCAAGGGCACGTGGCCTCGCGCATTGATCTCGCCGATCAGTTGTTGTGCATCGATGACGAAGCGCGCTGCCGAATAGGCCTCGCTCGGCTCGATGATGTCGATCAAATGGTGTGGCACGCGCGCCCGCTCGGCCACGCTCGGCTTGGCGGTGCCGATGTCCATGCCGCGGTAGACCAGCGCCGAGTCGACGCTGACGATCTCGACGGGCCGCGTGGCCGCCAGCGCATCGGCGATAGCGAAGGCCGATGCCGTCTTGCCCGAGGCGGTGGGGCCGGCGAGGCACAGATAGTTGAATGAGCTCATGCGCTTGTTCTTGTTTTGGGTGAAGGGGTCGAGGTGCCGTGGGGGTCACCATGGCGCTGCACCAGCGTCCAGGCGACCAGCGCGACGCCGATGCTGAAGGCGCACACGCCCAGGGTCAGAGGGTAGACGGTGCCGTTGAGGTTGCGCCCCATCCACAGGCCCACACAGCAGGCGCTGAGCGTCATGCCGAAGCCTGAGAGCGACGCGGCCGCGCCGGCTTTCTCCGGGAAGGGGCCAACAGCGCCGGCCTGACCGCAGGGTTGGTGGATGCCGTGCCCCAGCGCGTAAAGCCACTGCGGCACCGCCACCGACCACACGCTGTGAAAGCCCAGCAGGCTCAACGCCGCCATGCCGAGCCCGCCGGCCAGCGTGAGGCCACCCCCGATGGCCACGGCGCCGCGCAAGCCACGCGCCAGCAGCAGGCGGCGGCACAAGAAGGTGCCCGCGGTGTAGGCCAGCGAGTTGGTGAGCAGGAACGCGCCGAAGCCCACTCGCGACGTGCCCAGCACCTCGATGAACACGAAGGACGAGCCCACCAGCGTCATGAAGAGCCCACCATAGGTCAGCGCCGACAGCGCGGCCCAGGCCCGGAAGGTGGGATGGCGCGCGACAGCCGCCCAGTTCTTCAGCATCGGCGCGAGCCGTGTGGCGTTGGGGTTGCGAAGCGGGATCGTCTCTTCGAAGCGCCATGCCACGAAGGCCAGTGTGGCGGCGCCGAACACCGCCAGCACGGTGAGCGCCGCATGCCAGCTGAGCCATTGCACCAAGAGGCCGCCGATCAGCGGGCTGAGCATGGCGATCACGCCCAGGCCGGTGAGTGCGCGCGACATCACCCGTGCGCCTTCGTGCGGGGCATACAGATCGCGCACGATGGAGCGGCCGCAGGTCACCGCCGCGGCCATCGCGGCGCCCTGCAAGGCGCGCCAGAAGATCAGCCACTCGATGGCGGGTGAAGCCGCGCTGAGCACGCTGGCCACCGTGTAGAGCGACAGGCCGATCAGCAGCACCGGCCGCCGCCCGAAGCGGTCCGCCAGCGGGCCGCAAACGAGCTGGCCGAAGCCGAAGCAGATGATGAGCGCCGACAAGGTGAGCTGGGCCTGCGACACCGTGGTGTGCAGGTCGCGCGTGAGCGTGGGCAGGGCCGGCAGGTAGAGGTCGGTGGTGACGGGCTGGATGCCGAGCAGCAGCGTCAGCATCACGACCACGGTGGCCGGATTCATCGCTGCTTGTGAGGTGGCTTGCGCCGCCGGAATGGGAGTCATCCGGCGAGCCTAACTGATGATTGCTTGCGCCCGCCGGCACCCGGGGTTCTGTCGCTACTTCGGCAGGGGTGACACCTGCACGCTGACGATCTTCCATTGCTCGCCATGGCGCACGTAGATGTCGATGTAGCGGTAGTGGGTGCTGAACGGCTTGCCCTGGTAGCTGCCGGTCATGCGGGTGCGGCCGCTGAGCAGCGCCACGTTGCCGTAGAGGCGCACATCGAAATCTTCGATGGTGTACGGGTCGATCTGCAGATCGGAGGATGTGAGGTCTTCGACGAACGAGGCCTTGGTTTCGACGTTGCCGCGGCTGTCGATCTGGCGGAAGTCGTCGGCCATGTTGGCCTCGATGGCCGCGCGGTCCTTGCGGACGATGGCCTTGTCCCACAGGTCAGCTTGCGCGGTGAGCTTGGCGACGAGCTGAGCGCGGTCATCGGCGGCAGGCGGCAGCGCGCAGGCCTGCAACAGCATGGCCAGGAATGCGGTGGCGACAAGCGGCAAACGGAGGAAGGCCATGGCAGGTCCTGTGAGAGGTGTGCGCTACAGCCCGAGCGCATCCAGGGTGGTTTGTTCGTACACGCTGTCTTCGGCCGGATACCGGAGCCCGATCCGCTGGGCTTGCTTCGCCAGTGACCAGACGATGCTTTCGCCGGCCGGCAGGGTGCTCGGCTTCTCGGTGTAGAGCGGGTCTCTGAATGCCTCGGCGGGGCTGACGATCTTCCAGCCCTTGGACTTGAACATCGCGATGACGGCGGGCAGGAAGGCGGCATTGAGGGCGTTGGTGTGCAACAGCATCACGTGCACCGGGCTGCGGCCGAGCAGCTCGCGCGCCAGATGCTCGTAGTAGTTGGCCCGGTCCAGCAGGTGGGCGAGATAGGCCTTGCGGAAGAGGGCCGGGTCGTCGTCTGCGTGGGTGCTGCGCCACTTGAGGAAGCGGTCGTCGTAGTACCAGTCGCTCGTCACGATGCTGACGGGCGCCGGCTCATAACCCTTCGCGCCCATCCAATCGCGGATGCCGTCGCGCTTGGCGGGGGTGTCGCCTTCCTGCAGGTACGGGAAGCGCAGGCGCGGCACCCAGCCCGGCAGCGACCGGAACATCTCGTCGGCCAGCATCACATCGGCCGCGAAGTTCTCCAGGCTCATCTTCTTCGAGCCCAGGCCCTGGTGCGAGTAGCTGTGGTTGCCGATGGCGTGGCCGCGTGCGGACCAGTCGGCGACGAGCTTCATGCCCTCGGTGCTGCCGACGATCTTGCCGGCCGGGAACAGCATCGCTTTCACGTTCTCGGCCGCCAGGGCCGCCAGCAGTTGGCTGTTCCACTGGCTTGCCTGGGCCTGCGTGCGAGGGTCAAGCCCGTCGTCGAAGGTGAAGCTCAGCGTTTGCGCTCGCAGCCACCCTGGCAGCAGCAAGGCCGTGACGGCGAGGGCCGTCAGAAGGTGCCGTCGCAGCGTCATTGCGGCGGGCCGAGCGGCTCAGTGCGCAGCAGTTCCTGGATCGGCGAATACGTCAGGCGCGTGTCCAGCTTGCCGTCGTTGTCGGTGTCGACCTCGGCGGTGACCACGCTGCCGAGCACGAAGTGCTCCACGCGAACCGGCAGGCCGGTGCTGGCGTTGATGTATTCGGTGGACTGGATGACGCCGTTGACGAAGTACGACTTGAGGTCGGGCAGGCCGTCGCCACTGGTGTCGACCTCGCTGCGGTCGACGTTGCCGTTCTTGTAGTGGTAGTGGGTTTCGAAGCTGCCGTCGAAGTTGTCGTCGGCGTCGGCCGACTCGGTCTGGCCGGCCGCATTGAAGTGGATGACGTAGTCGATCTTGCCGTCGAAGTTGCGGTCGACCTTGGTCTCGAGCAGCGTGCCGCTGGGCGAGAGCGTGCAGCGCTCGTCGAGCACGCCGTCGCTGTTGTAGTCGATGCCGTCCCCTGAGGCGGGCGCACGAAGAAAGGCCGAGGTTCCCGCCACGCCGACCACGAGGCCGCACAGGGCCATGAACAGCCCGCTGGACGGGCGCCTGGGCGGTGAGGGCGTCTTCTCGATGGCTGTGGCCTCCCAGCGCGCGATGGCGGCCTTGGCGCGTTCGTAGTCCTCGTCGTCGACCACCAGCCGCACCAGGCCGCCGGCCGGCAACTCGCCCACGGCGCCGGGCAGGAATTCGCCGTGCACGTGGGCTGGGATCTCCTGCTGGCGCAGTACGTCCTGCAGCATGTGGGCTTCGACGGCGCTGGAGGCTTCAAACACGGTTTTCATGGGTGCGTCACTCTGCCATAGCCGAGCGCGATTCCTTCGAACTTCTTCTTGCCGTTGGCATTGCTACGATTCGTTCCATTTCCCGTTCAGGAGCAGTTCGTGGCAAGAACCCGTCGTCTCATCGCCCTCTGTGTCGCGGCTTGCGTCAGTTTTTCGGGCCTCGTGCAGAGCGCGGGCGCCGCTGGTCTCATCAGCGCCGAGCAGGTGGCCGCGAGCGCGGGCCTGCGCACTGCCGCCGACCGCCGCGCCCAGGTGCTGGCCACACTGGAGCGCTCTGACGTGGCCGCGTCGCTGGCCGAGCGCGGTGTCAGCGTCGACGAGGCTAAGGCGCGCGTGGCCGCACTGACCGATGCGGAAGTTACTCAGCTCGCGACCGAGATCGACAAGGCACCGGCTGGCGCGGGCGAGTTGATCGGCAGCGTCGTCATCGTGCTGGTCATCCTGATGTTCACCGACATCTTCGGCTACACCCACATCTTCCCGTTCATTCATTCCAATCGTTGAACGCGTGCTGATTCGCTGCGCGTTGCTGGTCGCGGCCTTGCTTGGGTTGCCGGGCTGCGCTGTGCAGACCGCAGCGTTGAAGGCGGCGCCGCCGGGGGACCTGCCGCGCCGGGCCGAGCTCGTGGCGACGCCGTTCTTTCCCCAAACTGAGTACCGCTGCGGCCCGGCGGCGCTGGCCACGGCGCTGGGAGCCATTGGCGTGCAAGCCGTTCCAAGCGCGCTCGCCGACGAGGTGTTCCTGCCGGCGCGCGGCGGCAGTCTGCAGACGGAGATGCTGGCCGGTGCACGCAGGCACGGGGCGGTCGCGACGCTGGTCCCCGGCACGCTCGAAACTGTGCTCCGTGAAGTGGCCGCCGGCCATGTGGTCGTGGTGTTGCAGAACCTCGGCCTGAGTTTTGCGCCGCTGTGGCACTACGCGGTGGTGGTTGGCTATGACATCGACGCCTCGGAGGTCGTGATGCGGTCCGGTACGACGCAGCGCGAGACGATGCCGCTGCGTACCTTCGARCACACCTGGGGGCGGTCGGGCTTCTGGGCATTTGCGGCGCTCCAGCCCGGCGAGTGGCCGGTGAGCGCGCAGCCGGCTGCCGCCGTGGAGGCCGCCGTCGGCTTTGAACGCAGCGCCACGCCGGCGCAAGCGCTGCTCATGTACGAGAGTGCCATGAAGCGTTGGCCCGGCGAACTCGCACTCGACATCGGCCTGGGCAATGCGGCCTACGCGATTGGCGACAAGCGCCGCGCGGCCGATGTGTTTCGCGCCGCGGCCGAGCGGCACGGCAGTGGTGCCGCCTGGGTGAATCTGGCAACCGTGTTGATGGAGCTGGGGCAGAACGACGATGCCACTGCGGCTGCACGGCGTGCGCTGACGGACCCGCAGTGGGCGGCGCAGGCGAGCGACCTGCTGGCGCGCCTCGAGGCTGGCCGTTGATCCGCGCGCTACAGCCTGCTTTCCTCCAGCAGCCAAGCCAGCGCTAGCACGCAGCCGTCGACCTCGGGCAGTGACTCGACGTGCATGGTCGCCGTGCCTGTTGGCGTGGGCATCGTCACGCACCGTGGCGCGATCTCGGACCCGGCTTCGAAGCAGTCGGCTGCAATCGAGAAGCCGCTGCCCACGGCCTTGAGGCAGGCTTCTTTGCGCGTCCAGATGCGCAGGAAGACGAGGTCGCGCTGCTCGGGCGGTGCATTCAGCACCTGCTGGTGTTCGGTGGGCGTGAAGTTGCGCTCGGCCAGCGCGATGGCGTCGTTGACCGGCCGCAGCACCTCGACGTCGACGCCGATTTCGCCGCTTGGTGCGACGGCAATCAACGCCACATCGTCGCTGTGGCTCATGTTGAAGGCGCAGGCTGCGTTCGCCAGCGCCGGCTTGCCGAACGGGCCTTCGGTGAAGCGCTGATCGACGGCTGTCACGCCGGTGCATTCGGCGAGCGTTTCTCTCAGCGCCACATGCGATGCAAAGTAGCGCCGCTTGAGATGCTCGAAGGCAAAGCGCTGCGCACGCGTTCGCTCTGCTTCCGACAGGCTGGCGATGCCGGCTGCCGAGGGCACTGCGTCGAGCGTGACCATCCACAGACGCACCGGTGCCGGGGCGGGCAACGGCCGTCGCGTCATGGTGTTGGCGTGGGGACCTCGGCGAAGCGCTCGTCGCCGCGCAAGTAGCGCCATTGGCCAGGCGGCAAGTCGCCCAGCATCACCTGGCCGATGCGCACGCGCTTGAGGCCCAGCACCTTCAGGCCCACGAGTTCGCACATGCGGCGGATCTGGCGTTTCTTGCCCTCGCGCAGCACGAAGCGCAGCTGGTCGTCGTTGACCCACTCCACCTGCGCCGGGCGCAGCGCCTCGCCGTCGAGCTCCAGGCCGTGGTTGAGCAGGGCGAGCTGGCTGTCGGGCAACGCGTTGCCGTCGAGTGTGTTGACTCGTACGAGGTACTCCTTCTCGACTTCGCTCTCGTCGCCGATCAGCTGCTTGGCAATGCGGCCGTCTTGCGTGAGCACCAGCAGGCCGACGGAGTCGATGTCGAGCCGGCCGGCCGGTGCCAGCCCGCGCATGTGGCTGTGCAGGAAGCGGATGCCGGAGCGGTCTTCGCGCCACTGGTTCTGAGGCGTGACCAGCACCGAGGCGGGCTCGTAGCCGTCTTCGGCCTGGCCGCTGACGTAGCCGACCGGCTTGTTTATCAGCACCGTGACCTTCATCGCCTGGGCATTGCGTGCCTTGGCGTCGATGGTGATGTGCTGGCCCGGCAGCACGCGTGAACCCAGCTCGCTGACTACGCGGCCGTCGACGCGCACCCAGCCCTTGGGGATCCACTCGTCGGCTTCGCGACGAGAGGCGATGCCCAGCTCGCTCATGCGCTTGGACAGGCGCATGGTGCCCGGCTGCTCGGGGTGGAACGGGCCTTCGTCGTCGTCATCGTCGTGGGAGTGACGTGAAGGCCGTGAAGGTGGGCGCTGGGGTGCGGGCTTGCGCGGTGCCGGCCCGTGGTTGCGCGGCCCGAAGGCGGTGTTACCGCCGCTGGGTGCGGCTGGCCGCGAGCGTGGGGCGTCGCGGGCATCGCGGCGGGGCGCGGGTCCGCGGCCGTCGTCGCGCGGACCGTTGTAGGGGGCCGGCGCCGGGCCGCGTGGGTCTCTGCGTGTCTCTTGTCGGGCATCTTGCCTTGCCCCTTGCCGCGGATCATCGCGCCCCTGGCGCTGGGGTGCGAAAGACGGCTCGGCATTCGTGCGGCGACGCGGATCCGGCGCTCGGTCATCACGCCGAGGCGGGCGGGTTGCGGCGCCTTGCTCGTCGCGGCGGACGAAATTGCTTGGCGGTTTGTCGCCGAAGCGCTGTCGCAGCTGCTCCTGGTAGCGCGCCTCGCGTTCGGCCCGCGAGGCTTGCGCTTCGGCCAGCGTAGGGCGCTTCTTCACGCCCGAGGTGCTGCCGCGTACCGGCGCGCGCTCGGGTTTGGCGGGGGCAGAGCGTGGGCCGGCGGGCTTTTTCAGTTTCAGCGTGGCCATGGTGGTGTCGTTTCAGTTGCGCTCTGGAGGTGGCAACCGCGATTGGAACATGCTGCTGTGACCCGTCGCCAGCTGCAGGAGTTCAGGCCGCCGGTTCGAACAGCTCGCGCGCTGCCCGTGGCAGCTGGTTCCGAGGGAGGCGAGTCAGCCGCGCGGGTGGTGCTGTGCGTGCAGCGACTTCAGCCGCTCGCGGGCCACGTGGGTGTAGATGGTGGTCGTGGAGATGTCGGCGTGGCCGAGCAGCATCTGCACGGCGCGCAGATCGGCACCGTGGTTCAGCAGGTGCGTCGCGAAGGCGTGCCTGAGCGTGTGCGGAGACAGAGGCACGGCCACGCCGCCTTGCAGCGCATGCTTCTTGATGAGTTGCCAGAACATCTGCCGCGTCATCGGGCCACCGCGGTTCGTGACGAAGAGCGCGTCGCTCGCTTGCCCGTGCAGGATGGTGGCGCGCGATTCGGCCAGGTAGCGGGTCAGCCACGAATGGGCTTCTTCACCGAATGGTACGAGCCGCTCCTTGGCGCCCTTGCCGGTGACGCGCAGCACGCCCTCCGACAAGCTCAGGTGCACGCTCTTCAGCGTGACGAGCTCGCTCACGCGCAGCCCGCTCGCATACATCAACTCGAGCATGGTGCGGTCGCGCAGGCCCAGCGGCGTATCGACGTCGGGCGCGTTGAGCAGCGTCTCGACCTGCGCTTCGCTCAGCAGCTTGATGCTGCGCGGCTGCTGCTTGGCGCTGAGCAGCTTCAGCGTGGGGTCGACCTGCAGAAGATGCTCGCGCAGCGCCCAGCGAAAGTAGCGCTTGAACACGGTGAGCCGCCGGTTCGAGCTGGTGGTCTTGGTGCCGGCATGCCGCGCCACGGCATAGGCGCGGAGGTCGCTCTCGGTGGTGGCGTCGAGCGGCTTCTCGGCGTTTTGCGCGAGCCAATGAGCGTACAGCGTCAGGTCACGCCGGTAGGCCGCGAGCGTGTTGGCCGAGAGGCCGTCCTCGATCCAGAGGGCGTCGATGAAGCGGTCAATGGACTGTTGGCTGGTGGTGGTCAGTTCGGGCTCGGCCATGTGTTCATGATCGCACCTGAATTCGTCTACACGGGCCCAGGGCTCGGTACTTCAGCAGGGCGGGCTGTGAGCATCCGAAAGCTCAGCCAGCGCAGCGAAGCGTGACAGAGCAACATCCGCGGAGCCGGCTTTGCCGGTCCGCTGGATGGCGCCCCTCGGGGGCAGGAGCGCAGCGACTGGGGGGCCGTTCTAATCCAGCTGCAGCTTCTGCTGCACGACGACCTTCTTGTAGACCTCGTACTCGGCCTTGATCTGGTCGGCGAACTGCTCGGGCGTGTTGGCCACGATGAGTGAGCCGGTGTCTTCGATGCGCTTCTTCACGGCCGGGTCTTCGAGCGTCTTCTTCACCGAGCTGTTGACCTTGTCGACGACTTCCTTCGGCAGGCCCTTCGGTCCGTAGATGCCGTAGTAGGCCATGCGGTTGACCCCTTCGAGGCCGACTTCCTTGAAGGTGGGCACGTTGGGCAACACGGCGAGGCGCGTGGGTGCGGCGACGACGATGGCGATCAGGCGGCCGTCCTTGATGAAGGGCAGGGCCGAGGGCAGGTTGTCGAAGATCATCGGCACTTGGCCGGCTACGGTGTCGTTGAGGGCAGGGCCTGCGCCGCGGTACGGGATGTGCGTGACGAAGGTGCCCGAGAGGTTCTTGAAGAGCTCCATCTGCAGGTGGCCGATGCCGCCGGTGCCCGAGCTGCTGAACGAGTATTTGCCGGGGTTCTTCTTGAGCTCGGCGAGAAAGCCCTTGTAGTCGCGCGCCGGGAAGCTCGGGTGCACGGCAATCACGTTCGGCGTGGCCGCGATGTTGATGATGGGCGTGAAGTCCGTGATCGGGTTGTACGGGATCTTCGGGTTGATGGCCGGGTTGGCCGCGGTGGTCGACACGGTGGCCACGCCGAGCGAGTAGCCGTCGGGGGCAGACTTGGCGATTTCGTTGGCGCCGATCGAGCCGCCGCCACCGGCCTTGTTCTCCACGATCATCGTCTGCCCCAAGGCCACGTTGATCTTTTCAGAGACCACGCGGGCCACGATGTCGGTGGTGCCGCCGGGTGCAAACGGCACCACCAGCCGCACGGGCTTGGTCGGGTAGGCCGATTGAGCCCACACGGCAGGAGCCCCGGCTGACAAGGCGAGGGCGGTGGCGAGAAGGGTTCTGCGGTGCATGCTGTCTCCTGGCAATGGTTGATACGACTTGGGCGCATGCTGCCCGTCCGGCGACGTGCTGGCGAGTGTGGAAACTACGCAGCAACTCGGCTGGCACACTCAGGTCATGTCGAATGGTCTCTTGTTGCTGCCGGATTTTCTGTTGATCGTATGCGGCTTCGTACTGTGCCGCTACACAGCACTCGACCGGCCCGTGTGGGAAAGCGCCGAGCGCCTGGTGTACTACCTGCTGTTCCCGGTGCTGCTGTTCAACTCGATCGTCAAGAGCCCGCTGCAGCCGGCACAGACGCTTGACCTCGCGTTGTGCGGCATCGGCATCATGCTGTGCGGCGTGGCATTGGCCTACGCGTTGCGGCTGGTCCCCCGCGTGGACGCACGCCTGCACAGCTCGGGCGCACAGATCGTGTTCCGCTTCAACTCATTCATTGCGCTCGCCTTGGCCGAGCGTCTCGGTGGCCCGCAGGGTGTCGCCTGGATGGCATTGATCATTGCCTTGTGCGTGCCCATCGCCAACATCGCAGCGGTGTGGCCGCTGGCCCGGCAGGGCGGCCATTCGTATGCGCGAGAGCTCGCGCGCAACCCACTGATCCTGAGCACGGCGGCCGGTCTGCTTGCCAATTTTGCCGGGCTGCAGTTTCCCGAGGCGGTGTCGACGACCTTGCAACGCATCGGCGTGACCGCGTTGCCGATCGGCCTGATGGCCGTGGGTGCCGGCTTGCGACTGGGAGGCCTGCAACGCGGGCCGCGCCTGGCGGCCGTACTGCTGATGCTGCGCCACCTGGTGCTGCCCGTCATCGCGATCGGGCTGACCTTGCTGCTGGTGTTGCCACCCGCGCAGCGGCACATCATCGTGCTGTTCGCGGCGCTCCCCACGGCGTCCAGCGCTTACGTGCTGGCTTCACGCATGGGCGGCGACGGCTCCTATGTTGCGGGGCTCGTCACCTTGTCCACCTTGGTGGGCATGGTGAGCGTCCCGTTTTGGTTGGCGGTGATAGAGCGCCTGCCGCTTTGATAAGACGGCAGGCGTCTACAAACGGCGCTTAGAACGCCGCTCTGAACTGCACCCCGAAGGTCCGCGGATCGTTGATGAAGCCAGTCAGGTTGTTGAAGTCGATGGCGCCGACGGCGACGATCTTGTTGGTGATGTTGCGACCGAAGGCGGCCACTTCGTACTTGCCGCCATCCCAGTTGTAGCCGATACGCAGGCCACCGGTCAGCAAAGGCTTGCCGGTGAATTCGGCTGCCTCGTAGAGGAGAAAGTTGACCTTGCTGCGATAGGCCCAGTCGGTGTAAACGAAGACCTCGCCGCCGTTGCCGACGGGCATGCCGTAGCGCGCAGTGACGTTGGCGATCCACTTAGGCGCCTGCGGCAGCGGATTGCCGTCGATGTAGTACTGGCCGCCACCGGCCGACGGGTTCGTCACCGTGCAAGGCGCGCCGCAAGCCGCGACTGTCAGATTCGGGTCCTTGATCTTGGTGTCGTTGTAGCTGCCACTGAAGGTGACAAGGAAATTCTCAGTCAAGTACGCATCGAGGTTCATTTCGAAGCCTTGACCGATCGCCTTATCGGCCACCTTGAGCGTGTTCGAGTTGCCAGCGCCACCCACTTCGGTGAGTTGCAAATCCTTGACGTCGTAGCGGAAGACAGTGAAGGAGGCACGGGCGCGACGATCGAACAGATCGGCTTTCACGCCGGCCTCATAGGACGTCGTGTTTTCCTGCCCGGCAATGGACTGCGGACCAAATGCCGAGGCAGGCTGCACACTGGAGCCGCGATAGCCGGTGGCGACCCGGGCATAGATGTTGGTATCGGGTGTCAGCTTGTAGATGGTGCTCAAGTCCCCGGTGGGCTTGGAATCGCTCAGGTGGGCCGTGGTGCCGTTGCTGGTGTTGATTCCAGCGGTGGCGTCACTGTCGAGGTCTTTCTTGTCTCGCGTGTAGCGCAAGCCGGCACGCATGCTGAGGTCGGAGGTGATGTTGTACCTCAATGAGCCGAAGGCGGCCCAGGAGGTGCTCTTCTGCTCATCAGTCAGCAAGCTGGTCTGCGGATTTCCCGCAGCGAGGCTGTTATAGCCATAGCTGTTGGAGATGAACTTCTCGTTGAAGTAGTAGAGGCCGGCCTGCCAGTTGAGCGGCGCCTTGTATTGCGACTCGACGCGGAACTCCTGAGTGAACTGGCGGTGGCCATGCAGGCCGCCCGCAGTTTCTGACGGGAACGCCACCGTTTGCCCTGGCACCACGGGTGTGCCGAAGTAGGGTCCGGAGCTGCCATCAATGTCACCGCGGCTGAAGGTGTGAACCGTCTCGAAGCCCGTGATCGAATTCAGCGCGTAGTCACCGAAGTTCCAACGCAGGCGTGCGCTGCCGCCGTAGCTCTGAATGTCCTGCTCGTTGACACCATCGGTCGACACTTTGGTCTCGTCGAAGCCGTCAACCAGATCGTTGGTGCCGGGCTTGAAGATGTTGGCGCGGAATACGCGTGCTGTGCCCTTGAGGTTGCGGGCATGGGTGTTGAACAGGGCGCTGAAGTCTCCGGTGGGCTTGTAGAGCGCCTGCACGCGCAATGCAGCGTCGTTGTAGCCTTCCATTTCCTGGGTGGGGCCGTTCGGGTTGGTGTTGTCGACCCAGTCGTCGCGGTACTGGTTCATCACGGCCACGCGCGCGGCCCACTGGTCACTGATCGGGATGCTCTTGGCGGCTTCGATGTTGGTGGTCTTGAAGGTGCCGAACGAGAAGCTGCCGAAGCCGTCGGTAGCGCCGATGCTCGGTGCTACTGAGTCGAACTTGACGACGCCACCCGGTGTGTTGCGGCCGAACAGGCTGCCTTGCGGGCCGGCCAGCGACTCCACGCGAGCCAGGTCGAAGATCGGGAAGCCCTTGAGCAGAGGGCTCTCCTGCACCACGTCGTCATAGACGAGCGAGACCGGCTGCGATGCGTTCGGGCGGAAGTCGGTGTTGCCGTAGCCGCGCATGTAGAAGCGCGGGAAGGCACGGCCGAATGAAGATTCGATGTTCAGGCTGGGCACGCGGCCAGACAGAACGCGGATGTCTTCGCCCGAGGAGTTGATGATGTCGAGCTTTTCGCCACTGAGCGTGGAGACTGACGAGGGCACGTCTTTCACGTTCTCAGCACGGCGCTCGGCCGTGACGATCACGCGCTCCAGAACCCCAGTGTTGGGAGCCGCCTGTGATGCCGCGGCGTCGGGAGCCTTCACCTCCTGAGCCTGTGCCGAAAGACCGGCAAGGGCCAAGCTGATCAAGAAGGGGAGGCGTTTAACTGCCAAACGTTTGCTGGAGGGTGACAGAACAGCCGGCTGGTGAGGCATGAGAGCATCCTTGGGTTGAGTTGTGTGCACCGGTTGCAACTGCTATGCCACCGACCGCCGACAATCGTGCACCAAAACCCATCACCTCAGCGATGCGGCAGCGTCGTTTTGGGTGTTCAGCGCCCAGTCGATGTGCTCGCGCAACAGCTCACTCGCGCCATCGAGTGCCTGGTGTAAACCCTGGGACAAGAGCTCGCGGTGGTCGACTTCAGCGGACCGCAACGCATTGCCCATCGCCACAGCCAGATTGCGCCGCCAGCGTTGGTAGCCGATGCGCCGGATGGGACCGCCTTCGGTGTACCGCAAGAAATCATCCTCCGACCACGCCCAGAGCTGCAGCAGCGTTGCATGCGTCAGCGGCTCGCGCGTGTCGAAGTCGGGCAGGGTGCTGCGTTGCGCGTACTTGTTCCAGGGGCAGGCAAGCTGGCAGTCGTCACAGCCGTAGATGCGGTTGCCCATGGCAGCGCGCAGTTCTTCAGGGATGGGGCCGTCGTGCTCGATGGTCAGGTAGGAGATGCAGCGCCGTGCATCCACGCGGTAAGGTGCCACGATGGCCTGCGTCGGGCAGACGTCGATGCAGGCGCTGCAGCTGCCGCAATGCGAAGTCACCGGCTCCGACAGGGGCAGTGGCAGATCGATGTAGATCTCGCCCAGAAAGAAGGTGGAGCCTGCCTCACGGTGCAGCGCCAATGTGTGCTTGCCGCGCCAGCCGATGCCGCTGCGCGAGGCGAGTTCCACTTCAAGCACGGGGGCGGAGTCCGTGAACACCCGGTGACCGAAGGGCCCCACCGCCTGCGCCAGCCGTTCGGCCAGCTTCTGCAAACGCGATCGCAAGACCTTGTGATAGTCGCGCCCACGGGCGTACATCGAGATGCCGGCTTGCGACGGATCGGCGATGCCTTTCCACTCGATGGCCTGCCAGTCGTCGGGCGTGTGTCGCGGCAGGTAGTCCATGCGGGCGGTGATCACGCGGACGGTCCCCGGCACCAGCTCGGCCGGCCGAGCGCGCTTCACGCCATGGGTCGCCATGTAAACCATGCTGCCGTGAAAGCCGTTGTTCAACCACGCCAGCAGACCAGGCTCCGCCGAAGACAAATCGACATCGGCCACACCGATCTGGGAAAATCCCAGCGCCTTGGCCCACTCGCGCAGACTTGTCACCAGCTCGAGCAGGCCCTCTTCATTCAACTCGCGAGCAACCGTCATTTGTCGATTCTAGGAACTCGCACCGTGCATTGGGCCAACGAGGCCGCTTGTACCGCCACCGCCTCGGTGCTGGCGCAGAGGCCAGCGCTTCGCGAAGCCTTCATCGAACTGCATGGGACGCTCGGGGCCGGCAAGACCACCTTCGTGCGGCATCTGCTGCAGGCCCTGGGCGTGCAGGGCCGAATCAAGAGCCCGACCTATGCCGTGATGGAGTGGTACGAGTTGCCGGGCCTGAATGTCTCGCACTTCGATTTCTACCGCTTCAAGGATCCGCAGGAGTTCGAGGACGCAGGCTTTCGTGATGTGTTCGCGAGCCCCGGCCTAAAGCTGGCCGAATGGCCCGAGCAGGCAGCCGGACTTTTACCAACGCCAGACCTGCGCATGGAACTCATTCCGCTGGATGGAGACGAACGCCGGGTGACATTCGATGCCCTCACGACCCGCGGCTTGGCGCTGCTGCCCGACGCAGAGCCGGCGGGTACGTCTTCATGAAGCGGCGTGACGCCTTGCGAGGCATGGGTGGCCTGGCCTTGCTGCTGGGCGCACATGAACTGGCCTTCGGCGCCAGCATCGTTGCCGTCCGCGTGTGGCCTGCCGCTGACTACACACGGGTCACGCTGGAGTCGGACACGCCCTTGTCGCTCAAGCACTTCATGGCCGACAACCCGCAGCGCCTGGTGATCGACATCGATGGTCTGGAATTGAGCCCGACCTTGCGCGAGTTGGTGGGCAAGGTGCGCTCCGACGATCCGTTCATCGAGGGCGTGCGTGTTGGCCAGAACCAGCCGCGGGTGGTGCGCCTGGTGATCGACCTCAAGCAGGCCACGGCGCCACAGCTCTTCACGCTGGCCCCGGTGGCGGCTTACCAGCACCGTGCGGTGTTCGATCTGCACCCCACACACGAACGCGACCCCCTGCGTGCGCTGGTTCAGGACAAGGCCCAGGCCGAGCAGAAGGCGGCACAAGCGGTGCAGGACGCGCTCGGCGAGTTCATCGACAAGATGAATGCGCCTCCCGTTCCGGGGCGTGCGGCGGCTTCGGCACCTCCGCCTGTGGCGGCAGCCTCTGCGCCGCCAATCACGCAGTCGCGCATCGACCGCTTGATCATCGTCGCGCTCGACCCTGGGCACGGTGGCGAAGACCCCGGCGCCACGGGACCCACCGGCTTGCGAGAAAAAGACGTCGTGCTGGCCGTCGCGCTCAAGCTGCGCGACAGCATCAACGCCATTCCTGGCATGCGCGCGATGCTGACGCGCGACGCTGATTTCTTTGTGCCACTGCAAGAGCGGGTCCGCAAGGCGCGTCGGGTGCAGGCCGACCTGTTCGTCTCGATCCATGCCGACGCGTTCTTCAAGCCGCATGCACGTGGGGCGTCGGTCTTTGCCTTGTCGCAAGGCGGCGCTACGAGCAGCGCAGCGCGCTGGATGGCCGACAAGGAAAACGCTGCTGACCTCGTGGGTGGCGTCAACATCAAGGCGAAGGACGCGACGGTGCTGCGCACCTTGCTTGACATGAGTACGACAGCGCAGATCAAGGACAGCCTGAAGCTAGGCGGCGAGGTGCTGGGGCAGATCCGCAAGGTGGGCTATCTGCACAAGGGCAGCGTCGAGCAGGCGGGTTTCGCCGTGCTGAAGGCGCCCGACGTGCCGTCGATCCTGGTCGAGACGGCCTTCATCTCCAACCCAGAAGAGGAGAAGAAGCTGCGCAGCGACGAGTACCGCGATCAGCTGGTCGACGCGCTGACCTCGGGCATCAAGCGCTACTTCGCGAAGAACCCGCCGCTGGCGCGGCAGCGCCAGCTCTGAGCTTCGGCCGCGCGGCCGTTCAAGCGGTGGCTGGTGTCTTGCGCCGCGCCTTCCACGCGCCGAAGAGCACCAGCACGCCGGGCAGCAAGATGGCGCCCCAGATGATCTTGTCGAGGTGCTCCTTGACCCACGGGATGTTGCCGAACAGGTAGCCCGCCATCGTCACGCCGCCGACCCAGAGGATGGCGCCGCTCACGTCGAAGAACGTGAACTTGCTGCGGGTCATCAACGCTACGCCGGCCACGAAGGGCGCGAAGGTGCGCAAGAAGGGCATGAAGCGCGCGGCGATGATGGTGACGCCACCGTACTTTTCGTAGAAGGCGTGCGCCTGCTCGAAAGCCTTCTTGTTGAAGAAGCGCGAGTTCTCCCACTGGAACACTTTGGGGCCGAAGTAGCGCCCGATCGCATAGTTGCTCTGGTTGCCCAGGATGGCCGCGGCGATCAGCAAGCCGATCGACACCGGCAGGCTCATCAACCCTGCGCCGCACAGCGCGCCGACCACGAACAGCAGCGAGTCGCCAGGCAGAAAGGGCATCACCACGACGCCCGTCTCGACGAAGATGATCAGGAAGAGCAGGGCGTAAACCCAGGTGCCGTAGGTCTGCACGAAAGTGGCGAGGTGCACGTCCACGTGCAGGATGAAATCGAGGATGAAGGCGATGATGTCCATGGGGCCGCATTATCGGGGGAGCGCTCTGGTTGGATTCATACAATGCTGCGATGAATGCCGTACCGCAGCCTAGTTCTCGCCGTCCCATTCGCGAGCTGCCCGATGAGCTGATCAGCCAGATTGCTGCAGGCGAGGTGGTGGAGCGGCCCGCTTCGGTGGTGCGCGAGCTGGCGGACAACGCGCTCGATGCCGGTGCCACTGAGGTGGTGATCAAACTGATGGCGGGTGGCGTGCGCAGCATCGTGGTCGAAGACGACGGCGCCGGCATTCCGGCCGATGAACTGCCACTCGCATTGCGCCGCCATGCGACGAGCAAGATTGCCTCGCTCGACGAGCTGGAAAATGTGTCGACGATGGGGTTTCGCGGCGAAGCGCTGGCGGCCATCTCGTCGGTGGCCGAGCTGAGCATCGCCAGCCGCACTGCTGGTATGGCGCATGCGCAGCGCATCGACGCACGTTCGGGCGAGCTGGTCCCCGCGGCACGTGGCGTTGGTACGAGTGTCGAGGTGCGGGAGCTGTTCTTCAGCACGCCGGCCCGCCGCAAGTTCTTGAAGACCGATGCCACCGAGCTGGCGCATTGCATCGAAGCGGTGCGCCGGCATGCGTTGGTGCGCCCCGACGTCGGCTTTGCGGTGTGGCACGAAGGCAAGCTGGTGCAGCAATGGCGCCGTGCATCCGGCCACGACCAGCGCGTGCGCGAGGTGCTGACAGATGACTTCATCGCCGAGAGCCGTGAGGTGTCGTTCGCCGCTGGCCCCTTGCGCATCACCGGCCGCGCTGGCACCCCGGCCGCGGCGCGCACGCGGGCCGACCAGCAGTACGTATACGTCAACGGGCGCTATGTGCGGGACAAGCTGCTCGCGCACGGTGTGCGTTCTGCTTACGAAGACGTGCTTCACGGCGGGCGCCAGCCGGCGTATGTGTTGTTCATCGAAATCGCGCCTGAGCGTGTCGACGTGAACGTGCACCCGACCAAGATCGAGGTGCGCTTTCGCGATTCGCGCGAGGTGCACCAAGCTGTGCGGCGCGCGGTGGAAGCTGGGCTCGCGCCGTCACAGGCTGGGAGCATGGCGGCGCCGAGTTTGGTGCCACAGCGGTCCGTGTCGTCGATGGAACCGGCGTCCCATTTTCCGAGCTACACATCGAGCTTTCGACCACTGGTGTCGCAGGCGTCGCTCGGCCTGGAGCAGGCTGCTGTTTTGTACGCGCAAGAAGCGCCTGCCGCCTGGAAGGCATCGCCGGTTCCGACCACGCCTGTCGCTGCGGCCGCGCTTTCTGCGGGTGACTGGCCGCTGGGCAAGGCCGTGGCTCAGATCGGTGGCGTGTTCGTGTTGGCTGAAAACGCTCAGGGCCTGGTCATCGTCGACATGCATGCAGCGCATGAACGCATCGTCTATGAGCGACTGAAGGCCAGCCTCGGTGCCGCCGCGATCGAATCGCAGCCGCTGCTGATCCCCGCCACCTTTGCGGCCACAGCGCGAGAGATCGCCACGGCCGAGGCGCAAGCCGACAACCTGTTGACACTGGGGCTCGACGTCTCGGTACTGTCGGCCACGACGCTGGCCGTTCGTTCGCGTCCCGCCGCGTTGGCCGGCGGAGACGTGGTCGAACTCGCGCGCAGCGTGCTCGCCGAGCTGGCGCAGTACGACGCGAGCAGCGTGATCCAACGCGCGCAAGACGAGCTGCTGTCGACCATGGCGTGCCATGGCGCCGTGCGCGCCAATCGTCAGCTGACGATCGATGAGATGAACGCGCTGCTGCGCGACATGGAACGCACCGAGCGGTCCGACCAATGCAACCATGGTCGCCCGACTTGGCGGCAGATCACGATGAAGGAGCTTGACGCCTTGTTCTGGCGCGGGCGGTGATCTGACGGGTCACAGTTTCCTGTTGGCCTTCATCCTGTCGCTGCTATGCGGACTCATAGCCAGCCTGCCGGCTGGTCTTCGTTCCGGCGATGCGAGAAGTGAACCCGCAACACCGCCGGCGGATGACGGTACGCCTTGGGGGAGGCGTTCCAGCGCTACTGGTCTGCTGGTCAGCTTTCCCAAGCCCAAAACAAAAAACGGCCGGTCTTGCGACCGGCCGTTTAATTTGAAGCTCGACTGCTCGAAAGATCAGAAGTTGTGGCGCACGCCCAGGGAGAAGACCTGGAACTTGCTCTCAGCAACCACGCCGATGGCATCGGACTTGGTGTGGTTGAAGAACGTGAACACCTTGGTGCGCTTGCTCAGGTTGTAGTTCACGCCGACCGTGAATTGACGTGCTTTGCCTTCTTCGGTCGCGGGCGTTCCAGCTGCGTCAAGTTCGCTTGCAATGCCAACCGCTGCATGCAGTTCCAGGGCACCGATGTCGTACTGAGCCGAAACGCGGCCGATGTTCTTCGATTCGTTGAGTGCACCGTCTTTGAATCGCTGCACGTAGCCGGTTACCGTGAACGGGGACGCGCTGTACGAAGCACGGATACCCAGTTGGCTGTCACCAGCCGTGGCTGCAGCTGCACCAGTCAGGATGTCGTCATTGACTTTCTCATATCCGAGACCCAGGCCAAACGCTCCCATTGTTGCGTTCACAGCCAGGTCAAAGGAACGATTGGCGGTGGCTTCACCCAGGATCACGCCCAGTTCAGCAGTCACAGGGCCCAATTCCGGGGTGCGGTAGGACACCTTGTTGTTGTCCGTGCCAAGGTACTTGTACAGGGCGTCGGACGAGGTGCCGGTGCCGTGGTTCAGCAGGTCGGTCACGTCCGACGTGGCGAAATACGCTTCGCTGGTGTAGTGACCAGCCTTGACTTGACCGAAGGCCCCCGACAAGAAGACCGAGCTCTCACCAGCACCACCCCAAAAGGCGTTACCGTTGGTCGATGCGCCGGTGTCAGCGTTGAGGCGGTGTTCGAGGGTGAAGCCAGCCTTCAGGCCGCCACCGAGGTCTTCAACGCCACGGAAACCGATACGCGAACCGTTGTTTTGCAGACGGGTGACGCTGTCGTCATCCGTTTTCTGGCGTTCGACGGATTCATTCAACCGACCGTAGACGGTGACAGAGCTTTGAGCAAGAGCAGCGCCGGCCGTGCCGAGGAGGATGGCGGCGGGGATGAGTGCTTTGATGGCTTTCATGTATGAAGCTTTCGTAGGGGTTTGCGAGAAGGATTGAGTCTAGTGGGCGATAGCTCCACTGCGAAGCCGCGCCGTGCTTTCGGTGGTGGAAACGCAACAAAAGGGATTCGACACATCGGCGGCGCCCGTCGTGCGGGCGGCTTCATGCCGGCCTAACGGCCCCGCTGATGGGCGGGCGCTTCCAGACGTTTGGCGAGGAAAGACAGGAGCAAGGTCAATGCCAAGTACAGGGCCGAGATGGCGAGGTACGGTTCCCAGTAGCGCGAGTACGCGCCTGCCACAGTTCGCGCGGCCAATGCCAGCTCGGCCAGGCCGATGGCCGACACGAGCGACGAGTCCTTGATGAGCGTGACGCCCTCATTCACCAGCGCGGGCAGCATGCGCCTGAATGCTTGCGGCAGCACGATGAAGCGCATGGCTTGCGGGTGCGTAAAGCCCAGGCTGTAGCTCGCCTGCGTTTGCCCGAGGTGAATGCTCTGGATGCCTGCGCGAAAAATTTCAGAGATATAGGCGCCGGCGTTGAGGCTCAGTGCCAGCGCTCCCGAAAAGAACGCGCCATGCGATTGCCGGAACTCGCGTGCGGCTTCGCCTGCGAGCAGCAGGCCATTGTCTGGATGAACCAGCGCCGGCATCACTGCGAAGTGCACCAGCAGGATCTGCACGAAGAGCGGCGTACCGCGAAAGAAGGTGACGTAGGCCAGTGTGATGGTCCGCGACACCTTCAGTGACAGCGCGAGCAGTGCCGAGCGCGGCTGCGGCGCGTCGCGCGAGCTGCTGATCAGCCCGAGCAACACGCCGAGCAGCAGGCCGGCGCCGATCGAGACGATGGTCAGCGTGATCGTCGTCCACAGCCCCTCGAGGAACAAGGGGCCGTAGCCGGCCAGGATGCCCCAGCGCAGATCCATCGCCTGCTCTCGGTGTTACTTCGACGCGGCGGAAGCGGGCGCGGCGGCCGCGGCGGCGCCGAAGTACTTGGCGTAGATCTGGTCGTAGGTACCGTCGGCCTTAATGTCGGCCAGGCCCTTGTTCAGCTTGCCGAGCAAGTCGGTATTGCCCTTCTTCACCACCAGGCCGTATTGCTCGGGAGCGAAGGCCTTGTCGGCGACGGTCTTGAACTTGCTGCCTGCGTTGTTGGTCACGTAGTTGATGACCACGCCGTTGTCTGCAACGACAGCGTCCACACCGCCAGCTTCGAGTTCCTTCAGTGCCAGAGGAGTCGATTCGAAGCGCTTGATATTGGGGTTGGTCTTGCCTTGCAGCTTGCTGACCACTTCATCGCCGGTGGTGCCGGTCTGCACGCCAACCTTGAGCTTCTTCAGGTCGTCGAACTTGGAGATCTTGGACGTGGCCTTCACCGCGATGAGCTGCTGCGCATCGAAGTACGGGTCGCTGAAGTCCATGGTCTGCTTGCGCTCGTCGGTGATGGTGACGGCCGAGACGATGATGTCGCGGTCACCCTGGGACAGGTTGTTGAAGATGCCTTCCCAGGGCGTGTTGATGAACTTCACCTCGATGCCGGCCTTCTTGGCGACGGCGCTGAGCACGTCGATGTCGAAGCCGACGATCTCGCCCTTCTCGTTCTGCGATTCGAAGGGCGCATAGGCTGCGTCGGTACCAACGGCGTAGACCTTGGCTGGAGCAGGTGCCGGTGCGGAGGCCACAGGTGCCGGTGCGGCGGCCGGAGGCGGCGGTTCGGTCTTGCTGCAAGCCGCGAGCACGACGCCCGCGATCAAAAGGCCGGTGGTCTGAAGAAATCGGCGGGTGGAAATTGCGTTCATGGACATCCTCGAATGGGGCCGTTTGGAGGCGCCGGCACCAAGCCGGTCGCGCGAAGGGGCACCAGTGTACTGGCGGCGCGGGGCCGATGTGCCACGGCTCAGCAAGATGCGAGCCACGCGGATGGACGGTCAGCTCGCGTCGGCATTGAGCCGCGCCATTTCGTCGGGCGTGAACCCGGCGGCTTCGCGTGCGGGCCAGTTGAACGGTGGCCGCAGTTTCGGCGCTTCATGGCGCCGCGTCAGTTCGGCGTAGTGCGACACCGGGTCGAGCCCGTCGCGCTCGCACAGCCAGCGGTACCAGTGGTTGCCGATGGCCACGTGGCCCACCTCGTCGCGCAGGATCACGTCGAGGATTTCGACTGCGCGTGCGTCACCCGCCTTCGCGAACTTGGCCTGCAACGGCGGCGTGGCATCGAGACCGCGCGCTTCGAGCGTGCGCGGCACGAGCGCCATGCGCGCGACCACATCGCCCGAGGTGCGCTGCGTCATGGCCCACAGGCCATCGTGCGCGTTGAAGTCCCCGTAGTCATGACCGAGGCTCAGCAGGTGCCCTTGCAACAGGCTGAAGTGCAACGCCTCTTCGCTGGCCACGCGCAGCCAGTCCACATAAAACGCCACCGGCATGTGCGTGAAGCGGAAGGCGGCATCGAGGGCCAGGTTGATCGCGTTGAACTCGATGTGCGCGATCGAGTGGATCAAGGCCGCACGGCCCTCAGGCGTGAACGGCGTGCGCGATGGCACTTCCCGCGCTGAGACAAGCGGTGGTTTCTCAGGGCGGCCGGGTAGATCGTCGGGTGCCTCGAACATCGGCGCAGCGTCGATGAGGTGGCGGTCCAGTCCGGCGAACAAGGCACGGGCTTCGGCCGCCTTGGTCGCCGGGTCGCGCAGGCACAAGACCTCCAGGGCGCGTTGTCTCGGGTTCATCCTTAGAATTATCGGCTTCGTACACGGGAACACGCCCATGGCCATCTATCAACTTGGGGAGCAGCGTCCCGACATCGCCGACACCGCCTGGGTGGCCGACAGCGCGCAGGTCATCGGCAACGTGTCCATGGCCGAAGGCGCCAGCGCCTGGTTCGGCGTGGTGGTGCGCGGTGACACCGAACGCATCGTGATCGGCAAGAACACCAACGTACAGGACGGATCGGTGATCCACGCCGACCCCGGTTTTCCGGCAGTCCTCGAAGACAACGTGACGATTGGCCACCAGGTCATGCTCCATGGCTGCACGATCGGCGAAGGCACGCTGATCGGCATCCAGGCCGTGGTGCTCAATGGCGCGAAGATCGGCAAGCATTGCCTTGTCGGCGCCGGTTCTCTGGTGACCGAGAACAAGGAATTCCCCGACGGCTCGATGATCCTCGGCTCGCCGGCGAAGGTGGTTCGCACGCTGACGCCCGAGCAGATCGATGGCCTCAAACGAACCGCACTCCACTATGTCGAAAACGCTAAGCGCTACAAGGCTGGCTTGAAGAAACTGGCTTGATGAGCGAACTCCACAAATTCCTGTTCGACGGCCTGCCGGTGCGCGGCCTGCTGGTCCGGCTGACCGATGACTGGCGCGAAGTGCTGCGCCGGCGCGAGAAGGCGCAAGACGCCTTTCCGCAACCCGTGAGGGCCTTGCTGGGCGAGATGGCAGCGGCCGGCGTGCTGATGCAGTCCAACATCAAGTTCAACGGGTCGCTGATCATCCAGATCTACGGCGACGGTCCGGTCAAGCTCGCGGTGACCGAGGTGCAGCCCGACCTGGCCTTTCGTGTCACTGCCAAGGTGGTCGGCGAGATGCCGGAACGCGCGCAACTCGACACGCTGCTCAACGTGAACGGCGGCGGCCGCTGTGCCATCACGCTCGACCCCAAGGAGCGCTTCCCGGGTCAGCAGCCTTACCAGGGCGTGGTGGCCTTGCATGGCGACCAGCGTGAGCCGCTGCATCAGCTGAGCGAGGTGCTCGAGCACTACATGCTGCAGTCCGAGCAGCTCGACACCAAGCTCATTCTCGCGGCCAACGACGAAATTGCCGCGGGCTTGCTGATCCAGCGTTTGCCGGTCGAAGGTGCCGGCAACCTCGGCCAGAAGAATGAAGACGAGATCGGCATCAACGAGGCTTACAACCGCATCGCCCACCTGACGGCCACGCTGACCAGCGAAGAACTGCTGACGCTCGATGCCGACACCGTGCTGCGCCGCCTGTACTGGGAAGAAAAGGTCATTCGCTACGAGCCCGTGCAGCCGCGCTTTGCCTGCACCTGCTCGCGCGAGCGCGTGGGCAACATGCTCAAGAGCCTGGGGCGCGAGGAGATCGACGGCATCGTCGTCGAGCAGGGCCGCGTCGAGATCGCCTGCGATTTCTGCGGCACCAAATATCACTTCGACCCGGTGGACGTGGGCGAACTGTTCACGCCGCAAAGCAAGCAGGCACCTGGCTCCACATCACTCAATTGATCGGACGCACCCATGGGCTACGCACTGCTGAAATTGTTGCACCTGCTCTCGGTCGTGGTCTGGATCGGCGGGATGTCCTTCACGCTGTTCTGCCTGCGTCCGGCTGCTGCGACGTTGGAGCCTCAAGTGCGCGTTCCCTTCATGGCCGATGTGTTGGGGCGCTTCTTCTCGGTCGTGCTGTGGATGGCGCTGGTGGCGATTGCCAGCGGCGCTGCCATGGTGATTCGTGTGGCGCAGACCACCCGCGTGACGGGAGCGCCGTTCAACATGCCGGCAGACTGGATGGCGATGGCGGCGCTCGGCTTGCTGATGGTGGCAATCTTCGGCCACATCCGCTTCGCGCTCTACAAGCGATTGCAGCGAGCCGTGGCGGCCAGCGACTGGAAGGCGGGCGGCGCGGCCATCACTGAAATTCGTTTCTGGGTGGGCGCCAATCTGTCGCTGGGCGCCCTGATCATCGTCGTCGTGGTGCTCGGCGCGGCGACTTGACGAACCTAGCCGCGCGGCAACAGGTGCCGTTCGCAGTCCACATCGCCACAGCGTTCGCAAGTCCACTGCCAGCGGATCGGGGCAGCGTCTTCGACGTCGACCGATGAATGCAACGCGTGCCGAACAGCCGCGAGCGCAGAGGCCAGTCGGGCCGGCCCCAAGCCGCTGACGACCGAATAGACCACGCCTGCCCGTGACAGGCTCGCGCGTACCTGTGCCGTAACGGGCTCGCGCACCTGAGGGCCATCGCGCTGCAAGCCATCGGGAAGCCACGGCAGATCGAGTGCCGTGAGCAGCGTGAGGGCGTAGCCACGTTGCGTTTCCTCGGCCTGGGCGTACAGGCTCCGATCGCCGAAGACGTGCTCGCTGTAGACCGCAATCATCAACGCGGTAGTGTCCGCGACAACGATGTCGTGAGCTTGCGCCGCCTCGGCGATGCGGCGTGTCTGCTCGGCCGCGATGCCAGCCTGCTCGTGAACCGTCGGCGTGCGGCCATTCCGTTCGCAGAACTCACGCAGGTATTCGGCGACGAGCCCTACATCGTGGCCCTCGGCACGCAAGGCGTCAGCAAGTTCGCGAGCCAGCGTCGTCTTGCCAGTGCTCTCTGCACCCAGCAGGGCGATCACGCGGCTCATGGCTGTGCCGCGAGCCGCCGCCAGGCCCGCCAGCCCACGACCGACATTGCGATGAAGATGAGGTACAGCAACACCGTCAGCCACAAGCCCTTGTAGGCAAAGAGCGCGACGCTGACGATGTTGACAACGACCCAGGCCAGCCAGTTCTCGACGTACTTGCGACCGAGCAGCCATTGGCCGACGAGGCTGCCCGCGGTGGGGAAGGCGTCCCACCAGGGTACGTCGGTGTCGGTGTAGCGCTTCAGGAAGAGCCCCGTGGCAGGCCACGCGATGACCATCACGCCCAGCACCAGCCAGCGCGCGTGTGGGTTCAGCGATCGCACCTTCAGTGCCGTGCCATCGGCCTGCTTGCCGCCCAGCCATTGCCACCAGCCCCAACCGGCTATCGTCGCGAAGAATATTTGCAGGCTGGCGTCGCCGTACAGCTTGCTGTTCCAGAACACCGCGAAGTACAGCAGCGAGCTCACGATGGCGAGCGGCCAGCCGGTGGGGTTGACGCGGATGTTGCAGACCACCATCGCGACGGCCAGCACGAAGGCCACGATCTCGAGCCATGTGACCGGCGAGCCGAGGAACGTGAATGCAGCGACGAACAGGGGTTGCAGCAGCGCGTTCATCGACTTCAGCCGCGGACTGTCCCCAAGACAGCTGAATGCCGCTGCGGGACGCCTATACGCAGTGACTTGGTGGCCGACGTCACCTCAACGCTTGGCCGTCGATACCTGGACGTAGATCTCGTCCGGCTTGATCATGCCTAGCTCGAAGCGCGCCTTCTCCTCGACCATCTCTAGGCCTTCTTTCAGGTCACGCACTTCGGCGGTGATCTGGTCATTGCGCCCGTGCGCGGCCTCGTTCTGCGTCTTCTGCTCCAGCAGCTTGGCTTGCAACTCCATCACGCGCGGCACACCGCCCTTGCCGAACCAAAGTTCAGCATGTACCAGCGCGAGAAGCGCCAGAAGAGCGAGAGTGACGAACCGCAAAGTACCGCCTCAGGAGACGACAGCGGCCGGCGAAGCCAGGCCAGACAGAGCAACAACGCACGGAACGGGCTTCGCCCGGCCGTAGCGTTGGCGCCCCCAAGGGGGGCAGAAGCGAAGCGACGTGGGGGCTGTCATCTCAAGTTGTAGAAGGCCGCGCGCCCCGGGTAGCTCGCGACGTCACCCAGGTCTTCTTCGATGCGAAGCAGCTGGTTGTATTTGGCGATGCGGTCGCTGCGGCTCATTGAGCCGGTCTTGATCTGGCCGGCGTTGGTGCCTACCGCGATGTCGGCGATCGTCGAATCTTCGGTCTCACCGGAGCGGTGCGAGATCACGGCGGTGTAGTTCGCGCGCTTGGCCATCTCGATCGCGGCGAAGGTTTCGGTCAGGGTGCCGATCTGGTTGATCTTGATCAGGATGGAGTTGGCGATCCGCTTCTCGATGCCTTCGCGCAGGATTTTGGTGTTGGTGACGAAGAGGTCGTCACCCACCAGCTGCACCTTGCTCGCGAGGCGTTCGGTCAGGTGCTTCCAGCCGTCCCAATCGCCTTCGTGCATGCCGTCTTCGATGCTGATGATTGGGTACTTCTCGACCCAGTTGGCCAGCACGTCGGTCCACTCCGGAGCCGACAGCGTGAGGCCTTCGCTGCCCAGCACGTACTTGCCGTCCTTGTAGAACTCGCTGGCGGCGCAGTCGAGGCCAATGGCAATCTGCTCGCCGGCCGTGAAGCCCGCCTTGTCGATGGCTTCCAGAATCATCTGGATCGCCGCTTCGTGGTTGGCCACGCTGGGGGCAAAGCCACCCTCATCGCCGACGGCGGTGCTCATGCCCTTGCTGTCGATGATCTTCTTCAATGCGTGGAACACCTCGGCACCGTAGCGCACCGCCTCGCGGAAGCTCGGAGCCCCCACGGGGATGATCATCAGCTCTTGCAGATCGAGGTTGTTGTTGGCGTGCGCGCCGCCGTTGATGACGTTCATCATCGGCACCGGCATTTGCATCGCGCCCGAACCGCCAAAGTAGCGGTAGAGCGGCAGGCCGCTTTCCTCAGCCGCGGCACGCGCCACGGCCATCGACACGGCCAGCGTGGCGTTGGCGCCCAGACGGCCCTTGTTGTCGGTGCCGTCCAGGTCGATCAGCGTGCGGTCGAGGAAGGCTTGCTCGGAGGCGTCGAGACCCAGCACGGCTTCACTGATCTCGGTGTTGACGTGCTCGACGGCCTTGAGCACGCCCTTGCCGAGGTAGCGCGACTTGTCGCCGTCGCGCAGCTCGATGGCTTCGCGCGAACCGGTGGATGCGCCCGAAGGCACGGCCGCGCGGCCCATGGTGCCCGACTCGAGCAGCACATCGCATTCGACGGTGGGGTTGCCGCGGCTGTCGAGAATCTCGCGCCCGACGATGTCAACAATGGCACTCATTCAATCTTCCTCTGGGTTGCTTTGAATTTTTGCTGTGGAGCTCAGCAAGAGAAGTCGTTCTCGAGCAAAGGCTGCTGCTTGATCACGCGATCAAGCGCCAGCAACTGCTCGAGCAGCGCACGCATGTGCTTCAGCGGCACGGCATTGGGGCCGTCGCTCATCGCATTCTTGGGGTCGGGGTGCGTTTCCATGAACACGCCAGCCACGCCGACGGCAATGGCGGCGCGCGCCAGCACAGGCACGAACTCGCGTTGGCCGCCGGAACTCGTGCCCTGGCCGCCCGGCAGCTGCACCGAGTGCGTGGCGTCGAACACCACGGGTGCGCCGGTCTCGCGCATGATGGCCAGCGAGCGCATGTCGCTCACCAGGTTGTTGTAGCCGAAGCTCGCGCCCCGTTCGCAGGCCATGAAGTTGTCTTCGCTCAGGCCCTTGGCCTTGGCGGCCGCACGGGCCTTGTCGATGACGTTCTTCATGTCATGCGGTGCGAGGAACTGGCCCTTCTTGATGTTCACGGGCTTGCCCGATTGCGCCACGGCATGGATGAAGTCGGTCTGCCGGCACAGGAAGGCGGGCGTTTGCAACACGTCGACCACCGAAGCGACTGTGCCGATCTCTTCGATGCTGTGAACGTCTGTGAGGATCGGCACTTTCAAGTCGCGCTTCACCTTGGCCAGGATCTCCAGGCCCTTCTCCATGCCCGGTCCGCGGAACGTGGTGCCCGACGAGCGGTTGGCCTTGTCGTAGCTGCTCTTGAAGATGAAGGGAATGCCGAGCGCTGAAGTCATTTCTTTCAGCGCGCCCGCTACGTCGATCTGCAATTGCTCAGATTCGACGACGCAGGGGCCGGCGATCAGGAAGAAAGGCTTGTCGATGCCGATGTCGAATCCACACAACTTCATGCTGCCACCTTTTCAGTGCGCGACGCCTGGTGCGCCAGGGCCGCTTCAATGTACGACTTGAACAGCGGGTGGCCGCCCCACGGTGTCGACTTGAATTCGGGGTGGAACTGCACGCCCATGAACCACGGGTGCACGTTGCGCGGCAGTTCGACGATCTCGGTGAGCCGCTCGCGCTGCGTCAGCGCCGAGATCACGAGGCCGGATTCGGTCAGCTTGTCGAGGTAGTTCACGTTGGCTTCGTAGCGGTGGCGGTGGCGCTCGGTGACGACGTCGCCATAGATCTCGTGGGCCAGCGTGCCGGGTTTCACGTCGGAGCTCTGCGCGCCGAGGCGCATGGTGCCGCCGAGGTCGGAATGCGCATCGCGCTTCTGGATGGAGCCGTCGGCGTCTTGCCACTCTTCGATCAACGCGATCACCGGGTGCGGCGTGTCGGCCTCGAACTCGGTGCTGTTGGCATCCGGCAGATTGGCCTTGTGGCGCGCGAACTCGATGGTCGCGACCTGCATGCCCAGACAGATGCCGAGGTAGGGCAGCTTTTGCTCGCGCGCAAACTGCGCCGTGAGGATCTTGCCTTCGACGCCGCGCTTGCCAAAGCCACCCGGCACCAAGATGGCGTCGAAGCGCGCCAGCTGGTTCACGTTGGTGGCGTTCAAGGTCTCGGAGTCGATGTACTCGATGTTGACCTTGGCGTGGTTGGCGATGCCGGCGTGGCGCAGCGCCTCGTTGAGCGACTTGTACGAGTCCGACAGGTCGGTGTACTTGCCGCACATGCCGATCGTCACCTCGCGCTGCGGGTGCTCGACCTCGCGCACCAGGTCGTCCCAGCGCTTCAGGTTGGCGGGCGGCGTGTTGATGCGCAGCTTGTCGCAGATCAGGCCGTCGAGCCCCTGCTCGTGCAGCATGCGCGGCACCTTGTAGATGGTGTCGGCGTCCCACACCGAGATCACGCCCCATTCGGGCACGTTGGTGAAGAGCGAAATTTTCTCGCGCTCTTCATCGGGAATGGCGCGGTCAGCGCGGCACAGCAGGGCGTCGGGCTGGATGCCGATCTCGCGCATCTTCTGCACCGTGTGCTGCGTGGGCTTGGTCTTCAGCTCGCCGGCGGCCGCGATGTAGGGCACGTAGGTCAGGTGCACGAAGGCGCAGCTGTTGGGGCCCATGCGCAGGCTCATCTGCCGCACGGCTTCGAGGAAGGGCAGGGACTCGATGTCGCCCACCGTGCCGCCGATTTCCACGATGGCCACATCGACCGCATGGTCGGTGCCGAAGCCTGCGCCGCGCTTGACGAAATCCTGGATCTCGTTGGTGACGTGCGGGATCACCTGCACCGTCTTGCCGAGATAGTCGCCGCGGCGTTCCTTCTCGAGCACGCTCTTGTAAATCTGACCGGTGGTGAAGTTGTTGGTCTTCTTCATCTTGGTCGTGATGAAGCGCTCGTAATGGCCCAGGTCGAGGTCAGTCTCGGCGCCGTCGTCGGTGACGAACACCTCGCCGTGCTGAAACGGAGACATGGTTCCCGGATCGACGTTGAGGTACGGATCCAGCTTGATGAGGGTGACCTTGAGGCCGCGCGATTCGAGAATCGCTGCGAGCGATGCAGCCGCGATGCCCTTGCCCAGCGAGGACACCACACCGCCGGTGACAAAGACGAACTTGGTCATTGCTGTGGCACTTGTTGATTACAAATGCTCTGGTGGTAAAGCGCGATTATAGGCGTGTGGATGTCGGCTCAGACGATGCCGGCAGAGCGCTCGTGGGTTCAGGCGGTGGCCGGCACCCGAGCCAGTTCTTCCAGCCATTTCAGCGCTTCGGCCGCCGTTTCTCTGGGCTTCTCGAAGGGGAACAGGTGCGTGCCGTCGATCCACGACACGCGGCCCTCGGTCAAGCGCTCGGTGGCGGTCATGCCCACCTGCCGCACCTCGGTCGATTGCTTGCCGCCGATGAAGGCCAACGGGCACTGCAGCGGGTGCTTGCGCAGGAACCCGGGGATGTCGTGGGCGATGGTGTTGTAGATGGCCGTCTCCACATCGCGGTGAAAGCTCAGCGTGTAGCCGCGCTCCAGCGGCGGTTGCGACGGCTCGATGCCGCTCTGGACGTAGTCGTTCAGCACCTGCGGGTCCCAGCGGGCGAACGAGGCCTTTTCTGCAAAGTGCTTGTGCGCGGCGGCGCGTGTCGGCCAGTGCTGGCGGCGGCGCACCGACACGCTGGCCGGCGAGAAGCGGGCTCCCCAGCCGGTGAACTTGGCGAATCGGATGGTGGGCGTGAGCAGCCCACCGATGATGGGCGAGTCGAGCATCAGCACGGCGCGTGCGAGGCCAGGGCGCTTCGCGGCGGCCAGCAGGCTGAGAAAGCCGCCCATCGAATGCCCGACGAGGAAAGCCGGCTCCTCGACATGCGTTTCAGTGAAATGGATCAACTGGTCACGCAGCCGCGGCCAGTGGTTCGTCACCGGGTACTTCGGGTCGTGGCCGTACTTTTCGATCGCATGAACGGTGTAGCCGGCTTCGCGCCAGGCCTCAAGCAACTGGCGGTAGGTGCCCGCCGGGAAGCTGTTGCCGTGCGAGAAGACGATGCTTCCCAGCGATCGCTTCGGCATCAGATGATCTTCTCGCCGGGGTGGGTGATCTTGCGCATGGGCTCGTAGCGCTCAGACCGGGTCATCAGCGGGTGCGCAGCCGCCTGGCCGACCCACTGCGGGTCTTCGATCGACTCGAACACTTGCCGCAGTTTTTTGCCCCAGGCGCCGCGGATCATCGCGAAATACGGGTTGTGCTCGTCGATGCAGACGATCTGCTCGGTCTGCATCGAATCGGCTTGGTACACCAGCAGGTCCAGCGGCAAGCCGACCGACAGGTTGGACTTGAGCGTCGAATCCATCGACACCAGAGCGCACTTGGCGGCTTCGTCCAGCGGGGTGTGCGGCGTGATCATGCGGTCGAGCACCGGCTTGCCGTACTTCGATTCGCCCACCTGGAAGTAGCAAGTTTCGCGCGTCGCCTCGATGAAGTTGCCGGCCGAATAAATTAGGAAGAGGCGCATACCCTCGCCGGCGATCTGCCCGCCGAAGATCATCGAGGCGTTGAAGTCCACGCCGGCCTGCTTGAGCGAAGGGCCGTCTTGCTCGTAGACGCGGCGCACCGCCGCGCCGAGCACCCGCACGGCGTCGAACATGCTGGTCGCATTCCAGATCGTGATTGGTGCGTCGTCGCCGTTCTCGACTTTCTCCACCTGTAGGATCTCGCGCACCGATTGCGAGATCGACAGGTTGCCCGCCGACAGCAGCACCATGAAGCGGTCGCCCGGCTTCTCGTAGACCATCATCTTGCGATAGGTGCTGATCTGGTCCAGGCCTGCGTTGGTGCGCGAGTCGGAGAGAAACACCAGGCCGGCATCGAGCTTGATGCCCACGCAGTAGGTCATGTCTTGCTTTCTTGAAGAGTCTTCAGGCGATAAAGCGCGTCCAGCGCTTCCTTGGGCGACAGCATATCGGGATTGATCGCAGCCAGCGCCTTGTCCACGGCGGAAGCCTCGGCTTCGGCCTGGGGCGTTGGCGCTGCGAACAGATCGATCTGTGCGTCGGCCGACTTCTGCTGCGCCTCCAGCGCTTCGAGCGCGTTGCGCGCCTGCCGTACCAGCGTGGCAGGCATGCCGGCCAGGCGCGCCACCTGCACGCCATAGCTGCGGCTCGCCGGCCCGGCCTGGATGTCGTGCAGGAAGACGATATCGTCCCCGCTTTCGGCAGCCGACACGTGCACGTTCAGCGCGCGATCATGTTTGACCGGAAACTCCGTCAGCTCGAAATAGTGCGTCGCGAACAGCGTGAAGGCGCGGTTGCGCTCGTGCAGGTGGCTCGCGATGGCACCGGCCAGGGCCAGGCCGTCGAATGTCGACGTGCCGCGGCCGATCTCGTCCATCAGCACCAGCGACTGTTCGCTCGCGCTGTGGATGATGGCGGCGGCCTCCGTCATCTCGACCATGAAGGTCGACTGCGCATTGGCCAGGTCGTCGGCCGCGCCGATGCGGGTGTGGATGGCGTCGATGGGCCCGAGGCGGCACGCCGTCGCGGGCACGAAGGAGCCCACCGCGGCGAGCAGCACGATCAGCGCCACCTGGCGCATGAAGGTGCTCTTGCCGCCCATGTTCGGCCCGGTGATCACGAGCATCTTGCGCGTCGCATCGAGCCGGCAATCGTTCGCCATGAAATTGCCGGCGCCAGTTTCGGCGAGCCGTGCTTCCACCACCGGGTGGCGGCCTGCTTCGATGTCGATGCAGGGTTCGCGCACGAACTGCGGCCGGCACCAGTCGAGCGTGCCGGCGCGTTCGGCGAGTGCTGCCAGCACGTCCAGGCCGGCGAGTGCGCGGGCGAGGCCGCTCAAACCATCGAGGTGGGTCTGCAGCTTGTCGACCACGTCCTCGTACAGCATCTTCTCGCGCGCCAGTGAGCGGTCTTGCGCAGACAGCGCCTTGTCTTCAAAGGCCTTCAGCTCCGGCGTGATGAAGCGCTCGGCGTTCTTCAAGGTCTGGCGGCGCTGGTAGTCCATCGGCACCTTGGCCGCCTGGCCTTGCGTCACCTCGATGTAGAAGCCGTGCACCTTGTTGTACTGCACGCGCAGGTTGGCGATGCCGGTGCGCGTGCGTTCGCGGGTCTCCAGGTCGAGCAGGAAGGCATCGCAGTTCTCGCTGATGCCGCGCAGTTCGTCGAGCTGCGCGTCGTAGCCGGTGGCGATCACGCCGCCGTCGCGCAGCAGCACCGCGGGCTCTTCAGCAATGGCAGTGCGCAGCAGCGCCTCGATCTCGGGCGAAGGGTTCAGCGCATCGGCCAGCATGTCGAGCAGCACGGCAGCGCCGGGCGGCACCAGCGAGCGCAGCGCGGGCAGCCCTTGCAGCGTGGCGCGCAGGCCGGTCAGCTCGCGCGGCCGCACTTGGCGCAGCGCAATGCGCGCCGTGATGCGCTCGACGTCGCTCACGTGGCGCATCGCCTCGCGCAGCGGCTCTGGCGAGCGGTCGATCAGCACCTGGATGGCATCGTGCCGCTGCATGGCCACCGTGCGCTCGCGCAGCGGGTGCGTGAGCCAGTGCCGCAGCGCGCGGCTGCCCATGCCGGTGCGGCAGGTGTCCAGCAGCGAGAGCAGGGTCGGCGCGTCGTCGCCGCGCAGTGTTTGAGTGAGTTCGAGGTTGCGGTGCGTGGAGGGTGGCAGGTCGAGCAGATCGCTCGCGCGCTCGACCGTCAGCGTGCGCACGTGCGCCAGCGCCTGGCCTTGCGTGTGCTCGGCGTAGCTCAGCAGAGCGGCGGCGGCGGCTTGCGCACAGGCCATGTCATGCGCATTGAAGCCCGCAAGGCTCTGCACACGCAGCTGCTCGCACAGCTTGCGCTGACCGAGCGCGGTGTCGAATTGCCATGCGGGCCGATGCGTGACCGCGATGCGCGATTGCGTGAGCAACGCCGGCACCTGCTCCCGATCGACCAAGGCTTCAGCAGCGTTCAGGCGCGCCAGCCAGCCAGCGAGTTCGCGCTCGCCGCATTCGGTCATGCCCAGCTGGCCGTTCGACAAGCCCAGCCACGCCAGCCCATAGCTCACAACGCCGCGCTTGCTCTGCTGCGAGACCGACAGCAGCAGCGCGTCGCGCTTGTCGGCCAGCAACTCGGTGTCGGTCACCGTGCCCGGCGTCACCACGCGCACCACCTTGCGTTCCACAGGCCCCTTGGCCGTGGCCACATCGCCCACCTGCTCGGCAATCGCCACCGGCTCGCCGAGCTTGATGAGCTTGGCGAGGTAGCCCTCGACCGAATGCACCGGCACGCCCGCCATCACCACCGGCTCGCCGCCGCTCTGGCCGCGTTGCGTCAGCGTGATGTCGAGCAGCTTGTTGGCGCGCCGGGCGTCGTCGAAGAACAGCTCGTAGAAATCCCCCATGCGGTAGAACACCAGCGTGTCGGGGTGCTCGGCCTTGATGCGCAGGTACTGCTGCATCATGGGCGTGTGGCGCGCCAGGTCGGGGGCGGCAGTCGCGGAGGTCATGCGGTGAGGGGCGGGGAGGCAAAACGCGCATTGTCCCGCAGTGCCCCGCCATGCCGGGAGGCAGCTGAATCCGGTTAACCCTGCCATTCACATGGCCCTGCACCACGACACCCCGAGAAGCGAGCCGTTTCCCCGTCAAGTCGAGGCTTTAGCCTTTAGTCATGCCCATAGGCTGCCGATAACTGTCCAAGTGAGCCTCAAACCTCGCCTGGAGCCACGCGCCTGAACACCAGCTGGGCCCTGCACGGGGTGAACATGACTGAACTGAATCGCCGAGGGAAGGCGCACCCGGGCTGGCCCACCATGGCATGGATGTTGTGCGTGGTGTGCCTGCTGCCGTTTGCCGCACGTGCACAGACCGCACCCGACGCCGGCAGCCTCTTGCGAGACAGCCAGCGAGAACCTGCGCCGCTGCCCCCCAAGGCCGTGACCATCGTTGCGCCTGCAGGGTCTGCCTCTGCGAGCGGCTCTACGGGCGGCATCACCTTCACCGTGACGAGCTTTCGCATCCAGGGCGCCAAGCTGTTACCCGAGGCGGCACTGCAAGACGCCCTGGCCCCCTGGCTGAACCGCGCCATCCGCTTTCCCGATCTGGAGCTGGCGCTGCAAGCCGTGGCTGATGCCTACCGGAACGAGGGCTGGCTGGCCAGGCCCATGCTGCCAGCGCAAGACGTGGTCGGTGGCACGGTCACCATCGTGGTCATCGAATCCCGGCTCGGTGAGGTGCGCATCGACGACGGCGGCCTGCCGCTGCGCTTCAGCCGCCAACGCCTTGCCGAGGCGCTCACGGCACGCCAGCGTCAAGGGGAGGCCTTGCGGCCTGCTGACCTGGAACGTGCCGTCAGCTTGCTCAACGACACACCGGGCCTGCGCGTGGCGGCGGTGCTGGCTGCAGGGCGGCTTCCAGGCGAGACGGACCTGGTGCTCAAGCCGCGCGATCAGCCGCGTTGGTCCGGCACGGTGCAGCTCGACAACGAAAGCGCACGGGCCACCGGTTCCAACCGGCTCAGCGGTTCGGCCTCGCTCGACAGCCCGAGTGGCATCGGCGACCAGCTGCTGTTCGGGGCGCATACCACCGGCGCGGGCAACGCCTACCTGTCATTGGCCTACAGCCTGCCCCTGGGCAGCGACGGCTGGCGAGCCGGCGCCAACGCGTCGGCACTGCGCTACCGGCTGGGCGAGGAGTTCGCTTCGCTCGGTGCCCGGGGCAGCGCGCAGACCCTCGGTGCCAACGCGCGTTACCCCTTGCTGCGTGGCAGCCTGCGCAGCGTGAACCTCAACCTCGCGGCAGACCACCGCAGCTTTCTCAACGAGGCGAATGGCGCCGAGGTCTCCCACAAGCGCCTGACGAGCTTCAACGCCGGCCTCAGTGGCGACCTCAGCGACGATTGGTACGGCAGTGGCCTCAGCTTGTGGGGTGTCAACGTGGGCAGCGGGCGGGTCAATCTGTCGGCCAATGCCGCGAGCCTCGCCGCCGATCAGGCCGGGCCGCGCACGGCAGGCGTCTATACCCGCCTCAGCTGGAACCTGGCGCGCTCGCAAAGCCTGAGTCAGCGCAGCTCGCTGTGGCTGAGCGCCAGCGGCCAAGTTGCGCGCAGCAACCTCGATTCGGCCGAGAAGTTCGGCCTCGGCGGTGCCAACGGCGTGCGCGCCTACCCCAGCCTCGAAGGCAGTGGCGACAGCGGCTGGCTGGCCACTGCCGAATGGCGCTACGGCATGCGAGACGATCTGCAATGGGTGGCGTTTTACGACCACGGTGAAGTGCGCGTCAGTCACGACGGCAGCTATGCCGGTGCGCCGGCCATCAACCAGCTGGTACTCAAGGGCGCAGGGGTCGGGCTGAACTGGTCGGGCTTCGGCCGCTACACCGTTCGCGCCCGGGTTGCCCAGCGCATCGGCAGCAACCCGCTGGCCAGCCCGACCACAGGCAATGACAGCGATGGCAGCTTGCGGCGCACCCGCGTTTGGCTGGCGCTGGTCGCAAGTTTCTAGCACGCCGCGCTCTTTTCGCCCACCGCACTTCAACATCAAGCCGCCCCCATGAACCACATTCATCGCGTTGTCTGGAGCGAGCACAGCGGCACCTACGTGGCAGTGGGCGAAACCGCACCGAGGCGCGGCAAATCGGGTGGCGGCACTGCAACCCTGCTTGCCGGCGTGCTGATGGGCTTGAGCGGTGGCGCGGCGTTCGCGCAAGGTGCGCCCCCGCCCAACACCCTGCCCACCGCGGGCCAGGTGGCAAGCGGCCAGGCGAGCTTGAGCACCACGGGCAACCGGCTCGACATCACACAGACCAGCCAGCAAGCCATCATCAACTGGCAGAGTTTCAACATTGGCGCTGGTGCGCAAGTCAACTTCGTGCAGCCCGGCGCCACGTCGGTGGCCCTGAACCGCGTGCTGGGCAGCGACCCATCCAGCATCTTCGGGCGGCTCAGTGCCAATGGCCAAGTGTTCATCCTCAACCCCAACGGGGTGCTGTTCGGCAACACCGCGCGGGTCGACGTGGGGGGCCTGGTGGCCAGCACCTTGACGCTGGGTGATGCCGACTTCATGGCCGGCCGTTATCACTTCACCGCCGGTCGCGGCAGCGTCGTGAACCAGGGCGAACTGAGTGCTCGGCATGGCGGCTACATCGCCTTGCTGGCACCCGAGGTGCGCAACGAGGGCGTGGTCAGCGCCACGCTGGGCACGGTGGCACTTGCGTCCGGGCAAGCGATCACGCTGCAGACCTCGGGGCTTCTCAGCGTTGCCGTGGATCAAGGCGCGCTCGAGTCGCTGATCGAAAACAAGCATCTGGTGAAGGCTGAAGACGGCCGCGTGCTCATCAGCGCGCGCAGCAGCGATGCGCTGCAACGCGCCGTGATCCGCAACGACGGCAGCATCGAAGCCAAAGGCGTGCGCAATGTGGGCGGCTTGATCCGGCTCGAAGGCGATGTCATTTCGCAGACGGGCACGATCGACGCCTCCAGCGCCGTGGCCGACGGCGGCCGCATCGAGCTGCGTGCGTTGGCGAGCGATGACGGTGGCACGCTGACGGCTGTCGGTCGCATCGACGCGAGCGGCCAGCGCGGCGGCAGCGTGCTGCTCACCGGCAATGCCGTGAATCTGCTCGACGCACAAGTGACCGCCAGCGGCACGCGGGCAGGTGGCGAGGTGCTGATCGGTGGCGACACGCAGGGCCGCAATGCCAGCGTACCCAACGCGAAGAACACCACCGTGGATGCCGGCAGCTTGGTAAGTGCCGATGCCACTCAAAGCGGGCAGGGCGGCAAGGTTGTCGTATGGGCCGACCAGCGCACGGTGGTGGCGGGCAGCCTCACCGCGCGCGGGGGTGCCTCGGGTGGCGACGGCGGTTTCATCGAGACATCCGGCAAGCGCTCACTCGACATCGGCGGGGCGCGTGTGGATGCTTCTGCGCCCAAGGGTGCGAACGGCCGGTGGCTGCTCGATCCGTCAGACGTGACCATCGTGCATGGCTCTTCCGGTTCACTTGCGGGCGGTGCGTTCGACCCCGGCGCGCCGTCCAACATCGGCGACACCGAGATCAATGCTGCACTCGATGGCGGTACCGATGTGACGATCCAGACGACCACGGGCAGCGGCGGCTCCGGCGCCATCGTGGTGAATGGCAACAGCGATGCGGGCGGCGCCGTGGCCATCAGCAACAACAGCGGCGGCACGCGCGGCCTGAGCCTCATTGCCGATGGTGCGATCGACATCCGTTCCGGCGCCAACATCGCGGGCTCCAGCGGCAATGTGCTCAACGTCAGCTTGAGCGCGGCCAGTGGCAACACCCTCTCGGGCACCATCGACAACCGCGGTGGCACCACCTCGCTCACCGGCGTCACCACGCTCAATGGCACCGTCAAGAACGGCACGCTGCTGAGTCTGGATGCGACCCCGGCCCTCACCAGCAACAACGGCCGGCTCGACAACATGACGCTGGGCGGCACGACCCTCAACGTGAGCGGCGAACTGCACCTCTACAACGACCTCACGCTGGCCAACGGAGTGACCGTCAACGCCGGGGCCAACAACTGGTACTTCAACGGGCAAGACACCGGTCAGGCCGCCGGCACCGTGCACCACCTGACCACCCCTGGCACCGCCACGCTCAACCTGGCCGGCACCAACCTCAACACCTTCTCCGTCAACGGCCAGACCCTGCAGATCGACTCGGGCGTGACCGTGCAAGGCTTCGGTAGCCTGAACCAATACTGGGGCGGCAACAGCCTCATCAACGCCGGCACCCTGCTCGCCAACACACCGGGCCAGACGCTGTACGTCTACACCAGCAACTTCGCTAACACCGGCACGATCGGCACGACCGCCGGCGCGCTGGACATCCAGACCCAGAGCTTCAGCAACAGCGGTACCGCCAACGCCAGTGGCGGCACGCTGGCACTCAACGCCACCAACTGGAGCAACAGCGGGACGATCAACGTCGACAGCGGCAGCTTGAACCTGGGCGGCACCTTCACGGTCGCGGACCTCACCGGCGCGAGATACGCGCGCACCGGCGGCAACGTGAATCTCACCGGCCTGCTGAACAACACCGGCACCTCGGTGGACATCGGCGGCAGCGGACTCTTCGGCACCGGCGGATTGACCGCGCTGTACGGCCGCATCCTCAACGGCACCGTGCTCAGCAGCGACAGCACCATCCTCACCAGCAACAGCGGCCGGCTCGACAACGTGACGCTGGGCGGCACGACCCTCAACGTGAGCGGTGAACTGCACATCTACAACGACCTCACATTGGCCAACGGGGTGACCGTCAACGCAAGCGCCAACAACTGGTACTTCAACGGCCAAGACACCGGGCAGGCCGCTGGCACTGTGCACCACCTGACGACCCCTGGCACCGCCACGCTCAACCTGGCCGGCACCAACCTCAACACCTTCTCCGTCAACGGCCAGACCCTGCAGATCGACTCGGGCGTGACCGTGCAAGGCTTCGGCAGCCTGAACCAATACTGGGGCGGCAACAGCCTCATCAACGCCGGCACCCTGCTCGCCAATACACCCGGGCAGAGCCTGTACGTCTACACCAGCAACTTCAGCAACGTGGGCACGATCGGCACGAGCGCCGGCGCGCTGGACATCCAGACCCAGAGCTTCACCAACAGCGGCACCGCCAACGCCAGTGGCGGCACGCTGGCACTCAACGCCAGCAACTGGAGCAACAGCGGGACGATCAACGCGAACAGCGGCACGCTCAACCTCGGTGGTACCTTCACCGTCGCTGATCTCACCGGTGCGAGATACGCACGCAACGGCGGCAACGTCAACCTCACCGGCTTGCTGGACAACACCGGCACCTCGGTGGACATCGGCGGCAGCGGCCTCTTCGGCACCGGCGGGCTCACCGCGCTGTACGGCCGCGTCCTCAACGGCACCGTGCTCAGTGGCGACGGCACCGTGCTCACCAGCAACAGCGGCCGGCTCGACAACGTGACCCTGGGTGGCACGACCCTCAACGTGAGCGGCGAACTGCACCTCTACAACGACCTCACGCTGGCCAGCGGAGTGACCGTCAACGCCGGGGCCAACAACTGGTACTTCAACGGGCAAGACACCGGGCAGGCGGCTGGCACCGTGCACCACCTGACGACCCCTGGCACCGCCACGCTCAACCTAGGCGGAACCAACTTCAACACCTTCTCCGTCAACGGCCAGACGCTGCAGATCGACTCGGGTGTGACTGTGCAAGGCTTCGGTAGCCTGAACCAATACTGGGGCGGCAACAGCCTCATCAACGCTGGCACCCTGCTCGCCAATACACCCGGGCAGAGCCTGTACGTCTACACCAGCAACTTCAGCAACGTGGGCACGATCGGCACGAGCGCCGGCGCGCTGGACATCCAGACCCAGAGCTTCACCAACAGCGGCACCGCCAACGCCAGTGGCGGCACGCTGGCACTCAACGCCACCAACTGGAGCAACAGCGGGACGATCAACGTCGACAGCGGCAGCTTGAACCTGGGCGGCACCTTCACGGTCGCGGACCTCACCGGCGCGAGATACGCGCGCACCGGTGGCAACGTGAACATCACCGGCCTGCTGGACAACACCGGCACCTCGGTGGACATCGGCGGCAGCGGCCTCTTCGGCACCGGAGGGCTCACCGCGCTGTACGGCCGCATCCTTAACGGGACCGTGCTCAGCAGCGACAGCACCACCCTCACCAGCAACAGCGGCCGGCTCGACAACGTGACGCTGGGCGGCACGACCCTCAACGTGAGCGGCGAACTGCACATCTACAACGACCTCACATTGGCCAACGGCACAACCGTCCACGCAAGCGCCAACAACTGGTACTTCAACGGGCAAGACACCGGTCAGGCGGCGGGGACGGTGCACCGGCTCACGACACCGGGCACTGCGACGCTCAACCTGGCCGGCACCAACCTCAACACCTTCTCCGTCAACGGCCAGACCTTGCAGATCGAGTCAGGCATGACGATCCAGGGCTACGGCAGCCTGAACCAGACTTGGGGTGGCAACACCGTCATCAACACCGGCAGCTTGCTTGCGAACACGAACGGTCAAGGCCTGTACGTCTACACCAGCAACTTCAGCAACGTGGGCACGATCGGCACGAGCGCCGGCGCGCTGGACATCCAGACCCAGAGCTTCAGCAACAGCGGCACCGCCAACGCCAGCGGCGGCACGTTGGCGCTCAACGCCACCAGTTGGAGTAACACCGGCACGATCAACGCGAACAGCGGCACGCTCAACCTCGGCGGTACCTTCACCGTCGCGGATCTGACCGGCGCCCGATACGCACGCAGCGGCGGCAACGTCAACCTCACCGGCTTGCTGGACAACACCGGCACCTCGGTGGACGTCGGCGGCAGCGGGCTCTTCGGCACCGGTGGGCTCACCACGCTGTACGGCCGCGTCCTCAACGGCACCGTGCTCAGTGGCGACAGCACCGTGCTCACGAGCAACAGCGGCAGGCTCGACAACGTGACGCTTGGCGGCACCAGCCTGAACGTGAGCGGCGAGCTGCACCTGTACAACGACCTCACGCTCGCCAACGGAGTGACCGTCAACGCCGGTCCCAACAACTGGTACTTCAACGGACAGGACACCGGGCAAGCCGCCGGCACCGTGCACCACCTGACGACCCCCGGCACCGCTACGCTCAACCTGGGCGGCACCAACCTCAACACCTTCTCCGTCAACGGCCAGACCCTGCAGATTGGGTCGGGCATGACGATCCAAGGCTATGGCAGCTTGAATGAGACCTGGGGTGGGAACACCGTCATCAACGCGGGCCGTTTGATTGCCAACACGAGCGGCCAAGCCCTCTACATCCACGCCAGCAACTTTGGCAACAGCGGGACGGTTCAGGCTGATGCCGGCGCGACCTTTTACCGCGGCAGTGGGTTCGTCAACACGGGCAACCTGGCGGGCAGCGGAACGATTGCCGTGGGCACGGGCGCTTCCAGGTTGGTCAACCAGGGCAGCATCAACCCGGGCGGCACCGGCGTGACGGGAACGCTCACGATCAGTGGCGACCTGCAGATGGCCACCGGCGCCAGCCTCAACGCAGAGTTGGGCGGCACAAGTGCGGGCCAGTTTGACCGGCTGGTCGTGACCGGGGCGCTGTCGGGAGACACCGGCACCGCCGGCTCTTCGTTCGGCAACCTCGCGCTGACCAAGATCAACGGGTATGGCTATGTGAACTTGAGTGGCGACACGTTCTCGCTCCTGAGTGCTGCCTCCGGTGTGAACAGCGGAAGCTTCGATGCCTTCAACTTGGGGCGCAGTTATGCCACGCCGTCTTATGGCGCCACCGAGTTCTCGCTGCTGGCTGCACCGAGGGTGTTGTCGGTGGTTGCCGACACGTTGACCAAGACCTATGGTGCTGCCGACCCGACCTTCACTTACGCGGTGACGGGGTTCGACCCGGCCACAGCCGACAACGCATCCACCGCATTGAGCGGCGTGCTGGGGCGGGCTGCGGGCAAGGACGTGGGCAGCTATGCCTACGTGCTGGGCTCGCTGACATCCACGCTCGGCTACGCCATCAGCTTCGGCACGGGCACCTCGTTCAGCATCACGCCGGCCCCGCTCACGCTCACTGCCAACAATGCCAGCAAGGTCTATGACGGTGGCCTGAGTGTCACGACCACGGCGGCCATCAGCAGCGGCACTTTGTTCAGCGGCGACACGCTCACGGGGGGCAGCTTCGCCTTCACCAACAAGAACGCGGGCAGTGGCAACAAGACGGTCACCGTCTCAGGCGTCACGGTCGGCGATGGCGTGCACAACGGCAACTACACCGTCAGCTACGTCGACAACACCACCAGCACCATCACGCCGTACATCGTGAGCGCGACGGGCAGCCGCAGCTATGACGCCACCACGGGTGTGGCAGGCAGCGGGTTGACTCTGGGCAGCCTGGTCGGTGGCGACACCCTCACGGTGAGCGGCAGCGGCGTCGCCATCGACAAGAACGTGGGCAACGCCAAGACAGTAGCGACGGGCACGCTGGTGCTCGGCGATGGCACGGGCCTGGCCAGCAACTACAGCCTGTCAGGCAGCGGCATCAGCTTCAACATCACCCCCCGGGCGACCACGGTCAGCGGCATCACGGCGTCGACCAAGGTGTATGACGCGACCACCACGGCAAACCTCATCGGCGCGGCGACGGCCAACCCGCTCCTGAGCGACGACGTGTCGGTTGGCGGCACGGTCGTTGCCAGTTTTGCAGACAAGAACGTGGGCACGGCCAAGGCCGTGACAGTCACCGGGTACACGCTCGCTGGCACCGATGCAGCGAACTATGTCTTGACGCAACCGACAGGCCTCACAGCCAACATCACGCAGGCCAATCTGGCCGTGACCGGGTTGGCGGTGTCGGGCAAGGTATATGACGCGACCACCACCGCCAGCCTCACCGGCACGGCGGGGGTCAGCGCGCTGTTGAGCGATGTTGTTTCGGTCACTGGCACTGGAAGCGCAAGCTTTGTCGACAAGAACGCAGGCACCAGCAAGGCGGTGACCGTCACCGGCTTCACCCTCTCAGGCGCGGATGCTGGCAACTACGCCCTCGTGCAGCCGACGGGCGTAACGGCCAACATCACGCAAGCCAGCCTGGCTGTCTCGGGTGTCACCGCGTCGAGCAAGGTGTATGACGCCACCACCACAACGAGTCTCATCGGAACCGCGGCGGTTAACGCGCTCTCGAGTGACAACGTTGTCGTGGCCGGCACCGGTACGGGCAGCTTTGCCAACAAGAACGTGGGCACGAACAAGGCCGTGACTGTCACCGGGTACACGCTCGCGGGTGCAGATGCGGCGAACTACGCCGTCGCACAGCCCGCGGGCTTGATGGCCAACGTCACGCAAGCGAACCTGGCGGTCTCGGGCGTGACCGCGTCGAGCAAGGTATACGACGCAACGACCACAGCGAGCCTGGTTGGCACCGCATCGGTGAATGTGCTGTCGGGCGACAGCGTTTTCTTGAGCACTGGCACCGGCAGCTTCGCCGACAAGAACGTCGGCACGGGCAAGGCAGTCACGGTGACGGGCTTCACGCTCACAGGCACAGATGCAGCGAACTACGTGCTGAGTCAGCCCGCGGGTCTGACGGCCGACGTCACGCAGGCGAGTCTGGCTGTGTCCGGCGTCACCGCATCGAACAAGGTGTACGACGCGACGACCACCGCGAGCCTCGGGGGCACCGCCTTGGTGAGCGCGCTGTCGGGCGACAGCGTTTCCGTCACGGGCGCGGGTGCTGGCAGCGTCACCGACAAGAACGTCGGTTCGAACAAGGCCGTCACGGTGACGGGGTACTCGCTGGTCGGCACCGATGCAGGCAACTACACCGTGGTGCAACCTGTCGGTGTCACCGCCAGCATCACCACGGCCAGTCTGGCGATCACGGGCGTGGCGGCATCAAGCAAGGTGTATGACGCGAGCACGACCGCCAGCTTCACCGGCACGGCAGCGGTGGGCGCGCTCCTGGGCGATGACGTCACCGTGGCGGGCACGGGGACAGGCAGCTTCGTGAACAAGAACGTGGGTTCGGGCAAGGCAGTGGCGGTCACCGGCTTCATGCTCGCCGGGGCGGATGCCATGAACTACGTTGCCACACAGCCCACCGGCTTGACGGCCAACATCACGCAGGCGAATCTGGTGGTCACGGGTGTCACCGCGTCAAGCAAGGTGTACGACGCAACGACCACCGCGAGCCTGGGGGGCACCGCCTCGGTGGGTGCGCTGTCGGGCGACGACGTGTCTCTCAGCGGCACGGGCACGGGCAGCTTCGCTACCAAGAACGCCGGCACGAACAAGGCTGTGACAGTCACCGGCTACACGCTCACCGGCGCCGACGCAGGCAATTACCTCGTGCTGCAGCCGGGCAGCGTAACGGCCAACATCAGCCCGGCGAATCTGGCCATCACTGGGGTTGTTGCCTCCAACAAGGTCTACGACGCGACCACGGTGGCCAGTGTCACCGGCACGGCGACCGTCAATGCGCTGGCGGGCGATGAAGTCACCGTGGCAGGCCCCGGCTCCGGCAACTTTGCGGACAAAAACGTCGGTACCGGCAAGGCCGTCCTCGTGAGCGGCTACACGCTCAGTGGCGCGGATGCGTCCAACTACACCGTGATGCAACCGTCGGGGCTGGCGGCCAACGTCACCACGGCGACGCTCGCCGTCAGCGGCGTCATGGTCCTGAACAAGGTTTACGACGCGACCACCGTGGCGAGCCTCAGTGGCACGGCCGTCGTGAGTGCGCTGGGCAATGATTCAGTAACCGTGGCCGGCGTGGGTCGAGCGGACTTCGCCAACGCGGACGTGGAAGCGGCGAAACCCGTCAGCGTGAGCGGCTTCGCGTTGAGCGGTGTCGACGCGGGCAACTACGCCCTGCTGCAGCCGACTGGCTTGCGGGCGAGCATCATGGCCGCAGCGCCTGTTGAGCCACCGCCGGTACCCATCATCCAGGCCCCAACGCCACAGCCTGCGCCAAGCATCGCAGCGCCGCTGGTGGCCCCTGCGACGGTGGTGCAGGCCAGCGTCGCGCTGGTTGACCCGCCGAGCGCGCCTGCAAAAGCCGCACCGGCGCCTGCCGAGAGTGGCGGCCCAGCAGCGCCAAGCGCAGCCGACAACCCGGCGACCGGGATGGTCGTGACGGTTCCCGTCGCAGAAGGCACGGCCTTTACGCTTGCCGTTCCGCCTGAGGCGCTGGCGCGCCCGGATGCCCCCGGCGCACTCACCCTGGGTGCCCGGGCAGAAGGCGGCGGCGAGCTGCCCGCGTGGCTCAAGTTCGATCCGGTCAGCCGCACCTTTTCCGGTACGGTGCCTGCCGATGTGCAAACGCTCAAGGTCTTGATTGCGACTGCAGATGGCACGGGCAAGGAAGTGCAGGTTGCCGTCACCCTGCGTTTTGTGGGAGCTGACAAGGCGCTCTGACCGCTGCTGTGTGCTGCCCCTGCGCGCCGCAGGTGTGAGTACCGGTGGCAACCMGCCTCAACCCTCTTCGCCCGGCACCCATTTCTCGTTCACCAGCAACTCGTGCGGCTTGAACTGCGCCTTGTAGGCCATCTTGTTGCTCTCGCCGATCCAGTAACCGAGGTACACGTGCTTGAGCTTGAGCAATCGGGTCTGCTCGATCTGCCACATCACGTTGTAGGTGCCGTAGCTGGTGTGTTCTTCGGGTTCGTAGAAGGTGTAAACGGCGGAGAGCCCGTCGTTCAGGATGTCGAGGATCGACACCATCTTCAGCGTGCCCAGCCCGTCTGCCGACGGCTCCCGAAATTCCACCAGCCGGGAGTTGACGCGGCTTTGCAGCAAGAACTGGGTGTACTGGTCGACGCTGTCGTTGTCCATGCCGCCGCCACTGTGGCGGCCGGCCTGGTAGCGCAGGTAGAGCTGGTAGTGCTCGGGCACGAAGCACAGGCGCAGCACGCGCGCCTGCAGGTTGTTGTGCTGCTTCCAGGCGCGGCGTTGGCTGCGGGTGGACTCGAAGCTCTTGACCGGGATGCGGAGTGGCACGCAGGCACGGCAGCCGTCGCAGAACGGCCGGTAGGTGAACATGCCGCTGCGCCGGAAGCCGTTGGCGACGAGGCCCGAGTAGGCGTCGGCGTGGATCAGATGGCTCGGCGTGGCCACCTGCGAACGCGCCATCCGACCCGCGATGTAGCTGCACGGGTAAGGCGCGGTGGCATAGAACTGGATCGATGAGAGCGGCAGCTCTTTCGGGTGGGTCACGGGCCAGGTTCCTGGTGGGGCGCGCGCCTGGGTTCAGACCCCTCGGTTTCCAGCTGCGCCCACATGGCGGGATGATAGGTCCAATCGCCGATGGATGACTCTCTGACGCGTGGGGTGATGGCCTGCTCGAACTCGCTTCGCGGAATCTCCCTTGCCCCTAGCGAGGCCAGGTGCACGGTACGTTGCTGGCAGTCGATCAGGTCGATGCCGTGGGTGCGGCAAAAGCACACCAGCGCGGCCATCGCGATCTTCGAGGCGTCGGTGCGGTGCGAAAACATCGACTCGCCGAAGAACATGCGGCCGAGGTTGATGCCGTAGAGCCCGCCGACCAGGCTGCCGTCCATCCAGGTCTCGAAGCTGTGCACCGTGCCGAGCGCGTGCCACTGGCAGTAGGCGTCGATCATCTCCGGCACGATCCAGGTGCCCGCCTGGCCGTCGCGCGGCGTGCTGGCGCAGGCGGTGATCACGCGGCGAAACGCACTGTCGATGCGGATCTCGCAGCGCTTGTCCCACGCGAAGTGGCGTACCGTTTTGCGCAGCGAGCGCGACAGCTTGAATTCGTCGACGAACAGCACCATGCGCGGATCGGGCGACCACCACAGGATCGGCTGGCCTTCGCTGTACCAGGGAAACACGCCCTTGCCATAGGCCTCCTGCAGGCGCTGCGGCGTGAGCTCGCCGCCGGCGGCCAGCAGGCCCGGCGCGTCGGAGCCGGGCGGCAGGGCCAGCTGCGTGTCAGGCAGCGGGTCGAGCGGGTGGCGCAGCCACTGGATCATCTGTATTCGCCTGTGCCGGAGTCATGTCCGCTCAGCCTGAGCGGTTTCCTCATTCGGTACGCGACTCGCACGCGTCGACGGCCATCACCGGCTTCTTCTGCGTGAGCGTCACGCCGTGGCGTACCGCCACGATCTCGGCCAGGATCGACACCGCAATCTCGGCCGGCGTGCGCCCGCCGAGGTCGAGGCCGATGGGGCCGTGCAGGCGGCCGATCTCGTCAGCCGACAGGTCGAACATCGCCAGCCGCTCCTTGCGCTTGGCGGTGTTGCTGCGCGAGCCCAGCGCGCCCACGTAGAACGCCGGCGACTTGAGCGCTTCGAGCAGGGCCATGTCGTCGAGCTTGGGGTCGTGGGTCACGGCCACCACGGCGCTGTGCGGGTCGAGCTGCAGCTCCAGCACCAGGTCGTCGGGCATGCTGCGGCTGAACTGGGTGCCGGGCACGTCCCAGGTGAGGTTGTATTCGTCGCGCGGGTCGCAGCAGATCACCTCGAAGTCGAGCGCGAGCGCCATCTGCGCCAGCACGCGCGACAGTTGGCCGGCGCCGATCACCAGCATGCGCCAGCGCGGCCCGAACATCGCACGCATCACCTGGCCGTCGAAGCTGAATTCGTCGCCGCGGGTGGCGGCACTCACCGTCACCTGGCCGGTGCTCAGGTCGAGCTGCCGAGCCACCAGCTCGTGCCGCTGGGTTCGCGCCAACACCTCGTCGATCCAGGCGGTGTCGCGCAACGGCTCTTGCACCAGCCGCAGGTTGCCGCCGCAGGGCAGGCCGAAACGGGCGGCTTCTTCCTTGGTGACGCCATAGGTCACGAGCGAGGGTTGGTCGACGCTCTCACCGGCGCGCACGCGGTCGATCAGGTCGTCTTCGACGCAGCCGCCGGACACCGAGCCGACCACCAGGCCATCGCCCCGCATCGCCAGCAGCGCACCGGGTGGGCGCGGTGCCGAACCCCAGGTTTCGATGACGGTGACCAGGCGCACGGCGTGCCCTTCGGCATGCCACTGGCGTGCCTGGGTCAGAACTTGGAGGTCGAGGCTGTCCATCGAAAAAAGATCCTTTGCGGCGCGGGTTGCAGCCATGGTATCGCGCAGGCTCCGATGGTGTGGGTCACGCTTTTCTCAACCCGTGCTCGCCGAAGGTTGATTGCCGGCATGCGGCTACCAGCGCGTGATCGGGCTGGTGCGGCGCCCCGTCCAGCGGGCAATGGTGGACGACAGCTGCATGCTGCTCACCGGCTTGGTCAGCACGGCGTCCATGCCCGACTCGATGCAACGCTGGAGATCGCTCGCCACCGAGTCCGCCGTCAGCGCCACGATGACCGTGTGCTGCCCGCGCCGCAGCTCTTCTTCCCGGATGAGGCGGGTGGCTTCGTGGCCGTCCATCACCGGCATGTGGCAGTCCATGAAGATGATGTCGTAGCGCCTGCCCAGGGCGGCGTTGTAGGCGGCGTGGCCATCGCCCACGTGGTCGACGTCGCAACCCAGCAGCTGAAGCATTTCGCCGATCACGGTCTGGTTCACGAAGTCGTCTTCCGCCAGCAGCACCGACACCGAAACCGATGTATCCCGCTCGTCGACCCGCGGCTTCTCGACCGGTGCGTCCACATGGGCTGCCTTCTGCAGCTCCAGCTCGATCCAGATGTGCGAGCCCACATCGACCTTGCTCTCCACATGCACCTGGCCACCCATCAGGTCGGCAAGCTGCTTCACGATGGTCAGCCCCAGGCCGCTGCCGCCGTGGCGCCGGGTGGTCGACTTGTCGGCCTGGGTGAACGCATCGAAGATCGAAGCGAGCTTGTGGGCGGGGATGCCGATGCCGGTGTCGAGCACCGAAAAGCGCAGCCCCATGGAGTGAGGCGTCTCGGCGAGCACGGTCACCTGCAGGTCGACCGTGCCCTGGTCGGTGAACTTCACCGCGTTGTGCAGCAGGTTCACGAGCATCTGGCGCAGCCGCAAGGGGTCGGCCAGCATCGTGGGTGGCACCTTTGCGGCCACCTCGCTGGTCAGTCTGACCGGTTTGTCGCGCACCGTCATCGCGACGAGGTCGAGCGCGTCGGTGACGAGCGCTCGCAAGTCCACGCTGGTGGTGTTCAGCGCCAGCTTGCCGGCCTCGATGCGCGACAGGTCGAGCACGTCGTCGATCAACCCGAGCAGCGCGGTGGCCGAGCGGTGCGCGATCTGCACGTAGCGCTGCTGAGTGGCAGTCAGTGCAGTCGCCATCAACAACTCCGCGGCACCGAGGATGCCGTTCATCGGCGTGCGGATCTCGTGGCTGGTGACGGCCAGGAACTGCGACTTGGCGAGGCTGGCCTGCTCGGCCTGCTGGCGTGCGTGTTCCAGTTCGGCCGCCTGCGCCTCGAGCGCGGCTGCCTTCTGGTTCAGGCTGCCCACGAGTGCGCGCGCGGTGCGCACCGCCTGCCGCGTGCGGTTGCGCAGCCGCTCGGTCACCAACCCGGTGATGGCGAGGTAGATGCCTAGCAGGTACATCGTCATGGCGATGCCCAGACGATCGGGCCACAACGCCAGCGCAGGCTGGTGGTAGGCCACCCAGGCCGAATACGCCAGGTAGGCCGCTGTCACCACGTGGCCGAAGTACAGCGCGCGCCGAAAGCCGTCTCCCACCTGGTCGACCACGCGCACGAGCAGAAAGTAGGCAAAGAACAGCTGGCTCTGTTCCAGCTGATGCAGGTTGACGAGCCAGACCAGCACGTCCACATGAAAGAGCAGCAGGCTCAAGTTGACCGGCCCGCTTCGGCCGTGGCCAAACCGCAGCACGGCATAGGCTGCGGCGGCATACGCCAGGTTCAATGCAACAAGCCAGACGATGCCGGGCTGCGGGAACGAGTGGCCGTTGCTGCGCCAGCCTTGCAGCAGCGCGATGGCGCAGAGGATCACGAAGCCGACGGCCCGCATCGCGGGGATCTGCACGGTGTTCAACCGTCGCACGCTGGCGGCTCGGCGCTGTGCCAGCGCGGCCTCATCGAGCGTGAAGCTGGCGTCCAACTCGAGCGGCGTGGTGCTTCGATTCACACAGACCCCTCGTGTCGCGTGTCGATTGCCGAGCATCATGTGCCGATCCGTCGGCGCGGGCAATCCCGAACTTCGCGAATCGCAGCACCGGGCAAGTCTGGGCAACCCCCTAGATCGAAGTGCTCACGGGCGTTATGTGGTCGTTACCAAGGTCACCTCGAAGCCCATTTACAGGGATTGCGGGATTGGAAAGTGCGCCGCTCGGTTGCAACATCCGCGTCGCGCGCTGACCCAGCTTTCGGGGGCGCAGCTGACAACCGGGGAATTGCCTTGCGCCAAATCATCCGATCCTTGCTGCCCGCTTCGTTGTGCATCGTGATAGCCGCCTCGTGCTTCACCACACCATCATTCGCGCAGGGCGGCGCCGTTCAGCCCGGCCGCGTCGAGCGCGACACGCGCCCGCCGCCGCAGCCGGTCCGGCGCGACAGCGTGCGCATCGACACGCCGCGCTTCGCCGAGCAGGTGCCGGCCGGCGCGCAAGAGGTGCGCTTTCTGCTCGGCGAGGTGCAGGTCTACGGCAGTACCTCCATGCCCACCGATGCGCTGGCGCCGATCTGGGCGCCGCTGATCGGCAAGCCCATCACGCTGGCCGAGGCCTTCGGCATCGCAGCTTCCATCTCGGCGCGTTACCGCGAGGCGGGCTTCATCCTGTCGCAGGCCATCATCCCGGCGCAAGACATCCGCACCGTTGGCGTGGCGGTGCTGCGCATCGAGGTGATCGAAGGCTTCATCGACAAGATATCCGTCACCGGCTTGCCCGAGGCCAAGCTCCTTCCTTACCTCGAACCGGTGCGGCGCGAGCGGCCGTTGCGCCTGGCCACGCTCGAGCGCAGCCTGCTGCTGATCGGGGAGCTCGCCGGTGTCTCGGCGCAAGCGAACCTGCGGCCGAGCGCCACGCCGGGTGCGTCCGACCTCGAAGTGGTGGCCAGCCTCAAACGCACCGAGTTCTCGCTCTCGCTGCACAACCGCAGCACGCCCGCCCAAGGCCGCGTGCGCTTCGAAGCGAGCGCTGAAGTGCACGACGCCATCGCCGACTTCGACCGCCACAACCTGCGCTGGGTCACTGCCGGCAGCAAGCGCCTGAACCTGCTGGCCTACAACGGCGACGTGCCGCTTGGCGGCAACGGCTTGAAGCTGCAGCTCGGCGCCTCGGCCTCGCGCTCCGAGCCCGACACCGACATTGCCTTCAGCAACATCGACACCCGCAGCACCAACGTGTCCCTAGGCCTGGCCTACCCGCTGTTGCGCAGCCGCCAAAGCAACCTCTCGCTGCGCGGCGGGTTCAACGGCTACAACAATACCGCCGACATCGCCGGCAGCCGCGCGTCCGAAGACCGCATCCGCGCGCTGCGCTTCGGCCTCACCGGCGACTACGCCGACAACTGGGGCGGCATCTCGCTGCTCGACCTCGAATGGTCCAAGGGCTTATCGAGTCTGGGCGCTGCCAAAGAGGGTGCCCCCGGTGTCGACGCCAACCCCCAGTTCAGCAAGCTCACGGCCTACGCCGCGCGCCTGCAGAGCCTGGGTGGCAACTGGTCGGCGCTGCTGGCCGGCACCGCGCAAACGTCGAAGGACAAGCTTCCCACGGCCGAACAACTCGGCCTCGGCGGCGAGACCTTCCTGCGCGCCTTCGACCCCTCCGAAGTCATCGGCGAGAAAGGTGCGGCCGTGAAGCTCGAAGTGCGCTACGACCTGGGCATCGCTGGCTTCGCCTCGACGGTCTACGTGTACGGCGACGGCGGCAGCGTGAAGCGCCAACAGGCCGACGGCGGCTACGCGTCGACCTCGCTCAGCTCGGCCGGCATTGGCGTGCGCGTGAGCGGCCCGCGGCGAACGCGCGGCTACCTCGAAGTGGCCAAGCCGGGCCGCCGCGATGTGATCAGTGAAGGCAACCGTGATGTGCGCGTGTTCGCGGGCATCGGCATCGATTTCTGAGAGCGAGGCAAGCCATGGCAACCGCAATCCAACGTTCACGCACTCCGTTCACCGCGCGCCCGCTCGCGGTCGAGATATCGCGCATCTTCCGGCCTGGCGCAGCGGCCTACGCCATGCTGGCAGTCCCTCTCGCCTTTGCCGCGCCACAGGGCGGCACGGTGACGGCCGGGCAAGCCGCCATCCAGCAGAGCGGTGCGACGACCACGATCACGCAAGGCTCGCAGCGCGCCGCCATCGACTGGCGCTCGTTCAACGTGGGCAGCAGCGAGACGGTGAACTTCGTGCAGCCCAACGCCAGCTCGGCCATCCTCAACCGCGTGGTGGGCAACGAGGCGTCGGCCATCTTCGGCCGCATCAACGCCAACGGGCAGGTGTTCCTGGTCAACACCAACGGCATCCTGTTCGGCCGCTCGGCGCAGGTGGATGTGGGTGCGCTCACGGCGTCCACCGCCAACATCAGCAACAGCAACTTCATGGCCGGCAAGCTCGACTTCAACCAACCCGGCAAGGCCGGTGCGCGCGTGGAGAACGAGGGCAGCATCACGGTGGGCGAGGGCGGCTTCGCGGCGCTGGTCGGCCGCAACGTCGCCAACAGCGGCGTGATCAACGCACGCCTCGGCAAGGTGGCGCTCGCCGCAGGCGATGCCTTCGTGCTCGATCTCTATGGCGACAAGCTCGTCAACCTAATCGTCGACCCGGCCGCGATGAACACGCTCACAGACGCCAGCGGCATGCCTCTCGCCGCCATCGTCGACCAGTCGGGCCAGATCAACGCGCAGGGCGGACGTGTGCAGCTCAGCGCCGCGACAGTCAAACAACTGGTCGACAACATCATCAACGTGAGCGGCGTCGTGCGGGCCACCTCGTTTGCCACGGCGCCGGGGCTGATCTCGCTGCAAGGCGATGCCAACACCAAGGTGTCGGTAAGCGGCACGCTGGAAACATCGGGCGACGTCGGTGGCCGCATCGAAGTAACCGGCCGCGACGTGCGCCTCGCGCCCACTGCCTTGCTCGCGGCCACAGGCGGCGCCGGCAGCATTGCCATCGGCGGCGACTGGCAAGGCCAGGGCCCGCTCGCGCATGCGCAGCAGGTGAACATCGAGGCCGGGGCGGTCGTCGATGCCAGTGCCGGCAGCGTTGGCAATGGCGGCACCGTGGCCGTGTGGTCCGATCGGAGCACACAGTTCGCAGGGCGCATCAAGGCGAGCGGCGGCACGGCCGGTGGCAACGGCGGCCAGGTGGAGGTCTCATCCAAGGGCCAGCTCGGCTTCATGGGCGATGTCGACATGTTCGCGACCCACGGAAAGCAGGGCTCGCTGCTGCTCGACCCGACCAACCTGACCATCGGCACCGTGACCTCGGGCGACTCCGAGATCGCCGCCGACCAGCTGCGCTACTTCCTCACCCGCGGCGGCAACGTTACGCTCACGGCTGACCAGAACATCACCGTCGATTCCGAGGTCAACGGTCTCGTCACCGGCGGCACCGGCGTGGCGGGTGGGGGCCTCACGCTCACCGCGGGCAACAACCTCACCGTCAACCAGACGATCGCGCTCAATGACAGCGCACTCGCGCTCACCGCCACCAACGGCACGCTCAGCACCAGCGGAACGGCGCTGCTCTACACCGGCACCGGCAATGCCACGCTGCGCGGCGGTGCAGGCGTCGACGTCGGCCAGGTGCTCGCTGGCGGCGCGGTCGACATCCGCAGCGCGAGCGGCACGGTGAACGTGCGCAACGCCATCGTCGCGGCCAGTGCCAACGGCACGGCCGCACCGGTGGCCAGCCTGAACGTCGACGGCGCCGGCAACGTGAGCCTCAACGGCGCGCTGGTGCAGGGCAATGCGACGGTGCGCAGCGGCACCGGCAACGTCGGCTTGAGCACGGCCGTGATCCAGAGCGTGGGCGGCAATGTCGACGTAGACGCCGGCGGCAGCATCACCACGGCGGCCAACAATGTCGGTGTGCTCTCGGCCGGCACCGTGGACCTCACGGCCGGCCAGTCGATCGACGTGGGCGCAGTGATCAGCAAGGGCATGGCCACGCTGACATCCACAGGTGGTGGCGTCACCGTGCACCAGGCCGTCACCGGCGGCGGCACCGCGGCCACGGGCGGCCTCACCGTCAACGCGGCCGGCCCGGTGGCGCTGGCAGGTGTCAACGCCGGCGCCGGCGGCATCGCCATCACCACCGCCAGCGGCAACATCACCTCGCAAGGCGCCACCACGGCAGAAGGTGGGCTGCTGAGCGCAGGCGGCATCACATTGCAAGCCAACGCCGGCCAGGCCGGCACCACGGCCGCGCCGCTGAACCTGCAGGCGACCGCGGGCAACGTGCTGGTCGGCGGCAACACCGGCGTCAACGCCAGCACCTTGCTCGGCCAGGGCAGCATCACGCTCAGCGCCGCCGCAGGGGGCGTGACCGTCAGCAAGCCCATCGCAGCCGACACCGGTGCCGTCAACGCCAGCACGACCGCGCGGCCGACCACGATCGCCATCACGGCACGCGACGCGATCGACCTCGCTGGTGGCATCGCCGGTACCGGCGGCATCTCGGTCGACAGCAGCACAGGCAGCGTCACGCTGCGCGACAGCTCGCTGTTCAGCCAGGGCCCGGTGACGATCGGTGCTGGCGGCGCGGTGTCGCTGCTGGCAGGCGCCGGCATCGCGACGACCACGAACACCGGCAGCGTGTCGCTCACCTCGCGCGGCGGCACGCTCACGCTCGGCAACGCCGGCATCCGCGCCGATGGCGACGTCAACCTCAGCCTCACGAGCCAGGGCAATCTGGCGGCGAACAGCGACATCCAGACGCACGCCGGCACCATCGCACTCGACTCGACGCAAGGCACGGTCAACGTGCTCGCGAGCAGCACCGGCACCGATGCCACGCAGAACGCGACGCTCGACGCCGGGGCCGATGGCACGAACTCCATCATCGCCGTGCATGCGGCGGGCGATATGAACCTCGGCGAGATGATTGCCTACAACCGCGTGCAGCTCACGTCTGACACGGGCAACGTCGTGCTCAAGCGCGGCCTCGGCGGCAACGCCAGCGGCAGCTTCGGCGGCAACACGGTGCTGCTGAACACCGGCTACGTGGACTACGCGCGTGGCTACCTCGCGCAGTACCGGCCCAATGTCGGCCGCATGGTGATCAGCGCACCGCAGGGCTCGGTGGAACTCAACGGCCTGAACCTCGACGGCAACGCCAACCCGACAGACACCACGCCGGGCCTGTCGGTCACCGCCGGCCGCCGCATCGTCAGCAACAACGAGATCGCGGTGAACAAGGGCGACATCGAACTCACCGGCGGCAGCACGCAAGCCACCGATGGTGTCTACCTCGGCAGCAGCGTGTACTCGCGCGGCTGGGATTCGGTGGGCGCCGACGGCGTGCGCGGCGGCACCGACGACCAGAAGACGGGCTACGGTATCCGCATCGGCGGCAAGGTGCTGGCCCTGTTCGACAACACGGTCGAGATGGCGCAGCTGCCGGTCGATTCACTGATCGTCGGCTACTACAAGACCCAGAATGGGTTGCCTGTGAGACAGGAGGTTGCGACCGACGGTTCGGGCTTTTTGGTGGATGGAACAGGCTTGCGCATTGTTGCCAGCGATGGCACCTATCAGCAGGTCGGCTTGTTGAACAGCATCATCGATCCGAACACCGGTCCGACGGTTTTCGACATGGCGGTCTACAACGTCACCGCGGACGGCAAGGTCGCTGCAGGGAATGCGCATGCCGGAGAACAGGTGTTTGGTGTGGGCGGTCATGCCGTGCCCACGAAGACCCAGGAAATCGCCAAGATCGAAGTGGCTAACAACGTCGCGAATTACCAGGACGCCGCCAATGCTGGAACCTTGGTAGCACCTACACAGGCTCTGACATCCAGCCAAAGCATCAACATCGACAGCGCGACGATTGCCGGCGTGAGCAACCACACGCCGCAGACAGCCATGCACCTTGGAGATCCGGTGCCGACGCTTTCAGCCTTGCGTGAAACGCCGATTGTTTCGGCCCCGACCACTGCTGGCGTGGTCGCCGCCACCAAGGGCATCAGCCTGAAGACCCTGGCGTTCCCTGGAGCCGGCGATGCATCGACCGCGGTGTGGGCGTCGCAGATCAAGCTCGATGACAGCGGGCAGCTGTTCTTCTTTCATCCTTTCACCGACCCGAACGGACAGCAAGATGCGCTCCAGATCCTGCAATTCGCTGCAACGGTGCCTGTCAACGGCGTGTTCACGGTGTCAGTGCCGGCCATCGCGACACGAAGCTTCACGTTGAACGGAAGCATCGTGACCCAAACGGTTCAGACCCCTGAGAACGCGGCGATCCAAACCTTTCAGTTGGTGGCGGGCACCGTCAACCAGGTCAAGCTGATACACACGGAACTCGGCAGCGTGAACCTGGCCGCCTTGCCTGCCCTGCCACCCGGCGGCACGGCACCGGGCGCATGGACCATCTCGGGCTGGCAAAGCGATGGGGCGCTTGCCGCTCTTCGCCTGGTCTCGCCAAGCATCGCCACGGCTGGAACGGCATCGGGCGTTAGCGTCACGTCGTCGTTGTACCCGGCGGTGACTGGGGTATCGACTGTTGCCCTGCAAAATGGCACGCAGGCCATTCCGGTATATGCCCTGAACCAGTCGACCTACTACCAGCCCAGCTACCTGCCTTCGGACAATTTCCCGGACCCGCAGTTGGTGCAGACCATTGGTCCCGCCACGTACACGGTGAGAAGTGCATTGGTTGACGCGCAGGCGACCGGGTCGCGCCCCGGGACACGCGTTTTCTTCTACGACGGCATCATCAATTCCGCCAATGGCTCGGCCGTCTCCGACTCCAACACCGGCGTCGCCATCCCGGGTCTCGGTGGCATCCCCGGCTTCAACAACAGCACGGTGGGTTTTGCTGGTGTCGGCGCCGGCTTCGGTTCATTGGCCGGTGGCACTGCCGGCAGCACGGGCGCCGGCTCGGCGAGCGGGCAGGGCGCCGGTGGCGCCACCGCACCTGCGGGGCAGACCGGCAGCGGTACGCCGCCGCCGCCCGAGCCCACCACGCCGACCGACAGCATCCCGGTGTTGCCTGTGGCCGGTGCCGAGGGCACGCCGGGCGGCGAGCTGGGCGAAGGCGAGGTTCTCTTCGGCGTGCGCGCCGCCTCGCAGGCCGACCTCGGCCGCGGCTCTGCGGTGCCAGGCTCGGCCTTCAACGTGTTCAAGCGCCGTTATCGCCTGGGCACGTCGAGCACGAACGCGGTGTGCGCGCCGGAGTCGCTGCAACCCGTCAAGCCCGCCGACGGCAAAACGGAGCGGGATTGCGCGGCGGCGAAGTAGTGAGGCGTTTGCTGGTGCGTTGGTTGTCAGCGGTGCGGGGCTTCGATACCTCAGCCAGAACGGCTAAGGGCGTGCTGGGCGGCGTTGCCATGCTGGCAGCAACGCTTGCACTGGGCTTCGCTGGCCAAACCATCGCCGCCACGCCCAACACCACCCCGCAACTCCGCGTCGTGCAAGAAATGCACAACGCCCCCGTCGGCCAGATCCGCGCTGACGCTAACTACTCGCGCCTCTACACCGTCTCGCTCGACAAGACCTTGCGCATCTGGCGCATGGCCGACCTGCAGTTGCTGCGCACCGTTTACCTGCCGGCCGAGCCCGGTCTCGAAGGCACCCCCCACGGCCTCGCCGTGAGCCGCGATGGCAAGCGCGTCTATGTAGCCGGCGTTACCGGCTGGCAATGGAACCGCGCCGCGCATGTCTACACCGTCGACGCGGAGCGCGGTCGCATCGTCGGCAAGATCGCCCGCTTCGAGAACGACGTGGTGATCTCGCTCGACCTCTCGCCCGACGGCAAGCGCCTCGCTGTCGGTCTCGCGCGCGGCGGCGTGCAGGTGGTCGACGCCGACACCGGCGCCTCGCTCGGCACCGACAACGCCTACGCCGCGCCGGTGACTTTCGTGCACTTCGCGCCCGACGGCCGGCTCGCGTCCACCTCCGAAGACGGCTGCGTGCGCGTGTATGCGAAAGACATGGCGCTTGCGTTCCGCAACCAGTACCCGCCGGTGCCCGCCGGCCAACCGCAGTGCACCGGCTCGCAGCTCGGCGGCATCCGCTTCTCGCCGGACGGCAAGTGGCTGGCCTTCGGCGTGCGCTACCGCGCCGATGGCGGCCGCTACCAACCCGAAGTGACGCTGATGGACGCTGCCACCTTGACGGTCAAGCGCACGCTGCGCGCCGCCGAGGCCGACCAGCAGTCGCTCTGCTGCGTGGCGTGGTCGCCCGACAGCGCCACGCTCTACGTGAGCGGCAACGTCGAAGGCGACGGCCCCACGCCGATCTACCGCGTGCGCGACCCGCTCAGCGGCGCGCTCCAACGCTGGAACGCCGGCCGCCAGCAGATCACCAACATGCTGCCCTTGCCGCAGGGCCAGATCGTGCTCTCGACCACTGTGCCGTCGATCACGCGCCTGAATGCCGAGGGCCAGGTGGTGATCGACCGCGAGGGCCAGCCCATGCGCATGCTGCCCGACAACATCGACTTCTACGCCCAGCGCGCCGATGCCGACGCCTTCCGCGTCTCGGCCGACGGCCAGGCGCTGGTGTTCGCGCGCGGCGACGCCACGCGTCTGCGCGTGAACCTCGGCACCATCAACCAGCTCAAGGTGCTCAGCACCGAAGGCCTCGACGACAAGGCGCTGCAACCTGCGCGCCGCAGCGGCGCGGCCAAGGTCGACACGCAGACCGGCATCTACGCCTACCGCGACAAGACGCTCGTCAACGGCAAGCCCGTGGCGATGGACCGCGAAGAGAGCGCATGGAGTTGGGCGGTGCACGCCACGCAACCCATTGCCGCCATCGGCACGCAGTGGCGGCTGCGCGTGGTCGATGCGCAAGGCAAACCGCTCAAGGCCTGGGAGAACCCGCCCTACCTGCCTGCCGCGGCGCACCACACGCTCATCACCGGCGACGGCAAGAAGGTGGTGGTGGCGCTGGGCGACGGCACCATCCGCTGGTACGGCGTGGACAGCGGGCGCGAGCTGCTGGGCCTCTTCGTGCACGCCAACGGCGGCGACTGGGTGGCCTGGCGTGGCGATGGGTTTTATGCCTCGTCACCGCAAGGCGACCAGTACGTCGGCTGGCTGGTGAACCGCGGTGACGCGCAGAGCCCCGACTTCTTTCGTGCCGTGCAGTTCGAACGCAAGCTGTACCGGCCCGACCTCGTGCGCACCGCCTTGCGCGCCACCACGCTCGCCGCGATCGCCGCGGCCGATCAGCTTGCCGAGACGCTGCGGCAGATGGCCGCACCGCGTGTGAGCATCGAGTCCATCACGCCTGGCAGCGAGCCCGGCACTGTGGCCGTGCGCCTGATTGCCGAGAGCACTGGCGCCGCCATCAGCGAGCTCGGCGTGTACGTCGACGGCGTGCCCGTGCTGCGCGCAGCAGACCGGCTGGTGAGCGCGGCCGATTCGCAGCGCGTCAACCGCACCGTGAACGCACGCGTGGGCAGCGCCACCTCGGTGATCCGGGTCGAGGCCGAGACCGAGCGCTCGCTGGGCCTCGACGAATCGGCCCCGCTCACACAGCCCGCACCGGCGCGCGCCAGGCCCGGCAAGCTGTGGCTGGTGGTCACCGGCGTGTCGCGCTTCGACAGCGTGCTCGCCTGCGAGGCCGAGAAAGACCCGTCGAAGAGCTGCAAGCTGCAGATCAGCCAGCTCCCCAACACCACCAACGACGCACGCGAGCTGGCCGAGGTGATCACGCGCCACACCGGCAAGCTCTTCAGCAGCGTGAGCACCGTGCTGCTCACCGAAGACAGCGCCGACAAGCCCACCAAGGCCAACCTCGTCTCGCGCCTGCAAGAGCTCGAAAAAGTGAGCCCCGACGACACCGTGCTCGTGTTCGTCGCCTCGCACGGCTTCACGCCCGACCCCGCTTCGGGCGAGTACTACTTCGTCACCAAGGACGCGAGCCAGCAAGACCTGCTCAACGTCTTCACCGCCAAGCCCGGCCAGCCGGTCGACGTGCGCTCCGCGGCCAGCCTGATGAGCGGCACCGAGCTGCACACCCTGCTCAAGCGCGTGCCCGGCAAGCGAATCCTCGTGCTTGACACCTGCCACTCCGGCAGCGCCGACGGCCGCAGCGACCCGTATGCACTGGCCAAGCGCAGCGCCTCGGCACAGATCGCCGTGTTGTCCGCCTCGCAAGGCGACCAGGAGTCGTACGAAGTGCCGCAGAACGCCGCCGGCACCGCGCCCAGGCACGGCGCCTTCACCTATGCGCTGATCGAAGCCTTGTCGGGCAAGGCCGCGCAAGGTGGCGCAGTGACCTTGCAGAGCGCGTTCAAGTACGTCGGCCCGCGCGTGAGCGAGCTTTTGCGAAGCGTGCCGCGCAAGGCGACGCAAGGGCCCTTGCAAACGCCCACCTTGACCGCAAATCCAGCCCTCGCCGGGGTGAGTCTGGTGGCGCCCTAGGTGTAAGAAGCGAGCGTGGCGGCCGACATCAGAAGGCCGCAGCAGGCGCCTGGCCACTGCCCGATGAAGGTCTACAGCCTGCCAGTGAACCTGGCGGCGTCGCCGCAGTCATACTCCTCAGCCACCCTTTCAACAACGCCTTCCAGAAGGGAACGACATGCCGAAGTACCAGAAGACATCCGAGGCCGTGGCCGCCTTGTCGCCCGAGCAATACCGCGTCACGCAGCAGAGCGCGACCGAGCGGCCGGGCACCGGTGAATACCTCGAGAACGACGAGCCGGGCATCTATGTCGACATCGTCTCGGGCGAGCCGCTGTTCGCTTCGTCCGACAAGTTCGAGTCGGGTTGCGGCTGGCCGAGCTTCACCAAGCCGATCGAACCGGCCCACATCAACGAGCTGACCGACACCGCACACGGCATGGTGCGGACCGAAGTGCGCTCGACGCATGGTGACAGCCACCTCGGGCACGTGTTCAACGACGGCCCGCGTGACCGCGGCGGCTTGCGTTATTGCGTCAACTCGGCCTCGCTGCGTTTCATCCATCGCGATGACATGGAAGCGCAAGGCTATGGCGCCTACATCGACCAAGTAGAGGAAGTGAAATGAGTACCACCGAACGCGCAGTGCTGGCAGGCGGCTGCTTCTGGGGCATGCAAGACCTCATCCGCAAATACGACGGCGTGGTCTCCACGCGCGTGGGCTACACCGGCGGTGACGTGCCGAATGCCACCTACCGCAACCACGGCACGCATGCCGAGGCCATCGAGATCATCTTCGACCCCGAGCGCATCAGCTTCCGTCGATTGCTCGAGTTCTTCTTCCAGATCCACGACCCGACCACCAAGAACCGGCAGGGCAACGACATGGGGCTGAGCTACCGCTCGGCCATCTACTACACGAGCGAAGAGCAGAAACGTGTGGCGGAAGAAACCATCGCCGACGTCAACGCCTCGGACCTGTGGCCCGGCAAGGTGGTCACCGAACTCGCGCCTGTTGGCCCGTTCTGGGAAGCCGAGCCCGAGCACCAGGACTACCTGGAGCGCATTCCCAACGGCTACACCTGCCACTTCATCCGGCCGAACTGGAAGCTGCCCGTTCGGGCCTGAGCTTGCCCCGGAAGCTGCTCGCTGTTCTCGTGGCGGCCGTCGTTTATCCGACGGCCGCCACGGCGTCCGATGCATTGGTCGCCGACCTGGAGCAGCGTTTGTCCCGGCAAGGCGCCGACAAGGTCAACGAGTACCTGAGCGGCTCCTTCGACATGGTGGCCCTCAACGAGAGCACCACCCGGTGTGAACTGAGTGCGGTGAGCCTCTCGATCCAGCTGGCGCGAGGCAGCCGCTCGAAGGCGGTCGATGCACACCGTGAAGCGGTGCGTACCGCAGCGGGAAACTGCACCGGCTTCGTGTTGGCGCTGCTCACATCGAGAGAGGTACCGACCTTCTGTGCATCGGTCTCCACGTGGACCGTGGGGCAGATGGCGAGAGAGCTGCGCCGCCGCATCCGAAGCATCGAAGCCGACGAACTGCTGCGCTCGACGCAGCGCGGCAAGGCCTGCCGCGCGGCTTATGTCTACGAGCTGAACAACACCCGCGTCGGCCTGAGGGTCGGGCCTGCGAACTCCACTCCTTCATCGAAGTAGCTGCCGTTGCGTGACCGTCACCGATTGGTCATGAATCGGAGCACACTCGCCGCACGGCGCGTCGTCATGCATCGGCACGTGCGCGCAGAGCGCGGTGTGTTCACGGTGCCGTCAGCTATCGATGGGATAGAGCGTTTCAGTCGCGACGACACGTTCCTTGCAACAGAATTCGTCCGTCCCTGATCACTTTCTCTCATCAAGCAGGAGTTGCCCACATGGCAAACGAAAAAGCTCAATCGAAGTGCCCCGTCGACCACGGCGGTGCAGGCGGTGGTGGTACGACCAACCGTGACTGGTGGCCCAAGCAATTGCGTGTGGATCTGCTGCATCAGCATTCCTCCAAGTCCGACCCGATGGGCAATGACTTCGATTACGCCGCGGCGTTCAAGAGCCTCGATCTCGCCGCGCTGAAGAAAGACCTTGCCGCGTTGATGACCGACTCGCAAGACTGGTGGCCCGCAGACTTCGGGCACTACGGTCCACTGTTCATTCGCATGGCATGGCACAGCGCCGGCACCTACCGCATCGGCGATGGCCGCGGCGGTGCGGGCCGTGGCCAGCAGCGCTTCTCGCCCCTGAACAGTTGGCCGGACAACGTGAGCCTCGACAAGGCGCGCCGCCTGCTGTGGCCGATCAAGCAGAAATACGGCAACAAGATTTCGTGGGCCGACCTGATGATCCTGACCGGCAACGTCGCTCTCGAGACGATGGGCTTCAAGACCTTCGGCTTCGCCGGCGGCCGCCCCGACGTGTGGGAACCCGATCAAGACGTGTACTGGGGTCGCGAGACCACCTGGCTCGGCGGTGACCTGCGCTACGCCCACGGTTCCGAAGGCGTCGAGAAGCAAGGCGGCGTGCTGGTCTCCGAAGACGATGCCGACGGTGACAAGCACTCACGCAATCTCGAGAACCCGCTGGCTGCCGTGCAGATGGGTCTGATCTACGTCAACCCCGAAGGTCCGGACGGCAACCCCGACCCGCTCGCCGCGGCGCGCGACATCCGCGACACCTTCGGCCGCATGGCCATGGACGACGAAGAGACCGTCGCGCTGATCGCCGGTGGCCACACCTTCGGCAAGACGCACGGTGCTGCTGCGGCATCGCACGTCGCAGAAGAGCCTGAGGCGGCCGGCCTCGAAGCCCAGGGCTTCGGCTGGAAGAACGGCTTTGCCACCGGCAAGGGCGCCGACACCATCACGAGCGGGCTCGAAGTCACCTGGACCACCACGCCGACGAAGTGGAGCAACAACTTCTTCGAGAACCTGTTCGCCTTCGAATGGGAGCTGACCAAGAGCCCCGCAGGCGCACACCAGTGGGTCGCCAAGGGCGGCGCCGGTGCCGGCACCATTCCGCATGCGCACGACGCTTCCAAGCGCCTCGCGCCGACCATGCTGACCACCGACCTCTCGCTTCGGCTCGACCCTGCCTACGAGAAGATCTCCCGGCGCTTCCTGGCCAACCCCGACCAGTTCGCCGATGCCTTCGCACGCGCCTGGTTCAAGCTCACCCACCGCGACATGGGCCCGCGTGCCCGTTACCTCGGCCCAGAAGTGCCGGCCGAAGAACTCATCTGGCAGGACCCGATTCCCGCGGTCGACCACGCACTGGTCGATGCGCAGGATGTCGAGTCGCTCAAGAAGCAGGTGCTGGCATCTGGCTTGACGGTGGCCGAACTGGTGTCGACCGCCTGGGCCTCGGCCTCCACCTTCCGCGGCTCCGACAAGCGGGGCGGCGCCAACGGCGCGCGCATTCGCCTCGCACCGCAGAAAGACTGGGCCGTCAACCAGCCCGAGCAACTGGCGAAGGTGCTGAACGTGCTGGAAGGCATCCGCGGCCAGTTCAACGCTGCGCAGAAGGGCGGCAAGAAGATCTCGATCGCCGACCTGATCGTGCTGGCGGGTATTGCCGGTGTGGAGAAGGCAGCGGCCGATGCGGGGCATGAGACTCAGGTTCCGTTCTCGCCCGGCCGCACCGACGCTTCTCAGGCGCAGACCGACGTGCCCTCGTTCACGCCGCTCGAACCCGTTGCCGATGGCTTTCGCAACTACCAGAAGTCTCGCTATGCCGTGCCCGCCGAGTTGCTGCTGATCGACAAGGCACAGCTGCTCACGTTGACGGCACCCGAGATGGCCGTGCTCGTCGGTGGCTTGCGCGTGCTGGGTGCCAATGTCGGCCAGAGCCAGCACGGCGTTCTCACCACGAAGCCGGGCCCCTTGAGCAACGACTACTTCGTCAACCTGCTCGACATGGGCACGGAGTGGAAGTCCACCTCGGGCACCCAAGAGCAGTTCGAAGGGCGTGACCGCAAGACCGGCGCGCCGAAGTGGACGGCCACGCGCGTCGACCTGGTGTTCGGCTCGAATGCGCAGCTGCGCGCCATTGCCGAGGTGTACGCCAGCGCAGACGCGCAGAAGAAGTTCGTCGATGACTTCGCGGCCGCATGGGCCAAGGTGATGGACCTCGACAGGTTCGATATCGCCTGAGCGCACCACGGGTCCATCTGGGCCCGCCGTTCGCGGAAGCGTTCGCCAAGAAACACCCGCTCAGCCTGAGGTCCTCTCAGGCTGAGCGGGTTTTCTATTTGCGCTTTCAGCCAAGCTTCCTGATTGGTGACCCCAGCCAAGCTCCGTTCGCCATGAGGTATCGAAGGGCAGCGAGGGGCTTCGATACCTCAGCCCGAACGGGAGACGCTTGCGTGCTTGCCCGACCGCCCTGCTCGGTGCCCCGCCGACGTGGAGAACAGGTTCATCACGATCTGGCCCGCGTTCGAAGCTCGTGACCGCCACTTCTGCGACGATTGCGACGAACAACAAGACGTAGGCATTCTTCATGACGACCATCCTGTGTGGCACCCACGCCGCTGTCCGTGCGGCTCACTTCTGGCGCCGCTCCACCCGAAGGCCAATCGTCGACGGTCTGAAGAATCGGTGCGCACAGGCCGTGCTGCGCTTCATCGCCGGCCTGCTCGCGCTCACCGCGGGCCTGGCATCGCACGCCGCCGAGCCGCTCGCCGAAAGCCCCGGCTGGTACCGCGCGCAGATCGGCCGCATCACCGTCACCGCGCTGTGGGATGGCACGCTCGACATGCCGGTCACCGAGGTGTTCAAGAAGCCCAGCCCGGCGAAGCTGAAGGCGTTGCTCGCGAAGCACTACCTCACGCCCGCAATGCCGATGTCGGTGAACGCCTTCGTCATCGACACCGGCCAACGCATCGTGATGGTCGACACCGGCACCGGCGCATCAAAGATGTTCGGCGACAGGCTCGGCCACGTGCTCGCCAACCTGCGCGCCTCTGGCTACACGCCCGAGCAGATCGACGAGATCTACCTCACCCACATGCACACCGACCACGTCGGCGGCCTCACCATCGACGGCCAGGCCGTGTACCCCAACGCCGTGGTGCGCGCCGAGGCACGCGAGGCCGATCACTACCTCAGCCGCGAGAAGATGGCCGCATCAAAGGGCGACGCCGAAGACTTCGAAAGCGCGATGGCCATGCTCGACCCGTACGTGAAGAGCGGCCGCTTCAAGCCCTTCGACGGCCGCACCGAACTCGTCCCCGGCGTGCATGGCGAACCCGCCGCTGGCCACACGCCCGGCCACAGCATCTACGTCGTGCAGAGCGAAGGCGAGAAGCTCATCCTCTGGGGCGACCTGATGCACGTGGCGGCCGTGCAGTTCCCACTGCCCGCGGCGACGGTAGTGTTCGACGCGATGCCAGCGCTGTCGAAAGCGAATCGCGAGAGGATCTTTCGCGAGGCCGCGCGCGAAGGGACGTGGGTCGCCGCGGCGCATGTGGGGTTTCCGGGGATTGGGAAATTGCAGGCCGATAGTCGGCATGGGTACACCTGGGTACCGATGGCGCTTGTGCGGGGACGCTGAGCAGTGGCCGCGCCTGCGGCCACTGCTGACCATGCCGTTGAGGGACTTGGCCGTGAACCAGCGGGAAGGGCATCAGTGCAGCAATGACTTCAGCGCCGCGCGGCAGGACGCCGCGTCCACGCCCTTCACCTGGGCCTGACTCAGGAAATAGGAGCCCGCGTCCAGGTGCTGTGCCCTGCAGGCTGCGATGAGTCGGCCGGAGTTCTCAGTCGCGAGCAGCGCTTCCATGCCGTAGAGCCAGCCTTGATACGGGAACACCTTCTGGTACGCGCGAACGAAGCGCAAGGTGTCCCGGCGATAAACCTCCTGGCCGGTCTTGCGATGCATCAGCAGTCCAGCCAATGCCCACGAGTACGCGCCCGGGACGATGCGCTCCGATGTGGACGCGATCTGGTAGCGGGCGGCCGTGAAGTAACGCAGTGACTCTTCGCTCTTGCCTTCCAGTGCCAGGACCATGGATTTGGAGAGCATCTCGTCGAAGCTCAAGCGGGTCGTGACCTCGCGTACCTCGTCGAGGTAAGGGTCCTTGCCTCCGCTTGCTTGCCATGCCACCCATGTGTAGAGCGGTTGCATGAACGAGACTGAAGAATCGCTGCGATTCTTCAGTGCTGCAGAAGCCGCCTCATAGGCCGCAGTGGATTCGGATCCCAGCAGTGCGCTTCGTGCCAGCCCGGCCGATGCGCTCCACATAGGGTCCATGTACGGCTTCGATCCCCTGGTTCGCTTGAGTCGCTGAACATCAGCCTCCGATGGGAGCCGGTCCATGACGGATACCAGATGCATGTACAGGCTGCTGGCATCGGTGAAATTGACCTGTGCCTTGTCGAGCTGGCTCTTGGTCAGCCATTCGTCGACTTGCGCAAGATCGGCCTTTTCCATGCGATGGCCGGTATAGGCCGCCATCCAGAAAGGAAACAGATTGCTTGACATGGCCCGAGACATGAAGACCTGCCACGCTTTGTCGCGCTCGCCGAGCATGAACAAGAGACCGACCTGGTCGCGTCGCGCGTAATTGGAGTCGTATCGGTCTGCACGCCGTGCGGAGGATTCGAGCGCATCACGCAACTGGCCGTCCAGCAGTTTGAGCCGGGTGCGGGCCATCATGTCCGACTCGCTGCCGGTGCCGATCTCGGCAGTCTTTGCGTAGTACCGGCGAGCCGGTTCCAGTTCGCCAGCAAAGTAGAAGTAATGGCCCGGCTCGGCCCACGCGTGGGATTGGCTGACACGCTGGTCCAGCCGCTGGTCCCGCGGTTGGGCATCGATCAATTTCAGCGCGTCGGCAAGCGTTCCCCCGTCTTGCAGGCGACCTATGGCCAGCGTCGTGCGGGCGTGGAGATCGGTCGGGGAGTTTTCGATTTCTGCCAGCAGTTCTTTGTCACTACTCACCTGAAGTACCGCGAATGGCGTCGGAAACTTCTTGCGCTTGGATGCGCTTGCCAGAAAGCTTGGCGGCGGCATGCCCGCCTGCATCGGCGGGCCGCTCTGCACGAGATACGGCGGCATGCCACCGCTCGAAAAATTTAGCAGCATGGGCGGCGCCAAGAAAAACGCGGTGTCGCCGGCCTTGCGCGGGGCAAGATACCGGTCCATGGTGAACCGATCGAAGCGCAGCACAGAGAGCAAGCGCAGCTCGTGCCCCGTGACCTCTTGCACCTGGGGATCGTTCATCATGTTCAGGTTGTTCGTCCACGAATGGCCGTTCAAGGAATGCCCAGCCAGCCAGCGGTCAGCTCGCTGCAGGTCGACGGTATTCTGTGTGACCGCACGGGCGCTGGCTCGTGAGGCATTCATCAAATCATCGACGGTGCCGTTGGTCGCGAACTTGCCGGTGACCATGTGGCGCAAGCGCTGCAGCAGCGGGTGTTCAGCCGCATCGCCCGGCCAGCGTGCGAGAGCAGCATCTACGCGGGCGCGCGAACCCTGTGTATTCCCTGCGTGGTCGAGTTCCTTGTAGTACGTGGCGAGTCGCCACTCCTGGTACAGCAGCGTTTCGGCCGGCCAGGCGGCGCGCGACGGCGCTGCCTGGCCTTGCTCTCGGCATTCGGCGCGAGGCATCGCCTGCGGAAGCAGGCGCTCGATGCTGCACAAGTCGACTTGAGAGAAAGGCTCGGTGAAATCGAGATGAGCGCGAAACACTGCGGTAGCGAACTCCGGCAGATTCCGAGTCATACGCTCGACTTGCTGGGTTCGCGCGTCTTGGGCCGAGCGAGCTGGTGACCTCTCGCTGTTGGTGTGCAACTGATTCAGTTGCATGATCCGCTGCACCACCGGGTCATCGACGGGTGCAGGAGAACTTGTCGTGGCTTGCGCGACTGGCAAACCCAGGTGCCTGAATGTCCAGTCACGAATCGCGGCTGCTGTGGCCGGCGAAAGTGCTTCAGGGGTGGCCAAGACGTAAGCCTGTGCCAACCAAGCTAGCCGTGCTGGAGACTGTGCTTCAGGGGCACCGAAGCGCGCGCCAACGGTCTCGTAAACCGGCAGGAGCATGCCCAGCGCGAAGGCGTGGCAAGCACGCGCGCCAGATGGAGCGTTGCGCGTAGGAGTGGCAAAGTTGAAAGTGTCGAGTTGGCAACCGGTGGCGGGCCGATCGGCCCGCACATCGGTCGGTCGAACCGGCAGCCCAGCCTCCTTCAGCAGACTAGGCAGAGCCGCTGAGATTGGCGCGAATGCCGAGGCTGGGTCGGCCGGCAACGCGAGTGCGCGGTGAGCGACTTGTCTCTTCGCACCATCACGCACGACCAGCGTGAGGAACATCTGCGTGACACCGTCGTGTCCCACATACAGCCCGATCAGCTTATGCTTCGGGTGCTCCGCGGCAAACGCATCGACCCTGGCGACGTCGAAGCGGCGAACGAATGGCCCTTGGCCATCAACGAGATCAGTCTGCCCGGCGGCGTCGATGCCGGCAGCTTCAAGCTGCTGATCGAGCTCTGCGCCAACCAGAGCGCGAAATGCAGGCGAAAAGCCGAACGCCTGGCTCTGCACCGGCAACGCAAGATAGGGTGGTTCTTCGTTGGCCGTCATTCTCAGCTTGAGCGACGAGGCCCGCGTGCCAGGCTTCAGCCCTGTCATTTGCAAGGCTTGGTCGAAGTAGTCGACGACTGGCCAGTCGACAGGCGCTTGCTCGTGCGCAAGTGGCGGCAGCTTCGGTGGTGTCATGGGCCCCGGCATGCCATGCCACGCCGGAGGGAAGCCGTGCGGCGGGCCGATGGGGACGGGCGGCGGCCCCGACGCGGGTTGCGTGTGCGCGTTGGGGACGACCATGAACAACGCCAAAGGAAGTGACCTTGCGAGCCACACCACTCCACGCCAGACGTTCGACGTCAAGCCACCATCCCTCTTCATTGGAATACTCCCTGGAAATATTGTGATGCCGTGTCAATGCACAGGGCGCGGCAATCATCTCATCGTGTCCACTGGCTACGCAGATGACCAGGTGGGCAGGCTCATCAAGAGCGACGGCGAGAAGCTCATCCCGTGGTGTGACCTGGCGCATGGTCGTGGCGCAGCCCCCATAGGCCATGAGACAAAAGCTGATGTCCGAAGCGAGTGCCGCTTACGTCTCCGCGCCCGGGGGTCTTAAGACCGGATTCAGGCCCCGACGCTAGGATTCCCGCTTTCACCCAGGAAGAAAAATGAACACGAAACTCGTGGGCTCTGTCGTTCTGTGTGTTGCTGCTTTTTCCGCCTGCGGGGGGGGCAGCGACAGCACGCCGAGTGCTGCACCGACGACTCTTTCTGCTGGTCAATCGATCACCCTTGAAAAGGGACAAACGGTTGATGTTCCAGCAGGGACGACAGTGAGTGCGCCTAACGGAAATGTCGTTGTCGTCCAGGGGCACAGCAACACCGTCACCACCCCGGCAGGGTCTGTCGTTTCAGTGGCCACGAGTGCATCTGGTCCTGCCGACAACGTCGTTGTTGCGCAGTAGGGCTGCAGTCGATCTGGGCGGCGAACGGGCAAGCACCTCACACCGTGCTTGCGACGCTCGGAGTTCCGCGATGGCGGCAACCGCAAGGAAATCGGCACGCTTCAGCCGCTCTCCTTGCCATTGGCCTTCAGCACCATGCGGTCATGTTCAAGCCGCGGAAAGACGCGGGTCGTCAAGGCGCCGTAGACCGGCGCGAGCCGAACTGGTTCAGTTGCTGTACAGCAGCCCCCGCCCGGTGCCACTGACGTAGACCCGGCCATAAACGTTCTGGTCGGCCGCCAACGCGCCGATGCCGCCGAACTGATGCGCGTCGTCGTTGAAGCGCGACCAGGTGGCGCCGCCGTCGTCCGAGCGGTAGACGCCCCACACGCCGCCCACCACGCCCACCACATAGACCGCAGCCGAGTACGCCGCGCCGGGCTTGGCCTTGCCCACCGCCACCGCCGTGGCGCCCTGCACGTCGGGCCACGCGTTGCTGCCCGTGATCGACGCAAACTGGCTCAGCTTCGTCCAGCTCGAGCCCGAATCCACCGAGTGGTACACGGCGTTGCCGTCGGCCAGCCAGAGGTCGCCCTCGGCGTTGGGGTTGACCGCCAGCGAGGTGTTCGCGAAGTAGTTGGGGGCCAGCCCCGCGCTCACCGAGCCCTGGCTCAGCGTGAACGTGTGGCCGCCATCCGTCGACACATAGGCCTTGCCCGGCGTGCCCCACCAATTGGCGCCTGAATCGTAGGCATAGACCTTGTTCGGGTTCTTGCGATCGGCAACCAGG
>NZ_JBFUFG010000014.1:0-124234 GCF_056403575.1 Rhizobacter sp. P2_G4 | reverse complement strand
TTCGGGCCCCGTGGGGGGCGTCGAGGAGCGCAGGGGTTTGGGGCCGCGTGCGCAGCACGCCTCGTCAACTGACTTCGCGCGGCTGTCTGAGCGCAGCGGCCAAAGGCCGCGTAGCGAGTTCGGCGCGAGGCCCCACACACCGAGCCCCGCAGAGCAGTCCGGCCCTAGCCGGACTGCCCCCGTCGGGGTCGCCTTTCTTTGCCTTCTTTCTTTGGCGAAGCAAAGAAAGAAGGTCGCCCGCCGGGGCGACATCCCGGCAACGGCCTCACGCAGTGAGAAAAAGCCCCATGCGAATGCACGCACAGGCTTCGATACCTCAGCCCGAAGGGTTTGGGGCATGCGCCTCACCGCCCACTCCAATGCACGATCTTCCGCTCAGCCACAAGAAACAGCACATTCAGCGCATAGCCCAAGGCGCCAGCCGCCAAGATCGCCGCATACATCGTCTTCACATTCAACACCTGCTGCGCATCAATGATCCGATGCCCCAGCCCGTTGTCCGACCCGATGAACATCTCCGCCACGATGACGATCACCAATGCCATCGAGACCGCAGAGCGCAAACCGACAAAGGTGGGCTGCAAAGACTCCCAGATCAGCACATCCTTGAAGATCTGCCAGCGCGAAGCCCCCATCACCTTGGCCGCCATCACCCGCTGCTTGCGCGCGTTGATCACGCCGTATGCGCTGTTGAAGATGACGATCAGGAAGGCACCGAATGCAGCGATCGCCACCTTGTTGATGTCGCTCACGCCGAAGATCAGCAGGAACAGCGGGATCAGCGCCGAGCTCGGCGTGGAGCGGAAGAAGTCGATCAGGAACTCGACGCTGCGGTAGGCCTTCTCGTTGCTGCCGAGCAGGACGCCGAGCGGCACGCCGACCACTGCGGCAATCAGAAAGGCCTGCACCGTGCGCCACACCGTGACGGCGAAGTCGAGCAGCAGCGGGCCGCCGGCCAGGCCGGTGATCAGCGTACCGAGGGTGGCGAATGGAGGTGGCAGCAGGATCGCCTTGATCCAGCCGGCACGCACCACGATGTCCCACACGATGAAGAGGGCGATCGGGCCGATGAAGGGCAGCAGGCGATCCCAGGCGAACTTCTTCGGTGCGGCCGATGCGTCGGTGCTGCCCGACCAGGGAACGGCCGCAGCGGCGGCGGCAGGGACGGCGGTTTCAGCCATGGAGCGTTCTCCCGGAAAAGATCAGCCCTTGTAGAGCAGCGAATCGACGACCAGCTTCTTCTCGAACACGCCCTTCTCGGTGAAGAGGTCGAAGAACTTCTGGAAGGCGGCGATGTCGGCCGGCTTGAACTCGTTGTAAAGCATGTATGAGGCCAGCGGCACCTCGCCCGTCAGCGGCCCCTCGATGGCGGTGTAGCCCTTGAGGTACTGGCGCGCATCGGCCGGGTTGGTGCGCACGAGTTCGATGCCCTTGGCATAGGCGGCGATGTACTTCTTGGTCTCGGCCGGGTACTTCTTGATGAACTCGGTGGTCAGCGTGGCAGAGCCGCCATGCCATGGCGCGTTGGCGTCGCCGAGGATGTACTTGGCGATCACGCCCGCTTCGAGCACCCGTGTGGTGCCGTTGAGCCGCCCGACGGTGCCGGTGGGCTCCAGCGTATAGACCGCGTCGACTTGGCCGGCCGCAAGCGCCGCCACGTGCTGGCCGATCGGCAGCTCGGTGACGCTGGTGCCGGGAGCGCCGGCGCGTTCGAGTACGGCCATCGCCAAAGTCTTGTTCTGGATGCCCGGGCCCGAGGCGACGCGCTTGCCCTTGAGATCGGCAATGGTCTTCACCGGGCTGTCTTTCGGCACCAGAAACTCATCGAGCACGTACTTCGCGTTGCTCGGGTTGGTGGCGATGATCTTGTAGAGCCCGGGCGACGCGATCTCGCCCACGCCCAGGTTGCCCGAGCCCGTGCCGTTCGAGCTGCCATCGGAGCGGCCGGCGAGCATGGCCTCCATCACCTGTTGCGCGCCGGCAAACTTGAGCGCTTCCACGTCGAGCCCGGCTTCCTTGAAGTAGCCCTTCTCGATGGCCGCGAAGAATGGCAGGCCGGCCGCCACCGGCCAGTAGCCGATGCGGATCTTCGGGCCGCTTTGAGCCCGCACGATGGCAGGTGCGCCTAGCGCAATGGCGCCGGCAGCGGTGACGAGCTGGCGTCGGCGGATGTTCAGGCGTGCATCGGTGCTCATGAGGTCTCCAGGGTGGATCGATCGGGGTGGGTTCAATGAGGCGGTTTCAGCGATGCCAGGTAGGCACGCCAGCCACCGAAGGAGGTGATGTCTTTCGCGCCGTCGAGCGCGTGCGCTTCGCAGATGAAGCCGTGCACCGAGCTGCCATCGGCCAGCGACACGCTGCCCAGCCCCAGTGGCTGAGGGATGAGTGCGAGAAAGGAGCCCACGACGCTGAGCGGAACGTCCCACACCTCGACGGCGATGGCGCCGCCCCCCGAGGCCACGCGCAGCAGGCCGGGCTTGGGCGGCACCGTGCCAGGCAGTGCGAACAGCCGGTACTGCGGCGCGGTGGTGGTGGCCGCGCGCAATTGCGCGCCGCGCTCGGTGAGCTGACTGTTCAAGGGCAGGCCGCTCAGGTGCGCACCGACGACGGCGATCGCCAGCGTGGCGGTGGTGGCCGGCGCGCGGCTCAGCGTAGAGGCAATCTCGGTGCGGATGCCGGTGGCGCCGATCGGCAGGCCCAGCTGCGCCTGCCATGCCGCGCCAAAGCGCGCGAGCGCCGTGTCGTATGCAGCGGGTGCGATGAAGGTCACGCCGAACGGCAGTCCGCGGTCGGTGAAGTTGAAAGGCAGAGCCAGCGCCGACCAGCCCAGCAGGTTGACGAAGTTGGTGTATGCGCCGAGCTGCCCGTTGGCGCCGATCGGGTCGGCGGCCACCTCATCCATGCTGGGGTGGCCAGTCGAGGTGGGCACCATCAGCACGTCGGCCTGCTCCCAGAAGGCCTGGGCATCGCGCTCCGCAGCACGCAGCTTGTACAGGCCGCGGAAGGCGTCGGTGGCCGAGAAGCTGCGTGCGCTCTCGACGATGCTGCGCACCGCCGGGTCGAAGACGGTGGGGTCGTGGTCCAGCAGCTTCTGCACGACGGCGTGCCGCTCTGCGACCCACGGCCCGCCGTAGAGCAACTCTGCAACGGCATGCAGCGGCGAAAAGTCCAGCGGCACGACTTCATGCCCTAGGGACTGCACATGCGCTGCGGCCTTTGCGAATGCCGCGCGATAGCCCGCGTCGCCAGTAAATACCGGCCGCGATGGGATGCCCACCCGCAGCACCGCCTTCAGATGCGACGGCCCTGTCTGGAACTGGCTGTAGCTGTCGCTCGCATCCGGCCCTTCGATGACCGAGAGCACGAGCGCGGCGTCGTCCACCGTGAGCGCCAGCACCGACACGCAGTCGATGCTGCGGCAGGCCGGCAGCACACCGCCCGTGCCGACGCGGCCGGGAGTGGGCTTCAGGCCGACGATGTTGTTGAAGCTGGCCGGGATGCGACCCGAGCCCGCCGTGTCGGTGCCGAGCGCGAATGGCAACTGGCCCATCGCCACCGCATAAGCCGAGCCCGAACTCGAGCCGCCACTCACGCGCGACGGGTCGAAGCTGTTGGGCACGGCGCCGTAGGGCGAGCGCGTGCCCACCAGGCCGGTGGCGAACTGGTCGAGGTTGGTCTTGCCGACGGGAATGGCGCCGGCATTGACCAGCTTCTGCACGACGGTGGCATGCCCCGTGGCCGGGCCGCTGGCGAAGCTCATGCAGGCCGCGGTGGTGGGCAGGCCCGCGACGTCGATGTTGTCCTTCACCGCGAAGGGCATGCCGAGCAGCGGGTGCGTGTCGAACACCACCGGGCCCATGGCGAGCAGGCGCGCGTCGCAGGCATCGGCCTGTGCCATCAAGGTGTCGTCGGGTAGCAGCGAGATCCACGCCGCACTGGCCTGCTGCGATTGCTCGGCCAGGAAGCGCAGCATCAGCTGACGCACTGTCAAGGTGCCCGCGCGCAGCGCTTGCTGCAGCTCAGGCAAGGTTCGTGGTTCGGACATTTTGCTGGCGCCCCGCTTTTGTGCATGCGTTCTTGTATGCAAGATTGATAGCAGAAGGCGTGCCAGTGGTGGTCGTCGCCACCTGCTAAATGATGCGGGGATGCGTCTAAAAAGGGACTGAGTCCATCGGCAGAAGCGAGCAAAGGCGCGAGCACGACTGCCCCCCGATCCGACGATAATTCAGACCAGCTATGCGCAATGAGAGCGTGGACGCGCCCTGCGGCATCGCGATGTAAACCCGGGAGGAACCAAAAATGCAATGGCGGATGATGGCGGCTGCAGCCGCCGTGTGCTTGCTCGCGGCTTGTGGGGGCGGAGGTAGCGATGCGCAAGAACCGGGGGGCAGTCCTCCTGCGAGCCCGCCGGCCCCCTCTGCCAGTGCTCCCACGACTAGTTCGGCCAACCTCTCCATCGTCGCTTCTGGTCCCAGTTTGGCCGTGGCCGGTGGCGGTTCGGCCACATTCGAAGTTATCGTCGCAAACGCGGGCCCTGATGCAGCTGGCAATGTCTCCGCCTCTACTGTGCTCGGAAGTGGTCTGACACAAGGCTCTATGAGTTGCGTAGCCACTGGCGGCGCCGTCTGCCCAGCCAGCCCCGGCAGCATGAGCGTGACCAGCCTGCCTGCGAACGGCAGCCTGCATTTCCAGCTGACTGTCCTCGTGGCGGAGGGTGCAACGGGAGCGATCAGCAGCGCGGTCTCGGTCAGCGCGGACAACGACGCCACTCTCAACGACAACGTTTCCCAGGTGGTGGTCAACGCCTACCCTCCCACACGTACGTCATCGGACATCGTTGTTTCCGGCATTGCCTCCGACCCTCAGGTCTCCAGCGGGAGTCTCGCGACCTATGCGATGACAGTCGCTAACGCCGGGCCAGATGCGGCGACCAACGTCGCGATCGAAAACGTGGTCGACGCCAACCAGACCCTCAATTCGATCACTTGTGTGCCTAGCGGGGGTGCCAGTTGTCCGCCCTCACTCGGTGCGGCGATGACTGCTCCTTCGATTCCGGTCGGAGGCAAGTTGAGCTTCACCGTCTCGGCGCTCGTCTCGAGGACTGCTATCGGTTCCGTCAGCAATACTCTTTATGTACCCCCAACGGGCGATCCTGTCGCGAGCAACAACGTGGCGACCGCGACGGTGGCGACGGCCATACCGACCAATAGCGGTTCATTCGTCCAACTGCAGAGCGATTTGGGCGACTACATCGGTCAGGGGGGGCGCTACTCTTACACCAAGTCCAACGCCGTACTAAGCCTCACGGCCTCGGGTGCGCTACTCACGTTGAGCATCACCGGCAACGAAAACTGGTCTGCGGAGTTTCAAGTTCCTAGTTCGCAGACGCAGCTCCAGCCGGGCACCTACTCGAATCTCAACCGCTACCCATTCAACAACTCCACCGTGGGCGGGCTTTCATGGTCTGGTGAAGGTCGCGGTTGCAACACCTTGACGGGTTCTTTCACTATCGACAGCGTTAGCTATGTCGCTGGAAACTTGGCGGCGATAGACCTTCGGTTTGAGCAGCATTGCGAAGGTACTGCCCCGACGCTTCGTGGCCAGATTCACTGGCTCTCCAGCGACACGACCCAACCACTGGGACCGGTCTATCCACCGCCTGCCGACTTGTGGAAGGCTGCTGTGGGCACTACGCCGACCACTGGCAACTATGTTTATCTGCAAAGTGACAGTGGGGACTACATCGGAGCAGGGCGTACCGCCACGTACACACAGGCCAACACTACGCTGACGATGACCGCATCGTCCGGGCGTCTATCGGTCGGGGTGAGCGGCAATGACAACTGGACAGGCGATTTCCAGGCGATGAATACACTGACGCAATTGCAGCCGGGCTACTACCCGGGCTTGCAGCGATATCCCTTCCACAACCCGGCGTTGGGCGGACTCTCGTGGTACGGCAACGGACGAGGTTGCAACACCTTGAAGGGGTGGTTCGTCGTCGACAGCGTCAGCTATACCGGCGGCGCCCTGGCGTCGATCGACCTGCGCTTCGAACAGCACTGCGAAGGTGGCGCCAACGCGTTACGAGGTCAGATTCACTGGATTTCGGGCGACACGACCAAGCCACCCGGACCGCAAAACCCACCGCCCGCCGGCCTTTGGGCCCCTGCTACGGGCGCCACGCCGAGCAGCGGCAACTATGTCTATTTGCAGAGCGACAGTGGTGACTTCATCGGGCAGGGCCAAACGTACACGTACACACCCTCCACCGCCACGGTGTCAGTCAATGCGTCCGGCACGCATGCGACAGTGACGGTCAATGGCGGCAATGGATGGACTGGCGATTTCGTGGGGATGAATTCGATCTCGCAGCTTGCACCCGGCTACTACCCCGGCTTACAGCGCTATCCCTTCCACAACGCTGCGCTAGGCGGGCTGGACTGGTACGGCGACGGGCGAGGATGCAACACGCTGAAAGGCTGGTTTGTGGTCGACAGCGTGACCTACACGAACAATGTGCTTGCATCGATCGACTTGCGCTTCGAGCAGATTTGCGAGGGTTTCATGCCTCCTTTGCACGGGAAGATCCACTGGATCAGGTAGCACACGCCCGCGATGTCGAAGGCTCTTCCCACGCCATGCACATGACCTCGCGGTAGCGCTCGGCGATGGCCTCCTGGTGGGCATGGCGACCCTGGCTGACAACCTGCTGCCCGGCGACATACACCGCGTGAGGATGCGCCGCGTCGGTCGCAAACACCCAGGCATCCAGCGCATGCGATGGCGCGATGCCCAGCAGGCCGGGGCTCTGTGGCGACAGCACCAGCGCGTCGGCGCGAGCGCCTTTCACCAGGCCCCAAGTTGACTGGCCTGCGGCGCCTATGCCACCCGCCAATGCCTCATTGAAGAGGCGCGCCGCCGTTGATGGCTGGCTCAAGCGCGGTGCGGCCGAGACGTTGCGTTCGCGGCGCAGCAGGCGCTGGCCGTACTCGAGCCAGCGCAGCTCTTCGGCCCAGCTGCGCGAGACCTGGCTGTCAGAGCCCACCGACATCGGCACGCCGGAGGCGAGCCAGCGCGGCAGGTCGGTGAGGCCGTCGCCGAGGTTGGCTTCGGTGCTGGGGCACAGCACGATGCCCGCGCCCCGCTCGGCCACGGAATCGATCTCGGCGGCCGTGGCGTGCGTGGCGTGCACGAGCTGCCAGCGTGCATCGGGCCGCAGCGCGCCGCACAGCCACTCGATGGGCCGCGCGCCGGTGACGTTGACGCAGTCGTCCACCTCCTGCATCTGCTCGGCGACGTGGATGTGGATCGGCACGTCCTCGTCGCCCATGCTCTTCATCAGCGCATGAATGGACTCGGCGGACGCGGCGCGCAGCGAATGGATGGCGACGCCCGCGTTGACGAGCGGTCGGCGTGCGGCCGCCACACTGCGTTGCAAGGCATGGACTTCGGCAGCCGTGGTGCGAAAGCGCCGCTGGTCATGCCGCAGTTCAGGCTGGTTGAAACCGGCACGTTCGTACAGCACCGGCAGCACGGTAAGGCCGATGCCAGCGTCGGCGGCGGCATCGGCCAGTGCCCAGCTCATTGCCGCAGGGTCGGCATATGACGCGCCGTCTTGCGTGTGCTGCAGGTAGTGGAACTCGCAGACCTGCGTGTAGCCGCCGCGCAGCAGCTCCACATACAACTGCGCGGCGACCGCACGCAGCTGCTCGGGCGTGATGCGCAGCGCGACGCCGTACATGCGATCGCGCCAGGACCAGAAGTCGTCCATCTCGCTCTCGCGCCGCTCGGCCAAGCCTGCGAAAGCGCGCTGGAACGCATGGCTGTGGGCGTTGACCAGGCCCGGAAGCACCGGCCCGCCGAACACCGTGGCGCCGGGGGGCGGGGTGCTCACGCCCGGACTCACCTCGGCCCAGCAGCCCTGTGCATCCACGCGCAGCAGCACGGCGTCGTGCCAGCCGCCGCTGACCCAGGCCTGCGGCGCCCACAGCAAGGTGTCAGGCATCGGGCTTCCAATCGATCATCGCCTGCACCAGCGCGCGCAGTACGGGTTCCACCGTCTGCACACTGGCGGTGTCGAGCTTGAACGGCGGCGTTTCGTCCATGTAGCAACTCCAGCATTTTTCCAACTGCACTGCGTGCACGCGCTCGGCGGGGCGGCCATAGCGGCGCGTGATGTAGCCGCCCTTGAAGCGCCCGTCGATGACGTGGGTGAAGCGGTCTTGCGACTTCAAGACCGCGCTCAGCGCGGCGCGCAGGTCGGGCGCACAGCTGGCGCCGCTGGCCGTGCCGAGGTTGAGGTCGGGCAATCGGCCTTCGAACAGCCAGGGCAGCTGCGACTTGATGCTGTGGCCGTCGAACAGCACCGCGTGGCCGTGTTCGTATTTGAGCCGTGCGAGTTCGGCTTGCAGAGCCTGGTGGTAGGGCTGCCAGTAGACGTTCAGTCGGCGCGCGATCTCGGCATCGTCGGGCGCCTGGCCCTCGCGGTAAAGCGGGTCGCCGGTGAAGAAGCGGGTGGGGCAGAGCTCGGTGTTGTTGACGCCGGGATACATCGGCGCGTTCTCTGGCGGGCGGTTCAGGTCGATCACATAACGCGAGTAGCGCGGCACCAGAAAGCTCGCACCCATGTCGCGCACGAAGCCGTACAGCTCGTCGAGAAACCAGTCGGTGTCTTCGGCGGCGAGCGCACGCTCCACATAGCGCGGCTGCAGATCAGACGGAATCACCGTGCCGGCGTGCGGCACGCTCACCAGCAGCGGCGTGCTGCCGCGGTGAAGGGTGTAGGACGACGACCCCTCGCCCGTCGGGTACGTCGGGCGATCCCCCGAGGGGATAGCGGGCCGGCTTGGGAGCGGCCCGGCGCTCGGCCCGTTCGCTGATGTGGCTGCTGTGTGTGTCATGAACTTTCTCTCTGGACGCCAGCGACGACAACGCGTCGGCAGGGGTTGTGGCCAAACCAGTAGGCCAGCTCGTTGGGGTGTTCCAGGTACCACACCGCGAAGTCGGCGCGCTGGCCGGCCGCTAGCGTGCCGCGGTCGGTGAGGCCCAGCGCGCGCGCGCCGTTCACGGTGACGCCGCGCACGGCTTCTTCCGGCGTCAGCCGGAACAGCGTGCACGCCATGTTGATCATCAACAGCAGCGAGAGCGTCGGCGAGGTACCGGGGTTGTGGTCGGTCGAGATCGCGATGGGCACACCGCGCGCGCGCAGGGCGTCCATCGGCGGCAGCTTCGTTTCGCGCAGGAAGTAATACGCACCGGGCAGCAGAACGGCCACCGTGCCGGCTGCGCTCATCGCGCGCACGCCCGCATCGCTCAGGTGTTCGAGGTGGTCGCACGACAAGGCGTTGAACTCGGCGGCCAGTGCGGCACCGCCCTGGTCGCTCAACTGCTCGGCGTGCAGCTTGACGGGCAGGCCCAGTGCGCGCGCGGCCTCGAACACCCGGCGCGTCTGCGCCGGTGTGAAGGCAATGCGCTCGCAGAAGGCGTCCACCGCGTCGACCAGGCCCTGCTGCTGCAGCTTGGGCAGCCAGGCGCAGACCGCGTCGATGTAGTCATCGGCCCGGCCCTCGAATTCGGGCGGCAGCGCATGCGCGGCCAGGCAGGTTGCCCGTGTGCTCAACGGCAGCTCGCGCCCCAGGCGCCGCACCACCGACAGGCAGCGCGCCTCGTCGTGCAGGCTCAGGCCGTAGCCCGACTTGGCCTCCAGCGTGGTCACGCCTTCGGCCAGCAAGGCCTCGGCGCGGTGCCGGGCGGACTGGTACAGGGCCTCGTCGCTTGCAGCGCGCGTGGCCGCCACGGTGGAGCGGATGCCACCACCCGCGCGTGCAATGTCTTCATAGCTCGCACCCTGCAAGCGCATCTCGAACTCGCGCGCCCGCTGGCCGCCGTAGACCAGGTGGGTGTGGCAGTCGATCAGCCCTGGCGTGACAAGCGCACCGTCCAACCGGTGCTCGGCCGTGGCGCGGCGCGTGAACTCCGCCGGGATCTGGTCGTCGGCACCGACCCATGCAATGCGATCGCCTTCGACCACGATGGCGCCCCGATCGACCCAGCCCCAGGCTTCGCTGCCCGCGAGCGTGGCGAGGCGAGCGTCGCGCCACAGGCTGACCGTGCTCACCGCAGGCCCTCCGGCGAAAAGCCCAGCCACCACGCGCGCGTGTTCGGCTCGTCGGGCTGGAAGGACCAGGTTGCGGGCGATGCGGCGTCGGACCACAGCAGCGTGTTGGCCCTGAGCCGGCGCTCCTCCGTTCCACCGACCCAGCGCCCCGGGCCCGAGGTGAACAGGGCGCGCAGCGTGAAGGGCGACTCCCAGGCCACACCGCCTGCGGCGACGCGCATCACACCCCTGCCATCGCGCAGCATCAGGTTCAGGTCGCGTGTGGAGCCGTCGACCAGACGGCAGCCGGGCGCGTCTCCGCCGTCGAACTGCAAAGGCAGGTCGCCGACGCGAACACGGCGCTTCTTGCCACCGAAGCTCAGCACCACGCCCGCACCCTCGATCACGGAGAACCAGCGTTCGATGCCGGGGAAGGACGAGAACGGCCCGTCGCGTGTGATGTCGGCCACGCTCACACGCAATGCCCATTCGAGTGTGGACGGCCAGCACAGCAGCTCGCGTGTGGTGCCGCCACCATTGCGCCAGGCCTGCGGCGGCACGTCATCGGCGTGAACGAGGTTCAGCGTCATGGTTTGAACTGCCCGTCGATCTGGTAGCGCGTGCCGGGGTGCACCAACCGCGCGAGTGTGATCGGCACGCCGCGGCTCATGGTGCGGCGCACCAGCACCAGGCAGGGTTCGTCGCGATCGATGCGCAGCAGCTTGGCTTCTTCCGCACTGGGCTGGCTGGCCTCGATGGAGAACTGCGCTTCCCACAGCGGCGCCACGTCGAGCAGGTAGTGCGTGGGGGTGGTCTGCGTGAAGTCGACGCTCAGGTAGTCGGGTGCACAGGCCGGGTTCACGTAGCGGTCTTCGCACTGCAGCGGTACACCGTTCTCGAAGTGGACGATGAGGGTGCGGAACACGGTGTCGCCGCTGTTCAACCCGAGCTGTTGCGCCAGCTCCGCGGTGGCGCGCTCTTCGCGTGCGATGTGCACCTCGGCGTGGTGGCGGTGGCCGCGCTCGGCGATCTCGTCGTGCAAGTCGCGAATGGTCAACGTGGACGACACCTTGGACAGGTGAGCCGCGAAGGTGCCCACGCCTTGCACCCGTGTCACCAGGCCTTCGGCCTGCAGCTCGCGTAGCGCGCGGGTCACGGTCATGCGGCTCACACCGAAGCGCGCCACGAGCTCGGCCTCCGACGGCATCAGGCTGCCCGGCGGCCAGGTGCCATGGCCCAGCCCTTCCTTCAGATAGTGCTTGACGCGCGTGTAGGGCGCGGCAGGTGGCGAGCTCAGGGTGCTGGCGAAACTCATCGCAAGATCTTACTTGCCTAGACTTGACTAGACAAGTAGAGTTAGCCCATTCCAAAGCGTCATTCCATTGTTCAGCGAGGCCGCCATGACCGATCTCTCCACCGCCCACCACATTGCCCAGCCGCACCCCGTGCGCGCACCGCGTGGCACCGAGCTCAGCTGCAAGAACTGGCTGATCGAAGCGGCCTACCGCATGATCCAGAACAACCTCGACCCCGAGGTGGCCGAGAACCCCGACGCGCTCGTGGTCTACGGCGGCATCGGCAAGGCGGCACGCAATTGGGATTGCTTCGAAGCGATCCTCGACAGCCTGAGAAAGCTCGGCGAAGACGAAACGCTGCTGGTGCAATCGGGCAAGCCGGTCGGCGTGTTCCGCACGCATGCCGACGCGCCGCGGGTCCTCATCGCCAACTCGAATCTCGTGCCGAAGTGGTCGACGTGGGAGCACTTCCACGAACTCGACCGCAAGGGCCTGATGATGTACGGCCAGATGACGGCGGGGTCGTGGATCTACATCGGCAGCCAGGGCATCGTGCAAGGCACGTACGAGACCTTCGTCGAAGCCGGCCGGCAGCACTTCGGTGGGTCGCTCGCGGGCAAGTGGATTCTCACGGCCGGCCTCGGCGGCATGGGCGGTGCGCAGCCTCTGGCCGCAAGCTTCGCGGGGGCATCGTCACTCAACATCGAGTGCCAGCAGTCGCGCATCGACTTCCGTTTGAAGACGCGTTACCTCGATGAGCAGGCGACCGACCTCGACGACGCGTTGGCTCGCCTGGCGCGGTATGCCAAAGAAAAGAAAGCGGTTTCCATCGGCCTGCACGGCAACGCCGCCGAGCTGCTGCCCGAGATGGTGAAGCGCGCCAAGGCAGGGGGCCTGCGGCCCGATCTCGTGACCGACCAGACCTCGGCGCACGACCTCGTGCATGGCTACCTGCCCAGCGGCTGGGCGCTCGAGGCCTGGCGCGCGGCGCAAGCCGATTCGGCGAAGCACGCCGAGCTGCGCGATGCCGCCGCCCGCAGCTGTGCGGTGCACGTGCAGGCCATGCTCGACTTCCAGTCCATGGGCGTGCCGACCGTCGACTACGGCAACAACATCCGCCAGGTGGCGCTCGACCACGGCGTGAAGAATGCGTTCGACTTCCCGGGCTTCGTGCCGGCCTACATCCGCCCGCTGTTCTGCCGCGGCAAGGGGCCGTTCCGCTGGGTGGCCTTGTCGGGTGACCCGGAAGACATCCGCAAGACCGACGCCAAGATGAAGGAACTGTTTCCGGCCGACGCCGGCCTGCACCGCTGGCTCGACATGGCGGGCGAACGCATCGCGTTCCAGGGCCTGCCAGCGCGCATCTGCTGGATCGGCCTCGGCGACCGGCATCGCGCAGGCCTGGCGTTCAACGAGATGGTCCGCAGTGGCGAGCTGAAGGCGCCGATCGTGATCGGGCGCGACCACCTGGACAGCGGCTCCGTGGCGTCACCGAACCGCGAGACCGAGGCGATGCGCGACGGGTCGGACGCCGTGTCCGACTGGCCGATGCTGAATGCCTTGCTCAACACCGCGGGCGGCGCGACGTGGGTGTCGCTCCACCACGGCGGCGGCGTGGGGATGGGCTACTCGCAACATGCGGGCGTGGTGATTGTTTGTGATGGCACGGCCGAAGCCGACAAGCGGATCGAGCGCGTGCTGTGGAACGACCCAGCCACCGGCGTGATGCGGCATGCAGACGCCGGGTACGACGAAGCCGTAGCCTGCGCGCGCGAGCAAAGGCTGAACCTGCCCATGCTCGGCAAATAAGCTCGGCAAATAATCGAGCCGTTCAACGGGTGGGTGCCGTGCGAGCGCAAGGTTTCGCGCGCGCCCATGCAGATCGATAGGCTTGAAGAGGAAGCGGCAGCATGTCAGGGTGGAAGCGGGGCGCCTGGATCGCGGGCGGTGTGCTCGTGCTGGTGGGGGCCGTGCTGCTCGCGCTGCCCGGCGTGCTGCGCTGGCAGGGTGAAAAGCAGCTGAGCGCGTTGCTCGGGCGACAGGTCACCATCGACAAGGTGACGCTTGCGCCGTGGCGGCTGGAGGCCAGCGTGCAGGGCGTCACGGTCGCCGGCTTGGCCGGCGTGGCCGAACCCCAGCTCCGGCTCGAACGCCTGCGCTTCGATGCCGACATCTCGTCCGTGTGGAAGCGTGCGCCGGTGGTCACCGCGCTCGAGGCCGATGGACTGCGCCTGCGCTTGACGCGTACGGCGCCGGGCCACTACGACGTCGACGACCTGATCCAGCGTTTCACGCCCACGGCGCCGCCACCTGCCACCGAGGACCAGAGCCCGGCGCGCTTCTCGCTGCACAACCTGCAGCTGCGTGACGCCGAGTTGCGCTTCGATGACAAACCCGCCGGCCGCGTGCACCAGTTGCAAGGCGTGAGCTTCGCCGTGCCGTTCCTGTCCAACCTGCCTTCGGACGTCACCACGCGCGTGGAGCCACGGCTGGCGTTCACGCTCAACGGCAGCCACTTCGATTCGGGCGCGCAGGGCACGCCGTTTGCGCAGACGCGTGCCGGCGAGCTCGAACTCAAGGTGCCGGCACTCGACGTGGCGCCTTACCTCGGCTACCTGCCGGAGGGGTTGCCGGTGAAGCTGGTGCGTGCACAGCTGTCGGCCGACCTGCGCGCAAGTTTCTCGCTCGCCCCCGATGCTGCACCCCGCGTCGTGGTGACCGGCTCGCTGGGCGCTCGAGACGTGGCGCTGCAAGACGCACACAGCGCGCCGCTCGCCACGTGGTCGCAGCTCACGCTGGGCCTGCGCGACGTGCAACCATTGGCGCGGCAGCTGAGCTTCGGCCGCCTTGCGCTCGATGGCCTGGTGCTGCAGGTGTCGCGCGATGCGAAGGGCCGCATCAATCTGCTCGACCTGGCGGAGCCCACTGCAACGTCGGCACCGGCTGCGCCATCGGCAGCGTCGACGTCGTCGTCGCCCGCTTCGTCATCTGCCCAGGTCGCCACGCCGGCCACGCCGCCGTGGGCCGTGCAGCTCGACGCCGTGGAGCTGTCGTCAGCCCGTGTCGACTGGCGCGACGCCACGCCCAAGGTCGCGCTCACCATCGACGGCATCGCGCTGAAGGCCGGCGCAGTGCATTGGCCGATGAAGGGCAGCTTGCCGCTGACCCTGGCCGCCACACTGCGCCGCCCAGATGGCGAGGGCCGTACCGATGCCGCAAGCAAAGTGGCACCCAAGGCCGAAGCCAACGCCGGCACCGAGAGCACTCTCGCCTGGCAAGGCGACGTGGGCATGGCGCCGCTGCAGGCCAAAGGCACGCTGCGCATCACGCGGTTGCCGGCTCACCTGTTCGACCCGTATCTCGCCAGCCTGACGGCCTTCAACCTGCGACGCGCCGAACTCGGCTACGACGGAAGCCTCGCCCTCCAGCTCGGCAACGACGGCACCAGCGTGCAGGCTGGCGGTGAACTCCGTGTGGCCAACCTGCGTGTGCAGACCCGCCCCCGCGCAGCCGAGGCAAAAGGCGAGCCGCTGCTGAGCTGGCAGATGCTGGCACTCGAGGGCCTGCAGGCCAACGTCGCGCCCAATGCCAAGCCGCAGGTGAGCATGCGCCGCGCCACGGTGTCCGACCTCTACGCCAGCCTGCTCGTCACCGAACAGGGGCGCTTCAACCTGCAAGAGGTGGCGGCCGCTCCGGCGCCGGGCGCAGCGAGCGCACCGACGGCTGCACCCCTCGCCGCGGCCACCGCCTCGGCACCCGCGCGCTCCGAGCCGCAAGACCTGCCCGTCGACCTGAGCGTGGGCGAAATTCGGCTGGTGAAAGGTCGTGTCGATTTCAGCGACCATTTCATCCGGCCGAACTACAGCACCCAGCTGTCCGAACTGAATGGCCGGCTGGGCGCTTTCCGCTCCGGCAGTGCCGAGATGGCGCCGCTCGAGATCCATGGCCGTGCGGCCGGCACCGCCCAGCTCGACATCGTGGGCCAGCTCAACCCCACTGCCAACCCGCCGGTGATGGACCTGAGCGCCAAGGCCACCGGCCTGGAGCTGGCGCCCTTCAGCGCCTACTCGGGCAAGTACGCCGGCTACGGCATTCAGCGCGGCCAGCTCAGCGCGGAGCTGGCCTACAAGGTCACCCCGCAAGGCCAGCTCGAAGCGCAGAACAAGCTCGTCATCAATCAGCTCACGTTCGGCGACCGGGTCGAGTCGCCCGTCGCGACCAAGCTGCCGGTGCTGCTGGCGGTGGCGCTGCTGAAAGACCGGCGCGGTGTGATCGACGTCAACCTGCCGGTGCGCGGCAGCCTACAAGACCCGCAGTTCAGCGTCGGCAAGCTGATCCTGCAGGTGGTGGTCAACCTGTTGACCAAGGCGATCACGTCGCCGTTTTCCTTGCTCGCCGGTGGCGGCTCCGAAGAGGCGGGCCAGATCGCCTTTGCGCCGGGCAGTGCGCGCATGACCGAGACCAGCCGCGCCACCGTCGACAAGCTGGCACAGGCCCTGACAGACCGACCCTCGCTCACGCTGACCATCACCGGTGCCGTCGACCCGAGCGCCGAAACCGAAGCCTTCCGGGCACGCGCGCTCGATGCGCGCCTGGCCGGCAAGCGTGGCAGCTCGGGCGAGACCCCAGGCACAACGCTCAGCGCCGAAGAACACGCGCAGCGTGTGCGCGAGCTCTACCGCCGCGCGCCGCTGCCCGACAAACCGCGCAACGCACTCGGCCTGGCGCGTGACATTCCCGTGGCTGAGATGGAATCACTGCTCCTGCCGACGATGCCGGCACCGCCCGAGGCCTTGCGCGAGCTGGCCTTGCAACGTGCGGTGGCCGTGCGCGAGGCGCTGCTGGCCAAGGGGCTGGCCGGGGAGCGCCTGTTTCTAGCCGCCCCGCGGTTGCACGAACGCCGCGCCGATGAGCCGGCATGGGTGCCACACGCAGAACTCCAACTCGCCGTTCCCTGATCGGCTGCGCCACTTCGCGCCATCACATCATTTCGCAAGGATCACCATGACCCATCACACCCTCACCCCTGGCCAGCTGACGCTGGACGACCTGCAGTCGCTGCACGCCGGCGGCCGCGCGATCACCATCGACGATGCCGCCCGAGGCGCGGTGCGTGCCAGCGCGGCGGTGGTGCGCCGCGCCGCCGAAGGGCACCAAGCCGTCTACGGTGTCAACACCGGCTTCGGCAAGCTCGCCTCCACCCGCATCAGCGAAGACCAGCTCGACACGCTGCAGCTGAACCTGATCCGCTCGCATTCGGTCGGCGTGGGTGAACCGCTGGCGCCACCGGTGGTGAGGCTGATGCTGGCGCTCAAGGCGGCCAGCCTGGCGCGTGGCTTCTCCGGCGTGAGGGAGGTCGTGATCGACACCCTGCTGGCCGTGCACAACGCCGGGCTCGTGCCCTATGTGCCTGCACAAGGTTCGGTCGGTGCCTCGGGTGACCTGGCACCGCTGGCGCACATGACGCTGGCCTTGATGGGCGAGGGCGAGATGCTGCAGAACGGCCGGCGCGTGCCCGCGTTGCCGCTGCTGCAAGAAGCCGGCATCGTGCCGCTCAAGCTCGCCGCGAAAGAGGGCCTGGCGCTCATCAACGGCACGCAGACGTCGACGGCCCTCGCGCTGCACGGCCTGCTCAGCTTCGAGCCGGTGCTCGAAGCTGCGCTGGTGGTGGGCGCGCTCACCGTCGACGCGGCGCGTGGCAGCGACGGGCCCTTCGACCCGCGCATCCACCTGCTGCGCGGCCAGCCCGGCCAGATCGACGTGGCGCAGTACTACCGCGAGCTGCTGGCCGGCAGCGAGATCCGCAACTCGCACCGCGAGGGCGACGACCGCGTGCAAGACCCGTACAGCCTGCGCTGCCAGCCGCAAGTGGTGGGCGCCTGCCTCGACCAGCTTCGGCATGCGGCGCTCATCCTCGTGCGCGAGGCCAATGCCGTCACCGACAACCCGCTGGTGTTCGCCGGTGAGGCTGGGCAAGAGGGCACGCTGATCTCGGGTGGCAACTTCCACGCCGAGCCGGTGGCGTTGGCCTGCGATGCGATGGCGGTGGCCATTGCCGAGGTCGGCGCCATTGCCGAGCGGCGCATCGCGATGCTGATCGACAGCGGCGTGTCGCGCCTGCCGCCGTTCCTCTCGGCCGACGCAGGGCTCAACTCGGGTTTCATGATCGCGCACGTCACTGCGGCGGCGCTCGCGTCCGAGAACAAGTCGCTCGCGCACCCGGCGAGCGTTGACAGCCTCCCGACCTCGGCCAACCAGGAAGACCACGTCAGCATGGCCACCTTCGCCGCGCGCCGGCTGCAGGCGATGATCCGCAACGTGTCGCACATCCTCGGGATCGAGCTGCTCGCCGCGGCACAAGGCGTGGAGTTCCTGCGGCCGTTGCGCAGCTCGCCCCCGCTGGAAGCGGTGCATGCGCTGTTGCGCACCACCTGCCCGCCAATGCCGCAAGACCGCTACCTGGCACCCGACATCGAGCTGGCGACAACCTTGGTGGCCGACGGTTCGCTCGCACGCATCCTGCGCACACTGCCGGGCTTGCCGGCGCTGTGGACCCCGGCCTGAGGCTCTACTTGCCGACCGACTGAGCGCGCAGCATGAGCAACGCGCGCTCTTGCGCATTGCGCGCGAGGCTGGCGGCGCGCTCGAACTCGGCGCGCGCCTCGTCGTGGCGGCCGAGCTTGGCGAGAAAGTCGCCGCGCACGCTGGGCAACCAGTGGTAGCTCTGCAGCGCGGGCTCGTCGCGCATCCTGTCGATGATCGCGAGCCCTTCGGCGGGGCCGAAGGCCATGCTCACCGCGACGGCGCGGTTGAGTTCGACGACCGGTGACGGGGCGGTCTGTGCCAATGCGTCGTACAGACCGACGATCTCGGCCCAGTCGGTCTCTTCGGGTGTTCGTGCGCGTGCGTGGCAGGCGGCGATGGCGGCCTGCAAGGTGTAGAGGCCCAGCGAGCCACCCAGGGTTTCGGCGCGTGCCAGCGCATTGAGCCCGCGTCGGATCAGCAGGTGGTCCCAGCGCGCGCGGTCCTGGTCCATCAGCAGCACCGGCTTGCCTTCCACATCGACACGTGTGGCGGTGCGCGACGCCTGCAGTTCCATCAGGGCCAGCAGGCCGTGCACCTCGGGTTCGTCGGCGGCCAGGCCGGCGAGCACGCGGCCGAGGCGGATGGCTTCATCGCACAGCGCCGGGCGCATCCAGTCGTCGCCGGCGGTGGCGGTGTAGCCCTCGTTGAAGACGAGATAGATCACCTCGAGCACCGAGCTCATGCGGTCGGCCAGCGTGTCGCCGCGCGGCAGTTCGAAGGGCACCTTGGCGGCGGTGAGCGTGCGCTTGGCCCGCACGATGCGCTGCGCGATGGTGGGCTCGGGCACAAGGAAGGCGCGCGCGATCTCGGCGGTGCTCAGCCCGCCCAGCAGCTTGAGCGTGAGCGCCACGCGCGCTTCGGTCGAGAGCACCGGGTGGCAGGCGGTGAAGATGAGGCGCAGCAGATCGTCGCCGATGGTGTCGGCGCGGGCAGCGTCGAGGGCGTCGACGAAGTCCGGCACGATCAGGGCCTCTTGTGCTTCGAGGTCATGGCCGATCTCCTCGTGTTTGCTGTGCGAGAGCTTGTCGCGCCGCAGCCGGTCGAGTGCCCGGTTCTTGGCGGTGGCCATCAGCCAGGCCGCCGGGTTGTCGGGCACGCCGGCCTCGGGCCAGTGTTCGAGCGCCGAGACCAGTGCGTCTTGTGCCAGCTCTTCGGCCAGGCCGACGTCGCGCACCATGCGCGCGATGCTGGCGATGATCTTGGCGGCCTCGATGCGCCAGACGGCTTCGATCGCGCTGTGTGTGGCGTTGGACATGTGCCGACAGCGCTTCTCAGCCGGCGCCGAGCCGCCTCAAGGCGGCTGAGCGACCCCTCAGGGGGCAGGAGCGGAGCGACGTGGGGGCAGACATGTCAAGCTTGCGGCGGCGCGGCGTTGGGGTCCATGTACATCAGCTCCCACACATGGCCGTCCAGGTCTTCGAAGCCGTGTCCGTACATGAAGCCGTGGTCCTGCTTTTCGTTCGGCACGGTGCCGCCGCCCGCCACTGCCTTGCCAACGAGGCTGTCGACTTCTTCGCGGCTCTCGCATGACAGGCAGATCAGCACCTCGGTGCTCTTCTTCGCGTCCGAGATCGGCTTCTTGGTGAAGGTCTGGAAGAAGGGTTCGGTCAGCAGCATTGCGTGGATGGTGTCGCTGATGACGAGGCAGGCGCCCTGGTCGTTGCTGAACTGGGGGTTGAAGTGATACCCCAGGCCTTCGAAGAAAGCGCGCGAGCGCGGCAGGTTCTTCACCGGCAGGTTGACGAAGATGAGCTTGTTCATGGTCGTGTCCTTGTGTAGTTCTGTTCAGCGTTGTTCGGCGAGCGTCTTCAGGCTGGCGAGGCCGGTTTCGAAGTCGCGGCCGACCATCTTGTCCATGTTGAAGATCACGCCCATCAGCTTGCCGAGAAAGGGGCAGGGCCCCGTCATCGACCACGTGACGTCGGTGGTGGCACCGCGCGGCGCGAGTTTGAAGTCGATGAGGTTGTGGCAGGCCATGGGGGCGGTCATGTCGAGGGTCATGGAGACGCGGTCGGGTCCCGTTGGCTCCACGATCTGGATGCTGCCCTTGCCCACGTTCTTGTTCCCGTCGAAGTCGTAGGCGGCACCGGGGCCGATGGTGGGGCCGCGGTAGCTGCCCTTCATCGTCAGGTCCTTGTGGTTGTAGGGGTTCCAGGTGTTGAAGCGCTGGATGTCGTTGATGAGCGGCTTGATGCGTTCAGGGTCGGCCTGGATGTTCACCGAGCGCTCGATCCTCATCGTGTCGGGCCGGCTGGCGGCGTAGAGCAGCAGCGCGGCGAGCGCCACGGCCACGATTGCGATGGCGGCGATCATGCCCGCACCCCTTCGCCAACGCCCATCTCGCGCAAGCGCCCGACGGCCTCGCCCTGGGCAAAGTCTTCCAGCTCGTACAGCTGGCGCACCTCGATTTCGGCGTCCTTCTGCTCGCCCATGGGCGCCGGGAAGCGGCGTGTCCACTCCAGCGCCTCTTCACGCGAGCGCACCTGGATGAGCGTGTAGCCGGCGATCAGCTCCTTGGTCTCGGAGAACGGGCCGTCGATGACCTGGCGCTGGCCACCGCTGTAGCGGATGCGCCAGCCCTTGGCGCTCGGGTGCAGGCCGTTGCCGTCGAGCAGCACACCCGCCTTTGCCAGTTGCTCGTGGTAGTCGGCCATGGCGGTCAGCAGTGCTTCTTCGGGCATGACGCCGGCTTCGGAGTCCGGCGTCGCTTTGACGATGATCATGAATCGCATGGCAGCTCTCCTGTGCGTGGGTGAGGAGCCTCGGCGATCAGTTTCCGTGGCTCACATTCACACGACGAGCGAGTGGCGGCGATTTCGACAACCGGTCGAAAAAAATAACGGCTGGGTGGAAACCCGGGTCAGGCGTAGCAGGGTGCCACGGCACGCACTTCGATCGAGCACCATTCGGCCGCCGGGCAGCTGACGGCGATGGCAACGGCCTCGTCACGCGTCTTGCAGTCGACCAGGAAGAAGCCGCCGATCATTTCCTTGGCCTCGGCGAACGGGCCGTCGAGCACAAGCGGCTTGCCACTGCGCACCTCGACGCGGGCGGTGTCTGCATCCTGAGACTTGAGCGACTCGCCGGCCAGCAGCACACCGCGCTCCTTCAGGTCAGCACCCCAGCGCACCATGCGGTCATAGACGGCGTGGCCTTCGGCCAAGCTGCGCGTGGCGCGTTGGCCGGCGGGTTCGGCGATCAACAGCATGTAGGGCATGGCATCTCCTTGATTCGTGTGGGCCGGTTCTGGCCGAGCGCGAAGAATAAATCAAGGGCGGCTGACTTTCGAAGCCCACGCGTCTTCAATGGCAGCTGCCAGAATCGACTAGCCAGACCCATTGCTCATTCTTTCCAGGCTTTGTTCATGCTCACATTCGGTCTATTGCTTGCATGCCTGGCAGCGGTCATGTTTATCTTGGCTGTATACGCGGCCATACGACCTGTATCGCTCCTCCTCAAGGGCGAACGTTCGCAGGGCTTGGTGATCACCGACCACATCTACCGCAACAGCCGCGGCCGGAAGAGAAGGTTCTATCGGCTTACGGTGGCACTGTCTACCAGTCAGACGGCGGAACTGCGCAGCCGCTCAACTTTGAGCATGAAATTACCCAAGATCGGCGATAGCGTTCCCGTCGTCGTTTGGGAAAGGCCAGCAGGGCCCAAGGCGGAGATCGCAACATTCGGCCATCTGTGGTTTGACGTCTCAGTATTCGTTTGGCTGGCGATCTCTTTCTCGGCGTTCGCTGCTCTCGTCCTCTTTGGGGAATTGTCGTAGTGCAATCACGGGACGCATCGACTCGATTTATCTACCGGTGGCATTCAGATTGAACATGCAAAATCTTCTTTTGATGTTCATGCGCTACGTTCCGCTGAGCAGCGTAGCAATGCTCCTGGGTGGGAGCGCAGTTGCGTTGGTCCTCAGCGCCTTTGGCCTTGAAAGACACCAGGATCTGTTTAGCCTGTCCATCTTGCTTTCTTTGCTAGGGTTGGCAGGTGTGTTTTCGAGCATATTCGTAGCTCTTCTCGTGCGATGCTTCCGCTGTGGAAAGCGTGCGCTCGTGAGCCCAAATGCAGATGGCGAGCCAGGAAACACCATAGCGATTTTTGAAGCACGCGCATGTCACCACTGCGGAGAGAAGCTCTGATTCATGCTGTCACGTCAGCCCTCTGTCTCTCCGACTCCTGGGTTGCTGGCTCTTTGGCCGTGCAGTGCGCCTCAATGCGCTCGGCCAGGTACAGCGCATCACGCGCCACGCCCGAGAAGCGGCCGGAGCCCCAGGTGTGCAGCCACGGCAGGCCGAGGAAGTACAGGCCTGGCTGCTGCGTCACGCCGCGCACATGCTGCGGGTGGCTACGGCCGTTGAAGACCGGGGCGTCGAGCCAGCTGAAGTCGGGAGCGAAGCCGATGCACCAGATCACCGAGCTGATCCCGGCGGCCGCCAAGTCGAGCTCGCTGCGTTCTTCAGCCGGTGACCATGGCGGCTCGTACGGCTCGCCTGCGGGCGCGTCGATGCCGTTCGCGGCGATGTACTTGTCGATACCGGCGTTGATGCCGTTGTAGATCTTGTCGGCATGATCCAGCGCGGCACCGAGCCGCGGTTCGAACTCGAGCTTGCCGTCTTCGACGCCGCACATCGGTCCGTAGAGTTCCATGCCTTCGAGGGCGAACTTGCGCAGGTCGATGTCGCGCCCGCCGTCGCGGCCGGTCACGTAGTGGTTGGTGTTGTCGCGCACACCCTGGCGCAGCGGGTGCTCGTTGACGCCCATGTCGTAGTAGCCCATGTCGGCCAGCCAGTCGACCACGTCGCGGCCACGGTAGAAGCGGGCGCAGCGCGGGGCGTCGCCGATGGCGAGAACGACCTTGCGGCCTTCGAGGTGCAGGTCTTCGGCGATCTGCGCGCCCGACTGGCCCGAGCCGACGACCAGCACCGTGCCTTCGGGCAACGAGGCCGCGTTGCGGTATTGCTCGGAGTGGATCTGCAGCACCCTCTTCGGCAGCCGCTCGGCCATGCGCGGAACGATGGGCACGTGGTAGCCGCCCGATGCCACGGTGACCTGGTCGGCGGTGCAGTCGCCGGCACTGGTCTTCACGAGGTAACCGCCTTCGTCGCGCGGCGTGACGCCGAGCACCGACACGCCTTCGCGCAACGGTGCATCCACCGCGTTCTTGAAGTGCTCCAGATAGGTGAGGATCTCGTCCTTCTTCATGAAGCCGTGTGGGTCGTCGCCACGGTAGTCGTGACCGGGCAGCTTGCATTGCCAGTTGGGCGTGACGAGGCAGAAGTTGTCCCAGCGCTGCGTGCGCCAACTGTGCATGGCGGCGCGCTTCTCGAACACCACGTGGTCGATGCTGCGCTGCTTCAGGTAATACGACAGCGACAAGCCGGCCTGGCCGCCGCCGACGATCACGACGCTGTGGTGGGGAAGGGGGCTGGTGCTGATGGCGCTCATTTGGTAAGTCACTCCTGAAAGGCCAGCACCTCGATGCAGGCGTGGGGTTGATCGGCAAAGCGCTGGGCCACCTGCTCGACGTTGGCGAGGTTGTCCATCGCGCGCGAGCAGGCGAAGCCGAACTTCGCCTCGACGCGATCGGACGCGATCTGCGTGGCCTCGCGCAGGCGTTGCATGAAGTCGGGCAGCGGGTAGCTGGTGTGCGGTGCGAAGAAGTCCTTGATCACCAGCGAGGGTGAGTAGCAGGTCTGCACGCTGGCATCGGGCCAGCGCAGTTGGTAGTGCATGGCGGGCATGGGCTCGTCTCTATGGATGTCGAAAAGCAAAACCGCTCGGCCTGAGGTATCGAAGGCGCGTTCAGGCCGTGCAAGGCTTCGATACCTCAGCCCGAACGGGCGGCGGCATGCGGGTGACTTGAATTGCCTGGTACAGCGCGTCGTGCCGCTCGGCGCTCGCAGCCCAGCTGAAGCGACGGCAGACCGCCGGCGTCTCGTGATGGCGGCCACGCGCCACGGCCTGTTGCAACGCGTCGGCGATGGAAGCCGGCGACAACGGATCAGCCCACAGCACATCGGCCTCCGCGAAGTGCTCGGTGAACGGCGCCATGCGCGACACCACGGCCGGCGTGCCGCTGGTCAACGCTTCGAGCGCCGCGAGGCCGAAGCCTTCGAGCAGAGATGGCATGGCCAGCACGTCGGCACGGCGGTAGAGGGCGGGCATGTCGCTGTCTTCCAGCGGGCCGGTAATCACGACGTCTTCATGTGCGCCGATGCGGAGGCCTGCCTCAGCGGCGTCGGCGAGGAATGCGCGTGCCTCGCTGCCATGATCCAGCAGACTGGCGCCGCCGGCGACCACCAATTGAGCGCGCGGCAAGCGTTCGCGCAGCAACACGAAGGCCTGCAACAGGCGGCGCGTGTTCTTGCGCGCCTCGATGCCGCCGACCATCAGCACCACCGGCCGCGCGCCGCCGATGCCGAGACGTTCAACGACCCGTGAGTCGTCGGGCATGGGCCGCGATGAAAAACGCTCGAGGTCGACCCCATTCGGAACCTGAGCCGCGACGATGCCCGTCTCGGCCCGCAGTCGTTCGCACCACAGTGCGCTCACACACAGCACCTGAGCAGCTTCGTGGATCGAGCGCTGCTCCCAGGCCTGCACGCGCGTATCGGCGAACCTGTCGACGTGGTGCACCGTGCGCAAGTAGCTGCAACCGAGATCGGCCAGGGCGTTGCCGCCGATGCCGTCGTGCGTGTGGAAGACGTCGAAGCGCTCGCGCTGCAGCAAGACGCGGAGGTGGCCGCGCATGGCTTCGATGCGCTGGCGCACCGTCTCTGCGAGATCGGACCCAGAGGGCGGCAGCTCGGCCAGCTCGACGCGGCACGGCGTTTCGCGGAAGAAGCGCTGGCCGCGGGCAGCCGGTGCGATGACGGTGACGGCATGGCCGCGAGCCAGCAGCGCGCGGCCGAGTTCGAGCACATGCACCACGCCGCCGCGCGGGTTGATCGAGTGCGTCAGCAGCGCGATCTTCAGCCGCTCAGGCATGCGCTTCTCCGGCGGTGATGAAGGGCTGCTCGGCGAGGTTCCACAGGAGCGCATCGCTGCCGTGGTGGCACAGGCTGACCTGTGGTTCGGGCAGCACCTGGCCGATGGCGGCACCCGCCAGGCCGCGTGCTTGGAAGCGCGCGAGCACGGCATCAACGTTCTCTGGCCGCACACTCAGCACGAAGCCGTAGCTCGGGAACGCGACCAGCCAACGCAGCAAGGCCGCCGGGTCGTCGATGCTGATGCCATCGGGTCGGGGGATCGCGTCGACGTCGATGCGTGCGCCGACCTTCGAGCATTCGAGCAGCATCAACGCGGTGCCGATGGTGCCGGCCATGCTGATGTCTTTCGCGGCCTTGCACAGACCGCCTTCGGCCAGCGTTGGCAGCAGTTCCAGGTCGGCGCGCAGCCGCTCGGCCGGGGCGGATGTGGACGCGTTCCAGTATGGGTAGGGCTGCTGCCAGTCGCCACGCAGGTCGACGGCCATCACCAGCACATCGCCGGGCTGCGCGTCGAAGCTCGTGAGCAGCTTGTTGGCGCGGCCGACGATCGCCACTGCGAGTTGCCCGCGTTCGCTCTTGTGGTTGCTGTGGCCGCCCACGATGGGCACGCCATAGCGCCGTGAGGCTTCCGCCAAGCCATCGAGCACCGGGTGACCTGCCTCGGCACCGTGGCTCCACAGCGCGTCCACAACCGCGAGAGGGCGGCCGCCCATTGCATAGATGTCGCTCACGTTGACCATCACGCCGCAGTAGCCGGCGAACCAGGGCATCTGCTCGACGAAGTCTTCGACGAAGCCTTCGATGGCGAAGAGCAGGTGGCCGTCGCCATCTGGGATCGCTGCGCAGTCGTCGCCGACTGCGATGTCGCTCGGCAGCGAAGGCGACAGGCGCGCCATCACCAACGAGATGTCGCGCTTGTGCGCGAAGCCGCGGCTGGCGCGCAGGGCCTCGCACAGCGCCTGGGCCTTCATGCACGCGCTCCCGTCGAGCGGGTGACGAAGCCGTTGTCGGGCGTGGTGCAGGGCGGGTACTGGGCCAGGTCGGCCTGCATCAGGTGATGTGGGCGGCCATGCAGCATCTCGGCTTGCAAGGCCGTCCAGTGCAGCCGCTCGAACATCGGGACGTTCTGGCTTTGGACATGCGCGAGAAAGGTCTGGCAGCCGCGCGCATGGGCGCTGCTCACCGCGAGGCGGATCAGCGTCGCGCCGATTCGGCCGTGGTGGCGGAAGGCGGCATGCACGGCGAGGCGCGAGCCCCGCCACAGGCCGGGCGATTCTTCGTGGATGCGCACCGTGCCGACCACCTCGTCGGGCGCGCCACCGACACACGACACGGCGACGATCGACTGCGCGTGCGCGTCGATCGAATCGCGGTCGTCGCCAAGAAAGACGCCTTGCTCGACGCAGAACACGGCGCGCCTCAGTGAATGTGCCTGTTCGCGTTCCCAGTCGCTGGCGGCCCACTTCACGCGGAACTCGCAAGGCATGAAGTCCGATGGCTCGTCGAGCCGATCGGGATGCAGGGCGTCGAGGCAGCCCATGTCAGTTCTCGTATTGAGACAGCGAAGAGCAGGCGCCACATTTGCCGCATCCCGCCTTGATGTCCTTCGCGCGAATGCCACCCTTCGACACCATCGCTCCCAGCGGCTCGAGGATGGATTTCATCCAGCCGGCATCCGGCGCGGGATGGTCTTCGAGCGGCGTGCCGCTGATCGGCACGAAGGGCACGACGAAGGGGTAGACGCCAAGCGCGACGAGCGTCTCGCACATCGACAGAATGTCCTCGCGCGTGTCGCCCAGGCCCGCCAGGATGTAGGTGCTGACCTGACCGCGGCCGAACACCTTCACCGAGGCTTCGAACGCCGACAGGTAGCGTTCCACCGTTACCGTGGCCTTGCCCGGCATGATGCGTTCGCGCACGGGCTGCGTCACCGCTTCGAGGTGCATGCCGAGGGTGTCGATGCCGGCAGCCTTCATGCGATCGAACCAGCGGTCATCGTCGGGTGGTTCGCACTGGCCTTGCAGCGGCAGGTTCACCGCCGCCTTGATTGCGAACGCGCTCTCGGCGAGAACCGCCGCGCCGCGGTCGTCGCCGGGGGGTGTGCCGGTGGTCATCACCATGTGCTTGACACCGTCGAGCAGCACCGCCATGCGGGCCACTTCGGCCAGCTGCTGCGGTGTCTTGTGCGCGATGGTGCGGCCTGCTGCGAGCGACTGGCCGATCGCACAGAACTTGCACGCCTTGCGCCGGCTTTCGTAGCGGATGCAGGTCTGCAGGATGGTCGTGGCCAGCACGTCGGCACCGTGCAGCGTGGCGATGTGACCGTAGGGCACGCCGTCCATCGTCTGCATCGAGTAGAAGCGTGGCTGCTTCGGGAACTCGATGTGTGCGATCGGAATGGCGCCGCGCTTCAGCGCGCTGTGGCCGGTCGCATCGGGTGCCTCTGCGATGAAGGGTGAGTCCCACGCGCTCGAGGTGTGCACCGGCACCATGATCGTGTGGCCGTCGATGGTGACGGCCTTGTGGTCCGATGGCCCGGCACCGCCGCGTCGGCTGGCGGCGCCTGCGTGCGGGTCAACCAGCCGCAACCCGAAGGACTGCAGCTCGGTCATCAGCTGACGCGCGCTGTTCGACGGAGGCGTGTTCGAAAGGGTTGGCGTGCTCATGTGGAGTGCTCCAGGTTGAAACGGCGGGATCGGTGGCGGGCATCGCAAACGTCGTCTGCGCCGGCCGGTCGTTGATGGCCAGGCTCAGCAGTTCGGGGCGCGCGTAGTGGCCCACCGAGTCCATCATTCGCTTGCGCTTGGTGATGAGCGCCATGTCGAGGTCGGCGATGACCATGCCTTCGCCTTCGGTCAGCGGCTCGGCCAGGTACTTGCCTTCAGGCGAGACGATCGCCGTGTGGCAGCCGCCGCGCAGCGCGCCCTGCAGGCCGGCATCGGGTGTCACCGACTGGATCTGCGCGTCGGTGAGCCAGCCGGTGGCGTTGATGACGAAGCAACCCGATTCGAGCGCGTGGTGGCGGATCGTCACCGCCATCTGTTCGCCGAAGATGGGGCCGACCAGCGAGCCGGGAAATTGCGCGCAGTGGATCTCTTCGTGCTGCGCCATCAGGGCATAACGTGCGAGCGGGTTGTAGTGCTCCCAGCAGGCCAGTGCACCGACGCGGCCGACGGCGGTATCTGCCACCTTCAGGCCGGCCGCATCGCCCTGGCCCCAGATCATGCGTTCGTGGTACGTCGGCGTGATCTTGCGGCGCTTGAGCTTCAAGCTGCCGTCGGCATCGAACAGCAGCTGGGTGTTGTAGAGGCTGCCGTGGTCGCGCTCGTTCACGCCGAGCACCACCACCACGCTGCGTGCGCGTGCGCGCTCGGCCACTGCCTGCGTCACGGGGCCGGGCACGACCACCGCGCGCTCGTAGAGCTTGAGGTGGTCTGGGCCCTGTTTGCAGGGCGGCAGCACGAACGAGAAGTAGGGGTAGTAGGGCACGAAGGTCTCTGGGAAGACCACGATCTGCGCGCCCTTGTTTGCGGCTTCGTCGATGGCCGAGCACACACGGTCCAGCGTGCCTTCCGGCTTGTCGAAATCGGGTGCGATCTGCACCGCAGCCGCACGCACGATGGAAGGTGTGCCCATGGCCATCACAGCGTCCAGGTGTCGAGGATCAGCGCACCGGCCTTGCGGTGCAGCAGCACGAGGTCGAGCACGTCGAGCGGGTTGATCGGCTTGATGCCTTCGATCAACGAACCTTCGCCATGCCCATACAGAGCCTGCAGTGCGAAGCGGCAGGCGTAGACCTTTCCGCCTTCGGCCATGAACTTCATGATCTGGTTGTTGAAGTTCTGGTGCCCCGGAAAGGCTTCGTCACCGAGTGTGGGAAAGCCACGCTGAACGCCCAGCGTGACGCCCGGGCCGTACAAGAGGATCGAGGTCTCGAAGCCCTTGCGCTTGAGCCGCGTGGCCTGCAGCAGGTTGACGAAACCGATGGAGCCTTCGAAGGCCACGGTGTGGAAAGTGACGAGCGCCTTCTCGCCCGGCTCGGCCTTCACGTCCTCGAAGACCTTCTCTTCGTAGTCGACGAGCGCGTCGCCTTTCTTGTGGGGGGCAGCGGTGACTTTGGGCATGGTGAATCTCCTGGAGGTTGGGTGGCTGTGCGCCTCTTCTTTTGCATGGGAGATGCCACCAGCGGGCCAGGCGATGCAATCAATGCGCGATCAACGGCAGGTGGCGTGGCCTGCGGGTTCGATGGGTCGAAGGTAGGCGTTTCGCCAAGGCGGCGAGTCATCGCGAGGGCGCACGCATTCAGGGCTCGGGTGATGCAATCAATGCACCCGATCAACGGCTTGAACTGCACCCTGGCCGTGCATCGGCTGCCGGATCACGCGATCAGAGCCGGCATGGTTGATGCGATCAACTCGGGCTTCGCATGCAATCAACAACACCCTGATGGTCACCCTCACCGCACGTTGGCGTCGCCGCATCGAAGCCAGCGATCGCCCGGCCTATCTGCTGATCCCCGAGCTGATCGCCGAAGACTTGCGCGACCAGCGCCTGGCCGCGCGTGATCGCCTGCCGACGCTTCGCGAATTGGCTGACGCCCTCGGCATGAACTACACGACCGTGGCGCGTGGCTATGCCGAGGCACGCAAGCGCGGGCTGATCGATTCGCGCACCGGCTCGGGCAGTTTCGTGCGCGGGCGTGGTCTCGCGCTGCCGCTGCGCAACGGCACCGGCGCCGAGATGACGATGAACATGCCGCCCGAGCCGGCCGATGCGGCACTGGTCGCGCGGATGCGCGAGAGCGCGGCCGAGGTGATGGCCAGCACCGATCTCTACGGCATGCTGCGTTACCAGGACTTCGGTGGCACGCCCGAAGACCGCGAGACCGGCGTGCACTGGCTGCGCCGCCGCCTCTCTGGCATCGACGCGTCGCGCGTACTGGTGTGCCCCGGCATCCACAGCGTGCTGGCTGGGCTGATCTCGCAACTGGCGCGGCCGGGTGAACTGATCTGCGTGGATGCGCTTGCCTACCCGGGGCTCAAGGCCATCGCCACGCAGTTCGGCGTGCAGCTTCACCCGATGGCGCTCGACGATGACGGGCCCGACGTGGCTGCGTTCGAGCACGCTTGCAAGACGCTCAGCCCCAAGGCCGTGTACTGCAACCCGACGCTGCTGAACCCGACCACAGCGACCATGTCGCTCGGCCGGCGCGAGGCGCTTGCCGACGTGGCGCTGCGCTACAGCGTGCCCATCATCGAAGACGATGCCTACGCGATGCTGCCGCGCCGCAAGATCCCGCCGGTGGCGACCTTCGCGCCGGAGCTCACCTACTACATCACCGGCTTCTCGAAGTGCCTGGGCGCGGGCCTGCGCAATGCCTATGTGTGCGCGCCAAGCGAGAAGGCCGCGCAACGCCTGGCCGGCGCGCTGCGTGCGACCACGGTGATGGCCTCACCGTTCACCAACGCGCTGGTCACCCGCTGGGTGCGTGACGGCACGGCGGATGCCGTGCTCGAAGCCATCCGTGAGGAGTCGCACGGCCGCTACGAGATGGCGATGAAGCACCTGGGGCGCTACGGCGTGGCGGCGCAACCGGAGGGCTTCCACTTCTGGCTGCCGCTCGACGCGGCATGGAGCCCGGTGGAGTTTGCGTCGTACCTGCGCATGCAGGGTGTCGGCGTGGTGGCGAGTGCGGCCTTCAGCACCGATGGCAACCCGCCCGATGCGGTGCGCGTGTGCCTGGGCGGGCCGATGGGCCACGACGATTGCGACCGCGCGCTGCAGCTGATCGCCGAGACGATCGAGCATCCGCTGCATCCCCATTCGACGCTGGCGTGAAGGGTGCTCTGCACACCTCCGGTTCGTCGCTTGCTTTATGTCACATCTCGAGCAGAAGACTGCGCGCAGATGGACTGAGCTTCACGGCCACTCATTTGGTGTGTAGCCGCAGAGTGAGCGACGTGGCACCATGAATACACGTCGCTTGACCATCCCCCGAACCCGGTAAAAGCTGCTCCCGACGGTTGCAATATTTACCGAAACCTCCACGAACAGAGGGGCATGTCGACAGAGACAATCGACTGACACCCATGCTCTCATCCACGCAAAGTATTTCCAAAATCAGCTCTGATTCCGTCGTTGACTCGGCAGGCGTGCAAACGGCCACCACGGTTGATCTTCAATCGGTCCGGGCCACTTCAAGCGACGACTATGTCGTCATTCGTGGACGGCGGCTCGACATTGCTCGGCATGTCGACCCCCGGCTTTTCGATCCCTCGTACATCGCCGAGCTGCGTCAGCAGCTGCAAGAGGCGAAGCCGTTCCCCCACCTCGCCGTCAGTGGCTGGTTCAACCCGGTGCTGCTCGAGCTGGTGCGCGAAGAGTTCGACTTCGTCGACAAGAGCAAGTGGAAGGTTCACCACAACGACATGGAGCTGACTCGTCGCTCGGCCAAGCACGATGACCTTGGCCCGGCTTCGCAGATCTATTTCGGGATCGTCAATTCCGGTTGGTTCGTCGACATGATCTCGGAGATCACCGGCGAAAAAGACCTTCTGCCCGACCCCACACTCCTGAACGGTGGCCTGCACGAAACGCCCCCCGGTGGGAAGTTCAGCATCCACCGCGACTTCGACCGCCATGCGCGCTACGGCCTGAACAACAAGATGGTGTTCATCACGTACCTCAATCGCAACTGGGACCCGGCCTGGGGTTCTGCATTGGAACTCTGGGACAGCACCACCCGCACGAGCGTTCGTTCGGTTCAGCCGGAGTTGGGCAACTCGGTGCTGCTGGTGCATGGCCCCAAGAGTTTCCACGGGCACCCTGAACCGATGACTGCGCCGCCCGGCCAGACCAGGCGCTCGGTGGCGGTCTATTACTACGACAACCCCGCCGCAGAAGAGATGCGCGCCCAGCGCGTTTCATCGGTGTTCCTGTTCGCGCGCCGCTCGCCCTCCTTGCGTCGGGCCGTGCGCCAGCTTTTGCCGCCGATCCTCGTCGACGCGCTCAAGAAGCTGATTCGGCGCTGAGCGCTGCGCGGCGAAGGCGGTTGAGGCCCTCAAGGGCCCTCAAGCGCATCAGGGTTTGCCCGGGCTCGGGATATGCTACTTGGCATCTGTACATGGATTGGTGGGAGGAAATTAAATGAAAGTCACGGTCATCGGCACCGGGTATGTGGGACTGGTCAGCGGCGCCTGCTTGGCTGAGATGGGCAACGACGTCATGTGTGTCGATGTGGATCAGCGCAAGATCGACATGCTCAAGGACGGCAAGATCCCGATCCATGAGCCCGGGCTGCAAGACATGGTGCTGCGCAATGTCGTGGCGGGGCGCCTTCACTTCACGACTGACATCGCTGCCTCTGTGCAGCACGGCACCATGCAGTTCATCGGCGTCGGCACACCGCCCGATGAAGACGGCTCGGCCGATCTGCAATACGTGCTGGCGGCAGCGCGCAGCATCGGTCGGCACATGACGGATTACAAGGTCATTGTCGACAAGAGCACGGTGCCGGTGGGCACCGGTGACAAGGTGCACGAGGCGATTCGTGCCGAGCTTGCGGATCGGGGCGTCGACGTCGGTTATGCCGTGGTCTCGAACCCGGAGTTCCTGAAGGAAGGCGCTGCCGTCGAAGACTTCATGCGGCCTGACCGGGTCATCGTCGGTGCCGACGACGAACGCGCCGTGCTGTTGATGCGTGCGCTCTACTCCCCCTTCATCCGCAACCGCGACCGCATGCTCGTGATGGATCGGCGCAGCGCCGAGTTCACCAAGTACGCGGCTAATGCCATGCTGGCCACGCGCATCAGCTTCATGAACGAGTTGGCCTTGCTGGCAGAGAAGATCGGTGCAGACATCGAACTGGTGCGGCAAGGCATCGGCAGCGACCCACGCATCGGCACGCAGTTCCTGTACGCTGGCGCGGGTTATGGCGGCTCGTGCTTCCCGAAGGATGTGAAGGCGCTGGTCCGGGCCGCCGAAGGCAGCGGCATCCACCTGAAGGTGTTGAACGCCGTCGAGGCGGCCAACGAGCGGCAGAAGATGGTGCTGGTCGACAAGGTGGTCTCGCGTTTCGGCGAAGACCTCACCGGCCGGCAGTTCGCGATCTGGGGCCTGGCTTTCAAGCCCAACACCGACGACATGCGGGAGGCGCCGAGCCGCGTGATCATTGGTGAGTTGACGCGCCGTGGCGCCACCATCAGGGCCTACGACCCGGTCGCGATGCCGGAGGCAAAGCGCGTTCTGGACGGGGTGAAGGGTGTCGAGTTTGTCGACGCACAGGCGAGTGCCCTCAAGGACTGCGACGCCTTGCTGATCGTCACCGAATGGCGGCAGTTCAAGAGTCCCGATTTCGACCAGATTCGCGACACGCTGAAGCAGCCGGTCGTGTTCGACGGGCGCAATCTTTACGATCCCGAGTTCATGTCGGCCCTGGGCCTCGAGTACCACGCCATTGGCCGCAACTCGCAGCCGAGCGCGGCGCCAACGCAAGGCCCGCTGAGTTGACACAGACGACGCCTCAAGGGGCGCCTGCCGGTGACACCGCAGGGAACGAACCGGCTCGTTCCGATCCACCAAGCTCAGGGCCCATGCAGCAGGTGACCGTGGTCACGGTCACCTATGGCGACCGCTGGTCCTACCTCTCTCAACTGCTTGCGTTTGCGGCTGCCCAGCCGGCGGTGCGGCGCGTGGTCGTGGTCGACAACAATTCTGCTCAACCGGTCGAGCGGCTGGTCGAGCAGGCCGGCCATGCGCACTTCGTGACGGTGCTGACGGAGCCGCGGAACTCCGGGTCGGCCGCGGCGTTTGGCAGGGCACTGCGCCACGTCGTCGAGCAGGGCGACCCTGGCTTCGTCTACCTTCTGGATGACGACAACCTGCCGGAGCCGGATGCGATTCGCAAGCTGTTGGAAAGAACCGCCAGCATGGCCCCCGGCGATGTGCTGCTGTCGCTGCGCAAGAATCGCCAGTACCTGATGGACGCGGTGAATCATCGCCAGAACCTCAGGTACCGGATCAACGCCTTCTGCGGCAACGAAATCTGGAGTTCGATCGGCCGCAGGATCGGCCTGTCGCGACCGGGACCCAAGACGCCGTTGCCAGCGGGCGTGGACATCGAGTCGGACTTCGCGCCGTACGGAGGGATGCTGTTCTCGGCCGACCTGCCACGGCGCGTCGGCTACCCGAACGCAGACTACTTTGTCTATGCCGACGACTATGAATATGTTTGCCGCATTCGCGCTGCGGGCGGAATCGTCCGGCTCTGCCCTGACAGTGTCATCGCTGATCTCGAGGAGGTGTGGTTCGACGCGGACCGGAACGGAGAAGGCGTGCCTGCCTGGTTCTCACCGTCCAGTACCGACTTCCGTGTCTTCTATTCGGTGCGCAACCGCGTCGCGTTGGAGCGTGCATGGTTGGTCACCCGGCCCGTTCCGTATTTCGCGGGCGGCTTCGTGTTCGTACTCCTGCAAGCCATTAAAGCGCTGCGCTGCGGGGTTGAACCGAAGTTCATGTGGCACCGCTTGAAGCTGCTCTGGCGCGCGACCAAGTCCGGTTGGCAAGGTCACCTTGGCGAGGCTCGCCTTTAGCTGTGCCCGGGGACGATTAAGGTGAACTTGTGCCGTTCGACCTCACGTTCGGGCCCAATCCGCGGCGGCCTGTGCATGTGTGCCATGTACGATCAGGCGCACATGTCAGCACCGGGCTCAGAGCCATCCCTCACCTCCGTCGCAGCTGCCGGGCAGCCGCTGGAAATGGTGAGGCGCTGAATGCGCGCGCTGCGTCGATTCACTCGCTCCAGTCTGCATCTGCTGAAGATGTCGGCACGCGCGGCCTGGGCTGATTGGCTGAATCTGGTGAGTCGGCGGGCGGTGGTCGACGATCAAGCGACCGTCGTTGTCAGCCTGACCACCCACAGCGTGCGGATCAGCCGCGTGCATCGCACCATCGAATCCATCGGCAGAGGCCGAGTCCGGCCGCAGCGGCTGATCCTGTGGTTGGGCCTCGGTGAGCGAGAGCGACCTTTGCCGCCGCCGCTGCAGCGGCTGCGGGCGCGTGGCCTGGAGGTGCGTTACGCCGAAGATTGCGGCCCGCACACCAAGTACTTCCCGTATGTCTGCTCCGAACCGAAGCACCTCGTGGCGATGGTGACTGCCGATGACGACACTTGGTATCCACGCTTCTGGCTCGATCGGCTTTGCCATGCGCACACCGCCCAGCCCGAGCTGGTGCATTGCTATCGCGCGCGCCGCATCCAGCTGAAAGACAGCGGGCTTGCGCCTTACGCCACTTGGCCTTTCGTCGTCAGCAACCAACCCGGCCCCACGGTCTTTGCCACCGGTGTGTGCGGCGTCATCTACCCACCCGCCTTGCTGGACACCTTGCGCGACGCCGGCACGGCATTTCAGTCGTGTTGCCCGAAGGCCGACGACCTGTGGCTGCATGTCACCGCGCTTCGCAGTGGCTTCGTTGCCCGCCAACTCGACGCCAAGGCGGCCGAGTTCGACACGATGCCGTCGACGCAGTCCATCGCGTTGTGGCATCAGAACCTGATCCTGTCGGGCAACGACCCCCAGGCCGCGGCCACCTACACCCAGGCTGACGTGGCGCGCTTGCGCGTGGCCTAGCCGCTCACTGAATCATCGCGGCCGGCGCAGCAACGCGCGCAAGTCAGACAGGCTGCGGCGGAACACGAGCGTCAGCACGGCCACGTACACGATCGCACCGAGCGGGCACGCCACGATGAGTGTCTGCAGCGAGCTCACATCCTCACGCGTGCAGACCCACACGACCACGCGCACGGCAGCGGCCATGATCAGCGCAGACCCAACGGGTGCCGCGAGAGCCTTGGCCAGATCGACCAGCGACGAGTCGAGTTGGCGCAAGGTGACGACCATCACCGGGATGAAATTGAACACGTTCGCAGCCAGGTAGAGCGAAGCCAGCACCAGCACGTCGTATTGCGCTCCGACGAAGAACGCCGACAGCTGCGTGATGGCGGTCACAACGCCGACCCGCATCATCAGGTCGGTCCGGCCGCGTGCCATGAAGATCGCTCCCGTGCTGCTCATGATGGACTGCAGGAATCCCGTCGGTGCCAGCCACATCAAGATGGCCGCAACCTGGTCCCACCCTGACCCGAAGGCGGTGGTGACGAAGGCCTCACGCACGCTGAACAGGCCTGCCATCAGCGGTGCGGTGATGGTCGCAATGAGCGCGATCGTGCGCAGGTACAGCGACGCCATGTCGGCGATGCGCGTCTGCTGCTGGCTCATGATCGGATACAGCGCGCGTGACGCGACGCTCGTCAGGCTCTGGATCGGAAAGAGCATCAGGCGATACGCCACCGAATAAAAGCCGAGAACCGTGGCGCCGAGGAAGCGCCCGATGATCATGCCGTCAGCATTGCGAGAGAAGTAGTTGATGAACTGGAAGAGGCTGAGGTTGCCGCTGAATCCCACCAGGCCCTTGAGTTCAGAAAGGCTGCCGTTTCTTCCGGGGCGCCAGAGGGACTTCTTCCAGAGAAACAGGGTGGAGACCACGGCATTGACGATGGCTTGCACCACCAGGCTGAACACGCCCCATCCCGCCGCCGCTGCGGCGATGGCGCAGGCCACACCAAGCGTCAGGGCCGCGAGTTCGATCTGCGCAATCGACTTGAACTGCGAGCGCCGCTCCAGCAGGGCTTGATGGGTTGTTGCCGAGGCCGTGATCGGAAAGATCACCGCGAGTGCCCAGAGTACCGGTGGCAATTCGGCCGAGCCGAACAGGTGGGAAATGGGAATGGCACCCACCCACAAGACGAGGGCGACCGCGGCGCCCATCGAGAGATTCAGCCAGAAGACGCTGTCGAGCAGCTTGTCGCTGAGGTTTCGACTCTGCACCACGGCCGCGCCGGTGCCGAGATCACGCATCAGCAGAGCGAAGTTGGTCACGACCGTTGCCATCGCCATCACGCCGTACTGCTGCGCGTTGAGCAACCGCGCGAGCGTGGCCATGCTGATGAGTTGCAGCGCGATCTTGCCGACCTGGGCGATGGCCACCCACTGCGCATTGCCCATCGCCGACGGCGGTGGGTCGGCAGGCAGGGGCGAAGGGGCAGGAGAAGGATCTGGCTTGGGCGTCTTGTCAGTCACTGCCCGGCCCCGCTCGTGCCTTGTGTGGCGTCACGCGACGCCTTTGATTGCAGAGGGAAGGGCCGAGCGCCGAATGGAGTCAGGTGCATGCAGTCACGCGGTGGAATGGGGGTGCCGAATCGAGGCGGAATAGCGCGTCTTTGGCAGTCAGTGAGTTCGCTGGATTTCATCTGCGAACTTCGCGTCGGAGCGTAGCACGGCGACACCGTGCCGAGCGCCGCGGAGCACGCTTTGACACTGCTTCATCGATGCGGCAACGCCGTGATCGCGCCGATGCACATCGGCACCGATCTTGCTGCTCTTTGGATGGTCTCTTGCCGCCCGACTGGGTCGGCGCAGTTTCCATTCAGTCGATCACGCGAGCATGGGGGGGTGGCGTCATTTCACGGGCCTACTTCTCGTACAGTCGACAACCCATGAATGAGCAACGACTGATACACAGCCAATGAGAATTGCATACCTCAGCACACTGTATCCGCCCAATGTTGCCGGGGGTGCCGAGTTGGTTCTCAGGAGTCAGGCCGAAGCCATGAGCGCACGTGGACACGATGTCCAGGTCATCGCGCTTCGTGCCGAGCCGGGAGTGCATCGCGAAGTTGTCAATGGCGTCCAGGTGACGACAGTCGGCATCCACAACGAATACTTCAATTTCTGGCAAGTGGCGCACCCGGCGCACAAACGATTGCTCTGGCATGTGCGCGACCGCAACAACCGGCCGATGGCCGAGGCGCTGCGCGAGCTGTTGCGCGAGAGCCAGCCCGATATCGTCTGTTGCCACAACCTTGCGGGCTGGTCGATCAGCGCCTGGGAGGCGATCGATTCCTTGGGCATTCCCATCGTTCAGGTGTTGCACGATCAGTACCTTCGCTGCTCCAAGTCGAACATGTTTCGAAACGGCAAGAACTGCGACAAGCCTTGCCTGGACTGCCGAGCGCTGCGCATGTCGCATGCGCAAGCCAGCGAACAGGTCACTGCCGTGGTCGGCGTCAGCCGCTTCGTTCTGGATCGCCTGTTGAACGCGGGGTATTTCTCAGAGGCGCCGATTCGAGAGGTGCTCTACAACTTCGGTACGTCGGTGCCAAGTGAGCTGCCGCCGAAGCAGCGGGCGCCACGTCTGCGCTTGGGTTTCATCGGCTTTCTCGCCGAGAGCAAAGGCATCGAATGGCTGTTGCGCACGTTCAAGGAATCGCGTCTGTCCGATGTGGAACTGTTGATTGCCGGTCGTGGCGAAGAGCAGTACGAAAAGGGTTTGCGTGAGCGCTACGGCGACGCGGACGACATCAAGTTCCTAGGGTTCATCAAGCCTGCAGATTTCTTTGCCCAGGTCGACGTGGCGATCGTGCCCTCGCTTTGGAACGACACGCTCCCGAGCGTCGTTTTCGAATCGCTGGGATACGGCGTGCCGGTTGTCGGGTCGCGCCGAGGGGGCATTCCGGAGATGGTGCTGGATGGCGTGAACGGCCTCGTCTTCGAGCCCGACGATCCTGCGTCTCTTGTGAGTGCCATCGTGAAGCTACGGGACGACCCCGCTTTACTGTCTTCCCTTCGCAGCGCTTGCCGACCAAGCTCGGCGAAGTTCTATGACGTTCAAGGCTGGGCAGCCGGGCAGGAAGAGATCTTTCGCCGCGCTCGCCAGCACGCGGATTCACGGGCAGTTCCGGCATGACGGCGACCACCACCTTCCGCGAGCCGGCCACACTGGCGGCTCCGACCACCCGAACGATCATCGCCGTCGGGGTCGGTGTCTACGTGGCGACGCAGGCTTTCGACTCGGCGCTTCGCTGGATGCTCGAATTCGGCGGCGCGGGCGCCGCCATCTACGGGCGCGATGCCATCGTCTTGTTGTGCGTGCTGTTGTGCGTTCACGAAATCGCGCGGGAGCGGCGTGACATCGTCGGCAGCGCGGTGGTGTTCTGGATACTCGCCGCACTGGCCTGCATCTCGTTGCTGTCGGGACTCGGAATTGCCCAGACGCTTTTCGGAGTGAAGGTCTGGCTGCCGTTGGTGTTGGGGTTCCTGCTGGTCGAAGCCAAGGTCGTACCTCACCTGAATCGCCCCAAAACCTGGTTCCTGCTGTGGGCCGTGGTGTGTGCAGGCGTGCTCGTCAACTATTTCGATCGCTTGCCGTGGGCGGGCTTGACGGTACAGGTGGGCGACGTCGCCATCTCCGGTAACCGCGAATGGACGGCAGCCGGCGTGAAGCGACTCTCGGGGTTCTCGCGCACGAGCTTCGACGCCGCAATCATCGTCTTGCTGCTGCACCTGTACCTGGTCTGTGTCTGGCGCTCGCTGTTCGTTCGCACGGTGCTGACGCTCGTTTCAGGACTGGTCATCGCGCTCACCACCGCGAAAGGCGCAGCAGGTGCCTTCGTGCTGGTGACGGCGTGCTTGCCCTTTCTCGGCTTCGCGCGTCGAACCGACTCCGTCTGGCGCGTACTGTTCTTGGCCGCGCTGGTGGTCCTGGCGGCCATCGGCCTCGTCTTTCCGCTTGTGTCCTTGCAGATTCCTCTGCCTCGCCTGCCCGAAGGCTCCCCCGAGCACTGGCTCTTGTCGTCGATCGTCTCGAGGGCATGGGACACCTGGCCGCGCGCGCTGCGACTTCTGGAAGACTGGCAGGCCATCACCGGGCGCGGCCTGGGAGGCATCGGCGCGGCGCAGTACGCGTTCGAGCCGGGCAGGGCCAACCCGGCGGACAGTTTTTTTGTTTATGTGTACGTGACGGGCGGCATCCTGGGGGCCTGGTTCTATTTGGCCTTGCTCTATGCAAGCCGCAAGTTGCAGCTTCAACGCGTTGAGCACCGGATCGCGTATCTGGTGCTGCTTTGCTTGTTCGCGTATGGGTTGACGATCAACGTCATCGAGAGTGCCGTCTTCGCCATCGTGATCGGCATGGTGTCTGGGTTGCTGATGCGGCGAAGCCGGGAAGAACATGAAATTTCAAAGTAATTGGCTTCGGCATGCGGCTGCTGCCGCCGGCCACGCATGGCTGTGCGCTTTTTCGCTGATCACCTTCTGCGCGAAACCGGCGTGGGGTGCGGAAGCGACGCCGATCTGGGGTGTCGGTGTTCATCTCCCATCCGGGCAGACCAATGCAACGGAGCTGCGCTTGCTGATGCAACGCCTGGGCGTCACTTCATTTCGCGACGACGTGCAATGGAGCCAGCTCGAGAAAGAACCGGGTGTGTTCCGCTTTCAGAATGCCAACGCGCAGATCGACGACTTGATCGCCGGCCGCTCCGGGCCGCGTGTGCCGGGCATGCTGGTGCTGCATTCCGACAACGCCTTGCACTTTCGCGGCATGCCGCGCACCGACGAAGACCGAGAGGTCTTCGCCAAGTACGTGAAGGTGGTCTTCGAGCGATTCGGTGACCAGGTCTCCGGCTACGAAGTGTGGAACGAATGGAATCTCGGGGCCGGTGCACGCGATGGTCCACGGGGCTCGGTGGAAGACTACGTTCGCTTGCTGGAACGGGTGCGCAGGGTGGCCGATGAGGTCGGTATCAAAGCCCCGTTGGTTGCCGGAGCCGTTGGCAATCGCGACATGGCGTGGATCCGGCGCTTCGTGCAGCTGGGTGGCCTGCGACTGGCAGAAGGCTTCTCGGTTCACCCCTACAACCATTCTGCGAGGGACGCCTCTGCCGAGGAAGTCGTCTCCTGGATGGACGGGCTGGACCGCGAGCTGCGCCAAGCCAACGGGGGCAAGTCGAAGCCGCTCTACATCACCGAGATCGGCTGGCCGACACATGACAAAGGGACAGACGAGGCCACGGCGGCAGCGCGCCTCTTCAAGATGAACCTGCTGCTGCAATCGAAGCCCTATGTCGCTGGCGTGTGGTGGTACGACCTGTTCGACGATGGAAACGATCCATCCAACCGGGAGCACCGCTTCGGCTTGATGCACAAGGATCACACGCCGAAGCCAGCCTTCAATGCGTTGATGCAGTTCATGCAGGTTGCCGCCAAACGGACTGTTGTTCGCTCGACGACCACCGACAAGGGCACGATCGTCCAGCTGTCCGAGTCGCCAGGGCAGCCGAACATCGTTGCCTGGGCGCCTGAACGTGCCGTGAGCGCCCGATTGCGTGGGGCCTCGGGGCCGGCATCGCGTCGCCTGAATCTGGACAACGGCCCGTCGGTCGCCGAAGCCAAGGTCGACTCGTCGGGTCCGGTCGAGCTGAGTACCGTGCCGGTGCTGCTGAATGCGAGCGACCCTGCCAACGTGAAGCTCGACTGACCGATGGCTTTGATATTCGACGCACGCTGGATCGGCGACCATGGCATCGGCCGGTTCGCCAGAGAAGTGCGAAAAGGCCTTGGCAGCGCGCAGGACCTGAGCGGCGGCCCCAAGCCTTCATCGCCCCTGGACTCTGCGTACCTGATGTGGAAGCTGCTGCCTGCTGCGCGAACCTCGGTCTTTCTTTCACCCGGCTACAACGCTCCTGGAACGTCGAGGCTGTCGTTCGTCTTCACGCTGCATGACCTCACCCACATCGATTCGCCGGAGACACGCAGCCGGTCGAAGGCGCTGTACTACCAGCACTTCATGAAGCCGGCCTGCCACCGTGCCCGAATGGTCTTGACCGTCTCGGAATACTCGCGTGCGCGCATTGCGGAGTGGAGCGGGCTCGATGCGAAGCGCATCGTCAACGTCGGCAACGGCGTGGACAAGCACTTTCGCCCTGACGGGGAGCGGTTCACGCGTCCGCGCGGCTACCTGTTCGTCGTCGGCAACCGCCGTCCCCACAAGAACGAAGCCCGAACGCTCGCTGCATTTGCTGCGGTGGCGCATCGGTTTCCCCACGATCTGGTGTTTCTCGGCGAGCCGAGCCCGGCGCTGGTGGATCAGGCAAAAGCCGCGCAGCTCGAGTCGCGCGTGATTTTTCTCGGGCGCGTCGACGATGAACGATTGGCCGCCACCTATCGCGGCGCCGATGCGGTGATGTTTGCCAGCCTGCATGAGGGTTTCGGGCTTCCCGTGGTCGAAGCCCAGGCGAGTGGCGTACCCGTCATCACCTCGAGAGACACCTCGCTGCCCGAAATTGCCGGTGGCGCTGCGATCCTCGTGGACCCACGCAGCACCGAGGCGATTTCAGATGCGATCGAGCGCGTGCTCGAGAGCGCAGAGCTACGACAATCGCTTGTGAGCTCAGGCTTGGTCAACGCGACCCGCTATTCGTGGGAGCGCACCGCGGGCCTGGTTCGCGACGTCATGGCTTCCATCGAGTGACCCCGATGCCATCCGAAACCCACAGTTTTCTGACTCAAAGCGTCAGCGTCGTTATTCCGTCGCGCGATGGGCGAGAGACCTTGAAGCGTGCGCTTGATTCGATCGTGCCCGGAGCACACCACGTTCGGGAAGTCATCGTCGTCTACAGCAACAGCCCGGCCGAGTTCAAGGCGTACTGTGAGGCACTGCTGCCTCAGTATGAAGCGAGCTTCAGCGCTCGCGCCGTCGACAGCGGCGCGGCGAGCAATGGCGCCATTGCCCGGAATTTGGGAATCCAAACTGCCGTAGCGCCCCTGCTCGCGCTCCTTGATGACGACGACGAGTGGTTGCCCGAGAAGCTCGATGTTTATCTCGAGCACATCTCGCGCTTGTCCTTGCCCGAAGACTTCGTGCTCTTCTCGCAGGTCGTCTCGTGCAGGGAGGACCGCACCAGTTGGCAACTGTTCCCGTCGATCCCCTATGACGGCGGGCGCATTTCGGATTTCGTGCTGTCGCCGCTCGGGGGAGCGCAGACGAGTGCGCTGCTCTTGCCCACGCGCCTGGCACAACGCGTCGGGTTCGATCCTTCGCTGGTTCGGCACCAGGACTACGACTTTTGCATCAGGCTCGAAGAGGCCGGTGCCCGCTTCGTCGCGATCGAGCAACCGTTGTCGTACTGGTATCAGCGCGGCAGTGGCGTGGAAAAGGGCGGCACCTTCGACTTCTGCATCGGCTGGGTCCAGAGAAACGCACACCGGCTATCGCGGACGGCCTACATCGGCTACATCGAGAAAGATCTGTTCACGGTGGCTCGCCGGAGCAAACGGCTGGATGAATATCTGGCTTTCATGCGCACGAACCTGACGCGCCGCGAGATGGCGGGCACGCTGTCCCGGCTGGCGGGGCGTGCTGTCAGTGCAGTGGGGCGCAGGTTGTCCCCAAGGGCAGGAGCGTTCGTACCGCGGGGTGATCTGCCTTGAACGAGTTCGATGCGACGGACGGAAGGAAGCAATGCTGATAACAACATTTCGCCAGCGCTCGGTTTCCTCAAGCGAACTGCCGCAGGGGCAGCATCAGTCTCCTCGCGTGACTTGGTTGAAGTCGACCAGAGGTCGAGGGCTGCAATGGATGCTGGGCGTTGCCGGCGCGCTGGTGCTCACGGGCTACAACGCTGAGGCCATCGCTCAGAGTGCTACCGCGGGAACCCGCTCGTCGCCTGCGTGTGAAGGTGCAGCTTCAGCAAACTGTGCGAAAGGCGCCGCCGCCGTGCTCGCCAGGCAACTGGGCACGATCCTCAGCCTCGGGGACTCGATCACGGTCGGACACAGCGGGGGCTACCAGCGCCAATTGTCGACACGACTCAAGTCGGCCGGCGTCTCGTTCAACGGCGACATCGTCAATGCTGGCCACTCAGGCTGGCAGATGATCAAGTGCAATGTCAACGGCATCTATCAGACGCTCGACGCCGAGCTCGACCAGTACAAGCCGGACACGGTGTTGCTCATGATCGGCACCAACGACGTTGGCGGCGGGAATCTGCCGGGGATGAACCTCGCCAGCATCGGTCACCCGGAGATCAATTGCAGCTACGACCAAGCTCCTCAGCGCTTGAATCTGCTGATCGAGAAGATCCACGAGAAGCGTCCCACCGCCATGGTCTTTGTCGCGAACATCATCCCGATCATGCGTCTGCCGATCAGCGAGAGGGAGTCTGAGAAGTACGCGCCGAAGGTCGCGCAATTGGTCAACAAGCGCATCGCTGCAGGAGACTCGCTCATCGCGGCTGTTGACGTGTGGACCGACTTTCCGCGAGAAACCGGATACCAAGCAGACAAAGTCCATCCCACCAGCGACGGTCAGCGCTTCATTGGCGACCGCTTCTTCGAAGCCATCCAGCGCTGGCTTCAAGGCAAGTAACCGAATTCAGCGAATGGTGGCGGTGCCGAGCACGGACTCGGTACGCTTGCGATCTGGCTCGCCGCGCGACAGCAGCTTGAGCAGTGGCTTCTCGACGAGCGGATACGAGAGTGAAGTCAACAGCACGGTTGCGACGGTCGCCCCGAGAATAAGTCCATCAGGCTGGAGTGATTGCAAGACAGGCACCTTCTGCAGTGCTGTCCCGAACGCCAACGCAACGAAGCCGTGGGTGAGGTAGATCGAATACGACGCGTCCCCCAGGTACACCGCCAGGCCTCGACGCGACGAGTCGTTGAAAAGTGCCGCACCCAGCACGATCAGGACGCTCGGAATTCCCCAGACGAGGCCGCGCGAGTACATGCCTTGCGGAATTGCGAGCGTGGCCAGCATCAGCAGCATGCCGGCGCTGACCAGCACGAGTGGCAACCAAGGCGACGATGGCCGCGCGACAGCACGGGCGGCCTGCATGCGGACCACGATCTCGGCTGCCAGCATGCCCAGCACAAACTCCGCGATGAGCGAGTTGGTCAGAAGGTCGCGCATCGCGCTCGGGCTGGAAAGTAGCGCGCCCAAGACCGCTGTGACGGTCAACAACACCGGGACCACGACGAGGCGACGCGCGTTGCTCACGAAAATCATGGCGGTCGCGAAGGCGATGTAGAAGAGCATTTCGAAGGACAGCGTCCAGCCCTGGTCTAGCAACGGATGCGAAGTCGTCCCGTGATACGCCGGGATGAGCAGGTACGACGTAACGATGTACGGCAGGGGGAAAGTGTGGGAGCGAAGTGCGATGTTCGCCAGCCAAAGCAGCAGCAGCACCGTCGTCCAGAACCAATACAGTGGGAACACACGGCGTGCACGCTTGTAGAAGAAACTCAGCGCGTCTTGCGGGCCGACGCGGTTTCTCGTGGTGTAGACCATGATGAAACCTGAAATCACGAAGAACAGATCAACCCCGGCCGCCCCCAGTGCGCCCAGTCCGCTCTTCACGATCCAGGACTCCTGCTTCGAATAAGTCTCGATGGCGTGTGCGAAGTGATGCAAGACGACAAGCGAGGCTGCCACACCCCGCAAGATCTGGATGGACGCCAGCTGGGAGTTTGAGCGCTGCGAATTCATTCGATGCTCTCTTCGGAAAGCTAGTGCGCTGCAGTATGACGCGAGTCGATCCCCTGCGGGTTCGATCGAAGCATGAGGGAATCGATGGCATCGATCACCGCATCGGCATGGATCGCCCGCATGGCATTGCAGCTGGCGGGGTACTCGAACCCCAGGCTCAGGTACTGGCTCGCCGGGTCGGCCGAAATTACCGCGATCGATCGCGTGCCTTTCGGCCCCCAGCGAAGAGCTGACGTCGGGCCGTGGAGCCCGACCGTCGGAACGTCCATGGCCGCCGCCAGATGCATCAAGCCGGTGTTCACGGACACGACGATCTGTGCCTGCTTCAACAGCGAAGGCAGTTCATGCATCGGGTTGCCTGCGAGGTTCAGCGCGTCGATGCCGCCCATCTGCTTCTGCAGCTGATCGTTTCGAGCACGATCGCCCGGGCCACCGCTCAGCACGACGGACAGTCCACGCCCGCTGACATGGCGGGCCACGGCAATCCAGTTCTCCGAGGCCCATTCCTTCAGCTCGCTTCGCTCTCCGCCGGGCCAGGCATGGAGCACGGCATACGGCTTGGCGGTCGGTGGCGCGATCAACTTGTAGTTGATGTCGAAGCTGGGGGCAGTCAACGGCGCGTTGCCGCCGGCAACCAATCGCCGGAAGTTGTCGACTTCATGAAGATCCGCGCGATGGACCACGACATCGTCGTAACCGTAGTGGCGGTACTGCGCTGGCGTTTTGAATCCGACGAGGCGCTTTGCGCCGGACAGGATCGAAATGAGGGAATTGATGCGCGGCCACTGGCCCGCGTCGATCAGCAGATCCAGCTTGCTGCGCCGGAGGATCGAGACGCATCGATGCGGCTGGCTGAGTGGGAGCAACTGCACCTCGTCAGGAACAGCGAGCATCTTCGCGAAACCGTGGTTGGTCGGGCCGGCGAACAGGATGATCTTTGCGAGCGGGTGCGCCTTCCGCAGGTCTGCCAGGGCGGAGGCGAGCACCACGGTGTCGCCGATGGCTGCTTCCTTGATCACGCCAATGGTTCTCGGAGCCTGGTCGGATCGACCCAGCGCCCGGGCCCACCGCATCACCGGGCCCAGCACGAATACCAGCGGGATGCCGAGGTACCGGTCGAGCCTCTTGAGCGCTCGATTGCCGCGCATTAGGCGAAGCCGAGATGCTCTTCAACCAATCCGCAAAGTGCGTGACCGATGAAGATGTGTGCCTCTTGAATGCGCGCGGTGGTCTGGCTCGGCACGACGATGGACATGCTGCAGATCTTGGTCAAGGCGCCGCCGTCGCGCCCGAGCAGCCCGATGGTCTTCATGCCCAACGCATGTGCTGTTTCCACGGCTCGAATGACGTTGCGCGAGTTGCCGGAGGTCGAGATGGCCAGCAGGCAATCTCCCTCGCGTCCCAGCCCGGACACCTGGCGCGAGAAGACGTCGTCGAAAGAGTAGTCGTTGCCGATGCAGGTGAGCGCCGAGCTGTCGGTCGACAGTGCCATGGCGGCGAGAGGGCGCCGGTCCTTGATGAAACGCCCAGTGAACTCGGCAGCGATGTGCTGGCTGTCGGCCGCCGAGCCGCCGTTTCCGCAGAGCATGAGCTTGCCGCTTCGCTGCAGCGTGAGGGCGATCAACTCGCCGGCCTGGCCGATGGCGTCGTCCAGGGTATGCATTTGCGAAAACAGTTCGCGGTGTTCGGCGAGGTTGCGCTGGAGAAGTGCGGTCATTGTTCAGATGTGGAGAGCTGCCGGCATCAAAGGTCTGGTCGTGCCAATGGCGGCTCGATTCAATATTCGTTCATCACCACGCCGGCGATGGCAACCGGACTCTTGCCCAGTTTCTTGAGCAGTCCTTCCATGGCTGACATGCGGCTTCGCCCCTTGCGACCTACGACCAATGCAGCGCCTGCATGGGCCGCGATGACGCGTGCGTCAGCGCCATGCACGGCTGCCGGCGTATCGACCAGAACATGGTCGAACTTCGACAGCAGTTCGTGTAGCAGCAGGCCGAACGCCGGGCGTTGAACCAGCTCCATCGGATTGGGAGGCACGGCGCCCACGGGCATCACATAGAGGCTGGGGAGGTTTTTCACCTGCTGCACCACGCCGTTCTCGGCGCGCCCTGACAGGATCGAGCTCAGCCCGGACGTATGGTCTGCGTCGAACAAGACGTGCTGTCGCGGTGTGCGCATGTCTGCGTCGACCAGCAGCGTGCGGCCACCCAGCTGGCTGAAGGCGATGGCCATGTTGGCGGCGATGTAGGTCTTTCCGTCGCCGATGTCAGGGCTCAGGATGGCCAGGGCACGGCGAGGTTGCTCTTCGCTCAGCACGCCCATCATCAATTGGCTGCGCAAGTCCCGAAACGCCTCTGCTTCATCGCTGAAGGGATTGGTCGCGACGATGAGTTCGCTGCTTTTCTCGCCAAGAGACAGTGCAGGCGTGTAGTCGTAGTGATATTGCTGCGACAGGGCCCGCAACACGTCGTCGCTGCTCGCAAGCTTCAGTGCGACCACGGCCTCGCCGAACCGCAGACCGTGCTGGCGCTGATACGCAAGAACCTCCTCGATCTGCTGCTCGCTGAGGCCACGCGCTTCTCGAATCAGCTCGCCGATGGAGCGATCGTGCACCTCGAATTGCGTGGTGGGGTTGTCGTCTTCTGGCAATGGGTCGAAGCGAGACACGAGTGGGCGGGAGTCGTTCATCGAAGGCGCCTCAGTTGGCGATGGTTCTGGGTGCGCCGCTCAGCACGCGGGTCTTGATCTTGGCCAATCGCGAGACGCCGGCTCGGCCCGCCACCGCGGCTCGCGGAAGCACGATCAAAAGCGGTTGGTTCAAGCCGAGCATCACGTCATCTTCAGTGCGCATGCGGCGATCAGACATCTCACGCCACAATATGGCGCCGACGGCCAGCAGAACGCCCATCACGGCGGCGATGGCGCCATTCAGCAGCAGCCTCGGTGAGGTGGGAAACGGCGGCTGCGTGGCGTTCTGCAGCACCGACACGTTCGTCTGCCGATTCTGGCTTTCCATGTCGGTCTGGGAGATGCGGGCCAGGACGGCGTCGTAGGCGCGCTGGGCGTTTTCGACGTCACGCTGCAGCACGGACGCTTCGTCACGCTTAGCCTTCAGCTGCAGCACTTTGGCGCGCTGTTGCTCCAGTGCGAGCTTCACCTGTTCGAGCCGTCCGCGAGCCACGTTGCTCGTCACCGCCACGCTGCCAGAGGCGGCATTGGTGGCTTCCGCCAGGCGCTGCGTGATCTCGGCGACGCTTGACTTCGCTTCGATCACCGATGGGTGGTTGTCGCCAATGCGGGTTCGCAACTCCTGCAGCCGCGCTTGTGCGCGCGACAAGTCGGTGGACAAGGTGGCGACCAATTGGCTGTTCACGACCTCTTGCATCTGCCTGGGGCTCGTGCCGGCCTCAGCCTGGCGGCCACCCGCCTCGGCAGCCGCCGTCTGCGTGGTCAACAACAGGGAGCTGAGTTCTGCCAGGCGCGCGTTCTCCACGTCGAATCGTTCGTCGGTGGCCAGCAGGCCGCTCTCGCGCTGATACGCCGAGAGCTTGTTCTGCGCAGCCTCCAGGGCGGCGCGGAGTTGATGCGAGCGTTCGTCGAAGAAGGTGTTGTATTGTTTGGCTGGCTCCACGCGCAGTTCGAGCGTCGTGGCAATGAACGCTCGCATGAGTGCATTGGTCATGTCGGCGGCAAAGGCGGGGTCCCCGGCGGTGTACGAGAGCGTCATGGCATTCGACTCTCGGGACGGCAGCACCGTGTACTTCTTCAGGATGACTTTCGCCAGCCACGCCTCGAAACTGCCGCGGCCCATCGTGCTCTCAAGCCAGTTCTGCCGCAATTCGGCGTTCTCGGTCAGGTGCATCGCCTGGATGGCTCGCAGGATCACCCTCTCGCTTTGCGCAATGTCGACTTCAGTCGCCATGTACCCGGGCGCCATGCCGCCCTGGATGGCGCCGGCGATCGGGTCGACGGACTTGCCGTCGACCACCACAGCGGCCGTGGCCGTGTACTTCGGCGCCAGCAACAGCAGGGCGTAGCTCACGCAGAGGACGAGCACCACCGTGCCGAACCATATGGAAAGCCCCAGGCGCCAGCGCGCCTGCAGAACAGTGATCAATTGAGAAAACGACATTTATGAGAGCTCCGCTCGCGACGTGTTGACAGAGGGTGCCGCCGTCGGCACCCATCGGCATAAGAATGAATGCGATCGCAAACAACGCGCCATCTTTGCCACCCTGATTTCGAATCTGATTGCCATGCGTTCAGCCTGGTAGCGAGTACGCGGCCAACAGCTTCGCGTTGAAGGTCAGTTCGCCGAAGCGATGTTTTGCCGCTGCGCGGGCTGCCTCGCCGATGTGAACGCGTTCGGCTGGATTGTCGACGAGCTTGGCGATGCGTTCCATCATGTCTCGCTCGGACGAACACAGAAAACCCGTTTCTCCGTCGACAAGAACCTCGCGATGCTGAGGGCAGTCGAATGCAACGCAAGGCAGGCCAGCGGCCATGGCTTGCACCAGGTACACCGGGAAGCCGCGGGTGGCGTCGGGTGCGACATAGATCCAGCTCGTGGCCATGCGCGAGGCGCACTCGGTGTCATCGTTCGCATCGAAGACGCCGACGCCTGCAGCCGTTAACCGGCGATGCGAGACGGGGTCAACCGCGCCGATCCAGTTGAAGCTGATGCGCAGGTCTTCACTGCTCAGCAGCACCGCAAGCTGAGCGAACAGCTCGACGCTGCGGCCGCTCTGCAGGCGCCCGCCCGTGATGATCAAAGGGTGCCGCGCTTCCCTTCGTTCGGCAGACAGAAAAGCCTCGGTGACCGGGCTTTCGACCAGTTCTGCCGATCGCCACTTGTCGAATGCAAGTGTTTCGTGCGGCGTGTTGACGATGGCGGCGTTGCGTGACGGCCTGAGCACGGGCCAGGCGAAGAACATGGCGATCACACCCAGCCAGCGCATGCTGCCGAGTGAACGAGAGCCGTGAGGGGAATAGAAGATGGGTGACCGGGTGCCGGAAGCGCGTACCGCGCAAGCGCCAACGAGGCACGGCAGCATGCCGTGCAGGTGCACGGCGTGCATCTGCACCCCTGCGAGCACGCGGCTGCAGGCCTCGAACATGGCGCGAGCCTGAAGAAGGGGGTTGCGCAGCCGAGGCACGAGCACCAGCTGTACAGAGTGGTGAAGATGCGCCACGGTATGGCGGTGGCGCACCTCGTCGACCACTACCACGACCATGACCTGGTCCATGCCGGACTGCGCCAGCGCGTGGGTCGCGGGTCCGAGGAAGCTGTTCACCTCGTCGGTGATGTCTCCCACCACATGCAATACCTTGCCGCCCGTAAGCGGCCAGTGATGGTCACGTTGCAAGGTCCCCTCCGCATCGTGACTTCTCGAGGGCCAAGCCGGATCCGGGGGACATCAGTAAGCGCCCTCCCGGAGCAGAACCACGCGCACCGTCTTCACGAGAATGCACGCATCCAGCCACAGGGACCGTTGCTCGACATAACGCTGGTCGAGGGCGACACGCTCTTCATAGGTGGTGTTGTTGCGCCCACTCACTTGCCACAGGCCTGTGAGGCCAGGGCGAACACTCAGGTAGTGCCAGCGAACCCGCCCGTAGCGCGTGAGTTCGGCCACGGTGATCGGCCGCGGTCCGACCAGGCTCATCTCGCCCCGCAGCACGTTGAGCAGTTGAGGCAGCTCGTCGAGGCTGCTCTTGCGCAGAAAGCGCCCGATGGGGGTGATGCGCGGATCCGTCGTCAGCTTGTGGTCGCGTTCCCACTCGGCGCGTGCGACAGGGTCGTCACGCAACAGAGCGGCGAACACCTGTTCGGAGTTTCGAAGCATCGACCGAAACTTCATGCAGCGAAACAGCCGTCCGTTTTTGCCAACGCGGTAGTGCGCGTACAACACGGGCGCGCCGTCTTGCTTCCAGATGAAGAAAGCAATCAGTGCAATCAACGGGCTGAACAGTGCCAGCAACATCAAGGCGAGCAGCTGGTTGAGCCGCACCGCCGCCGACTCGCGCCATTGCATCCCGGATGAAGACGCCTCGCTGGGCGCTCTTGCATCGGCCACAAAGTCCGCAGCATTCATCACAAACATCCTCCCTGGTTTGGCACCTCGAATGACGGTGCAACATTTGCGCCAGCATGCAAGCAGTGCAATCCATTGGCTACGCCCGTTCGAGGGGAATATGTATGGGTTTGTTGGAGCCGTAGGATTTGCAGGGCGAGCACTGCGTGTGCCGCATTAGTTCTGACGCGACGCGTGCCCGGGCGACGCATTCGTCAGGCGCGTATTTGCGGCAATTTTTACCTGCTCAATGCGCGTTCTTCCTCGTCGCTGGATGTTGCATTCGGCGCCTTCGATGTCTGACGCGCACAACATCCAGGCCGACTTATCGACCGCCGGTGACCGCGTTCTTGAAGAGGTCTTTATGGCTGCTTGGCTGTGAGCGCCAGTACTGCGGTGGCGCGTCGACTTGCGCACCCAACTCGGCGGCCGCGTGCCATGGCCACCGAGGGTCGTACAGCATCGCGCGCGCCAGGGCCACCGCATCGGCTTCGCCGTTGGCGATGATGGCTTCTGCCTGCGCGGGCTCGGTGATCAGGCCGACGGCCATCGTTGGCAGGCCCACCTCGGCTTTTATGCGCTTTGCCAGTGGCACCTGGTAGCCGGGGCCGGGTTTGATGGCCTGAAGTGGCGACACACCGCCGCTCGACACATCGATGGCGGCGCAGCCCCGCGCCTTCAGCGCATGGCCGAAGGCGATGGTGCTTTCGATGTCCCAGCCACCCTCGACCCAGTCGGTCGCCGAGACGCGAACCCACACCGGCTTGTTGCCCGGAACGGCCTCACGCACAGCCTCGAACACTTCCAGCGGAAAGCGCATGCGGTTCTCGAGGCTGCCCCCGTAAGCATCGGTACGCTGGTTGGCAAGGGGCGACAGGAACTCGTGCAGCAGGTAGCCGTGCGCGGTGTGAAGCTCGATGCCATCGAAGCCCAGGCGGGCAGACCTGCGTGCTGCCTCCGCAAAGGCGTCTCGCACGCGCTTCAGTCCAGCAGCATCGAGCGCCAGCGGCGGGGCTTCGCCCGGTGCATGCGGCACGGCCGACGGTGCCTCGGCGTGCCAGCCATCGGGTTGGTCGGGGTGAATCTGCTTGCCGCCATGCCAAGGCGATTGGCTTGATCCCTTGCGGCCTGCATGCGCCAGCTGGACCGCCACCTTGATCGGCGAGTAAGCCCTTATCGCGCTGAGCACCCGGGCCAAGCCCTGCTCGTTGGCGTCGCTGTACAGGCCCAGGTCGGTCGGGGAGATGCGGCCTTCGGGCGAGACGGCTGTTGCTTCCAAGGTCAGCAGGCCGGCGCCCGAAAGCGCGAGCTGGCCCAGGTGGATCATGTGCCAGTCGCTGGCGGTTCCTTCGTTCGCCGAGTATTGGCACATCGGCGCGATGACGATGCGGTTGGCCAGTTGAAGCGTGCCGATCTGCCAGGACTGGAAAAGCTGACTCATGAGGTGTTCGTGCAAGTTCTGACTGGCGGCATTGTTGACGTGAGTCGGGGCAGGGCGGGCGCGGTGCGGCTGATGGCCGTATGAATCAAAAGGCCAGCCACGACCATCGCCATACCCAGCAGCTCGTTCGCGGTAGGTGGTTTGCCCAGCGCAATGCTCATCAAGAGCGCCGACACCGGCACGAAGTTGAAGAAGGCCGTGGCTGTAACGCTGCCCAGCGCGCGCACGCCGTAGTTGAAGGCCAGCACCGAGAAGGTCGACGACACCACGCCGACGTAGGCCAGCGCCTCCCAGGAGGCCTGCAGGCCGTCGAGGCCGGGCGCATGGGCCCAGCCCAGCAAGCTGGCCGCAAGGGCACCGGCGACGAGCAGCGGCCACGAGGCCAGCACGGTGAGGGCGGTGTACTCGAGCACGTCCAGCTCGGCGAACCTGGCCGCGCCGCGGGTGTACAGAATCCAGCCGATGGTGCCGGCCAGTGCCACGGCATCGCCGCGCCAGGTCGACACGCCGGCACTGCCGTCCGACAGCACGCCCGAGACCACGGCCACGCCCGCCAGCGCCAGCAGGGCGGTCAGAACATTGGCACGCGCCGGGCGGATGCCGTCGAGAGCCCAGCGCAGCAGCTGCGTGGTCATCGGCGCCGTCGCGACGATCACCGCGCCGTGCGAAGGCACCGAATGTGCGAGGCCGATCAGCAGCATCACGCTGAAGAAGCCGAAGCCGGCGAGCCCGCGCAGCGCGAGCGGCAGGGCGTGCGTGCGCAGCTTGCGCCAGGGAGCCATGCCGCGCGGCAGCAACAGGGCAACCAGCACCAGGCCGGCGATCGTGTAGCGGCTGAGCGTGAACCAGAACGGGTCGACGTGGTGGAGAACCCCCTTGCTGACGAGGAACATGCCACCCCAGCCAGAGGTGGCAAGCAGCAGCGCGACGATGCCGAGCGAGCGAGGATTGGTGGTGGGCATGACGAGCTCCGATTGGGCGGTGAACAGGCCTTGAAGCATCGGCGCCAGCCGCTGCCCCGGCCATTCGCATCTTTGGAGCGGGGCCTCAGCTTTTGCGAACGGACACCACCGTTCGTGGCGCTCAGAATCCGGGTCATGGAGCTCTACCAACTCAAGACCTTTGTCGCCATCTCACAGGAAGGCAACCTGACGCGCGCAGCCGAGCGGGTGTTCACCAGTGCGCCGGCTGTCAGCGCCCAGCTCAAGGCACTGGAAGATGAGCTCGGCGTCAAGCTCTTCGAGCGCACGCCGCGCGGCATGGTGTTGACCGACGCCGGCCGCAGCCTGCTCGACGAGGCCCAGCGCACGCTGGCCTCGGCCATGCGCATGCGCTCGGCCGCCGAGCAGCTGCGTGGCGTGGCGCAGGGTGTGGTGCGCTTCGGCACGGTGGTCGACCCGGTGGCGCTGCGCCTGGGCGATGTGCTGGTGAAGCTGGCCGAACGGCACCCGCAGGTGAGCCTGCAGCTGCGCCAGGGCCTGTCGTACGAAACGCTGTCGGCGGTACAGCGTGGCGAGCTGGACTGCGCTTATGCGCTCAGCGACCGTGAAAGCATCGACGGCCTGGAGCTGCGCCGGCTCGGCGCAGTCGACCTTGTCATCACCTTGCCCAAGCCGCTGGCCCTGGCCAACCCCGAGTTGACGCTGGAGACGCTCGTCAGCCTGCCCTGGGTGGGCACGCCGGCTTCGTGTGTGCTGCGCGCCCATGTCGACAGCCTGTTCGCCAGCATCGGCCGCGAGTACAAGCCGACGCAGACGGCCGACAGCGAAAGCATCATGCGCAGCATGGTTGCGAGTGGGCTGGGTGCCGGTCTCCTGCGGCTCGACCAGGCGCAGCAGGGCGAACGCAACGGCGAACTCGCCATCTGGCAAGGCTGGCGCTCACACACCTGGCTGTGCTGGCTGGCACCGACTGGGAAGTTGCCGGTGGCGGTCGAAGCGGTTCGGGGCGCGGTGTTCGAAGCCTGGGCCTGAGGCGGGTCGACCGCTCGAACCCGTCAGGCCGCTTCGGGCGCGATCGTCTCGATGCGGATGCACCTCACGCGGTGGTTCACCGCCGCCTCGACCACGGCCGGTTGCGCCTCACGGCACGCACCGATGGCTTGCGGGCAGCGGTCGGCGAACGCGCAACCCGGCGGCAGTGCCGCCAGATCGGGCGGTGAGCCCGCGATGGTCTCCAGCCGCGTACCGCGCGCCTGTGTGCCGCTGGTGCGGCTTTTCAGCAGGGCCAGCGTGTAGGGGTGCCGCGGGTTGCGGATGAGTTCGCGGGCGGTACCTTCTTCGACGATGCGGCCGGCGTACATCACCGCGATGCGGTCAGCCACCTCGACGGCGGCGCCGAGGTCGTGCGTGACGAAGATCACCGACAGGCCGAGGTCGCGTTGCAGCTCGCGAAGCAGCAGCAGGATCTGGATCTGCACGGTGGCGTCGAGCGCCGTGGTGGGTTCGTCGGCCAGCAGCAGCTGCGGCCGGCAGGCCAAGGCCAGCGCGATCATGGCGCGCTGGCGCATGCCGCCCGACATCTCGTGCGGGTAGGCCGTCAGCCGGCGCTCCGGGCTCGGGATGCTGACGCGCTCGAAGAGCGCGAGCGCGCGTTGATGCGCCTCGCTGGCCGAGATGCCCTCGTGCCGGCGGATCGACTCGGTGATCTGCGCACCCACGGTGTACACCGGGTCGAGGGCCAGCAAGGGCTCCTGGAAGATCATCGACGCGACCTTGCCGCGAAAGTCGGCCAGCTCGCGTGCCGACATGGCCAGCACGTCGCGCCCTGCCACCTGCACCGTGCCGCCGATGCGTGTGCGGCGCTCGGGGTGCAAGCGCAGCAGGCTGCGCAGCGTAACGCTCTTGCCCGAGCCCGATTCGCCGATCAGCGCGACCACCTCGCCACGCTGCACGTCGAGGCTCACGCCATTCACGGCATGCACCGGCTTGCGCCCGCCGCTGAAGATGACGCTCAGGTCGCGCAGGCGGACCATCGGCTCTGCGCCTGTCATGTCGCTCATGCCGCCGCCTCCTTCGGCTGCGCGAGCGGGTGGCCGCTGCCGGGTTGGTGGATCAGGCAGCTCACGCTGCGTGCCGAGCCGTTGGCAATGCGCGCCGGCTCCGTCTGGCTGCACAGCGGCGCGGCGTGGGCGCAGCGCGGGTGAAAGCGGCAGCCGGCGGGCGGGTTGATCGGGTTGGGCGGGTCGCCGGCGAGCGCTGCCTTCTCGGTGCGGTGGTCCGGGTCCATCGAGGGCATTGAGGACAGCAGCGCCTGTGTGTACGGATGCGCGGGCGTGTCGAACAGCGCGTCGGACGGGCCGAGCTCGGCCACCTGCCCGAGGTACATCACCATCACGCGGTCGCTGACGTGGCGCACGACGTTCAGGTCATGGCTGATGAAGAGGTAGGTCAGGCCGAACTCGGCTTTCAGGTCGAGTAGCAGGTTGATCACCTGGGCCTCGACCGATTTGTCGAGCGCGGACACCGCTTCGTCGAGGATCACCATGCGCGGCTGCAGGGCCAGTGCACGGGCGATGTTGACGCGCTGCCGCTGCCCGCCTGACAACTCGTGCGGGTAGCGCTCGGCGAAGCGCGCGGGCTCCAGCCCGACGCGCGCCAGCAGGTCGCGCGCCCTCGCCACCGCGGCACCGCGTGCCAGGCCGTGCACCTGCGGGCCAAAGGCCACCGAGTCTTCGATCGTCAAACGCGGGTTCAGCGAGGCGTAGCTGTCCTGGAACACCATCTGCACCTGGCGGCGGAACTCCTTCAGCGGCAGGTCGCGGCCACCGACGGTGCAGCCGTCGAACACCACCTCGCCACGCGTCGGCTCGATCAGGTGCATCAGCAGGCGCGCGGTGGTCGACTTGCCGCAGCCGGATTCGCCGACGACACCCAGCGTCTCGCCTTTCAGCACCTCGAAGTCCACGCCGTCGACGGCACGCACGGAACCGCCGCCACGGCCGAGCGGGTCGCGCTTGAGCGGGAAGTGCTTGGTGAGCCCGGTGATGGTCAGCAGGGGCTGAGCGGGGCCGCCGATGTCGAGGCTCGTCATGACTTGTTGTCCATGGCTGAGCGCAGGCCATCGGAGAGCAGGTTGAACGAGATCGCGGTGATGAAGATCATCGCGCCGGGCAGCGCGGCAACCCAGGGCTGCACGTAGATGGCGGTGCGCAGCGTGTTGAGCATCAGCCCCCACTCGGGCTCCGGCGGTTTGACGCCGAGGCCGAGGAAGGACAGGCCCGACGCGAGGATCATCGACACCGCGATGAGGCTGGTGGCATACACGAAGATCGGCCCGAGCACATTGCCCAGCACGTGCACCCGCACGATCGTGAAGGCATTGGCGCCCGAAGCCCGCGCGGCCTCCACGTAGTCGCGGTTGCGCACCTGCGTGGTCACGCTCTCGGCCACGCGCGCGATCTGCGGGATGAACACGATGGTGAGCGAGATCAGCGAATTGACCACGCCCGCACCCAGCGTGCCTGACAGCGCGATCGCCAGCAGCACGGACGGGAAGGCGTAGAACACGTCGATGACCCGCATGATCAGTGTGTTGACCAGGCCGCCCGCATAGCCGGCCACCAGGCCGATCAGCGTGCCCAGCACGAATGCGCACAGCACCGGCGTGATGCCGATGAAGAGCGACAGGCGTGCACCGACGATCAGGCGCGACAGCATGTCGCGGCCGAGCTCGTCCGCACCGAGCGGAAAGCCGGGCGTGCCGATGGGCTTCAAGCGCTTCAGCATCGACGATTGGTACGGATCGGCCGGCGCGATCGAGTGGCCAAACAGCGCGAAGGCGATCAGCACGAGCACGACGAGTGCTGCGCCCATTGCCACCGGGTCATGCGTGAAGCGCTGCCAGACCGAGGCCCAGTAGCCGCGCGAACGCTGCGCGGGCTCGGTTGCCTTGATGGTTGCGGTGATGCTGGTCATCGGTTCGCCTCAGTCACGCGCGATGCGCGGGTCGAGCAGCGTCTGCAGCACGTCGACCAGCAGGTTGAGTACGACGAAGAACAGGGCCAGCACGAGGATTGTGCCCTGCAGCAGCGGCAGGTCGCGCTGAAAGATGGCTGAGTTGAGCAGGAAGCCGGTGCCCGGCCAGGAGAACACCGTCTCGATCAGGATTGAGCCACCGAGCAGGTAGCCGAGCTGCAGGCCCATGACGGCCAGCGCCGTGGGCGCCGCGTTTTTCACCGTGTGGCGGAACACGCCGAGGTGGGTGAGGCCCTTGGCCCGCAGGCCGACGATGAACTCCTGGTCGAGGATGTCGGCCACCAGCGCGCGCACGGTGCGCGCGACGATGCCCATCGGGATCACCGACATCGTGATCGCCGGCAGCAGCAGGTACTGCAAGTGCTCCCAGTTCCAGACCCAGTGGTCCGAACCGCCGGGCCCGGCGCCGGTGGCCGGCAGCCACATCAGCTGCGACGAGAACACGATGACCATCACCATGCCGAGCCAGTAGTGCGGCACGCTGACGCCCAGCACCGACACGAGCGATGCCGCGCGGTCGATCCACGAGCCGCGGAAGTAGCCGGCGACGAAGCCGAACAGGCAGCCCAGCACGAAGCCGATCACTGTGGCCACCATCGCCAGCCGCAGGGTGTTGCCGACGGCGGTGAACACCTCGCCCGCAACCGCGCGGTTGCTCGCGATCGAGACGCCCAGATCGCCATGCAGCGCGCGCCACACCCACATCGCGAACTGCTCGGGCAGCGAGCGATTGAAGCCATACAGCTCGCGCAGCTGTGCCTGCAAGTCGGCCGACGCATCGGGCGGCAAGATGGACACCAGCGGGTCGCCCGGTGCGATGTGGATGAGCGCGAAGCACACCAGCGCCACGCCGAACATGATCGGCAGCGCATACAGCACGCGGCGCAGCAGGTAGAGGAGCATCGGTTGTCGGCCTTAGTGTGTGAAGCAGCAGGTGCTTCACACGTCCCAAGCAATGGATTTCAGTCCATCGTCATCGTGGCGATGTCGATGAACCAGCTGCGAGGTTGAACGACGTTCTTCACTTTGGGCGAGAGCGCGCGCGGGCCGACGTCATGCGCGATCCAGACGAAGGGCGCGTCTTCGACGATGTGGGCGTGCAGCTTGGCGAGCGCTGCATCGCGCGCCTTGTCGTCGAAGCTGTTGCGCGCATCGGCCACCAGTTTGTCGACCTCGGCGTTGCCGTAGTAGCCCCAGTTGTTGGACACGGGCGGGTAGGCCTTGGTGCTCACGAAACGCACCATCGCGAAGAACGGGTCCATCGCGGCGAAGCTGATGTTGACGGCGCTCGCGCCATTGGCGGACGGGTCCTTCGCGCCCTTGCGCCAGTTGGTGAAGAGCGTGTTCCATTCGATGACGTCGAAGTCGACGTCGAAGAAGCACTGCTTGAGCGATTGCTGCGCGAACTCGTTCATCGGCAGCGGCTGCATCTGCCCCGAGCCCGAGGCCGAGATCTGCACCTTGACCTTGAGCGGCTTGGCCGCCGAGAAGCCGGCCTGCGTCATCAGCGCCTGCGCGGCCTTCACGTCGTAGCGGATGTCGAACTTCGGGTTGCCCCACCACGGGTGGCCGGGTGGCACGGTGCCCTTGGGCTCGGCCATCATGCCGCCCAGCAGCTGCTTCATGCCGCCGCGGTCGACGCACAGGTTGGCCGCCTGGCGCACGCGCTTGTCGAGCCACGGTGAGCCGTCGACGAAGGAAAGTTGCCACGGCCACACGTGCGGCTGTGCGTTGGTGTAGATCTTGAAGCCGCGCTGCGTGATCTGCGGCACGGCGTCTGGCGACGGCGCTTCGATCCAGTCGACCTGGCCGCCGAGCAGCGCGGCGGTGCGGGCATTGGCTTCGGGCATGGGCAGCAGCACGACCTTGTCGATCTTCGGCACGCGCTTGGCATCCCAGTAAGTCTTGTTGGCAGCCAGCTCGAGGCGCTCGCGGGCGAGAAAACGCGTGACCTTGAATGGGCCCGAGCCCGAGGGGTCGGCGGCGAAGGCGGTCCACGCAGCCTTGGCACGTTCGGCCGGCACCGTCACGCTGGCCGGCACGGCCTGCAGCTTGGCGGCCCACTGCGTGGGCGAGGCCATGAAGAGGTTGGTGAGGTTGATCGGCAAGAAGGCGTCGGGCTCGCTCGTCGTCAGCTCGACCGTCAGCTCATCGATCTTGCGGGCCGAGCGCAGTGTGGGCATGCGCGAGGCGGTGACACCGACCTGGCTCGCATCGAAGTGGGGCGCTTCCTTGTCGAGCACCTTCTGCACGTTCCACACGACAGCGTCGGCATTGAAGGCCGAGCCGTCATGGAACTTCACGCCGGGGCGCAGCTTGAAGACCCACTTGGTCTTGTCTTTTGCATCGACCGCCCACGAGGTGGACAGGCCCGGGATCAGCACGCTCGGTGCGTCGGCCTTGGAGAGATCCCACTGCGTCAACGCGTCGTAGATCGGGATGCCGGTGAAGCGGTTGCCTTCGAAGCCCTGGTCGGGTTGACCGAGTGTGCGAGGGATGTCGGCCGCGGTCATCGCGATGCGCAGTGTTTTCTCTTGCGCCTGGACTGCAGGCGAGACGAGCGCGAATGCCGCGCAGACAGACCAAAGATTCAACAGTGACGAACGGGCAGGGCGCATCGCGTGGGGCTCTCCGAGGAGGGTGATCAGGCGATGACAGGAAGCACGTCCCGTACCAGCGGGGCGTTTGCACTGCGGGCGAAGGCGTCTCAGCGTGGGGCCACGCGAGCGTTCACTGCCTTGCGAAAGTTGACCAGCACCGCCTTCAGGCGCCGATGGTTCACCGCGCCGACGCGCAGCAGGATCTTCTGGCCGGCGCTCGCCTGTTCGAGTGCCGGGTCGACGTATTCATAGCGCACCCACGGGCGCGTCGACGGCACGGAGCCTTTCACCTCGGTGAGCTGCACTTCGATGGGCTTCGACACGTCGGGCGTGGCGAGCAGGTGGTCGATCGTCGTCATCAGCCTCGTGTGGAAGCGCTGGTTCGGAAAGCCGAGCTGTTCGTAGGCCGACTGCAGCACCGGCAGCAGTTGCACGTAGAGATCGGCCGCGTGTTCGATGTTGACCTGTTCGGCCATCACCACCAGCGGCACATAGCGCAGCTCGTTGTCCGGGCTGATGAAGCTGCGGCCGTCGCGCTGGATCACCGTGAAGCGGCCGGGCGTCGGGTTCACCGGCCACAGCTTCGAGGTGGCGCCCTGGCGGCTGAGGTTGTCCGTCGTCGCGGCGAAGCGGTGCTGGAAGTCATCCAGCTGCAACAGCGACAGCGCGGCTTTCTGGCCGAACAGCTTTGTGAGGGCATCACCGATGCTCTCGGTGGCGAGTGGCGTTTCAGTGGGAGCGGGTTCCGGCAGCGGTGCAGGCTCTGCGGCTGGGGCGGATGGCGGTGCCACCGCCACCTCGGGCGTGGGCGAAGCAACCGGCGGTGTTCCCAGGATCGGCAGGATCTCGGCCTTCTGGCGCCACAACAGGAGCAAGCCGATGAGGATGGCCAGGAGCGCGGCCGCGAGAGCGATGCGTGTGGTTCGGTTCATGGACTGCCTTTCTGGTGAGGACTTGTTTTCATGCGTTTTCAAGCGCCCGCTGGCGTCAGGGAGGCGGTAAGCCAGAAAGGTTCCGGCGGTCCGGCATGAATGTCAAACAGGTGGGTTGCTGAACTTCTTCTTCCTAGCCCTGGGCGGCGTCGTACGCGCAGAATAAGTAACATATAGTTGACTGTATACAGGCATTTCGATAAACTATATGTTATGTCAAAGGCATCAACTGCGCTGTCCCAAATGCCGCCATCGACGGTCGCCGCGCTGGAGCAGCTTGGCGCCGACCTGGCAGTGGCGCGCCTTCGGCGCAAGGAATCTCTCAAGACCTGGGCGAAGCGCATGGGAGTGAGCGTGCCCACGCTCCTGCGCCTGGAGGCAGGCGAACCCAGCGTGAGTCTCGGCGTTCTCGCCACCGCGCTGTGGCTGATCGGGCGTGACGCGACGCTCGCCACCCTGGCCTCCCCGAAGGAAGACCGTGGCGCGCTGGAGCTCGACGTGCGGCAAGCTGAAACGCTCGGCAAGGAGCGGGCGCGCGCCACGACGCAAGCCAAGTTGAAGAGAGCATCGAAGCGCCAGCAAGACGACCCATCGAGGACACCCGGCCAATGAAATACGACGAGCTGTACCTGTGGTTCCTGGCCGACCCGGCCGCGCCGCGCTACGTGGGCCAGCTGCGCCTCGTCGACGCCGGCAAAGGCGTCTCTCTCCGGTACGGCAGCGCGTGGCTGGCCGGTGGGTTCCCGCTGAGCGAAGACCTGTTCCTGGTCGACATCGAGCACCTGCCCCGCTGGAAGAACATGGCCGTCGGCGCGGTGGACGATGCGCGCCCGGACCGCTGGGGCGAGCGCGTCATCCAGTACATCGACAAGCCGGCGCGGCTGTCGATCATGGAATATCTCTTCTACGCGGGCGATGACCGTTTCGGTGCGCTCGGCGTGTCGACCTCGGCCGATGCCTACGTGCCGCGCGCCAAGAGCCCGCTGCCGCGGCTGGAGCAGGCCCAGCCGCTGAGCGAGATCGTCCACAAGGTCAGCGCCAAGGAGCCGGTCACCGACACCGAACGCAAGCTGCTGGCGGCCGGCGGCAGCTTCGGCGGGGCCAAGCCCAAGGCGCTCATCGACATCGGCGGCGAGCAGTGGGTCATCAAGTTCTTCAACAACGAGCCTGTCGACGTGCCGCTCATCGAGCACGCCTCGATGACGCTGGCCAAGCTAGCGGGCATCACCGTGGCCGAGACCCGCATGGTGCCGCTCGCCGGCGAGAACGCGCTGGCGGTGCGCCGGTACGACCGCGAGGGCGCCATGCGCCTCCACTGCATTTCGGCCGGCACCGCGTTGCGCGCCGAAACGGTCGAGGGGCGAGAGCCCGAGTTCGGCTACCCGAGCCTCGCGCAACTGCTGCGCCGCACCGGCGTGGCGGAGGGCGACCTGAACCTGCTCGACATGCAGGAGCTCTTCCGCCGCATGGTGTTCAACATCCTCATCGATAACACCGACGACCATGAGAAGAACCATGCGCTGAGGGTGGTGGCGCCCACGCGGCAGGGCAGGTACCGGCTGGCGCCGGCCTACGACGTACTGCCCACAAACTCGGGCCAGGGATACCAGGAGTTCATCGTCGGCACCGACCAGCGGGACTCCACGCTCTCCAACGCCATGTCGCAATGCGAGCTGTTCGGCTACACGCCGGAACAGGCCGCGGCCGATGTCGTGCGTGTCATCAAGGTGGTCGACGGGTGGCGAAACCACTTCGCGGCGTGCGGTGTCACGCAGGCCGACCTTGAAAGCCTGGCCGAGCGCATCGATGGCGACCCCTTGCTGAGCCGGCGGCAGACCTTCCGCCCGGCGGACCATGCGGCGCAGGGCCGCCCGTCGCGGCGCCGGAGCCCCTTCGCCAGGTGACGCGGGGCTGGCCTGATGGCCAGCAGGCGATCGCGCGGCGTCAATCGGTGCGGGCCTTGACGGCTTCGCAATCGGCCTCCCGCTTTCGCATGACGACGACGCAGGTTCAAGGCAGCTCTCTACCGTTGCGCCATGAACCGAGAACGCCACCATGCCTGAATGGCTCAATGCACGCCCGCTGAGCGCCACGCTCGTCCTGCCAGGCACGGAGCGCACGCGCGAACACCCTGAACGCCCCGCGGCTCCGGCCGTGCTGGGCGATGCAGACCACCCCTTGCGCTCTCGCAGCCGCCGCGAGCCCGACGTGGCCGAGGTGCTGAAGGTGTCGGGGCGTGCAACCGCCGATGCGCCGTCGAACATGGATCGTCCGGGCGGATCGCAGTTGCGCCGCCGCTTGGCCGCGCATTCGCCGTCAGGCTTGATGCCCTCAGTGTTCCCGGCGCCGCTGTCAAGCTTCCTAACTGGTGAGACGAGCGGCGTAAAAGTGTCACTGGGCGCGGCGCAGCCGCCCGGCGGCATGCACCCCATCAACCACAGCCGCGCAGACGAGGTGGCTCAGTCCTCTGTGGACCCCGGCTTTGCCGAGCGCCTGAATGGCGCGAAGAACGGCTTCGATGCCGCCGTGCGAGCGCACCGCGCCTCGCCCGGCGCGCAGTCGCACACCGAGTTGCGTGCCGCAGCCGCCGAACTCGATGCGGCCTTGTCGGCTTCACGCCTGCGCAACCTGGGTGCCGCGGCACGCATGCACACCGCCACGCGCGTGCGGCTGGACTTCTCGGTTGGCGAACTCGAACGCGCCGGCGCACACCCCCGCGACCAAGCCAGCCTGGACGAGGTGAACCGCCAGTTGCCGTTGGTGCGGGCGGCCGCCGAAGGCGCGCTGACGATACAGGCGCATCACGACGCGGCATTGAACGCGGGCGAGCAGCGCTTGCTGACGCTGATGGTGGCGCACCCGCCGGGCTTCATGGCCACCGGCCCGCTGCCTGCGTTCAGCGCGCAGCTTCAGGCGCTGGCAGACCGCTTGCCCGACCAACCGCTGAAAGAGGCGATGTCGCGCTCCTCGATGGTGGAGGCAAGCTCGCGCATGCTGGCGCACGTGACCGGTGGCGACACCGCCCGGGCCACCGACGCGCTGCAGGCGCTGATGGCTTCACCCACGTCGAAGTGGATGGAACTCGCCGGGAACGAAGCGGGCACATCCGGCCGCACTCAAACCGAGTCCGACGCGATAGCGCTGTTCCAAAGGATGAGCGGGGTGCATCGCGGTACCGAAGTGTTGATCCTCGCGACCCGCGACAAGGCCACCGTTGCCGAGGTGACTCCGCAGGCCGTCGACGTGCGCGCTTTCTGGCGAGCCGACCAGGCGCTGCAGCAGGAGTCATCCGAGCCGGTGCGCGCGTGGCTCGAAGGCGCGAAGCGTGCGGCCGTGGCGGGCGTCGACTCGGGCCCCGATGCAGTCACCAGCCAGCGCGACCTGGCGGCACTGCGTGCGGTGCGCATGGGTTTCGTCTCCAACGCGCCGCACTCGCACTACGGGCGCGTCAACAAGCGCTTGACCAAGATGGTCACGCAGTGGGTCGATCGTGCCCAGGCGCCCGAGTTGGGCCTGACAGGCCGTGTGCAGCAGATGCTGGGTTTCGGCACGGCACCCGCCACAGACATCGAGCAGGGCCAGGCGCGCAGGCCGCAGGAACTCGACCCGCCGACCTACAACCCGCTTGGCAAGAAGACACCGCTGCGCGCCAGCGTGCTGGAGCGGCTCGACACGGTGGGTGCCTCCATCGGCGTGCGCACGCCGTCAGTGCAGGTGCGCGAGCACATGAACTCCGCTGCGCAGGCGCTCGAACAGGCCGGAGGGCAAGCCATCAACCAGGCCTTCGCGCGGCGCGCATCGCCCTCGCCCGAAGCCGCCGTGGCCCAGGCGCTCGGCGCCTTCATGCGTGCACGGCCCGAACTCCCGGCGACGTACACGCCCACGGGCGAAGAGATGGCGAAGATGCAGGCACACGCCCTCGAGGCCTTGCAGGGCCAGAGGGTGCACATGCCGACGGCCGGGCCGCTGTTGGCGATGGCGCAGCGCTCGGCCTCGATGCTGCAGGGGTTCTCTGCGAGCCGTGCGCAGCCCGCGACGCGCAACGAGGCGCAGACGGCAGCGTTGGCGGCTGGTGCCGCGGAGCACCTGGCCGCTGCCGAGAAGTTGCAATCGCCTGCATCGGACGGCCGGCAGCGCTTCGTCGACGACATATCCGCCAAGCTCGACACCTGGGACCTGCGCACCCGGCTGCGTGCCACCGATGGCGCGGTTGCCGGCCTCGGCCTGCTGCCGAACATGTCGATCTCGGAGCCCGCGCTGGGCCACCCCCTCATCACGCCCGTGGCCAGCGCCCAGGTGCGGCGCGAGGCGTTCATCGACATCTTCCATCCGATGCAGGGTCTGCAGATCACGGCCGGCTCGATCCGCCAGGCCGGCGGTGAACTCGGCGTGAGCGCGGGGCCGAGCTTCAAGCTCGCCGAAGACGTGCTGGGGCTGCGGCTGACCGGCGGCGTGAAGGGTGGGCTCAGCAGCACGCACGTCGAAGGTGCCACCTTGCGCATCCGCCGCGAAGCAGGCCGACTGCCGGAGATGATCGACAACATGAAGGCCGTCGTGCGCGACCTCGCCCAGTGGGAGACCCTGCACGACGAGAGTGGCCGGCCCTTCGGCGACGCCGTGTCGTCCCTGCTCGCGCGCCACGAGAAGCTGATCATTTCCGACATGACGCAAGACACCTCGAGCAGCGTGCTGGAAGTGTCCGCATCGGCCGGCCTCAGCGTGGGCGATCCGGACCCGGAGCAGCGCAACACCACCTTCGGCCCCAACGCATCGGTGCTGCTGTCTACCGAGCGCCAGAAGCAGCTGTACGCAGACCACTCGGGCAGCGTGCGGGTGCTCAACGAGCAGGTCTCGACCGCGCACCACAAGTTCCGCGCATCGGCCAGCCTCACAGCCAACATCGGCGACCCGAACAACTACCCGCGTGCATCGCAGGCAGCGTCTGCTCCAGGACCGGCTGTGTCGGCATCGGCACCGTCTCCCGCGCCGGCGGCAGCGCCGGCCGAGTCCACCGAAATCACGGGCGTGAAAGGACCGATGCTCCTCTCCGGCACACGCGAATTCGGGCAGGACTACGAGAAGCTCTCGGTCACGGTGCTGGACTTCGTCGGCACGATCGACGCCGACCACGACCGCTTCTACAACACGCCTCAACCGCTGGTGGCCGAGGTGGAGCTCAATCGCGAGCAATGGGTGCAGCGTTACCTCGAGACGCTGGCCGGCTGGACCGAAGAGCAGAAGCAGACGCAGGGCCGCGACCTCGCACACCAGGACCTGGACCGTTTCGTCGCACAGGCGAAGGCGCTGCAGGGCAGCAACTTCGCGCACTACAACATCCACGACACGATGATGCCGCAGGCTGCCGGCCACTTCGAGACGCTCTACATGCTCAAGGACGTGGCCGAAACCACCGGCAACGACACGATGGCCCAGGCGGTGCAGGCCGATCGCGACCAGCTGATGAACGAGCCCTCCACCTGGCGCCGCTCGACCATGAACCTCTTCGAGCGGGGCAAGTCATCGGCCACCGACGGCATCAATCTCGTGGTGCGAGCCGGTCGCACTCAAGGTGCGGATGCACAGCTGCAGATCGCGGAATACCCGTCGCGCAATCCGGCGCCGCCGCCGCAGATGTGAGTGGAAGGGTTGGAAGGCTGCGATGACGATCCGTTCGATCAAAATCAGCTGGATGCACGATTCCACCTTTTCAGTTCTGCGCCTTGCCGGGTTGGCTTCCGCGATGCTGGCGCTTGCGGCTTTGTCGAGCTGCGCCTCCGCGCCTGCGGCACTCTCGGAGCCCACGACCACGTCGACACCAGCCACCAGCACTCAACCGGAAGCTGCGGCCAGCGACGTGACACCCCAGCAAGGTTTCGAACGCTGGGTCGCGGCCTTTCGCACCACCGCCCTGGCCGCAGGCATCGACGAGCAGACGCTGCACGCTGCTTTCGACGAGGCCCGCTACCTGCCACGGATCGTCGACCTGGACCGTGCGCAGCCCGAGTTCACCCGCTCGGTGTGGGACTACCTCGACAGCGCCGTGACGGCCCAACGCGTCACGCAGGGTCAGGACAAGCTGCTGCAGCTTCGCAATGAAACTGATGCCGCGGCGTCGCGTTACGGCGTTCCGCCGAGCGTCGTGGTGGCGATCTGGGGCATCGAGAGCAACTACGGCAGCAACTACGGCAATGTGCCGGTCATCGATGCACTGGCAACGCTGGGCTTCGAGGGTCGGCGCGAAGAATGGGCACGCGGCCAGCTGCTCGCCGCGTTGAAGATCCTGCAGAACGGCGACATCGCCCGTGCCCGCATGATCGGTTCGTGGGCCGGCGCGATGGGCCAGACGCAGTTCCTGCCTTCGGTCTATCTGGCCCATGCCGTGGATGCCGACGGCGACGGCCGCCGCGACATCTGGGACAGCATGGCCGACGTCATGGCCTCGACGGCGAACTTCCTCGCGCACTCGGGCTGGCAAGCGAACCAGCCTTGGGGCATCGAAGTCAGGTTGCCGCCGGGGTTCGATGTCGGCCGCGCCGATGCCGAGCTGCGGCAGCCCAGCGCCCAGTGGGCAAGCGAAGGCGTGCAAACCGTTGATGGCGCGCCGCTGCCGGAGATGGCTGACGCCTCGGTGCTGCTTCCTGCAGGCGCGCGCGGACCGGCTTTTCTCGTCGGCCCGAACTTTCGCGCCATCCTGCGCTACAACAACTCGAACAGCTACGCGCTCGCGGTCGGCCTGCTCGCGCAACGCCTCGCCGGTGGCCCGGGTGTGCAAGCCGCGTGGCCGCGTGATCTGCCCGCACTCACGCGCAGCCAGCTGCTCGCGATGCAGATGGCCTTGAACCAGCGCGGCTTCCCGAGTGGCACCCCCGACGGCATGATGGGCCCCGCCACGCGAGACGGCGTGCGTGGCTACCAGCGCAGCATCGGCCTGCCCGCGGACGGCTATCCCACGCTGGACTTGCTTCAGCGACTGCAGGCGCAGTAGCCGACCCCTCCGCGCGGCCGGCGAACGACGCGCGCCACTCGGTCCATCACGGTGCCGTGCCCCTCAAGGTTGCGCCGCCTCCAGGCTGGCCTGTGTGAACGTGGGGTAGCTCGCCGGCTTGTACTTGTTCAGATTGGTCAGGAAGTTGTTGTCCCTGAGCGGGATCGTGGCCGAGCCGTAATCGAAGGCGTTCAGCTTGTTGCGCATGGCCTCGTTGGTGATGCCGTCACCCTTGAGCTCATACCAGCTGACGATGGAGGGCGTGACGAACTGGTCATAGGCGTTCTCGGCGGTCTCACCGCTCTGGGCGAAGCGCATTGCGTGGGTCGATGCGCCGTCCTTGTGATACACGATCTTCAGGTGGCCGTACTGCATCGGCAACTCGGCCACGGGTTTGTTGATGAGGTCGCCGTGCGCGCTGTAGCCGCCATGGGTGACCACGCCGTTGGTGGTCCACACCGCAGCGTGCTCCCAGTCGTGGCGGTGGCCGCCACCCAGTGCGGTGACCTGGTCCTTGAGGAAGTACAGCGCGTAGAAGTGGCCGCAATACGTGTTGCCGCCGCTGTTGATGCAGGCGTGGCGATGCAGGGCGTTGGACGTGTCCAGGAAGCCGTTGGCGCGGCAGCCACCCGTGACGCTGCCCGAGGGGTTGAGCCCGCCGTTCTGGGCCCCTGCACGGCTGATGCCGGCGCTCGGCAGGCAACCCCATCGGTATCGAAGTCGAACACCGGGGAGGTGCCGGTGACGTCGACCGTGGACGGAAGCGCTTCGTTCAGTTTCGCGAACGTGTCTGCGCTGGCGGGGCTTGCCAGGGACGCAGCGAGCAACAGGGCGGCGATCAGGTGGTTTGACTTCATTGGATTCCTGCGTTTTGTCTTCTGAAAGGATGGCGGGACGGGTTGCCAAATCGCTCGACGCCTTGCTGCCGGGTCGCGTGGGCGGCGCCAGTTTCCGTGAGCACCATGACGCTTCGGTGAATCGCCAACTGCGAATTTCTTATCGAACGAAGGCATCGTCAGTTCGTCAGGGAAATCAGTGAGAACCCGCGGGATAAGCTCAGACAACGCTTTCACACCATCTCGCAAGTCCTTATTTTTGAAGCAGTTTTTAGGCAACAACGTGTTTCAAGAACGTTCGCTAAGTACTTGATTCCATTGATTTTTCTTTCTGCTTCTCGTTGACCCAGCCTCATGCCATGAGCTACAGTGCAAATAAGTGCACTTCAGTGGGTTTTTGTGGCAAATATTGTGTTTCAGGGGCCTGCGGGGCTGACGCTGGACGGCAAGGGGCGTATCGCCATGCCGTCGCGTCACCGCGAACTCCTGTCCGCGATGGGCGTCACACAGCTCACTGTGACCAAGAACCCTGCCGGCGCCTTGATGATCTTTCCGCGTCCCACCTGGGAGGCATTTCGCGACCAGCTGGCCCGGCTGCCGATGCAGGCCGACGGCTGGAAGCGCGTGTTCCTCGGCAACGCGATGGACGTCGAGATAGACGCGTCTTCGCGCGTACTGATCGCGCCCGAGCTGCGCGCCGCTGCTGGCCTCACGCGTGACGTGATGCTGCTCGGCATGGGCAGCTACCTCGAACTGTGGGACGCCGCTCGCTACGCCGAGCACGAGGCCGAGGTGATGAAGTCACCGATGCCCGATGCGTTGCTGAATTTCAGCTTCTGAGCGCGGCCACTGCGATGTTTGAACACACCACGGTCTTGCTGAACGAGGCGGTCGATGCACTCGTCACGACACCCGCTGGCATCTACGTCGATGGCACCTTCGGCCGCGGCGGCCATTCGCGCCTGCTGCTGTCGAGGCTGTCTCCGGCGGGAAGGCTGGTGGCCATCGACCGGGACCTCCAAGCCGTTGCGGCTGCGACAACAGGTGCAACGCGGGTCGATGACCCGCGTTTTTCCATCCGTCACACAAGCTTCGCGAACATGGTGCCGACCCTGGCTTCGCTCGGCGTGAACAAGGTGCACGGGCTGTTGCTCGATCTGGGCGTGTCTTCCCCGCAGATCGACGACCCCGAACGTGGTTTCAGCTTCCGTTTCGACGGGCCGCTGGACATGCGCATGGACACGACCCGAGGCGAAAGCGCCGCGGATTTTCTGGCCCGCGCCGATGAGCGCCTTATCGCGGAGGTGATAAAGAATTATGGGGAAGAACGGTTTGCTATATCGGTTGCAAAGGCGCTTGTTGCTAGGCGCGAGGGCGGGAATCCTGTTCGAACCACCCGTGAGCTTTCCGAAGTCGTGGCTGGCGCGGTCAAGACCCGCGAAGCGGGCCAGAACCCTGCAACGCGCACATTTCAAGCTCTTCGGATTTTCGTCAACGCCGAGCTTGAGGAGCTCGAACAAGGCCTGAGTGCGGCACTCGACCTGCTGCTGCCGGGCGGGCGCCTGGTGGTGATCAGCTTCCACTCGCTGGAAGACCGCATCGTCAAGACCTTTATCGCTCGCGAGAGCAAGAGCGTGTTCGACCGGCGGGCACCGTTTGCCGAGCCCAAGCCGAACCGGCTGGTAGCGCTGGGACGCGTGAAGCCGAGCGATGCGGAGGTGGATGCGAATCCACGTTCGCGTTCGGCGGTGATGCGGGTTGCCGAGCGGACTGACGTGGGAGTGTCGGCATGACCCGCATCAACCTCCTGATCCTTCTGGCGCTGGTCGGCAGCAGCATCTATCTTGTTCGTGTGTCGTACGAATCGCGCCGCCTGTTCGCCGAGCTGGACCGCGCGCAGAGCGAGGCGCGGCAGCTCGACATCGAACACGAGCGCCTGAAGGCCGAGAAGCAGTCGCAGGCCACGCCGCTGCACGTGGAGCGCGTGGCGCGCGACCGCCTGGCGATGCGCAATGCCACGCCGGCGGTCACGCAGTACGTCACCTACACGCCGGCCGCCGCCGCATCGGGAGCCGCTCGATGAACATGTCCAAGAAAGCTCCGAAGAACGGCGCGGTCAACGTGCGCGCGGTCATGTACTCGACCAGCCCGCTGCTGGCCTCGAAGACGCCGCCGTGGCGCTCCAAGTTCCTGGTCGGGCTGGTGGGCCTGGGTTTTTGCGTGCTCGCCGGCCGCGCGGTCTACGTGCAGATCATCGGCAACGACTTCTTCCTGAAGCAGGGCGAGATCCGTTACGCCCGCACGCTCGACCTCGCCGCCAGCCGTGGTCGCATCACCGACCGCAACGGTCTGATCCTCGCGGCCAGCGTGCCGGCGCCGTCGCTGTGGGTCATCCCGAAAGAGTTCGACGCCGACAAGAAGCAGCGCGCCCAGCTGGCGCGCCTGCTCGGCATGACGGCCGGCGAATTGGCCGGCAAGCTCGACGACAACCCCAACTTCGTGTGGCTGCGCCGCCAGGTCGACGAGCCGGTGGCCAAGGAAGCCGCGTCGCTCGGCATCAAGGGCCTGTTCCAGCTGCGCGAATTCAAGCGCCGCTATCCCGAGGGCGAAGCGGCGGCGCACGTGGTGGGCTTCACCAATGTGGAAGAGCACGGCCAGGAAGGCATCGAACTCGCGTTCCAGAACGAGCTGCAGGGCCGCAACGGCACGCGCCGTGTCGTGAAGGACCGGCTCGGCCAGGTGGTCGAAGACATCGGCGAGAGCGTGCAGCCGGTTGACGGGCGCGACATCGAGCTCACCATCGACTCCAAGGTGCAGTTCTACGCCTACCAGCGCATCCGCGACGCGGTGGCTCAGCACAAGGCCAAGGCCGGCAGCGTGGTGGTGCTCGACGCGCAGACCGGCGAGGTGCTGGCGCTGTCCAACTACCCGAGCTACCTGCCCGGCGACCGCCGCAACCTCACAGGCGCTCAGCTGCGCAACCGTGCGCTGACCGACACCTTCGAACCCGGCTCGACGATGAAGCCTTTCATCGCCGCCTGGGCGATGGAGACCGGTCGCGTCACGCCCAACACAGTGATCCCGACGGCACCTGGTCGCATCACCATCACCGGCTCGACCATCACCGATTCGCACCCGCACGGTGACCTGACGGTGTCGCAGGTGATCCAGAAATCGAGCAACGTGGGCACCGTCAAGATGGCGATGACCATGCAGCCGCGCGAAATGTGGGAGCTGTACACACAGGTGGGCTTTGGCCAGAAGCCGCAGATCTCGTTCCCCGGTGCGGTGACCGGCCGGCTGCGGCCTTACAAGACGTGGCGTCCGATCGAGCAGGCGACCATGAGCTACGGCTACGGCCTGTCGGCCAGCCTGTTCCAGATCGCGCGGGCCTACACCGTGTTCGCGCACGATGGCGAAGTGATCCCGACCACGCTGGTGAAGACTGCCGGCGCCGGGCCGGTGCAGCCTGCCGGCATGCGCGTGATTTCGCCCAAGACGGCGCAATCGGTGCGCGAGATGCTGCACCTCGTCACGCTCGAAGGCGGCACCGCGCCGAAGGCCCAGGCCATGGGCTACTCGGTGGGCGGCAAGTCGGGCACGGCCTACAAACAAGAAGGCAAGGGCTACGCGGAGAAGAAGTACCGCTCGTGGTTCGTCGGCATGGCGCCGATCGACAAGCCGCGCATCATCGTTGCGGTGATGGTCGACGAGCCGAGCAACGGCCAGTACTTCGGCGGCGACGTGGCCGCACCGGTGTTCAGCGAGGTGGTGCAGCAGACGCTGCGCTCGATGGGTGTGCAGCCCGACCTCGACGTGAAGCAGCAGATCGTCACGCAGAAGCTGCGTGCCGAGGAAGAGAGCTTCTGATGATGCCGAACACGCTGACGCTTCTGCATGACGTGGGCAGCGCCGTGGCCTGGCTGCGCAGCCGCGGCGTGCGCCACTTGAGCACCGACAGCCGCCGCGTGCAGCCCGGCGACGCCTTCATCGCGTGGCCGGGTTATGGCAACGACGGCCGCCAGTTCGTGCCCGCTGCCCTCGCGGCTGGTGCTGCGGCCTGCTTGGTCGAGGCGCGGGGCGCGGAGGCCTTCGGTTTCGACGGCACGCGCGTGGCCGCGGTGCAGGGCTTGAAGGCCGCGACCGGTGAGCTGGCCGACGCCTACCTCAACTACCCGAGCCAGCGCCTGAAGGTGGTGGCCGTCACCGGCACCAACGGCAAGACCTCGGTGGCCTGGTGGATGGCTCAGGCGCTGAGCCTGCTGGGCCAGCGCTGCGGCGTGGTCGGCACGCTGGGTGTGGGCGAGCCGCCGTCGTCGGCGTCGCCGCATGCCGCCGTGCACCCGACCGGCCTCACCACGCCCGACCCGGTGACCTTGCAGGCCGCCTTCCGCCGTTTCGCCGACGATGACTTCGCGGCTTGTGCCATCGAAGCCTCGTCGATCGGCATCGTCGAGAAGCGCCTGGCCGGCACACGCATCGCCGTGGCGCTGTTCACCAACTTCACGCGCGACCACATCGATTACCACGGCAACATGGACGCCTACTGGGACGCCAAGGCCGAGCTGTTCGCCTGGCCCGGCCTGCGTTCGGCAGTAATCAACGTCGACGACGAGCGCGGTGCGGCGCTCGCGCTCACGACCAAGCTCAAAGGGCTCGATGTCTGGACCTACAGCGCTCGCAGCGCCGCGCGGCTGCAGGCGAGCGACATCGCCTACATCGACGGTGGCCTCGCGTTCGCATTGCATGAAGGCACCGAGTCGGCCGTGGTACGCAGCGGCCTGATCGGCGACTACAACGTCTCCAACCTGCTGGCCGTGATCGGTGGCTTGCGCTCGCTAGGCGTCGCGCTCGCCGACGCCGCTCGCGTCTGCGCGCTGCTGAGCGCCGTGCCGGGCCGCATGGAAAGCGTGCCGTCGGGCGAGGGCCCGGCCGTGGTGGTCGATTACGCCCACACCCCCGATGCGCTCGAGAAGGCGCTGCAGGCGCTGCGCCCCTTTGCACAGAAGCGCGGCGGCACGCTGTGGAGCGTGTTCGGCTGCGGTGGTAATCGCGACGCGACCAAGCGGCCGCTGATGGGTGCCATCGCCGAGCGCGAGGCCGACCACGTGGTCGTGACCAGCGACAACCCGCGCAACGAATCGCCGTCGGCCATCCTGACGCAGATCGCTGCCGGCATGGCACGCCCTGACCGCGCCGAAGTGATCGAAGACCGCCGTGCCGCCATCGTGCACGCGGTGCGCCAGGCGCAGGTGCAAGACGTGATCCTCATCGCCGGCAAAGGCCATGAGGCGGAGCAAGACATCGCGGGCGTCAAGCATCCGTTCTCCGACGTGCTCGAAGCGCAGCTCGCCATCACAGGGAGGCCACAGCCATGATGACGCTGGCCCAGGCTCACGCGCTGCTGCCCGGTTCGACCTTGATCGGCGATGGTGCCGTGGCGATCGCGCGCGTGCACTCCGACACGCGCAGCCTGCAGCCCGGCGACCTGTTCGTCGCGCTGCGCGGCGAGCGCTTCGATGCGCATGACTTCTTGCCGCAGGCGCATGCCGCCGGAGCGGTGGCGGCGCTCGCTGAGCGCGGCCTCATCGAAGCCGGCCTGCCCGGCCTGCAGGTGGCAGACAGCAAGCAGGCGCTGGGCACGCTCGCCGCCGCCTGGCGCGCGCGTTTTCACCTGCCGCTGATCGCGGTCACCGGCAGCAACGGCAAGACCACGGTCACGCAGATGCTGGCCTCGGTGCTCACGGCGTGGTGGGGCGAGGGCGCCTTCTCGACGCAAGGCAACTTCAACAACGACATCGGCGTGCCGCTGACGCTGCTGCGCCTTCGGCAAGACGAAACGGCGGAACACCGCGCGGGCGTGGTCGAGCTCGGCATGAACCACCCGGGCGAGATCGCTTCACTGGCCGCGATGACCGCGCCCAGCGTGGCACTGGTCAACAACGCACAGCGCGAGCACCAGGAGTTCATGGCCACGGTGGAAGCCGTGGCGCGCGAGAACGGCACGGTGATCGAGGCGCTGGGCCCGGCCGGCGTGGCGGTGTTTCCGGCCGACGATGCCTTCGCTCCGCTGTGGCACCAGCTCGCCGGCCAGCGGCCGACGCTGACCTTCGCCTTGCGCGGCGAGGCCGACGTAACAGCTGACGCCGAATGGGCTCACGACCACTGGTCGCTGATGCTGCACACGCCGGCCGGCTTTGCTGCCGTGCAGCTGCGCATCGCCGGCTGGCACAACGTGAAGAACGCGTTGGCGGTGACGGCCTGCGCGCTGGCTGCGGGTTGCCCGCTCGAAGCCATCGTGCGCGGTCTCGAGGCCTTCGAGCCGGTGAAGGGTCGTTCGCAGTTGAAGAAGGGCCGCGTGCAGGGCGTGCCGGTCACGCTGGTGGACGACACTTACAACGCCAACCCTGATTCGGCCCGCGCGGCGATCGAGGTGCTGGCCTCGCTCACCGGCCCGCGCTGGCTGGTGCTGGGCGACATGGGGGAAGTGGGCAACCAGGGGCCAGCCTTCCACCGCGAGGTGGGCGCCTATGCACGCACGCATGGCATCGACGCGCTGTGGACCGCAGGCAACCTGAGCCGCTACGTGGCCGACGCCTTCGGCGGCGAGCACAACGGCAGCGCGCGCCACTTCAACAGCGTGGCCGATCTGCTGAAGGCGCTGAATGCCGCGCCCGCCTGCGCCTCGGTGCTGGTGAAGGGTTCGCGTTTCATGAAGATGGAACAGGTGGTGGCTGCGTTGCTCGACACGAGAGTTGACACGACAGCCGACACGGTAGCGCTGGCCGGCACCGACGCACAACAACAAGGAACGACACCCCATGCTGCTTAGCCTCGCCCAGTGGCTGCAGAACCACTACCCGGAGCAACTGGGCTTTCTGCGCGTGTTCCAGTACCTCACCTTCCGCGCGGTGCTGGCTGCCATGACCTCGCTGCTGATCGGCCTCGCCTTCGGGCCCTGGGTGATCCGCCGCCTGGCCGAGCTGAAGATCGGCCAGCCGATCCGCGAATACGGCGTGAAGGAACACATCGCCAAGAGCGGCACGCCGACGATGGGTGGCGTGCTGATCCTGATCGGCATCGGCGTCTCGACCTTGCTGTGGTTCGACTGGAGCAACCGCTTCGTCTGGATCGTGATGCTGGTGACGCTGGGCTTCGGCGCCATCGGCTGGGTCGACGACTGGCGCAAGGTGGTGCACAAAAATCCCGAAGGCATGCGCTCGCGCGAGAAGTACTTCTGGCAGTCCCTGATCGGACTGATCGCCGCGTTGTACCTCGCCTTCAGCGTCTCGGAAACCTCGAACCTGCGTGTGCTGGAACTCTTCCTGCGCTGGGTGCAAAGCGGCTTCTCGAACGACCTGCCGCCCAAGGCCGACTTGATGATCCCCTTCATCAAGACGGTGAGCTACCCGCTGGGCGTGTTCGGCTTCATCTTCCTCACCTACCTCGTGATCGTGGGCGCAAGCAACGCGGTCAACCTGACCGACGGGCTCGATGGCCTGGCCATCATGCCGGTGGTGATGGTGGGCTCAGCGCTGGGCGTGTTCGCCTACGTGACGGGGAGCTCGGTCTACAGCAAGTACCTGCTGTTCCCGTACATCCCCGGGGCCGGCGAGCTGCTGATCTTCTGCGCCGCGATGGCGGGCGCGGGCCTCGCGTTCCTCTGGTTCAACACCCACCCGGCGCAGGTGTTCATGGGTGACGTGGGCGCGCTTTCGCTGGGCGGGGCGCTGGGCACCATCGCGGTCATCACGCGGCAAGAGATCGTGCTCTCCATCATGGGCGGCATCTTCGTGGCCGAGGCCCTGTCCGTGATGATGCAAGTGAGCTGGTTCAAGTACACGAAGAAGAAGTTCGGCACCGGCCGGCGCATTCTGAAGATGGCGCCGCTGCACCACCACTTCGAGAAGTCGGGGTGGAAGGAAACGCAAGTCGTCGTGCGCTTCTGGATCGTCACCATGCTCCTGTGCCTGGTGGGGTTGGCAAGTCTCAAGCTACGTTGATGAATCACCTGAAAGACAGCATCGTTCTTGTGCTCGGGCTCGGCGAGTCCGGCCTCGCCATGGCGCGCTGGTGCGCGAGCCATGGTGCGCAAGTGCGCGTGTGGGATTCGCGCGAGCAGGCGCCGCAAGACGCTGCGCTGGGCGAGCATGTGCCGTCGGCGCAGCGGCTGAGTGGTGCCTTGGGCGACGACGCCTTGCAAGGCGTTCAGCTCGTGCTGAAGAGCCCCGGCCTGTCGCCGACCGATGAACGCATTGCCTCGCTGATCAACCTGGCACGCCAGACCGGCGTGCCGGTGCAGGGCGAACTCGATCTGTTCGCACGTGCACTCGCCGACCTGAAGGCCGAGCGCGGCTATGCGCCCAAGGTGATCGCGATCACGGGCACCAACGGCAAGACCACCACCACCTCGATGGCGGCGCAGCTGATTGAGCGGGCCGACAAGCGCGTGGCCGTCGCCGGCAACATCGGCCCAACCATGCTGCAGACGCTGGCCGACACGCTGGCGGCCGAGCCGGTGCCTGAGGTCGTGCCCGAAGCGCCCGTGATCGAGCCGCCCGCGCCTGTGCCTGATGACGAGGTGGCCGAGGCCGCCGAAGACACGGCGGCTGAACTCATTCAGCCATCGGAAAGTGACGCGGAGTCGGCGATGTCGTCGACTGCCGAGACCTCCGTGCCAGTCAGCGAACCCGTGAACGAGTCGGTTGATGGCCCGGAGAGCGAGCCCGTTAGCGAGCCAGAAAACGAAACCGTGCAGCAGGCAGCGGCCGAGTCGCCGAACGTTGTCGATGACGACACGCCGACCGGTGGCGGCCCACCGCCGCACCTGATTCCGCCGCCTCCACCCGGGCCGGTGTTCGAGCACCTGCCCGAAGTGTGGGTGCTGGAGCTGTCGAGCTTCCAGCTCGATGGCGTGCAGGGTTTCGAGCCCAGCGCTGCCACGGTGCTCAACGTGACGCAAGACCACCTGGACTGGCACGGCGGTATGGAAGCCTATGTCGCGGCCAAGGCGCGCATCTTCGGCCAGCAGGCCGTGATGGTGATCAACCGCGACGACCCGGCGACTGAAAAGATGGTGCCTGCGCCCATCCCCGGCAAGGGGCGGTTCGCCAAGCCGGTCGAGCGCCGTGTCGTGCGCTTCGGGCTCGATGCGCCAAAGCTGCCAGGCGACTTCGGCCTGATCGTCGAGAACGGCATCGCCTGGCTGGTGCGGGCGATGGAAGCTGATGAAACCATCAAGAAGCCACGCAAGGGCGCGGTGGTCGAACCCGAAGACCTGCACATCCAACGCCTGATGCCTGCGGACGCGCTGCGTGTGCGCGGCCGCCACAACGCCGCCAACGCACTCGCCGCACTGGCACTGGCGACGGCCGTCGGCTGCCCGCTCGCACCCATGCTGCACGGCCTGCGCGAATACGCCGGCGAGCCGCACCGTGTGGAGTTCATCGCGCTGGTCAACGGCATCGAAGCCTACGACGACAGCAAGGGCACGAACGTCGGTGCCACGGTGGCTGCGCTGAACGGCCTGGGCGAAGACAAGGCGCCGAGCAAGTTGGTCGTCATCCTCGGTGGTGACGGCAAGGGCCAGGACTTCTCTCCGCTCGCAATGCCGGTGCAGCGCCACGTGCGCGCCGTGGCCTCGCTGGGCCGCGACGCCGAGGCCGTCGAACAGGCGCTGCGCAACACCGGTGTGCCGGTGCAGCGCCACGACACGCTCGAAGCGGCCACGCGCTGGTGCTTCGAGCGCGCGCATGCCGGCGATGCGGTGCTGCTGAGCCCGGCCTGCGCGAGCCTCGACATGTTCCGCAACTACGCGCACCGCGCAGAAGTGTTCGTCAACGAAGTGCGTGCGCTGGCCGCCGCGAGCGGGGAGGTCGTGTGAGCGCACGGATCGAGCGCCGGGCCGCTCCCAAGCTGATCCGCATCCCCGTGGGGGATCGACTGATGTACTCATCAGGCGAGGGGCAGTCATGACCGCACTGGCTGAGCGCTTGGGTTTCGCTGCGCTGAAAGAGCGCATCACGTCGCTGCTCAAGCGCGATGGCGGCACCGCCGTGCCCATCCGCAACTGGAACGGCGCCACGTCGCAGCCCACCAAGCTGCAAGGCTTCGACCAGCCGCTGGTCTGGGTGGTGGTGTTCCTGCTCGCGCTCGGCCTGGTGATGGTGTATTCGGCCTCGGTCGCGATGCCCGACAACCCGAAGTTCACGCGTTATTCGCCGACGCACTTCCTCACGCGGCACGCCTTGTCCATCGTGGTGGCGTTCGTCGCGGCCATCGTGGTGGTGCAGATTCCCGTCAGCGTGTGGGAGAAGTTCGCGCCGTGGCTGTTTGCCGGCGCACTGATCGCGCTGGTGCTGGTGCTGATCCCGCACGTGGGCAAAGGTGTGAACGGCGCGCGCCGCTGGATCCCGCTCGGCTTCACCAACTTTCAGCCGTCCGAGTGGGCCAAGCTCGCCATCGCGCTCTACGCCGCCAACTACATGGTGCGCAAGATGGAGGTGAAGGAGAACTTCTTCCGCGCCGTGATGCCGATGGCGGTGTCCGTGGCCGTGGTCGGCCTGCTGCTGCTGGCCGAACCCGACATGGGCGCCTTCATGGTCATCGCCGCCATCGCGATGGGCATCTTGTTCCTCGGCGGCGTGAACGGCCGCATGTTCCTGCTCATCACCGCGGTGCTGGTCGGCGCCTTCGTGCTGATGATCACGCTGAGCGAATGGCGGCGCGAGCGCATCTTTGCGTACCTGAACCCGTGGGACGAGAAGTACACCCTGGGTAAGGCCTACCAGCTATCGCACTCGCTGATCGCCTTCGGCCGCGGCGAGATCTTCGGTCAGGGCCTGGGCTCGAGCGTCGAGAAGCTGCACTACCTGCCGGAAGCGCACACCGACTTCTTGCTCGCCGTGATCGGCGAGGAGCTCGGGTTTGCCGGCGTGGCTTGCGTGATCTTCGCGTTCTTCTGGCTGTCGCGGCGCATCTTCCACATCGGGCGGCAGGCGGTGGCGTTGGATCGCGTGTTTGCTGGGCTGTTTGCTCAGGGGATCGGGATCTGGATGGGGGGTCAGGCGTTCATCAACATGGGGGTGAATCTTGGGGTTTTGCCAACCAAGGGGTTGACCTTGCCGTTGATGAGTTTTGGTGGGTCGGCGATTTTGATGAACATGGTTGCGTTGGCGATTGTGTTGAGGATTGATATTGAGAATCGGCAGTTGATGCGGGGAGGTCGGGCATGACGTTGCGTCCTTCCCCGCTTCGCGTGGGTGATTCTTCTGCCTGCCGGCGGGTGCGCCGGGATTCCGCCCCGGCGGGCGGGTCACTTTCATTTGTCGCGTCAAATGAAAGTAACCAAAGCAAAGACGCTTTCCACTTTGCTTTACCGCTTCGGGGGCTTCCTTCCGCGACTTGTCTCCGGCAGACAGACTCGGACCACGGCACACCTGTTCAACGTACCCCACCGCTCGGCTCGCTGCGCATCGTCTCGTTGACGCTTCGGGCCGCTGCGCGCCCTGGCGCCGAGGCGAAGCGAGGCGTGGACGGGGATGTTTGCGCAGCAAACGACCGTATTGCTCTTGGGCCCCGTGGGTGGCGTCGAGGAGCACAGGGCTTTGGTGCCGCGCGCGTCAGCGCGCTTTGTCAACTGACTTCGCGCCGTTTGTCTGAGTGCAGTGAGCGCAGCGAACGAAGCGAGTTTGGCGCGGGCCCCAAAGCACTAGCACCGCAGAGCAGTCCGGCCCTGGCCGGACCGTCACCGTCGGGTCGCCTTTCTTTTGGTTCCTTTTCTTTGGCGAAGCAAAGAAAAGGGACTGCCCTGTCGGGGGCACATCCCGACGCGGCCTCACGCAGTGTGAAAGCAAATCGCAAAGCGGCACAAGCCTTCGATACCTCAGCCAAAACAGAATCAACAAGAGGAGGCGCCCCAGCATGACCTCCAAACACCTCATCATCATGGCCGCCGGCACAGGCGGCCACGTCATCCCAGGCCTCGCAGTAGCGAAAGAAATGCAGCAACGAGGCTGGACCATCAGCTGGCTAGGCACGACGCACGGCATGGAAAACAGGCTCGTGCCGCCAAGCGGCATCCCGATGGACAACATCACCTTCAGCGGCCTGCGCGGCAAAGGTCTGATGCACACGCTGACGGGTGGATTGCGGCTGCTCGGCGCGTTCTGGAGCTGCCTGCAGATCATCCGCAAAAGAAAAGCCAGTGCCGTGCTCGGCATGGGCGGCTACGTCTGCTTCCCTGGTGGGTTGATGGCGTCGCTCTTGAGCAAGCCGCTGATGCTGGTCAACGCCGACGCCTCGCTGCTGATGAGCAACCGCAGCTTGCTGCCTGTCGCCGACAAGGTGGCTTTCGGTTTCGAAGGTGAAGCCGCCCACAAGGTGAAGCACGGCATCGTCACCGGCAACCCGGTGCGTGCCGAGATCGAGTCGCTGCCTGCACCGGCGGAGCGCTTTGAGAACCGGAACGGCCCGCTGCGTGTGCTGGTGGTCGGCGGCAGCCTGGGCGCCACGGCGCTGAATGAAGCCATGCCGCAGGCCATGGCCTTGCTGCCGGAAAGCGAACGCCCGCTGCTCACCCACCAGACCGGCGTCGCCAATCACGACAAGGTGCGCTACGCCTACACCACGGCGAAGGTCGACGCGGAAGTGCTGCCCTTCATCGACAACATGTCCGACCGCCTGGCGTTCTGCGACGTGATCGTCTGCCGCGCCGGTGCGGTGACCGTGAGCGAGCTGTGTGCTGCCGGCGTGGCCAGCGTGCTGGTGCCGCTCGTCGTCAGCACGACCAGCCACCAGCGTGACAACGCGCAGTGGCTGGCGAAGCAGGGCGCGGGCATTCACCTGCCGCAGACCGAGTTGACGCCGCAGCGCCTGGCCGATTTGCTGAAGAGCCTGACGCGTGAGGCCTTGCTGGGCATGGCAACGAAGGCGCGCGCGCTGGCGAAGCCGCATGCCGCGGCGCATGTCGCTGACGAACTGGAAGGGCTTGCCGCATGAAGCACGCAGTGAAGCACATCCATTTCGTCGGCATCGGCGGCGCTGGCATGAGCGGCATCGCCGAGATCCTGCACAACCTCGGCTACACGGTGTCGGGCTCTGACCAGAGCGACAGCGCGACCTCGCGCCGCCTGGCGACGCTGGGCATCAAGGTGTTCGTTGGTCACGACGCGTCACACATCGCGGGCGCGGGGGCGGTCGTCACGTCCACCGCGGTGAAATCGGACAACCCCGAAGTGATCGCCTCCCGCGCCAAACGCGTGCCGGTGGTTCCGCGTGCGGTGATGCTGGCCGAGCTGATGCGCCTGAAGCAGGGCATCGCGATCGCCGGCACGCACGGCAAGACGACGACCACCTCACTCGTGACCAGCGTGCTGGCCGAAGCCGGGCTCGACCCGACCTTCGTGATCGGCGGCCGGCTCAACGCGGCGGGCGCAAATTCGCGACTCGGTTCGGGTGACTACATCGTGGTCGAGGCCGACGAGTCGGATGCGTCCTTCCTGAACCTGATGCCGATCCTGTCGGTGGTGACGAACATCGACGCCGACCACATGGACACCTACGGCCACGACCTCACGCGGCTGAAAGGCGCGTTCGTCGAGTTCCTGCACCGCATGCCGTTCTACGGTGCGGCGGTGCTGTGCGGTGACGACCCGGGCGTGCGCTCCATCATCCCGATGATTTCGCGCCCGATCATCAGCTACGGCTTCGGGCCGGAGGCCCAGGTGCGGGCAGTGAACGTGCAGGCGCTGGTCGGCGGGCAGATGCGCTTCACCGCGCAGCGCCGCAACGGCATCACCATGCCCGACCTCGAGATCACGCTGAACCTGCCCGGCGAGCACAACGTGCTGAACGCGCTGGCGGCCGTCGCCGTGGCCACGGAGCTCGAGTTGCCCGACGCGCCGCTGGTGAAGGCGCTCGGTGAATTCCACGGCGTGGGCCGTCGCTTCCAGCGCTATGGCGAACTGCCGGCGCGCAATGGCGGCCAGTTCACGCTGATCGACGACTACGGCCACCACCCGGTCGAGATGGCCGCGGTGATCGCGGCTGCGCGAGGCGCCTTCCCGGGCCGCCGGCTGGTGATTGCCTTCCAGCCGCACCGCTACACCCGCACGCGCGATTGCTTCGAAGACTTCGTCAAGGTGATGGGCACCGCCGATGCGGTGCTGCTGGGCGAGGTGTATGCCGCCGGCGAAGCGCCGATCGTCGCGGCAGACGGCCGCTCGCTGGCGCGCGCGCTGCGCGTCGCAGGCAAGGTTGATCCGATCTTCGTAGACGAGATAACGCAAATGCCCGCGGAGATCGTCGAGCAGGCGCGTGATGGCGACGTGGTGATCGCGATGGGCGCCGGAACCATCGGCGCGGTGGCCGGGCAAGTGGCAGAGCTGTTGAAGGAGTCCACATGAACATCGACGCCAAGAGCATGGGCAAAGTCGCCGTCTTGATGGGCGGCACCTCGGCCGAACGCGACATCTCGCTGATGTCGGGCGGCGGCGTGTTGCAGGCTCTGCAATCGCAGGGCGTGGATGCACACGCCTTTGACCCGGCGCAGCAGGCACTGGGTGAACTGAAGGTGCAGGGCTTCGACCGCTGCTTCATCGCGCTGCACGGCCGGCATGGTGAAGACGGCACGGTGCAGGGCGCGCTCGAGCTGCTGGGTATTCCATACACCGGCTCGGGCGTGATGGCCTCGGCCATCGCGATGGACAAGGTGATGACCAAGCGCCTGTGGCTGGCCGACGGCCTGCCGACCCCGCGCTATGTGTACCTGGCCGCCGACCAGCAAGGCCGCGAGCACGTGCGCGCCGTGCCCGACGACCTGGGCCTGCCGCTGATCGTGAAGCCGCCGCACGAAGGCTCGTCGATCGGCGTGAGCAAGGTGCAGGGCTACTCCGACATGGCCGAGGCCGTGGTACTGGCGGCGAAGTACGACGCCGAAGTGCTGTGCGAAGAGTTCATCGAAGGCGAAGAGGTCACCTGCCCGGTGCTGGGCGAAGGTCCCACGGCAGTGGCGCTGCCGGTGGTTCGCATCGCCGCCCCCGAAGGCGCCTACGACTACCAGAACAAGTACTTCACCGACGTGGTCCAGTACCACGTGCCGAGCGGTCTGCTCGCGGCCGAAGAGGCCGAGATCCAGCGCGTCGTGGTGGCGGCGTACCGCTCGCTCGGTTGCCGGGGCTGGGGCCGGGCCGACCTGATGATCCGCCAAAGCGATCGCAAGGCCTTCTTGCTGGAGATGAACACGTCTCCAGGCATGACCTCCCATTCGCTGGTGCCCAAGTCGGCCGCGGCCGCGGGCATGCCGTACGAGCAGCTGTGCCTGTACCTGCTCGCCAGCGCAGCGCTCGACACGCCCGCCCGGAAAGCCTGACCGATGCGCGCACAGGCGACGTTCCAGAGCCCCATGTCAGTCGACATGCCGGCCGACGTGCGCCTGCTCAACATGACGGCGTCGGTGCTGTTCGTCGTGGGTGCGCTGCTGATGGCGGCGCTCGCCTTGATGTGGCTCATTCGCCAGCCGGCCTTCACGATCCGCTCGGTCAGGGTTGAGGGCGAGGTGATGCGCAACAGCGTCTCGACGATTCGCGCCAATGCGATGCCGCAGCTCGCAGGCAACTACTTCACGCTGGACCTGGCCAAGGGCCAGCGCGCGTTCGAGGCGGTGCCTTGGGTGCGCCAGGCCATCGTGCAGCGCGTGTGGCCGAACCGGCTGGCGGTGAAGCTCGAAGAGCACCGCCCGGCCGCGCTGTGGTCAACCAAGGACGGCGACGACCAGCTCGTCAACGAGCAGGGCGAGGTGTTCCAGGCCAACCTGGGCGACGTGGAAGACGAAGCCCTGCCCACGCTGCAAGGGCCGGAAGGCAGCTCGGCCGAGGCGCTGGGGATGTACCGCAAGCTGGTACCGGTGTTCGAGCGGCTGGAGATGCATATCGACACGCTGGACCTGAGCAGCCGCGGTTCGTGGCGTGCCGAGTTCGACAGCGGGGCCGAGGTCGAACTGGGCCGGGGCAGCGATGACGAGGTGGTGGCGCGCAGCGAGCGTTTCGTCGCCACCGTCACGCAGGTGATCGAGCGCTACCAGCGTCCGCTGGTCTACGCCGACCTGCGCCACAACGAAGGCTATGCACTGCGCCTCAAGGGCATCACGACCACGGTGTCCCCGCCGGGCAAAACAGGCAACAGGAACTGAGGGAAACATGGCCAAGGAATACAAGGATCTGGTGGTCGGCCTGGACATCGGCACCGCAAAGGTGATGGCGGTGGTGGCCGAGGTGCTGCCCGATGGCGAACTGCGGGTGGCCGGGCTGGGCATCGCGTCGGCCCACGGCTTGAAACGCGGCGTGGTTGTCAACATCGACGCCACCGTGCAGAGCATCCAGCAGGCGCTGAAGGAGGCCGAGATGATGGCCGACTGCAAGATCACACGCGTCTACACCGGCATCACCGGCAGCCACATCCGCGGGCAGAACAGCACCGGCATGGTCATCGTGCGCGACAAGGAAGTCACGCCGGTCGACGTGACGCGGGTGGTGGAGACGGCCAAGGCCATCAACATCCCCAACGACCAGCGTCTGCTGCTGGTCGAGCCGCAGGAGTTCGTGATCGACGGCCACGAGGTCAAGGAGCCGATCGGCATGAGCGGCGGGCGGCTCGAGGTGAAGGTGCACATCGTGACCGGCGCGCAAAGCGCGGCCGAGAACATCATCAAGTGCGTGCGCCGCTGCGGGCTCGAGGTGGACCAGCTGGTGCTGAACCCGAGCGCGTCGAGCCATGCGGTGCTGACCGACGACGAGAAGGACCTGGGCGTTGCGCTGGTCGACATCGGCGCTGGCACGACCGACATTGCGATCTTCACCGACGGCGCGATCCGCCACACGGCGGTCATTCCGATCGCCGGCGACCTGATCACGAGTGACATCGCGATGGCGCTGCGCACGCCGACGAAGGATGCGGAAGAGATCAAGGTCGAATACGGCGTGGCCAAGCAGCTGCTGGCCGACCCGAGCGAGCAGCTCGAGGTGCCGGGCCTGGGTGACCGCGCGCCGCGCATGCTGAGCCGCCAGGCGTTGGCCGGCGTGATCGAGCCGCGCGTGGAAGAGATCTTCTCGCTGGTGCACCAGGTGATTCGCGACAGCGGCTACGAGGAGCTGCTCTCCAGCGGCATCGTGCTCACCGGCGGCGCGGCGGTGATGCCGGGCATGGTGGAGCTGGGCGAAGACATCTTCCTGAAGCCGGTGCGCAAGGGCATCCCCACTTACCACGGCTCATTGCACGACATGGTGGCGAACCCTCGCTCGGCCACCGTGATGGGCCTGCTCGAAGAAGCGCGGCTGGGCCGCGCGCGCGGCATCAAGGCCGCTCAGCAGGCGGGTTCCGTCAAGACACTATTCGGCCGGCTCAAAGACTGGTTTCTCGGCAATTTTTGAACATACAGGGAGCACTCGAACATGGTCACACCCTCAAGCGATTTCCTCTGCAAGCCACCGCACACGGGGCACGACCCGCCTGCGGCGCGAACTCGAACGACTGCGGGCTCGGATGGGAATGAGTCACCGCGGCGAATCAACCAAAGCGTATTGAAACAAGCAAACGGCAACTGCAAACAGGATTGGAGTCAAACATGGCAATCGAAATGATCGAAGAATTCGACCTCGGTACCCAGATCAAGGTGATCGGCGTGGGTGGTGGCGGCGGCAACGCGGTCGACCACATGATTGCGCAGGGCGTGCAAGGCGTGGAATTCGTCTGCGCCAACACCGATGCGCAAGCGCTGAACCGCTCGAGCGCTCACCACCTCATCCAGCTCGGCACCACCGGCCTCGGCGCCGGTGCCAAGCCCGAAGCAGGGCGTGCGGCGGCTGAAGAAGCGGTCGACCGCATCCGCGACTCGATCAAGGGCTCGAACATGCTCTTCATCACCGCCGGCATGGGTGGCGGTACCGGCACCGGCGCTGCGCCGGTGATCGCCCGCGTGGCGAAGGAGATGGGCATCCTGACCGTGGGCGTGGTCACCAAGCCTTTCGACTTCGAGGGCAACCGCCGCATGAAGGCGGCCGACGCCGGCCTCGCCGAACTCGAAGCCAACGTCGACTCGCTGATCGTCATCTTGAACGACAAGCTGCTCGACGTGCTGGGTGACGATTGCACCCAGGACCAGGCCTTCGCGCATGCGAATGACGTGCTGAAGAACGCCGTGGGCGGCATCAGCGACATCATCCACATCCCGGGCCTCGTGAACGTCGACTTCGAAGACGTGAAGACGGTGATGAGCGAGCCGGGCAAGGCGATGATGGGCACCGCGATCGCAAGCGGCCCCGACCGTGCGAGCAAGGCGGCCGAAGGGGCAGTGGCCTGCCCGCTGCTGGAAGGCATCGACCTCTCCGGCGCACGCGGCGTGCTGGTGTTGATCGCCGCGGGGCGCAGCACCTTCAAGCTGAGCGAGAGCCGCAACGCGATGAACTGCATCCGCCGCTACGCGGCCGATGACGCGCACGTGATCTACGGCACCGCCTACGACGAAAGCCTGGGCGATCTGCTGCGCGTGACGGTGATCGCCACCGGCCTCTCGCCGGTCAAGCGCCAGCAACAGGCGCCGATGACGGTGGTGCACAGCGCGGTGGCTCAGCGCACCGGCACCGACAACATCCCGGTGCTGACCCAGCCGGTGCACGGCGGCCCGACCGGCCATGACTACGCCAACATGACGGTGCCGAGCGTGTGGCGCAATGGCCGTACGGCGGCAGCGAAGGTCGATGCGTTGGCGAGCAACGGGATGGACGAGATCGAGATCCCGGCGTTCCTGCGCAAACAGGCGGACTGATAGAGCCCCCCAGTCGCTGCGCTCCTGCCCCCGAGGGGTGCCCCCGAGAGGACCGGCAAAGCCGGATCCTCCGGGGTTGCTCGATATCGCAGTCGCTTCGCTCTGCGGTCGGGGTGCGATTCGCGGTGCTGGTGAGTGGGTTTGTGCTTCCTCACGTGAACATCGGCTTCTGCTATCGCGGCGGTTGGCCGAATGAGGCGTGCGGGTCTGATGCCGGGAATAAAATCATGGCCATGCTTGCTCAACGAACACTCAAGTCCATCACCCGTGCCGTCGGGGTCGGCGTGCACGGGGGGCAGCGTGTGGAGTTGACGCTGCGGCCGTCGGCGCCTGACAGCGGGATCATGTTCCGGCGGGTCGACCTGCCGGTGCCGGTCGACATTCCGGTCAACGTGACGGCGGTGTGCGACACGCGCATGGCGACCACCATTTCGCCGGGCGGGGAAGTGGGCGCCCCCAAGGTCAACACCATCGAGCACTTGCTGTCGGCTTGTGCAGGCCTGGGCATAGACAACCTGGTCGTCGACATCACCAACGAAGAGGTGCCGATCCTCGACGGCTCGGCCGCCTCCTTCGTGTTCCTGCTGCAGAGTGCCGGCATCGAGGTGCAGAAGGCGCCGAAGCGCTTTCTGCGCATCAAGAAGCCGGTGGAAGTGCGTGAAGGCGAGGGCGCGGCGCTGAAGTGGGCGCGGCTCGACCCGTTTGACGGCTACAAGCTCACCTTCGAGATCGACTTCAACCATCCGGCCGTCAACCAGACGGGCCAGCAGGTGAGCTTTGACATGGGCTCCGGGCTGTACAAGCGCGACATCGCGCGCGCCCGCACCTTCGGCTTCACCAAAGACGTGGAGATGATGCGTTCGCGCGGCCTCGGGCTGGGCGGCAGCATGGACAACGTGATCGTCGTCGACGACTACCGCGTGCTCAACAGCGACGGCCTGCGCTACGACGACGAGTTCGTGAAGCACAAGATCCTCGATGCCATTGGCGACATGCATGTGCTCGGCCACCCGCTGATTGCCGCCTACACCGGCTTCAAGTCGGGCCACGCGATGAACAACAAGCTGCTGCGTGCGGTGCTGGCCGACGCATCGGCCTACGAGATCGTGACTTTCGAGGACGAGCGGCACGCCCCTGCCGGCCTGGCGGAGCTCGCGCCGGCCTGGTGACCGACGGCATTTGGCCGCCCCTCGGCCTGGATGTTAAGGTTCACACCTCGAACATCCCTCACAGCACATGGTCATCTTCTCCTGGATAGTGCTCGGCCTGGCCGGTCTGCTGCTAGCCGCCAGCGGCATTTGCTGGGGCATCCACATCGCCATCGACAACTCGGATTGGCGCCGCCTGGGCGTCAAGATCTTCCGCATCGCGATGGTGGCCGTGCTCTTCTACGTCAACGCCGCCATCTACGCGCACATCTTCGGTGTGTTCCGTGGCACCGAGAAGGCGATCCCCGAAGTCATCAGCGAGGAATAACTGCGACGCTCAGGGCTGCAGCCAGCGCCCGCCGCCGCCATCGAAACGGGCTCGCCGGTGGCCGTCGCGGTGCAATTCCAGCCAATCGAGTGACAGCAACTCAGCCTCCATGACGGCAAAGAACTCGCGCGCCATCGTTTGCCCCGCAGGCGCTTCATCTGGCTGTGGCAGTTCGGCGCCGGGCGGCACGGGAGACAGGTAGTCCTGCGCAGCTGGTGAAAGGCGGATTTGTGCCCAGCGCGACGACACCGCCAGTCCGGAGGCCTGCACGTCCAGGCGAACACGCCAGCGCAGCTGCCAGCCAAGTTTCGGCGACCACATCACCAGCGTTCCCAGCGGATGCTTGCGCAGCTGAGTGACCTTGCCGGCGCGCTCATCGGTGTAGATGCGCATGCGCCGTTCGTCGACATCGATCTCGCGCAGTATCACGGTGCGCGCATCGCCGACCTCGCCATCGGTGGTGGCCAGCACAGGGCAGCGCCAGGGATGCTGTTTGTCCCGCGTGGCCTCGGTGAGTTCGCGCCACACAGCGGCTTCGATCTCGGGCAGAGTCGAAAGCCGCTGCATCGACGTCAGCCTTCCTTGCGCAGCGACGGGAACAGGATCACGTCGCGGATGCTCGGGCTGTCGGTGATGAGCATCATCAGGCGGTCCAACCCGATGCCGCAGCCGCCGGTCGGGGGCATGCCGTACTCGAGCGCGCGGATGAAGTCGGCGTCGTAGTACATCGCTTCTTCGTCGCCGGCTTCCTTGTTGGCGGCCTGGGACAGGAAGCGCGCAGCCTGGTCTTCAGCGTCGTTCAGCTCCGAGAAGCCGTTCGCGTACTCGCGACCGGTGATGAAGAGCTCGAAGCGCTCGGTGATCGCCGGGTTGGTGTCCGACGCACGGGCCAGTGGCGACACCTCGACCGGGTAGTCGATGATGAAGGTGGGCTGCCAGAGCTGCTCTTCGACCACGGCCTCGAACAGGCCGAACTGCAACTCGGGCAGCTTCCAGTGCGCTTGTGCCTTTTCGCCAGCCGCCTGAATGTGCTCGCGCAGCAAAGCGGCGTCGTCGGCCTGCTCGATCGTCAGGCCCGCGTAGGCCACCAGCGAGTCGCGCACGGTCAGGCGGGTGAAGGGCTTGTCGAGATCGACCGGCTTGCCACCGTAGGTGAGCTGGGCCGAGCCGGTGGCCTGGCGTGCGGCGTGGCGCAGCACCTGCTCGGTGAAGTCCATCAAGTCGTGGTGGTTCCAGTACGCCGCGTAGAACTCCATCATCGTGAATTCGGGGTTGTGCCGAACCGAGATGCCTTCGTTGCGGAAGCTGCGGTTGATCTCGAACACGCGCTCGAAGCCGCCGACGATCAGGCGCTTGAGGTACAGCTCGGGCGCGATGCGCAGGAACATGTCCTGGTCGAGCGCGTTGTGGTGCGTGATGAAGGGCTTGGCGTTGGCGCCGCCGGGGATCGGGTGCAGCATCGGCGTCTCCACTTCCATGAAGTGGTGCTCCACCATGAACTGGCGGATCGAGCTGACGGCCTTGCTGCGTGCGGCGAAGCGCGTGCGTGCGTCTTCGTCGGTGATCAGGTCGACGTAGCGCTGCCGGTACTTCTGTTCCTGGTCAGCCATGCCGTGGAACTTGTCGGGCAAGGGGCGCAGGCTCTTGGTGAGCAGGCGCAGCGTGGTCACGCGCACCGACAGCTCGCCGGTCTTGGTCTTGAAGAGCGTGCCCGAGGCACCGAGGATGTCGCCCAGGTCCCAGTGCTTGAAGGCGGCGTAGAGCTCCTCGCCCAGCACGTCCTTGGTGACGAAGAGCTGGATGCGGCCAGTGCTGTCTTGCAGCGTGCCGAAGCTCGCCTTGCCCATCACACGCTTGAGCATCAGGCGGCCGGCGATGCTGACCTGGATGTTCAGCGGCTCGAGCGCCTCGTTCTCCAGCGCGCCATGCTTGCGGATCAGCTCGATCGCATGGTCCTTGGGCTTGAAGTCGTTCGGGAAGGCCACGCCTTGTTTGCGGATCGCGGCGAGCTTTTCACGGCGTTCGGCGATGAGCTGGTTGTCGTCTTGTTCCATGGCGTGGCAATCGAAACTGGGGAGGTGAACCGAGAATTGTAGGTGCGACATCGCGCCTTGCCGCGTATCCGCCTCCCCTGCGTTCAGAGCCGCCCCGAGGCCTCCAGCGACAAGATGCGGCTGCTCGTGCCCTTGCGGGTGAATACCAGCAGGCGGCCCCGATCGAGCAGCAGCCGCACGATCTCGTCGTCCGGTGATGCCGGATCGATCAGCCCGCGCCGCGTAGCGTGCAGCCGCCCTGTCGCCAGGTCGAGGACCAGGAGGTCGCGCCCGCTCACCACGTAGGCGTGGCGGCTGTCCATCGTTACATGGAATGGCACGCCCGGCGTGCTGCGGAACTCGCCCAGCGTGCGCTGGCGGCCGCTATGAAGGTCGACGCTGAGAAGGCGCGTCTTCTCGCTCATCGCTCGGGACACGATCACCCAATCCCCCTCTTCGCTCGTCAGCCAGCTTGTCGCGCGCTCGACCCGGAGGAACCGCGGGGAAGCGCCGCCGGCGAGCGGGCGTACGACCAACACAAGCGGGTGGGCGTAGTCGGTGTTTTGCGTAGCCCTGACCTGGTAGCTGCGGGTACGGGCCGCGTCACCGTCAAAGCGCATCAAAGGCGGCTCGGCCTGCGCGTTTCCGGCAGGTTCGATTACCGGCACGGTCAGGTCCTGCACTCCTACGCACGTGTGCCCGGCGTCCGCCACGAGCGCCAGCGGCCGCGGCGTGATGATTCTGCAAGTACCGTTACCACCCGTCCCCGTGCAGGAGCAACTGAGCAAGACGCCGTCCTGATAGGTGAGTAGGCCCAAGTCGCCCTCGAAGTCGCTGACCTCGATGACTGCGAGGGTCCGACGGTCGACGAGGTGGAGGCTGTTGCGACGTTCACGTAGGCCGTCGCCCGGCTGCTGCATGACGACGTACAGGTATCGCTGGTCGGTGGCCATAGACACGATCTCGGCGTTGTCCCCCGTATCGCATTCGAGCAAGGTGGTCTCGGCTATCTCCGCCAGCGTCCCGCGGTCGTGGGTGGTGACGCCGACCCCCTTCGACTCGCCAGTTCCGCAGCGCCAGCGGCCGACGTAGAGCCGGTCACCAGAGAAGTGGAGCCTGTCCTGCTGCGCGGTGAAGCTCACGGGCGCCGGCGTTGCCACAGGCAGGCTGGGTGCCGGATCTGGACGCGTCATGGCAAGCGCCGCCGCATAGGCGTCCAGCTGTGCGCGAAGCTGCGATGCGAACGCGGGATGAGCGACGCTGCGGATGCCGGCGGCCTCGCATGCGTCAAGAAAGGGGTACGGGTCCTCGCCTGCACGAGGTGGCACGCTGCAGTGCGCCTTCATCTGCGCAAGAGGCCAGCGACGGCTCCTGATTTCGCGGGTGTCGACGGTGTAGAAGGCGGCTGTGGCCTCCAGCCAGCCCCGCCGGTCGACGGCCGCGAGGAAGGTGCCGTGCGCATGGATCTCGGTGGCCTGCAGCGGAAGCGGGCCCAGTTCTTCGCCCGTGGCCAGCTCGTAAGCCGTCGTTTCATGAGGCTGGCGACCAATGTCGGCGTTCACGCGGAGGATGAGGCCGTCCACCACGGCGATCGCGGCGAACATCGAACGCCCCGCGATGTGCCGTTCGAGCGTGCGCGACGGCAGGTCCACGACGAGGATGTCGCCGCAGCCGAATCCGAGCACAGCCTTATCGTTCGCGACCACCAGGGGACCCGGTTCGCAGTTCTTGTCGCTTTCCCGGGCCGGTAGGCCGACTTCTCCGACGAGGTTCCACTGACTGTCGTAGAGACTCAGCGATCGGCCCAGCAGCACGACCTGGTCCTTCCACCCTGCGGCATGCCGGTGCGCCGGTAGGGACACGGCCCTCTTTACCCGCAGCGAGGGCAGGTCGAGGATGAGCCCATCGCCGCGGGGCTGGGATGCCAGTAGTTCCCGTCCCTGAACGCGGGCCCAACCGATCTCCTGGTTCAGTCCGATATTGCCCACCGTGTGGCCAGATGTCTTGTCGAGCGCCGTCAGCTGGAAGGTGAAGCGACCGCGCCCGGTGACGAACAGAATCTCGTCACTGCGGTTCAGCAGGCGACCGACGCCGGGCTTGCCGGGAAATAGCACGGTGTTCACTTGCGTCCGTGGGTCCCAAGTGACGATCTCGCGCGTGTTGCCGGTCTTGTCCCAGCGCGAGTACACAAATTCCCCGTGGTTAAAGCCGTCGAAGGACGGCTGCTTTCCTTCGTCCGGGATGGTACCCAGCAGCGTGAGCGGTTCCCCAGCCCGCGCGAGCGAAGGCACCCACGACAACAAGCAGATGAGCACGAAAACGGTGAGTGAGCGCATGGGGGGATAGGGTGATGGGACCGACCTGGGCAATGTGGCACTTCCGCGTGAAGCCACTGAGAAGCGTGTGTGAAGCACAATCGCGCCCCATGCGCGCAGCTCCGTCCCACCTCGCCGACCAGGCCTACTTTCTCGCGATTGCGGCGATCAACACGCTGCATGGGCTGCTGCCGTTCTTTCTCCGGTCGCTGCTCTACAAAGCCTGCGGTTTCCGGATCCACCGCAGCGCCACCTTGCAGGGCGGCATCCGCTTCTTCCATGTCGGGCGCCTTCGTGTCGGTGAAGGCACGCTGATCAACCGCGGTGTCTACCTCGACAACCGTGGCGGCATCACCATCGGCAAGCAGGTGTCCATCGCGCACGATGCGCGCATCTACACCATGGGGCACGACGTGCACGACGCAAGCTTCGCCACCAAGGCGGCCGCGGTGCAGATCGACGACCACGCGGTGGTGTTCGCCGGCGCGATGATCATGCCGGGCGTTCACCTGGGCGAAGGCTCCGTCGTGATGGCCGGCTCAGTGGTGACCAAGAGCGTGCCGGCCTTTCGCATGGTCGGCGGCAACCCGGCGCAGGACATCGGCGAGCGTGGCTGCAAACCGGCCTACCGGCTCGACCGCCGCTTCTGGCTCGCGCATTGAACGCCAGCACCGAGCGGGCCTTGGCTGCGCGCATCGCCGTTGTCGACCCGGGCTCCTTCGTCCTTCCCTACGACTACCAGCTCGTGAAGGCACTGGCGGAGCGCGGCGATGGCGTCGACTTCTACGGTTCGACCACCCGCTACAACGGCGAGTTTCTCGAGGCCATGCGAAGCTTGCCCGGCGTGCAGGTGCGGGCGCGCGCGATCTCGAGCACCGTGGCTGCGCGCTGGCGGGGTGCGTGGGCCTATGTGAGCCTGCTGGCAACGCTGCTATGGAACGCCCGTCGCTACGCCACCGTCAACCTGCAGTTCAGCGGCTTCTGGCCGGTGGAGCTGGTGGTCTTCAGATTGCTGCGGGGCAAGTTCGTCTTCACCGTTCACAACGCCGTGCCACACGGCTTTGCATCGACGCAGCACTCGCCGACGCGGCGGCTCGCGAGCCTGGCCCGCGCGCTCGTATTCGTCAGCGAATCGACGCGCGATGACTTCATGCGCCGCTACGGCGAATCGTTCCGCGCCAAGGCCAGCGTGCTGCCGCATGGGCTGTTGCCGGTGGCGCCGCAGCAAGGCACGACGGGTTACAGCGTCACCATGAAGCCGCGCTCGCTGGTGTTCTGGAGCACGGTCAAGCCCTACAAGGGCATCGAATTGTTCGGCGAGCTGGCGCGCGCGAGCGAGATTCGGCGGCGCGATCTGTCGCTCGCGATTTATGGGGCCTGGGCGCCCGAGCTGGGTGGCTTGCGCACGGAGCTGGCGGGTCTCGGCATTGCCATCCACGACGATTACCTGGACCAGGCCCAACTGCAGGGCCTTCTGGCGCAGGACGCGGTGTTCCTGCTGCCCTACCAGCAGGCCTCGCAATCGGGCGCGCTGTACTCGATGTTGAACCACGGCCGGCTATTCATCTGCGCCGATGTGGGCGATCTTGGCGCCTTCATGCGCCGCTTCGGTTTGCAAGGCCTGTTGCTCAAAGATCGTAGTTCCGACGCCGTCGTCGAATGCCTCGACTTCCTCGACGCCAACCGTGCTGCCGTGGCGCTGTCGTTCAACCGGGCCCAGCAGGCCCTGCGATGGGATCGCTTGCTGGCCGGAGCCGGGCAGGCCTACCGCAGTTCCTAGCATTCCCGCCCATGAGGCGGGTGCGACAATCGCAGACCGGCCGGCCCTGCACGCACAGGGCGGTCTTTCAACGAAATCGGGCATGAAGAAAATCGTCAAGGCCGCGCTGGCCAGCGCCGGCTGGGAACTGGGCCGCACAGCCGACCTGCAGGCACAGGCACTGGCCGACCTGTCGGCCGCCGATCGCGAGATCGTCTCCCGCGTCCACCCCTTCACCATGACCAGCCTGGAGCGGCGCGCCAGCCTGCTGGGCGCCGTGGACCACATCGCAAAGCACGGCATCGCCGGCGACATCGTCGAATGCGGCGTGTGGCGAGGCGGCAGCATGATGGCCGTGGCCCTGGCGCTGATGGCGCGTGGCGACACCTCGCGCCACCTCTACCTCTACGACACCTTCGAGGGCATGAGCGAGCCCACGGCCGAAGACAAGAGCGTGAGCGGCGAGTCGGCCGAAGCGCAACTCGCCCGTACCGCACGCGACCACGCGCTGTGGGCCGTTGCCAGCCTTGAAGACGTGCAGGCGAATCTCTGGTCCACCGGCTACCCGCGCGACCGCATCCACTTCGTCAAGGGCAAGGTCGAAGACACTATCCCTGCCACGCTGCCGAGCCGCATTGCGCTGCTGCGGCTGGACACCGACTGGTACGAGTCCACCCGCCACGAGCTGAACCACCTGTACCCGCTGCTGTCGCGCCACGGCCTCTTGATCATCGACGACTACGGTCACTGGCAAGGCGCCCGGCAGGCGGTCGACGAGTACTTCGCCGGCAGCGCCGAGCCGGTGTTCCTGCACCGCGTCGACTACACCGCGCGGCTGGTGGTCAAGCAAACCGGCTCATGACGACAGCGGCGCCGCGCCTGCTGCACGCCCTGCCTGCGGTGTATGCCGCAGCGGCGGTGCGCCTGTTGCTGCCCTTGCTGGTGTTGCCACTGATGGCCTCGCGCATCGGCGCACAGGAGTTCGGTCGCCTGAGCTTTGTGCTGGTCTGGGCGAGCCTGCTGTCGATGATCGTCGAGGGCGGTTTTCTCGCGGCCGCCACGCGGCTCGCAGTGACGGCCGATGCGCCGCGCCGCTGGCAGATCGCGCAGCAGGTGTTCACTGCGCGCTGCGTGCTGTGCGTGCCCGCCGTGCTGCTCTCGATGGTGGCGGTGCAGCTCGCAGGCCAGGCCGGCCACGCATGGGCGGACACCATCGCCATCGCCGCGCTGGCGTGTGCACTCGGCTGGCCGGCCACCTGGTACCTGCAGGCCACGCAGCAGCTCAACCGCTGGGCCCGCGTCGAGCTGGTCGTGTACGCGGTGCTGATCGCCGCCTGCTGGGCGTTCGCCTACAGCGTGTGGGTCTACGTGCTGCTGCAGCTTGCGGCCTCCACCGTGCTCGCCGGCCTGGGCTGGTGGTGGCTGCGGCGCGACCTGGCCCGTGTGCACGCGCAGCCGCTGTGGATGCGGCCTCTGCTCGGTGACGGCCTCAGGCTGGGCTGGACCATGATGCCGGTGTCCATCGCCGGTGCGGCCTATTCGTTCGCGTTGCCCGCTGCGGCCTCGCTGCAGATGAGCAAGACAGACCTTGGCACCTACTTCATGGCCGATCGCTTCGTGCGCGCGGTGCTGAATGCGGCCGAGCCGGTGTTCGCTGTCGTCTACCCGCGCATCGTGACGCTCTTCAAGACCAGCGCCCGCGCGGCGTTGCGCTACGCGGCCGCCTGGAGCGTGGGCGGCGTGGCCGTCGGTGCGTTGCTGTTCGGCATCGGCCTGCTGGCATGGCCGGCGATCGAGCCGCTGGTGCTGCGCCGTGCGGGCGATCTCGACGTGCCGAATCTGCGCGCCACCATGGCCATCCTCGGTGCCCTGCTGCCGCTGCTGCTCGGCTGGAAGTTCATTGGCTACTGGATACTCGGCAGCGGCCGCTACGACACGGCTTACCGTGCGTGCGTGGTCGTGGGCGGCATTGCCGGCGTGATCGGTGCCGCCACCTGGGGCGGGGCCGCCGGCGCCACCGGCCTGGCCTGGGTGGCGATCGGCGTCGAGCTGCTCGTCATGGCGGTGGCGGTGGGCGGTGTGCTGATCACTAAGCGCACCCGCGCCTGACAACAAGAAGGACATTCATCCGTTGGGCATCGACATCCACAACCTGAATCTGCTTGCACACGCGCAAGACGTGGGCGTGCGCTTCGGCCGCACGCTGGCGATTGGGCGGCAAGCCCTCTTCATCGAGCCCTTCGAGCTCGAGGCGCATCGTCAGTTGCGTGGTCTCTCGCCGCTGCAGGAGCCTGCGCCCGTCGCCGGCAAGCCGCGTTACTTCGAGCCGCTGATCGAGCAGTGGCTGGGTGCCGGCGCGGCCGAGTCGGTGGACGCATCGGCTTATGAAAACGCGACGCACATCCACGACATGAACCTGCCGTGGACACCCGACAGTGCACAGCTCGGCAGCTACGACGCCGTGCTCGATTTCGGCTGCCTCGAACACGTCTTCAACTTCCCGGTGGCCTGGCGCAACTGCGTCGATCTGTGCCGCGTGGGCGGGCACGTCTTGCATTCTCTGCCAGCCAACAACCTCTCGGGCCACGGCTTCTACCAGTTCTCGCCCGAGCTCTTCTTCAACCTCTACCAGGCACAGAACGGCTTCGAGCTGCGCGGCCTGTGGTTCGCGATGAAGGGCGACCGCCTTCATTGGTGGAAGGTGGCGAACCCGATGGACGTGAAGCGCCGCGTCAACCTGTGCAACAGCCACGAGGTCTACATGCTGGTGATCGCGCGCAAGCTGCGGGAGGTGGGGCCGCTGCCGGCGCCCCAGCAGTCGGACTACGCCCAGGCCGAATGGGTGCAAGGCCCGGCTGCGAGCACGCAAACGGCGGCACCGAGCCCGCGCCAGACCCTGGTGCGGCAGTTCGCCAAGTGGGGCTGGATCGACGCCTTGCGCGCCGGCCGCGAGCGCCTGCGCGCCATGCAGCGCAGCGGGCTCAGCCTGCCATCGCCTGACTACCAGCGTGTCGACGTGCATTCGCTGATCCGCAAGAACGCAGCACGATGACCCAGCCGATTCGTGTGCTCTTGCTGTGCGACCGCCTCGACATCGCCGGCGGCGTGGAGCGTTGTGTCTGCGCGCTGGCCAACCACCTGGCGCGCCAAGGCATGTCGGTCGCGGTGGGCAGCTTCAACACGCCGCGCTCCCGCATGCGCTACCCGCTCGATGCGTCGGTGCGGGTGCTGACGGGCGCTGAAGCTCGCCTGCGCACCGGCACGGCCGTGCCCGCCTCGAAGCTCGGGCGCGCCTGGGGGCTGCTGCGCACGCAGTGGCGCACCGGCCGTGCGCTGGCGCAGCTCATCCGCGCCGACCGGCCCGATGTGGTCGTGCTGAACGGCTTGACCACGGCCTGCTCGGTGCTTGCGGTCGACCGACGCTTTGCCTCCCGCACCATCTGCTGTGACCACAACCATTTCAGCGCGCGTTCTGCACCTTGGCAGCGGCTGCGCCGGTGGCTGTACCCGAAGGTCGGCGCCGTGGTCAGCCTCACCGAGGCCGATGCGCCGCGCTTTCGGGCGATCAACCCGAACACCCGGGTCATCTACAACTCGGCCACGCTGACGGCCGAGGTGCCTGCCTTGCCAAACGACGCCTGGGTGCTGGCCGTGGGCCGCCATGTGGCGCAAAAGGGCTTCGATCTGCTGCTGCAGGCCTGGGCCATCGTCGTCAATTCGGCGCCGCTGGCCCGCTTGCGCATCGTCGGTGACGGGCCCTTGCGCGCCGAGCATGAGCGCATGGCATATGCCCTGGGCCTGACCGGCCGCGTGGAATGGCTCGACCCGACGTCCGAGATCGAGCGGCTCTATCGCCAGGCCGATGTCTTCGTGCTCCCGTCTCGCTATGAGGGCATGCCGCTGGCCTTGCTCGAAGCGCAGGCCTTGGGCGTGCCGGCCGTGGCGTTCGACTGCCCGACCGGGCCGGCCGAAATCCTTACCTCTCAGACCGGCCGCCTAGTGCCACCCGGTGACGCGCCGGCGATGGCCGAGGCCCTCGTCGAGCTGCTGGCTTCGCCCGAGCTGCGTGCGCAGATGGGCCGTGCCGCCATTGCGCGCAGCCGCGAGGTCTTCAGCCAGCAGGAACACGAGGCGCGGTGGACGGCCCTGGTGCGCGACGTGGCCGTCAAGAGCGCCTACAAGGCAGCTGCATGAAGCAGGTCTCGGTCATCGTGCCGTGCCGCAACGAGCGGCGCTACATCGAAGGCTTTTGCGCCGGCGTGATGCGGCAGCAGTTGTCGCCCGAGTGGCAACTGCAGCTGGTGGTTGCCGACGGCCAGAGCGACGACGGCACGCGTGAGTTGCTGCAGTCCATCGCGCAGCGCGACCCGCGCGTCGTGTGGATCGACAATCCGGCACGCATCGTCTCGACGGGGCTCAACGCCGCGCTGAAGCTCGCCACCGGCGAGATCATCGTGCGCATGGACGTGCACAGCGAGTACGCCGACGACTACGTGGCCCAGTGCCTGGCCGTGCATGCCGAGACCAGTGCCGACAACGTCGGCGGTCCCTGGCATGCGGTGGCCGACGAGAACGCCGGCCCGATGCAGCAGGCGGTGGCCGCGGCGTTCCAATCCCGCTGGGTTGCGGGCGGTGCCTTGTCGCGCCAGCTCGACTACGACGGCTGGGTCGACACCGTCTACCTCGGCAGTTGGCCGCGCCAGACCTTCGAGCGCTTCGGCGGCTTCGACGAACAGCTGGTGCGCAACCAGGACGATGAGCACAACCTGCGCATCGTCAAGGGAGGCGGGCGCGTGTGGCAGTCGTCGCGCATTCGCAGCGTGTACCGCCCACGCGCGAACCTGTCGCAGGTGTTCCGGCAGTACCTGCAATACGGCTATTGGAAGCCATTCGTGATGAAGAAGCACGGGCAGCCGGCGTCGGTGCGGCATGCGGTCCCGGGCGTGTTCGTGGCGCTGCTGGCGGTGTCGGTGTTGATGGCGCTGCTGAGTGGCAGCACCGCGCTGTTCTGGTCGCTCGTCGACCTGTATGCGCTGGGAGTGCTGGTGATGACGGTCGTGGTCGCACAAACGAAAACGCTCGCCATGCCGGTGCTGCTGCGCGTTCCTGCCGTGATCGCGGCCTACCACTTCGGTTATGGCATCGGTTCGGTGCTCGGTTGGTGGGACGTGCTGCGCCACGGCTCCGGCCGAGAGCGCTTCGCCAAGCTCACGAGATGACGATGCAGCCGGGCGACGAATCGACCGAAGCGCAGGCTGTGCGCGAGCGCTACGCGCGCCGCTTGCCGCAAGACCCGCGCTACAGCCTGCTGAACCCGGCTGCGCTGCTTGCCTTCCAGGAGCGGCAACGCGCGATGCTGGCCCTGTTCAAGCGGCTGGGTTGGGTGGACTTGTCGGCGCTCAAGCTGCTCGAGGTGGGCAGCGGCACGGGCAGCAACCTCGTCGAATGCGTGCTGATGGGGTTCGCGCCAGAACACCTGTCGGGCATCGAGCTGCTGCCCGAGCGCCATGCCGTGGCGCGGGCCAGGTTGCCGGAAGCCGTCTCGCTTGCGCAAGGCGATGCGTTGGTGCTGATGCCTGCCGCTGAGAGCGTCGATATCGTTCTGCAGTCGACCGTCTTCTCGTCGCTGCTCGACGATGCCTTCCAACAACGCTTGGCGGCAGCGATGTGGGCCGCAGTCAAACCCGGCGGCGGCGTGCTCTGGTACGACTTCACTGTCGACAACCCGCGCAACCCCGATGTGCGCGGCGTGCCGCTGCGACGCGTTCAAGCCTTGTTTCCACAAGCCCGGGTTCAGGCGCGCCGCATCACACTGGCGCCCCCGATTGCCCGAGCCGTGTCTCGGCTTCACCCCTCGCTCTACACTGCGTTCAACGCCTTGCCACCGTTGCGCACGCACCTGCTGTGCTGGATCGCCAAAGATCGATGAAACCCATGTCCGACAAGCTGCCCTTCCTCCCGTTTGCCTTGCCCGAGATCGGCGAAGAAGAGATCGCCGAGGTCGTGGACACGCTGCGCTCCGGCTGGGTCACCACCGGCCCCAAGACCAAGCGCTTCGAGGAAGACTTCACCGCCTTTCTCGGGGACGCCAGCCTGCATTCGATGGCCGTGAACTCGGCCACCGCCGGCCTGCACCTGGCGCTCGAAGCCCTGGGCATCGGCCCGGGTGACGAGGTCATCACCACCACGCACACCTTCACCGCCACCGCCGAGGTCGTTCGCTACCTCGGGGCCGACGTGGTGCTGGTCGACATCGACCCCGCTACGCTCTGCATCGACGTGAAGGCCGTAGAGGCCGCCATCACGCCGCGTACCAAGGCCGTGATGCCGGTGCACTACGGCGGTCTCGCGGCCGACATGACGGCGCTGCTGGCGCTCACCAAGAAGCACGGCCTCAAGGTGGTGGAAGACGCCGCGCACGCACTGCCCACCACTTGCGGCGGCAAGCTCATCGGCACGCTCGATTCTGACGTCACGGTGTTCAGCTTCTACGCCAACAAGACCATCACCACCGGCGAAGGCGGCATGGTCGTCACGCGCGACCCGGCGCTCGCCCAGCGCATCAAGACCATGCGCCTGCACGGCATGAGCCGCGATGCGTTCGACCGATTCACGGCCAAGGTACCGAGCTGGTACTACGAGATCGTGGCGCCGGGGTTCAAGTACAACCTGACGGACATTGCGGCCGCTATGGGTTTGCATCAGCTCAAGCGGCTGGCCGCCTTCCAGAAGCGCCGCGAAGAGATCGCGCAGCAGTTCAACGAGGCATTTGCCGAGCTGCCGGTGATCACTCCGCCTGTGCCGCCCGCAGGCGACGTGCATGCCTGGCATCTGTACGTGCTGCGCCTGGGCGATGATGTCAAGGTGTCGCGCGATGCATTCATTGAGCGTCTGTATGCGGCAGGCATCGGCTGCAGCGTGCACTACATCCCGCTGCACCAGCAGCCTTACTGGCGCGATCGCTACGGGCTGAGCGCTGCTGCCTTCCCGCATTCGCAAAAAGCCTATGAACGCATGGTGAGCCTGCCGCTCTACACGCGCATGGCCGACGACGACGTGAAGCGGGTGGTCGGCGCAGTGCGCACGGCACTGGCTTGATGCCGATGGCCAAGCGGCTGTTCGACCTGCTGCTGTCGCTGGCCGGTTTGCTGCTGCTGTCACCTCTGATGCTGGCCGTGGCAGCCTGGATCAAGCTCGATTCGCCTGGGCCGGTGTTCTTCCGTCAGGAGCGGGTGGGGCGCTTTGGCGTGCCGTTTCGCATCCACAAGTTCAGGACCATGACGCATGGAGGCGCGGGCTCGCTGCTCACCGTGGGGGCTGATACGCGCATCACGCGAGCAGGGGCCTTCCTGCGCCGCAGCAAGTTTGACGAACTGCCGCAGTTGATTGACGTGCTGCTCGGAAGCATGAGCCTTGTCGGCCCCCGGCCCGAGGTGCCGCGTTATGTGGCGATGTATCCGCAGACGCTTCGCGACAAGGTGCTCAGCGTGCGCCCCGGCATCACGGATGTTGCCTCGATCGAATACCGCGACGAGAACGATCTGCTTGCGCGCGCTGCCGACCCGGAGCGCGAGTACGTCAACGTGGTGATGCCGGCCAAGCTGGTCCTCGCTGCGCACTACGTCGACCATGCATCGCTGCGCTTCGACATGCAGCTGATCCTGAAGACCATGCGACTGATCTGGTGGGGCCGGAGATGAGCGACGCTCCCCACAGCGCACCCAGCGTGTGGCATCGCCTCGACCGGTTGCTGGCGCGTGTGCGCCCGCGCCGGCAACCGTTGTCGCTGGCCATCGACGGCATCGTGATCATGCTGTGCTGGAACATCACCTACCTGTTCCGCCTTGGCTTCGAGCGCTCGCTCAGCGCCCGGCCGCATTACGACGCCTGGGTGATGCTCGGCGTGGTGGCGGTGTACCTGATCGCCTTCGTGATCGGTGGCATCCCCCGGGGCATGTGGCGCTTCTCGGGCTTTGACGAAATCAAGCGCCTTACGGTCGCGTGCCTGTGTGCCGGCGCGCTGTGCGCCATCGTCGTCTCGATGGCGCGCTTGGCCGAGGTGCCGCGCGCCGTGCTGGCCTTGCACCCGTTCATCACGCTGATGGGCTTGTGCGGCGTGCGCACTGCCTATCGCATGCTTTATGAGCATGCACGGTCGCGTATCACCGGCAGCGACGCCGAGGTGCGCCGCGCCATCGTGATGGGCGCCGGCGAGGCGGCCAAGCGCCTGCTCGCCACCATCCACCAGCAAGGCTGGATCGTGATGGGCCTGCTCGACGATGACCCGGTCAAACAACGCGCCCGCATCGGCGGCGTCGAGGTGCTGGGCACGCTGGCCGACGTGACGCGCTCCGACGTGCATGCCGGCGCCACCCACGTGATCGTGGCCTTGCCGGGTGCGACCGCGGCGCAACGCCGCAAGGCCGTTGACCTGGCTTCGACCACCGGCCTGCCCGTGCTGACGGTGCCTTCGGTCAGCGAGCTGCAAGATGGCACCGCTCACATCGAGCGGGTGCGCAGCATCGAACCGGAAGACCTGCTGGGCCGCGAGCCCGTGAAGCTCGACGAGCAGGGCATCGCCGAGCTGGTCTCGGGCAAGACGGTACTGGTGACGGGCGCTGGCGGGTCGATTGGCTCGGAGCTGTGCCGACAGCTGGCACGCTACGGCCCGGCCCGCATGGTGCTGTTCGAACTGAGCGAGTTCGCGCTGTACCAGATTGAGCAGCAGCTGACCGAGCTGCATGCCCACCTGCCGCTGGTCCGCCTGATCGGCGACGTGAAGAGCCTCGAGCAGATCAGCCATGCCTGCAACACGTATCGGCCGCATCTGGTCTTCCATGCCGCCGCCTACAAGCACGTGCCGTTGATGGAAGACGAGAACGCCTGGATGGCGCTACAGAACAACACGCTGGGCACCTGGCACGCAGCCAACGCCGCGGCGCGCGCAGGCGCCGAGCGCTTTGTGATGATCTCGACCGACAAGGCCGTGAACCCGACCAATGTCATGGGCGCCAGCAAGCGCGCTGCCGAGATGCTGCTGTCGCACCTGTCCACGCAAGGCCACTGCACCACCTTCGCGGCAGTGCGCTTCGGCAACGTACTCGGCTCCAGCGGCAGCGTGATCCCCAAGTTCAAGGAACAGATCGCCAAGGGCGGGCCAGTGACGGTGACGCACCCCGACATCACGCGCTACTTCATGACCATCCCGGAAGCCGCACGGCTGGTGCTCCAAGCGGCAGCGCTGGCCGAATCGGGGCAGGTGTATGTGCTCGACATGGGCGAGCCGGTGAAGATCGTGGACCTGGCGCGGGATCTGATCCGGATGTCAGGGCATCGCGATGCCGAGATCGCGATTGTTTTCAGCGGGCTTCGGCCGGGTGAGAAGCTTTATGAGGAGCTGCTGGCTGATGCGGATGACACGCTGGCGTCGGCTCACCCTAGATTGCGCATCGCCCAGTTGCGTGAGCCGGTGAGCGAAGAATGGCTCGGCGACTTGTTGTCATGGCTCCAAACAGTGAATGGTTCAACTTCACCAGCAGATTGCCGCAAGCTGCTGCGGCGCTTCGTGCATGAATACGCTTCTAGCGTGTCCGCCTGAAGACCATCCAACGAGGGGTCTTGAAGCGCACGATGCGTGAGTACAGCCAGACGTACAGAAGAATGAAGACCAGCATGAACGAGAGCAGGGCGGGCGTGCTGTCCCACCAAAGAAGGCTCGGAATGATGGTCATCAGGCACAGCACCCAGAGGTAAGGTGACGTCATGGAGTTGCGACGTGTCAGCCTTCGGCGCTTGGGACTGTCTTGCAGCGTCCAGCGAATCAGGCGGCGGTGGATCAGGGTGTGCAGGTGAATACCATCTGGCGCACCCGTCGCCACGCCTCTCACGAACTTTCGGCGGTACATGGTGAAGACCGTTTCGAAGACTGGGTAGGCACACAGCAGGAGCGGGAACATCGGCGACACCCTCTCATTGCGGTGGACGATCATGATGCACAGTTCACCCAGCAGAAATCCCAGCAGATAGGCTCCACCATCTCCCAGGAAAATCAGGCCTGCGGGGAAATTCCAAACGAAGAATCCCAGTGCAGCACCTGCAACGATGACTGCGGCGCTGAACATCGCAACGTCACCCACTTGGTATGAAACGTACGCTACGGCAAGGAGCATGAACAGCGCGCACATCGACGCAAGCCCGTTGAACCCGTCGATGATGTTGATGGCATTCGAAAGGCCGGTGACGGCAAGCACGGTGAAGCCGACTGCCGCCGGGTACCACTGGATCAGCGTGTCCAGGCCGGGGATGTCGGTGCGAATGATGACGGCATCCAGCAGCCAGATCCCGAGGCCAGACGAGCCCGCTATGAACCAAAGCCTCCAGCGGGGGGCAACGTTGCGGGCCAGGTCTTCAGCTAGGCCCGAAAGGAAGGCCGGCATGGCGGTCAGCAACAGGAGCCACAACGTCGGTGTCATCGGCATCTTGAATGCGTCTGCCCACACAATGCCGATCAGCAATCCCATGAAAATGCCGACCCCGCCGACGCGTGGGACAGGGCGTGCGTGGAATTTTTGTGGTCCGGTGAGATTGCGGTCCGCCGAGATTCTGGCGTGCGCGTTCGCTGAACGCACCACCAGCAGGCTGACAATGCAAGACGTGAGAAAACTGAGTATGAAAAACTGCATGGGAAGCCGTAGACGGTCAGCCAGCATTATCCGTGCCGAATCTGCGGTGCCCTGGAACCCAGCGCATGTTCGAAGGTAACAAGGCCGCGCGCGCATGCGTCAGCGCATGACAACGGTCTTCATCAATGGCAAGTTCGCGGCACAGCGAGTCACGGGAGTTCAACGTGCTGCGGGCTGCATCGTTGAGGCGTTTGACCGATTGCTGCCGACCGTTTCTGGTTTGGACGAGGTGCGATGGGTATTGTTGTGTCCGCCTGGAGCGTCGCTCCCCGCGCTGCGCCGAATCGAGGTTCTGGAGATCGGACATCGTGCAGCGGGCTTGCATTTCTGGGAGCAGGTGCAGTTGCCCTTTGCCGCGCGGGGTCAGCTGCTGATCAATCTGGCCGGGCCGGCGCCTTTGCTCAAACGCCATCAGATCTGCATGCTTCACGATGCTGCCGTGTTCGACTTCCCTGGAGTTCACACGCGGCTTTTCAGAGCTTGGTACCGCTTTGTGTTTCGTCGCCTTGCGCGTAACGCTTCCGTGTTGCTGACCCCGTCCGCTTTTTCAAAGTCCCGGCTGCGGGAGCATCTGGGCCTGCCTTCAGGACGGGTGGCGGTTACTTCGGGTGGTGGCGAACACATGAGAGCTGTCAGCGCCGACAATGCCGTGCTTCAGCGTCTGGGCCTGCAGCCCGGCTCGTATTTCGTGGCCGTGGGCAGTTCCAATCCAATCAAGAACTTCATGTCATTGCTGAACGCTTTTGCGGCGCTGCCGTCCCGTTGCGACGCGCAACTCGTCATCGTCGGTGGGGCTAACAGCGGGGTCTTTGCGGCTGAAGGCGCGCCAGCCAACGTGGCTGGCTTGGTCCGCGCCGGTCCCGTATCCGATGCTGAGCTGAAAGCGTTGTACCAATCGGCGCTTGCCCTCGTGTTCCCGTCCATCTACGAGGGCTTTGGCTTGCCTCCGTTGGAGGCAATGGCCTGCGACTGCCCGGTGGCGGCGTCGAACGCGGCAGCGATCCCGGAGGTGTGCGGCGACGCGGTTCTCTATTTCGATCCTTCGAAGCCGCACGCCATCGCCGAGGCGATGATGCGGCTCTTTGACGAACCCGCGTTGCGACAACAGCTGAGGGAGCACGGTGCCCGGCGCGCACAGGCCCTCAACTGGGACGGTGCCGCCTTGGTGCTGCTGGAAAATGTGAGACCAGCCATGGCTTCCTTGCTCACTGACGCATGAAGATTCTTCAGCTCACCAAGTTCTATGCACCCGTGACAGGTGGCATCGAGACCGTGGTGCTCGAACTGGTCAGAGGCATGCGCCGTCTCGGCGTGACGGTCGACGTGTTGTGTGCCGGTACCGAGCCGTGGACTCGCCGCAGCGTCAGCGAAGAAGGCGTCCAGGTCACGCGTTCTGGCTCGTGGGGCAAGTTGCTGTCGACTTCTTTGTCTCCAGGGTTGATCGCCCACGTTCGACGCCTGGCGCCTGCTTACGACGTGATCCACGTCCACATGCCTGACCCCATGGCGGCACTGGCCCTGTGGGTGGCACGTCCATCGGCAAAACTGGTCGTGCATTGGCACAGCGACGTGGTTCGCCAGCGCCGGACGATGCGCCTGTACCGCCCGCTGCAGCAATGGCTGCTTGGCCGGGCAGACGCCATCGTTGCGACCTCTGAACCCTACGCTCAGTCGTCGCCGTGTCTGCAGCCATGGCAGAGCAAGATCACCGTGATCCCCATCGGCATCAGTGACAATGGCGGCTCCGCGCGGCCAGAAGTGGTGCAGCGCATTCAAGAACGCTTCGGTGGCCGAGACATCGTGTTCGCTTTGGGCCGCATGACTTATTACAAGGGGTATGACCTTCTTATCGAGGCTGCAGCATCGCTTCCCTCACACTGCGTGATCATCGTCGGCGGTGAGGGCGAACTGCTCAGTACCTATCGAGCCGAGGTGAATCGGCGATTCCTTTCGGATCGCATCCATTTCGTTGGGCGCATTCCGGCGCATGAACTTAGCGCCTACTTCGCCGCCGCGAGCATGTTCTGCATGACGTCCACGCAGCGAGCCGAGGCTTATGGCGTGGTCATGCTGGAAGCCATGGCGATGGGCAAGCCCGTTATTTCGACCCACGTCGAAGGAGCTGCAGCGTCGTGGATAAACCAAGCGGGTGCGACCGGGCTCAACATCCCGGTGGATGACGTGGAAGCGCTACTGGAAGCAGTCAATAGAATCAGTGCCGACAGACCCTTTGCGTCCCAGCTCGGCCAAGGCGCGCGGGCCCGCTACGAACGCATCTTCACTGCGGACACGATGGTTGGCAGCACGACCGACCTCTATGCGCAGCTGCTGGCTCGGCCGGATCGACAGGCCATGCTCGACCGGCTGCCAATTTGACAAGACAGGATCAGTTTTTTGAAATGACAGCAGAATCTTCTTCCACGGCGTTGGGTGACGCTCGCCCCCGCCTGTGGCTTCGGCTGAAGCGCCGGTTCAACACCATCTTTGTCATCACCGTACTGCTACCGACGGCGGTGGCCTGTCTCTATTTCGGCGTGATCGCGTCAGACGTCTACATCTCCGAGTCCCGCTTCGTGGTGCGTAACCCCCAACGACAGTCTGTCGCGGGCGGACTGGGCTCGCTGTTGCAGGGTACCGGCTTTGCACGATCGCAGGACGACACCTACTCTGTGCACGACTACGTGCTGTCTCGCGACGCGCTGCACGAGTTGGACAAGCAGTTGCAGATTCGCAAAGCGTTCGAATCGCAGAACGTCGACTGGTTCAACCGCTTCCCCGGCCCTAGCCCCGACGACAGCTTCGAGGCCTTTTACAAGCACTACCGCAAATACGTGAGCGTCGACTACGACACGGTGTCATCGATCACCACGCTCTATGTGCGCGCGTACACGGCCGAAGATTCGCGCAATATCAATGACCTGCTGCTGAAAATGGGTGAGCGGCTCGTCAATAATTTGAACGACCGCAGTCGGCAAGATCTGATTCAGGTCGCGCAAAGAGAAGTACAAAACGCAGAAGAACGCGCCAAGGCCGCTGCGGTGGGCTTGTCGGGCTACCGAACTCGTCAGTCGGTGTTCGATCCCGACCGACAGTCAGCACTCCAGCTGCAGGGGGTGGCCAAGCTGCAGGAAGAACTGCTGGCCGCAGAGGCGCAACTGAACCAGGTGCAGAAGTTGTCACCTGACAATCCTCAGATTCCGTCACTGAAGAGTCGCATCGAGTCCCTGCGTAGGACCATTGCGGCAGAGTCCTCCAAGGTGGCTGGCGCCGACGGGTCGTTCACCAGCAAGTCGACGGCATTTGACCGACTTCAACTGGAGAAGGTGTTCGCCGAGCGCCAGCTGGCCACGGCGCTGGCTTCGCTGGAGACGGCTCGCAACGAGGCACAGCGCAAACAGCTTTATCTGGAAAGACTGGTGCAACCAAACCTGCCAGACAAAGCGCTCGAACCACGTCGAATTCGCAACGTCTTCACAGTGCTGCTCCTGGGCTTGATTTTTTGGGGCGTGGTCAGCTTGGTCGTGGCCAGCGTCCGAGAGCACGTTGACTGAGCCGACTCGCCATGGAGCAAGTTTCTACAACCTTCTTGGCCTCATTGCGCGTTCAATGGCGCGTGATCCGTGCGCTCCTGATGCGAGAAGTCATCACGCGCTACGGGCGCGAGAATCTGGGCGTTCTGTGGCTGATCGTGGAGCCCGCTACTTTCACGCTTGGCGTGTCGGCGTTGTGGACTGCGGCGGGCATGAACCATGGGTCCAGTCTCCCCATCGTTGCTTTCGCGATCACGGGCTATTCGTCGGTGCTGATGTGGCGCAATACTGCCAGCAAATGCAACAGTGCCATTCACCAGAATTTCAATCTGCTGTATCACCGCAATGTGCAAGTGATTGATGTATTCATCACCCGCATCATTCTGGAGTTGGCGGGGACAACGGCCTCCTTCACGTTGTTGTCGCTCTTCTTCATCGGCTTCGACTTCATTTCGCCTCCCGTCGACATTCTTCAGGTTATCGAAGGTTGGCTGATGCTGGCATGGTTCGGTGCATCGCTGGGAATGCTGCTGGGAGCAGCCACCGCCTATTCGGAACTCGTCGACCGAATCTGGCATCCCACGTCTTACCTTCTATTCCCCCTCTCAGGTGCTGCGTTCATGGTGGAATGGTTGCCGCCACCTGCGCAGGAAGTTGTCCTCATGTTGCCCATGGTTCACGGAGTGGAAATGGTTCGTGAGGGCTTCTTTGGCGATACGGTTCGAACTCACTACAACACAGGCTACATGGCGTTGGTATGCCTGTGCATGACCTTGATCGGCTTGGTGCTCGTGCGAGACGCAGGTCGTCGTGTGGAGCCGCCATGATCTCCATCGAAAATGTCTCTAAGACGTATCGCACGCGGCACGGTCAGCGAACCATCCTCGACCGGGTCAATCTGAAGCTGGAGCGTGGCCGAAACATCGGCATTCTTGGTCGCAACGGTGCCGGCAAGTCCACGTTGATCCGCATTCTGAGTGGGGCCGAACACCCGACGTCCGGACGTATCGTCCGCGGCATGAATGTGTCGTGGCCCTTGGCCTTTGGCGGCGCTTTCCAGCCTCACTTGACTGGTTTGGACAATCTCAAGTTTGTTTGCCGAATATATGGAGTCGACTATCGACCCAAGGTTGCTTTCGTAGAAGAGTTCACTGAGCTTGGCGTGTATCTCAGGGAACCCGTTTCCCACTATTCAATGGGTATGTCGACTCGTCTCGCGTTCGCTCTTTCGATGGCGGTCGAGTTCGATTGCTTCTTGATTGATGAAACGATGGTCGTGGGCGACTCCCGCTTCCACGAGCGTTGCCACACAGAACTTTTCGTCAAACGCAAAGACCGATCCTTCATCCTTGTGTCGCACGACCCAAATGAGATTCGCCGCCACTGCGAGAGTGCTTGCGTGTTGCACAACGGCAAGATTCACACGTTTCCCAGCGTCGACGAGGCCTACGCCTTCTACGAATCGGCCACCGTCTGAACACGTGCGCTGCACGTACATCTGCGCGACCAGCTCTTGAAACTACTCATCGAACTGCGCCCGGCGCTTGAAGGCCATGCAGGCATACCGCAAGAAGCACGTCTGCTATTTCGTGGCTTGGGTCAGCTCGCCGGTACTGAGGTGCAAGGCCTGATCCAAAGCAGCGACAAGTTCTTGAACGCAGGTCTTCCTGAGCCCACTTTGCGAGGCGGCGCCTTGCCAGATCACGAGCGCATCGATCGTCTCTCTCGTGTCGTGATCTCTCTCCAACCGCCTGCGGCTGCCCGCAGCTTTCTGCGCCGGGTTGTGAGCCGCTTGACGAAAATCCTTGCGCTAAGTGGGTTGCTGCTACGAGGCGCGCTGAGGCTGCGCGAGAAACTCACGTGGTTCGACGCCGAACACTTCAAAGACTTTGTCTGGCGCAGCCAGTTTGCCAAGACATTGCCCATCGAGGACTTTGAGCAAGTCACGAGCGCCACATACCGGGTGGCACGCGTGCCATATGGCCTGATGCACATGTGCGGTTTGGCCACCGCAAAGATGGGCAAAGCCATCTACCCTCGGCTCGATACGCACGGCGTCGATGTGATGCTCGCGCTGACGCCTTATCCCGCTACCGTGGCACTCGGAACAAAGCTGGTCGTTCGCTACTTCGACGCTGTACCGCTGATGATGCCGCACACCATCATTCACAAAGCGCGTCATCAGGCTTTGCACTATCAAGCCTTGCGTCGCAACGTTGCCAGTGGTGCCTATTTCGCTTGCTGCTCCGACGCCACGCGCCGCGACCTGATCGCGGTGTTCCCGGAAGTGGAGAGCCGGGCAGTCACCATCCCGTGCATGCTTTCACACCACTATTTCCTGGAAGAATCTTCGCCCGGACGGGTGCCGGAGATTCTTGCCAAGCGGCTGAATCCTGCGGCCCATGTTGCTCCGATGGCTGAGGCAGCGGTCTTTGAAGAAGCAATTGGACATCAGCGTGGGGTTGACTACCTTCTCATGGTGTCGACCCTGGAGCCGCGCAAGAACCATGCGCTTCTGATTGAAGCCTGGGAGCAGTTGAAGCGCGAGTCGCACCCACAGCTCAAGCTCGTTCTAGTCGGTTCGCTCGGGTGGGATCATGAACACATCCTGGAGCGCATGAAACTGTGGGTGCAGCGCGGTGACGTCCTTCTCCTGTCCGGCGTGCCTGCTGAAGAGCTGCGCGTGCTTTATCGACATGCACTCACGACGGTGTGCCCAAGCGTTGCCGAAGGCTTCGGCTATGCCGGAGTGGAGGCAATGCGGTGTGGTGGCGTCGTGGTGGCATCGGACATACCTGTCCATCGAGAGGTGTACGCCGAAGCGGCCGAGTACTTCAATCCCTATTCGGCCACCGAACTGGTGAAGGCAATCACCTGCGTCATCGAGCCCGAACAGGCGCTGCGGAGGCGGCAACTCATCGAGACGGGAGAGCCGGTCTCCGCTCGATATCTGTCTCAAGAAATACTGCCCAAATGGGATCGCTTCTTGCGAACCCTCTAAGGCATCGGTCCCGCTCTGTGTCGGCGCTGAAGGTTTATCACTAGCGCCCTACAAATCGAATGGAATGTTGACCCAATGCACTTCAGTACAGATGTGGCTTACGGCCTGACGAAATGGCGGCTGGCATGAAGTTTCTTGTGACTGGAGCTGCGGGCTTCCTCGGCATGCACGTCTGCGAGCGTTTGCTGGCGCGTGGCGACGAAGTGATTGGCCTCGACAATCTGAACGACTACTACGATCCGCAACTGAAGCGAGACCGGCTGGCAAGGCTGGTCAAACTTTCCAATTTCCGGTTCCTGCAACTTGACATCACGGACTTCGATTCGCTGACCGAAGCACTCCCCAAAGAACAGTTCCAAGGCGTCGTTCACTTGGCCGCGCAAGCCGGCGTTCGTTACTCCATCAGCCATCCGAGAGCATTCGCCAGCAGTAATCTGTCAGGCTTCGTCAACGTGCTCGAGATGTGTCGTCACGGCGGAGTGCACCACCTCGTCTACGCTAGCAGTTCAAGCGTTTACGGCGGCAACACCAAGATGCCTTTCGCCGAGATCGACCCCGTCGATCAACCTGTCAGCCTCTATGCGGCTACCAAGAAGGCGAATGAGCTGATGGCCCACAGCTACAGCCATCTCTATGGCATTCCCTGCACAGGGTTGCGCTTCTTCACCGTGTACGGACCCTGGGGACGGCCCGATATGGCTTACTTCAGTTTCGCAAAGGCAATCTTGGCAGGACGGCCCATCAACGTCTTCAATCACGGGGACATGGCGCGCGACTTTACTTATGTGGACGACGTTGTCGAGGGTGTTGTGCGTGTTCTGGATCGACCTCCCGAAGCAAGTTCAACCACCGTCGCCTCGCCAGGCGCCAGCATGGGATCCACAGTGCCAGCCAAGATTTTCAACATCGGAAGCAGCTCGCCCGTTCCGTTGTTGGAGTTCATCAACATTTTGGAAGAGTGCCTGGGAAGAAAAGCAGAACGGCACTTCCTTCCGATGCAAGACGGCGATGTACCCGCCACCTATGCCGATGTCTCGGCCCTTGAGAAGTGGGTTCAATTTCGCCCCACGACCTCGGTCAGGGCCGGCCTCGAAAAATTCGTCGCTTGGTACCAAGCGTATTACGTCTGAGATGCGCCATCTGGTCGCAGACCCGCCCGGCCCGCGCATGCTCGCGTTCAGGTCTTAACGCAGTGGTTGTGCGCTCGGCCCGCTGGTGTCGTTGGCGGCGACGAGCATCGAATGTTGTAGATCCGCGAGACGGCGCCTGAAGACCTCAATATCTCCTCGGCTCCTGACTGCGTTGCTCAAATGGAACTCTGCGCTCGTGAGATCGCCTGCGTGATGCAGGAGCACGCCGTGAAACGACTGGAAATGAGGGTTGTCGGCATTCAGCGCAATGCAACGCGCCGAGGCTTGCAATGCCTCGTCCAGTTTCTCCGTTTTGTACAGCAACACGCTCAGTTCGTGTAGCACCTCCGGTGAGCCGGAAAACAACTGCTCGGCGATCAGCATGTGTTCCAGCGCCTGCCTCGGATCGCTCATCCGCTTGATCGCCGCCAGATGGCGGCGCATCAACTGGTCGCGATTTCCACCCGCCTTCGCCATGCGATCCAACTTGGCTCGAGCATTCAGTTGACTCATCGCCGTGTCGAACTGGCTGCTCCAGTGCTGCGGGAGATGCTCCTTCAAGACCCTCGAGAGACTGGAAAGAACTCTTTCCTCGATGACCGTCTCCCAAGGGGCGTACAAGGTATCAAGCAGTAGTCGAAGAAGTGCATCGTCGATCTTCTCCGGCATCTGGATCGCTCCAATCATCGGCGGATCCTGTGACGAATGAATCTTCGCCAGGGGCCAGCACTCGTAGAGGTACTTCGGGCCGCGATTGGTGTGTCGGTGCCGTTCGAAAGTCGACAGGCTGAGGTCGTGCATCAGCACGTGCGCCGAAGGCGCCAGCACGGGCATCAGAGACAGGAGATCAAGCAACGCCCACGGGTGGAGGTGATCTCCGTCTATGAATGCCAGGTCGACCCCCGCCCCGACTTGTTCAAGGCAGTCGACAGCCATGTTGCCAAGCAATAGTTGGCTGTCTATCGGCAGCACGGGAAAAAGTTCGCCGATCGCCGCACCAGTGTTGCGCGAAGCATCCAGATAGTAGGTCTTGGAGCAATCGATGCCCAAGTACTGCGCATCCGGGCGGCATTGCGAGAGGGCGTCAATGAAGAGGCATCCGCTCCACCCACTGGCCACGCCGATCTCCACCACCTTCTTAGGTTGGAGAACCTTCGTCAGGCCAATCAACAAAGGCTGATCGAAGGGGGAGATGTTGCCGGCGACCCACTTGGGCTTTCGTGCCAGCATTTTCTGGGAGTCTGCCAGTCCAACATGTTCGCAAAGCTGACCATCCATCAACATGCCCATGCGCACCTCTCTTGTCATCAACCCAAGAAGCTTTGCAGCTTCGACAGATCCATTTCAATGGCAATGACGCGTTTCTCGCTGGCGTCCTTCAACAAAACCCAGCGTCCGTCTGGACTGATTGTGGGCTGAACTTCGTATGGTTGCCCGCTTCTGGAGTTCGTCGCACGGTACAGAAACTGCCGTTTGCCATTCGACATGTTCACCACCATCACATCGCTGAAGCCATACATGCCTCCCTGAGTGCGCCAGTTCGACTCTGCGGTGCTGTCCAGATGGTCGAAGGCGCCTTGCAACGACACCACTGCCCAGCGGCCATCGCGGCTGATGTTGCAATGGAAGTCTCGGTTCGATTCACTGATCAGGCGGACGGTGCCGTCAAACCCGACCTCATACAGGCCGCACGGTCTCGCATCACTCTCCGTCCCGTACGCAACGACCACCAGGGCCGCTTTGTTGAACATCGCCCGCTCATGGCCGACGTCAAACTTCGTTCCGTTCTCCTCGATCTGTTTGAAGAGCGGCTTTCCGTTTGGCGCCTGGGTGGCATGCCATGTCCACAGCCTTTTGTACCGCTTGGGCTCGCCACAGGCGTAGCAGATCCACGACGGATCAAACGGTGAGAAGTGCGCGTGATCGAGTACCCAATCGGCCGTGATCAAGGTTTTGGCCGTTCCCGATTCAAGGTTGATCAGGTCCAGGCTGTGACGTCGGCGGCTCGCCGAGCTTGCGCTGTCGTTGCTTGCCAGTGCGCGTGTCACGAGTGCGGACCGTCCGTTCGTGGATATCTCGCAGTCGTCCAGGTAAGTGTCTGCAGACGACAGGATTTCGCGAGGCGCTTGATTTTTGCGGCTGACATCGACGACGCTGACACCGTGCGGCCTGTTGAACAACAACAAGCCATTGGCCGCGACTGCGTAGTACATGCGTGCGTCTTGCACACTCGTGATCAGTGATGCAGCCCCGGTCTCGATGTCAAATCGGATGTAGTCCAGCGCACCCTTCTCGCCACCTGAGGTCGGGGCCGCCAACACACAACTCCCGTCCGCCAAGAATCCGTTGGAGTGCGGGTACGTGAAGTATGTGTTCGCTGGTGCCTTGACGACGCGTTTGACAAGCGCCGATGGGGACGCATCGGCAAACACATCGGAGAGCGGTAGGCCGCTCCCGCCAACGGCCGCCGCCAGTTTGAGGAGCTGACGGCGTGATATCAGAAAGGCATCTGCCATCGCTGTTACCCCATAAGTTGCAGCGGTAGGTAGACAGTTGAAGAGCCGTTTCGCGCTCGACCGCCCCCTGCTCACTCGGACGTTTCACCGAATGCCTCAGGTCTATGCCATGAAGCTTGATAGACAGGGCATGCGGATCGGTCGTTTCCGTCGTCTCCGTTTGCCTAGCTGCTTGCGAACCAGTGAGCGTTATACAGGCACCTCGGTGCGTCGTCGTGACCGATGCCTCGATAGAACAGCATTGAATGGTGGCATTTGCCAGCTCGATGCAGCCGCCTTGCATGAAGACCTTGCACGTGTGCGCAGCCGTCTGGGCTGAGGGAGCGCCGGCGCTGTTCAGCCTCAGGTCATGGAGGCAGGCGCAGGAGAAGATACCGGCTGGTCGTCGGACCGGAGCGTCGGTCTCAATGGCTTGGCGGTCACCCTGCAATGCTCCAGCGGGGAAGCCCCGCGTCGGTCATGAGCAGTTGGGTGCCGCCTGCATCTCCATCGTCTCGCCGGAGCCGCTGAGCCCAGCTTCCCCCTGAGCAGCGATGCTGGGTTCTTCAACGCCGGTGCGCTGTTCAACAGCATTCAGTTCGATGGAGCGAACGAACAAGCTCAGCGGCCGTGCATCCGCGCTATCTCCAATGTCGGCCGGCGAGAGCGAGCCGGTCGACCAAAGAGTCACCGCGAGAACCCCGTCGTCATCGGTGACATCCGCGCAGTCCAGCACGATCTCGTACCGGCGGGGGCTTTGGCCCGTCGAGACGCCAGTCTCTTCATCGTTCAGCAAAGCAATCGGTGCCTTGCCGATCGCGATGTAGAACGAGGCCCGAGCCTCACGCAACGGCAAGTAGCTTTCGTATTCCACAGCCACTCTGAGTCGGTGCGGTGCAGGCATCTCAACCTTCGCATAAACCGACGCAGGTTTGCCATTTGTCCAGGTGCCGGCGTTGCCAGGCGCGTGCCAGCCACCAGCCGTGCTGTGCCGTATCGCTGTGCTGCCTATCCTCAGAGTAGCTCCGAAGGCCAAGGGTGCAGGCAGCCCAGCAAATGGCGCGTGTGTGGTGTTCGCAGACAAGCCTGCTCCACGATGATCAAGGGGAGCCATGGCCAGCTTGAGCGCGGCTTGAGGCGGGCGGCTGAACAAACCCAGCCGCTTCACGACGGGCGCTGTACCTTGAACGACGCCGATCGACAACGCGGCGACATCCTCGCCAGGCTCCGCGATGTCCGATAGCGCGATGCGGCGTACCACGGGGCCGACGACACCGTGCCTGACAACGAGCGTTGAATGCACGCGACCATTGACCTTCAGTTCGAGCCTTGACGTCGCCAGGGGAACGACATCGAAAGCGAGGTAGCAGCTATTGCCGAAGGCATCGGGGGAATGCACGCTCCAACTGTCGCCGGGTGCGCCGGAGGAAATGTCATTCCATTGGTCCAGTGGCAGCTCGACCAGGCGCTCCAGCACCAGCGACCTGAAGCACATGCCGAGCAGGCGCGAATCAGGTGACCCTGCCTCGGCGGGGCTCCTCGGATTGGCAATGTGGAAGTTCAGTCTCAGTAGACGCGATGGACCGAACACCGATGCTGGCACTCGCGCTACCCGCTCCGCAACATCCGAGTCGAGCTTCCAGCTGGCAACTTTGGTGTCGTTTGCCGTGACGACAACATCGATCGGTCCCTGAGGGGCGTATCCAGACGCAGTGACTTTGATGGCCAGCCATTCAGGCGGTGCCTCAGTGAGTTGAAAACCGATACCGGCCTTCGTCCCCACGGTCCAGGTGCCGTCCTGTTCGGGGTGGCTCCAGCCACCCAGCAAGTATTCCGACAAGGCGTGGTGGGGCCGGGAGCTGTCTTCCCGCAACTCGAAAGCTTCATCGAGGCTTATCGAGGGCAAACGATCGACTGACCGATAGGCGTCGCTGGCTTCGATCACAACCTCGGCAGTGCGAGACCATTTGGCTGGTTGGTAGGTAGCTGCATGCGCTGTCCGGGCTGCGAGGAGCGCTGGCGAGAAGCAGTACCGTTCAATGGCGCGCTGCCATCCCATGAAATCTCGGGGGTGCAGATATTCCGCAAAACCCGGTGCTACTTCGGCGAGCGAACCGCCATCAGAGGCAATGCATAACTTGCCGTGGCGCAGGCTTTCGGCAACGGGCAGCCCCCACCCTTCGTACAACGATGGATAGACCGTGTATTGGCAGTTCTGGTAGAGCCATTCCAGGGTGGGGTCGTTGACGCCTTCAAGGTGGAGCACTCTGGTTTGAAGCACTCTGTCCGAGGCCAGGTAGGCAAGTGCCTCATCGCCTCGCCATCCCAGGCGGCCTACCAGCACGAGGATGGGCATGGCCGTCGAATGCTTCGCAATGAGGCTTCTCCACACCTCAAGCAGCATCTGGTGGTTCTTGCGTGCATCGAATGTGCTGACGTATAGAACAAACGGCGTGCCGTTGCCCAGCCGCTTCAGCAAGCTTTCTTGCAGAAGCGCATTCGGATCGACACTGTCTGCCTCATCGCCAAGCCGGATGACGGTGATGGGTGGCAGCGGAATGTTCGATTCCTCGCAAAGCGCCCTGATGTCTGCCGCGCTGCGTTGGGAGCACGTCAGCAAACCGTCCGCAATCCCGATCAAGCGCTTGCAGCTGCGTGAGAACTCTGCGCCCGAGCCTGACGAATACATCGTCATCTGGAGGTTGTGCTGTATCACGTCGTAGATCGCGAACAGCAGCGTGACGCCAGTTGCGCGCTTGACGGTTGCCAAGTCGGCAAGGTATTTGGCGTTGCGCATCCAGGCGCTGCCAAAGTTGAGCAACGTGTCGCCCGGCCGGAAGTCGATCTCGGCGTATGGCGTCATCTCTGCAGCGTTTCTGAACACGCCTGCACCGATATCCCCGCGTAGCTCCTTCAATTGGCCCGAGTGCACCTCGTTGCCATCCACCTCGATGAATCGTCTATGCGGGGAGTTCCAGATCACGTAGCGAACATCGACGTGTGAGTATTTGGCGATTTCATAGGCCAGCCTGTCTTCGACACGCGCAATACCCGTGGGCGGGCCGTCGTGATGGGCAAGCGTGGTCAAGTCGATGTAGATGCGCCGCGCGCTCTGCGCAACCTGCCGCAGCTTCAGCCTGTTTGCTGCGCGACGCTTCTGTGCGCACTGGTAGGCCTGCGCTGTGGCGCGTGCATAAGCTTCCCAGCTGTGCTCTTCGAGCATGAGGCGTTTCAGCTGCTCAGTCCGCTCGACCGGGCGGCCTTCGTCAAACGCTGCCATGATCTTCGAGCGTAAATCAGCCGGGTCCGCCGGGTCGGCGTAGCGCGCCAGGTCGCCAAAATACTCCTGCTCCGATGACCTGTTGCTCAGAACCATGTTGCAGCCGGCGGCGGCAGCCTCCAGCGCCACCAGCGGCGCCCCTTCCGACCAGCTCGGCAGGCAAAACACCCTTGCCCCAGCAAACGCAGAAGCGAGCATCGCACTGGCCGGCTCCACTCGGCCCACAAACACCGTGTTCGGCGCAGCCCACCTGCGAACCGCAGTGGCATAGGCCGAGTCCGACTCGTGGCCGATGAACACCAACTGCAGCCCCGTGTCTCGAAGGGCATAGGCCAGCATCGCCTGGTTCTTGCGGGATTCGATCCGGCCCACGCACAACACGTAGTCGCTAACGCCGTATGTTTGCTTGAACAGCTTCGGGTCGGCGTCGGCGAAGACGGCGCTTTCGACCGGGTTCTTCACGATGCTGGTCGACGGGTGCTCCACGCCGATCTGTCGCAGAAGCTCTTGCTCGTGGCGGCTCAGCAGAATCAGATGATCGGGATAGGTCGCGAGCCTCCGTACGGTGCCAAAGTAGCCTGCAGCGTGCTCGCGAGCGTCGCCGGCCAGTTGCTTTGCCGCAAGCAGCTCTTCTCGAAACTGCGCGAGGGCTGGTTCAAGCGCTGCTCCGCCCGTGGCACGTAAAAAGATCTCGGGCAGCTTGGCGTCGAAAAAGCGCCGCTCCGTCAGGTCCAAGAAGATGGGTGACAGGACGGAAGGGCGATCGTGCTTTTCAATTTGCCTGAGCAGCGATTCGCATTGATCGGGGTGCCAGACGTTGAGCACATGCACCACGTCGAAATCGCTGGGCTCGAAACCGGCATTCGATTTGAATTGCGCCGCCACGCCCAGCCTCTGCAGCGCCACTGCCGTTCTCGGAGCACGCACCGTCGGCCCTCCGAGGGTCGTCGATTCGAGGCCATGGACAGCAACCGCAACGCGGAGCGCGCCTACCTCCTGTTGCGTCTGCGTGCTTTCAGCGCCGCTGTCGGCCGCAGCTTGTGTCATCGGGTCGACGCCCAAAAGTCGCGTGAAGAGCTCGTGGTGCCGAGCCGCCCAGGCATCCCACGTATATGCCGAGACGCTGCGGCGCAGGGCCTGTTTCTCGTCGACGAGTTCGGTCAACACCCGGCGAAGATCGGCCGCGTCGCCGAGTTTGAAGCCGATGTGCGGAAACTCGGGCACCCAGCCCACTGGCGCGCCGATCACCTTGCAGCCGCTGGCCAAAGCCTCCAGGACGCACATGGGGCCGCCCTCTATCAGCGCCGGCACCAGCACATAGTCAAGCGATCGATAGAACGCCGGCATGTCTTCGTCTGCGACAAAGCGAGACGGCCCAGGCCAACCCGGCCCCGTGAAGTGCCATTCGATCCCCGGTGTGTCGATCACCTCGCGCATCAACGCTTCGCCTTTGCGGCCGGTGTGATAAGTGCGACCGACCACCCCTATTCGCAGCTTCGGCTCGAAGCGCGCGAGGTCGACCCCTGGTGAAATGGTCTGGATCGGCTGGCTGGAAACCCCCCTCAGAATGCGCTCCGTTGCTGGCGACTGGGCAATGCAGTAATCCACCTCGGCCGCCACTTGGTCAAACTTTGCTGCTGCAGAGGGCACCGCTTCTTTGTGTGTGAAGAGGGCCACCTCGATGGGAGATACCCGCTGCTGGCGGCAGCCATAGGTCATGTAGTACTGAATGTCTGCGTCGGCTCGGGGATAGATGTCATAGGTGACGTAAGGCAGCCGCTGTGCGATCTCGCGGGCCAGCGTTTCCAGCACCCATCCGGTGTCGGAAATGCGGATGTGTACGGACTTGTTCGACCCTGCGGCCATCGGTTGCAGCTCCAATGAAATCGTCGTGCGCCCAATGCGGGCTCAGATTCGGTTAAGCCTGGACTTATAACCGAATCTGTCTTCGCTCTTGGGGCCAGCGCGCGAGCGGGCACTCAGTCTGTTTCGATCATCCACTTGAGCGTTTCGGTCAAGTCGATGGTCTCCAGCGCGCCGATGCAGGCTTCCAGCTTGGCGCGATTGCCCAGCAGAACCTTGACGTCGTTCTTTCTCACGAACGCGGGGTTCACGCGAACCTTCATGTCGCGATGAGACAGGCCTTTGACCATCTGGAGCACTTCATTCAGCGTGTAGGCGCGGCCCGCGCAGACATTCAACGTTTGCCCGATAGCCGCCGGCGTTTCGAGCAGCCTGGCATAGGCCTGCACCACCATCCGCACGTCCGAGAAATCGCGTGCGACATCGAGATTGCCCAATTCGATGACCGCGGCGCCCTGGCGAACATGCGCCACGATCTTCGGGATGAGAAACGATTCCGCTTGCCCCACTCCGGTGTAGTTGAAGGGCCTCGTGACAACGATAGGCAGGCGGCCAGCATAGAGCCGTGCCAGGTACTCCATCGCCAGCTTGCTTACTGCGTAGTCGTTGGCGGGGGCGGGCGCCGTGTTTTCGTCGAGCATCCCTTCCGTCGAGTTGCCGTAGACGTTGGCGCTACTGGCAATCAGCACCGATTCGATGTTGGAAACCGGCGCCTGGCTCATGGCCTCCAGCAAGTTGCGCGTGCCAAGCAGATTGACGCGGTACATGGCGTCCACATCGCCGTGCGCCACGAACGCGATGGCAGCCAAGTGGGCCACCCAATGCGGCCGCACCTCGCCAACGATTTGCGCTAACCGTTGCGCGTCGGCCAGGTCGGCTTGATGCAGAGTGGCCGCGCCGGGCGAGGCGCCAGCCGGCATGCGGTGAACAAGCCCATGAACCTCGTGACCGGCCATCTCCAGGGCCGAGGCGAGATAACGGCCGGTGAACCCGTCGATGCCGGTGATCAGGACTCTCTTGGTCATCCTAGAACGAGTTACCCGCCTCGTTGCGCTGCAAATCTGCTGCAACCATCATCTGGCAAAGCTGTTCGAGGGTTGTCTTCGGTTCCCAGCCGAGTTCGCGCTTTGCCTTTTCGGGGTTTCCGATCAGCAACTCCACTTCAGCCGGGCGATAGAACTTCGGGTTCACACGCACCAGTGTCTTGCCCGTTCGCGTGTCCACGCCCACCTCGTTCTCAGCCGACCCTTTGAACGCCAACTCGAACCCGGCCGCTTTGGCGGCCATCGTGACGAAGTCGCGTACGGTTTCCGTGCGGTTGGTGGCCAGTACGTACGTGTCGGGCTTGTCGGCCTGCAGCATGCGCCACATTCCCTCCACGTACTCCTGCGCAAAGCCCCAATCGCGCTTGGCATCCATATTGCCGAGCTCGAGCACCTCAAGCTTGCCCAGCTTGATCTTGGCCATGCTGTCTGTGATCTTGCGCGTGACGAACTCGCGGCCCCGCAGCGGTGACTCGTGGTTGAACAAGATGCCGCTGCTACCAAAAATACCGTAGCTCTCGCGGTAGTTGATCGTCATCCAGTGAGCATAGAGTTTTGCCACGCCATAGGGGCTGCGCGGATAAAACGGCGTGGTTTCGAGCTGCGGAATTTCTTGCACCTTGCCGAACATCTCAGAGGTGCTGGCTTGATAGAAGCGCACCTTCGGGTTCACGATGCGAATGGCCTCCAGCAAGTTCACCGCACCGACGCCGGTGATCTCGGCCGTGGTGATCGGCTGCTCAAACGAGACACCGACAAAGCTTTGCGCAGCCAAGTTGTAGATCTCCGTGGCACCGCTCGTCTGCAGCAGACGAATGCAGGTGCTCAGATCGGTGAGGTCGAACTCGACCAAGTGGAGATTGGGGTGCTGGCTGACCCCTCGCTCTTCCATGCGCCAGAAATTGATGGAACTGGTGCGCCTAAAAGTGCCGTAGACGCGATAGCCCTTGGACAGCAGAAGTTCGGTGAGATACGCACCGTCTTGGCCGGTGACGCCGGTGATGATTGCAGTTTTCATATTCATTATTGCTAGCCCCTTCTAGTTCGTTAATGCAGCGACGTCTTTCGATTTTGCAATACTCTCTGCAACTTGCTTGTCTGTGTCGAGCGATCGTGGGAGAGGTGTCAGTTGAATCTCCGATATCTCCAGCCTTGTCGATTCATTGAGCCATACTCGAATCTCCACGTCGCGGAGTGGTTCGTTTATAGAAATATTCGTGTCGAACAATCGATCCCTTTCGCCGTATCCACCGAGTTTCATGGACGTAATACAGATTTCACCTCCACGGGCCACCATATCAAAGGCTACGCCTTCAGGCCGCCCCTGCAGTAAATTTCCTTTTATGGACACGTTATATTCACCACAAGGAACGGGAATGTATGGTCCATATACCAAGTACCCAGCGCGCCCCGTGCTTTGAATGGTCCCGCTCTTTCGCACACCTATTTGTGTCTGCAGGCGTCGGTCACTGCCTTTGAACCTAACTATCGCGTTGGGAAGTCGTCGTTGGTAGGGCGACTTCGTTACAACTGCTTCAAACATAAGTCTCGCGCTCTTTTCCCAGGTCAGCCATTCCATATGCTTCGTGTGCGGTATATCAATACGC
>NZ_JBFUFG010000013.1:0-157703 GCF_056403575.1 Rhizobacter sp. P2_G4 | reverse complement strand
TGGCTGGCCAGGACGAAGGTCATCAGCGCACCCTGAGGATCTGAGGATCGCCAGAGCACGTCATTCTTTCGATAGGTCTCTTCTTCGATCGAGGGCCCTTTTCTGTACGGCAGAAAGTGCTGAGGCGAATCCCCAGACGACCCTCTTGCGTAGATGCGAAACCTCTGCCGGATGTCTCGGAACGCTGCCTTGATGTCCTTTGTCGGATGCCGCTTGTAGGTGTAGCTGTAGAAGTCGAGATTGATGCTCGTGCTTGACCCCGCTCGAATGCGTTGGACCAATTCCACTTCGGGATTCGAAGTGACTGGCTCTAGCGCCAGCAGATCCTGCCAATTATCAGGATCGGTCGACGCTGGGTTCGAAAGCGGGCTGACGCAGGCGGCATGTAATCCGCCGACATTGAGAAGCAGCGCAGTGATCACGATCGCGGCCCTGCCGGCAAGAGATCTTGAATTCATTGGCTTGCCCTCACTTGCCTCGAATCGATCGTGACTGCATTGGCTGGCCGAATCTCAACTTCACCAAATTGATTGCGCCGTTCTTCCCGTCGACTACGCCCTCAAAGTACCTGGCTCGCCCAATGCGAACGACACGCATAGGAATGGGTCTGCGCGGTGCAACTTCCAGGTTGACACTGACGCCTTCTACGTACTGAAGGCTCTCGAGCTCGAAGGAAGCATGAATGTCGTAAACCGGACCGACGGTCACCTGCAGTGCGCCAAGTCGCTCGGTCCAGACGACCGGCTCCTCATAGAGGACCGATGCATATACCCAAGCGGCTGTACTCGAGAGTTCGAATCCTGGCACAGAATGCGGTTGATGCCGGTACAGGGCCAGTCCACACCAGCCGAAGAACTGGCTGTCGACTGCGACATCGAAGTACCAAAGCCGTCTCTTCCGATCGAATCGAAGTGCAAAGCTTGCCAGGCCGACTCGCCGCGTGTCCGCGATGCGCTCGGGAAGCAGAGCGTTGTCCCTGTATAGAACCGGTGCGGATCCTCCAAGGACTTGCGCGGGATACAGAGTTGAGTTCAAGCGGGAGGCGACTGTGGAGGCCGATTGCAAAGTCGAGAAGTCGCTGGCCACAGGCATGCGTCGCGTCACAGCAAGCTTTGCTCGTTCGATGGGGTCCTCTCCCCACTGAGTGACGTGCTTGGGAACTTCAAAGCTTGGCCCCGCGGGCTGCGGGCGGTCGCCAACGCAAGCGATTGCGATGCGCTCACCCGGTCCCGACTCGAATGCGGGACCGTGCAGATAGATGCGCATCGCGAAGGTGGCGGCTTCCGGGGAGCGCTCTCCTTCCTGCTGGGGAACGTGTTTTAGAGGAACGGCGTATGCCACCTTCGGCGCACTCAAAGCCGTCGCGCTAGGAACGTCGAATGCAATTGCTGGCGATCGACGCCTCTGCTCAAAGCTAGAGCCGCCGTCATCCCCAAAACGACTGGTGCCAACGGCTTCAACGGAGACCATTCGCCGGCGCGAATCTGGTAGGCCAAGCTCCTCGAGTTTCACAACGCTCTGCGAAGACGTGTCTGGCGCGAGAAGGATCTTCGATTCAACGCACTGCGAAGTGAAGGTCCGATTGATCTCCTCGATCCACTTAGGCCTTCGCGCTAAGTCCGCAAGCGCTCTGGGGTTCGGAGGTTCCGGCTCCTCAGGCTGGAAGACGACGTTTCTGCGCTTGGTGGACGCAACTCCTGTTTGTAGAGTGAATCCGTATTCCGATGCGGAATCGACGATGTCTGACCAGGTGGCTTCAAGCCAAACTTCCTTGGTCGAAGGCGCGTCCACCTCAATGCTGCCGGAGAGAAGGGCAACATCGGGTTGCGACGTACGTTTGGATGCGATGCCAGGTCGCGTCATGCTAGGCGTATAGGCGCCACCGCCTGTTCTGTGCCGAACTGAAGGGACGTAACGCGGAACTGGAACGGCATGGACTGCCTGAATAACTTGATCGGCCAGAGTTGGGACGAGGATCTGAGCCACTGAGGCCTTGGTCACGTACTGCGAACTTGACGCCATCATCGAAGCGTGTCTTTGGAGCAGCTCGACGTCGAACAAGGGCAGTAGCGACAGGCGCGCGTGGCACGCAGGAGGAAGCTCGAGTTCGATGTGCTGGCAGCCTCGAAACAGGCCCTTCTTCGATAGTTTTGGAGCGCCCTCGTTGCGAGCTACAACGGTGAAGACGATTGGGCGAAAGTGCTCCCAGTCGCCAGGCTTGCCGTAGTACTCAGCAATCGGAGGCAGCATGAGATGTTGCACCCGAGTGCACACCGCGCCGTCAACTTCGATGCTCTCCGCACTTTTCGTCGGCTCCGCACCGTTGAGAATGCTGACACGGAAGGACACTCCGTAGACATCCGGGTCGCAAAAGTAATCGACGTCTGATGGAGGTTTGGGGAGCGCTCTGCCTACATCTCGAATGATCCGCCTTTGCTTGTGTTGTGTGGGTTCTGATAGATCATGAAATAGAAGCGCCTGATACCTCGCTGACTCCACGTCAATTGGCGCAGGGATGATGGTGAACTCGACCTTCGGACTGGCCTTGCTCACCACAATCTGTTCTTGCTCTCCTGCGGCATTCGTATTGGTGCCCGACCTCCCGATGACAACGCCGGCCTTGAGTGAGTCGCTTCGAAAGAACGGAAAGCTTTGTCTGTACCTCTCTTCACCGGTCCCAAGCTCGTCGCATGCGGTACTGCATCCGCCGACGAGGACGGTGCGAAGCTGGTATTCGTATTCTTCGCCGAAACGAAGTGCTTCGGTCTTGCCGTAGCCAACTGCGGATAGTGTGTAGAAGTGGTTGGGCGCGGGAGTCAATTCGGAGGGGTCATTTCCCATCGCTATCAGGTAGTCCTGGGTTTGACCTTTCGTGAACCCGTTGTAAACGGTCAAGTCGGTGCTCGAATAGCCACGACTATCGTCATCCGGTTGTTCTCTGTCGACGAAATCCTCCATATCTCCCTCATAGGAGGATCCGTCGGCCAACACTACGCGTTGGCGAATCCGATGGGTGCTTGTGAAACCTTGGTGCTTGTGATTTCGTAGATCGAGTCGATAACCGATCCAAACGTCCTCCAGGAAAACGCAAGGAAGCTTTCTGCTTCTCTCTTCCGGACTCTCTGCCTTCAGCGCGTCTGGGGTGACAAGGTCTTCTACTGGTGCGGAGAAGATGACCCCGGAGGTGTCGGGCGAGGCGAATCCGTGTCGATCATGCTTCAGTTGGTCCGGACCACGACGATCGACCTCGTCACGAAACTTGTCAAAGGCTCCGCGCCCTGGTTGCCCGTCCGCGCGTCCCAGGCTATTGCCGCCTTGAACCAACAGCTGCTTGGTGATCTGCTGTTCGGAATTGATGGACGAAGCGCGATATCTCGGTGTTCTCTGCGTGCCTTTCACTTCTGTCAACGCCGCGAGGACACCGGTTCTCAGAGTGCCGGAAACGATGTCTGAGTACGACGCCGGGTGAACAAATGGCCCGACGAAGAATGCGGTGGGCTGAACCTTCTCGATGGTGGTTGTTGGCCCAGCAAAGAGATCTGAGGCGTTCAGTTCAACGACAAGTGGGACGGCCTGCGGCAAGGGYCTGTCCGCAAATGCTCGCCATGTTGTGACGAATCCGCAGGTGCGGCTCAGAAGCTCGTTCTTCAGACACGACTGAAGCACTACGTTCAGATCGCCTGGCGTGGGGCCTTGATGGGCGGCATCTGCCATCAGACGCTGGTCATCCGGCCGATGCCTGCGATTCAGTTTGGTTAATGCCCTTGCGATGGCCGGCCTCGCCTTCATGGCTTGTGATACTTCAAGCGAGGCGCTCTGCAGTTCCGTTAGGTTCTCTTCGCTATCTCCGAGGAAAAGTCCATTTACAACGGCTTGCACACAACCGTTGAGCCACTTGGACGAACCGAGTTCGAGAGCGCCTACAAGCGTTTCAACGGTTTGCGTAGAAGGAACTTCGCCTTCCTTTGATGTAGTGAATTTCCTGAAGGGTTGTGGCGTTCCGATCTTCACCAGCGCTTGGGTCAAGCTGCGGATATTGTCCATCGCCTCGTTGACGTCGACAAAGTGATCACTCTTCAGCTTGTCAAAATCGGGTGAGTGCCTCGTGGGCTGAGACGTAGATGCGACTTGCCCCAAACCCATTAATCTTTTGAGCGCTCGGCGCTGACTGTCCGAGGACACCTTGTCGTCCTTCACAAGATTGAGATTCGCAACGGCCCTTCGCTCACCCGCCTGCCCGTTCTTCCACTCCTCGTATGTCCAAACGACGGCCCGCAATGTCGACCTGCGAGATTCGGAAAGCAAGGGATGCTGATCGACCACCGCGTTGAGAAAGTCATTGCCCGGCGAATCGCTGGGGGGTAGTGAAAGCTTCGAGACTAGCTTGATGGGGAAACTAAGAGGCGGCGAATCCGCGGCCCGTGTCGCGCGCCCGAGCGGAAGGCAAATAATTGTGTAGTTCGCTTTCACAGCCAAACTCCTCAGACGTAGCCAGCCACAACCCGACGGAAGGCGTCAAACCGATCGGCCGAGAACGAGCCATCGAATGGGGCATGGGAGGGAGCCTGCTCCATTTCCTCAGCTCTGCTCAGGCCAGCAGATGCCAACATGGACTGGCCACCGCCCGATTGCTTCTCGCGTTGAGTTGCTGAGAAGGAGTAGGAGTACCGCACGAACGCGATCTTTATCGAGACCCGGACCGTTGTCGTTCCGACAAGGCTGTTCCCGCTTCCCTCCTCCTTTTCCAACGTGATCAGTATCAATCCGCAGAAGTGGATGAGGCCTGCAACGGATAGGTTTGCGAACGCTTTGACGAATGCGCGGAGGACAACGATGCCACCCGATGGGGAATACTGGACGGAGTAGTAGATGCCCGCCATCAACCCAGCGTGTCCCTTCGCGATACTCCATTCGATCGGGACGTACGCGCCATACTCCATTGAGAACTCGAGCATGCGCATGCCGCGCGTTGTGACCTCCATGTACAAATAGGCTCGCCCGCCGTACCAAGGAGGAACGTAGATTGTGAGTGGCTGTTCTCGCGAGCTCAGCGCAAAACTTGCACTCAGGACGTCCCGACCAGAAAGAGGAATCATCAGACCCCATGACAACGACAGATTTGTCACCATTGCGGGACCGATGAAGAGGGGCTGACCTCCGCCCGGTGGGAAGTGAAGCGTTTGAGAGATCTTGACGTTGGCAGGAGAGATCTTTGTCTCGATCCCGTATTGGTTTCCGAGGCCTCCGAGAATGTTGGACAGCTGGTTGATAAAGGCCAGTGAGCCAGTGAGCTGAACGTCGGCAATGTCGGTATCGAACTGCTTTCTTCCATCCGCAGACATTTCAAATGAAACGCGGCGAAAGCTGATCTCGATCGCTTTGAAGACCAGGACGCTGAAATCTTCCATGCGAGCCATGGAAGAAAGGGTTGCTCGGGATGGGTCGAGCTTGATGTTGGAGAGTTCGAGTGGCAAGCCGTCGGCGCCAAAGTCCATGGCGGCGCGAGCGTTGAGCGTCAATGTCGCGTTTGGACCAGGTGTGAACTTGACTGCGCCAAGGTCGACTTCTTCGAAAGCGGTGTTGACCCAGTCGAGCTTTGCTTCGAGGCCCACTTTCAGCGGGATAGACACTTGCTCGTTCTGTGCTCCCTTGGCTGCTTCAATAAGTTGCTTCGGAGAGATTTGCTGTGGCGCAGAACCGATGGCGCGCATTAGGGATTCGAGGCCGACGACTTGATACGACCACTTCATGGGGGTCGCGGTGGCTCGACGCTGAGCAAGCCTCGGGGTGTCCGGCCCCTCCTCAGGGGCATCGTCGACAAGAATGTTTTCTAGCAATTTGGCAAAGGTTAGCCCGGGGAGAAGCTGCGCATCCGCACCGAACATTTCGCCAAGCTTCGCGAACGAGGTTGCCGAACGGGTGCGAACGCTTGCGATCGCCACGCTAGTTTGGGTTGGAAACCCCATGAGTGAGTCCGCAGCATCGGTCGCGCGTCTCAGGTCTTGGACGTTGCTACTGTCGTCGAAAGGTTCAATGTCGATCTGAGAGCGATGGGCAGCACGGTACGCCGCATAGTCCAACCGACGTCCCGCCGACAGAAGAGAGTTCTTCTTTTTCTGGTCGTAGCCCTCCCAGCGGCCAACATTGAACGCCGCATCGCCAACCGGACCAAAGCCGCGTGTGATCGAGCCGATGTGTGTATCAGGGACGGAGAGTCCGCCCGTCCCCTCGGAGGACGTTGTCGTCCCAAACTGGACTTCGTTGTCTACGTTGAGGAAGAGATCGACCGGTAGCTTGTTGAATCCCGCCATCCCGAAGTAAAGGCGCCTGATGCGACTCGCTTTTGCAGCCGGCGTCTCTGGGACTGCGCTCCCTGGCACGGTTATCAGGTCTCGGGCTTCAAGTGAATAGAGGTACGGCGCAGTTGCAACTCCGGTGCGGAGCGGGATGTTCGCCGTGTAAAGGTCGTCTGGAGACGTCGGCTCAGGGTCAAGGAAGGGACACGAGGTTGTCCTCGTATTCCGGAATGTTCCGATGATCCATTTCGCTTCTCCACCCAGCTGAGACATGCTGGGCGTCTGGAATTTCAGCGTACGCGCCCGAGGCACGAATGGGAGGGGAGCTATCCCCTCCGCTGTAAGTTTAGGAACGGGTCCTCGTACCCATTCGACCCAATCGACCTTCTGCGCCGTCTCTCCCTTGCTGTTACCTCGTGCCACTGCGATCGAAGCGGAGCCGTACTTGGCGAAGCGGAACGCCTCTAGATTCCACAGCTTGTCGAGGACCCGCAGGCCGTCGCCGGTCTTCGGGATCTGGTTCTTGCGGGGCGATCCTCCCGCCGGGGAACATGGGGACTGGCCTTGAGAATAGGTCCAGCCGGAGTTTCTCTCCCAAATGAGTCCGTTGGCTGCCAGCGCCTTGTTGCTCACAAAGATCGCGGGCATGCGTGACGTGTGCTTCTCACCGGACCAATCCGCGCCGACATGCTCAAACTCGAACGGCTGGCTCCCTACGGTGGGAACGAAGTAGTCGTAGTTCCGATACACGCCCGGATCCGTCTCAGCAGGAGGCAGATCTAAGGGCGGAGTGCGAACCGTCGTGATCGAGAACGATTCGAAAACTGATTCCGGGTGATCGATCCGGATTTGATTCGGCTGCGGAATCTGAATAAACGTCTGCTTGTACGCCGGAGCAACGAAGTGTCCGGACTCATCGAGCAGGAATACTCTCTCAGTCAAGGTAACTAACTCTGCTGGGGTGCCCCATGGGAAGAGGAATCCTGCGTCAACGATCTCAACCTTGTGGTCCCTGCCCAGGCTTGCTGAGTGGGTCCAACCTGTCAGTGCGCAGCCCGGAAACGGTTTCCAAGTGCTATCGAGCTCAAGCCACCCGCCACGTGCGCTGACTTGGAACTGGGTCACAGAAATCGACCGACCATCTGCGTAGCAAGCTGCGCTGCATGTATCTGTTCTGGTTGCCTGTGACTTGTAGTGGATGAGGGCGGACTCAACAGGTGCAACACCTGGCTTGCCGGTGTACGGAAATCTGCGCGATAGGCTTGTAGTTATGTCCAGGCGATCAAGCGAGCGTATCGCCGTCACACGCCCATTGGCGTCGGGCAGGGTCGTTCCTGGTACGTCCGAGTATGAGACGACCAGACTGCCGTCCGCGACTGAGCCTGTCTGACCTTCGCGCTTGAAGTTGCGTGCGCTGAAGACCTCAAAGCTTGCGCTTGTTCTGCCCGTCGCTTCGTCGCTCAGTGAGGCTGTCCAGATCTCGGTCCACCCATCGTGAGATCGAGGAATGACATTGGTCTCCCATTGAAGATCTGCACTCGCGAGATTGGCATCGGATCGCTTGAGTGGAGTGAGTTCCAATCCCCATGGAATCTCGATCCGCGTCACCTCCCCGAAAGGCCGAGGAACAGTCAGCTCGTAGCGCGGAGCAGAAGCGGACAGGTCTGGCAGCACCATCCGGGCGGCAGACCAGTCCAGGAGGTCCTTCAGTTGCAGGTGAACACGGTCTCTGGAATCGACCAGAACGATCTCGCTGCCGGCACTTGGCATCAAGTCAATATCGGAAAGAACAGCTTCCGGAATGACCAGCAGCGGTTTCCCATCGTTCGCAATTGCGCGCTCTGCATAGTGTTGGGGCGGCAAGCTGAAGACGAGTCTGTGATCGGTACGTCCCTTGACCTTTCGGATGCAACGCTGGGACAAGAACCGCGTCTCCTCGTAGCCAATGGCGATGAGTTCGAGGTAGAGGTCGTCGACTTCGCGACGAAGTACGTATCGTGGCCAGCGGCGGTACGAGGGATCCCTTGCAATGCCTCCGCCTGGCCAGGTGACGCACCCGGCAACTGGACCGGAAACTGCAGCGGCGAGCGCGACGCGAAGCAAGCCACGACGTTGGAGCGGCAGCGCCCCATGAAGGCCGTCACCTTTTGAATTCACGCCATCCTCCCCACTCGAGTCAGCTGCATTGAGCCGGGCCAAGCCCACTGCAAGTGGTCCTCAGACGGCTGGTCGGATTCCCTCGGCGCGGCGCACGATCGATACGCCGTGGCATTCGTCTTCCGGGTCGGCCGATGCATTGCGACCTCGTCTCGACCCTGCAACTGATGTGTAACACAGCGCCGTCATACGCGGTTCGTTCAAGTTAGGGATGCGCGTACAGCGCTGCTGAGGCATGTCGAGACGGAGCGCGACGTGCCGGCGCCAACGATCCTCGCTCCAACTTCGATTGGCCGACGGAGCGGTTTTCGATCAGAGTTCCAACCCCTTGCATGTTTGCGCTGAGGTCGTCCCCTGGGGACACTTCAATTTCCGCATTGGGTCTATTCTGTTGAAAAACTCGGTTCGAGGCACGAGCGTCGTTCGAACGGCGACAGTTGACCTCTCAGATCGATCCAGGATCGACGATCACGGCTTCGCCAGGGGTTGAAGCACAACCAAAAGCTACCTCAAAGAGTGATCGGCGAGTTTTTCAACAGAATAGGTCGCGATCGGGCCTTCGTCCCGCGGAAGGAGTCGGTCGAGAGCTGCCGCGTGCTCCCCAAAGTACGAGTCACCGGTCTAGAGGGAGCAGCGGTCATCGGGCTGGCGGAGTGGCGCGTGACCGCTTTCAGTCCTTGCAGTCGTTCAACTCTTGTCCCCGACGGCAGAACGCAGTCTCAAGCGGCCACCCAGATGAGCACGGCCAGCACCCGCCGGTGAGATGAGTGGCTGTCCGTGCGATCTAGGTCAGTTCAATGGTTCCGCTTGGACTTTGAGGCTGCAACGGCTGAAAGAAGAACCTCACCGCATCGGCCGGCGGTAGCCTGGGCCAGGACCGCTGCAGGTCCTCGGCGAGTGCCGAGGCATCGTCGCGATGCATGTCGGTCGCGTACCGCAGCACTTGCGCTGTGGCTCTGCAGATCCATTCGTTGTCGAGCATTGCTTCCTCCCTCGTTGATGAAGCAATTCTTCCTGCGGCGGCGGCTTCCGAAAATCCCTCCTGCGACGGCCGGCCAACGGGGGTGATCACCCCTATGGGGGATTAACGTGCTGCTTTCAACACCGGTGCCATACGACCTTGAGGACAGCAGTGATGATCCAAGAATCGAAACGCAATTCGATTCGCATCCACAGTATTGAGGATAGGTTTGGCTCACTGGTCTTGCTGGGTATGCCAGATCGGTTCAGCATGAGGTGCGTTGCAGCTCATGGAGAAGCAGATCGGGTGTCGACGTCTGTTGACCAGCGATCATCATCTCGCCATCATGGGCACGCTGGGACCTCCGGTTGGGGAGCTTGCGCGATGTCGGGAAAGCAACTTTTCATTGACGTACCTCTCGTGGGTGCTGGCCTGCTAGCGGTCTCCTTGGCACTTGCCGCATTTTGGCCGTCAGAGGATCCTGCGGCGTGGAAGGGCTGGCTTGCATGGGTTGTGATTGGTGTCGTCGACTGCTACCTCGCCTTCGTTTTGGCGCTCTCCGCGTTGCGCAGTGATGACAAGACTTTCATCGAACGCAGGAGGTGGGTGCGCCGCTTGTTTCCGAGCCGGTCCGCCGGGTTGCTGCTGGCTCTGTTGATGATGGTAGCGGTGGTGCTTGCGTTTGGGCGGTGGTACCTGCTACGGCCCGGCATGTTCGCCGACATGAGCGCAGGCCGAGCGTTGTACATCAGCCTCGGAACAATTGGCTTGAATGACTTTGGCCCCCTATGCAACTACGCCCGGGGGATAGTTGCCTTCGAAATGTTCAGCTCAATTCTCCTGGTTACCTGCGTTCTCGGTCTGTTGGTGTCGAGGCTGTCTTCATATGTCGACTATGAACTCACTGCGACGACGACCTCGCCAGCAGCTTCCGTCGAGATGCTTCCTTGGTTTGACGTGGAAGGAGTGCTGAGTCCTCTGACAACAGCGCTGCAGGTCAGTGAAGGGACGCGTGCTGATTTGGTCACCTCTCTGGAAAGCGCGATGGACGAGGTTCGCGCCGGACTCAAGCGGATATCAAGGCCTACATTTCTGGTCTGGCTAAGCACAGCGCTGCGCAGGCGGTAGTCGCGCCGCGGATGCGAGCCTCAAATGGTTCGTACTCACGCCGAAAAGCTCATTCTGAGGGTGGAGGCCATCGGGCGGCTCGAAGCACCGGCACCGCTCATGTTCGGACAGCCGGAGTCGGCCAAGAGCAGACCGCCACCTCCGCGCTCGAAACCGGCCGATCGACCTTGCAGGCATAGCCGGTCCCGCGAACCCTGCTCCCTGGTCCAAAATCCTGCAACCCTAAATTTACTTCGCCTATGTCGACGACTCCCTTTACACCAGATCTCCTTCAAGCCATCAGTGACTGGCAGCGAGGTGGTGATTCGAAGCAGATCAAGAAGCGGGGGGAAAAGCTCAAGGCACTGTGCGCCGGTCTGCCCGACGAGTACCGTTCCGCCCCTTCCGCCTGCTTCCGCCAATTGGCCCTTCAAAAGGCCAGCGTCTGGGATCTCATTGCAAAGGACTTCCTTCCGGAGAGGATATCCTCGTGGACTCTCGACTCCGACGTTGCCAAAGCATTCAAGGGGGGAGTGCCGCCGGACGGTTGGCAAGGGGTTGTCCTATCGATCAAAGCCCCGCCCAATGGGGTGATTGTGAACCTGTGGAAGCTATACAAGACGCGCGAATTCCTGGACGCGCTCGACCATCACAAGCACGTTATCAGCGGTTTCTCCGAGGGCGCCGGACGGTACCGTGGGACTCAATGCGAGATCGTCCTTGAGGTCGATGCAGTCAGCCAGGACGACATCTATTCCCTCGGTGGGTACTCAAGCGGCTTTGACGACCTCGTGAGGCAAGCCGCTGAAATCATCTACGGCACGGAACCGACGTCAGCCGAGGTGGCTGAACTGGAGTGGAAGTCAGAGCACCTCCGCACTACGGCAGGTCCTCGTTGGTTGGGTTACGACGGGACCAAGCGGGTCCTGCAACGGACCAAACCAGCGGCTGCGGTTCTCCGTGGGGTCAAGAGGCAGGAATTCGAAGGTCGCTGACAGCCTACAGCCTGTCCCGCCGACGAAGTCGGACGGACCTTATCTGACGCCACTGGAAGCAAGTGGGCAAACCGGAATTGGAGATGACACGGTGACCGGAACAGATCCATTCTGGATCGCGCAGCGCAAAGGCCAAGATTGGCGTGACGAAACCATTTTGTCAGCCATCGAGTGGCTCACTTCATTTGCAGACAGTGGCGACTGGGCGCGCCGGATGGACAAAGCACTCCAGACATTTGATGCCGCCAGGCAAGCGTGGGTGGCGGGTGAGCGGCGCCCCCTCTTCGATCCCAATGATGCAATCGCCTGGTATGCGTTTCAGGCAAATGCCTACGCTGCCGCTCGGCGGGACTGGTTCGAACCGGAAGCGTTTCGCATCGCCCCGATCTTTCGGCGGCTAGGGCAACTCTTGCCGGAGTTGAAGACGGTTTCTGGCATCGCAGATCGCATCTCCAAACTGATGAACGGCGGCAGAAGTCAGCCGGACGACGGCCTCTTTGAGTTGCTTGTCGCCGGCGCCTATAAATGCCGTTCATGGAACGCAGTAGAGTTCGTGCCGGAGCGACCTGGCGTGGCCAAGACCCACGACCTCATGGTTTCGTCCGGTCGACGCCGCTGGGCAGTGGAGTGCAAACGGGTGAACCGATCCGGCTATGAGGCCGCCGAGTACGATCATGGCCTGAGAGTTGCGAAACGCGTGCACGATCTATGCCGTTCGCAGAACTGTTCTCTGGTAGTGGAGGCGGTTTACCAGGTTGAGCTTTTGGAGGTCGGGGATAGCTACCTTGCGGAGCGCGCGGAAGACTTCCTCGGGGATCCTCGACGCAACAATTGGAGCGACTCGTTGAGCCGAGGCCAAGTGCGGCGTGTCGACTGGCGACTCGCGAGAACGGTCTTGGAACACGACGATGTCTTCTTCGGCTCCAGTCGCATGGTGGAGTTGCTGGTCGGCACGTATGTACCGAACGTCGATCACAGCGTTGCCGCAGATTGGACCCCTGCACCTCAGCGCCCGCTTCATGCAACCGCGATGAGTCGGGCGAGCGTTGTGAGTTGGCTCAGCGCGTCAACCAGTGCGGCAAAGCGCAAGGCTCGTCACTTCAGATCACTTGTGGCGAAAGCAGAGGAGCAATTGCCCGACGATTGCCCTGGTATCGTCCATGTGGGTTACGAGGCACGGGACGGGAACTCGGTCGACGACTTGCGACACGCAATGAACAGCGCCGAGATGAAGACTTTCACAGCAGATCGGTCGCAACTGCGCTGGGTCTACGGCAACTACCTATCACCGGAGCATACAAACGCCCGCAACGAATCCTGTGCGCTCAGCGAGACGACCGCAACTTACAAAATCGGCAACCATCGAACGACTTCTCCGCTCGCGGGCCACCTTCTCTTCGATGCTGGCCGAGGTAGACCTGGCGTGCACTGGTGACGGCAGCGAGGACGCCCGGTCCCAATAATAGGCTTGCGGACCGCGGCGCGCACGGCGCTAAGACCGCTTCCCCGGCAGCCGACGGTCTGCTCTGGGTCGATACGAGCAGTTCGCGTGCCGTGAGAGCCGTCGTTCGGCGCCGGTATCGTTCTCGCTCTGGCCCGTGAGCCAGTGAGTGAAACCGCGAATCATCGGGTCGGCCGTTGACGGCACAATCTCCGCATGCCCAATATCGCATCCGTTCTGAAAGCCGAAATCTCTCGCGTTGCTCGCAAGGAGATCCGAAACGAAGCTACAGCGCTCAAGAAGGCGGTGAGTGCTCATCGCGCCGACATCGCCGAACTCAAGCGGCGTGCAAAAGAGCTGGAAGCAAAACTTCGTCAGCTGAACAAGTCGACTGCCAAGAACGTGCCGGCTGTCGCGTTGGATGACTCGGCGCAAAACCTGCGCTTCAGTGCCAAAGGCCTGGCGTCACATCGCAAGCGACTCAACCTGTCTGCGGCGGACTGCGGTCTCCTGCTCGGCGCATCGGACCAGTCGATCCACGTGTGGGAAGACGGCAAAGTTCGGCCGCGGGCCAAGCACTTGCCGGCCATTGCCGCGCTGAGGACGCTCACCAAGACATCCGCGGCGGACATCGTCGAGTCGCTGCGCAAGGCTGCTTAGGGACTGCTAGCACGCCGCGCGAAAGCGGAATAAGAAAAGCCCGCGACCATTGCTGGCGGCGGGCTCGGCTTCAGATCTCCGTCTTTGCTGCGAGGCACAGGCCCGGTGCTCAAATTCCGCCGGAATTCATCGCGCGATTCGACCGCTTCTGGTCCTAGAGTTGACGGGCACCTGTCAGCTTCGACGCTCCCGAGTTTGTTCTGCTCGATGATTTCTGGCCCTGAATCGTCGCGCGAAATGACTCCCGGCGGGTGCAGCATCAAGCTGGCAACACGGAGGTCACATGGCTCAACCACCCGATGCGCTCGCTGCGATCAGTCAGGTTCGGCAATCGCCAGCTCCTGGTGACGTTGTCGCGGTGCTCCTGCGTCTGCCGGTAGTCATGCACGTCACGGGACTCAGCCGCTCCACGCTCTACCGACTGATTGCGGACGAGCAGTTCCCTCGCCCTGTCCGACTCGGGCCCCGTGCTGTGGCATGGCGGCGTTCGGATGTGGAAGCCTGGAGTGAAGCGCGTCCCGTCACCGCGCACTGATCACGCGGGCACTCTTCATCCTGCGTGCGCCGTGGCTGAAGACGACATCGCAAGGGAATCGTGATTCAGCCTCCACGCGAGCGGGTGACGATCGATCTCCGGGGGATCGGTCCCAGGCTGCATGCTCATGCCGCCGCTCGCGGCAAGACGAGGGCCCGCGGTGGTTCGTACGACGGTCATTGCGATGCTCGATGCGGAGGGTGCCTCGGCGGCGCCGGGTCGTGTCGAGTCGATCGACATTCGAGCCATGAAGGTGAGGCTGCTTCCCACGGGCGCAGGGATTTCGATTCGCCTCAAGGCAGAGAAGGAGATTCCTTAGATCGCAGGAACTCCTGCCACCTGTGTCCAGGCCGCGGTTCGTGGCCGCCGCTGAATTTCCGCGCAGATCCAGCAGCACGGTGCACTTGTCCGGCCCGTAGATTCAGGCATATCAATCTCTCCTGGAGCGCGACGTGGCGTCTGGCTCACGCGATCGACTGACCATCGACATGCGCGGCATGCGCGAGCCACTGCAGGCGCTCGCAGCATCGCAAGGGCTGAGCACCTCAGCCGTCGTGCGAAGGGCGTTGACGGGGTTGCTGGAGCCTGGACCCGACGCAATGCCAGGCCAGGCCATGGTCGCGCGTGGCGTCGAGCCTTTGGTGAAGGTGACGTTGCGACTGCCAACAGGCTCTGCCTTGCTATTGAAGCGCCGCGCTCGTGGCGCCAACGTGCCGCAAGGTGCCTACGTTGCGGGTTTGATTGACGGGGTGCCTCCGCCTGCGTTGCCTCGCGATCATTCGGACGCCATCGCTGCGCTTCGGTCTTCTACAGACCAGCTCGCCGCGATCGGAACCGACCTCAATGCCCTGATGCGCTTGCTGCGCTTGGGCCCGTCCCCACAGGTTCAAGGCTATCGAGATCGCGCCCAGTCCCTGGTCGAGGATGTCCGCCGGCATCTCGACATGGCGTCCGACCTGATCGCGCAGGTACGAGCCGCCAGAGGCCGCCGATGAACTCGCGTGCGCACATCGACGGCGTGCTCGTTCAGTGGGGAGATAGGCTCTTCTTTCCGTCCAATCGCATCGTGAAGCCGGCGCCGACGCCCCGGCTTAACGCAGGGTCGAGCCGCCAGGCTGAGACGATCCGGCGCCGCATCGTGGCGCATGTGTCGAGGCGAGTGCCGCAGGTGATGGTCAAGGTGACGGGCGGCGGTCGCGGGATGGGCGCGATCGCCGCGCACTTCCGGTACATCAGCAAGAACGGAAAGCTCGGTATCGAAGATGACCGCGGCGTGGTGCGCGATGGCAAGGAGGCTGTCCTCGATATCGCCGAGCAGTGGCGGCGCAGTGGTGCAAGGATCGAGGAAGTGGGGCACCGGCGCGAGGCCTACAACATCATGCTGTCGATGCCGGCCGGCACCGACGCGGAGATCGTGCGGAAGGCGGCGCGCGAGTTCGCGCAGGCCGAGCTTGCGGCGCATCGCTATGTGATGGTGCTCCACCAGCACCAGGCCAACCCTCACGTGCACCTGAGCGTGAAGGCCGAGTCGAGGACTGGCCAACGACTCAATCCGCGCAAGTCGGATCTCCATCGCTGGCGCGAAACGTTCGCCGAGAAGTTGCGAGGATGGGGCGTCGAGGCAGAAGCGACGCGGCAGGCCACGCGCGGGGCGACGCGGCGCTACGATCCGATCTGGCGTGTGAAGGCGAAGACAGAAGGCCGTCTGAGCGAGGGCGAAGCGCCCGGCAAGGCAGGCCCCAGATTTCAGGAGAGTCGCGACAGTGCGGCCGAGGCGTGGGCGCACATTGCGCAGGCGCTGAGTTTGTCGGAGGACTCCGCGGACAAGGCATTGGCGAAGGAGATCGTCAAATTTTTCCGGGAGTCTGCCTACCTGAGGGGAGTCGCACAACGCCACGGCCGCGATGTTGCACAACCGGTCAGGCTTCGTGTCAAACCCGTGTCTCTCTCACCCGGGATAGAGAAGGACTCGGCCCGCGACATCGAACGTTGAAGCATTGAAGAACCGAGCCAACTCGTAGATGGTTGGGAACTCATTGTTCAGGACGGGAATAATCTCGCTTCATACGGCGACATCTGGTCGTCTACTTCCCGTTGGGCGTCACTGATCACTACCTACGAAAATGACAGAAGCTGAGATCAAGGCGCTTGCCGCGGGAATCGGAAACATTCTGATCTCCAACGCAGCACACGGACTTGCGACATCGTCTATCCAGGGGCTTGGAGAAATTACCCTGCGAGATTCGCTTGTGGTTGCTGCAGCAGCGGCAGGAGCGAAAGCTCGTCAAGCATGGATCATTGATCGAGAAGTAGTCCCCAACGGATGGACTGATGCCCCCGTCGATCTGATGATCTCTCGCGTTGGGAACGGGACAAACGTCGTACTCATGGGCGGAACTGAGTTGAAATGGTGGCGGCGATCCGATGCGGCAAACGCAGGAAATCGAAGGCGCGATCTCATCAAAGACTTCCTTAGAGCTGCTGCCTTGTACCCAATCGCCTCTGACTTCTCGTTTGTCGCGCTTGTGGCCACGGCGGAATCTTGGGAAGCAACTACCGATACAGGTGGATCAGATAACACCGCCATGAGGCAGTTAAAGCGCAGCACTTCGCAAAACTGGAATGTGACAAACCAGATTTCAAGCGCGGCGCTCAAGTCGGCAGTGCGACTACTTCAGGGCCGAGTCCCGATCTGCAACATCTTTCACACCGAGCTCTTGTATTCGAGTAGGTTTTCAATCAACCAGGAGCGAGTTGCACTAGCGAAAGTTTGGCGCGTCAAGAAGCCACAGAACACTGTCTTCCTCAGCGACGCACAAATTGCGAACCTACTTTAGTAAAGTGACGCCCAACCCTTCCATCGAGAGGACTCGCCCCGGCAAGCCGGGTCAAGCCTCTCATCTCAAACGTTTAGCCGTCACAAGCCGCGCGCACGCCAACCCATACCACTTCGATGAATGAGTACAGCAAGCACAAGCTTGTTCAGTTCCATCACTCATTTCTTGGTCGAAGCTTCGATCAAGATGATGTCGCCCTCTTCATAGTCTTGGCGCGTGACTACACACAGAAGGGAAGCATCTTTAGGGAGCTCGGTGACTTCTTGGCGCATCCCGACGCGAAGGATCGCGGCATTGTTCTTGACAGCGTGCGCGAGGCGGCAGAAGCATTTGACCGTGACTGCCGCAAGTACCGAACCGACAGAGACTTCAAGCGACCCGTTTTCAAAGGCCTTGGAACACTTGAGGAACTTCTGGCCGAGCTAAAGACGGTGTTCAAGCTCGCAGACGTTCAAGGGCATAAGTTCGGTAGAGAAAGTGCAAGTTTCCGCGACTTTGTCTTTTGCGTCGTCTTCTTGTTGAGCGCCTGCAAAGTCAAACTGGATGGGCATCTCTACGAGCTTGAAGTCGAGTATTCGCATGCGCTATCTCTGAGTCTGCGGTACGAAAGCAGAAACGATCCTCGTCACTTCGCCATCATGCCTGTAGTGAGTTTGCTCAACGTCTGGATCGAGTGCCCAACGATCCCCATGCCCATGAAGTACCCTTTGCCGAATCACATCGCACGCCGGTTGACCGGAGGAGCGCTCGCCGCGATCTCATACAAGGACGACGATGCAACTCGTACGAAGTCTGCAGAGGCAATAGGCAGGGGAAAGGTATGGCCACTACCAACCCCAACTTGGCCCGACAGTGAGGCACAGAAGTGACGACCTACCCTTCATTCGAGACTACATGACTCGGCAAGCCGGTTCATGCCGCTCATCTAAAACGTTAGGCATAGCATAATATGCGGCTCACCCCACCATCTTTCATAGCACAGCTCGTTGGCAAAGATGAGCCAGCAGTAAAAGCCGCGCTGCGAGTTCGTTTGGCGCGAGACTTCGAGATTGAAGAAGAAGTTCAAGGCGTCCACATCATTGAAAACGTCACGGTAGCCGTCGACTTCATGCTTTGCGCGAAGGAACACTTGGTGGAGCGAGGTTTCCCTGCCGCGAAGATTCCGCTCGAAATCAAGCAGCTTAGCGATGAGTCAAACAAATCGGTACGAGCCGCCTGGCAGGCCATCACATACGCACAGTCCGTCTTCCAAGGCGTACGTCCACCCTTTGTCTTGCTCTTTCCACCAGTCAGGTATTTCTACAAGCGCGGCGAAGAGTGCGAGCACATCGCATGCTTGCACAGCCTCTTGCCCAAAGCAAACGTCGGCCAACTCGGTTTCCTTCGCAATGGCGAGTGGGAAATCTACTTCGCACAAGATCGCTTCTTCTCTCAATCCAAAGGTCTCGGGCCAAAGGCGCACCTGGCTTCCAAGCGCTATGTTGGCTCGTGGAAGTGAGATGCGTGACCCTTCCATCGTCCGGAAGGCAATCCTTGCCGATCGGGAGCAGGTAGAGACATGAAGAGCGCACTCTTTGTCGACTTCGACAACGTCTATTCGCAGTTGCGCCTCGTGCAGCCCGAGGCGGCCGAGCGATTTGCACGCCACCCGTTGGATTGGATCGGCTGGTTGACGGAGTCCCTCGCCCTGCCGGAACCCCACGAGGAAAACGGTCGTCGCCGCCTGCTCGTGCGCCGCTGCTACCTCAACCCCAACTGGTACCAGAACTACCGGCATGCGTTCCTGCGCGCCGGGTTCGAGATCGTCGACTGCCCGCCGGTGACAAGCCAGGGAAAGACCAGCACGGACATCCACATGGTGCTCGATGTCGTCGATCTGCTGCAGCACGAGACACGCTATGACGAGTTCATCGTGTTCTCGGCGGATGCCGACTTCACACCGGTGCTTCGCAAGCTGCGTCGCTTCGACAGGCGCACCACGGTGCTCGCGATCGGGTTCCCTTCGGCGGCGTACCAGGCATCGGCCGACCTGCTCATCGACGAGCGTGTGTTTCTCCGCGAGGCGCTGGGGATTGGCCGGGCCAGTTCGCCTGGGTCGGCCGAACAGCACGATGTGGGCGACGGTGCGAAAAGCGCGCTCCCGTCCGAGGGGAAGCCAGCGCCTGCGGAACCGAAGTCTGCGGCTGTGGTGCCTGTGAACTCCAAGGCAGAACCGGTCCCCAAGGTGAGCGCGAGACTGGCAACGCACGAGGAGCTGGTCGACATCGCGGGGCGCCTGTGGGCCCTGGTCGATGAGTCACCCTTGCCGGTCAATGCGGCTCAACTGGCATCCCGCCTGCGGGCTGAATACCCGGAGGTGCTGGAGAACTGGAACGGCCTGGGTGCGTTCAAGGCGTTCTTCCGGGCCCTGCGCCTGTCTCGCCTGTTGTGGGTGAGTGGATCCGGTGGGCGGGTCCTGGATCCGAGCCGGCATGAGCTGGAAGGGGCCCTGCCGGAGCAGGAGGCGGAATCGCCATGGTTCGGTGCGGAACAGATCTTCCCGCTGCTCAGGGAGGTCTGCACGCTGACAAACGCGCCCATGCTGGCACCCCGTGACCTGCAGGCGGTGCTGGCCGCGCTGGTCCGCGTGGTGGGCCGGCAGGAGTTCAAGCTGGCCGTCACGGTCCAGGCGGTCTGCCGCGAGTGCTTCGAGACCGGCGGTCTGCGGGTTCGTCCCCGCGATGTCACTTTCCTGGTCCGCGGCATGCAGATGAACGGGCACTCGTTCGGCCAGGGCGCCGACGATGGCCCGACGTTGGCGGCTCGGCTTTTCAACCAGGTTCTTTTCCTGTGCGAGCGTGAGCAAAGAGTTCTGGAACGAACCGAGGTCGAGCTTCTTCGCGCGTGGATCGGAGCCTCGTGATCGCGGTGGCGGGCCAAGTCGGAAAAAAGCGTGGTCGTGACGGCGATTGAATCGCTTGCGAACTGATTTGCCCGACGTCCACCGCGGGTTGTCGGGCGTGTCCCCGCTCGCGCGGGGCCGGGCCGTTGCGCTGCGCGTCGAGCCCCTGCCGGTCTCGCCCTGTCGGGCGGCCGTCCCTCACGCAACACGGCCAGGCCGGCGTGCCGGCTGAAATCACGAGGGGAGGGTGGGTGGATGGGATTGCTGTGAGGCCCGAGGGGGCCACGACGTGCTCGCCGTCAAGGCCTCCGCGCTTCGCTGCGAAGCGCTTGCGACCTGCGGTCGTCTTCGAGCCTTGACCGCTTGCGCGCGTCGTGGGGCCGCGGGGCCGCGGGGCCGGGCAATCCTGCCCGTCATTCGGAGACCGCCATGTCGATCCCTTCTTCCTCGAACGTCCTGTCCGATGCCATGTCCACCTTGCTCGTGCGCGAGGCTGATGGGCAGTACCGTGCGGCGAATCCCGAGGAGGTGCTGCAGCAGGCGCGACGCGTGCTGTCGTCCCGGGTGCGCCGTGGCGCGGTGTTCTCGTCGCCCGCGATCGTCAGGGACTACCTCCGCCTGCAGATCGGCGAGCTGGAGCACGAGGTGTTCTGCGTGCTGTTCGTCGATTCGCAGAACCGGATGATCGCCATGCGCGAGATGTTCCGCGGAACAGTGACGCAGACGACGGTCTACCCGCGCGAGGTCGTAAAGGCCGCGCTCGTCCTCAACGCGGCGTCGGTGATCCTGGCGCACAACCATCCGTCGGGTTCGCCGGAGCCGAGTCGCGCGGACGAGTTCCTGACGCAGACGCTGAAGGCTTCGCTGGCGCTGGTCGATGTGCGTGTGCTCGATCACCTGGTCGTGGGCGGCGGCGAAGTCGTCTCGTTCGCGGAGCGAGGGCTGCTCTGAGCTGCCGCCGGTGGCCTTCGGGCCACCGGTTTTCTTTTCTTGCCGTTCGAAGTGCGCGCAGCGGCTCGCCCGACGCGCCAGCCGCTGCGCTTGGTGTCACGCCGGTCGCAGGGACGCCGATGCACGAGTCATGTGGGCGGCGCCTCGCGGCAGCCGTCGCGCCAGCAGGCTGGCACGCCGTCCGCGCATCGCTCGGGCCGTGTGAAGAGCGGCAGCGCCTGACGTCGACCGGCCCACCGGATTCCCCCACGGCGCCCCCGTCCCCTGTGAGGGGGACTTGTGGGGGGATCTTCAATACGGTGGGCCGGGTGACCGGTTCACCGTTTCGGCTGCTGAAGACCGGAACAGCCACCCCACCCCCCGCCCGCCCCAGGGCGGGTGCGAGGAAGTCCGAGCAGAAGGATCAGTTTGAAGGAACACCAACGCGGTGGCCGGCTGGTTCTTCTTCAAGGAGCACATCATGGCTTTCGTGCGAGTGGAACAACGCAATGCGCGGCTGGCAACGGCGGTGCGGATCGAGTTCGTCAAGGGTCGCGACGGCGAGGTTGCCAAGGGCGTCGTCACCATCATCAGCAACAGCCGCCGCGGGTCGGGTGACGACCGGGTCGAGGAAGCGACCGCGATCCAGTGGACGCTGTGGGGCAAGCAGGCCGAGAACGCCGCCGAGTACCTGGGCAAGGGCTCGCGCGTCAACGTGGTCGGGCGCCTGCAGAACAACAACTACGACAAGGACGGCAGCACCGTCTACGGCTTGCAGTTCACCTGCGAGGAACTGGACTACCTCGACAGCCGTGCGGATGCCGACGCGCGACGCGGGCGGCAGGAAGGGGCGCGGGACGACAAGCCGACCCCTGCCAAACCGCCAGCACGGAGCGCACCGCGCGGTCGCAACGGACGCGGCGCAGGCGGGGCTGCGGTGCCTGGTCAGCAGTGAACAGACATCCGGCGGGCAGGGCGCTTGCGCCTGCTCGCGTTTCTCAAACCCAATCGATTGGAGTCACCATGCATTCATCGCACACATTCCACAGCCTCGCCACGCGATTCGCGGCCTACGACACCCGCAAGGTTGCGATGACCGCCATCGAGCTGTTCAGCGCAGACATCGTGATCAGGGGCGACTGACCGTCGGCCGCTCGACGGTCACTTCGCTGAGCCGAACGCGGTCCCCTCGGTGCAGCACCAGAGCTTGCGCAGGCACTGGTGGACAGGCCGCCCATCGAGCAAGTGATCCCGTGGAAGCTGCATTACCAGCCTTCCATCCAGGTGGTGATCTGCAGCGTCGCCTTGGCGATGTGCTTCTCGACCGTGCTGATGGCCAACTGGTGACGCTGCGCGATCTCCCGGTAGCTCAGGCCGTCGATACGATGGGCGAGAAAGATCTCGCGCGTCTGGTCACTCAAGCGTCCCAGGCAGACGCTCAGCCGCGCCATCCTTTCGCGCGCGAGCAGCACGGCTTCCGCATCCGGACTGGTGTCGACCAACACCACTTCGTCGAGAACCACCTCCTCACCATGGTTCGACTGCACCCGGTGCTTGTCGATCGAGAGGTTCAGCGCGGTGCGCATGAGGAAGGCCTCGGGCCGGACCACGGCTTGTTCCTGTTCGTAGCAGGCCAGTCGCACCCACGCTTCCTGCACCAGGTCGTCGGCGTCGTGCACCGTGCGCCCCCGGCGCATCAGCGCCGCCCTGACGCGGGACATCGCGGCTTTCCAGTTCGTGGGCATGACGTCGCTCGACGAGAGGGCGGGGCGTTTCAGTGACCCGCAACGGATGTCGAGGGCCGCGCCAGCCTTTTGCTGCCACGCCGCCCGATGCTTCTTGCAGAGCTGGCTGCGAGTGAGCCGAGGTCGCTCTCCGCACGCATGAGGGTTCCGGCGACGAAAGAAGCGGCGGTCTCCCCATCGTTGAAGCAGGTGCGCCCATCCAGCGCCCGACACAATCTCTGATCCAACCGGTGGGCGGCATCCTCGGCGCGACTAATGATGCGGCGAAGCCGTGGGGTCAATGCATACAACGGTCGGAGTCGCTCCAGTTCGGCCTCCCAGCGTGTCACCGCTGCGGGGTACTTCCCGCCGAGTGGGCTCGCCGCAAGGTCGGCCAGAGCTGCGCGTGCATCTTGAACGGTGCCCGCCGCGCGGAGTGCGCGGAGCATGCAGTCCGCCGCAACGCGGTCCGTCTCTGTCAGGTCGGCTTCAATTTGGCGGACGAAACATCCGATCGAAGTCAAGGCCATCGTGCGCGGGTATGACGCGAACAAGCTTGTTCCGATGACCTCCGGATCAGTTCCGGTGACGAACCGCATCGTTTCGAGACCGCGGACCTTGAGGTCCCCGAAGACTGTGCGCCAGAGCATGTCGCCTTCGCCCGGCGCGAGCCACACACCAAGTATGTCGAGCTGACCATCAGCAAGCGCTCCCAGCCCCCAATACACCGACACCCCGTGCGTTGATCCTGGCCGTCGTTCGTGCACGGGCAGGGCTTCGAAGTGCACCGATAGATATGTGGAACAAAGGGGCAATTCGCGCAGATCGACTGCTCGGGAGAAGTTGGTGGTCATCCGCATGTGCCCTGACTCCGCAAGTACGCACTTTGCACATCTCGCCCCCTCACTTCTTTGGAATCCCGAACCGCCCGCAACGTCCGTCGGATTCCGTCAACAGCTAACGCTGTTCACGTGAAATGAAGCGCCCCGTATGTGCGATTTTCGCACATACGAGTGGCTCAAGGAAGCTCGCGTCCAGCCAACGGGCGCCGATGCTTTCCTTTCCAAACTCCGACGAATACAACCACTTCATTGCAGAGCTACGAGCTGTGCGCGAAGAGGCTGGACTTTCGCAGGCCATGCTTGCCGAGCGCCTCAAGGTCGATCGCACGCTCGTAACGAAGGCTGAGGGCGGTGTCCGACGCCTGGACGTGATCGAGCTAAGGGCTTGGCTGCGTGCATTGGGGTTGGAACTTCTGCCGTTCATCGGCCGGCTAGAAGCAAGGCTCATACGGCATACCAAGCCGACCCACGTCAAGCGCCCGAGCGGTACGCGGTAAGGCGAAGTTCTAAGGTCGCTTCCCGGCGGCGTTCGATTTCTCTGCATCAGTCGGCACGAGCCACCCGCGCGGCGAGACCTCATCGATGCACGAGTCCGCCGCCGCCCGCCGGTATTGGAGTTGTGGTCGCCCGCTTTGCAGCGGTTGCTGCCCCTCGTTGTCAGGCGTCCGACTCACGCCGACTGCCATCAAGCAGTCGCTCGCTCGCCCCCCTTGCCCGAAGCGCGGAGCTGCGCTCTACGAGGCACATAACCGCACGGCAGGATCAGACGGCTTCGCCAACGTGCAGGGCTTGCGGCCATAGGCCGAAAATACGCGGCCCGGCTACAAAGCCCCGTTGACCGACCTGCTTCTTCCCGATGCCTGACAGCCCAAAAAATCCCGAGACCACTTCTGGCCCAACGCCCAACGCGACGCTGGGCACGCCGACCGAGGCGCTGCCAGCTGCCCCAGCGGCGGCTGGAGCACCGACGCCGCGGCCCGAACCCAGCCTGGCCGACACCGCGCGCCTGCTGGCCGAGCACTTCCCGGCGCTGTTCGGCGCGGGCGTCGCCAAGCCGATCAAGCTTCGCATCCAGGCCGACATCAATCGCCGTGCGCCCGGAGTCTTCACCAAGAAGGCACTCTCAGTCTTCCTGCAGCGCCACACCACCAGGACCGCCTACCTGAGGGCCCTGGTGGCCGAGGGCGCCACACGCATCGACCTCGACGGCCAGCCGGTCGGCGAAATTGCCGCTGAACACCGCGATGCTGCAGGCGTGGAACTCGAGCGGCGTCGTGCCATCGCTGAAGCAAGGACACATGCGGAGCGCGAGGTGGCTCGGGCTTCGCGTCATGACGCCCGCCCGCTGCGGGCGTCGAGACCACCGCTCCCTTCGCAGCAGGAGGAGGTGTCGCAGTCCGCTTCTGAGGCAACCGACGTGCGGCCTGCCACTCATAGCGCGCGCCCGGTGCGTCCCGGCACGCCCGATCGCCCAGACCGCTCTCCGATGTCACCCCAAGCGCAACGACCGCCCCGCGCTGGCGTACAACAACAGCGCGGTCGGCCCGGCGACACTGGCACCGGTGCGCCGCCGCGCCCGCGCAAGCCGCGGCCCGAGCAAGAACGTGTCGGTGCACATGAGCATGAGCCCGTGAACGCGCCTACCCTGCCGCTTACTTCCGAACAGGCGGCCGAGGCCAAGGCTCGCCACCAACGCGCACTGCTGCTGCTCAGCTTCGAGCAGAGCCCGCTGTCGAAGGCGAACTTTGGGGCCTTGAAGGGGCTGAGCGAGGGAGCCCTGGACGCGCTTCTGACCGTTGCGCGGCAGGAGCGCGGGTCACGGTGATCGCCGCAAGGCCGCAGGTATCGCGGGCCCGTTCCATCCAAACCTCCATCGGCAACAACAGGCAAACGGGCCTGACTCCCGGCTGACTGGCTGCTTCCAGGTGAGGCCGCATGTTCCTGCTGTCGGCCATCAGCTGTCGCTCACGACCGGCAGCTGTGGGGGCTTCCAGTCGCATCCCCTGGTGCCCATACGCCTATACCGCCGATGGCGGACCCTGCTGTGAACGCCGGTCAGGAACCGCGTCTATTCGCTGGTGAGGTGGCGGATTTGATTCTGATCTGATCCATCGGTGAGTGGGAGGGATTGCACCTGCCCGGGCGCCCTGCAGGGCGCGCCCGGGCAGGCGCTACCGATGGCGTGGGCGAGATGCCAACGCGATGAACGCGGTGAGGCTGTGACTTTGGCGGTGCGCCCGCAGCACGGGGCGGCGCTCGGGATACAACAGCGCTCATGCCGAAGAAGGTGGGCGCGGCGGCGGTAGAGGAGTCTGGGTCGGCGCGCGCTGGTTCGGCGGCGAAGAGTTTTGAGTAGAAGGCGACGCTCTTGCCGATGTCTTCGACATGCAGGTGGACGTGGAAACGCGATCATCAGGTCGACATCGCCAAGGTGCAGGAGTGGCTCGGCCATGCCAATATCGCCACCACACGCCTCTACGACCGCCGCAAAATCCCGAGGACAGTCCGACGTTCAAGGTGACGTACTGAACAGGCAGCGCATGACAGTAATTCTCTCCCCAGACGATTTCCAAAAGGCCAAGGCCGAGCTGGTACCGCTTCGCAAGTTCATCGACTTTGTGAACCGCCAGGTCGGCGTGTACTGTGATTGCCTAGCGTCGTTCGGCAGCAATGTCGTGCGCATTGAACGGCAAATTCCGCGTGTGCAACGCCCCGTCGGCCGGCGTATTGAGCAGGGACGGCCAGTCATCGTCTATGCCAGTGTCGAAGACTCGACGTCACCCGACGTTATCCATCACCGGATTGTTCGCGCCGATGAATTTGTCTCTACAAACCGAGAGGCTGGATTTAACGAGCAGCAGCTGTGCTGGTCAATCATCGTGTTCATGTTCGCATTTTGGGACGAAGAAATTCGACCCGAAATCGCCCGCATAAGAGGGGGCAAGACAAGCGCGGTCAGACTGGACGAGTTGGGAGATCTACCTCTCCTGCGCCACAACATCGTCCACAACGGCGGCGTGATGGCCGCCGCAGACCATGCGAAGCTGAAAGTCATGGCGGCACTTTGCGCACCTGACCGTCCAATCTCGCTCACCCACGACCAGATGCATCAGATATTCGTGTTTGTGAAGCAAGCAATTGGCCGCCTGATCCTTCAATACACGGGGCAGCTGCCGGGTGCCCCTAACGCCGAGGACATTGTTGGAGTCGCTATCCAGAACCCATAGCTGAACGCCTCGCAGTGACTACGTGACTGCGCTGGGCTGTCGGGTCCCACGTCAGCTGAGCTATGGTGGCGACAAGGGCGCGCTTGTCGCCACTCCTAGAAGGAGTTCAGGTGTTCATACTCGATATCGATCGCGTTGGCATCGGCGACATTATCCTGACGGCGAACAAGATGCTGCTCAGCAAGAGCATACGCAGGGTGACCGGTGGCTCGTTCTCTCATGCCATGCTCTACGTCGCAGACCACAGCTATATCCACTCGGACGGCGACGGAGTTCATTCAAGCATACGCAGCGTCGATTGTTCCTCCTTGCGAGAACGTTCCGACGACAACACAGAAAGCGAAACACCCATGCAAACTGACAACTGCGAGTTCTTACCCGACACCAAGCGTGGAGTGAACAAGTCCAACGTCTACCTCGAGTTCGACGAAGGCTACACCCTCATTGAGGCACGCGTCGCGCTCAATACGACCACTGCCGGCGGGCCGCCCCATCAGTTCCACCGCCTGCAAAACGAAGACCACTTGACCGTCGTCTATCAGGCGGTGGCCATCCCGTGGCTGCGAGTCGGCTACGCGCCGCGCAGCAACCCACCCAATCCTGCCCACGACGGCGCGATGATCCGCGACATCATGGGCGACAACTGCCAGTTCATCGACTGACCCCTTCCAGGGGATCTACGCCACGGAAAGGGAGTCACCATGCCACTGCCGCCCCTTAAGGCCCGCTCGACCAAGGTACTTCAAGATGACGCGAGGACGCTCAAACAGGCGGAGGATATTTTCGTCGACGTCATGGCGCCAATGAGCGAGGAATCGCGACAGGCCTTGGCGCGATTTCGATAAGGTCGCGAGGCAATCGAGGACGAGCTACGCGGACGTGGATCGGCGGCAGGCTCCTAGCGTCCCTAATCCAGGAAAGAATCGGAAAGAGCAAGCCTCGGGCGGCAGCTTTACGGCCGATCTTCCGTCGGCTCTTTGCGGCCAGTAGCAGCCGGTGGCGACAGACCGGGCCCGGGTAGGCTGCTCGGCACCGCTGCCTCAACGGATGCCTTTCGAGTCGGCGCATTTCGGCGTGCGCGCGCGCCATCTGTGCGCCTTGGCGAGATCTCCACGATCGCAGCTGCGGTGAGTCAATCCGCTTGTGAAGATCTGCAATTGCCAGCTTCCTCATGCGCCCGGACGGCCCGTCCATGGCGACGCCGTATCCTACGATCCCTTTCCCGCCGCACCCTCCATCGCCATGAAGTTCCCCTGGACCGCGCCCACCGCGAGGGACATCGTCGACGAGGTCGGCGCCCTCAGCCACGACCAGCGATTCCGCCGGATGATTGAGCTCGGCCGGCAATCGGCCCAGAATCACCGACTGGCGCAAACGCTGCAGGCGTTGGCGGACTCGGAGGTCCACTACGAGCGGGTGCTGGCCCTGATGGCCGCGTCGGGGTCGCAGGACGCAGGCGTCGTGGCCAACTTCCTGGGCGATCCGTCTCAATCCCTCGCCCTGCGCGCCGCGCGACTCGCTGCGCGGATAGTTCATGACGACGTGGTGCTGAAGCGGATGCCTGATCTGGCGCCGCGCTGTCGCCAGGCCCTGGCCTGGCGGCTCTGGAAGGCGGGCCGGGCCCACGTCAACGATGCGGTCCATTCCCGGCTCTCGCAGGCGGATCGTTTGCATCTCCTGCCTTGGACCAGCGACGCCTTCATTGCTGCAAGACTCGGCACGGACGAACTCGCGTCGCTCGCACCGTCGCGATGGGCGACGCTGGCCCAGCGGCTGCCGGGGCTCGTCCGGGGTGCGCTTGTTCGCGAACTCGAGGAAGCGGAGCCGATCTCTTACGTTCTCCGCATGAGGGTCGTGGCAGCCCTGCATGGCCTGCTACGCCAGGACTGCGACGCGGGACTGACGCTGCTCGTGGCCGCCGCAGGCCGGATGCCGATCGCGACGCTTCCCATTGGCCGCTACGCCGCGCACTTCCCACAGGCGGTGGCCGGCATCCTGCTGAATCACGGGGGAACGGCGCGTGTCGGCTTGGCGGTCAATGTGCTGAAAAGGCTGGATCCCGAGACCGTGTGCGCGCTGCACATGGCGGACGCGCTGCCGAACCTGCAAGCAGTATTCCCTCGGCTGACCCCAGTGCAGCGCGCGGCGCTCTATGGCGTCGCCGGTGAAGGGTGGCGAGCGCCCAGCGGGGCGGTGCCCATCTCGCTGGTGCGCGCCTTGCCGCAGGAGACGCGGCAGGCCGAAGCACGCCGTGCTTTCTCGGCACGCCTCCTCGAGACAGAGCCGATGATGCGCGTCGCTTACCTTGGCTGCCTGCCGTTTGCAGAGGCGTCGCAACTGGCGCGGCCGTACCTGTCGCAGCCGGACGGCGAACTGCGCGCCCAGGCTGTCGCTGCGGTGGTCCACGCCGCCCGCTACGAATCCGCGAGCTTGGATGCCGTGCTCGAATTCTGCATGGCTCGTGACAACGAGCGGGATCCGGTGCGGCTCGCGATGTTCACGGCACTCGCGGCGCTGCCCGTCTCGCGCTGGGAGGCCAGGCATCTGCCCCGCTTCACTGCGCTGATCGACGCGGCGCTTCGAGCACGCGACTGCTCGTCCATGACTATGTCGGCTGCGGTGCAGTGGCTTATGGGGGTCATCGTCAAGCATCCCGATTTCGTCGCGACCACCTTGCCCCGCCTGGTCGAGCGCCTGGGCGGCATTGGCCGGATCGGCGCGGCCCACTGGGAATCGCGCATGAGTGATCGGGAGATGCGGCGAGTCGCACCGCCGCTGATGCCGATGCTCGAGACCTGGGTCCAGCGCAACCAGGGCGGCGTCGCCGTGCGGCTAATCCTTGCGTTCGGTCGCCGGGCGCGGGCGGTCGAGTCCTTCACCGATCTCCTGTTCGCGCTTGCCCGCGGCGGCCGTGCCATTGACGCCCGATCAGGGCTCGAGGCACTGGCGCACATCGGGCCTCCGAAGCGGGTAGACGAATGGATCCCGCCTTTGCTCGATCGAGAGCCCGGCTGGATCACGGTCGGCACCGTGGCGCAGCACCTGCACAGGAACCGGCAAGATCTCCTGACGCCGTTCCTGACTGCGCGCCAGTTCAGCGGCCGCTTCTCCTCCGCCCAGGCGGCCTTCCTGCCTGTCTTTGAGCGCGGCTTCGAGCGTTGGACCGCGGCTCAGCAGCAGCGCTATGGCGACTCGCTGCTTGCGATCCTGAGCAGCTCCAAGCGGAACGCGTGGGAACTCTATGGCGTTGTCCAGCGATACGCGGCCATGCCGTCGCTCGCCTTGGATCCGGTTATCCGGCTCGCGCGCCTGGACTCCCCGGACGCGGCACTGCGCGACAAGGCACTGGAAGCACTCGGGCGCGCAGACGGAGGACGTGGAGTGCCCACGTTGGTCTCCGCGCTCGACGATGCGCGCGCCCGCGTCGCGATCTACGCCTTGCGGCAATCGGTGGTCGCCATGCCGGCTGCGGAGGCACTTCGGCTGATCGGCCAGGTGCCCCGGAACAAGGTCACGGTGGCCAAGGAGATCGTGCGGTTGGTCGGCGACCTGCGCAGCGACGCGGCGTACAACTTCCTGGCAGCATTCAACGAGGACGCGTCGCTGCACCCGGACGTGCGGATCGCGCTGCTGCGCGCCTACTGGAGCTTCCTCGACCGGCCGGAGACCTGGCTGCGCCTTCGCACCGCGGCGCTCGACGGCCCTCCGGCGCTGGCACGTTCCACGATCCGCGTGCCCCAGGTCGGATTGACGCCCGAAGGCCAGCACGCCTGGGGCCAGCACATGGCCCTGTTGCTTCAACATGCCGACGCGCTCATTCGGATGGAAACCCTCGAGCGCCTCGTTCAGATGCCGCCAGCGAGAGGAGAGTCGTGCCTGCGTGATGCCTTGGTCGGGCTGCTTGACGACGTCGACCCCGCGCTGATTCAACTAGCCGCGCAGGTCCTGCTCGCAACCTACGGTCGCACCGCTGGCCAGGCGTTGGCGGCTGATTTCGCCGCGGTGAAGCGGCCGCATTCGCTGGCGGCCATCGTCTCTGCATACCGCCATCTCCAGCGCGAAGGCGCGGCGGAACTGACCACCTCCGCAGCCCCGCTTGTGGACGCGCTGATCGACCGACGCTGGCACGTTGGTCAAGCCGTCCAGATGGTGCTCGCCGTCCTGGCCACTCACACGGCCCTGGATCTGCTTCGTCGATTGCAGGCCAAGGGCTTGCTGCACCCGGGCGTCGTCGCCGACGCGCTCGCTTCGATGGCGCAGTGCGCGGCTGGCCGAAGCGTGCAGAACCTTGCCACGCTGGAGAGGACGCTGGGCGCCGAGCCGTCCGGGGCCCTTCGCCGCATCGGGTTGGGCCTGCTGTGCGAACTGGCCGCGAAAGGGGGCTGGACGTCTGAAGCGCGTCGGCGATTGAAAACGTATCGCGGAGATCCAGATCAGTGGGTGTCCGATGCGGCGGATCTCGTGCGTGTACCGAGCGAGGCGGCAGACGGGAATCAAACGGGAGAGTGATCCCCCTTCAGGCAGACTGATCTCGACCAAGCAACTCCCACCTCGCCGCTTCTTGACCTACACGGGTGTCAAGGATAGATACGACAAGCGGACTGAAGAGCAGCCTAAAGGGCGATGCGCTGATGGCTGCGATTGAGTCGATATGACTGCATGCGGCCATGAACAGTCCTTCAGGTCGATGTCCTGAACGGCAGTTCAATCCATTTTGAGGACTTCCGCGATGCCCGCTGCAACAGTCCATCCCTAATTTGGCGGACGGATTGCCGACGCTGGGTCTTGTGAGGTCACAACTTGTGCCTTATCGTTTCTCGGAATCGGCATGTTGCCGTGGGTGCCGAGTTCAAAGTGCCTTTGCTCGGTGACGATAGTTGGATCCAGCCCGCGTCGGTTCAAGAGAAAGGTTTTGCGGACGGCAAAGACAAGACCGGTGTGACTTTGAACTTCAAATTCGGTATGCCGTTTCTGCAGATCCCAGGGCCGCCTGCAAAAGCCGAAGGCAATGCTGGAAAACCATGAACGTTGCGCGGATCTGCGCATAGTCTTGGTATGAGCGACAGCGTTTTTGGAGAACTTCATGTCCAACATGTTCCCGGGTCGCGTGATTAAACAAGGCGAGTCCGATTCGGCGCTGGTGACACAAATCCAGAACACTCTTAGATCACGGGGTTATGGTCCCTTTGTTGACGGCGTATTCAACGCGGGCATGGTGTCAGTTGTCAGGCTGTTTCAATCTCAAAACGTAGACTCTATCGGGCGGCCACTGATCTCTGATGGGGAAATCGGTATCTACACTTGGGGAAGCCTCTTTCCGACGCCTGCGCCAGCGCCGGCAAGCGCTCCGTCGACGTTGATGCTCCAGGCGTTAGCGATCGCGGGCACCCAGGAAGGTCAGATGGAGGTCCCCACTGGATCAAATCGCGGTCCGATGGTGGATGCCTACCTCCAATCCGTGGGTATCGACCCAACCAAAGGCACACCGGACGACCGGTACTGGTGTATGGCATTTGTCTACTGGACCTTCAAGACTGCGGGGCAAACCCTTGCCGTTCCCAATCCGATTCCGAAGACAGCTGGATGCGTTGACCACTGGAATCGCGCCAAGAACATTGCGAAGGCGGTTCGGATCTCCGGTGCAGACGCCTACGCGAATCCATCACTCGTCAAGCCCGGCTTGATCTTCATATTGAACTTTGGTGGTGGACACGGTCACACGGGGATCGTCGAAAAGTTGCTACCCGGCGGAGTGCTGTCCACCATCGAGGGCAACACGGACTCAACGGGCAGTGGAAACGGCATTGGTGTGTTCCGCGGCACTCGCCGGAAGCTCAATGACAAGTCGTTGCTCGGGTTTGTTGACTACGCACTTTGTTGAGCGCTCGATCGTCTACACCAGTGAGCGAGAAGAGTCTCCGCGAATGGTTCGGACCGTCGCCCCTGCGGACGCATCACGTCAGCGGCGCGCACTACACCAGAGGCTGAATCCTTGTCCGGATGGCGGTCCTCCCAAGCAGGGACTGCCACTACCCAACGCGATCTTGGCGTCAGGATCGCACTTGGCGAGCACCTTACATCGCGTAGGTTGAAGTTGTGGTGCAACTGGGGCGCGCCCGGTAGCATTCACCACATCTGTCGCCTTGTCCCATGCTTTCCGCGACCAACGCGGATGCAGTTTGCGAGGACCGTTCGTCTGTACCCCTTTGGCCCACTGCCGGAGAGCACGCATGGCAAAAATCGTCGGCATTCACGGGATTGCGAATACGTTCAGGACTGCTGCCCAGTTGACCTCGGACTGGGGTGCGGCGCTACAGGGGGCCTTGGAAGAGGCGGGGCGACGCCACTGGCTCGCGGAGCGCGACCTGGTCGTCGTGGCTTACGGGGCTTTGTTTCGACTCGGTGCGGATGGGAAGGAGCGCATACCCAGCCGGGGAGGCGCGAGTCGGGCTGCAAAGTTTGAACCGATCGAGGATTGGGAGTGCGACCTCGTGGAGGCCTGGTGGCGCGCCGCCTCCGCACTTTCTGCCGACAACCGCCGAGACGGCGGGACGGACCCCTTGGGGGAGGATGCCGGCATTCAGCCGCCGGAGTTCGAGGGGAGGGCACGCACGCCGCAGTTTCTCCAGCGGGGGCTGGTGCAACTCGCCAAATCCAGGTTTTTTCGGCCACTTGCTCCGGCGTTGTTGGTGTCTGAACTGCGGCAGTTGCGTCTGTTCTTACACGACAAGAACTTCAAGGAGGCAATCTTGCGGCGAGTGGCTGAGCAAGTGGGGCCCGATACCAGGGTCGTCATCGGGCATTCGCTGGGCTCCGTGGTGGCCTACGAGGCGCTGTGCGCCCACCCCGATTGGCGGGTTCACACCTTCCTCTCTCTCGGCTCGCCACTCGGAATTCCGAACGTGGTGTTCGACGCGTTGGCGACTGAGCTGCAGGACGGCCGCCGCGCGTGGCCGAATGTAGCCCAATGGGTCAATATCGCAGACAAGGGTGACCTGGTTGCGCTAGTCAAGGAACTCGCGCCTTTGTTTGGCCCGGTGCAGGACACGTTGGTGCACAACGGATGGCGATCACATGACGTAAACCGCTACCTATGCGCGAGAGAAGCCGGCCTGGCCGTGGCGAGTGCGCTCGAAGCCACTGGTGCGGCGTGAACTCCATCGTGTCGCCCGACGGCCGCCGCTACCTGATCGCGGTCGGCTCGCCCATGACCCCGGGCATGCCAATGCTCGAGCGCGTGGCCCCGGACATCCAGCGCATCGAGCAACTTTTCTGCAGCCCTGCTCAAGGCTACTCACGTGTCCTGGCCAGCAAGATATCCGTCGGCGCGTCCGCTCCTGACATTCGCGCCGCAATCTACCAGTGGTTCACCGACCCCGACCGGCGCTCGTCGGACATTGTGCTGATGTACTTTGCGGGGCACGGGGGGGACGCTGGCCGGGCCGGAAGGTACTACTTATTCACCAGCGACACGAACGACAACAAACTGTCGGAGACGGCGATCAATGTTGCCGAGTTTCTCGAGCAGCTTTTCGAAGGCAGCGGGGAGCGTCCGCAGAACCTCCTGCTGGTGCTCGACTCCTGCTATTCAGGTAAAGGAGGTGGGCAATCGATTGCATCGCTTTCACGCATTCGGGAAAGTGGTTTTTTTCGAGAGGGCGCCGGACTTTGGTTCGTGGCATCGGCCGATCCCTTAACGGAGGCCGGCGATGGCGCGTTTGTGAAGGCGCTGGAAGGCGTTATGGCAGACCCGGCGTGGGTGCCGCACGGTGGCTCGCGCTACCTAAATCCGCTCGACCTATTGGTTGTCGCGGTCAACGCGCATTTCGATCGAGAGGGCTTCCCTCAGGCCGCCGAAGGCGATGTCTTTGGCCACCGGCAGGCGCACCGATTCATTCGTAATCCGCACTACACGTCGCAGCGTGACGGCGTTCCCCTCGTCGATGAAGCGCATTGGGACCCCAAGGGACGCGGCGTGGAGGGAATGGCTTCAACTGGCTGGTACTTCACGGGCCGCCAGACGGCTTTGCGCGAGCTAACCGCCTGGCTGGAGTCGCCGGCCTCGGACCGCCGTGCCCGCGTAGTGACCGGTGCACCTGGCTCAGGCAAGTCCGCCGTGCTTGCGCGACTTGTCCTCTCGGCACACCACGTCAAGCGTGCCGAGATGATTGCGTGCAACATGCTGGATCCGCTTGACGGCACCGCGCCGGCCGTTGGGAAGCTCCAGGCCTACGCCCACGCTCGAGGTCTTTCCACTAGCGACATTGCGATCAGCCTGGCGCATCAACTCGGATCGGCAAAGGAGACGCTCGATGGGCTCCTCCACCACTTGGCTCTCGCGGCGGGACCGGTGGGCATCATCGTCGACGCGCTCGACGAGTCAGCGGATCCGCTGGACACCGAAACAAACTTGCTCCGTCCCTTGGCGGATGCCTCGGCGGTGCGCCTGATCGTCGGCTCGCGTCGGCGGGGGAAGGCCATTCCGTTGGCCGGTGCCGCCACCGAACTGGACTTGGACGGAGAGCGTTACTTCAGCCCCGCCGACATGATCGCCTACGTTTGGCGCCGACTCGTCGAGTGGGACCCGCCAACCGTCTATCGTGATCCGGCTCGCCACGAGGACGCCACCCGATTGGCGCGGCACGTGGGGGAAAGGGCCGGCGTGTCCTTTCTGTTTTCTCGACTTGTGAGCCGCGCGCTGGCCAACCTCCCCACTGCCATCGACACGTCGATAGCCAACTGGCAATTACGGATCGCCGTTCCCCAGGACCTCCACCAAGCGTTTGAATTCGACCTGCAGCGCTTCCCGCGCGAAGCGCGGACCAGGATTCTCGATCTGTTGGTTCCGTTAGCGTATGCGCGAGGAAAGGGAATGCCGCAGAAGAATCTGTGGGTCACGGCCGCCTCGAAAATTGCGGGAAAGGAATACGGCAATGGCGACATTCGGGACGCACTCTCAATCGCCGGCTATTACGTTATCCAAGACACCGATCAAGACGAGGTGGTCTACCGTCTATTCCACCAGGAGTTCGCCGACTATTTGAAGCTGCTCACCAAAGACCAGCGTATCGAGACGCTCATGGTAGATGCGCTGGTTGAAGTCGCGACGAATCGGCACGACGGTAGTGTTTGGGAGCGGCTGCACGATCCATACACGCGGCGCCATCTCGCTGATCACGCGGCCGCCGCCGGCGTTCTCGACCAGTTCATCGAGGAGCCGGAATTCCTGATTCACATGCCGCCCGAAGGAATCTTGCCGTACCTTCACGGCTTAGTCTCGCGTGCCGCGCTTCGAAATGCGGACATGTATCGCAAGGTCTCCCACCACATGAGAGCGGCCTCAGTGAGCGAGCGTGCCAGCTATCTGCATTTGGCCGCCCTTCAGGCTGGGATGGGCGATGTTGCACAAGCGATCTTCAACGCCAACCAAGCCTACCGTTGGCGAGCGCGATGGGCGCTTTGGCGAAAAGCGGTCCCGGGGGAAGTGGCAATCGAGTCCGAGCAGCCAGTCTCGGCAATCTCGCTACGAGAGATAGACACCGATCGTTCGGTAGTGGCATTGGGTGTCAATGGAGCGGTTCATCTTTGGGCGTTGCCCGGCCAGGGGTTTCTTGGGGCATCTGAATCATTTGAGGGGGTGGTGAGTCACATATTTGTTCTCGATGCGAACGATCAGAAATGGGTGATAGGGGTTTGGACCCCGGGCTCTATGAGCGACAAAGGGCAAACAACGAAGATTCGTGTGCTCGATTATCTGTCGTTGAAGATCCATGCGGAGACGAGCAGCGGTTCCTCGTATCGTCCAGGCGCTGCCTGCGCAGAGGTGGTCAACGGCGAGGCGATGCTTGCGTTGGCGATGGACGAAAACGTGCAGATCTGGTCCGTACCTTCACTTGGTCCCACATGGGTTGTCCCGAAGAACCATTTGACCGATATCCGCTGCATGGCATTGGCCGAGTGCCCCTCCGGCCCAGTGTTGGTCGCGTCCTTCGATTCGTGTTCAATGGGAACGTACTGTGACGAGGGAATCTTGACCCGAATGTGGAGTGCTCCCCAGTTGGACTCAATGGCCGATCACTACTTTCGTTCTCGAGGTTCCGCCTCGTCGATGTCCGCGTTCAAGATGATGAACGAGCAATTCATCGCTATCGGATACCTGGCGCCGGCCTTCGTCGAAGTCCTGAATACGGGTTCTCTTAAGCAGGGATTGCTGCTAAATGGTGGGTCGCGATTTCAGTTGGCCGGTGTCGTGGAGCAAGTCGACGGGGTCCTTATCTGTGGCGACCAATACGGGAAGTTCTGCTTCGCGCAGCTCCGGCAGGACGCGCGAGGCCAGTTGTCCGGGAACACGGTCCACACCAGCATAGAGATGCAGGGACAGATGCTGACTGCCCCCACCCGCGTCCACGGGCGTGCCGTGGTTGCAAGCGTCTATGACGCGTGTCAGATTCGACTCTGGGATGTTAATGAAATGCTTGTCGCCCAGGGACCGAACGAGGGATCGGTGTCGGAAGCGCAGTTCCTATTCGCCCTCGACTCCGACACCATTTCCGCCGCTGCCTTCGATGTCTCGTGCGGGTTCGTATTTACTGGCACGACAGCGGGTCGCATTTCGGCTGTGAGCGCTTCGACCGGTGCTCCATGCTGGGCAGTCGAAGGGTCAAGTGTCGGACATGTACAGGACATGGCTCTGGGAACGATTGACAAGGCGAGCGTGTTGGTGGTGGCTGGTTGGTCTGGCGACATTCGGTTGCTAAACGCCAGCAACGGACAGTTGCTCAAACAAAGGATTTCTCTCGATGGGCATATTTGTTCGATTGATACAGCGCTCATCGATGGTGTTCCGCTGTGCTTCGTCGCCGTGAATCTGGAGAACAAATACAGTGTTCGCATCTTCGATCTGCGTACAGGAAAGGAACGGAGTCGCGTTGGGGCGCCGCCCGAACAAGACTCTGCAAACCACATCGGAATTAGTGGCTACGACGAAAAGACGATAGAGGTAATAAAAATCGTTCTAGGGGACGAGGATTCAGAGAGCCTAATCTTGATAGCCGGGCCATATAGCTTTGTGCGAAAGCTACGTTGGCCTGGCCCAAATCGGGGCCGTCCGACGGATCTTGAAATGGATGAGCGTGTGCCGAATTCCTATGTAAACAGTCTTACGACAGGAGTGCTCGCGAATCGTCGCGTCGCAGTGGCCGGGAACGAGCTTGGCCTCTTGGTTGCATGGGATCTCGAGACCAGCGAGCAGCTGCATCGCGTTGAGTCTGCGCACAGCGGTTCGATTTCCGCACTGCTTGTTGCTGACCAGTTGAGTTCGGGCTCCGTGGTCTCTGGCGGCTCGGGGAGTGTTCGCTTGTGGTCCAGTGATTTGCGACAGAGGCTTGAGATTGACTTGGAGACAAGAGTCGTAGCTCTCGGACTTGTTGGCATGGATGCCATCTTCGTTGCGACTCACAAGGGACTTGCGGTAGTCGAACTAGGGACTCATTCGGGCCGATAGGATTTCAGTGGGACGGCAACGTCCTAAAGGGGCGACGGCCCTTCGGTCGAGGCGGGCAAACTGCCCGACCGTCAGGTATTTGCCGGCAAGCTGCGCGCGACTGCTCGGATCGACAGACCGCAACCGCTGCACCGGTGACCTTGCCGAGGCGATGCCGAACGGCAACAGAGGGTCGGATCCGGGCGGTCGTCCATCGCGAGAGGAGTCCGTCGGAGCGTTGTCGCGCACTCTCCGAAGTTCGAGTGACCGGTTCGGAGGGTGCAGCGGTCATCGGACGAGCAAAGTTGCGTCTGACCGCTTTCGGTTCGTGCCGTCGTTCGATGCGCGTCCTCAATCGGCAGCACATAATCTTGAGCCGGTGCAGGGCGGCTCAGCTCCTGCGCGTAACTGGAGTGATAGACAAGTTCCTCAGCAGAATTCGCTGGCACCGGTTGCGTGGAGCAGCGCCCGCCGAAGCGCGTGGACTCTCGGGGCCGCCGGTACGCCGAGCATGCCGTGATGGACCGGAGAGCCAACTCGCTCAATGCCGGCAGGCAAAGTCTGCCAGCCACCACGTCAGATTCGCCGCGACGGCTGCAGCGGCGGCGTGGGTCAATACAGACGACCACGGATTTCCGTATCGACGGCGCAGATCAGTGGCGAGCAACAGCAGCGGCCTCGATATGCGGTCCAGTTCAGGACCGATCTCCGTCCTGAACAGGGCCTGCGCCGCTGCCTCCATCGCCCGCACCTGCGCATCGGCCGCGGCACGGGTGGCCTCATGGACGCGATGGGCGATGTACTTCGGAGCCACCACGTTAATGCGCTCGAGGACCGCCGCCGTGCGTCTCTCCAGGTCGGTCGCCTGTTGGGCGAGGTCTTCGCACCCCTGGATCAGCTGCCGTTGGCTCGCCTCCAGCGCAGGCGCGCACGCTTCGAGCCGAGCGATCAGCTCGGCCATCTCGCCGAGCGCTTCGATGAAGAACGCTTCACGAGCGGTGTCGGGCGGGTTCATGCGGCGCTCTCCACCGTGGCAACAGGTCCGGCCTCGTGCTCCAGCCCCAACGCATCGAAGCACGCGTCAAGTTGCGCCACCACGCTGCTGGCCAGCCGGCAGGTGGCCAGCTTCTGGGCCAGGGCCATCTTCTCTGCCGGGTCCTTCGTCCGGCCGATCAACCGCTTGTAGTCGGTGTCGTCCTGTGCAAGCAAGCGGAGGTCGGCTTCCGCACCGCGCTTGCCGCGGATGCGGGCATAGATCTCGTTGGTCCGCAGCAGGCACGCCATGTTGACGGTGGCGACGGGTTCTTCCTGCAGAAATTCCCGCACCAGGTAGAAGGCCTGCTCGACGGGAACGCCGGGTTCTGCCATGTTGAACACGACCTTCAGACGGGCCGCAGGAACACCCAGGCCGGACAGGGCGATCAGCGTGGCGATGGTGTCCTGCTGCTGCTTGAGGGGCGGCACCGTCGGAATGACGAAGCAGTCGAAATCCTGGTGGCTGCCGCGGTAGTCCTGCATCAACTCCAGGAAGTCCCCGATGCTGCTGGCGCCGATGTCGACCACCGCGCTGTCAACGGTCTGAAGGTACTCCTGCAGCATGCTGAACTGCTTGCCACGCAGCACGGGCGATTCGCCTTCGCTGGCGTTGAGGGCTTCGATGGCGATGAGTTCGGCGCCGGGGATGCGGGGCAGCAGCAGGTGCTGCGCCAGGGTGGACTTGCCGACATTGCCGGAGAAATTGATGACGGCGATCTTCATGATGGTTGCTCCTTTGCACGGACGAGGGGGTTGTCGCTCTTGCTGCGCACGAACGCTTCAGCACGGTCCTTCGCACGGGCCGGGCTCGGAATGCTGGGTGGGCCCAGGTGGGCCGCGACGACTGGGCCGGGCGGGCCGGTGCCCGCCATAGGGACAGGCGAGGGTGCCGATGGGGCCGAAGGAGGCGGCGCGACGGGGGCGGACAACCCAGGCCGCAACGCTTCCCGTCTGACCGTGCTGATGTTGACGTGCACGCCCACGGCCAGCAGCGCTTGCCGGATCGCCTCCAGGGTGTGCCCCTGGGCGCGAAGCTGCACGATCTGGTCTGCGTAGTGGCGCGCCTTGCGCGTGAGCCGACCCGGCGGCTGCAGCGGGACCAGCGTTGCGGGGGGAGGTGGTGTGGTCCGTGTGCGCTCCGTCGGCGGAGCCTCTTCATTCGTTGGCGGTGGGTGTGCGGTGCCTTCTGGCATGGATGCGCTCCTTATTCGGAAGAGAGCGCTGCCTGTGCGGTCCGCGTGGAGTGCTTGGCGCCGCCTGGGCTGCCTCTGTTTCCGTCAGGGCATCATCGAGCGGGATTTCGGCGGTTCGAGCGATGACTTTCTGCTGAAAATCATCGACAACGACAGGTCTCTTTGTCGATGAATATGAAAAGAGAAGTGAGTGCAGGATAGGCGGAGCGCCAGCAAATGGCTGCCAGCGTTTCGCCTGAGCGCGCTCAATGAGCCTCGCTTGGTTCGCTCACGGATGGCTCGTCAATTCGACGCGGTCCTGACGCTCTCGCACACGCAAGTGGTGGAGCGCGGCCAGGGCTCGAGCAGACCCGACGCTGTCCCCGGTCGGAACCCGCCGACTAACGCGGTCGTCGCCGATCGCGGCGGCACCGGCGATGACGATGTGAGTTCGGCCGTAGCGGTTCATTTAAGCGATCGAGTCGGCCAGCGACGTGTCGTCGAACTCGGCCTCACCGCGCTCCCAGCCGACGACGACTTGCACCAGAAGAGACCTCCACGGTCCGGTTGATTCACAGGCGTTCGCCTGGTTTCAGGACGACTCACCGAGGGCGCATGACTGTGATACTCGTTGGTTGAGCGGACAACGACCTTTCCTTCGACGAGCGTCATCCACAGGCTATCAACGATTCGCCCTGCATGTTTTCATCGTTCACTCGACCAAATCGGAGTGGTGAAGGCGGTCGAGCGGTCGATGTATGCGTGATGTGATTCTCATCATTCGAGGGTATCGGCCGGCACGTTTCTGGCGTAGGCTGCCGATACACTTACTCAACTGTGGAGGGCCACGTCATGACGTGCGGCAGGAGCTTTGAACTTGAGGCGATGGAACCATTGGCCTACACCGATCGGTAGAACCTCAAAGGTACCGATGGTTATTCCTGAAGCACGACTCAAATTCTTTCGACGAGCACGTGCCCTGACGGCGTTGTGCGCCGACGATGCCTCTGCTCCGCGACGCTTAGCTCTGGCTGTTCTCTGGCTCTGGCAAGAGGCGAGCTTTCCTTTCCTGACCCAGCTCACCCGTCGACCTTATGGGACCTCTCAGTTTCTCGCCGACCCGGCGGTGATCGGATTTTCCTGTTGGCTTGCCGAGCACGAGAACTTCAACGTCGCAGCCTATTGGCTCGCGACTGCGTACGCAATTTGGGTCGGTGAGGCTGAGAGGACGAGCAACTCGCTGTACTTCACACCCCCGAAACTCTCCGAGCGCGTCATCGACGACCTTGTCGGTGAGGGAGCAAGCCTCGCCGATGGGAACTGGCATGACCCAGCATGCGGTGGAGCTGCCTTTTTGGTGCCCGTTGCGCAACGCGTCGCGAAGGCTCTGCGTCAGCGCGGCGATACGGCGCGGTCGGTTATCAAGCACATCGAGAAGAACGTCTCGGGCAGTGACCTCGACGAAACGCTGCTGGAGCTTTCTCGCCACTTCTTGCGGATGGCCCTATACGACCTCGTTGTGTCGTCAAAGTACTTGCCGGACTTCGAGCTTGTTCATGGTGATGGCCTGGCCGCCACCACCTCTAGCCGACGTCCGCACGTCGTCATCTGCAATCCGCCGTACCGAAAGCTGAAGGCCAAGGACGTCGAAGGCTATGTGAAGGACTATGGATCGGTGATCGAGGGTCAACCGAACATCTATGGATTGTTCATTCACAGGTCAATTCAGATGGCCAAGCTCGGTGGCTTGGTTGGACTGCTGACCCCGACAAGCTACCTCTCGGGGCAGTATTTTTCGAAACTGAGAGTAGAACTGCTCAACCGCGCCGGGCCTATTCGGATCGACATGCTCAGCGGCCGAACGTCAACCTTCATTGACGTGGAACAAGAGACTGCCATCACAGTTCTTCGGACACGGGTGCCGATGGAAGTCGACCGCTGGTGCGTGAACGTCTCTGTTCGCACCAAGGAAGACGTATTCGAAGATGTCGGTCAGTGCGTGTTGCCTACGTGCGGTAGACCATGGCCAATTCCGAAGCGCGTCGACGATGTTGCGCTCCTCAAGGCGGCTGAGTCCTCGGTAGTTCGTCTTTCAAGCTACGGCTATCAAGCGAAGGTTGGGCATCTCGTGGACTACCGCGATGAACGCAAGCGCTATTCAAAGCCGCCGAAGACTAAGCACGGTCACACTGTCTTCCCCTTGGTATGGGCCACTGACATCACGCCGAAGGGCGTCTTCACGCATGGCCGGCGCCGACGGGGCGACAAGCACGAGCTCTACGTGGCGACAGTCGCAGGTGAGCAAAGCTGTGTGATTCGCCGCCCTTCGTTGGTCATGCAGCGCGTGACGTCAACAGACCAGCCTCGGCGCCTGGTGTGTGCGGCCGTGCCTGCTGAGTGGGCTGCGAGTCACAAGGGATTCGTAGCTGAAAACCACGTGATCGTCATTGAGCAGGTCGCGGGGAGAGTCCCGGCTTTCGACACGCAGACGCTCGCTCTGGTTCTCAGCTCGGCGACCGTCGACCGCTTGTTCCGTTCCATCTCCGGCGTTGCGAACGTCTCGGTGTTCGAGCTGAACCAGGTTCCAATGCCCGACGCAGAGGCGGTGCTTAGGGAGTTAAAGCTGGGAGGCGACCTCGAGTCCGCTGTGCTGAAGGGCTACGGGCTTCTTGCGCCGTCTGCCAGGGCTGCGTGACGAGTCCGATGGCTGCATCTAGTTGAACTGACTCAATCACCGGATCGATATGCCTACCCCATCCCGCTGGCGATCGAACGAGAAGTCACGAGACGATAGCAAGAAGAAGCAGGCCGAACTCACCGCTCAATACGTTAGCAGTCGCGACAAGGCTCGGCGGGCGCGAGAGGCAGTTGCCCCGAGCGCCTTGAACGGGAACTCCACCCTGCCTGCGAACCCATCTTCAGCCATTGAGGTTGCTGCGCCAGCACCCGCAGAGCCATCCACGAATTTCGCTGGCAAGGCTGCATACAGAGCAAAGATCCATCCCGAAGGTGCCGCCGCTTCGTTCCAGCCTTGGACTTCGAAACTGGTGGATCTGCTACTGCGCGCCGCGCGAGGACAAAAGGGGGAGGTCCACGTTGCGCTTGTGTGGCCGGGTCGGTTGGAAAGCGTGGCGTCACTCCATGCGCTGAGCACGCTCGAACTAACACTAGATACCCAGTTGGAGGGGTTGCGGACTCTGTTCTTCCCGGCACGATTCGACTCACATCGCGATTTTTCTGGCTGGCTCGTAGATCGCCCGCAGCTTGCTCGATTGTCGAGATCAGTTTTCAAGCTGTGCCCGGAACGCAATGTCTTTGTCCCAGAAGCCAAGACCTTCTCGAAGGCGAAGCTCTCTCTGCTGCAGGCCATCAACGACATCGAGTCTCACGCGGCGACTGAGCACCTTGTTCCGCATCCGATGATCGGGGAGATCGTTCCGACGTTCCTTTGGCAGGCTGGAGCTAGTAGCTGGACGTCCTACAAAGACCGCTTGCTAGAGCGGTCCCTGAAAAAGGTCAAGCCACTTTCGTTGAAGCAGGCGCTACGGGAATCCATCGAGGGCGGTCTTTCGGTTGCACAGACTGCCACCGACGCCCTGCTGGCCGCCCATCACGACACAAAGAGAGCGGACTGGCGCAGCCTCTTCACTCACTTGACCGCGTCGAAACGACCGGACGTTCTTCTTCTCGACGCCAGCTCTGCCGCAGCGCGCACGAACTTCCAAGCTGTAAGACGCATTCCAGAGTTCTTGTCGTTAGCAAGAGCGAAGGGTCTGACTAACAGGGATGCAGTCATCGTCACAGACGAGCCGCTTGCGTACTTCAGCCTTCTCGCTAGGCTGAAGGAGCTTCATATCAACGTGAAGTCTCGCCTCATCGTTCCCGCCGAGCCGACCGTTCCGTTCCTGTCGGCGCAGGCTCTACCAGCCGATTGGAGGCCTCAGGTCAGAAGCAATGCGCGCGTCACGCTAAAGGTTGTCGATCGGGATGCTTCGGGTGTGGCCAGCGCGTTCTACCGCATCGCCCACGAAATCAACCGCGATTCATTGGCGGCCAAAGCACTCACAGAGGCCGGCAACTACCTCATTCGCCTGTCGAACACCCCCGCTGGTTTGCGTGACATCGTTACTTACTGTTCGGATGTGGAGCTCAGCGAGTACGCCCGGGAGCGGCTTCGATGGTCGCACTTTGACGCGCAGATAAGAACAAGTCTTCAGACCGGTGGCTACGGACCGGTGGCGCATGACGTGCAGACAGCCCTCGATAGAGCGGAAAAGCTGCTCGACTTGTGGCACGAGCACACGCCAATGGCTTTGTGCCTGCGTGATGAGGTCAAGCTACTGGCTGAAAAGAAGTTGCGGTCCCTGCGGGTCATCGTGCCGAGTGATCGTTATGCAGCACTTGGCGAGATCTTCCTGTCAAGGGCGCTGGGGGAAGACTACGAGACAGTGCGGAGCCAGCTCACGTGGACGGCACAACGCCAGGCGGGAGAGATGCCGCGAACAACGGATCGAGACCACATCCTCTTTCTGGGACTCACGCCGGAAGTTGCCAGATATCTGGCATCCGATATCGGGACACCGCACGGTGCAACTGTGTTGGCGAGCTATCGCAGTGCCGAGACGTCTCTCTCCATGTTCAGCACGCTGAGCAACCTCGAGCCGCTGAAGCCTTTCCGAGGACGTCTCAAGCTCTTGGTAGAGGAGTTTGACAAGCGGCTGTCATCACTGGCCTCAAAGCTCAACCTGGAGCGCCTGGGTGACATCCGAACGACGTTCACCTTCGACAGTGGCCCACCTCCTTCCGAGGTTGTCGGAGAGGCGGCGGAGGCGAACCTCTGGCGCTTCACTCTCGAGGGGCGGGGCACAGCRTATGCGACAGGGCTTGTCTATCGGTACGACGAAGACGAAGACATTCCATTTGTTCGAACGCAGGCTGAACGCATTCAGGTCGATGACCTATTGTTCGAGATGTCCGACGACCTCAAGGAAGAGGTCGAAGGTGTTCTTCGAAAGAACAACGCCACCGTCGCGAAGTCCGTGAGCGACGAGCGGATGCTGCTAAGCCTGTATCACATGCACATCAAAGCGAGTGCTGCTGTGGTGGCCTCGGCCAGTTCACCACTGCGCCAGAGGGCGGAGGCTGTGCACAAGAAGATGCTTACGGTCGACCCTCGCGTAAAGGAATGCTCTGTCGAGCGCGTGATGTATTGGCTCGACGTTGGAAGAGACGACGGCAAGCCGCATGGCGCATCGGAGTTCGGATTCTTCAAGGTCTTCTGCGAGGCGCTGGGCATTCCTGAAGCGCAAGCCACGAATTACTGGGCCTATGTCAAACGTTCGCGCACGTTCAACCAGTCACTGGGTAGAGCATTGGCGGCGCAATACGCAGAAATTCTCTTCCAGCCGCAGGCTGCCCAGGTTTATCGGCAGATTCCCGCGGCGGACATTGGGCGTCTTCGAGCGATGGCTGAGGGCTGCGTCTTCCGGGTCATCTCGATCCGGCGACCGACTGTTTCGTCCAAGAGGTAGCGATGACCAATACTCCAGTTCTCGCGGAATCTCCGCACAACATCCATCAGACCGCGAAAGAAGCCGTAGTTGACAGCTTGCTGGGAAACCTGTCAGCACGCTTGGCAGGTCGTGGTGAGTACTACCGCTGGGTCATTGGCGCGAAGCCGAGCAGGGCGCTYCTCAGTGAGTTCATCGTGCCGATGCCCGAACCAGACCGAACCGAGGATGCGGAAGCCGACCCTATCAGGATCAGTGCTCACGGCCTCGACTTGCAGGTAGATGCGAACGCATTGACGACTCCCTTTTCTGTCTCCGTAACCGGGGCCGTATACGTCAGAGTCTTGCCCACATCCGACGAAGTGAAGCCAGGCGGGCCATTGAACCCCTCGTTTCCGTTGACGCCAGAAACTCATCGCGATCTTCGGGGTCGCATTCGCGAAGGATTGAAAGCCCTTGCCGCAGAGCTCGGCGGGCGTGATGCGCGCAAGCACAAAGACTGGTTCGAGCGTAGTCAACTGGTACGCAAGGAAGCCCATGGGGCACTTGGTCTGCCGTTCGGTGATACGGTCGATCGGCTGCCTGACGAAGCGCCCGACGACGTGCCCAAGGCCGAGAAGGTCGCTGACGACTCTGACGCCAAAGAGGACGAAGAGGAAACCGGCGACGATGCGCCCCCTCCCGCTTCGACCAGCGCCGATGGGTCGGGCAGCATTCCTGATAACCGAGTCCTCGAGGTTCCTCCGCCGCAGAAATGGTTGCGCCTTGACCTCAAGCTGCCGACTTTCGTATTGACTCTAGCGACCGCCGATGCTGACGTGGCAGCCGCGACAAAGGCACTGAAAACTTCGATCGATGACCAACTGAAGGCCTGGGCAGCGAGTTCGGATCCGACCACCGGTGGGAAACTTTGGGGCTTCCGACATGGGCGAAACATTCGGCCCTCTGACACGGGCAAGTGGAACTCTTACCTCGAGAGTGTCAGAGCCTCGAGCCTGGAGGCTGTTCTGCCGAACATCGAGCTGCAGTGGAAAGTGCAGATCACGGAAGACAGTCTCGATCCAACCCGACGCACTKTGCATCTGGCACTCGAGAACTGGTCGCGTCAGGAGCCAGCAAATCGCCTGAGGGAGTTCGAGCAAACATTCTTTCACCTGAGCGTGAGCGTGGAGCTCCCGACAAGCGCTCATCGCTGGTTGCGGCTCGATCGCGTTAAGCCGTCATACCGATACAACCGCTATCTGAAGTATCCGGCTCTCGGGTTCAACGGAGGGGTGGTTTATGCCGAAGCGTCCTCGGTCACAAGGCTGACGACGACTTGGACGCCGCGGTATGTGCTGCCTCGAATTGTCGCCACGGAGCTCAAAAGCAGGGGTGTCGACGCGAATATCCAGCGCCTGGCTCGGGAAGACAGCCTTGACGCGCTCAAGCCTTTGGTTAACTGCTATGCAGACTGGCTGAAGGAGGCAAGTCACACCCCGGTGGAAGACGGTATGGTCGGGCAGTCAGCCGAGGCCATCGCAGCTGAGAAAGAGAAACTTCGACAGGATGGCGAAGCATGGACCCTGGAACTGCGGGCCATCCAAGCCGGATTGAGTATCTTGGAGGAGTCGCGTAACCACTGGAAGGCGGCCGGTCCGCAATCGGATCCCAGGGCTGTGCCCTTCGAGGCCTGGGTGGCCATGAACGACGCGATGGCTATCGTGGCGAAGGGAAAGGGTTACGCCGATTGGCGCCTGTTCCAGCTCGTTTTCATCCTCTCCAGCATTCCGGCTTTCGTGACGCGCATGCCGCAGTTCGAGTCCTTCTACACGCCGGAGGTTGCCGAGCATTCGAATGCGGTGACGCTGCTTTATTTCGCCACCGGCGGAGGCAAGTCGGAGGCATTCCTTGGCCTGCTGGTGTACGTGCTGTTGCTCGACAGGCTTCGTGGAAAGCACCACGGGGTGAGCGCGCTCATGCGCTATCCGTTGCGTTTGCTGACGCTCCAGCAGGCGCAGAGAACGCTCAGGACTCTGGCCGCCGCGGAGACAGTTCGATTCGAACGCAAGCATCCTGGCGAAATCCTCTCGCTCGGATTCTGGGTCGGCAGCAGCAACACGCCGAACTGGCATCAAGATCCCGATGTCAATCTCGTGCCCAAGATCGATGATGCCGGGATTGATGAAGAACCCGCGCTGCTCAGGCAGCCTGCTTACGTCTCAGTTCGCGAGCGTTGGCTCAAGATAACCACTTGCCCGTTCTGCGCGAAGGACTCAACGGCGCTGCGGCGTTTTCCGGTTTTGGGCAACGCTCTCGGGCACGTTTGTACGAGCCCGAAGTCGGTGTGTTCATGGAACAAGCGCTTCGCGCATCCGCAACCTCTGCCGGTGTACATCGTCGACGAGGACATCTATGACTTTGCCCCTTCCGTCCTTCTGGGCACAGTGGACAAGTTAGCAGCGATCGGACAGTCGCAAGGAACGATTCGTCGCTTCTTCGGGATGTTCGGATTCGCGCCTTTGATTGCAAACGATTCGTCTCAGCGACTCTTCATCCCGAGGAAGCGCGCAGACTGGACTGGGGAGCCCGGAGTCAATTTCACCGGTCTGTTCCCGACGTATCCGACTGGGACGAAGCGCTTCTTTGACCCGTTCCCGTCGCTGCTGATTCAGGACGAGGCGCATCTGCTGGACGAGTCGCTGGGGACGTTCGCCGGGCTGTTTGAGTCTGCTCTCGAGGCTGCGTTCGACACGTTGGCGCCAATGCTCGGCAAAGAGCTTTCCTTCGCCCCTGGCACGACGACCAGGCGGCGAATCAAGGTGATCGCCGCCTCCGCGACCGTCAACGAGCCACAGCGGCAGATGAAGAGCCTGTACCAGCGCACGAGGACCGTTCAATTCCCCCACCCTGGTCCTTCGCTTTACAGCTCGTTCTACGCAAGTCCCATGGCGCCCGACTCTTCAGAGTTTGACGCTGACAGGCGGCTTCGCGATCCTTCTGACGAGGAAGGGCGGAGCCACTGGGCTCGCGTTTACCAGGCGCAACTGACCAATGGGCACCGTCACACGGTGGCGATGGCAGGTGTCTTGGCTCACTTCCACCTTGCCATCACGGAACTCTATGAGGAACTGCGAAGCGGAGACTCGATTCGTCAAGGTGTGGCGAAGGAGCGCCTACTGAGATGGTTGCCAGACGGGCCTCTCAAGCCGCAGTTTGTCGCGGCAATCAACGCCTGCTCGGCGAGCAAGCTGCTTGCACTGGTCTTCCTGCACCGCATCTCGCTGACTTACGTGACGAACAAGAAGGGTGGCGACCAGGTCATCGAGACCGAGCGTCTGGAGTTTGACCGTCTGCACGAAGAGGCGGGATTCCCCGCCGAGACACGCATTGAGTCCGACCTGATTTCGGGCGCGGTCGACGCAGCAGGCATCCAGCGGATCGTCAATCGCGCGCAGGAGAGACCAACTCCGAACAAGGAATACCCGGAGCTGGGAACACTCTTGCGGTCCATTGTTGCCACGTCTGCCGTATCGCATGGCGTGGACGTTGACGAGTTCAACTCGATGTTCTTCGCCGGCATGCCCTCGGACATCGCGGAATACATCCAGGCCTCGTCGCGCGTGGGCCGAACGCACGTGGGGTTCTCTCTCCTGGTTCCGATTCCGCAGCGTAGTCGAGACCGGTTCATCGTCGAGATTCACGACATCTTCCACCGCTTTCTCGAGCGCATGATTCTCCCGGCGGCGACCGATCGTTGGGCGGAGAAGGCGCTCGTGCGGGTGCTGCCGAGCTTCTTCCAGGAATACGTCTGCGGAGTGCGAGCTATCTCCAATGTCGTCACGGCCGCGACCACGGCGGAAAAGGCTACATGTCCCTCGTTTGTAGACGCGATGGAGGTCGAGGCCCAGCTCAAGAACCCCTTGTTCAAAGACGACTTGGTGAAGTTCCTGGGGAGTGCAATCGGATTGGACGTATCCCCCGCGCCGGACGGAGCGCCTCACTACCGGAGCCTCATCAAGCAGCAGGTTAGAGACATCGAGCTCGGCCTCGAAAACGCCCGACTTGCGAATAGCAAGCTCCGATACTTTCTGGAGAAGCTGAAGCTTGGCCAGCGTCCGATGACGTCCCTACGCGATGTTGATGAGCCGGGGCTGATTGTGGCCGGAGCCTTTGATGCGATGAATCGGCGAACGACGGAAGAAGCCGTCGGCAACGTCATGCAGTTCATACGGCGAGGGACGGGAGCTGATGTGGATGACACGAACCCAGCGCTAGAGGCGAAGGACTGAGGACGCTATGACGGCACCCAAAACAATGAATCGCTCTCGCAATCAGCTTGCGAGCTCCTACGCGCCTGGCAGCTTTTTCGCCTTCGAAGGTGGTGTTGGAGCGTGCATCGCCCAAGTCTCGCGCGTACAGCAAGTGGAACTGTCGCAGCCCACTCTGGACCAGCTCTACGAGCGCCTCGAGGAAATCGGTAGGTCCTGGTACGACATGGCTTCAAACTGTCGCGCCGCCGGGGAACCTCCTGTGCTGCCGCGGCAGTGCGTTGACGTCTCCTTGCTCGATTCGACATACAGCAATTTCCAGGTGATCGGTGAGGACAGGGTCCATTTCTGCCGGCCTTCCCAGATGGAGTATTCGCCGGCACCGCTCGCTTTTAGATGTCAGAACTGCGGACTGTTCAGGGACTTCGATTCTCTTGAGCATCTCGACGCACAGCTGGGCGCGATGGGGACGACACCGTGCCGCAACGCGCCTAAGCCCGGCCCCTGCAGTTGGAAGCAGCTCGACGTCCTGTTCGTTCATTGGTCGGGCAATTGGGAGCAGCCGTTCCCTGGCCAGTGGCAGTGGAGTTCGGAGGAGAAGAAGTCGGTCAAGCGTCGCGACCGCTGCGGCTGCGGGTCATTTGATTTCACCCTGAACAATCGATCAGCAGCCATCGGCAGCTGGTTCTTCGAGTGTGCGGCTTGCAAGCGACCGCTCTCGCAGCGCTGGTTGCAGAACGACAGGGCGACGCTCGACATCATTCGCGAGGGCATGACTGCGCAGCGACTTACAGAGGCCCGGATGCAAGTCACGCCCTATCGGGCGTCGAATGCCTACTACGTTCAATCCGACCTGTTCATCGATTTCAAGGACGGCGCGGCGGACAGACTCAGCCTCCTGCGGCCTGAGCGTGCCCCGGAGCTCCAAGACTTCATCGCGCGCCAGTACGGATTTCCGGCCGTCGAGCCGACCGATGCCGAGGTGGAAGAGGCGTGCGAAGGTGAGCCTAGCTTGCAGACGCAACTGGTCAACTTCAAAGCGCAGTGCGAGATTCTGAAAGCGGTCGGTCCGATGTTGTCGACGGCCTCGGGCTCGCTTCGGACAATTCTGGAGAGTTCGGTTGCCGGAGCGAGGCTTGGACGCCAGGCAGTCATCAATGAACTTCGAGCCAAGCAGATCCTGGTTCCGAAAGTGGACCTGCCCTCGGAGCTTGTCATTAAGCTGCGCAATCGACGGTCGCACTTCGCTTCAAAGTATGACCCGTTCAGGCTGTCGATCGAACATCAGACTTTGGACGACTCTCGGTTAGCAGTGAAGCGTCAGACGCTCGGAAAGCGACCTTTCGTGCCGTTCACGCAGTTGGACGAGGACTTGTCGCCGGTCACGACGTTCGAGAAGGAGAAGCAGGAGGCCGACGCTGCTCGCATGCTCAAGCTTCTTGGCATCGAGAGGATGGGCTTGATACGCGATTTTGAGCTGTGCAAGTTCAGCTTTGGCTATTCGCGAATGGAATCCGGGCCGGTGCTGCGCGACAAGCGCCACATGGATATGCCGGTTCGGCTGAACCTGTTCCAGCCGCTGCGTTTCGACAGCGGCTGGAAGCATCCCATCTATGTTGTGCAGCAGGCCAATGAAGCCGTCTACGTGAAGCTGGATGAAACGCAGGTAGTGGCCTGGCTTCGGGCACTGAACTGCACGGACATGGTGGAGCCCGCTCCCGGTCAGAAGCTCGGAGCGAGTCTGCTGCAGATGGCGCATCCGATGTCGGCGTTTCTCGATGGCCTCCCGATGAACGATAGGCCGCCACCCTACCTGTATGCCTACACCTTGCTTCACAGCTTCTCGCACATGCTGATAAAACAAATGTCGGAATACTCGGGTCTGGATATTGGCTCGTTGGGCGAGTACATCTTTCCCGCCGATCTGGCGTTCGTCGTCTACCGCAACGGCACCACGATGGACCTCGGCAACTTCTCTGCGATGTGGCGAAACGCTGGGATAGCGATGCTCCAAGCAATGCTGTCACCTAAGTCGACGCTGTGCGGAACTGGATCGCTTTGTTCTTCGCGAGGCGGAGCATGCCCGGACTGCCTCATGATCCCTGAGACCTCTTGCGTCGCTTCCAACAAGCTGCTCTCGCGCTCAGTTCTGCGTGGCACGGGTGACAGACCGAGGTTGGACCGTCGGGAGGGATTCATTACCCCAGGGTTCCTTGACCTCGTACAGGGTAGCGTTGCCTGATGCTGACTGAGTTCGACCGCCTTGCCGTATCGAGGCTTGCAGAGGTCGCGAGTGTCGCAGGTGCACTGCTTTGTGCCTTGGGGCGTTGCCCACCTGGGGCGGTCCACACAGCTTCCGCGCTGACAGCTCTCGCGCACCTTGGTCCGACAGAGGAGGCGCGTGCCCTGGAAATGTTTCGTCGGGGGCAAGCGATCAGCTTGTTCGAGCCATATGGGCCTGGATGGAGGACGGCCGCATCTCAGGAGACCCTGCTTCGCATCGGCCAAGCTCTTGAGGCGATTGCCTTTTACGTGTCGGAGGTTCATCAAGACGAGACTTTGGTGCAAGTGGTACTGACAAAGCCTCGCCGCCCCAACCAGCTTGAGGGCAGTCTCGCTGACCTTGGATGGAGGGCTACACAAGTCGAGCCGACTGATGAGGCGTTCATTCGGCTCGCTACGGTCGCATCTGATAGGTTGGTGGTTTGCAGTCCCTTCTTTGATCCATCCGGTGCACGCTGGCTTCAGCGGCTGTTCGAAGCCACGAAGCCAGGAGTTGAGAGGATCCTTGTTCTCAGGTACTTGAGCGAGCCGGGACACAGCAGCTATCCGAACGGCTATCCAGCGCTGGTACCGTGGCTTGGTAAAGAACACATCAAAGTCTTCGACTACGGATTGCGGAGGCCGGACGGGCGGTCTTGGGAAAGCTTTCATGCCAAGCTCGTATTGGCCGACGAGCAACACGCTTACGTGGGGTCATCGAATCTGAACGCAGCGTCGCTCGACTACTCGATGGAGATGGGCGCGCTGCTCCAGGGGAAGGCTGCTGGAGATGTTGCGACTGTCGTGAGAGCAGTTCTTGAAGTGGCTGTCAGAGTGATTTGATGACCACAATCTGCTGTGAGCGTCCCTCACCACGGTATCCGCCACCACGCATCTCGAAGCACGTGGTGGATTTCCGCTAGGAAACGATCGAACCAGTTTCTGTAAGGTCGGGCAGCATACGGCTTGCTGGTTCCGGATCACCGACCAGAGTTGCCGAAGGCTGCGAGGCTGCGCGCTGCGCGGTACTTCTTTCGTCGATGCCTTGCCATTGCATCAGGATATCAGCGGAGGAACCCCGGTCACCCTCCGGGCGTGGCGTAGGTGGCCTGCGCAGGTTGTCGACTCACTTCGGCTCTGCGGTTAGCAATGATCTCCATTGATGAGGAAGTTCACGTAGGCCTTTGCCAGTTTGGGTTTACATTCCGCCAGCATGGAAAATCACGCCGTACCTGTCCCTCCTTCGGCACTGCCAACCGAAGCGGCAAAGACAAGTGCCAAAGAATTTCGCTATCACGCGAAAGTCAGCGCATACGCTGGATGTCCTCCTGCCCCTGCAGCCGAGCCTCTGGGCGTTGGGTATCGGTTTGTGAAAGCCGATATTGAGGAAGAGAGCAACTGGCTACCCAGCTCTATCAAGAACCCGGCGGCTTGGAAAAACAAACCTGCAAAGGTATGTTGTTCAGCGTTGGCGCTGTCTATGTACTCAACTTTAGATGGCTTAGTGGCAGCCGCACGTGCTGGGGTTGATTCATCCCCAAACTTTCTGAAAAGGCTCGGCGATTATTACGCTCGGGTAAAACTCACTTCCGAGTGTGGGCGGCAGACCGTGCCAAGGGACAACGGCCATTTTGATCTGCATGAGTACACGTCGTTTGACCGCCAAGCTTCCGTGGTAGAGCATAAAGCTTTGGAGCTATGAAAGTGGCTCCCATGATTAAACTGTCTGACACCAGAGTAAAGGTGTCGACCATAGATAAACACCTGTTCATTTGCGACCTATTGGAGATTGAAGGCCCATTGCTGTCGCTCTATCGTGATAGTAAGCGCAGCTGGTTCTATCTTTGGTGTGATACCAACGGACTGGATCGAGAGCGATGGTTGATATTCGATGTAAGCCGCGGAGACTTTGCCGCCTATTTGGCGAAGAAAAGAACGCTACGGGACGTGCTCATAAAGTCAGCGAATATTCTTTGTCTCGAAGCATATTCAAGAGACAAGGATCCGGATGAGGTTCCAGAGGATGAGAGCCACAGCTCTCGAACGCTGCGCCGAGTCTCAGTTCAGAGTATTCAGCAATATTTGCCCAGTGTTAATTCACTCTTTCGTCCTGAATTTGCTCCCGATATTTCCCTGGCTCAACAGCTGCTTCCGGCTCGATATGAAGTGCCGATAGGTGGTGATTGGTTCATATCGGATCTCGATAGATTCTCACGAGCATATTCCAGCCTCTACGGCTTCTTCTATTGCACGAAACCTCGATTTGTTACGAGCGTCCGCGAGCGATTGAACAGAGCATTGCGTGCACCTTGGGGCGGCGGCTTCAGCAGAATCAATCTGTTTGATGGCTTGGCGAAATCGATTCCATCGTTGCACGACATGAAGATAAAGGAAATTGATTACGCTTCGCCAGGTACCGTCAAGATCGAAGCGCTTGCTTCTGTTGGCGTCGACATCCAAAGTTGCCTTGACGCGTTTATGACTAATCGAGTTGAGATTGACTCTTGCGTCAAGAAAGTAAATGTCGCTCTGTCGTCTGCGAAGGTGAGAAAGTCAGATTTGTCTGCCACGGCGGACGATTCGTTAAACTTGAGCGAAGAGCTTATTGAGCTGTTCAAGGATAATGTAATCCGCCTTGGATCGCTCATAAATTCGACTGATCAAATCTCAACTTTGCGAGATAGCTCCCCAAACAGCGTGGTAGCTGCAAAAGCTGTTCTTGCCCTGCTGACGCAGGTGACGCGCCTCGCCGAATATGAAACCGCGGGCATGTTGAACATGACGGGGCGAGGGGCAAACGCTGCCGCCTACGCAGCAACCGACGACTGGCTCGAAGACGATTCTTCAGTAGAAGAACCTCACCAAGCGACCTAGCTCGCGTAGCCGCGACGTAGCTCTTCACGGCGCTTTCTGGTTGCCGAGTTTGCCGGCCGCTTGTTGACTCGCTAGAGCACGGCCTGGTGTGGCGCCACTTCCCGGACTTCGCCCGCTTGAAAATCCGCGTGTCGGTGGTTCGGCTCCGCCCTTGCGAGATCGAACGACTCCTCAAGCTGGCGGCGTTCCACGCCACTGACCTAGCTGACGATAGGGCGGTTGCATCGGTCATGTCGAGCGCATTAGCGAAGCCGCCTCAGGCGCTTTGCAGCCGGATGCCTTGTATGCGCCCATCGACTCCTCGATCGATCGGCGCGCCGTTGAAGCACGCTCAGCCAGTGTTCCCGCGAGACCCAATTTCGAAGGCGAGATCACGCAGGATAACTTTTGGGGTAACCCATAGAGACCGAACTCGCGAGATCAAGCTCTGGTGCGGCTTTGCGCGAGATGTTCAATTGACGCCGGCTCTTGGGTTCCGCGAGGAACCATTTGTGATCAAGGCTCTGCGTCAATCAACGACTCAGGGCCTTTTTCACGTCCAGGTTCACTAGGCCGGACGTTGTCCGCATGGAAGCCACGGCTCTTGTTGAGCAGTGCCCCTCAGCGGTACGACAAGACCAATCCGTGAATCAGCCGCGTCCAGCCGTCGAGCATCACGAACAGCAGCAGCTTGAACGGCAGTGAGATCGTCGTCGGCGCGATCATCGACATGCCCAGTGCCAGGAGGACGGTGGCGACGATCAGGTCTACCACCACGAACACCAGGTAGATGATGAAGCCGATCTGGAAGGCACGCGTCAGCTCGCTGAGGGTGAAGCTGGGCACCAGCACCATGAAGTCGTCTGCCGTCAGCGTGGCTGCGCGCTGCGGTGGCCAGATGCTCTCGGCCGACTTCAGAAAGAACTTGCGGTCGCGCTCCTGGGTGTGCTTCTGCAAGAACTCTTTCACTGGAGCCTTCGCGGCGTCCATCACCGCCATGATGTCGTTCAGCCCCTCGCCCTTGGCACCCAGGTTGCGCCCGCGCAGCGCGTCTGACACCTCCATGCCCACCGGCGCCATGATGTAGATCGTGAGGATGATGGCGATGCCGTTCAGCACCATGTTCGGTGGTGTCTGCTGCAGGCCGAGCGCCGTGCGTAGCAGGCCGAAGACGATGACCAACTTGGTGTAGCTCGTGATCATCAGCGCCACGAAGGGCGCGACACCGAACGCGACGATCAGCGCAACCAGCGTCAGGGGTTCGGGAAGACCGGCACCCATGGCTCAGTGCCCCCCGCCGTTCGCGTCAACGACAACCGGCGGCCTGCTCACAGTTCGCTCGGCGCGAACTCGGACACGCGCACGCCGAGTTGGTCGCCCACCGCGACGAGATAGCCTTTGCCGAGCACATTGCCGTGCGCAACGATGCGCACCGGGCTGCGGTTCAGTGCATGCCCGAGTTCGAACACATGGCCGGGGTTCAGTCCCTTGAGTTCACCGAGCGACACCGAAAGCTCGCCGACCTCGAAGCGCAACGTGACTTCCAACGCGTCCAGCCGGTCCAGCGGCAGACTCGCAGCGGCGTCATCTTGGCCGGTGAGCCCGGCCTCGGGAGTGTCTCGGTTCATGGCGGTCTCTTTCGATTGCTGCAAGGTGATACGCGAGCCCTCAGCCAATCCGACCAGGCAGCGCCCGGCGGGCCCGCCCAGTTCGGCGGTGACGGTCAGGGCCGTGACCACRGACCCCCAGTGCTCGATGCTGATGATGTCGCCGGGTCGCACGCTGCCAATCTCGCGGAGGCTGATGTGGCTGCGGCCCACCACGAAGGGCAGCGGGATGCGCAGCCAGTCGAGTGAGGTCGATGCACGGCCCGTCGCGGCGTGACGAGGTGCCGCAGCCAGCAACGTCGCGAACGCTTTGTCGTCGTCGAACAGCAGGTGCCCGGCGTGTGTGCCATCGGCGCCTGCCAACGTGAAGCATGCAGCGCGCTCGATGAGCTCAGCGGCCACCGGCGCGGTGGCCGCTGACGACTCGGGTGGTGCCCACTCGAAGCGCAGGTGGAACGTTTTCTCCAGTGCATCGGCCACGGGGTGCAGCGCATCGGCGAGCAGCACGTAGCACAAGTCGCGTGGCAGCAGGTCGATCCGCCGTTCACCCAGCAGCGCTGCGAGCAGCGGCACATCGAGCGCCAGCCAGCCGGTGTGCGAGCCGATGCGAAAGCGATACGGCATGCGCGAGTCGAGACCGATGGACCACACGTCTCTGCTCGGGTAGCTCCATCGCAATTGCCATGGCTGACCGCGCAGCATGAGCGGCAAGGCTGCGGCGCGCCCATACAGGCCGTTGATCGCGCGGACCAGGGCGGTCTCGGCGCGCGGCAGCGTGGGCGCTGCACCCAGTTCGAGCACGTCTTCTCGGGTGATGGTCAGCATGTCTTGCGGTGTGGTTCGAGCGAGCGTCTCCATCGCACCCGAGGTGCGCGGCACAGCACATCGCTTCGCGAAAGCTGTGAAACTTTTCACGATGTGCGGTGAGGTCAGCGTACCCAAACGAAGGCGAATCAGGAACTACGCAAAACCGTAGTGCCGCGTTTGCAGCCAATCGGCGACTACGGAAATTCGGTGTTGCTGCCGAACGCAGGCAGGCCATAGAGTCCGCCGGCACCGATGGAATTCGTGTCAAACGTCACGGATTCGCGTTGGTGCATCGAGGCTCACGCAACCATGGCCACACCCACCGATTCGCTTCCATCCGGCAACCGCCTGCGCGGCTGGCTCGGGTTGGCCAGCCGGCAAAACGACCTGGCACTGGCCGGGTTGTTGGTGGCCATCGTTGCGCTGTTCGTACTGCCGCTGCCCACGCCGCTGCTCGACCTCTTGATCGCCACGAACCTCGCCGTGAGCCTGGTGCTGCTGATCGTGGCGATGTATGTGCCGTCGGCGCTGTCGCTGTCGACCTTCCCGTCGCTGCTGCTCTTCACCACGCTGTTCCGGCTGGCGCTGAACATCGCGTCGACCAAGCTGATCCTGCTGCATGCCGATGCTGGCCACATCATCGACACCTTCGGCAAGCTGATCGTCGGCAACAACGTCGTCGTCGGTGCGGTGGTGTTTCTCATCATCGCCATCGTGCAGTTCATCGTGATCGCCAAGGGCTCTGAGCGCGTGGCCGAGGTGGCAGCCCGCTTCGCGCTGGACGCGATGCCCGGCAAGCAGATGAGCATCGACGCCGACGTGCGCGCCGGGGTGCTCTCGTCGGCGCAGGCGCAGGCACGCCGGCGCCTGCTGGAACAGGAATGCCAGCTCCACGGGGCCATGGACGGCGCGATGAAGTTCGTCAAGGGCGACGCCATTGCAGGCATCCTGATCGCCATCGTCAACATCCTCGCGGGCATCGCGATCGGCACGCTGATGCTCGACATGAGCGTGGGCGCCGCGGTGCAGCGCTTCGCCATCCTGACGGTGGGCGACGGCATGGTGTCGCAGATTCCGTCGTTGCTCGTCTCCATCGCCGCGGGCATCGTCATCACGCGTGTGGGTGGTGATGCCGGCACCGGGGCCGATACGCAACTCGCACGGCAGATCGGCCGGCAGGTGCTCGCCTATCCGCGGGCGCTCATCGTGGCCGGCCTGGCGCTGGCCAGCTTTCTGCTCGTGCCCGGCTTTCCGAAATGGGTGTTCGGCTCGCTGGCGCTGGTGGTCCTGGGGACGGGCTTTGCATCGCGGGCGCTGCGCCGTCGCCGCCATGTCTCCGACTGGATCTCGCATCCCGAAGGCGATGAAGCCGACACCGCATCCAATGACGACGCCCTGGCATCGCCGCTCGCTGTGCATCTGGCGCAAGGCCTGCGCGGCGGCGTCGACCGCTACCTGCTGGACCAGCGCCTGAGCGCGGTGAAGTCTGCTCTCGAAGCCGAGCTGGGCCCGGTGTTCCCGCGCTTGCGCATCGTTCATTCGGCCGCTGTGGCGGAGCCCTGTGGCTACCAGGTGCTGGTGCAGGACGTGCCCGTCGCACGCGGAACGCTGCGCCCCGGCTGGCGCATGCTCGATGAAGCCGAGGCCGCCACGCCACCAGCCGGTGCCGAGGTGGCCGAGCCCTTCGGCCCGTTCGCGCGGGTGGTGTGGGTGCTGGAGTCGTCTGCAGCGTCCGGCCTGCAAGGTCACGACGTGATCGCGGCGCACGTGGAGCATGTGGTGCGCCGCCACGCGCCGCAGCTCATCGGCCTGCAGGAGGTGCAGCGGCTGTTGCACACGGTGCAGCGCGACGCGCCCGATCTGGCAGCCGAGGCGGCGCGCGTGGTGCCGCTGCAGCGCATCGTCGAGGTGTTGCGCCGGCTGCTGCAAGAGGGCATACCGATCCGCAACCTCAATGCCATTCTCGAAAGCCTGGTGATCTGGGCGCCCAAGGAATCCGATGTGATCGCGCTGACCGAGCTCGTGCGCATCGGCATGGGCCGGTACATCACGAGCCGCTACGTCGGGCTCGATCGGCGGCTCGAGGCCATCCTGTTCGAAGCCAGCCTGCTCGACCGCGTGCAGGACGCCGTCGAGCGCGGCCCGCGCGGCAACCTGCTGCTGCTCAGCCCCGCCGTCACGCAGGACATCCGCGAGCAGGTGCGCCGCATCGTCGACAACGCGGCTGGCCGGGTGGTCGCCGTCACCTCATCCGACGTGCGGCGCTACGTGAAGACCTTGCTGGAACCGGTGGCGCCGCAGCTGGTGGTGCTGTCGTACCAGGAAGTCGACGACGACGTCGCGCTGCAGCCGGTCGGCTGGATCGCCAACCCGAAAGCTGCATGAACTGCCGCATGAGACCAGCTGCATGACGCCAATCGAACTGCTCGACTTCACACGCGACGGACTGCTCGTCGTGCTCTGGGTGGCGCTGCCCGTGGTGGCGGTGTCGACCCTGTCGTCGGTGATCGTGGCTGTGCTGCAAGCGGTCACGCAGATCCAGGACCAGAGCATCGGCCAGTCGATCCGCCTGATCGCCGTGATGTTCACCATCGTCATCACCGCGGGCTGGCTGGGCCGCGACGTGTTGCGTTTCGCCGAGCGTGCCTTTCACACCCTGAGCCAGCTGCCATGACGCCCTTGCCGCACCACCTGCTTGCTCATCGCCGTGCATGGGGCATGGCCTTGCTGATGCTCGGTCTGTGGCTGCTGCAGGCACACGCCGTGGTCCACGCGGCCGAAGTGCGCTGGAAGGGCCGCACGCTGAACATCGTCGCCAACGACAAGCCGCTGGCCGACTTTCTTCGCGAGGTGGCGGCTTCGCAGGGGCTCACCGCCGTCATCGACCCGAAGATCAACGGCGTGATCAGCGGCAAGTTCACGATGCAGGCGCAGAACATTCTCGACAGCCTGTGCTCCACCTACGGACTGACCTGGTTCTACGACGGCGCGTTTCTCTACATCGACCCGGCCAGCGAGGCGCGCACTGAGGTGCTGCCGCTGTCCAGCGGCAGCGCGGCCAGCGTCACGCAGATGCTGGCGCGGCTGCGCATTGCTGACAGCCGCTACCCCGTCGTCGCCAGCGAGCGTGAAGGCGGGTTGGTCGTCTCCGGCCCGCGCCGCTACGTCGACATGGTTCGCCAGGCCGTGAAGCTGGCCGACCAGAAGGCGGCCCTCGCCGACTACGCAGAGGTGCGGCTGTTTCCGCTCAAGTACGCGTGGGCCGGCGATGTGCGCGTGAACCGATCCGGCAAGGAAACCACCGTGCCCGGCGTCACCAACGTGCTGCGCAGTCTGTATGGCCGCAAGCAGCAGCAGGGCTCGGGCACCGATGCGCGTAGTGGGAACAGCGCTCCCTTTCGCGTCGGTCCCACGCGGCAGATCCGCATGGGCTCGGGCGAGACGCTCAGCGCACCGAAGATCGAGATGGGCACGGCCGCATCGGCCAGCTCCACCGAAGACAGCACCCTCAGCAGCTTCGTGCCCAGCAACGAGCTGCCGCAGTTTCATGCCGACACGCGCATGAACGCGGTGCTGGTGCGCGACCTGCCCGACCGCATGGCGCAGTACGAGCGGCTCATCGAGTCCATGGACAGCCGCCCGCGCCTGATCGAGATCGAGGTCACGATCATGGACATCAGCAGCGACACGCTCGACGCGCTGGGCGTCGACTGGCGGCTGCACGGTCGCCACGGCGACGCGCAGATCGGCAACGGTGCCAACCCGCCGCTCACCTGGGGCAACGCCACCACCGAAGCTGGCCAGACCCGGGCGACCACGCCGCTCGGTGGCGTCTTCACGGCCTCCATCGGCAATGAGCTGCGCAACTTCTTGCTCGCCCGCGTGAGTGCACTCACCAAGACGGGCACGGCCAACTTCGTCGCGCGGCCGAAGGTGCTGACGCTCAACAACACCGAGGCGGTGCTCGAGAACCTGAGCGAAGTGCATGTGCGCGTCGACGGGTTCCAGGATGCAGCGCTGTTCACCCTCACTGCCGGCACCTCGCTGCGCGTGACGCCGCTCATCGTCGACGAAGCGGCCCAGCGCAGCATGATGATGTCCATCGACATCGCCGACGGCGACCTCAGCCCGGCCAGCGTCGACAGCATTCCCGTCATCCGCCGCCGCACGGTCAACACGCAGGCCATGGTCGACGAGGGCCGGAGCCTGCTGATTGCCGGCTTCTCATCGGAAGAGACAGTCAATGCCGTGACCGGTGTGCCCTTGCTGTCCAGCGTGCCCTTGATCGGCAACCTCTTCAAGCACACCGAGAAGACGCAGACCAACATGGAGCGCTTCTATCTGCTCACGCCGCGGCTGGTGATGCCGGCCGTGGCGCAGGTGGCGCCCGGGGGATGAGCATGAACACGCAGCCGTCATCCCCGCCTTCGCAAACAACCGCGGCCCCGGCCTCGTGGTGCCTGCGCTTTCTCAACGGCGCCTTGCGTGGGCGCACGCTGGCGCTCAAGCCCGGCGCCAACTTCGTCGGCTCGACGGGTGAATGCGATGTGATGCTGCCTGGGGGCGACGTGCTGCCGCAGCACCTGGTGTTCAACGTGGGCGAGCTGGTGGTGTCGGTGCAGAAGCTCGGGCCCGCCACGGCCGAGCTCAACGGCGAGCCGATGCAACAGCCGCGGCGCAGCCTGGTGGCCGGCGACGTGTTGCGGGTCGGCGACTTCGAGTTCCAGCTCGATCGTGTGTACGCGGCGCTGGAGCCCGAAGACCGCATGTTCGCGGGTCCCGAAAGCATGTTGCCGCCGGCGGCCAACGAATCGCAGAGCCCATCCGCGCCCGAGCGGCGGCCGCTGCGCTGGCTGGGCGCAGCCGTGGTCGTCTTGTCGTTGGCAGGCATCGGCGGCTTGTCGGCATGGAGCGGGAGCGACGGGCGCCGCGGTGAACCAGTGGCCGATCTGCTCGGGGTGGAGCAGGCGCTGAAGACCTTCCCCGAGGTGGAGGCAGTGGCCACGCCGGGTGGCGGTGTCAACGTGCGCGGCTATGTCGAGTCCCGCGCTCGCCGCCAGGCTTTGCAGCAGGCGCTGGCGCCGTTTGGCGCGGCGGTCGGCATCAGCGTGGTCAGTGCCGAAGAGATGGTCGAGCAGGCCCGCCGTTTCGTGAGCGACCCCGGCGTGACGATCGCGTACGCAGGCAGTGGGCGGCTGGTGGTGTCGGGCACGGTGGAAGACGACGCCGTGCGCCAGCAGATCCGCCGCCTGAGCGAAGACCTGCATCCCATGGTGCTGGTGTCCGACAAGGTGACGTACCGGCCCAAAACGGCGCGCAGCAACGACGAGGGCGCCGATGCGCGCGCGCAATGGGCGGCCTGGCAGAACATGCTGCCCGCGCGCATGGTGGGCATCACCGAAGACGCCAATGGCTTGAAGCACATCCAGCTCGCCAACGGCACGCGCTACTACGAAGGCGCGCTGCTGAAATCGGGCGCCGAGTTGACGCGCATCGATGCCGACGGGCTCGTGCTGAGCGGCGGCCAGCCGCCGACCAAGGACCGCAAATGACAGCGACTTTGCAGGCGTGCCCTGCACGCCGCACACCGAATTTCGCGCAGCTGCGCGGAATGCCCGGCACTCCAGACGCCGGGTTTCTGATGGCACTTTGTTCACTATCAACCAGGAGTAAGACATGGCAGCAGATCCCATCGCCTCGATGCAAAAAGCCGCAGCCGACAACGCCATCTTGATGGCCACCAGCACCCAGGTGTCGACGGCCATCCAGGGTGCCGCCTCGGCGGCGCACACGATCACCGGGGGCAACGCCGCCGCCGGTGAAGTGGCCAAGGCCACCGCGAACGACATTCGCCAGTCCGCGAAATCGTCTTGAGCGCGTGACAGGCAGTTGGCTGGCGGCATCGGCCGGTGCTCCAGCCAAGCTCGTTCGATTGCCGGGCTCCGGCACCGCCGTGGTGGTGCCGTCCCCTTCTTTTCTGGGAGACGCAGCATGACCGACCCAGTTGCCCTGAGCGCCGTGGCGCCCGCGGCCGAATCTCCCGCCGCTGTGGCGGCGCAGAACGCCTCACAGAGCGCATTGCAGAACGCCCCTTCGCGTGCGCCGCAGCAGCTCGACCCGGGCGAGACCCGCATGTTCGCCAACATGATGCAAGGCACGCCGCAGGTGACGATGGCGCCGCCCAGCAGCCTGCGCGATTCCGCCATGGCTTACGCGGCCCAGTTCAACGGCAACGTGAAGTCGTATGAAGACATGCGCCGCAGCATGCTCGAGTCCGTCGACATGTCGGACCCGATCAAGACCATGTTCGTGATGACCGACCACTCGATGCAGGCGCACACCATGTTCGCCAAGCTGCACATCTCCACGGGCCTCGCCAGTGCGGCCACGAGCCTCTTCGGCACCTTGCTGAAGAACCAGCAATGAGGCACCACCCCATGACCCGCGCTCCCATCGCCGTGCTGCGCTGGCTGGCCGCGCTGGCGCTGCTCGCGGCGCTGGGTGGCTGCAAGGTCGGCCTCTATTCAGGCCTCAACGAACAGGAGGCCAACGAGATGGTGGCCGCGCTCACCAGCGACGGCATCGATGCCGATAAGGAGCGGCTCGAAAACAACCAGTGGCAGGTGCTGGTCGACAAGGGTGACCTGCCTGCGTCGCTCGACCTGTTGCGTGCGCAGGGGCTGCCCAACGACCGCTACGCCAGCATGGGCGACGTGTTCCAGAAGCAGGGCCTGGTGTCCACGCCCTCTGAAGAGCGCATGCGCTACATCTACGCGATGTCGCAGGAGTTGTCGCAGACGCTGCGCAAGGTCGACGGCGTGGTGTCGGCGCGCGTGCATGTGGTGATCCCGGCCAACGACCCGCTCAGCGACAAGATCCGCCCATCGTCGGCGGCGGTGTTCATCAAGCACCGGGCCGATGTCGACCTGCGCCTGCTGGCACCGGCCGTCAAAGAACTGGTGGCCCACAGCATCGAGGGGCTGTCGCACGAGCAGGTTTCTCTGTCTCTGTTCGAAGCGCGCCGTGCGCCGCCCAGCAAGGCCGCCGTGGCTGCGCGCAGCGGCATGGTGTTCGGGGTGATACCGACCCAGACGGCGATGGTGCTGCTCGTGCTGCTGATGGTCGCCGCCGCGTGCCTGATGGTGTTGCCCGGCTTGTTGCGCCGCAACGGCCTCGACTGGCGCACCTGGGTACGCCGCCAGGTCATTCGGCGCTGACAGCGTGCCATGGCCGAGCCCGCTCACGATCTGTTGCGTCTGGTGATGCGCTACAACCTGCACCCCGAGCTCGACCTCCACCCGAGCTGGTTGCCCGCCGACTGGCCCGCGCGCCATCGCCAGGTGGCACGCCTGGGCGTGGCGGGGCAGGGCGTTCTGTCGGATCTGCTGCGGCGCGATGGCGCCGGTGCTGGCGCTGCAGCTGGCGCGGCGCGCTACAGCTTCGATTCGCGCATGAGCCGCCTGGCGCTGATCGACGGCACTTCGCTGCGCCGGCTCGCCGCCTACACCGGCCTGTGCGCACATCAGCCGCTGCTGCGCCAGCGCGGCGTGGGCACGCAGCTGCGTCGCCAGGCGCGGCGCTTCGATGCCGACGCGGCCGATTTCGTCATCGAGCGCATGCCGCACCTGAGCGAGCTGCGCATGAACCTGTCGGCGTTGCAGCAGCGCCCGCACGGCGCCGGCCGCGTGGTGTTCGACCGCGGCTACCGCCTGCTGTTGGCGGCGCTGGCCGGCGAGGACGCCGCCGTCGTGCAGCGCGTGCAACGCAAGTTGCCCCGACGCGTGGCCGCGCTCAGCGTGCCCGCACTCGCCCCTCGACAAGCCGCGCAGCTGCAAGAAGTGCTGCTGCAGTGCCTCATTCCCGAAAGGTTGGCCGCATGGGACTGGCTTTTCTGATCACCACCGAGAACCTGCAGCTGCTCAGCGAGCGCAAGGTGCTGAAGGAGTCGGAATACGCGGCGCTGCTCGATGCGGCGGCGCTGGTCGACGCCGCGCGCAAGGAGGGCGAGCGCATCGTGCGCCAGTCCACCCGCCAGGCCGAAGACAGCCGCCAGCGCGGCTACCGCGAAGGCTTCGAGGCCGCGCGTGCCGAACACGCCCAGCGCGTGGTGTCCGACGCGGTGGCCACCGAGCGGCAGCTGCGCGCCCTGCGTGCGGCCATGGCGCAGATCGTGGTCAAGGGCGTGGGGCAATTCGTCGCCGAGCTCGACCCCGGCACGCTGATCGAGCGCGCGCTGGAGAAGGTGGATGCATTGATCCGCCATGAGCCCTTCCTGAGCATGCGGGTCGCGCCGGCGCAGGAGCCGCTGGTGCGCAGCGTGGTCGAACGCTTGCAAGCCGACAACCGGCTGCCCGGCAACGTGACCTTGCAGGCCGATCCGCTGCTGCTGCCCGGTGCCTGCGTGGTGCAGTCGGCATCGGGCACGCTCGAAATCGGGGTCGACGCGCAGCTCGACGCCTTGCGCAAGGCCGTCGAGCGCCAGGGCGCTTCCCCCGGAGGCCGCTGAGATGGACCGCATGCAGGCCCGGCTGGGCGACATCGTGGCCGACCTCGAGCAGGCGATCACCCGCAGCCCCGCGGTGGGCATCCGCGGGCGCGTCAGCAAGGCCGTGGGCATGCTGATCCATGCGTCTGGCGTGCAAGCCCACGTGGGCGAGCTGTGCGAACTGGTCACGCCCGGCGAACCACCGCTGCTGGCGGAGGTGGTGGGCTTCACCGGCGGCACGGCCATCCTCACGCCACTCGGGCCCACGACCGGCCTCTCGGCCTTGACGGAGGTGATCCCGTCCGGCCGCGGCCATGTGTGCCCGGTGGGCGATGGGTTGCTCGGCCGGGTGTTGAATGCACTGGGGGAACCGATCGACAGCGCTGGCCCACTGGACGCGCTGGCCCATGTGCCGGTGCACCGCGAGCCGCTGAACCCCCTGCAACGCAAGATGATCGAGCGCCCGCTGCCGACCGGCATCCGCGCGGTCGACGGTTTGCTCACGCTGGGCGAGGGCCAGCGGGTGGGCGTGTTTGCACCGCCTGGCATCGGCAAGAGCACGCTGCTGGGCATGCTGGCGCGCGGCTCCACGGCCGACGTGAACGTGATCGCGCTGATCGGCGAGCGCGGCCGCGAGGTCAAGGAATTTTTGGAACACAACCTCGGCGCAGCCGGCCTGGCGCGCACCGTGATGGTGGTGTCGACCTCCGACCGCCCGCCGATGGAGCGCATCAAGTCGGCCTATGTGGCCACGACGATTGCCGAGCATTTCCGCGACCAGGGTCGGCGCGTGCTGCTGGTGGTGGATTCGCTGACGCGCTTTGCCCGAGCGCAGCGCGAGATCGGCCTGGCCAGTGGCGAGCCGCCCACGCGGCGCAGCTATCCGCCATCGATCTTCTCGATGCTGCCGCAACTGCTGGAACGTGCCGGCCCGGGCCTGCGCGGTTCGATCACCGCGGTGTACTCGGTGCTGACCGAAGGCGACGAAGAGAACGACCCGATTGCCGAAGAGGTGCGTTCCATCCTCGACGGGCACATCGTGCTGTCGCGCAAGCTGGCCGCGGCCAACCACTTTCCGGCGATCGACGTGCTGGGCAGCGTGAGCCGGGTGATGACGCAGATCGTGCCGCGCGAGCACCGCGCCGCGGCCGCGCAGTTCCGCGCGCTGATGGCGCGCCACCAGGAGCTCGAGATGCTGATCCAGATCGGCGAATACCAGGCCGGCAGCGACGCGCTGGCCGACCGCGCCATCGAGTCGCGCCCGGCCATGCAGGCGTTCCTGGCGCAGCCGCCGGAAACGTCGGTGCCGTTCGACAAGACCGAAGCCGCGCTGCGGCGTCTCGTGCAGTAGGGCGATGGACATCGACTGGAAGCTCCTCGTCCGAGTGCGCGAACAGCAGCGCACGCGTGCACAGCAGCGCGTCGTGCGCGAGCGCGAGGCCGCACAAGTGGCGCAGACGCGGGTGAACGAGGCACGCGATGCCTGGCAGCACGAGGTCGATGCGAGAAGCAGCCTATGGTCTGACCTGGAAACCGCGCCCGGCAGCCTGGACATGGCCAGCCTGCGCCAGGCCAGCGCGTGGAGCCGCACGCTCGACGGCCGCATTCTCCAGGCCGCCGCGGTGGCACAGCAGGCACATCTGGCGGCACAGCAACAACAGCAGCAGCTCGACGAGAGCCGCCGCGCCCTACGCGGTGCCGCGGGCGGCGTGCACAAGGCCGAGCAGATGCGCGACCGCGTGCGCACGGAGGGTTTGCGCGTGCAAGCCACGCGCATGGATGAGGCGGTCGAGGAGTCGGCCTCGCAGGCCTGGGCGCTCGGCCGCGAGCCGCACTGAAGAGGCCGCACCATGCTCGCCCCCGAACTGGCCGCCCTCGAAAGCACCGTCTCCGCGGCCGCGCTCACGCTGCCGCGGCTGACGGCTATCTTTGCGGTGGTGCCGTTCCTGTCGGGCCGCATGCTCACCGGCTTCGTGCGTGCCGGGCTGCTGGCGATGCTTGCGTTGTTCATGTCGCCGATCGCCGGGGAGATACCGCCGCTGTCCATCGGCATGTGGCTGCTGATCGCGAGCAAGGAAGCGCTGATCGGCTTGCTGCTCGGCCTGGGCTTCGGCATCTTCATCTGGGCCATCGAGAGCGTGGGCGACCTGATCGACTTCCAGACCGGCTCCAGCAACGCTGCGTTCTTCGACCCGGTGGCGGGCCATGAGAACGGGCCCACCTCCGAGTTCCTGGGCTGGCTGGTCATCACGCTGTTCGTGGCGGCCGGCGGGCTGCTCGCGCTCGTCGGCGTGATCGTGGATTCGTACCGCCTGTGGCCGGTGGCCTCGTTCTTCCCGAATGTGGGCAAGGTGCTGGAGGAGTTCGCCATCCGCCAGGGCGACACCCTGTTCCTGTGGATCGTGAAGCTTGCTTCGCCGGTGCTGCTGGTGCTGGTGCTGGTGGAGCTCGGCATGGGCCTGATCGGCCGGGTGGCGCCGCAGCTCAACGTCTTCGTGTTCTCGCAGCCGCTCAAGAGCCTGCTGGCCACGCTGATGATGATCCTCTTCCTGTACTTCGTGTACGAGTCTTTGCAGCAGTTCCTGCGCCCGTCCAACGGTGTGCTGGAGTTCCTTCGCCTCGCGTTGTAGGCGACAGCGAGCATGGCCGAGAAAGACCAAGACCCCACCCAAAAGCGCTTGCGCGATGCGCGCAAGCGCGGCGAAGTCGTCTTCAGCAACGACGTCTCGGGCACGTTCTCGTTCGTGGTCGTCGTCGCGGCGCTGTGGCTGGTGGGCGGCACGGCCATCGGCCTGCTGCGCGAGCTGTGGCGCCATGCCACCAGCCCCGAGGTGCTGACCCGGCCCGACGACCGCTTTGCCGAGTTGCTGACGCACACCACCGAAGTGCTGCTGTGGGGCACGCTCCCGCTGACCACCCTGGTGGCTGTGGCCGCCGCAGTGGGCTGCTTCGCGCAGGTGGGTGGCCTGGCAGCGTGGGAGAAGCTCAAGCCCGACGCCAACCGGCTCAACCCGGGTGAGGGCTTGAAACGAATCTTCTCCACGCGCAACCTCATCAACCTGCTGAAGATGCTCGTGAAGACGGTGCTGCTGGCCCTGCTGATGTTCGTCGTGATCAGGGGCTTCCTCGAGACCGCGATGAAGCTCGGCTATGCGCAGCCGCCGGCGGTGCTGCAGGTGGGTGGGGCCGCGCTGCTGACCATCTTCGGCTGGGCGGCGGTGATCTACGTCGTGATGGCGGGCGCCGATTACGCGCATGTGCACTACGAGTTCATGAAGCAGCAGCGCATGTCGATCGAAGAGCTGATGCAGGAGCACAAGGAGTCCGAAGGCGACCCGTTGAACGCCAGCCGTCGCCGCCAAGCTCACTTCGAGGCCATTTACCTGAGCCTGGGCGACCGCGTGCGCGCTGCCTCCGCGCTGATCTGCTCAGCCAACACCGCGGTGGCGCTGCAGTACCTGGGCGAGAAAGATCTGCCGCGCGTGATCGCGCGGGGTGAAGGTGAATTGGCCGCGCAGATGCGTCGCTTTGCCGGTGAAGCGCTGATCCCGATGGAATTCGACGCGGCTCTCGCTGGCCGCCTGTACGACGAAGTGCCCGAAGGGCAACCCATTCCGCGTTCGCTGTTCGAACCCGTGGCCACGCTGTTGCGCTGGGCCGAAGGGCGCGAGTAGCCACGCCGCACCCCACATCAAAAGAAGGAGCCTGACATGTCGTTCATGGATTCGATCCGGCGCATCTTCAGCCCCCCGCCGCCCCCACCGCCGCCGCCTCCTCCTCCCCCCCCACCGCCGCCACCCCCGCCGCCTCCGCCGCCGGTGGTGGTGCGCGACCCGATGGTGCTGTCGGCCCGGTACCGGGCCATGCAGGATGCGTCCGCCCGCACCACCAAGTTGGAGACCTCGCTCGACCAGTCCATCGACAAGCAGAACAAGGCCGCGCTCAACGGCGACAAGCCGACGCAAGAGCAGGAGAACGCGCTCGACAAGACCTACGGCGAATACCTCACCGCCGCGCAGCAGGAAATGCGCGTGGCCGCGAACAACGCGCGCCTGAATGGCAGCGACGTCAACGCCGCGCTGGATGCGCAGACCAAGGCCATCATCGACCGCGCCGAAAAGACCGGCGCCTTCAAGATGGACGGCCTGAGCAAGCAGGTCAATGGCCTGCGCGACGAAGTGCGCGGCGAAGACCCGCAAGTCCGCCAGGTGAAGGTGCAGCAGTTCGACACCGCGGAGGCGGACCTCAAGACGACGGAAGGCAAGCAGAAGACCATCGATGACCTGCAAGCCGCTGCCGACAAGGCCCGCACGACTGCCGACAGCTACCAGAACCCCACCGCCGCCGACCGGCACGACCCCGACTTCTTCCGCTTGAAGTCGCAGGCCGAGTCCGACGCACGCGCGGCCCAGGCCAAACTCGACGCCGCCAAGGCCGACATGCAGGGCTTCGCCTTGGATGCCAAGGAACGGCAGACGAACTACAACCTGCAGATCGGCGAAGTCGATGTGCGCAACGCACAGGACTACTACAGCGCGGTGCAGCACAGCGGCAACCAGCCGGCCATCGATGCGGCGCAGCAGAAGCTGCTCGATGCGATCGACGTGCGTGACGGCCAGCGCCTGCTGCATGACCGGGCAGTGGCCGACCAGACCAAGTTCAAGGCCGATGGGGTGTTGGCCGATGCCAAGACCACCTGGGATGAGGCTTCGGGCCAGCACACCAAGCCGCTGTCTGACGAAGACCTTTACACCAACAACCTCGGCAACATCAGCTCGCAGGAGAACTTCGAGAACAAGGCGTTCTGGGCAACGCCCGGCAGCGACCTGGGCAAGAAGGTGGAGTTCAAGGACGGGCGTTGGCAGTACCACGAGGTGGTGGACTGGGCCCCCGACCGCTGGAAGACCTTGCCGCCCGAGACCGCGGCGCTGTGGGACGCAGAGAAGCAGGCCGATGCAGCCAACGACAAGGTGACTTCGACCAGGGAGGCGCTCGACACCTTCATGCGTGATCGCCTGGGCGGTGGTCCCAACGGCGAGCCACCGCGTCTGGACGACTACGCCTGGATCCAGAACAGCACGAAGACCGGCAAGGACCTGACCCAGGCCAACACCGACGTCACCAACGCCAAGACAGCGTGGGATGCTGCAGTGAAGGAGGGCAAGCCGGCCTCCGAAGTGCAGAAGCTGGAGACCGACTACGGTGCCAAGCTAGCGGTGCAGCGCACCGCCCAGGCCCAGGCCGATGCCCTGAGCTCGTTGAAAGACTTGCGCGGCGCGCGCGTCGAACTGGCGGCCGCCCAGCGGGCCGACAGCGAGGCGGGCCGCACCACACCATCGGACTCCGTGATCGAGGCGCAGAAGAAGGTCACGCAGCTCGAAGGCGATGCGCGCAACAAGGTGTCCTCCGCCAACCAGCTGAGTGCTGCCGCCGCCGATGTGAAAACGCAGGAGACCGAAGCCACCAATGGACTGAAAGGGGCGCAGAAGGCGCTGGCCGATCAAGGCAAAGACGTCGAGACCGCGCGCACCGCATGGCAGAACGCCGCGCCCGGCGACAAGGACGCCAAGCAGAAAGACCTCGACAAGGCGCTGGCGGACTACGAAAAGTTCAAGCTCACGGTTGACGACTACCAGACCCGGCTGGATGTGCTGGGCAGCGAGCGCAGCCTGCTCGTGGCGCAGCATGAATACGACACCTATGGTTTCGTGCAGCCGAAGGTCGAGACGCACAAGGGTGGGCGGGGCGGCCAGTACACGACCACCACCTACCCGCCGGGCTACGACAAGACGGCGTCGCTCAAGCCGCCCGGCAGCTACGGCGAAACCGCCAACCTGACCGGGCTGTCCAAGGACGACGACGGGTTCGTGGCCCTGAGCGACGGCACCAAGGTCAAGCAGGACAAGGGCGTCACCACCTTCAAGCTGAAAGACGGCACCGAGATCCGCGAGGAGAACGGCCAGTACAAGGTGTACTTCATGGCGCCGGTCGGCCGTGGAGCGCAGCGCCTGTCAGACAAGGGTGTGGACATGCACCCGGTGACCGAGCGGCTGTGGCAGGCCAACGCCAAGGCGCTGGACACCCGCACGCAGCGCAGCGAAGTCGAAACACGGTTGGCGACCGACGCGGCGGATCATCCGCCGGCGCAGACGGCGCAGGTGCCAGTGGGCACCGCGGGTCAGTCGGGATCGCCCGTGCTGAACCTCGACGACGATGTGTCCAAGCGCCTGCAGAACGTCAATCAGGCGCTGTACGTCGCTCACCACACGGGCGCGACACCGGAGGAGCTGAAGCTGCCTCGGCTGGAGCAGACGGCGCTGGTGAAGGTCCAGGCTTGGCAGGACGCCAACCGATCGCTGTTGTTGGCCGAGGCTGACCTGCGCGCGGGCCGCACACCGACCGGCAACCTCGATGATCTGCGCAATGCCGCGGACAAAGCCCGCACCGCGGCGGTCGACGCGCGCTCCGACTGGCTGGAGCTGTACCACCAGCAAGCCACTTCGGTGCAGAAGCAGAAAGTCGATACGGCCCAGACGGCTCACGATCAATGGCTGCGTGACCACCGCTACCTGACGGGCACAGACGCAGAGCGCAGCTCGCCGACCTGGACGGCCCTGCAGGAGGCGAAGACCGGGTTTGACGGCGCTCAGCGCAACCTCGTGAAAACCGCCGCGCCGGGGGCTTGGGCCGAGCAGGAGCAGTTGATCGCCGAGAACCTGAAGCCCGAGGACCAGCAGGACCCGGAGAAGCTGCACCAGCTCTTCTACGACAACCCGGCCGCGATGGCGCAGGCGCTGATCAACGAGCACTACGTGCAGTTCGGTGGCTCCCCCAGCGAGATGCAGGGGCGCACGCACATCGGCAACACCGTGGCCGCGGCGCTCGGCTGGCAGACCTCGGTGACGCTGGACCCGTCGCAGCCAGACCAGAACCAACAGGCCATGCTGACGCAGGACCTGTTCAACGTGAAGGGTGACCAGAAGAAGCTGCGCGACGGGGTGGTCGACGAGATCATCGACGTGGGCGGCGAGAACGCCCGCGTCACGGTGATTCCGGTGGTCTATTCGACGAAGGAGACGGGCATCGTCAAGACGGCGCTGTTCAAGGTCGAGTGCAAGGACGGCCCGGGCTTCAAGTTCGTCGACGAACAGGGCTGGAGCTACACGAGCGTTGACGACTATCGCGCCAACAACAGCTTTGCGCCCAAAGGCGTGAACCTCGCGATGCCGGAGAACGGCGAGTTCACCGTGCAGGCCGACGGCAACATCAAGCTGTTCGCCGGCGATGCACGAACCGAGACCGGTTTCGAGACCTTCCGCCGCGTGACCCACCTCGACACCGTGATCGGCGTGGCCGGCGTGATTGCCGGCGTGGTGGTCACCGTGGGCTCGGGGGGCACGCTCGCCCCGCTGGTGCTGGGTGCGGCCATGGCCTATGGCGCCGCCACGGCCACCGCGGACCTGGCCAACCTCAACGCCCACGGCCAGTCGCTGAACCCGATCACCAACGAGCGAGCCCGCATGAGCGAGATCTCGCTGCTGGGCACAGCGCTCGGTGCGGGCGCCATGGGCTCGGCGGTGCGCACCGCTGCGGCGGCCACGCGCGGCGCGGCGTCTACCGCGTCGCTTTGGGGCACCACCTCCACTGTGCTGGGCCGCTCGGCCTTCGTGACCGGCATGGCCGGAGGCGCGGACCAGGCCCGCTACCTGGCCGTGAACTGGGACCACATGTCGGGCCTGGAGCGGGGTGAAGCGTTCCTGAACCTGTCGATGAGCGGCATCGACATGATGACGCCTGCCATCACAGCCAAGATCAAGGCGCGCCGCGCAATGCCCGGTGTCGACCAGACCGCCGGCGGCCCGGCGACGGGACCGCGCAGCGACGATCCGTTGGCAATGTCGGGGCGCACCGACGACGCCGCCAACCCCACGGTGCAAACCACCGACCCGGCGGACACAAGCGGCACGCAAGTCATCGATCCGCCGCTTGCCACCGTGCGCAATCCGGTGCACAAGACCGGCGACCAGACGGGAACCGACACTGGCAAGACGACGACGCTGGCGGGCGATGGAAGCACCACCACGCAGGGCGGTGATCCGATCGTGCCGGTCAACCTGAAGACCACCGGGCCGGGGCAGAACACCACGGGGCAGCCGGTGACGGGAACCGGGGGGCATCCCCCGAAGGTGACCGCGCCGAAGGTGGCGCAGCCTTCGCATCAAACCGAAGTCAACACGCTGGCCCTGGACCTGGGTGACACGGCCGCGCAAAGCAGCCAGTCGTCCAGCAGTACGGGCAGCACGGGCACGACGAACCGGGCCGGGCGCGACACGACCAGCGATGACACGGCCAACGCATCGGCTTCGAATGGGTCGCACAGCCGCACCCGCGGTGCCCAAGCCAGCGAGCGTCACCTGCCGAGTCAGGTCGAAGCGGCCTATCGCAAGACGCAGACCTCGCAGAAGGAACTGAACACGGCCGAGCAAGCCCTGCAAAAGCAGACGCGTGCGACCAACGACCTCAAGAACAAGTTGACGCACGGCAGCGAGAGCCAGTCCAAGCTCGAGATCCAGGCCAGCACCTCGCGGCGGTTGGCGCTGGAGGCTGAGGCGAAGGCCGAGGCCGCCGGAACTGGCGCGAAGAAGCTGTGGCGGGACGCCAAGAATCTGCGTATCAAGGCCGAGAGCGCGGAGAAAGCCGTAGTGGCGGGTCGGGCCGAGTTGAAGAAGCAGGTCGACGCGCTCGCCGAGGCCGAGGTGGCGCATGCCAAGGCCACCCAAGACACGACCAAGGCGCGCAAGACCTTGGTCGACGATCAGTTGGCCCTGGCCGAGTTGGCCACGCAACGGGCGAATGGTGATGTGAAGACGGCGAATGCCAACGCGGCCCGGTTGCGCAGCGCCGCGGATGATGCGGATGGGCCCTCGGCCTTTGCACTGCGCACGCGGGCCGCGGCGGCCGAACGCCGCGCGAAGTCGGTCGAAGTCATGGCCGAGAGCATCGGTACGCGCGTTCACACCTTCGGCGAAGCGGCCGATACCTTGAAGCTCGCGCATGTGCTGGCCGAAGCGCAGGTGAAAGCGCTGGAGACCGACACCACGCAAGCGGTGAAGGACTTCCAGGCCTACCTCGACGCCGCTGACCAATCGGGCGCGCTGCCGACGGGCCGGCGTGTGCTGAACGTTAAGGCGGCCGAGGCCGACAAGACCAATGCGGGGCAATTGCTGCACAAGGCCAGCGAGGCGTTGCGGCTCGCCAAGGCCGAGTTCAAGCAGGCGCAGGCGCAGCACAAGACGCGCTCCGAGGAAGCGGAGGCCGCATGGGCTTCACATGCGAAGGACGCCAAGCGCGATCCGAAGCTGACGGAGAACCTGTCGGACGCCGCGCGGCAGCGGCTGTTGCGCCTGGCGGGCGAAGCCCGCGTGGCGGAGCGCCGCTACGCTGTGGCGGAGGCGGAACTGAATCACGCCCAGGCGGTGCACCGCGCCGCGGTGCAGTACAAGCAGGCGGCGAGCCACGCTGCCAAACAGGTGGAGGCCACCCAGGGCCGTGTGGGCGAGGGCAACGAGCACAACCCCGTCACCTCTCGGGCGGCGCGCGCCTTGCAGGCCATGGACAAGAAGGCAGCCAAGCTGACCGAGGTGCTGGACAAAGGCCCGGAGTTCGTTCCGGTGTCCACCAAGCTCACGGCGCCGGGGCTGGAATACAGCGACGGCAGCGGCCCGGCCTATCCCAAGTTGTCCAAGGACTTCTGGCCGCGCCACGACCTCAAGCTGAAGGAAGGCACGACCGACGAGTACGAGGTCGTGGCAGTCGGCCCCAAGTACATCCAGGGCGGTGCGCGCAAGTTCATCGACCGCTCCATCATGCGTGCCTATGACAAGCTGAAAACGCGCGGCAACGCCTACGAGATCCTGAGCGGCAAGCCGCTGCGGGAAGGTGACTTCCGCGTCGACCCGCTGGTGGTGGAGCGGGCCACCATCCCGGGCGGCCTGGAACGCGTGGTGGCCGATGTTCACGCGCACGACCGCGGCTACGACCACCGGGCCGCCAACCGCGGCGAGCGCATCACGGCGCAGACCCTGCAGGAAGATATCAACGCTGGCTGGCGGCCGATCGAGCGCTACTTCATGGCGGTCAAGCCGTTGACGGCGCTGCAGAACAACTCGTCGAACACCTCGCGCATCCTGCATGGGTCGATTCCGCAGATGAGCACCTGTGGCGCGCCGCACTACTCGGGCATCGATGCAGGCGAGCTGACCATGTCGAACGGCAAGCGCATGGACGTGGAGGTGGCCAAGGAGTACCGCACCATCGTCGACAACTATCGCGTGCAGAAGCAGAAGCAGCTCGATGAAACCTTGAAGGGCAATGACGAGGCTGCTGCCGCGGCTAAGGCCCAGGCTGACAAGTTCCTGCTGAGCGCCGCGCGTGCCGACATGTCGATGACGGGGGTGGACCCGTCCAAGGTCGATGCGGCCGCGCATGCGCGCCAGATGCTGCTGGACCACCCGGGCGTGTTCAAGTTCGTCGGTGAGCTGACCATCAAGAAGGAGATGGTCGATGTGCTGCTGGCCGGCGATGCCGGCGAGATCGGCTCGCCCTCGTTGGCCAAGGTGCTGGATCTGGCCAATGAGTCCGGGCTGGGCGTGCTGATCCACTGCGACTGGGGACGCCATGCCTTGCATCCCGGCGACCATCGCCCGGTCGCCACCAGCAGCGCCTACGAATACTTCGAGGCCTTGATCGACAAGGTGGCGAAGTACAAGAACGCCAACATCGTGCTGGCCCACACCGGCCTCGGCCGGCTGGTGCGGCCCGACACGAACATGGGCGACTATGTGATCAAGCCCACCACGACCTCGGACGGTCGCACGATCGAAGGTGGCACCGTGCGCCTGCCTGTGCATCTGATCAAGGTGATGGAAGCCGCCGACCGTGCCGGCAACGTGCGCTTCGACATCTCGTGGAACGACGTGGCCGAGGCCTACCTCAGCGACCCGGCGATGCGCCAGGGGCTGGTCGACTTCATCATCGCCAACCCCGACAAGGTGCTGTTCGGCAGCGACACCGTGAAGCCGGTGAACCAGGCTGCGTACAACCAGTCCCTCACGACCTACCTGCCCCTGCTGGCCGACATCGGCGTGCGCAACCCACCGGCCTTGTGGAACCTGCTGCGGGGGAACTACGAAACGCTGATGGGCAACGCGGGTGACCGGGTGCACGCGTGGACGCAGGCTGAACTGCTCAAGCCGCACGGCGGCAAAGCTGAGAACGCGCCGGTGGAGGTGCAGCAGCAGTTGAAGCGCATGGACGAAGTGCAGGAAGATCTGAAGACAGAGCGCACTCGCATCGAAGGCGAAGCGAAGCAGCACTTCGACACCTGGATCAACCAGCTCTACCAGAGCGCCTACGCCAGCGAGGCCAGCCAACGCGGTTTATTGCCTCCAGGCGTGGTGGGGGCACCGGTGGCTGACCGGTCGGTGTCCGCCGAAGCCCAGGCCAACCTGGGCGCGGCGGAACATCAGCATTGGGTGGGCGACCCCAATGGCGCGGGCACGCCGCGCGGCCGGTTCGACACCACGCCGCGCCGCATCGTCGCCGGCACCTTGGCCTCGGTGACGATGACTGGGGCGTACGCCGCGGGTGATGGCACGTTCAACGTCGTTGAGGGCGATCACCAGCAACAGATGGTGCATGCCACCGGCTTCGAGGCCCGTGCGGCGATGGGTCTTGTGCGCGGGGCCTACTCCGATGCGGTGCGCCTGAGCTGGGAACGCATCTTCGAAGAAGGCCGCGTGACGAACAAGGACCTCGATCGCTTCATGAACCGCATCCGGTTCAACGGCAGGGCGCTGGGTCTGCCGAAGGATCGCATCGAGTTGGCGGCGAAGCTGACGGAGCAGTTCCGCGTCGACTACGCGTACCTCGCGAACAAGCCGTTGGACAAAGCCAACGGCTACGACGAAGTGCAGCGCTTCAACGCCATCATGGCCACTGTCGGCCACTACCAGATCGGCGTAGACCGTGCGCTGGGCATGCAGGCGGCCTCCATCAACGCAATGGATCCACGCACCTGGACCGGCCAGCTGTTCCGGGTGGGCACCGGCCTCACCTACGGCATCAACGTGGCCTACTCGGCGGCGCTGCTGGCCAGCGGCGATGTCTCGGGCCTGAGAGCGATGACGACTGCTGCTTTCGGCGCTGGCAACACCTTGCTGATGGCGAACACCTTCGCCGGCCTGGGCAGCGGGTTCACGAAAGCCAACTGGGAAGCGAGGCTGCCATTCCGCTGGTCGCAAGCGCTCGGCATGTCGGGCCTGGGTGCAGGTGGGGCGCTCTGGACGCTGGGCGATGCCTCGTCCTTCTACGCCGATCCGTCGGTCTGCGGTGGCTTTCAAACCGCGTTCAGTGCCCTCTTCACCTACGCCTCGGGTCGTCAGGCGGTGGGTGAGTGGCGCAAGACGGCCGGCCTGCCCAACACCGATCCGGCCTACCAGTCGAACAGCGGCTACTGGTTGGCGGGCGCCACGATCGCGCGCGTGTTGTTCATGAACTGGCCGGACGGGGACAAGACCACCCAGGTCACGTCAGCGGCATGGACCCCGCCCCAAGCCAGCGGCCTGCCGGACTGGCAGGTGCAACGCCCGGATGCGGAGTCCGATCTATCGCGCCTGCTGCAAGGCGGGTCGCAGATGGTGCAGCTCGACCCGCGCAAGGCATTGCGGCTGGAGACCTGACTGCGTTTGAACAATCTGAGAACACTCAAGGAGGTCCGCTCCACCTACGAATCCAGCCATCTGGCTCATCGACAATTTCGATGATCTGAAACGAAAAATTTGTGTTTGCGCGCGGCCTGCCAGCTGCGGAAACTCCGGTCATGCGCCGTATCCGGCGCGCTCCCGGAGACCAGACCATGACGGTAGGCAGCGGTGATTCTTTGCTCGGAAAAACAGCGCCGGCAGGCGTGAAGGGGGCGGCTGAAGTGGGGGCGCGTGGGGGGCCGGGGGCGTCGCGCTTCGACCTGTTCACGCTGCAGCTGTTCGTCGACGTGGTGGAGCGGCGCAGCATCGGCAAGGGCGCCGTGCTGAACTTCGTGACCGTGTCAGCGGCCAGCAAGCGCATTGCCGACATGGAGCGCATGCTCGGTGTGCAGCTGCTGCAGCGCGGCGCGCGTGGCGTGAGCGCGACGGAGGCCGGAAACACTTTGTACAAGGGGGCGGTCGATACCCTCGCGCGGCTGCAGCAGCTGACCGCCGCGGTCACGCTGCACGGCCAGGTGGCGGYACAGCCGCTGCGAGTGTTCTCGAACCTTGTGTCGCTGTCACACGATCTGCCGGCGGCGCTGAAGGCATTTGCCGACGCCCACCCTGACACGCCGCTGAGCCTGACCGAGCAGGCCACTGATGCCACGCTGCAGGCGCTGGTGCGGGGCCAGGCCGACGTGGGCATCGTCACACCCATCCAGGCCTACCCAGCGCCGCTGATGGCGTTTCGCTATGGCGTGATCCGCCACGTGTTGGCGGTGCCGGAGAACCATGCGCTCGCCGGCCGCAGCTCGGTGCGTTTCGACGACGCCGCCGCGTTTGACCTGGTCGGCCTGGAACGCGAAGGCGGGTGGGACCGCCTGCAGCAGCAGGTGGCGCAGGAACGTGGCCTCACGCTGCGGGTGCGCGCGCGTGTCAGCAGCTTTGACAGCATGTGTCGCATGGCGGGCGGCGGCCTCGGCGTGGCCATCGTTCCGCTGGGCACGGCGCAGGTGCACGCAGCGAGCTGTGGCTTGAAGCTTCTGCCGCTGAGCGAGCCCTGGGCCGAGATCCCGCTTGATGTCTGTTGGCGCCAGCAGCCTGAGCCGCCCGAGGCGGTGCGCCGGCTGCTTGCGCACCTGAAGCCGGGGGCGTCGGTCAACGCCTGGCCCGGCAACGCGGAAACCGCACCCGTGAGCATGCCCCGGCTCAACCCGAGGCCGCGCGACACGCTGGCCGAGCGCCTCGCAGCGGTACCGATCGAAGGGTCGATCGAAGGCTTGATCGCGGCTTAAGCGCGGCTTGAGCGGAGATCTCATCGCATCAAGCCTTCGCCGCTTGGCAACGCTGGTTTGCCCAATCGTCGCTTGTGCGGGTGGGGGGCTTCCCCCAACCTCAAGCCATCGGCCTGGATTGTCCGAATGCTCCACCGGCCCGAACTCTGGAAAGGATCACTCAGATGACGATCACTCTCCCAGCCGCGCGTTCGCTGACGGCGCCGGGCCCATGCCTCGTGCACCCGCCCGCGGCCGAGTCGACCTGGTTCTATGGCGAAGCCGACTTGCAGCGCACCCAGACCACGGTGGCCGAAGGCGTGCCGGCGCTGATGAAGACGCTGCTGGAGGCCTCGACGCCGCTTGAGCGCGAGCAACGGGTGTGGCACGCACTGCGCGCGCTGGGGTTCGAGTGGATGGGCTGTGCCAACTTGCGCCAGCACCGCGGCGAGTGGCGGCCGCATTCGGTGATGACGACTTACGCGCCGCCCGCCTGGGTGCAGCAATACCGAAGCAGCCATCCCCAAGAGGTCGACTCGTGCTTGCAGCAGTTGCTGCGCTCGTGTCTGCCACTCACCTGGGACCTGGCCACGCTGAGCGACAGTTCGCCGCGCCTCGTACAGGAGCTGGCCGATGGTGGCGTGCACAGCGGCGTGTCGTTGCGGTTGTCGGTGAATGGCGCGCATGCGGCCGACGAGCTGGCGGTGGTCAGCCTGATGTCTTCGCGCGAAGGCCGCGGCTGGATCGACGACGAGCGGCTCGGCCAGGCGCTGACCTTCCTGTTGTGCTGGCATGAATTCCTGTCGCGCCACGTGCAACCGCTGCGCCAGGAAGCTACGCCGCACCACGACCTGTCGGCGATGCAACGGCGCATCCTCGGCTGCCTGCAGCAAGGCCAGAGCGACAAGGAAATCGCCTACCGGCTGGAGCTGTCGTCGCACGCAGTCGATTACCACATGCGCCAGTTGCGCCGCCGCTTCAGTGCGCGCAACCGCGTGCAGCTCGTCAACGCAGCGATGCAGGCGTCCTGACGCGAACCGGCTGAACCCTCAGGCCTTCTTCGGCGGGAAGCCGGGAATGTGGTGGAAGTCCATCCACTCGCGCAGGCCGGAAATGCTCTCGGGCGGCGTGGTCGGCGCGGGGTCGATCAGCGCCGACTTGCCGCTCCAGTTATGGCCTTCAACGCCATCGTTCTTCTTGTCCACCTGCGGTTGGCCGTTCTTCGCGTGGTTCATCACGTTTTGCGCGCCACGGCACGCCTTGTCGAGCGCCCCGGGCCCGCTGCTCGCCACTTGGTTGACGTAGGAGACGAACTTCGCCGGGTCGCCGCCCGCTGCGGCGTAGACCTGGTAGAGCGCCTGCACGTTGGTGCGTTGGTTGTCTTTGCCGATGCCCGCGCTGTAGCCGGTCTGGGTCAGCAGGCCGGTCGCAGAGGCATCCACGCCCATGGTGTTCAGCATGTCTGCACCGAGCCGCCCATCCGACTTCTTCAGCAATTCGGCATCGAAGCTGGCCTTCTTGTCCGCAGGCATGCTGGCCGTGGCCCGCTTGTACTGCGCCACCGCGGCTGCGGGGTCGCGAGCGTACAGCGTGGCAATGTTCTGTGCCTGTGTCGCGGGCGTGTTGAAGGGGAAGTTGAAGCTCTGGTTGGGTGCCTTTTGCCCGCCTGTCGCCTCGGTCTGCACCGTGAGCGTCTCGCCGCTGCGGTTCACGATCTTCAGTGTGTCCCCGGTGTTGATCAGATCAGGATCGCCAGCCTCCGAGGTGACGTGGCCATCGTCGAGCTTTCGGTGGTAGCCGTTGTCGGCTTCCAGCTTGTCGAGCGTGAAGCGGGTCGTGCGGTCCTTGCTCCAGTGCTCGGTCTCGGCGCGCTTCATTTCCTCGGGCGTCAGCACGTAGCGCTGCACGTCCTTGCGCGAGGCGACGTCCCACATCGTGTCGCCGTTCTCGACGATGTAGGTGCCGTCGGCCACCGGGGTGTCGTCGACGGTCTTCAGCAGCTTGTCGACGGTGGCCTGGCGCTGGCCGGAGTCGAGCGTGTAGATGCCGGTGCTGGTGCTGCCGGCGTCCATCAGGCTGAAGGCCACCGAGCCGGCGAGGAACTGGGTGTTGTTCTTCTTCAAGCCGATCTGCAGACCTTCGCCGAAATGGCCCAGCGCAGCCAGCGGGTCGGGGTTGCCGGGATGCGGTGCAGCGATGCCGTCCAGCACATCCTTGCCGAACTCGCGGGCCTCGGCGGTGTCGCCTGTGTTCTCGAACACCACGCCCAGGTCTTCCATGGTCTGGTCGTACTCGGCGCTGGAGTCGATCTCGCCGCCGGCGGTGCCCGGTGTTTTGTTGAAGTCGGTTTGCGCGTTCTTGCTCAGGTCGATCGCCATCGCGTCGACGGCCGGCTCGGCGCCTTCGTACACCGCCTTCTTCTGCTCGGCGGTGAGGTTCTGCTGGCCGGTGACTTCTCGCAGCTTGCGGGCCGCCGCGGCTCCGCCTTGCTGGTTGTAGGTGTCGATCACCTGGCGGGCGAGGTCGTTGACGCGCGGGTCGGCTTGCGTCACGGGCGAGAGAGTGGTCATGGAAAGGCTCTCCTCGGATGGATCACTGCAGGATAGGACTCGCTCACTGCCCTTCGCAAGTACGAAACCTCGTAGCGGATGGACCGCTCAGCGCAATCCCCTGCGCAGCGCCGCCTGCGTGAGCTGCACGCGGTTGCGCACGCTGAAGCGCCTGCGCAGCTGGCGCAGGTGGTAGTCCACGTTGTGCGACGACAGGCTCAGCAACGCGGCAATCTGCTTGTCGCCGAGGCCACGTGCCACGCAGTCGAGGATGGCACGTTGCAACGGCGTCAGCCCCCCATGAACGCCTTCGGTGGGCTGCAATTCGGCAGGGACTGGCAGGTAGTTCGTGTACAGCTCATTCAGACAGAACCCCAGCGTGAGCACCTGGCCGAGCAGCGCGTCGTTCAGCCACGCGCTTCCCTCGTTGCGTGAACTCAGGCTCACCACGTGGCGCTCGGTGCCGGTGTGCGAACCATGCAGGCCGAGCAAGGCGCCGCTGCGTGCGCCGGTGCTGGCCAGGTCGTCCAGAAATGCCTGTGTGAGAGAAAAATCTGCCGCATCCGGTTCCTGCCGCAAGGTGTCGATCGACCAGATGCAGGGCAGGCTGGACTGCAGCGCGCAGGTGAGCCGCGGGTCCACGCGGTGGTAGCTGGCGCACACGTAGCGTTGCAGCCAGCACAGGTCGGCATAGGTAGTGCAGAAGGCCTGCGGCAGCCATCGCTCACCGTGGCGGACGAAGCGTCCATACACCAGTGAGTCGAAGCCGAGCGAGCGTGTCAGCGCGCGCACCGTTTGCCGACGCAGGGCTGGCGCTTCGGCCGTGAGCAGCTGCTTGAGCAAGGCGGGGCTCCACGCCGCCGCATCGGCGTCGATGGGTGTGGGCACATCGGGCTCTTCGTGCAGCAGGGGCAACGGGTCGAGCAGGTCGAGCCCATCGCGTGCCGCTGCTGCAACCTGCGCGGCCTGTGAATGATGCGAGGCAGTAAACGGAAGAATCTTGTTCATCGCGGCTCCTGTTCGTCAGATGCCGCTAAAGCGGATCGCCGGGGCGATGGAGCTCAACTGTTGCGTATCGATACAAGCCCTCCGCGCCGCCGCATGCAGGGCAATCGGCGTGCCGCCTCACTTCATGCGCAGCGCTGCAAGGCTTCGCGCACAGCCGCCGGCCCGATGTGTCCGGGCGGGATGCCTTGCTTGTCCATTTCTTCCATGATGGGGAGCGACTGGCGATGCCGCTCGCACGCAGCACGTGCTGGCTCAGTGCCACCCTGCGCTTGCAGTGCCCGGCCGAGCACGTGGTACGCCAGGCCGTGGTGGTATCGCACGTAGTTGTCTTCGCGCGCGCCGGGCGGCAGGGCCTCGAAGCTGCTCACGCCGACCGTAGCAGCTGCAACGCTCGCTCGCGCATCGCCGTGCGCCAGCAGCGCTTCGCCCAAGGTGGTCTGCATGCTCGCGAGATCGGCGAGGAACTGGGTGTTGCTCGGGTCTTGCCGACTCAGTGCCTGCATCATCTGCAGTGCGCGTTGGACCTCGGCCACGGCTTGTTTCGGCTGGCCGATGCGGCGCAAGCACCAGCTGGCGTTCTCCAGTTCCACGGCGATGTGCCGCGCCAGCGAAGTGTTCTGCGGGTTCTTCGCGTAGAGCCGCTCCAGCACCACCAAGCTTTTGCGGAAAGCGGCGAGCGCGAGGCGTGCGCTTTCTTCGGTGGTGTCGCGCTGGATCAGCTGTTCGCCCAGCGTGGCGTAGTTGGTCGCGAGGCTGAGCCCGGCGTCGCGGTCGTCGGGGTCTTGCGCGACCAGGGGCTCCAACTGTGCCGCGGCGATGGCCGACGTCTTGAGAAAGTCGTCGATCTCGCCCGCGAACATCTGCACCTGGCTCAGTTGCCCGTACAGCGTGGCGCGCAGCAGCTGGCGCACCCGGTTCTTCGGGTCGGCCGCGGCGAGCTCATCGGCCACCGCTATGCCAGGGCGAAGCGCGTCCTGCGCTTCCTTGAACTTGCCGATGAAGCCGAGCACCGCGCCTTCGCGCTGGCTGACGATGGCCTGCTCTTGCTGAGCGTCTCGGGAGGTGGCATCACGCTGGCGCGTGTCGGCCAGCACCGGTGTGAGCAGTTCGGCCGCACGTCGATAGTTCTTCAGCGCGCCTTGCGGGTCGCCGAGATTGGCGAGGCCCGGGCGCCCTTGGATGTCGCCGATGTTGCGGTAGCCGGTGGCGAGTTCCACCTGAAGGCTGCGCTCGTTGCGCGCTTCGGCACTCAGCCCTTCGAGGTAGGCCAGGCCGTTCTCGACCAGCAGCTTGCGCGCGGGCGTGGAGCCGGGCAGCGTGCGGATCGCAGTGTGCATGTCGACCATCATCACGTTCGCCAGCTTGCGCACGCTGGCGAAGTGGCGCTCAGCGCGCTCGCGCTGTTGGTGTGCTTCGTAGGCCTGGTAGCTCGCCACCACCACGCCGCCGAGCAGCGCCAGGTTGGCCAGCAGCACGGCGCCGAAGGCCGTGCGGTGGCGCAGCACGAAGCGGCCCGCGCGGTAGCTCCAGGCACCGCGGCGCGCCTGCACGGGCAGGCCTTCCAGGTGGCGGAACAGATCGTCGGCCATGGCTTCGGCCGATGCGTAGCGGTGCCGCGGGTCCTTGCGCAAGGCCATCAGCACGATGGCGTCGAGGTCGCCTTCGAGGCGCTTGCGCTGCAGGCGCGGTGCAGTCTCGAGCGTCTGGCTCGGGCGTGGCGGCTCGGTCTCGCAGATGGCGCGCGTGAGTGCGTAGTTGTCTTCGGTGGCGCGGCCGTAGGGGCTGGTTTGCGTGAGCAGGCGGTACAGCACCACGCCCAATGCATAGATGTCGCTGGCGGCAGTGACGGGGTCGCCGCGCACTTGCTCGGGGCTCGCGTATTCGGGGGTCAACGCACGTTGTGCGGTGGCGGTTCGGTCGGAGGCCGGGGCATCCAGCCGCTTGGCGATGCCGAAGTCGAGCAGCTTCGGCTGGCCATCACGCGCTACCAGAATGTTGCTCGGCTTCAGGTCGCGGTGCACCACGCCTTGTCGGTGCGCATAGTCGACGACCAGGCACACCGTGCGAAACAAGCGCAGGCGGGCTTCGAGCGGGAGCGAGTGGGTCTCGCAGTACGCGTCGATCGGCAGGCCGCCGTCGACGAGGTCCATCACGACGTAATGCGTGCCCTCATTGGAGATGCCAGCATCGAGCAGTTTGGCCAGGTTGGGGTGGTCGAGCGTGGCGAGGATGCGCCGCTCGGCATGAAAGCGGTCGAGCAGGAAGGCCGCGTCGCCACCTTCGCGCACCACCTTCACTGCGACCTGCTGTTCATACTGGCCGTCCGCACGCTCTGCTCGGTAGACGTCGCCCATGCCGCCGTGTGCGATGAGCGACTGCAGCCGGTATGCGCCGAGGCGGTGGCCGGCCAGGTCGTGCGTGGAACGACCGGCCAATGCCTGCATCAGCGCGCCAGCGGGCGAGGCGTCGAGCGGTGTGTCGGATGCAGCGGCTGCAGCGAGCAGCGACTCGAGTTCCGCCTTGAGCGCGGCGTCGCCAGCACAGGCGGTGTCTACGAAGGCGGCGCGTGCGGTCTCTGGCAGCTCCATCGCGTCGGCGACGAGTTGCTTCAGGCGTTGCCAGCGTGGCAGATCAAGCGTGTCGTTCGGGTTCTGTGTGCTCATGCGGGTTTGGAGGGGTGATCGGCCAGCTGGCGCAGCAACCAGGCGCGTGCACTGACCCATTCGCGCTTGACGCTGGCGGCGGAGATTTCAAGTGCGGCGGCGGTCTCGTCCACGCTCAGGCCGCCGAAGAAGCGCAGTTCGACCACTTGGCACTGCTGCGGGTCGAGCCGCTCCAGCCGCTGCAAGGCCTGGTCGAGTGCCAGCACGTCGAGCGTGTGGGCGTGCGGGGCTGGGTCCAGCGAGGCGAGGGCGCTGTCGCTCAGGTCCTCGAAATGGAGCAGATGCCCGCTGCCGCGCTTGGCCGCCGAGCGGCTGCGGGCATGGTCGATCAGCACGTGGCGCATGAGACGCGAGGCCAGGCCGAAGAACTGCGCACGCGACTGGAACTGCATGGCGCTCTCGGCTGACAGGCGCATGTAGGCTTCATGCACGAGCCCGGATGGGGCGAGCGTGTGGCCGTCGCGTTCGTGTCGCAGGTGGCGCGAGGCGAGTCGCTTCAACTCGTCGTAGACCAGCGGTGCCAGTTCACCGAGCGCGTGTGCGTCGCCTGCCGCCCAGCGCTTGAGCAGCTGTGTGATCGCACCTTCAGGCGCAGTGTCCGGCGTGGCGCTGTGGTCGGTTTCGGCAGCGACGTCTGGGCTGCTCGCGGCTGATTCGTTCATCGAAGGCCCCTGCCGTCCATCAGGACGGGGCGGCGAGCTTACGTCTTCGGACAGGCGGAATCTGTCATGTTTTTGTTACCGCGCGATGGCAGCAACTTGGCAGGTAGTGCGCTTCAGCGTTCGTCCGGCAACGCCGCCAGGCGCGACTCGCGGATTCGTGTCTTCGACAGCGCGCCAGCCGATTCGAGAATAGGGTACGCGATCGAGCAGATGTGCGAGTTGATCCGCTTGAGGTCGCTGATCAGGTCGATGTGCAACGAGCTGGTCTCGATGCTCTGCGCGGTGTTGCCTTGCAGGCGCGCGATGTGTGAGGCCGCGTACTCGTGTTCCAGGTCACGAAAGCGCGCTTTCTCTTCGAGCAGCTTCTGTGCGTCGCGCACATGGCCGTCGAGGAAGACGCTCATGCCCAGGCGCAGGTTGGCGAGCAGGCGCTCGTGCAGGTGCACGATCTCGGCCATGCCGGCGTCGGAGAAGCTGCGGTTCTTGCGCACCTTCTTGTCTTCGACGTCTTGCAGCACGCGTTCGATGATGTCGCCGATCTGCTCCATGTTGATGGTGAAGGACACGATGTCGGTCCAGCGGCGGCTCTCGCGCTCCGAGAGGGCCTCGTGCGAGATTTGCGTCAGGTAGAACTTGATCGCGGAATAGAGCTCGTCGACGGTGTCGTCGAGCTCGCGCAGTTGCTGGGCGAGGTCGAGGTCGTTGTTGCGGATGACCGGCAGCACGCCGCGCAGCATGGTCTCGACCACATCGGCCTGGTGCAGCGCTTCGCGCGCGGCGCAGCTGATGGCGAGCGACGGCGTGCCGAGCGCTGATGGGTCGAGGTGACGAGGGCGCGTGCCTGGGCCCTCGCGCGAGGCCACCAGCCAGCGGTCCATGGTGCGGCCGACCAGCTCGATGAAGCCGATGAACAACACGGCACGTGCCACGTTGAACAGCAGGTGGAAGAGAACGACCTGCTGGTGCACCGTGGGTGCGAGCTGCTGCAACGCGATGTGGATCTGCCCCATCCACGGCACGGCCAGCAAGGCGCCGGCGATCTTCAGCAACAGGTTGCCCAGCGGTGCGCGACGCTGCTGCGGCGTCATGCTGCCGTTGGCGACGAGAGCCAGCACGCCGCTGCCGATGTTGGCGCCCAGCACCAGGCCCAGCGCCACCGGCACCGTGACCAAACCCGAAGCGACGAGGGTGGCTGTCAGCAGCACGATGGCCAGGCTGGAATACGACAGGACCGTGAGCACGGCGCCGACCACGATGTTCAGCATCACCTCGTTCGGCAAGGACACCAGCAGGTTGCGCACGGCCGGCGATTCGGTCAGCGGCCGCGTGGCGCTCACGATGAGCTGCAGCGCCAGCGTGATGAGGCCCAAGCCGATCAGCACGCGGCCGACACGGCCCGACACGCTGTTCTGGCGCGACAGGAACATCACCACGCCGACGAAGATCAACAGCGGTGACAACCACGACAGGTCGAAGGAGAACACCACCGCCATCAGAGCGGTGCCGACGTCTGCCCCCAGCAGCACGGCGAGCGCCGGGCCGGTCGTAACCAGGCCCTTGCCGACGAACGAGGTGACCAGCAGGCTGGTGGCGGTGCTCGATTGCACGAGCCCCGTCACCCCCAACCCCGCCAGCACCGCGCTGAGCCGGTTGCTGAAGCTGCGGGACAGCACCTGCCGCAGGTTTTCGCCGAAGACCCTGAGCATGCCGGCACGCACGATGTGCGTTCCCCAGACGAGCAGGGAGATCGCAGCGAGCAGGTTCAGCAGGTGTTGCATGCGTCCGAGTCTATCGCCCGCTTGGCATTCTTGCGGGGCGGGCCGGTGTCAGAATTGCCCCGAGCGCGCAGGGCGCGATTCCGCAACACAGGAGAAATCATCGTGGCAATGGATGTGGTGGACTTCGAGATCAAGGGCTCGGAGATGCAGTTCGTCGAGGTCGAGCTCGACCCGGGCGAGGCTGCGGTGGGCGAGGCCGGCAGCATGATGTTCATGGACGCCGGCATTGGCATGGACACCGTCTTCGGTGACGGGTCGCAGAGCCAGGGCGGCCTCTTCGGCAAGCTGCTGGGTGCGGGCAAGCGGCTGATCACCGGCGAGTCGCTCTTCACCACCGTCTATACCAATCAGAGCGCGACCAAGCTGCGCGTGGCGTTTGCGGCACCATACCCTGGCAAGATCTTGCCGATGGACTTGCGCCAGCTGGGCGGCATGCTGATCTGCCAGAAAGACGCCTTCCTGTGCGCAGCCAAGGGTGTCTCGCTGGGCATTCATTTCCAGCAGAAGATGTCGACCGGCTTCTTCGGCGGCGAAGGCTTCGTGATGCAGAAGCTCGAAGGCGACGGGCTGGCCTTTGTGCACGCGGGCGGTACCGTCTTGCGGCGTGAACTCAAGCCCGGTCAGGTGCTGTTCATCGACACGGGATGCCTCGTGGCCTACACGCCCAGCGTCAATTTCGAAGTGCAGTACGTCGGCAAGATCAAGACGGCGCTGTTCGGGGGAGAAGGGCTGTTCTTCGCCAAGGTCACCGGCCCCGGCACGGTGTGGCTGCAGAGCCTGCCGTTCTCGCGCCTGGCATCGCGCGTGTTCGCTGCGGCCCCCCAGCGCGGCGGCAGCCGGGAAGAGGGTTCGGTGCTCGGCGGCTTCGGCGCGGGCGGGCTGCTCGGCGGCATCCTCGGGGGCGACGACGAATAGCGGGTCGAATAGCCCTTTATCGGGGTGGCCTGCTGCTGCCGGCCACCTACACTAGCGGTTTGATTTGTCGGTGTTCGCCTTGAAGTTCTCTGCTTGTCTGGCCTTGCTGGCCGCCGTTGTGTGTTCGTCGGTGCTTGCCGCGGACAAACCTGCGAACCCGATCTTCGTGCTCAATTCGCTCGATGCGTCGATCAGCGTGATCGACCCGGTGAGCTTCACCGAGCTGCGGCGCATCCCCACGGGCAAGGAGCCGCACCATTTGTACCTCTCGCCCGACGAGAAGTCGCTGATCGTTGCCAATGCGCTGAGCGACTCGCTCACGCTCATCGACCCCAAGACGGCCGAGGTGCAGCGCACGATCACCAAGATCAGCGACCCGTACCACCTGCGCTTCTCTCCCGACATGAAGTGGTTCGTCACGGCGGCCAATCGGCTTGACCATGTCGACATCTACCGCTGGGAGCCCGAGGACGCAGCCATGCCGATGAAGCTCGCTGGCCGTGTGCGTGCGGCGCGCACGCCCAGCCACCTGTCGATCGACAGCAAGAGCACCACGGTCTACGCCTCCATGCAAGACAGCGACGAGCTGATGGCCATCGACCTCGCCACGCAGAAGCCGCGCTGGAAGATCTCCATCGGCAAGCTGCCGGCCGACGTGTTCCTCACCGCCGACGATCGGCTGCTGCTGGTCGGGCTCACCGGCGACGAGTACGTGGAGGTGTATGACGTGAGCCAGGCAACGCCCAAGCTCGTCAAGCGCATCCAGACCGGGGCCGGTGCCCATGCGTTTCGCGGCCGCGGCGACGGGCGGCACGTGTTCGTCAGCAACCGTGTGGCCAACACCATCAGCATGATCGACACACAGTCGCTCTCCGTGGTGGCCACCTATGCGGCACCGGGTGGCCCCGATTGCATCGACATGCTGGCCGACGGCAAGACCTTGATGTTCACGTCTCGCTGGGCACGCAAGCTCACGTTCATCGACATCGACAAGAAGCAGGTCGTGCGCCAGGTGGCCGTGGGTCGCTCGCCGCATGGCGTGTGGACGCTCGACCATGCAGCCCGCCAGTAAGCTGCCGCTCCTTGCACTGCTGGCTGCGTCACTGATCTGCGGCCAGGCGCGGGCGGGTTGCGAGAAGCCGGTCTACCTCACGCTCGATACCGGCCACATGGGCGTGGCCCCGCTGGTGGCCGATGTGCTCAAGCGCCAGCACGTCCTCGCCACCTTCTTTCTGGCAAACGAGAAGACGCTGAGCAACGGCAGCAGCCTCGACGACGAATGGGCTCCATGGTGGAAGGCGAGGGCAGCCGAAGGCCATGCGTTCGGCTCGCATACCTACGACCACGTGTACTGGACGGCGGACGTGGCGGGCGGTTTTCGCATCAAGCCGAGTGCAGGCCCCGCCAACGGGCAGGTGCAGACCTGGAGCCCTGCGCAGTACTGCGCCGAACTCCAGCGGTCGGCCGATCGATTCCAGGCCATGACAGGCCAGCCGATGTCGCATCTGTTCCGCGCGCCGGGTGGCAAGACCTCCCCCAAGCTGCTGGCTGCGGCCAAGGCCTGTGGGTGGACGCATGTGCCATGGAGTGCGGCTGGCTTTCTGGGCGACGAGTTGTCGAGCAGCAGCCACCCGAACGCAAAACTGCTGCAGCGAGCCCTGCGCGACATTCGAAGTGGCGACGTTCTTTTGGCGCACCTCGGCATCTGGTCGCGCCAGGACCCGTGGGCACCCGCTGTGCTGGAGCCTCTGATCGTCGGCCTCAAGGAGCGCGGCTTTTGCTTCGCCACGCTGCGCGATCACCCGGCTTACCGCGATAGCGCCAAGCCCTGAGGCCGCCATGCTCGACAGCGCACTGAATTTCTTCACCGACACCTTCGGTCAGGTGCAGCAGATGCTGTTCGAAGCTGTGGTGCAGCCGCTGGCTTTCAAGCTGGGCCTTGGCAACGTCGTCGAAGACGCGTTCGATGCCACCGGGTGGCTGCTCGTCGGCGTGCTGGAGTTGCTGGTGCTGCTCCTCGTCTTTCGCACGCTGGAGCGTTGGCGGCCAGTGGAGCCGCTCGCCGACCGCGGCGCGGTGCGCGTCGATGTGCTCTACACCTTGCTGCATCGCCTCGGCCTGTTCCGGCTCGTGCTCTTCTTCTCGATCGACCCGGTGTGGGACGAGTTGTTCGGCACGATGCGTTTGCATGGCCTGCCGACCTGGCAGCTCGATGAATGGCTTGCCCCCTGGTGGCCGAGCGTCACCGACACCGCCTGGTTCAGCTTTCTCGCCTACCTGCTGGTCTTCGACTTCATCGACTACTGGCTGCACCGCGGCCAGCATGGCCTGCGCTGGTGGTGGGGCTTGCATTCGCTGCACCACAGCCAGCGGCAGATGACGATGTGGAGCGACAACCGCAACCACCTGCTCGACGACCTGATCCGAGACAGCGTCATGGTGCTCGCCGCTCGCTTCATCGGTATCGCTCCGGGGCAGTTCATCGCCGTGGTGGCCTGCACGCAGCTGCTCGAAAGCCTGTCACATGCCAACGTGCGGATGTGGTTCGGCCCGGTGCTCGAACGCGTGCTCGTCAGCCCGCGATACCACCGACTGCATCACAGCATCGGCCTCGGGCACGAATCGCTAGGCCGCGGCACGCTCGGCGGCCACAACTTCGCGGTGCTGTTCCCGCTCTGGGACGTGTTGTTCCGCACCGCCAACTTCGAGCAGCGCTACGATCCCACCGGAATTCGCGACCAGTTGCCTGAGGAAGGCGGGCGAGACTATGGCCGTGGCTTCTGGGCTCAGCAGTGGCTGGGGTTGCGGCGCGTCTTCGGGCGAAGTTGAGCGGCAGGGCGAAGTGCGTCACGTATCCTCGCCGCCATGATGAAGCCCATGTTCGATTCGGCGTGGCGCGCAGCGGCCTACTGTGCCCATCCTCGCGTCATTTTTCTCTCGCTGTTGCCCTTGATCCTGATGGTGGGGCTGGCCTTCGGGCTCAGCTACTTCTTCTGGGAACCCGCGATGGACGCGGTGCGCGACTCATTCGAGTCGTGGGACCTGCTCAGTGCCCTGTTCACGTGGCTGAACAACATCGGCATGGGTGGGCTCAAGGCGGTGTTGGCGCCCATGGTCGTGGTCTTCCTGGCGACGCCGGTGCTGGTGGTCCTGTCGCTGCTGTCGGTGGCCTTGCTAATGGCTCCTGCGATGCTGAAGCTTGTCGCAAGGCGACGCTTTCCCATGCTGGAGGAGCGGCATGGCGGGTCTGTCGCCGGCAGCCTGTTCGTCAGCTTCACCGCCACGGTGATCGCGCTCCTGGCCCTGGTGGTCTCGGTGCCGTTCTGGTTGATCCCGCCGGTGGTGCTGGTGGTGCCGCCGCTGATCTGGGGCTGGCTGACCTACCGCGTGATGAGCTACGACATGCTGGCCGACCATGCGAGCAAGGAAGAACGACGCGAACTGATCCGTCGTCACCGCGCAAGCCTGCTGGTCATCGGCGTGCTGACCGGCTACCTTGGCGCTGCGCCCTCTCTGCTGTGGGTGTCGGGTGCGATGTTCATTGCGCTTGCGCCGGTGCTGGTGCCCATCGCCATCTGGATCTACACCCTGGTCTTCGCGTTTTCGGCACTGTGGTTTGCGCACTATGCATTGGCCGCGCTCGCGCTGATGCGTGCTGAGCAAGCAGCTGCCGCCGTGTTGACGCCGCCTGTGGCGGCGAACGAGGCTGAGCCCGTGTTGCCCCTGCCGCCCCTGTAAGGAGATTGGATGAACTTCGGCCTGATCATCATTGGCGACGAGATCCTTTCCGGAAAACGCGAAGACAAGCACCTGCCGAAGGTGATCAGCCTTCTCGGTGCGCGGGGTCTGCCGCTGAGCTGGGCCCGCTACGTCGGCGACGACCCCGACCGCATCACCGCCGACTTGAAAGACGCGTTCGCCGCTGCCCGAGAGAACGGCGATGTAGTCTTCTCCTGCGGCGGCATCGGCGCCACGCCAGATGACCACACCCGCCAGTGCGCTGCGCGCGCGCTCGGCGTGCCGATGGCGCTGCACCCGCAGGCGCGAGACCTGATCTACGAGCGCATGCGCGACACGGCCGCCGAACAAGGCAAGCCTTACGAGCCCGAGCGGAGCGACAACCAGCATCGGCTCAACATGGGCGTGTTCCCGCAGGGCGCCGAGATCATTCCCAACCCCTACAACAAGATCGCCGGCTTCTCGATGCGCTTCGAATCCGGTGGCGGTGTGTACTTCGTGCCCGGCTTCCCTGTGATGGCCTGGCCGATGATCGAATGGGTGCTCGATGAACAGTACGCCCACCTGCACCGTTCGCAGGGCCAGCGTGAGCAGTCGGTGATCGTCTTCGGCGCCATGGAGGCCACGCTCACGCCCTTAATGGAAAGCATCGAGACGGCGTTCGCGGGCATCAAGGTTTTCAGTCTGCCGAGCGTTGACCATCCGACATGGGGCCGGCACATCGAGCTGGGCGTCAAAGGCCAGGACCAGGAACAGATCGCCACCGCGTACCAGCAGATGTTGGCTGGCTTGCGAGCATTGGGCGCCCAATTGGGCCCCGAGATGGTGCGTTGAACGTCAGAGGGTGCGACCCGAATTGGTGCCTCTTCGGCACCGTGGGCGGGCGATTCAGGCGCACTTCACCCATGTCGCGCACCAAGAGCCCCGCTCAGCTGTGACGCCGCTTCCCCCAGCCTGTTGCGGGCATGCTTTCTGCTACATTCCTGTGCGCATTTTCGAGGCCGGACGAGGCTCGAAACGGCCGGCTCTACACCCCAATCCCACCCCAAAAAGCATCTCGCTAGGAGTCCCCTGATGGCCAAGACCGTTGCCGACGTGATGAAGATGGTGAAGGAAAACGAAGTCAAGTTCGTCGACTTCCGTTTTACCGACACCCGCGGCAAAGAGCAGCACGTATCCGTGCCTGTCTCCCACTTTGATGAAGACAAGTTCACGGGCGGTCACGCATTCGACGGCTCCTCGATCGCCGGCTGGAAGGGCATCGAAGCATCGGACATGCAGCTCATGCCCGACCCGAATACCGCCAACATCGACCCGTTCTTCGAAGAGCCCACGCTCATCCTGACCTGCGACGTGGTCGAGCCGGCTGACGGCAAGCCCTACGAGCGCGATCCGCGTTCGCTGGCCAAGCGCGCCGAGGCCTACATGAAGTCCACGGGCCTGGGCGACACCGCCTTCTTCGGTCCGGAACCCGAATTCTTCGTGTTCGACAGCGTTCGTTGGGGCAACGACATGTCGGGTTGCTTCTCGAAGATCGAATCCGAAGAAGCTGCCTGGAACACCGGCAAGGAATACGAGCACGGCAACTCCGGCTACCGCCCAAGCGTGAAGGGCGGCTACTTCCCGACGCCTCCGGTCGACAGCATGCAAGACATGCGCTCCGAGATGTGCCTGGTGCTCGAATCGCTGGGCATTCCCTGCGAAGTGCATCACCACGAAGTAGCCAACGCCGGCCAGATGGAAATCGGCACCAAGTTCAGCACGCTGCTGCAGCGCGCCGACTGGGTTCAGCTGCAGAAGTACGTGATCCAGAACGTCGCCCACGCCTACGGCAAGACCGCGACCTTCATGCCCAAGCCGATCGTTGGCGACAACGGCTCCGGCATGCACGTGCACCAGTCGGTCTGGAAAGACGGCAAGAACCTGTTCGCCGGTGACGGCTATGCAGGCCTGTCGGAATTCGCCCTGTTCTACATCGGCGGTGTGATCAAGCACGCCAAGGCGCTGAACGCCATCACCAACCCCGGTACGAACTCGTACAAGCGTCTGGTGCCGGGCTTTGAAGCACCAGTGAAGCTGGCGTATTCGTCGAAGAACCGCTCGGCTTCGATCCGCATCCCGCACGTTGCGAACCCCAAGGGCCGCCGCGTCGAGACGCGTTTCCCCGATCCTCTGATGAACCCGTACCTCGGCTTCTCGGCCCTGCTGATGGCAGGCCTCGACGGCGTGGAAAACAAGATCCATCCGGGCGAAGCCGCCACGAAGGACCTGTACCACCTGCCGCCGGAAGAAGACGCGAAGATCCCGACCGTCTGCCACAGCCTGGACCAGGCGCTCGAATGCCTCGACAAGGACCGCGCCTTCCTGACCAAGGGCGGCGTGTTCACTGACGCGTACATCGACGCCTACATCGACCTCAAGATGCAGGAGGTCACCCGCTTCCGCATGGCCACTCACCCGGTCGAGTTCGACATGTACTACACGCTCTGAACCCGACAGGGTTTTGGAGTGTCAAAGGGACGGCGATGCCGTCCCTTTTTCGTTTGCAGGCCTTGTACAGGCTGCTTCTTGGGGGTGTTCGGGCAATCGGACACAATCCCGGGCAAAGCCCCTGTCACCCGGCGCGCTGGTGCCCGCGTTACAGAGGCAGAGGTGAAACATGACTTCAGTGCGAATCAAGAAATGCCTGCTGCTGTTGGCGGCGCTCGTTGCCCTTCCGGCCTGGGCACAGGGCGCGGACAAGCCCGTGTACCGCTGCCCGGGCAACCCGGTGCTCTACACAGACACGCTGTCGGCCAAAGAAGCCAAGGACAAAGGCTGCCGCACGCTCGAAGGCGCACCGATCACGGTGATCCAGTCCGTCAAGCCGCGCGGCGGGACGCCAGTGCCCAGCTCGCGTGGCAGTGAAGGCTCCCGGGTCGAAGCCAGCGAGCAGAAGGCACGCGATACCGACGCTCGCCGCATTCTCGAGAGCGAGTTGAAGAAGGAAGAGGACGCGTTGGCCGCCCTGCAAAAGGAATACAACGCCGGCCAGCCCGATCGCAACGGCGACGAGAAGAACTACCAGAAGTACCTGGACCGGGTCGCGGAGATGAAGGCCAGCATCGCCCGCAAGGAAAGCGACGTTGCCGCTCTGAAGCGCGAACTCGGCAAACTGCAGTGACGGCAGCCGGCCCCCGGCCAGCGCATCCCGCTGGGCAACTGCTGACGTTCCAGGCCTTCGACCACCTCGCAACCATGGTGGCCGTGGTGCATCGCGAAGGCCATTGCCTGTTTGCCAATGCGGCGTTCGAGCATGTGCTCGGGCTGTCGAGGCGCAGCGTGCTGCGCGGCTCGCTGTTCGATTGGTTTGTCGACGTGACGGTCGTCCGCGACACCGTGGCGGCCGTGGCACGCAACGATTTCGCCACCAGCCGCTTCGAAGCTCTCTTGCGCCGGCCGGCCTCGGTCCACAGCGAGCCGCTGCCGGTGCATGTGATCGTCAACCAGATGGATCGCGGCGACCAGGTTGTGGTCGAGCTGGTCGAGATCGAACAGCAAACCCGCCAGGACCGCGAAGAACGCGCGCTCGGCCAGGCCCAGGCCAACAAGGAGCTGATTCGCAATCTCGCCCACGAAATCAAGAACCCGCTGGGCGGCATTCGCGGTGCGGCGCAGCTGCTCGAGATGGAAGTCGAGTCACGCGCGCTCACTGAATACACCCAGGTCATCATCCAGGAGGCCGATCGCCTGCAGGCTCTGGTGGACCGGCTGCTGGCACCGCACCGCAAGCCCCATGTGGTGAGCGACGTGAACATCCACGAGGTGTGCGAGCGCGTCCGCTCGTTGATCCTGGCGGAGTTCCCGCGCGGTCTGACTGTGCAGCGCGACTACGACATCTCGATCCCTGACTTTCGCGGTGACCGGGAGCAGCTGATCCAGGCCGTGCTCAACATCGCGCACAACGCGGCGCAGGCGCTGGCCGAGCGCATCCAGAAAGGCGACGCCAGCATCACCTTGCGCACCCGCATTGCACGGCAGGTGACCCTGGGCAAGCAGCGCTATCGACTGGCACTGGAATTGCATATTGAAGACAACGGCCCGGGTATCCCGGAGTCGATTCGAGATCGCATCTTTTACCCGTTGGTATCCGGGCGCRATGGCGGGTCGGGCTTGGGGCTCACATTGGCGCAGACGTTCGTGCAGCAACACCAGGGCGTGATCGAATGCGTGAGTGAACCGGGCCAGACCATTTTCAAGATCGTGATACCGCTGCCCTGAGCCAAAAGCAAGGGTCCAGCGGCCCAACCACAGGCAGGGCATGAAACCCATCTGGATCGTTGACGACGACCAATCCATCCGATTCGTGTTGGAGAAGGCCCTGGCGCGTGAGGACCTCGCGGTCCGCAGCTTTACCAACGCACGCGACGTACTCGCTGCACTCGAAGACGATGTGCCTCAGGTGCTCGTGTCCGACATCCGCATGCCGGGCGGCTCCGGCATCGAGCTGCTGACCAAGGTCAAGGAGCGCCAGCCCGGGCTCCCCGTCATCATCATGACGGCCTATTCCGACCTCGACAGCGCCGTCAGCGCCTTCCAAGGCGGTGCCTTCGAATACCTGCCCAAGCCCTTCGACGTGCCCAAGGCCGTTGAACTCATTCGTCGCGCGGTGGACGAGAGCATGCGCGAAGAAGTGCGTGACGAGCGCATCGCGCAGATGCCCGAAATGCTCGGCCAAGCGCCGGCCATGCAGGACGTGTTTCGCGCCATCGGCCGCCTGAGCCAGAGCATCGTCACCGTGCTGATCACCGGCGAGTCAGGGTCGGGCAAAGAGCTCGTGGCGCACGCGCTGCACAAGCACAGCCCGCGTGCGGCGGGTCCGTTCGTCGCGATCAACACGGCGGCCATTCCGAAAGACCTGCTCGAGTCCGAACTCTTCGGCCATGAGCGTGGTGCTTTCACGGGCGCACAGACCACGCGCCGCGGGCGCTTCGAGCAGGCCGATGGCGGCACCCTGTTCCTCGACGAAATCGGCGACATGCCTTTCGATCTGCAGACGCGCCTGCTGCGTGTGCTGAGCGACGGCCAGTTCTACCGCGTCGGCGGCCACAACCCGCTGCGCAGCAACGTGCGGGTCATCGCTGCCACCCACCAGAATCTCGAAGAGCGCGTCAAGCTCGGCGCTTTCCGCGAAGACTTGTTCCACCGCCTCAACGTGATTCGGCTTCGCTTGCCGGCGCTGCGTGAGCGGCGTGAAGACGTGCCGTCGTTGGCCCGCTTCTTCCTGCAGAAGAGCGCCAAGGAACTCGGCGTCGAAGCCAAGCGCATCACCGAGGCCGCCTTGGCGCGGCTGATGCAGTTCGACTTCCCAGGCAATGTGCGCCAGCTCGAAAACATCTGCCACTGGTTGACCGTGATGGCGCCGGCGCAGGTGATCGAACCCAAAGACCTGCCACCCGAATTGCTCGGTGATGCGCCGCCCTCACGCAGCGTGGCTGCGCCGGTCGCAGTGGCGATGGACGCTGCGGAGCCTGTCCCCGTGGCTGCAGCAGCGGCTCCGGTGGCGTGGGCAGCAGCACCGGCGGCGCCTGTGATGGCGCAGCCCGCCGTCGAAGCGGTTGCCGCCAATCCCAACTGGCTGCTCGACCTCGAGCGCGAGTCGCGCAGCATGCTGCAGGCCGGCATTCCGGAGGTGTGGGACACGCTCACCCGCAAGTTCGAAGCGCAGCTGATCCACACCGCGCTCGAGATCACCCGCGGGCGTCGCATCGAGGCCGCGCAGAAGCTGGGCATCGGGCGCAACACCATCACGCGGAAAATCCAAGAGCTTGGTTTGGATGATTGAGCATCCCAGTCGCTGACGCTCCTGCCCCCGGGGGCTGAGCCCGGACACATCTTGTCCGGCGGACAAGATGTGCCTGGCGAAGGGCTGGGCCCACGGCCCAGCGCGGCCTGCAAGGCCCGCCTTGCGGCCCGGCAGAGCCGGTTCCGCGGGCGTTGCTTGATGTGTACTTCGCCTTGCTCGTACGGGCTTGCGCCGAACTCTTCTGCTTATTTAGCCTTGCATTAGTTTTGCGAGGCGAACGCCGGATCGGGTGTGTTCGGCGACCACCTTGAGCAGCACCACCAGCGCAGGCCCGAGGAAGAGGCCCCAGACGCCCCACAGTGCGCCCCAGAAGACGAGGCCGATGAAGACAGCCGCGGCGTTCATCTTGGCGGCGCGGCCTTGCAGCCAGGCGGCCACCATGGTGCCGATGACGGTGGACATGGTGACGAGGAACGCGGCCATGGCCAGTGCTGCGCCGAGTGTGCCGTGGGCCAGGAAGGTTTCGCCTGCACCGAGCCCGGTGAGCAATGCCATGCCGAGGTAGGGCACCACGTGCAACACGGCGGCGGTCACGCCCCAGCCCACTGCGTCGGGCAGTCCGGCGAGCGAGAACACCACACACACCGAGGCGCCGATCAGCGTGTTGGTGATCAACAGCACGCCGGCGTAGATGCGGATCTGCCGAGCGCTTTCGAGCAATGCGCTTTGCGCGCGTGCGTGAACTTCGGGGTGATGGCCCCACAAGCCCAGGAAGCGCTCGCTCAGCTGACGGCCCCCGAGCAGCACGAAGAATGCGATGAAGAAGATGATGCTGAGGTTGCTCGCAAAGGCGATGAGCGCGCTCGAGCCTGTGACCGCCGTTTCGCGCAGCGCTACTGTTGCACCGGCGGTGATGTTGTTGTTGGGGGCCGCGCTCGATGCGGCCGCAGCGACCGGCGCTGCCCGGCGCCGTGTCGTGGGCGGCTTGGCAGCCATCACGCGGTCGGCGGCTCGGTCGAGTTCCTGCAACGCATCGCGTGCACGCATCAGCACCGAATCGGTGGCGGGGTCGCGGTCGGCCAGCTGCTGTGCCGCCATGCTGATCATCTCGGGCGTTCGCTCGGCCACGCGGATCAGCTGACCGCCAAAGGCCGCGGCGCCGGCCACCAGCGTGCCCATCACCAGCGTGAGGGTCAGTACCGTGGCGGCCGCTCGGCTGTGCAGCTTGTGTTCGAGCCACACCGACAAGGGCGTTACCAGCATCACCAGCATCAAGCCCGCGGTCAGCGGAATCAGGAAACGCTGCCCCCACCACAGCATGGCGATGATCGCCATCGTGGCCATGAGGTTGGTGGCTGCGCTGGCACGCTCCCTGGGCGGTAAAGGGTCCTCCAGTACCGGCGGGATGCCGGGTTCTTCGGTGCTGCTGCTGTTGTCGTCGTCTGGTGCGGTCATGAAGCGGTCGTAAAAAACCCCGGCGTTCGCATGCGAACCCGGGGTCTGGATGGTAAGGCGCGGCTCAAGCGTGGTGCTTGTCTTTCTTGAACCAGGACTCGCTTGCCGAGCGTTGCCATTCGACGACCTGTCGTTCAGCTTCTTCCCGGGTCACGCCGTAGCGTTCCTGGATTTTGCTGGCGAGCCGTTCGCGGTGGCCGTTCACGCTGTGGCAGTCATCGGTCGTCAGAAGATCCCACTTATCCCTGACGTGGGAGGCAATCTGCCTCCACCGACTTTGAATGCGATCCCAGTGCATGGTCGCCGCTCCTTTCCCTTTAGCTTCGCCGAATCGCCAGTTACTGGCGGACAGCGATCTCGTTCTTCACCGCCTTCACGCCGTTGACCTTCCAGGCCAGTTCTTCGGCCGTGGTCTTTTCGGTGCCGTTCTTGGCAAAGCCCGACAGCATCACGGTGCCGTTCAGCGTTTCGACGCGGATGCTGCTGGCATCGACTTGCTTGTTGTCGACGTAGCGCGCCTTCACGGCGGTGGTGATCGCGGCGTCATCGACATAGGCGCCCACGGTTTCCTGCTTGCGCGTCACGGCGCAGCCGGTGGTGGCGAGCAGGGCGGCGGCCGTCACGGCGGCGATGAGTGTGTTGCGGATGATCATGGTGTGCTCCTATCGGGTTGCGAAGTTGTTGTACGTGCGGGTGGTTCCGTGCTGCCCACCACCCGATGGGCTCAAGAATCGTTGTCGCTTCAGCCCAGCCAGTCCGAAAGTTCTTCGGCGTGCTCCTGCTCCTGGCTGAGGATGTCTTCGAGCAAGCGGCGGGTCGTGCTGTCCTTGTCGCCGATCATCGCGATGATCTGGCTGTAGGCCTCGATGGCCACACGCTCGGCGATCAGGTTGGCCTTGATCATGGCCGTCAGGTCTTCCGACTCGTCGTAGTCGGCATGGCTGCGCTGGGTCAGCGTGTCGGGTGTGAAGTCGGGCTTGCCGCCCAGCTGCACGATGCGCTTGGCCAGCCGATCGGCGTGTGCCGCTTCTTCGTTGGCATGCACCAGAAATTCGTCGGCGATCTTCGGCGACGACAGACCCACCGCGGTGAAGTGATGGCGCTTGTAGCGCAGCACGCACACCAGCTCGGTCGCAAGCGAATCGTTCAGCAGCTTCACGATGTCTGCGCGCCATGGGCCGTAGCTCGGCGTGAGTGCTGCGTTGTCGAGGCTGTGCTTGGCTGCGTCGAGGGCAGCTTCATCGAGTTGCATCGGCGCATGGCCGGCGATCGACATCTGTTTCACGTTGCTTTCTTCTTGGTTGCCCATGATTGGATTTCCTTGGCTGTGAGTGGCTCAGGACCGCTTGAAAGGCGTCTGGTATTCGATACCGAGACTTTATGAATCCCTCACCTCGCGGGCCATCGGCGCCTGGCCCCTGAACGTGTAGGACGGCACCGCAGCCTGCTGTGAGCTTCAGGTGTGCAACGCCGCCTGCGGGGTCGGGGCTGCGGCGGGTTCGCCGATCAGCGGCACGACGAAGCAGGTGTCGCCCGCAAGTTCGCGCCATGCGAGCGCTTCGCCGGGTTGCAGCAGCCGTGCTTGCAGAGAGGCAGTGGCTTCGAGTGCTGCCCGCGCAGTGGCACGGATCAGGATGAAGCGCATCGTGCGCCCATCGCGCCGCAGCGTGAGCTCGGCCTGCGGCCAGTGTGACGGCAGGCAAGGCGAGAAGCTCAGTTCGTGCGCGCCCTGGCGCAGCCCGAGGATGGAGCCGATCGCTGCCCGGTGCAGCCACGCCGCCGCCCCGGTGTACCAGCTCCAGCCGCCGCGGCCGACGTAGGGCGCCTGCGTGTACACGTCACCCGCCATCACATACGGTTCGATGGCGTAAGCCGGGCCGCGCGTCGGGTGCTTGCTGCGGTGCGCCGGGCTCAGGTAGGTGAAGTAGCGGTACGCCAAATCGCCCGCCTCGCGCGGGCTGATCTGGGCGTTGGGCGAAGAAGCCAGCTCGGCCTGCGCCATCAGCGCCCACACGCCGGCGTGCGAGTACTGGCCACCGTTCTCACGCACGCCTGGCGGGTAAGCCTGGATGTAGCCCGCGCTCGGCTCGGCATGCGCGAGCGGCGGGTCGAGCAGCTTGATCAGGCCAGCGTCGTGGTCCACCAGGTGCTCTTCGACGGCGCTCATCGCCATGCGCTGCATCGCGATCGGTGTGCTCTTCGACAGCACGCTCCACGCTTGCGCGATCAGGTCGATGCGACCCTCGGGGTTGACGTGCGAGCCAAGCGGTTCCCCACCATCGAAGAAGGCGCGCTTGAACCATTGGCCGTCCCATGCGCTGCCGTTGAGTGCTGCGCGCCAACCGGCGGCGGCATCTTCCCAGCGCGAGGCACGCGGCTCGTCGCCACGGGCCCGTGCGATCGGTGCGAAGTCGGCTGCCAGCTGGCACAAGAACCAGCCCAGCCACACCGATTCGCCACGGCCTTCGTGGCCGACGCGGTTCATGCCGTCGTTCCAGTCGCCGGTGCCCATCAGCGGCAGGCCGTGGGCGCCCACGCGCAGGCTGCGGTCGATGGCACGCGCGGCGTGCTCGTAGACGGTCGCGTCGCGCACGCTGACGCTGGGCGTGTAGTACGCGTCTTCGGCCCCTTCGGGAATGCCGGCGCCTTCGAGGAAGGGCACACGCTCGTCGAGCAGTGTGGTGTCGTCTGTCGCGCGCAGGTAGTGCACGCAGGCGTGCGCCAGCCACAGAAGGTCGTCGGAGAAATGCGTGCGCACACCAGCGCCGGTGGGCGCATGCCACCAGTGCTGCACGTCGCCTTCAGCGAACTGCCGCGACGCGCCGAGCACGATCTGCTCGCGCAGCATCTGAGGCGCGGCCCAGGCGAGCGCCATCGCGTCTTGCAGCTGATCGCGGAAACCCGTGGCACCGCCGGCCTGGTAGAAGCCGGCCTTGGCCCACATGCGGCAGGTGACCGTCTGGTACAGCAGCCAGCGGTTCACCATCGCGTCGAACAAGGGGTCGGGTGTCTCCACCGTGGTGGCATCGAGCAGCTCGTCCCAGCGCTCGCGCGCTTGCTCGATGCGTTTCACCGCGGGCGTGGTGGCCGCCAGCGCCGCGAGTTGCCGTGCGGCGTCGGGCGTGTCGGCATAACCCAGCAGGAACACGCGCTCCACCGACTCGCCGGCCTCCAGCGTGATGCGGGTCGACAGCGCAGCGCAGGGGTCCAGCCCCGCGCCCTGCTGTTTGCCGAAGTGATCGGGCAGCACCAGCCGGCCGCGTGCGTCGAAGCACTCGCGGCGGTCGCAGGTCCAGTCTTCGGCTTCGTCGGCGGCGCCGGCCAGGCCGAGAAACGCCGTGCCGTCGCCATAGCCCGCCGCGCGGTCGCACTGCGTGCTGAGCAGCGCAGTGAGCTTCCGGTCGGGCAGGCGCTGGCGGTAGAGCGCGGTGTGCACGGTGCTGCGGTCGGCGCGGTTGGCGCCCATCATCCATTCGGCGATGCCGACGGCGCGCAGCTGCAGCGTGCGGTGCCCCCGGTTGACGAGATGCAGACGCACCTGCTTGACCGAAGTCTGCGTGTCGACGCACCACGACGCGGTGACTTCCACGTCGCCGTGGCGATGGCGTATGACGCTGTAGCCCTGGCCGTGCGAGATGCGGTAGCTTGCGCGCGTATCGCCCCAGGCCGAAGGCGTCACGCTCCACACCTCCAGCGTCTTGCGGTCCTGCAGCAGGAACCACTCGGACGGCGGGTCGGCCACCGGGTCGTTCGACCACGCGGTGAGCTGGTTCAGGCGGCTGTTCACGGCCCAGGTGTAGCCCCCGCCCGCTTCCGAAATCTGCCCACCGAAACGCGGGTTCGACAGCACGTTGATCCACGGCCGTGGTGGCCGCACATGGCCGCCGGTGTCGAAACGGAACTCGCCCGACGCCGGCGAGAACTCGCCCGTGGCCGCTGGAACGGGCGCCGAGAGCGCGGGCGCCATCGGCACGGTGGTGGTCGAGGTGGCGTGCCGTTCCTCGAAGGCCTGCTCGTGCAGCGTGCTCCATTCCTGCACGTGGTGCACCAGCGGCCGGCCGTCGGCGCGAAGGCGAATGCGGGCGAGGCAACGCAGGGTGCTCAGCTCTTCGGCCGATACCTCATCGGCGCGCAGCAGGTGGAAGCCTGCACTGGACGGGCCCGATTGCCCGCCGCTCTCGGCCAGGTAGCGCTCGCGCAGCGCGGCGATCTCGCGCTGCAGCGCCATCAGGTACGAGGCCGGCTCCGAATTGATGACGACCAGGTCGCAGCCGATGCTGCCCCACGACCACACCCGCAGCGCCTGCGACAGCGAGCGCAGCAAGCCGAGCGATTGCGCCACGCCGGCCGAGACCAGCACGATCGGCTTGTCGCCCGAGATGCCGAAGCGCCACAGCAGACGCCGATCACACACCTCGGGCGCTGCGCCCTCGGGCCGCGGCGAGCCGGTTTGCGGCCGCGTGAGGCACTGCACCAGCGCGGTGGTCAGCGTCTGCGTCGCCGCGAAGTTCTCTGCGCTGAGTGCCAGCGTGCGCAGGCGAATGCCCGTCAAGGTGGCCGACATCAACGAGGCGCGGTGGATGTGGCTCGCCTGGCGGTACTTGTCGATCACCGCGCGCAGCGTGGCGCCGGAGTCGGAGGCGGTGGTCGCAAAGGTCAGCTGCGCCTTGGCGTTGCCGGCGATGCGCAGCGTCACCGACATCGCGCAGATGGGGTCGAGCCCGGTGTCGAGCGTCGCGCTGCCGTCGGCCGACGGGGCGGGTGGTTCGTCGAACGAAGCCATCGGCCGTGTCGCGCCCTGGTTGCGGCCCCACCAGCGCAGGCGGTCCGTCTGCACGCGAATGCCGGTGACCTGCGGGTCGGTCTCCGCAAGAAAATGCGCCGCCTGCAGACCTTGCTCGGTGGCCAGGCGCGGCTTGCGCTCGAACAGCAACGCTTGCTGCGCGGCCAGCCATTCCGCGCGGATGAAGAGGTTCGAGAAGGCCGGGTGGGCCTCGTCGGCGCGTGGGTCTGCGAGCGTTACCTCGAAGGCCGAGATCAGCTCGATCTCGATCGATTCGTCGCTGAGGTTGCGCAGCTCGATCTGGCGGAATTCGATGTCGTCTTCCGGGCTGACCCACACCGTGGTGTGCGCCTGCAGACCTGGCCAGGCCGCGTCGAAGCACACCCGGTCGGCGTGGAAGATGCTCCTGTACGTGGCGGCCGCATCGGGCGCCGGGTGCTGGGTGATCGACACCGGCTGCTGCACGGCGCTGCCTCGCTCGCCGCCGCGGTCCCAGCGCACGTAGAAGAAGCTGCCTTGAGCATCGCGCAACGCATCGTCGCGCGAGCGCGTGATGCCGGTGGCGCCGCGGCGGCTCCAGCCGGCACCGTTGGATCGCAGCGTGACGCTGTAGCGGCCGTTCGACAGCACATGCGTCGGCTCGGTGGCCGACACGCCCGGATCGATGTCGCGCAGCAGCGCCGGCCCGCGGCGCTGCATGGCTTGCGGTGGCGGGCCGGCAGGCGGCGCATAGAGCATCGACACCTCGCGCGGCGCCCGCTCGTGCAGCAGCGAAGCCACGGCCTCGACGTGCGGATTGGCCATGCCCCAGCACTGCGCCTGGCCCTTCAACAGCACGTTGGCCAGCGAGACGATGCTCATGCCCTGGTGGTGGGCCATGAAGGTGCTGACCGGCGCGTACGCTTCGCCGCTCGCCAAGCGGGCCGGCGTGAAGTCGAGCGCTTCGATGAAGCCGTAGCGTGCACGCGCCGCCATCGATTGCATGACGGCGAAGTTGGCCGCAGCGCTGTGCGGTGCGATCTGTGCCGCCAACGCGGTGGCGTAGGGCGCGATCACTAGCTCGTCGGGCGGCGTGCGGCGCAAGGCGAGCCGGGGCACGCCCTGCGGCGAATACTGGTAGGCGAGCGTGTGGTCGCGTCCGGCGTAGGCCGACTCCGAGATGCCCCAGGGCACGGCGTGGGCCCTGGCAAACGAGATCTGCTCGCGGATGGATGCGTGGCCGGCGTTGCGCAGCACACTGCCGTGCGGCTCGTGCAGTACCAGCGTGGGCATCAGGTACTCGAACATCGAGCCCGACCACGAGCGCAGGCCGGCTTCGGTACCAACGGCATAGAACGGCCGGCCGAGCGAGGCCCAGTGCCGCACCGGCACGTCGCCCTTGGCAATGGCCAGCAGGCTGGTCAGGCGCGACTCGGAAGCCAGGAGGTCGTAGAAGCCGGCGTCGAGCTCCTGCTCGGCGACGCGGTAGCCGATGTGGAAGAGATGGCGCTTGCGGTGGTACAGGAAGCTGTAGTCCGCGCTCCAGGCCAGCTCTTCGAAAGCTGATGCGATGGCCTGCAGGCGATGCACGGTGTGCTCCGGCGTCGCCGCGGCTTGCAAGTCCCACAACGCCGAGCGCAGCGTTGCCAGGTGATCGGCCAGCCGCCACGCGAGTTCGTCGCGCCAGTTGGGCGAGGGCAGCGCGGACGGCGTGGCCGCGGTTTCAGGCAGCAGCGACACGAGTTCGTCCGACGCCTGGCGCAGCAGCAGCTCGAAATCGCCACCCTCGCGTTGCGCTTCGGCCAGCGGGTCGGGCAGGGCCAGCAGGCGCGACAGCGCCGCGCCGGCAGGCGGAGACGAGAACAGCTCGGGCACCTTGGCCAGCAGCGGTGCGAGCCGCTGCCGCGAGGCGCTCAACGCGCGTTCGGCCGAAGCCGTGTCGTGCGGCGCGTCTGCCAGCTCCAGGCAGGCCTGGGCCACGGCCAACAGGTGGCCGCTCAGGTTGCCGCTGTCCACCGTCGACACGTACATCGGCAACAGCGCTGCGCCGGTCTGCGTGTCGTACCAGTTGAGGAAGTGGCCTCGGTGGCGCTGCAGCGTGCGCAGCGTGCCGTGCGTGGCTTCCAGTCGCGTCAGCAGGTCTTGCGTGCCGATCCAGCCGAAGGCGCGTGCACAGGCTGTGCTCAGCAGGTAGAGGCCGATGTTGGTCGGCGAGGTGCGGTGCGCCACCATGTCGCTCGGCAGCGTCTGCAGGTTGTCGGGCGGCAGGTGGCGTTCGTCGGCATTCACGCAGCGCTCGAACAGACGCCAGGTGTCGCGCGCAATGCCTTCGAGGCGGGCCTGCTCGTCAGTCGACAGGCCGGCGTCTTCACGCGGCGGATGGGGCCGGCTGACCCAGCTGATCCACACCGGCGAAGCCGCCCACAGCAGGCACAGCGTGATCGTCAGTGCGGGGTAGGGCGTGCCCGCACCCAGCATGGCGGCGAGCAGCACCAGCGCTGTGATCGGAGTCGCCCAGTGCGCGCGGACCAGCGCAGCAAGATCTACCTTGGCCATGGCCTGCGCACTTGCGGCGGTCGTCCACTGCAGCAGGTTGCGCCGGCTCACGGCCATGCGGTAGAGCGAGCGGCCGATGGCGTCGGCCGCCATCAACGTGTGCTGCAGCAGCTGCGCCAGGTGCCACAACCCGGACAACACCGTTCTCGAAAAATCGCCCACCGCCTGCCAGTAGAAGTGGCGCTTGGCCACGTCGTCTCGGCTTGGAGAGAAACCGGCGACGGCGCCCATCAGCGGCCCGGCCGTGAACGCCGCCAGCACGAGTACCAGCGCGCCCCAGGGCGACATCACGCTGCTGCACAGCGTCAACACCAGCAAGGCCAGCGACGCGGGCGCCACCAGCGAGCGGCGCAGGTTGTCGAAAATCTTCCAGCGGTTGATCGCGCTCAGCGGGTACTGCCGCGGCTGCAGGAAGACCGGCAGCAACTGCCAGTCGCCGCGCATCCAGCGGTGAACGCGCGAGGCGGCCACGTCGGCATGGAAAGGTGCGTCTTCGATCAGCGTGATGTCGGTGACGGCGGCGCAGCGCGCCATCGAGCCTTCGAGCAGGTCGTGGCTCAGCACCAGGCCTTCGGGCAGGCGTGCATCGAGTACCGCATGCATGGCCTGCACGTCGAGCAGGCCCTTGCCGGTGTAGGTGCCTTCGCCGAAGACGTCTTGGTAGACCTCGGAGCTCGGCGTGCTGTAGGGGTCGATGCCGGGCTGGCCGGCGAACAGCCAGTGAAAGAGCGTGAAGTCGCGCGGAGCCGGCAAGGGCGTTGCGATGCGCGGCTGCAGGATGCCGTAGCCGCTGACGACGCGGCGCGCCTCGGCGTCGACCAGCGGCCGGTTGTGCGGGTGGGCGGCCACGCCCACCAGCTCGCGCAATCGGCCGGGCGGCAGCTGCGTGTCGCTGTCGAGCGTGACGATGTAGGGCGTGTGCTCGGCGATCTGCGACTCGAGGCCGAGGTCGAGAAACAAACCCGTCTTGCCGGTGGCCAGCACGGCCACCAGTTGCTCGATCTTGCCGCGCTTGCGCTCCCAGCCGATCCAGCGTTGCTCGGTGTCGCTGAAGCGGCGCTCGCGGTGCAGCAGGATGAAGCGTGGCGTTTCGCCCGGGCCGGCCGGGTAGCGGGTGTTGAGTGCGCGGATCTGTGCGACGGCCGTTGCGAGCAAGGCGTCATCGAGCGAGACACGCGGTGCGTCGGCATCGGCCCAGTCGCTCAGCAAGGCGAACTGGGCATGGCGCTCCGGGTTGGCGAGGTAATGCAGCAGCAGGCGGTGCGACATTTCGCGGATGGCCGCGTCGCTCGTCAGCATGGTCGGGATCACCACCATCACGCGGTGCTCGACCGGAATGCCCTCGCTCAGCGACAGGCGTGGCAGGTGGCCGGGCCGCACCGATTCGCTGATCAGCCGGTTGATCACCGCGACCACCGCCTCCGACGCAGGGAACACCATCAAGGCGGCTCCCAGCAGGCTCAGCCAAAGCGGCAGTTGGGAGCTGAGCGTTGGCGCGTGGCTCAACATCAGCCACGCCACGACGCCGAGTGCGATCAGCAGTGAGCCGAGGTAGAGCGGCAGCGCGAAGCGGCGTGCCGTGCCGAGGCACTTGCTGGTGGCCGCCTCGTGCAGGTCAAGTGCATTCAACAAGGCGGGGCGGCCCGGGCCTTCCAGCCAATGGCTGGCGACCGCGGCGGCTGGCTCATCGGCTTCGGCACCGTGCATCAGGTCGAGCAGCGACTGCGCGACCGCCACCTCGCTGCGGCTGCAGCGGCGCGCGAGCAGCTCGATGCCATGCAGCGTCTGGTCGCGCGTGGAGGCGTCCTCCGAAGCGAACACCGCCGAGGTCAGCATCAGGCGCATCAGCGGGCTGGTGTGGGCCACGATGTCGGGCCAGTCGGCGTCGCCAATGGTGCGCAACGAAGTGACCGCGTTGCTGACGCTCAGGTTGTCTGCGGCCTGGTCGGCGGCCTGCTGCGCGCGCAGTGTCGCCACGTCGGGCAGCTTGGCCTGCAGCCAGCTGAGGTAGCGCGCCCGGTCATCGGATTCGGGCGTGGTGCGGCTGTCTTGCAGCCGCAGCGCCATTTGGCCGAGGAAGGCCGGGCCGACCCCGCGCTGCTCGAGCAGGGCCAGCAATTCGTCGAGCGACTCGGTGCTGAAGCTGTCGATGCGGTCGCTGCACAGGTTGGCCAGCTCGCGTGCCGCCTTGTTCGCTGCCACGCGCTCAGCGAGCCGGCGCAGGCTCTCGATGAGCACCACGCGCAAGGTGGTGGGCAGCGCCCACATCTCGGCGAGGTTGAGTTCGCGTGTCTCCTGGTACGCGCCGAGGAAACGCTGCGCCAGTTCTTCGTCGAACGCGCCGTCGGTGTGGGCGACGAACGCCCAGGCGACGCCGTAGACGCGCGGCAGGCCGGCCAGCGGTTCGTCACGCAGCAACGGCAGCGTGCGGAAGTAGCTGCGCGGCAGGCCTTCGTGGATCTCCTTGAGCTGCGCCTCGATCAGGTGGAAGTTGTCGAGCAGCCATTCGGCCGCAGGGCTGATGTCGTAGCCGCTGCTCGCCTGCTGGCCGATGTACAGATGGGCTTCGCGAAGCGCGCGGATGTTGTTTCGCAAGCGCGGGAAGAAGGTGGCCGAACGCCAGCCGCCGCGTTCGGCACGGTGGGTCTCACCGAGGCTGCGGCCGTGCTGTGCAAAGCGTTCCGGGCCGAAGATCTCCGAGCGAACCGGCGCTTGCGCGGGCCCGCGTGTGCCGTCGAGTATGCGCAGCAATGCACCGCTCGCCTCGGGCACCAGACGTGCCAGCGCGGCTTGTGCCATCACCTACAACACCAAAGAGGTCACACCGATCACGAGAGCCGCCACCACCAGCGTCGTCACGACGCGTGCCGCGAGAAAGCCGTTGACTCTTTCTGCTGCGCATTGAACTGCGAACCAGCGGCCTTGAGACTCCTTGCAGAGATCGAGATGTTCACCGAGAGCCGAAAGCTCCATCGGCGAGGTGTCCGCGGTGTCGCCAAACGATGCGGTGCTCCAGAACGGGTTTGCGGCGGTTTTGCGGTTCATGGTGGAGCTCCGGCTGAAGGCGTTGACGATGCCTGCGGCGCCGCGCGCGCTCACCGGTGAGGCCGTGGGTCTGCGGTGGAGAGCGTGATGTCTGTGCCGCGCTGCAGGGAAAACCGATGCTCGCCGGTTGGCGTGCCGCAGTACATCGGACACCCGCTGCATTCCCTGTGGGACATGCCCTACGGCAAAAGACATACCGCACTGCTTTAAGGGCATGGTTGAGGCCACGGCGCTTAAGACCACGCTTGAGACAACGTGGAAGCAACGGGTCGTGTAGGCGCCGGCCCACAGCGCAAACCGTTGAGCGCTGATGGCATGCGAGGGCGACCGCGGGGACCATGCGGCTCGACTGAGTCAGCTCAGCTTACCTCTTACCTATAACCATCAAGGAGACATCCCATGGGCCTCGGAACAATTCTGTTGATCGTTCTCATCCTTCTGCTGATCGGCGCCATTCCGAGTTGGCCGCACAGCCGCAGCTGGGGTTATGGGCCCAGCGGTGGCCTGGGTCTCGTCGTCGTGGTCGTGCTAATCCTCGTGTTGATGGGACGGATCTGACGATGCGCATGGCAGCATGGGCCGTGCTGTTGAGCGCGACAGCAATTGCACTCGGTGGCTGCGGCGACACGGCCACCGTGCCGCTCAACGCGGGAATCGGGCCGCGGCCCACGCTGCCTGAACCTCACAAGTCCCTCATCCCGACGCTCAACATCGCGCCGGCCGATGCCTGGCCTGCCGGCACCTCGCCGCAGCCTGCGCCGGGCACGCGCGTGGCGGCGTTCGCACGTGATCTCGACCACCCGCGCTGGCTCTACACCTTGCCCAATGGCGACGTGCTGGTGGCCGAGACCAATGCGCCGCCCAAGCCAGAAGATGGCAAGGGCATCAAGGGCTGGGTGATGGGCAAGGTCATGAAGCGCGCCGGCGCCGCGGTCCCGTCGGCCAACCGCATCACGCTGTTGCGCGACACGAACAACGATGGCGTGGCCGATGAGCGCAGCGTGTTGCTGTCCGGCCTGAACTCGCCTTTCGGCATGGCGCTGGTCGGCAACACGCTTTACGTGGCCGACACCGATGCGGTGATGAAGTTTCCCTTCAACGTCGGCGATACGCGCATCACGGCGGCCGGCTCGGTGCTCGTCGAACTGCCCGGGGGGCCGATCAACCACCACTGGACCAAGAACCTGATTGCCAACACCGATGGCAGCAAGCTCTACGTGACCACCGGCTCCAACAGCAACGTCGGCGAACGCGGCATGCCGGCAGAAGAGGGGCGTGCTGCCATCTGGGAAGTGGACACGCGAACCGGCGCCCACCGCATCTTCGCGTCGGGCCTGCGAAACCCGAACGGCATGGCCTGGGAGCCGGTCACCGGCGCGCTTTGGACGGTGGTGAACGAGCGCGACGAGATCGGCAGCGACCTCGTGCCCGACTACATGACCTCGGTGAAAGACGGCGCCTTCTACGGCTGGCCCTACAGCTATTACGGCCAGCACGTCGACGAGCGCGTGAAGCCGCAGAACCCGGAGCTGGTGGCCAGAGCCATCCCGCCCGATTACGCGCTGGGTCCGCACACCGCATCGCTCGGCCTCACCACATCGGCCGGAGCCAGCCTGCCCGCGCCGTTCACGCATGGCATGTTCATCGGCCAGCACGGCTCGTGGAACCGCAAGCCCCACAGCGGCTACAAGGTGATCTACGTGCCCTTCGACAACGGCAAGCCCGCGGGTGCGCCCGTGGATGTATTGACGGGATTTCTCTCTGAAGATGGCAAGGCCCGCGGGCGGCCCGTTGGCGTGGCGCTCGACAAGCAGGGCGCTTTGCTGGTGGCCGACGACGTTGGCAATGTGGTGTGGCGCGTCAGCGCGCAGCCCTGACGTATGTCACCGGCCCATCCACGTTCTGCCATCAGTCTCGCCTCGGCCCTTCTCGTTGCCGCAACGCTCGGCTGCAGCAGCCTGCCCGTCATCCAGCCCGACCTGGTCGTGCCGGCGAAGGGCGCGCCGGTTCAAGTGGTGGGGTCCCGCGGGCCGCTGTCTGCGGACCAGAGCAAGGCCATCCTCGAGCGGCTGAAGAGCAGCAAGCAGGACACCGGCATTTTCGACCGCCATCTGGCGCTCGAAGAAGCCATCGTCGGCAGCCCCTTGACCGTCGGCAACGAAGTCACGCTGCTGCAGGACGGGCCGGCCACCTACCGGGCGATGTACGCGGCGATCGAAGCGGCGCGTGACCACATCAACATGGAGACCTACATCCTCGAGGATGACGAGGTGGGCCAGCGCTTTGCGCAGATTCTGATCGACAAGCAGGCCAAGGGCGTGCAGGTCAACCTGATACGCGACAGCGTCGGCACGCTGCGCACGCCATCGGCCTTCTTCAAGCGGCTCAGCGATGCCGGCATCAAGATCGTCGAGTTCAACCCGGTCAACCCGATTCACGCGAAGAAGGGCTGGGAGCTGAACCAGCGCGATCACCGCAAGCTGCTCGTCGTCGACGGGCGCGTTGCCTTTCTCGGTGGCATCAACATCAGCAGCGTGTATTCCAGCGGCTCGCTCAGCCGCGGCTCCAAGGAGCGCGAGGATGGCGGCCTGGCGTGGCGCGACACCGACCTGCAGCTGCGCGGCCCGGTTGTCGCCGAATTCCAGAAACTCTTCATCTCCACCTGGGAGAAGCAGAAGGGGCCGCCGCTCGCTGCAAAAAACTACTTCCCGCCGCCCGAGCGCGTTGGCAAGCAGGTGGTGCGCGCCATCGGCAGCACGCCCGACGAGCCTTACAGCCTGATCTACGCGACGCTGCTCTCGGCCATCGGCAATGCCGAGACGACGGTGCATTTGACGAACGCCTATTTCGCTCCCGACCCGCAACTGCTGACCGCCCTCGAGGCGGCGGCGGCACGCGGTGTCGACGTGAAACTGATCCTGCCCAGCGAGACGGATTCGTGGGTGGTCTTCCACGCCGGGCGGCGCCAGTACGAGCGGCTGCTGAAGGCGGGCGTGAAGATCTACGAACGGCGCAGCGCCATCCTGCATTCCAAGACGGCACTGATCGACGGCGTGTGGGCGACGGTCGGGTCCACCAACCTCGATTGGCGCAGCTTCCTCCACAACGACGAGCTGAATGCCGTGGTGCTGGGCCCCGAGTTCGGCAAGCAGGTGCAGGCCATGTTCGATAAAGACCTGGCCGAATCCGACGTGGTCACGCTGGAAAAGTGGGAACGCCGTGCGCTCAGTATGCGGCTGAAGGAAGTGCTGTCGGGGATCTGGGAGTACTGGCTCTGACCGGAGGCGGTCGATGCCCAGGGCGTTGGCGCCGGTTTGGCGCCAACCAGTTCAATGCGCGGGACTGGTGACGGTGGACGTGTCCGGGCGCTGATCGGGCCGCTGAGCCGCAGCCGGTTGCACCGTTGATGCGGCGGCTGGCTGTCTTTCCGGCGACGGCTGGGCTTCGGCGGACCGCTGAGCCGCGGTTGGCTGCGGCGATGCCGTAGCGGCTGCTTCTGGGGCGGCGGCTTGCTCAGAGGCGTGGCGCGGGTTCGGGCGGGTGAACGTGGCGAAGGCCGACATCCATGATTCCGTCGGCACGTTGGCAACCAGCCGTGAGACGAGATGCGGCACCAGCCCGGCAAAGATGGCCGGCTTGAGCAAACCGCGCCATGGGCGCATCCAGGCGAGCAGCCCGCCAACCACCACCGCTCCCACGACCAAGGCGATCGGGTTGCGCTGAATGATCGGGCGTAGAAAAGTCTTGGACGCGTCGGCCGCCACCAGGCTGGCCACGCGCATCGGGTGCTGGTTCCACCAGCTCTGCACCGCCTCGACAACCACCGCGATGCCGGGAATGCCCTTGAGGGCGTTCAGCCAAGCAGGCGGTTCATCGGAACCTTGCTGGTCCGGGCTCTGGGGATCAGGGCGCATCGACTCGCGCAGCCGTTGTCGCGAGATGGCCAGGCGCTCCAGCGCCGTAGGCTGCGAGTCGTTGTCGGTGCTCATGGTGAACTCACTTCACGCAGCATGGCCACATCGGCCTTCACCTGCATGCGCACGGTTTCAAACGGGTTGGCCTTCGCATCGGCCCGGGCGGCCACCATGCACGCGATGGAACCGGCGAGCGGCACCAGCGGTACGAGGATCAGCGCCCAGGGTGCGCGCATGTTTTCCGTCGGGACGACGGCCCACAACATGATCGCCACACCGCCGAGCACGACACCCACGCCGAGGAGGCAAAGCGCCAAGGCACCCAGCGCGGCGCGGCGCTTCCATTGCGCCGAAGCCGAGCCGAGTTCTTCGCCGAGCAGGTCGGCATAAGCCACCGCATGTTCGGCGAGCAGATGCGGCTGCGTTGCAATCAGGTGAAGCAGCGGGTGCATCATGATCTCGCCGAGAGGTTACGGAGTCAGACGCGGTCGCGCGAGCGGCTGAACAGGCTGTAGAGCGCCATCACCGCAGCGCCGGTGGCGGCAGCGATCAGGACGGCCTTGATCGGGTCGTTCTTGATGTAGCCGGCGGTGACGTCGGTGGCCTGGACGGCCTTGGTGCGGATCTGCTGCGAACGGTCGCGCATGGCTTCCATGCTGCGCTGCGCCAAAGCGCTGGCCTGCTCGCTCACCCGGTTCAGGACAGGAGCAACACGCTGGTGGGTATCCACGAGCGAGTCGGACAGGCTGTCCAGCGTTTCGTTAGCGACTCGCTGCGTGGCGCGGATGGCTTGGTCGGCCTTCAGTGCGGCTTGGTCTGCGAGTGCGTTGTGTTCGACTAACTTGTTGGGGTTCATGGTGGTTGCTCCGGTGGGTGAGTGGCTTCAGCCTCTGCGGATGAGGCCGAACAAGAAGCTGGCAACTGCCAGCACGGCGAACACGATGAAGAGAATCTTGGCGATGCCGACAGCGCCGGCGGCGATGCCACCGAAGCCGAACAGCGCGGCGATCAGGGCGATGATGAAGAAAACAACAGCGTAATGCAGCATGTCTGGCTCCTTGATGAAGTTGTCTGAGTTTCGCAGACTGTCTGCTGCGATGGGATGAAGTGTCGTTGCGCTTCTTTTCAGTAGCGATAGGTCACACAGCCAAGGCCCTGTCGGGGGAGCGAGCGAGCCCGCGTAGGACGGCGCCGACAGGCGGAGCGCTATTTGCTGTGACTCGTCTCGTACGCGGCTTCGGGGGTCGGTTGCGGCAGGGAAACTTCGATCAGCGTGCCCTCGCCGGGCCTGGACTGCAAGTGCATCGTGCCACCTTCGGCTTCAACGCGGTAGCGCATGCCGACCAGGCCGTAGGCCGAGCGCGGTTTCAAGCTGGCGTCGAAGCCCACGCCATCGTCGCGAACCGAGATCTTCACCTTGCCGTCGTGCGGCTTGAGCCCAATCCACACCTGCTTGGCGCTCGCGTACTTGGTGATGTTGGTGAGGGCCTCCTGCACCAGGCGGTAGATCACCAGCTCGGCATTGGCTTCGAGCTTGACCGGCTCGAAGTCGCAATGCACCTTCACGCCCGAGGTCGCCGCGTACTCGCGCGCCAGGATCTCGAGCGTGGCCACCAGGCCCAGGTTGCTCAACGTCGACGGACGCAGGTCTTCGATGATGCGCCGGCCGAGCGCGATGCTGCTGTTGAGCGTGCCGACCAGGTGGGTCAGGCGCTCCAGCGCCTCGGGCGCCGTTCCGACCAGGCGCGAACGAATGCGCGCCGCGTCGAGCTTGGCCGAGGTGAGCAGCGCGCCCAACTCGTCGTGCAGGTTGCGCGCCAGACGGTGGCGTTCGTCTTCGCGCGCGGTCTGCAGGTGATCGGTCAACTCGGTGAGCTGGGTGGTGCGCTCGCTCACCTCGAGCTCCAGCCGGTCGCGTTCGGCTTGCACCAGCCGCTGCTGCTCTTCACGCTGCCGCTCAAGCGCCGAGGTCTGCCGCAGGTAGAGGAACAGGGCAAACAAGCCCAGCACGCTCAGCAGGACCACGCCCACGCGGCTCAGCTGCAACGTGCGGTTCAGGTCGTCCCGGCCCGCCGAGACGTTCGAGGTTTCCTGGGCCACCAGCTCGGCGGTGAGATCGCGCACGGCCTCCATCTTTTCCTTGCCGATGTCGCTCAGCATCAGCTGGGTTGCAGCGTCGTCCTTGCCTTCATCGTGCAGGCGCATCGTCTCGGACAGCTCGGACAGTTTGGCGTCGATCAGGGTGTGCAACTTGGCCAGCACCGCCGCAGAATGAGGGTCCTTGCCGTAGTACCGGTCGAGGGAGCTGAACGACTCGGTGATGCGCTTGAGCGCCTTGTCGTAGGGCTGGAGGTACTCCCGGCGGTTCGTCAGCAGATACCCCCGCTGGCCGGTCTCCGCATCGACGATGCTTTGCGCCAAAATCTGGATGTCTGTGCGGGCGGCGCTGATCTCGGCCAGTTTGCTGAGGGTGGCGACCGAGCGCCAGTAGGTCGCTTCGCTGATGACCACGATCGCGACCACCGCAGCACAGGCAAGTGGAAAGACAATCGGGTTTCGCTTGATTAGGTGGAAAATGCTCATGCTCCGGATTGGTCCGATAACATGGGATCATGCGATGAATTGCATTGTTTGAGGCACACCATGATTCGAATTGCCATCGTTGATGATCACGCCATGATTCGCGCAGGATTGCGGCAGTTCTTTGCGGACCAGCCCGATCTGACGGTTGTGGCGGAGGCCTCCAATGGGCGCGATGCCCTTGACATCGTGCGCGGCGGGGAGGTCGACGTCATTGTTCTCGACATCTCCATGCCCGACCAGAGCGGCGTTGACGCGCTGGCCGGCATCAAGGCCCGTGCGCCCGACTTGCCGGTGCTCATCCTGAGCGGCTTCCCGGAGGAGCACTACGCCACCACGCTGTTGCGCCAGGGGGCGAGTGGCTACCTCAACAAGGACTGCGACCCCGAAGAGATCGTCAAGGCGATCCGCACGGTGGCCCGCGGCCGCAAGTACATCACCGCCGGCGTGGCCGAGCGGCTGGCCGATGGCCTGGGCGGTGGCGGCGACAAACCGCTTCACGAGCAGCTCTCCGAGCGCGAACTCCAGGTCTTCCTGCGTTTGGCCAAGGGCGAAACCATCAGCCACATGGCCGACAGCATGTCGCTCAGCGTGAAGACGGTCAGCACGTACCGGACGCGGGTGATGGAAAAGATGAAGCTCGAATCCAACAGCGACCTCACCTACTACGCGCTGAAGAACGGCCTCATCCAGTAAGGGTTGCCGGGCGCCATCGGCGTGCTCAGCTGAGCATGCCGTGGCCGGTTTCGCCGGTCGCGAGGCGCCCGCAGTACTGGATCAGCGCATCGATCTCGTTGGATTTGTCGAACACCTTGTCGGCGCCCAACTCCAGGCACTTCGTGCGAATGTCGGGCGTGGCGTAGTTGCTCAGCACGACCAGGTTGTGCTTTTGCGGCAGCTTGCTCGCGACCTTCAGCACGCCCAGGCCTGACCCGCCTTTGAGGAAGATGTCGACGATCACGAGATCGACATCGGTACCCGGCCGCGACAGCCATTGCACGGCGCTGCTTTCGTCTTCGGCGGTGCCCACTACCTCGATCGGCACCAGCTCTTCGAGCGTGGCGATGAGATTTTCCCGGATGACCTGACTGTCTTCGACGATGTAGGTCCTGAGCGGCTGCATGAACAACGTTTCCTTCGTTGGGCTCAAGAGCCCGAAGCTTCGGCGTCGCCCAGTTGCCTCTTGATCGAGGCCATTGCGGTGAATGATCGACTACAGATCGGCACTGGAACGTGCAGCGGAGTGTCGCTGCAAATCAGTGCCGCCGCCATCTGTGGGACGCCCGACGCGTTGTCAGAAGAAGCCTACAAGCGGCCTTCCATTTTGCCCTGCTGAAAACTCAAGCGCGTAGGCGTTGCACTACAGCCGGTGGCGGCACCGTCCGCTGGGCGCGTTGGTTCGTGCTTTGGATACTGCCGACGCACTGACGCTGGTGCCACGTTCTCCGCAAGTGCAGGCGCATCACGCCACACGAAGCAGGCAAGCGATGACACACCGGCCCGACTTTCAACCCAATTCGAAAGGAGGCTTGCACATGAACACGCTGGGTGGGGCGCACGCCTTGCCTTTTTTCATCTAGCCACTGATTGGCTTCACGACTCAAAGGACAACACATGAACAAGACCATCACCCTCAAGACCTCGCTTTTCGTTGCTGCCATGCTGGCACTCCCCATGGCTCAGGCTGCCACCATGGCAAAGGCCGATTACAAGGCCAACAAGGAGCGCATCAGCGCCGAGTACAAGGCCGACAAGGCCGCGTGCGACTCGCTGTCCGGCAACGCCAAGGACGTGTGCGTCCAGGAAGCCAAGGGCAAGGAGAAGGTCGCCAAGGCCGAGCTCGAGTACAGCTACACCGGCAAGGCCAAGGACCAGACCAAGGTGCAGAAGGCCAAGGCCGAATCCACCTACGACATCGCCAAGGAAAAGTGCGATGACCAGGGGGGCAACAACAAGGACGTCTGCGTCAAGGAAGCCAAGGCCGCGAAGGACAAGGCCCTGGCCGATGCCAAGATGGTCAAGCAAGTAGGCGATGCGAAGTCGGATGCCGTCGACGAGAAGCGTGACGCCGACTACAAGGTCGCCGCAGAGAAGTGCGATGCACTGGCTGGCGATGCCAAGAGCAGCTGTGTGGCTGCGGCCAAGGCCAAGTACGGCAAGTCCTGATCTGACTCGGCTTAAGTGTTGACATGAAAACGGCCTGCGAAAGCAGGCCGTTTTTCTTGGTGGCGCAGGGCCTGGGCGAGGTGCTCAGTTGGCCGCCTCCATCGGAGCCAGGCTGTCGCTCATCTGCGCGCAGACATTGCTGCCGATGGCGGTGAGGCGCAGCGAGCCGCCGTGCCATTCGAGCCAACCCAGCGCCACATAGTTGTCGATGTAGCTTTCATCGATCTGATGGGCGCGACGCTGGTTCAGCAGGTCGACGGTCGACAGCAGGGCGCTGCGCAGGACTTCGTGGCGGCCGCCGCTTCGCATGGCGCGGCGCGCGCTGAGTTCGTGGGCCGAGTGACTGGCGGACGAGAGGTGTGACATGGGTGACTCCGGTGACGAAAATTTGAAGCCTTCATGGTTGCGAAACACAAAGACCTTGTGTGTAGGAGTTCAAGCCATGGCGCAGTAGGCGGCGCGCTTTTTCATTGCGGCGTCGGACGCGCCGCGGAGCGTGTAGGCCTGTGCCGACTCGCGCGTGCGCCCTCGGCTTCTTCCTCTGTCGCCACGTGCTGGCTATCGTGGGGGCATCGTCCATCCCCAAGGAGCTTTCCATGTTGCGCAAATTCATCCTGCTGGCCATCACCTCCGGTCTCGCGAAGAAGGGCTATCAGCTGTACAAGGCGCGCCACGCGGGCAGCATGCCGACGCCTCGCCATGTCACGAATCGCCGCGAGCGGATCGCGCTGAGTGCCGTCCCGGTGCAGCGCGGCGTGCCTACCGCTGGCGATGCCGGCTGACTCTCGTCGAGGTCACACCATGCTGGAGAAACTGCCCGATGTCCTCGGCCACGTCTTGCGCGAGCAGCGGGCCGGCCTGGAGAAGATCGCATTCAACCAGATCGATCCCAACGCCGGCACCGGCACGCTGAAGGTGACGAGCCTGGCGTTTGCCGACCACGCACCGATCCCGGCCGAATACACCGCCGATGGCTCGGGCATGTCGCCGCCGCTGCAATGGAGCGGCGTGCCGCTAGGCACGGCTTCGGTGGTGCTGATCGTGGAAGACGCCGACGCGCCGACGCCGCAGCCCCTGGTCCACGCGATCGCGGTCGACCTTGAAGCGGCCGACGGCGCGCTCGCGAGCGGGGCGCTGCAAAGCCCCGATCACGACGGAACGGCGGATGTGAACGCTGGGCGCAATTCGTACCTGCGCGCAGCCTGGCTGCCGCCCGATCCGCCGCCTGGCCACGGCACGCACCGCTACGTGTTCCAGATCTTCGCGCTGGGCCCCGGCGAGGCCTTCGCCGAAGCGCCGGGCCGTGCGGCGGTGGTCGATGCGTTGCGGGAACGCACGCTCGCCAGCGGCTACCTCATCGGCACTTATCAGCGGCCCGATGGGTCCATTCGGGCCGGTGAAGCAGCAACCGTGGCACCGTTGGAGGTCGCCTGACGGCGGTGCTTGCCGACCTGAGCGATCTCAGCGATCTCAGTAGTGGAACCAGGCGGCAGCGCCGAGCGCCATGCCCACGGCGCTGACGCCGAACACCGCGTACTCAAGCCAGCGCTTGCGGGTCAGCAAGGCGATGGCCGCCATCGCAATGGCGATCTGAAGCGCGGTGGTTGCCTGGGCCCAGCGGTGATGCTGGTGCATCTGCTCATCGCTCTTCTTGTCCCACTCGGTCGATTCCTTGTCGAGCTTCTGCGCCTCAGTCATCACCTCGGCCTTCTCGGTCTTGTAGCGCTTGACCTCGTCCTGGTAGAACGATTTGCGCGCCTCGGGCGCCAGCTCGACGGCCAGCTCGCTGAGGTTCTGCTTGCCGCTCTTCGCCTGGTAGTAATTCCACTGGTTCGAGGCCTCGGTCTTCTTGATGGCCGCGGTGTTCTTGTACAGGCCGGCGTTGGCCTGCGTGGCGCCGCCCATGTAGGCAAACATGGCGCCCACCGTTGCGAGAATCGCGGTGATCACTGCGAGCTGGCCGGCCATGCCGGCGGGCTCGTGCTGAGCGGCGTGCTCCAGCGCGTGGTCGTGCGGGCCGTGAACGTGAAATCCACCTTCGGACATGGTGTTCTCCTCAGTCTTTTCGTTGGTAAGTGACGAAGGCGTAGTCGAAGTCGTTCGGCTCGCCCGCGTGGTGTGACTCTCTTTGGACCTCTTTGAACTGCGCACGCTCCCATGAAGGGAAGCTCACGTCGCCGGTGAAGTCGCGGTCGATTTCGGTGAGCACGAGTTCATCGACCAGTGGCAACGCCGCGGCATACAGCTCGGCTCCGCCGATCACGAAGACCTTGTGTGCGTCAGCCGCCAGCGCAAGCGCCTGTGCCATCGAGCCGGCGACCCGCGCGCCAGTCGCCTGCCATTGCGCGGTGCGGGTCACGACGATGTTGGTTCGCCCGGGCAGCGGGCGAAAACGATCGGGCAGCGAGTCCCAGGTCTTGCGGCCCATGATGACCGGGCAGCCCAGCGTCACGCGCCTGAAGTGTTGCAGGTCTTCGGGCAGGTGCCAGAGCAGATGGTTGTCGTGTCCGATCACCCCGTTGCGTGAGACGGCGGCGACCAGGCTGAGCGTGGGGCGGTTCATCGGCGAGATTGTGGCAGCGCCGTATGACGCGCCGGCAACCGTCACGACAAGGTGGCAGCCTCTCGGCCGTGGTCGATGTGCTGCTGCATCAGCTTTTGCACCTTGGCCGCGTTGCGCGCCATGAGGGCGGCCATGATCTGGCGGTGCTCGGCGAGTGAGGCTTCGAGCCGGCCTTGCTTGAACAGCGAGTGGTGGCGGTTGAGCTTCATCACCTTGCGCAGGTCGTTCACCAGCTGCAGTCGCCAGCGGTTGTCGGCAATCTGCAGCAGGCGGATGTGGAACTGCTCGTTGGCGCGGAAGAAGGCGTCGCGGTCATTGACCGTGCTTTCCAAGTGCTCGTGCAGTGCTTGCAGCTCTGCCAGCTCGGCGTCGGTGGCGCTTGTGGCCACGGTAGTGGCTGCGTCGCTCTCCAGCAGGGCGAGCAGGTGGAAGACCTCGGCCAGGTCGCGCTCCGAGACCTCGGTGACGTAGGCACCACGGCGCAACTTCATCGTGACCAGGCCTTCGGCGGCCAGCACCTTGAGCGCCTCGCGCAGGGGCGTGCGGCTGATGCCGTACTCGGTGGCCAGGGCCTGCTCGTCGATCCAGCTTCCCGGGGCGAGGGTGTGCGCGAGGATGCGGCCGCGCAGCCGCTCGGCCACCTGCTCGTACAGCGCGCTTTCACGAAGGCGCGGTGACGCGCTCGCGAGCGATGAAGCGAGAGTGGGGCCGGTCATTGGGCGTTGCGCTTGCTGAAAGTGCAGCTGATGTACATAATTCAATTTTGAATTATGGGCGAAGGCGCAAGCGGCGTCCAGTCAAGTTCCAGCGCATTTCCTCAGGCGCGTGGCGCTGGGTCGGCGTTGATTGGTGGGGCCATGGCCAGTGGCCGACCCCGCCATTGACATCGTCGTCCCGGATCGCGCACCCTGATTGCCCCAAAGAAAACACCTCATGTCCAACGACGCCAAGCTCACCCCCGAAGCCCTTGCTGCCTGGCAGAAGGCCGCTGCCAAGTCCGCGCCCGGCGGGCGGGTGGATGCGCTGAACTGGGTGACGCCCGAAGGCATCGTCGTCAAGCCGCTCTACACCGCGGCCGATGTGCAGAGCCTGCCGTACGCCGACACGCTGCCCGGCTTTGCGCCGTTCGTGCGCGGCCCGCAGGCCACGATGTACGCGGTGCGACCCTGGACCATCCGCCAGTACGCGGGCTTCTCTACCGCCGAAGCGTCGAACGAGTTCTATCGCAATGCGCTGGCGGCTGGCGGGCAGGGCGTGAGCGTGGCCTTCGACCTGGCCACTCACCGCGGCTACGACAGCGACCACCCGCGTGTGACCGGCGACGTCGGCAAGGCGGGCGTGGCGATCGACAGCGTCGAGGACATGAAGATACTGTTCAACGGCATCCCGCTCGACAAGGTGTCGGTGTCGATGACGATGAACGGCGCCGTGCTGCCGGTGCTAGCCGGCTATGTGGTCGCGGCCGAAGAGCAGGGCGTGGCGCAAGACCAGTTGAGCGGGACCATCCAGAACGACATCCTCAAGGAGTTCATGGTCCGCAACACCTACATCTTTCCGCCCGAGCCGAGCATGCGCGCCGTCGGCGACATCATCGAATACACGGCGAAGAAGATGCCGAAGTTCAACTCGATCTCGATCTCGGGTTATCACATGCAGGAGGCCGGTGCCAACCAGGCGCTGGAGCTCGCCTTCACGCTGGCCGACGGCAAGGAGTACGTGAAGACGGCGTTGGCCAAGGGACTCGACGTCGACGAGTTCGCCGGGCGGCTCTCGTTCTTCTGGGCCATCGGCATGAACTTCTACCTCGAGGTGGCCAAGATGCGCGCGGCGCGGCTGCTGTGGTGGAAGATCATGAACGAGTTCAAGCCGAAGAACGCCAAGAGCCTGATGCTGCGCACGCACTGCCAGACCTCCGGCTGGAGCCTCACCGAGCAAGACCCGTACAACAACGTCGTGCGCACCACCATCGAGGCCATGGCTGCCGTGTTCGGCGGCACGCAAAGCCTGCACACCAACGCGCTCGACGAAGCCATCGCGCTGCCCAGTGAGTTCAGCTCGCGCATCGCGCGCAACACGCAGCTCATCATCCAGGAAGAGACGCACATCACCCATGTGGTCGACCCCTGGGCCGGCAGCTACATGATGGAGAAGCTCACGCAGGACATGGCCGACGCGGCCTGGACCATCATCGAAGAAGTCGACGCGATGGGCGGCATGACGAAGGCCGTGCAGAGCGGCTGGGCCAAGCTCAAGATCGAGGCGAGTGCCGCCGAGAAGCAGGCTCGCATCGACTCCGGCAAGGACGTGATCGTCGGCGTCAACAAGTACAAGCTCGCGAAGGAAGATCCGATCGAGACGCTCGACATCGACAACCATGCCGTGCGCGACAACCAGGTGAAGCGGCTGAAGCAGGTGCGCGCGACACGCGACGCCCAAGCGGTGCAGGCCGCGCTTGACGCGCTGACGCAATGTGCCGAGAGTCGCGAAGGCAATCTGCTCGACCTCTCCATCCAGGCCATGCGCGTGCGTGCCACGGTGGGCGAGGTCAGCGATGCACTCGAAAAAGTCTGGGGGCGCCACCGCGCCGATACGCAAAAGGTGACCGGTGTGTACGCAGCTGCTTACGACAGTGCCGAGGGTTGGGAAAAGCTCCAAACCGAGATCGCCGCCTTCGCCGACGAGCAAGGCCGCCGCCCGCGCGTGATGATCGCGAAGCTCGGCCAGGACGGCCACGACCGCGGCGCCAAGGTTGTGGCCAGCGCTTTCGCCGACCTCGGCTTCGACGTCGACATGGGCCCGCTGTTCCAGACCGCCGAAGAATGCGCGCGCCAGGCCATCGAAAACGACGTGCATGCCGTGGGCGTGAGCACGCTGGCAGCCGGCCACAAGACACTGGTGCCGGCCATCGTGCAGGCACTCAAGGCGCAGGGCGCCGACGACATCATCGTCTTCGTCGGCGGCGTGATCCCACGGCAGGACTACGACTTCCTCTACGAAGCCGGCGTGAAGGGCATCTACGGGCCCGGCACTCCCATCCCGGCCAGTGCGAAGGACGTGCTCGAGCAGATCAGGGCCAACCTGGCCAAGGCCTGATCGTTCGTGGATCGCGTGTTCACCGACCAAGAGCTGCTGACGGGCGTGCGCTGCGGCAACCGCCGCATGCTGGCCAAGGCCATCACGCTGTTCGAATCGACCCGCGCCGACCACCGCGAGCAGGCGGACGGGTTGCTCAATGCGCTTCTGCCCGAGACCGGCAAGGCGCTGCGCCTCGGCATCTCGGGCGTGCCCGGTGTGGGCAAGTCGACCTTCATCGAAGCGCTCGGCCTGATGCTGATCGAGCGCGGTCACCGCGTGGCGGTGCTGACCATCGACCCTTCGTCCAGCGTATCCGGTGGCTCCATCCTCGGCGACAAGACGCGCATGGAACAGCTGTCCACGCACGAGGCCGCATACATCCGCCCCAGCCCTTCGTCCGGCACGTTGGGTGGCGTGGCCGAGAAGACCCGCGAGGCGATGCTGGTGTTCGAGGCGGCCGGCTACAGCGTGGTGATCGTCGAGACTGTCGGCGTCGGCCAGAGCGAGATCGCGGTGGCGAGCATGACCGACATGTTCGTGCTGATGCAGCTGCCCAATGCCGGCGACGATCTACAGGCCATCAAGCGGGGCGTGATGGAGCTGGCCGACCTGGTGCTGATCAACAAGGCCGATCTCGACGCGAACGCCGCGGCGCGGGCCGAAGCGCAGATCACCGGTGCCCTGCGGCTGCTGGGCGAGCACCCATCCGACGACCGCTGGAGCGCCCGCGTGCTGCAGCTCAGCGCCCTCAAGTCGCAGGGCATCGACGTGTTCTGGCAGAACGTCGAGCGCTTCGTTCAGTTGCGCCGCACGAGCGGCGAGTTCGACACCCGCCGCCAGCAGCAAGGCATGGCGTGGATGTGGGACATCATTCAATCGACCTTGCAGACGGACTTTCGCCGCCACCCCGCGGTGCGAGAAGCGCTGCCCGACATCGTGCGCAGCGTCAACGACGCGCGCATTGCACCTTCATCGGCAGCGCGTACGCTGCTCAAGCTCTTCACCCGGTCGTAGACCAAGACAACAAACTGCGAGCAGCCATGCACGACATCATTGAACAACTCGAAGCCAAGCGCGCGCTGGCGCGGCTCGGCGGCGGCGAGAAACGCATCGCCGCGCAACACGGCAGGGGGAAGCTCACCGCGCGCGAGCGGCTCGAGCTGCTGCTCGACGAAGGCACCTTCGAAGAGTGGGACATGTTCGTCGAGCACCGTTGCCACGACTTCGGCATGGACGACAACAAGATCCCCGGCGACGGCGTCGTCACCGGCTACGGCATGATCAACGGCCGCCTGGTGTTCGTCTACAGCCAGGACTTCACCGTCTTTGGCGGCGCGCTCAGCGAAGCGCACGCCGAGAAGATCTGCAAGGTGATGGACCAGGCGATGAAGGTCGGCGCACCGGTGATCGGCCTCAACGATTCGGGCGGCGCGCGCATCCAGGAAGGCGTGGCCTCGCTCGGCGGTTATGCCGAAGTCTTCCAGCGCAACGTGATGGCCTCGGGCGTGGTGCCGCAGATCAGCATGATCATGGGCCCGTGCGCCGGCGGCGCCGTCTACTCGCCGGCAATGACCGACTTCATCTTCATGGTGAAGGACAGCAGCTACATGTTCGTCACCGGTCCCGAGGTGGTGAAGACCGTCACGCATGAGGAGGTGACGTCCGAAGAACTCGGCGGCGCCAGCACGCACACCACCAAGAGCGGCGTGGCCGACCTCGCGTTCGAGAACGACGTGGAGGCCCTGCTGATGCTGCGCCGCCTCTACAACTACCTGCCGCTCAACAACCGCGAGAAGGCACCGGTGCGCTTGAGCAACGACCCGGCCGACCGCATCGACATGTCGCTCGACACGCTGGTGCCCGACAACCCGAACAAGCCCTACGACATCAAGGAGCTGATCGTGAAGACCGCCGACGACGGCGAGTTCTTCGAACTGCAGCCCGAGTACGCGAAGAACATCGTGATCGGCTTCTGCCGCATGGAAGGGCAGACGGTGGGCATCGTGGCCAACCAGCCGCTGGTGCTGGCGGGTTGCCTGGACATCAAGAGCAGCACCAAGGCCGCACGCTTCGTGCGCTTCTGCGATGCGTTCAACATCCCGGTCGTCACCTACGTCGACGTGCCGGGCTTCATGCCGGGCACCTCGCAGGAGTACGGCGGCATCATCAAGCACGGTGCCAAGCTGCTGTACGCCTACGCCGAATGCACRGTGCCCAAGATCACGGTCATTACACGCAAGGCCTACGGTGGGGCGTACGACGTGATGAGCTCCAAGCACTTGCGCGGTGACGTCAACTTCGCCTGGCCGAATGCTGAGATTGCCGTGATGGGCGCGAAGGGCGCGGTGGAGATCATCTTCCGCGAAGAGAAGAGCGACCCGGCCAAGCTGGCTGCGCGCGAGGCCGAGTACAAGGCCAAGTTCGCCAACCCTTTCGTGGCGAGTGCCCGCGGTTTCGTCGACGACGTGATCCAGCCCCATGAGACGCGCAAGCGCATCTGCCGATCCTTGGTAATGCTGCGCAACAAGAAGGTAGAGAACCCGTGGAGAAAACACGGGAACATTCCTCTGTGATGTTGGCCCCCCAGTCGCTTCGCTGCCGCCTTGCAGGCCGCGTTGGGCCAGCGGCCCAACTCCTCGCCAGGCATGAATGGTCCACTGGACCTTTCATGTCCAGGCTCTGCCCCCAAGGGGCGCCGCCTGGTGGACCGGCAAAGCCGGCTCCACGGGCGTTGCTTGACGTGGGCCTTGCTTCGCCGGCCCGACTACCTATCGGTGTACGACATGTTTGAAAAAATCCTGATTGCCAACCGCGGCGAAATCGCCTGCCGCGTCATCAAGACAGCCAAGAAGATGGGTATCAAGACCGTCGCTGTCTACTCCGATGCCGACCGCGATGCGCGCCACGTGGAGCTGGCCGACGAGTCGGTGCACATCGGCGCGCCGCCATCGCGTGAGTCGTACCTCGTGATGGACAAGATCATCGCGGCTTGCAAGCAGACGGGCGCGCAAGCGGTGCACCCGGGCTATGGCTTCCTCAGTGAGAACGAAGAGTTCGCGCGGCGGGTCGAAGAAGAGGGCATCGTCTTCATCGGGCCGAAGCACGCGTCCATCGCCGCGATGGGCGACAAGATCGCGTCGAAGAAGCTGGCGGCCGAGGCCAAGGTGAGCACGATCCCTGGGCACAACGCGGCCATCGGGACGGCGGCGCAGGCGGTCGAGATTGCCAAGGGCGTGGGTTACCCGGTGATGATCAAGGCCAGTGCGGGGGGCGGCGGCAAGGGCTTGCGCGTGGCCTTCAACGACAAGGAAACCTTCGAGGGCTTCACCGCGTGCCAGAACGAGGCGCGCAACAGCTTCGGTGATGACCGTGTGTTCATCGAGAAGTTCGTCGAGGAGCCGCGCCACATCGAGATCCAGGTGCTGGGCGATGCGCACGGCAACACGGTGTATTTGTGGGAGCGCGAGTGCTCCATCCAGCGCCGTCACCAGAAGGTGATCGAGGAAGCGCCGAGCCCCTTCCTCGACGACAAGACGCGCAAGGCGATGGGCGAGCAGGCGGTAGCGCTGGCGAAGGCGGTGAACTACCAGTCGGCCGGCACCGTGGAGTTCGTCGTCGGCAAGGACAAGAGCTTCTACTTTCTCGAGATGAACACGCGTCTGCAAGTGGAGCACCCGGTGACCGAAGGCATCACCGGGCTCGATCTGGTGGAGCTGATGATCCGCGTGGCGGCCGGCGAGGAGCTGCCGTTCAAACAGAACGAGATCAAGCGCGAAGGCTGGGCGATGGAGTGCCGCATCAATGCGGAAGACCCGTTCCGCAACTTCCTGCCGTCGACCGGGCGCCTGGTGAAGTACGCACCGCCACCTGAGGTGGACGGCGTGCGTGTGGACACCGGTGTGTATGAGGGCGGCGAGATCCCGATGTACTACGACTCGATGATCGCCAAGCTCGTCGTGCACGGTAAGGATAGGCTGGACGCCATCACCAAGATGCGCGGGGCGCTCAACGCGTTCGCGATCCGTGGCATCAGCTCCAACATCCCGTTCCAGTCGGCACTGCTCGCGCACCCGAAGTTCGTGGCCGGTGACTTCAACACCGGCTTCATCGCCGAGCACTACAGCAAGGGATTTTCGGCCGAGCATGTGCCGCACGACGACCCGAAGTTCTTGCGCGCGCTGGCCGCCGTGGCCAACCGCAAGCACCAGGAGCGCGCCACGCGCATCAGCGGGCAGATGCCGGGGCACGAGTTTCAGGTGGGCACCGAGTTCGTGGTCGCCACCACGCTGGGCGCAGGCGAGTTCGAGCAATTGCCCGTCAGCGTCACACCGCAGGGGTCAGGCTACGACGTGGTGCTGAGCGACAAGGCTTACTGCATCGAGTTGCATTCGAACCTGCGCGACATCGTGATCCGCGGCACGGTCGATGGCGCGCCGTTCTGCGCCCAGATCGAGCGCGTGGGCCTGGCCTACCGCGTGTCGCACAACGGCACGCAGATCGAGGCCAAGGTGCTGCCACCGCGCATGGCTCAGCTCAACGAACTGATGCCCTTCAAGGCGCCGCCGGACCTCTCGAAGTTCCTGCTCTCGCCGATGCCGGGTTTGCTGGTCGATGTGACCGTGACGCCGGGCCAGAAGGTGCTTGCCGGCGAGAAGCTGGCCGTCATCGAGGCGATGAAGATGGAGAACATCCTGCTTGCCACGCAAGACGGCGTTGTCGCGGAGGTTTCCGCCGCAAAAGGCGAAAGCCTGTCCGTCGATCAAATCATCATCAGATTCGAGTGACACATGAGCACACGACCGTTCAAGGTTCTTGGCATCCAGCAAGTCGCCATCGGCGGCCCGAGCAAGGAGAGGCTGCGCACGCTGTGGGTCGACAAGCTCGGGCTTGAGGTCACCGGCAACTTCGTCAGCGAACGCGAGAACGTCGATGAAGACATCTGCGCGATGGGCAAGGGCGCTTTTAAGGTCGAAGTCGATTTGATGCAGCCGCTCGACCCCGACAAGAAACCTGCAGTGCACACGACGCCGCTCAACCACGTCGGCTTGTGGATCGACGACCTGCCCAAGGCGGTGGAGTGGCTGACAGCAAACGGCGTTCGCTTCGCGCCAGGCGGCATCCGCAAGGGCGCCGCGGGTTACGACATCTGCTTCGTGCACCCGAAGAGTAACGACGAGTTCCCGGTGGCGGGCGAGGGCGTGCTGATCGAGCTGGTGCAGGCACCGCCTGAGATCGTCGCGGCGCTCGGCGTCTGAGCGCCGGGCTGTTAATCCGTAGGTTCCTGGTTCGAGTCAAGGTCGAGGAGCCAAGAACGACGGGCCCTGCAGCGATGCAGGGCCCTTTTTCTTGGCTGCGGATATTTGGCACGTATTAGGTTTGCCGAATATCCAGTATCCCGACCGGGCTGCGTCGACGGCTGCGGCCGCGGGGTGGGCATGACTACGCTGTGCGTATCGATGCCGAGGCCACAACCCTGCTGCTTGCGACCACCGCTGTGCCTTGATACAGGACACCCCTCGCCAAGGCACGAGCAGGATCGAAGCCACTCCCCGGGCCACTTTCCCGTTAGTCCAGGCTATGCTCTGGAGAGGAGGCAACGGATGGAAAACAATATCGGCGCTGCGGTATTCGGGGCGGTGGCCACTTTGGCTGGCGTGTTCATCACCCATCTATTCGCCCAGCGGAGGTTTGAGCGGCAGCTCGTGTTTGACAAGGAGCAAAAGTCAATCGAACGCATGACAGAGCTGCGGACTGAGGTCTATCTCGACGCTGCTGCGCGAAGTGGACAAATGGGTGGATACATTGTTCGCGTGCAATCGCTGGTGTCCTCAAACCAGTTCCGGAACCACGACGAATATGATGCTTTCATGGAGTCACTCAACAAGCTGAGCGTCGTCGCAGAACCGGAGACTGCCTTTCAAGCGGGAGAGACGCTGAGCGCCTTTTCATCAGCATTTTCGACAGCCCTGACAGCATCTTTAAAGTTGGCTGTACTTGAGATGGATATCACCAAGGCAGCTGAACGCCATGCTACGGCCAAAGAAAACTGGGGAGTGGCTTTAGTCGAAATGACCATCGCATCCAACGCTGATGACATCACACGGACTCAGGCGGCAGTAGCCAAGCTACGCTCGACTCGCGACCTTCTGAGATCATATACATCCGTGCACCTTCAACTCACGACGGAACGTCGTGAACTCCTTCGCCAGTACCACGCGATGGTGTCTGATAAATTGCTCGCGACTCGTGAGCCTACTGTCGCGTTGCTCTCCAGGATACGAAAAGACCTAGGCCTGCCAACCCAAAACGCACGAATCCTCGAGCAACTTGAACGCCAGCACTCGGTCAACGTAGCGGAACTTGCGGTGTTAGCCAGAGCCGGCGACGAGCTAGTTGCGGCCCGGATGGCTCAATATGCCGCAGCCGAACTGGAGATCGACAAAAAGCTCGCCAACTTCACTGCGCTCAACGATGAGATCCTCAAGCTCCGCGATGAGGTCGTCAAGGTCGGCGCTGAGACTGAGGCCATCAAAGCTGAAGTGGCTGTGCGCAAAGCTGAGGCAGATGCTCTCGAAGCCGCAGTGGCTGCGCGCACGGCCGAGGCAGATGCACTCGAAGCCGAACTGGCTGCGCTCAAGGGAAAGGCGGTCCAATAGCCGGGGCTCGTCAGAACAACTCGTCTTGCGGGGGGGCAGTGGTACCGACTTGGGCGCACGCGCCAGTGGCGCCGGATACTCATCCAAAGCACCCTGCCACTGCCTGAAGTAGCCCTTCGCCTGGTCGACAGGTACGGAGAGCCAAGCGTAGTAGTCCTTGGGATCAAGGATGACCACCACGCGCTTCTCTTCGCCGGGTTTGTGGAATGGCTTCATGAACGGGTGATTGTCGGCGTTCACGGTGAGCATCGCGAAGCTGAAGAAGTCACCGCCGCCCGGCTTCTTCCAGCGTGCATACACGCCGGCAATGCCCATCGGCGCGCCACCGGCTGTTGGATCAGCCAAGGCGTTCATTGGGTCGGCTGAACTAGAGGTCTGCCACGTTTGAGCCTTCTCACAAGGGGCAGCGATGAGCGCCTCCCTTAACTAAGGCAGCCTTGTCCGGCTTCAACTGCGCCAGGGAGAGCTGGTGTATTGGTACCTACGAGGCGACGCTCGCATCGCACGCGCTCAGTTGAACGGCTCAGCCGGCAGGTGGCGCGTCGTAGCCTTCGATGATGATGAGGTCGGCGGTCGACGCCGGTTGGCGCAGCGGCAGCACGGCCTGGTACTCAGGCGACTTCCAGCAGTCCAGCGCGGCCTGGTAGCTCGGGAACTCGATCACCACATTGCGGCTGCGGCTGGTCCCTTCCATGGTCTCAAACTGGCCGGCGCGTACCAGGATGCGGGCGCCGAACTTGGCGAACGGTACGGCATTGGCGGCCACATACAACTTGTACTGCTCGGGGTCGGTGACCTCGATGCGCGCGATCCAGTAGCCTTTTGGCATGAGCTGTCCTTGTGATACGGCGGAGGCCCTTCAGCTTTTGCGGCTAGACAGCCACCGGTGCCTTGATCGCCTCGTGGTGCACGTAGTCCACCACCTCGAAGTCTTCGAGTTGGTAGTCGAAGATGGAATCCGGCCGGCGCTTGATGCGCAGCGTGGGGAACGGGTGCGGCTGGCGTGAGAGCTGCAGCTTCACCTGTTCGGTGTGGTTGCTGTAGATGTGGCAGTCGCCACCGGTCCAGATGAAGTCACCCACCTGAAGGTCGCATTGCTGCGCGAGCATGTGCGTGAGCAGTGCATAGCTGGCGATGTTGAAGGGTTTGGTCACATTCCCAGAAGCAAGCGATTCTGTCTGCATAGGAAGCTCAGCTGTACCTAGCCTGTTTGCTGGAGTTTAGGGGTTTCTACTTGTGGTGGCGTCGAGCGGTCAAGTCACGAACCCGAAGGGCTGTCCACAGGCTCCGTCCTGTGGGCAGGTGACTTGTCCGCTTGTGAACTGCGCGGGGAGGGGTCAAGTCATGCACCCGCAGGGCTGTCCACAGGCTTGTCCTGTGGGCAGATGGCTTGTCCCCGGTGGTGCCCACGGTCGCTCCCCTACGACTTACCGGTCCGTGTCGCCGATGCTTCAGCGAGGGCAAAAAGCTCACTAGCCGTTGTTTCGAGGGCGTCGGCCAAGGCGAACACGGAATCTATTGCTGCTGGGTGAACTCCGCGTTCGACAAACGAAATGAAGTTCACGTGGAGGCCAGTTCGCTCCGCGAGGTCTCTCTGCTTGAGTAGAAGTTCAAGCCGCCGTGCTTTCACTGCTTTGCCAAAGGCCTGTATCCGGTTCATTAAGCTTTCAGCTTGTCAATTGCTGAAAGTGTCCCGGGCGACCTTCTTTCTAGACACAATATACTGTGTGCGGCGCCAATTTCTTGCGTCAGAGGTTAGAGAAGAGCGGCTCGCCGAATGCTGCTGAGGATTTCAATGAAGACACCCCACATTTCGTCGTGCGCTGGTGCGTCCAATGAGTCGCTTTGGAGAGCCGCAGATGGCTTTCAAGGGGAGCGGCGATGCTTCCTCGTGGAGCAGCGGGTGGTGGTTGGAACGGCGGGACAGCAGTCTCTGCATTTCTATGTGGACTCATTCGGTGAGGCCCTTGCTACGTCGGATGTCTCGTGCGATTCAGGTTGGTCCCATGACGCCATCTATCTCCTTTCTAGGCATGAGGGAGGATGCACGCAGCGGTCAAAAGTGGTCTCGGCCGTCAATCTTCATCCGCATGGATTCCTCTGCCGCCTCGAAAACGGTCTAGATGTGCTCGCACCGTATGCTGACGAGTTCGGCACATTCGAATCGCTTCTAAGTGTGGGGCTGCCGGTCTATGGACCGGTTCAGCCGACCCCAGCTCGCGAGCGGCGCGCTTGACGCAGTGCGATTGCTCCGTATGTGGTTGCCGCCGCATTGACTGGCCCGTCAAAGCATCGAACGTCAGGGGGATTTCGTCTACGAGAGCCTCGGTGCTGAGCGAGTTGTCGAAAGGCTCAGCTACAGGCTCTCCGAATCAAGCTTGAGTCAGCGCGCCTACGAGAGCGTGAATTGAGGCCCAACTCGAGGCTTGCGGACCTGAAGTCCACAAGCCGGCAAGGTGCGGGCAGCTTGGCCTCCTCGCAWTTCTTSTCAGCGAAGAACGTACTTCTGTTTCAACATTTCGATGAGYGCMTTCRCRTCGTTCTGWGCGTCTTGTAAGGCYTCRTCYCTGGTGTCACGCCTGCGAATGCAAATGTGYTGGAKGCGTGAMGCCTTCAACCCTCGAAGCAGATTCACATAGCCTTCGAAGAACCCWTTTCCGCGGCGYRCRCCGATGAAAAGGGTGATGTCCGGAGAGACAAGGAAGGGTGTCAWAAGCATCTCCCATCAGCGAGGACGAATTTCGTCTGCTTGCTTATCTTGCCCCATGGCTTCACGAGTGACAAGACGGTCGAAGTACGGCATCTCTGGAGTCAGTTTTGTGGCGAAGAGCTCGCGGCAGCTAGCAGGCGAGTCGGCCGTCTAGCGTCCCCAGCAGCGCGAATGAGACAGTGCCAGGTACGCGCCATTCACGCGCTTGGCCTCCGCCAGGGCATGGATGCACTGCTCCTGGCTTAAGAGCATCATCCGGGCAGGGTGAGATTGCTGCACAAGCTGTCGCCGTGTTTGCTCAACCGACTCCCACGTAGAGGCCGGCGTGGCCCTGAGCAGCTTGTAGGCAAGCTCGAGTGGGATGTTTGGAGTCGTTGGCTGTTGCTTGGGCGGGGTGACCGCTGTGACGGGTATCGTTGGCACGGCAGGTGGCCGCACAGGCACAACGACAGGTGGAACGTCTATCGGTGCCGCTGGCGACTTCGGCAGCGGGGCCGGCACGACTGGGGACGTCGCGAGAGGCGCGCTGTACATAGCGGCCTGAACTTCGGCGAGGAGCGCTACGGCTCGCGGAACTTGGCGGTATTGGAGTTCGTTTTCCAATTGCTTGAGCACCTTCGGGTCAGCCTTCGCTTTGGCGAACATTTCCTCAAGCTGTCCAACCCCGTGTTGCATCAGAGGACGTGCCATGGCTACGCTGCCACCTGCTCGTCGTCGGCCTCTTCCACGCTGTAGGGGTCGACTTCCTTGCAATGCACCCAAACAGTGTTGTCGACCGACTCGGCGCCTAAGGGCTCGATGCCTAGCCTCTGCAGCGTTTGCATGAGGTCGGCCACTACTTCCTCTCGGCGGCGGACGAAGCTCGACGCGAAACAGCGCCAGAACGTCCAGCCAGCCCGCTCGAGCACTCTCTGGCGCACCATGTCGTCCTGCCATTGACCAGGCCCATGGAAGCGGTCGCCGTCACACTCGATGGCCAGGCGCCGCCCTTCATTGCCTTCAATGACGAAGTCGATGCGGTAGCCGCCGCACGCGACTTGCGGCTCGACGCGGAATCCGCGCTTGACCAGCTCGTCGAACATCTCGAACTCGAAGCCAGACTCGCATCTCTCGCGCAGTGCCTGCACCTTCTTGGCATCTTTTCGGAACGGCTGCTTGAAGTGACTGAGGACTTTGCCATTGAGCGAGTCCTCCTTGAACTCCGCTTCCCCGACGGAGCGGAACAGGTACATGCGGTCGCGAGCGCGCGACAGCGCGACGTTGAAGCGCTGGTGCATGTCGGCACGGTTCGCGGCCGCTCGGTCGCCAGGTCCCAGAACCATCGACACCAACATGATGTCGCGCTCTCGGCCCTGGAAGACCGGCGGCGGGCCAATGGCAATCTTGCGGGCCACGATGTCGATTGGCGAAATCCGCGCACTCACCATCTCGTGGATGAGCGCTGCCTGGGAGGTGCCGAGCAGGGTTACTACGCCGATGCTCCGCCCTTCGAATAGCGGGTCGGCAAGGATGCTCTCTATTTCGTCGACGATGGCCTTCGCCTCTGGGTCGTTGACATCGCCCCTGCGGTACCCGCCTTTGACGAACACGTCGACCAGCGGTGGGTCCAGGCGCTCGTTGGCCTTTGGCACGCGTAGGGGTCGGATGTCCCCCTGGTAGAACTCTCGGTTGGAGAACTCGATGATGGCTGGCACGCAGCGGAAGTGCTCCTTGAGCATCACCGAGTTGCCGGCGAAGACGACCCGGGCCAAGTCGTAGATGGACTTGTCAGGTGTCATCTCAGAACCGTGCGGCTGATTGCCGAGGAATCGACTGACGAGCTCCTTGATTTTTTCTTCCGCGGTGCCCACCGCAGACGGAGACACCTGCTTGTGGTCACCGACTACAAGGACCTTTTTGCCGCGCAGCAAGGCTGGAAGCGCCCAGATATCCGACTGAGATGCTTCGTCGATGACGACCAGGTCGAACAGACCGACATCCGGTGGGATGGTCTCGGAGACTCGCCACTGCGGCAGCACCCAGCAGGGCACCGCCTGGTAGGCACGCACCATCGCGTCGCGTGCACTCTTGCGATGGCGAACGGCGCGTACGCCAGTCCCTGCGCCCATCGCTTGCACGGCGTTCAGGTAGGCCTGCAGTGCCTGGCGCACAGAGTCCGGGGAGTTGTGGAACACCCCGAGCCACGTCTTCTCGGCAACGAGCTCTTGATAGGTGCGAGCCAACGCCGTCGTCAACGCCTTGCGCTCCTCGAACAGCTCACGCACCCTGTGGTGTCCGTCGATGGCATCCAGGAACATGACGGCCTGCCGCCAATTCCAGGCATCCAACCAGTTCGCCGGCGTGATGGCGTCCGTATCCCCAGACGCCTCCTGAGTGCGCAGACGCTTGGCCCACTTCGAAGCCCCAGACGCTTCGATTGCTGCGGTCACTCGGGAGATTTCCTGAAGAGACGGGAGCAATGCCGTGAGGCGCGACAGTTCCGCCTGCAGGGCCGGCCAGGTTGCCTGCAACTCAGCTTCGTCAGCCGCGGGCCGACCGAGCGACTCAGTCAGGAAGGCTTGTAGCTGGCCCACGATGGCCCCCCTATGGCCTTCGAGCTTTCGGACCAGTTCTTGGACCCGTTTCATCGCGTATGCGAGGCGACCTTTGTCGACATGCGCCTGCAGGCTGGAGTAGGCGCCGGCCACGAACGTCTCGCCGCCGTCCCACATGCGGTCGGCGGTGCGCTTGCCGAAGACTTCCTCTAGGCGGGAGTAGAGCTTCGCATCAAAGTCGAAGGTCAGCAGCCTGACGTCCTCGATGCCGGACTGCCACATTGCGACCTTCTTGAAGCCGGCATCAATGCCGGGGTCCGGTGCAGCCAGACTGAACTCAGCTGACAGCGAGTTCCAGCGAGCCAGGACCCTTCGGGCCTCGGTGCGCCAGGCGAGGGTCTCTCGCACGAGTTCCCACTCACCTTTTGACGAGGGTGCGGCACCTGTCACGGTGACCGCGGCAATGAGCTTGCGGGCATCGCCTTTGCCGAATGGAAGCGCGAATGCACTCTTGCCACCGACCAAACGGGTCAGGGCGTCTGTGAAGTCCTCGTCGAGTTCGGTATCTGCAGGGACGTCCACGGCCTTGGCAACCAGTTCTCGCCGCTGACGTTCCAGCTTGCGCACATCGGCAACAACGGCCAACAGAGCCTGCAGCACCGGGTCGCCAGGCTGCATGTCGGCAAGCCGCTTTGCAAGGGTGTCCAGCCAGGGCTGGCGCGCGCCCGCAAGCTTGGCTTTCAACGCTATGCGGTCCTCGAGGAACTTCACCAGCGCCTGTGCTTTCTCGAAGGTTTCCAGCCTGGAGTCGACAAGCGCGAGGATGTCACCCTGGGTGACGCTGGCGTCGATGGATTTCGCTTTGACGAGGTCGCGGTGCAGGCCCAGCAGGTCAGCCCATATTGGAAAGGCCTCTGGTGCTGGCAATGAGGAGCCCAGGTACGCCAGGTCCGAGCTCACGGCCATGCGAGCACGCCTCAGTGCGGCCACTGCAGCGTCGTCGAATGGGAGCACACCATCCTTGGTGGCAGGCGGTTCGTCATCGAACCACTCGTAGGCCTGCGCGTCCTGAAGCACAAGCTTCGCCATCTCCTCGGGCATCACCTCGCGGCCTTGGAACTGGCAACGCTGCATGTGCTTGCTGGCGTAGGTCGCGACAGTGCGGTCGACGTGAGAAATCTGGGCGTGTAGCTGGTTGAGTTTCTGCTCCGCTGCGGCAATGTTGGCTGCAGCCCGCGTCGGGTTGATGGAGGCAACGCTCGATGCGATGGTCTGGATGGAGTGCTCGAACTGCTTCATGCCATCGCGCTCGTCGGACAGCAGCGCAACGCTCAGGGGGCGAACGCCCTCGGGCAGTTTCTCCTGAAGTACCGCCAGCGCAGACTCACCCTTGGCCGTGACCAGCACGCGCTTGCCCTGGGCGAGGTAATGACAGATGACGTTGGCAATCGTGTGGGTCTTGCCCGTGCCAGGGGGGCCTTGCACGACCACACCGTCGTTGGCGTGCAGTTTCTGGATGATGGAGACCTGCTCATCGTTGTAGGCCATCGGGAAGAAGAGCTCCATCGCGTTCGTCCCGCCATCGCTGGTCGACAGCCCGCGAAACGGCTGCTCAGGCCGCACTCGGACGGTCGAGTCGCCGTGCTCGACGAAGCTGCGAATGACGCTCGGCAGTGAAGTCGCTTCCTCGACCTTCTTCTTAAGACGTCGAATGTCCTCCAAGAAGATGTCGCCTGAACGCTTGCGTCCGAAAAGCACCCAAGTGTCTGTAATCTTGAGCTTGTCGCTTGGCACCGGCAGCGAAACGTCGTCTGTGCGGACTTCGTAGGCGCCCGATGGGTCCAGGTGCCCGACGGCGGACTTCAAGGTGCCATCGAAGGTCGATGCCTCGAAAGGGTTGACCCGGTTGGCACCGGTGGCCAATGCGCTGCGCCAGAACGCCTCGAGTTGGCGTACGCCCGATAGCTCCATCTCGGAGTAGCAGTCAGCTTCCAGCCGAGGCTCAACATCGCGTGGCCGAACCTCGAGGTCAAATGTCTTCTCGTTGAGCGTGATTTCGCATGGCTGGACCAGCAGGGGGTGCTTGACCGGTGTGGCAAAGCCTTCTTTCTTCCAGGCCGCGTAACCGATGCCCCAAGCCAACTCAAGCGGAGTCTCGGCGCCTTCTGACGAGATGGCCTGCTGCAGGGAGAAGAGTTGGTTGTAGCGGCTGATGGTCTTGCGCCGAGGGCGCTCGGCTGCAGCCCAGGGTGACCATTGGAACTCTCCATACCAGTCGAAGAGTTCGCGAACTTCCGGATGGTCCTCAATACGTTCGCGTCCAACTTCGCGCTTGGCTTCGAAGATGACCAGTTCGTCCCTGAGTTCCGGCGTCTTCTCGGGGCTTTTCGGCAGCGTTATCCAAGGTCTGAGAACGTCATCGGGCTCCGGCGCGGCAATCTCTTGAAGTCTGGGAAGTCGAAGCCAAACGTCATCGCCTTCGACCTGCAAGTTGAACTGCAGTTCAGGCAAGCCCTTGAGCTCGTGCTGATAGGCCACGAAGAACTCGCTCGGGACCGAGAAGGCCGGTTTAACTTTTAGCTTTTCCACCTGCTCGATGTAGCTGAGCAAGTCGAGCACCTGTAGCGCTCCCGCCGCCAATCCCTCTGACATCTCCGGGCTCCCCTTGCTTTGGTTGGTATTGGCCTGGACAGGACTCCAGACGCCTGCGAACCGTAGCGCTAGGCTAACCGAGACTCCACATCGCGTTTTCAGGGATGGTAGAGGTCAAGCTGCGTCCTGCACCGCGTCATGAAAGTCGTTTTCGTGCAGGATGACCACGCGAACGCCTTTTCGGCGTAAAGCAACCGCCTTCTCTACTTTTCGTCCGTAGCAGGCGAATGCCCAGCACGGATTTCCTTCCGCACCGATGACCAGGTAGTGGAGCTTCGCGGTCACGCTTGCGAGCGGCTCCCCGCCGAGACGGTGCACGAGGTCTTCAAACTCAGCGCGTTTGAATCTCGACGACGCACCCGTGAAGCAGAAGGACCTCGCCGTAAACGTCACTTCCGGTGCTACTGAGCAGAGTGCTCCGATGGTCATCTCTGGACCATCGAAGGCGACTGGTCGCACAACAGTTCTCTCGTCGAGCACTGCAAGAAATTCGGTGAAGAATTCAAGCAGCATCTTGTGTTCGGCTTCGTCAATATGGCCGTCGCCCAGAGCCTTCGTCGTCAGGGTTTCAATTTCGTCGTAGGGCCAGCAGGTCTTCAAATGTTCGTGCTCAGCTAACCAATCCGACAGGCCTCGCATCTCATCAGTAGTGATGACGCCGTCTGCTGCAATTCCACCGACCACTGCGTGCAATCGCTGGAGGTCGGCAGTAACGGTGTCATAGAACTCCGTGCTTCGAAGGCGACGACAGAGCCAAAGAAGGTCCTCGCGTTCTTCCGGGTCCAGGATGCCGTCCGCGACTGCTCCTGCGACCGCAGGAACCAACTCGGAGAAAGGATGCCGCGTTGCAACGTCGCGATGGTCAGCGAGCCACATCCCAAGCATTGCGACTTCGCCGGGAGTCACTTGTCCATCAATCGCGATGCCTTCGAGGAGGCCAATCAGGGAGTTGATAGATTTGTCTAGGCGGCCTTTGCCGGTGAAGCGGAAGTAGGGCCGAAGGTCGGAATCCATGACTGTGCTCCCCGGTTCGTCTTCTTGATGTTTCAGTCTAATGAAACAACAGAGCGACATGAGCCAGGATATCCCGAACCTGGTTGTAGGCCAGGATTCAGATTCCCAGCCATCTTCAACCTTTTACCTGGCGGTCGAGTAGGTTCAGCACCCAAGGGCTGAACGAGGCACCCTCGCGCATCAGGGCGTGAATGCTTTGTCGGGCAGCTTCCGGGTTGTAGTCCAAACGCTTGAAGGATTCCGAAACCCATTCCATCCTGCTGAGCAGGTTGAGGGGCTTCAGCTTCGGAGTCAGCTCTCGCCAAAAGATGACTTTGCGCAACCACCTCCAAGATGTGTAGCCGGTCATCACAACCCATGCCGCGGTGGGTTCACCCAGTGTGATGGTCCATGCAACCGCGAAGGACAGGCCAAGCTTGAGAAGTTCAAGTAGAGACTCACCCACCCAAGTCTTGAAGTCTTTTCGAAACTTCTCCCACGTGCTCATGGGCTTGAGGGGCACAGGTATCGTCCCGCCAAAGAGGACAGTGTCCGAGTGTAGGAGTTGTGCGAAGCCGAGACACTCGGAGTACGTCAGCGCTGAGAGCAAGGCCCACTCGAGGGTCGGAGACCGAATAGCACCCAATCCAAAGTACTTCACCGCAACTTCGTCGAGGTCGCTAGGCGAGCAGCGAAGCCCATATTTCGCTGGCCCGGCGGCATCCTCGCCACTCCGGACGGTTGCGCTCAAGTTGAAGTGTTGCCACAGGTGGTCGTAGTTGACTCTGAGCTCGTCCTGGCGCTTCTTGTCGAACTTCAGCATGAAAGCTTCAAACGTTGGCTTGTTCAACGTAAACGCGTTGTCGAGATACTTCTCGCCTGTACCCGCCAGTGGCTCACGAAATGCAGTTCTGGCGTCGGCAATGAGTTCCACGACGGTTTGCAGCTTAGATACGCGCTGCGCAAAGTTCTCAATGCGTGCCAAGCCCGTCGCGAGCTCCTTGCAAACACGAGCCACCTGGCTGTATCCAGTCTTCTCGATGTACAGCTGCCGCAGGGTGCTGTTCAACTGCCATACGCGGCGCTGTTCCAGCCAGCCCGTAGGAGTGGCGCCCGCCGAATAGAAACCAACCTCACTAGCCACTATGTACAGCCCAGCGTAGCTGTCGCCTTCCTCGAACTTGAGCTCAGGAGCCTTGTCGTGGCCGGTAGTCTGAAGATGTAGCCACACCTCTGCGCCCCGAGCCGACATCTCCCAGGCCTGTTCGAACAGCGCATGCGGCAGGATGACACTTACGAATCCTAGGATGATGGTTGCCACCTCGTCGTGGCGCGAGACCGACAAGGCTCCTGTGTACGGGGCTTGTCGGTTTGCCTCGGTCGCTTCTTGCTCCTGGGGGCTCAGGCTAAGCTGCACCAGCGGCACGATTTGGTCGGTACCCTTGGGGCCCACCGCGAGCCAATCATCGAACGCAGCCTCGCCCACCAAACTTCTGCTTTCGGACTCCCGCTCAGCATACTTGGACACTTCAACACGCTGGCCGAGGCGCAAGGCACGCAAGTGATATCGACGGTCGATTTGCATCTCAGACGAGACCGGATGCCGTGTAGCGATTGCTGGGAACGCCAGAGGGCGTGACGTGCTGGTTCATCTCCTACCCCTTCGTTATTGGGGCATATTCTGGCCGGCTTTCGCCGTGTCGGCTACAGCACATAACGAAGCTGTGTGATGCGATGGTTTCCAGTCACCTGAGGCGCAGACTGCTCATCCTCCGACGCTAGTAGCTCCAACAGGCGTCGCCTGTACCGCCGGCGAATGCAGGCGTCCGCCACCGGTGCAATGTGAGGGTTGCCCTTAAGCTCCGCACGGAACCGCCATGCTGCTATTGGCCAGAGCATTGCTGAGCAAACAAGGTCGACGAGCTGAAGCGGGGCGTGAACCTCGCTGTTGCCGAACGTCGGTGCGTAGAGCAGTCGAGGAAGCTGGTCGCCAGCCGGGCCAAGCTTCGCTTCCATCAGGTCGGTGCTGACCCGCCCGTTGAGCTTGGCCTCGCGGAAGTCTGCGATGACCGTACCTTGAGACATTCCTACTTCCAGCGTGCGATGAAACGCACGCGCTACGGCGGATAGGCCTTGGCCGTAGACCCTGCGTCCATCGAACTCTTCCCCGGGCGACTTGACCACGACCATCCCATACAGCTTGGCATCGTGACTGCGCAGGAGGTCGAGCACCGAGTCCAGCAGTGAATGCTCCTTCTGCTCAGATGCCGCGGGGTTTGCTCGAAATGCGCGCCTGACTTCCGCACCCTTGATGAGCTCGCTCTGCAGGTCAGCGCAGATGTCATTGGGCCTCGATTGTCCGTGGTGATAGCGCTGCGTGATGCGGGCGAACTGGCGGGTGACGGTCGCAATGGCGCTTGTGTCGAGAGCTATGCCAGCAATGACAAGGATAGGTTGCACTTGGGAAGTGACGATGGGGAGCTGGCCTGGGCAGCCAGATTCGTCGATGAAGCAAGTGAGCATGGGCGTAGGGCAGTTCGCTGCAAGCCCCGCTTCAACACTCCCGGGGTCTGGTGCGAATGCCGGGCTGAACCACGAACGCTCGCTGCAGGCGCTTGAAGCGACCTACGGTGCCTGGAGTAGCTCACAGGCCCGTGACCAGTGTTTTGGCCACGCGGAAATAGTGATGCCCGCAGCCTGCAATGTCAAGGGAGGGACAGTCCCTGGAGGTCCACTTGTTCAGTGGAAGTCTCGCGATGACGTCGATAGCTCACCGAGCAACGGCGTCAGGTCCACAAGCCGCCCCGCAATCAAGCTCTTGGCATCCCCTTCACGTTGCCACGTGCCATAGACAGCCATCAACCTCGCTCGTAAGACCTCCGGGCGTTGCTTTTCCCTCAACGACCTCCACACAATGACTTGGACGTTGCCCGTTTCATCCTCCAAACTGATGAAGATTGTTCCGTTTGCCGTCTCAGGTTGCTGACGGACAGTGACGATGCCGGCGTAGCGCACCATGCGCCCGTTCGGCAACTTCTCGAGTTCCTCTGCTGTCAGTAGGCGACGCTTGGCGAGGTGAGGGCGGAGCAAGGCCAAGGGATGACTTCGCAGCGTCAGCCCGACCGTCGCGTAGTCATGCACGACCTCTTCCCCCTCGAGAGCGGGCTTCAGCTCCAGGAATTCTTCGTCGACAGATGCGTCCTGCAGAAGCTTCGGCGGCCGCTTCAGTGCCGATGCCTCCCAGACCTGCTGCCGGCGGTGACCCGACAAGCTCATCAACGCGTCCGCTCCGGCGAGGAGGCGCATCTCGTGTTGCTCCAGTTCGGCACGACGAGCCAGGTCCTCCGCACTGTCGAACGGCGCCTGGGCGCGCGCGTCCACGAGGCGTTCGGCCGATGCCTTCTTGAAGCCAGCAATTAGCCGCAGGCCCAGGCGAACCGCAGGTACCTCGGACGCATTGGGCAGTTCTTCCAGCGTGCTATCCCAGTCGCTGTGCATGACGTCCACCGGCCTAACGACAACATCGTGTCGACGCGCGTCCTGCACCAGCTGTGACGGGGAATAGAAACCCAGGCGCTGTGCGTTCAGCATCGCCGCCAGGAACTCGGCGGGGTAGTGGCACTTGAGCCAGCATGACGCGTAGACCAACAGAGCAAACGAAGCTGCATGTGACTCGGGGAAGCCGTACTCGCTGAACCCCTTGATTTGCTCGAAGATTTGCTTGGCGAAAGCCTCTTCGTAGCCGCGCGATGTCATGCCGTTGACTATCTTGTCGTAGTACTGCTGCAGGCCACCTTTTCTTTTCCAGGCTGCCATTGAGCGCCGCAGCTGGTCGGCCTCACCCGGCGTGAAGCCCGCCGCCAGGATGGCGACCTGCATGACCTGCTCCTGGAAGATGGGCACGCCGAGCGTGCGACCCAAGGCTTCCTTCAGGGCCTCGCTCGGATAGACCACGGCTTCCTTGCCTTGACGCCGGTTCAAGTACGGATGAACCATCTGCCCCTGGATGGGACCGGGTCGGACGATGGCGACCTCGACCACCAGGTCGTAAAAGCAGCGTGGCCGCAGTCGCGGCAGCATCGACATCTGCGCGCGACTTTCAATCTGGAAGACGCCGACGGTGTCCGCCTTGCAAATCATGTCGTAGGTGACCGTGTCTTCCGGCGGGATGTCCTGCACCTCGAACACGTGCCCCTTGCGGACGCTGACGAACTCCAGCGCACGGCGGATGGCGGACAGCATGCCCAGCGCCAGCACATCGACCTTCAGCAGTCCGAGTGCGTCCAGGTCGTCCTTGTCCCACTCGCAGATGGTGCGGTCTTCCATCGCTGCGTTCTCGACCGGAACGATGCGGGTCAGCGGTCCGCGCGTGAGCACAAAACCACCGGGGTGCTGTGACATGTGCCGCGGCATGCCGATGAGCTGGCCGGTGAGTGCCATCAACTGCTGCACCGCCAGGTCGTTCACGTCGAGGCCGACCTCTTCAACTCGCTCGGTCATCTCATCGGAACCGTCCCACCACATCAGGTTGGCGGAGAGCGCCTCGAGCTGCTCCGGTTCGAACCCCAGCGCCTTGCCGACGTCCTTGAAGGCGGACTTGGCTCGATACGAGATGACGACGGCGGTCAGCGCCGCCCGATGGCGGCCGTACTTCCGATAGAGGTACTGGATGACCTCCTCGCGCCGCTGGTGTTCGAAGTCGATGTCGATGTCCGGCGGTTCGTTGCGCTCGCGGCTGATGAAGCGCTCGAACAGGACCGACATCCGAGCCGGGTCCACCTCAGTGACGCCGATGCAGTAGCAGACCACGGAGTTGGCGGCGCTGCCACGCCCTTGGCAAAGAATGTGCTGTGACTGAGCGAAGCGAACGATGTCCGCCACCGTCAAGAAATAGTGCTCGTAGCGCAGGTCGCGGATGAGCTCGAGCTCATGTTCAATCTGCGTCTGGATTTTGGCGGGCATGCCCTGGGGCCACCGGCGACCGGCGCCCTCGTAGGTGAGTCGGCGCAGGTAGGTCGTCGGCGTCTCTCCCTCGGGGACCACCTCGTCGGGGTACTCGTAGCGCAGCTCATCGAGAGAGAAGTTGCACCGGTCCGCGACGTGCAGTGTTTCCGCCAGCAAATCAGCAGGGAACCGCTGCGACAAGCGAAGCCGCGTGCGCAGGTGTTGCTCCGAATTCGTCTGGAGCTCGAGCCCGCATTCCGTCAGTGGCTTGCGAACACGCGTGGCCGTCATGACGTCTTGCAGCGGTTTGCGCGAACGCACGTGCATGAGCACGTCGCCCGAGGCCACGAGCGGGATGGCGGTGAGCTCGCTGACCTCGCGCAGCCGGTGCAACCACATCTCATCGTCGAGCACGCGGTACAGCTCGACCGCCAGCCAACACCTGCCGATGAAGTTCGTCAGCAGCCACCGGGCCATGGTGGTCACCTGCTCGGTGTTGCCGTCACGGTCCGGAGACGCCAGCACCACGCAATCCTCCAGCTCGGCCGGGTCGATGTGGTCGAGCGTGAGCCGGTAGCTGCCTTTCGTCGACGAGCGTCGCAGCTTGGTGATGAACTCGCACAGGTTGCCGTATCCGTTCAGATTGCAGGCCAGCACGGTCAGCGTGAACGGCGAGTCGCACTGGACGGCGAACTGGCTGCCGATGAGGAGCTTGAGCTGCTGCTCCTTGGCAGCCACGTGCGCCCTGACCACGCCCGCCATGGAGCACTCATCGGTGATGGCCAGTGCGGTGTAGCCGAGTTGCTTGGCTCGTTCGACCAGCTCCTCCGGCCAGCTCGCACCCCGCAGGAAGCTGAAGTTCGATACGCAGCGCAGTTCTGCATATGCGGGGATGACGGTCTGAAGTGGCTTCATCACGCAAACGAGCCGTGCAGATACCAGGCTGTCTCATCTTTGGCGAGGCGCTCCTGGAACACCCACAAGACGCCGCAGTGGTCGCTTAGCGCGACCCAGTAGTCGCGAACGACGTTGCGCGTGCAAGATGTCCCGTCCTCGCTGACGCGGTGCCACCAGCCACCCTCGACACGGTGCGGTCCGGTCAGCATGTGCAGTGGCCCCTGGTACATCGGCCGGTTGCCGCGCATGGCCAGGCGCAACGGTTGCGGCAACACAAAATTGGGCTGCGGCATGCGGCTGCGCCGCGTGCGCTTCTTTGCCAGCGGCAATGGGGCGGGTTGCCAGTGCTGCATCCATTCCAGTCGGTGGTCCTCGACGAGCACAGGGCGCAGAACCCGCCCAGGCCCCAAACGCGCGGCCACCCGCTCGAGCACCAGGGCGAGCGTTTCGCCACTCTTCACGGTGTCGGGCAGCAAGGACGCGCTCTGTTCTTCCAGTGCGTGGACGTCGAGTGCTTCGAGTTCCAGGTCGCCGGCCGGCGCCAGCAGCTCCACCTTGGCCAGGTGTTCGGCCAGCAGGCGGCAGAAGTGCTCGATGTCGCGCATCGGCGCGGCCGTTCGAACCACCAGCTCGCCGCCATCACCCGCACTCTTGCTGCGCATCGTGTCGTGCGCCCAGCGAAGCGCAAATGCGGTAGCCCCCGCATGGCGCGCTGCAAGCCACCCACACATCTGCACGAGCAACCGGCGGGCGCCAAACAACAGGGCCGGTGCCAACTCGACGCGCGCCATCAATTCCTGCCGTACCTTGAAGGTCTCGGGCAAGGTGACCCAACTGTGCGCTTCGGGCCTGAGGCCGTAGGCCTGGTCGAGCGCATTGAGCAGCTCTTTGTCAAACCGCCGGCTAATGCCGCCGCGTGGCAACTTGCGGATGTCGCCCAGTGTTTTGCAACCCAGCTGCGTCAGCGTGGTTTCATGGCGCTCGACCGCCGTCAGCGTTTGCATCGGCAGTTCATCGAGCAACTCGGCAATGGGGCGCCGGATGCCGTTCTCCTTGCCGGCCCGGGCCAACGCCACGGCACCCAAGCTCGTGGGCGACCATGCGACGCCGACTACATCAAGGTCTTTGGATTCCTGAACGACCCGGTCCCGAAGGGCCCGCTTGCCGCCGAACAGCCGGGTGCTGGACTCCACTTCCATGACGACGGCTTCGCAGACGGTGGCAACACGTGGGGTGAACTGAAGCGCCCAGGTTGCGAGTCCAAGAAGGGCATCACTGGACGGTGGTGTGTTGTCGGGGCCGAGCGGTAACAGAAGGGCTGCCCACAACATTGGCGGCCTCGCGGGAAGAAATGAGTCGGCTTGGCATGCGCAAGCGCGGCGTCAAGACGGAAGCCAGTCCGCCGGGAATGGAGGGCAGCACAAGAGGGCGGTCCAGCGCCGGGCCGCGGCGCTTGAAGACGTTCACGTGCAGCTCCCAGTCAAGCCCCGCCGAGGCATGCACCCGAAGAGGGGCCGCAGACGCCTCATGGCGCGAGGCTTCGGGGCGGCACAGGAAGACCAGCCCCTCGCACGCCTGGGCACTCACCTGCAGGCGGCGCAGCTGTTCCTGACGTGCCTGTGGCAGCCAGGAGACGACGGCTCCCGCTGCGTTGGAGCGGATGAGCTGCTCCGTCACCCACAGACGCTCCGCAGGGGCTTCTGCCTGCACCCAGACGAGTTGCCGCTCGTCCAGGCCCTCGTGAAGGAGACCCGGCAGGTAGGGCTCGCGCGGCGGGCCGACGACGACCACCTGGCCGCCGGTCGCGACAGCGCGGCGCAACGCGGGTCCCAGCAAGCGCCACTCGAGCACTGCCGGTTGTGCGGCCAGCACCTCGGTCACCGAGCGCAGGGGCCAGCCCCCGCCTGGGAGCTCGGCATCCAGAGCGTCCCAACCCGAGCTGGTCACTGAGGTCGCTGCGTGGCCCAGCGAGTCGCCGCGCCAAACGGCAGCTTCGACAGCGGGCGGCAATTCGCCGGACACACGTGCCGGTAGAACGGGGGAGGGCTGAGGCGCCGGAGCGTCCTCCAGCCAATCAATGGCGAGCTGCATGGTGGGCTTGATGCTGGTTATAAACACAGTATCATCATGCCCAAGCCATGTCGATGTCAGGAACCCAAATTTCTACCGACTTTGGGGTCTAGAAGCGCCCATCCAGGGTGAGTGGCAGGCGTGCGTGCGCGGCGAACAGGTTTCGTAGACTCTGATGGACTGGTGACGACTTCCAGGGAGTGACTGATGTGCTATTCGGCCCAAATCCGAGCGGACCATCGCGCCTTTGTTCGCATGTTCGGCGCGACCATGAACATCCGCGAGTTCTTCGAGCTGTTCTATCGCCGAAACGAGGTGGGGAGCGAGGTGAAGATTCCGAAGGCGATGGAGCTGGCCTTTGCCGAGCCTCAGACGCCGGAGGAAGCGAAAATCAAGCAGCTGATTGACGCCTTTCACGAGAGCCAAGAAACGAAGCTCCAACAGAAGCTCTTCAAGCAGCGGACCAGACTTGCGGAAGCGCAGCGAAAGCTGCAGGAGAAGGAAACCAAGAAGGCGCGTGAAGACCTTCGGATTGCTCCGTCGAAGATTTCTCAGGCGCTTGCTGACATTGCGGACCTCAAACGTACGCAAGTCGAAGACCGCGACTCACGCATATTTCCTCTCGGTTACGCACCGGTCCTCGTTGTTCAGGACGGCAAGAAGGTCGTCCTTCCGATGCGGTATCAGTGCCGGCCCGCTGGCAAGCCCGCCTTCTACGACACCGAGTTTCCGGGTACCTACAACGCGCGTCGCGACAAGCTCGAGAGGTTCTGGAGGGGGCAGTTCGGCTACACACACGGGGTCATGGTGGTCAACACGTTCTACGAGAACGTGAAGAGGCACAAGATGGAGCATCGTGAGCTGCGCCCAGGCGAGGAAGCTGAGAACGTTGTGCTTGAGTTCAATCCGCGACCGACGCAGGACATGCTCGTTGCATGCCTTTGGTCTCGATGGACGAAAGAGGGGGAGCCCGACCTCTTGTCGTTTGCTGCCATTACGGACGAACCACCGGAAGAGGTGGCCGCAGCAGGGCATGACCGCTGCATCATTCCCATCCGACCCGAGAACGTCGATGCCTGGTTGAACCCCGACCCAAACAACCTGAAGGCGCTTTACGACATCCTCGATGACCGTGAACGGCCTTACTACGAGCACCTGCTGGCCGCGTAGCCGCCGCCATGGCACAGGTGCGGAGTGGACAAGCGATGAATGCACTCAAGCAGTCTTCCGGCAACCAACTCACCATGAGTGCCTTCAGCCAAGGCAGCATCGTGAAGCTGGATGGCGGCCGGCGATTGCGCTTCGACGACAAGGCCGATTTTTGGCCGGGCACTGCAAGGTGGAAGGCGCTCGAATGTGAAGAGGACGGCTTTGGCATGACAACCCTGCTCGCGTTCCTCGAACGCGAGCGCGTCAAGTCCGGGCATGAGACGCCGCAGCCGGTCCCCATTGCAACTCGCCGGCAGGTGCTGTGCAACTACTGCGGCAACGCCGCACAGCTTCATCTGGGGAACGACGTGTACCCCAATCGCGAAGACCTTGCGCAGCGCCACTTCTGGGTGTGCTGGCCCTGCGATGCTTGGGTCGGATGCCACAAAGGCGGCGATGGACAACGGCCATTTGGAAGCCTCGCCAACGAAGAACTCAGGTCAGCTCGCATCTCCGCCCATGCCGCGTTCGACCCGTTGTGGAGGGACGGGGAGATGACAAAAGAGGCTGCCTACGACTGGCTTTCTGCGGCGACCGGACTTCCCCGGCTTCACTGCCACATTGGCTTGATGAGTTTGGACGAATGTCGACGTGTGAGGGACGCCGTTGCCTCGCGCAACGAAGGCCCGGGAGAGGTGAGAGGCCAGCGTGGCGCTACCCCCTAAAAATCAGCCCAAGCAGGTGGCGGTTTCGGTGGCTTTTGCTCAAACGAGCCCTTTCTCAACTCTTCAAAGCACAGCTTCGCCAAACTTTGTCCGAGGGCTCGGTAGCTCTCGAACTGGCTTTCGTCAAAGAACTGGTCGACAGTGTTCTGATGAGGAAACTTGTCGTTGGTGAGCGAATATGAAAATACGTCCACACTGAGTTTGGCAAGCGCAACGAGTGTCGGCTTGATGACGATTAAACGACCCGGTGACTCAACTCCTGCGTACTTGATAGTTCCGAACGCATAACAACCCGGCGTCTCACCTTGGACTTTTGCTGCCTGGAATCCCTCCAGCGGCACAGTGATTTCCGCGCCGAAGTCAACGCGACACTTTCTGATGGCATTCGCCAGGTCTGATAGGCCTCTGTCAAAGTCAGCCGAAGCATCGACAGCGATGATGGTGCRACATTTCCTCCGAACAAGTTCGTAGACGCCCGTGTTGTCGAAGTGACCACCGTCGGAGAGATGAATGAACGAGCGCTCTTGGTTTGAGTAGCCGAACAGCTCTTGGGCAAGGCAGCCTGGAGCAAAAGCGGGGCTCGCAGACATCCAGTGTTTCCTTGAAAGGGGGTTGGGTGACCATCGGCCAAGTCTGACGTTGAAGACAGTCAGAAGGAACGCAAGTGTGGGTGAGCTGTTCATCCCCATGTTCGTGCTCACCGCTGCACCGGAGGTGGCCATGGCCATTCCAAGCGAGAACTTCGTTCCCAGTGAGTCGTTCTTAGCCCAAAAAGCAGAAGGGCGATAACCTGAGGCGCTGGGATGGTTTGGCTGCCCGGCTTGAGGTTCTTCGCCCGTGCTCGGACCGAGTGAAAAGCCGCAGTGAAGAGGCGTCATCGTGAACGACGCCGCCTTTCGCTCTTGCCAAGCTAGGTTTTCACCGTGAGTTATGTTCAGCGCAGTATTGATGATGTGCAGTGGACGATGAATGACGTCTTCGGCGTTTCCTCCACTCGGGTTTCCATCCAACGGGATGTCGTCGTCTTCGTCGAAGCCGGTGAACGGGTGGGCCTTCCGAGTTGCGCCGCGGCTTGCTCCCAAGTAGCAGCGAATCAGTCGATTCTTGTACAAGTTGTGCAAAGAGAACTTGTTGACGTCGACTCGAAACCCAAACACCACAAAGACAAGAACGAAGACAACGGCGAAGACAGTCGTCTCGCAAACTTGCCAGCCCAATATGGGCAACTGAACTGAACTTCCAGCGACGCGTTGTTGGTCTCTCATGTTGACCCTGACAAAGTCTTCCAGAGGGCCAGCCGACTTCTCCGATATCTCGTAAGTGAGCTTCGAGCCCTGCTTTTCGGAGCTGAAACGAAGGTCAATCTTTTTATTCGCCGGTGGTGGAGTGCTGAGCGTCGTGGGACGTGCGATTGCCATGAGCGACAACCATGTGCACTCAGCCACAACGACAACGAAGCCCAGCACCGCCAGAGCTGCAGCGATTTCGACGACCGCTCCACGAAGTCTGAACTTGCTCGACTTCTTCTCGCTTGGCTTTGGAACGAGGAGTGCAAGGGCGAGGCTACCCAGCCATCCGGTGGCAGCCAAACTCGCGGCCCACGCGGTGGTGTTGGCTTCAACCCAAAGTAGCACTGGAGGCGTGTAGAAGCTCAACGAGAAAAGCGCAAGCCAGGCTAGCCCGACAGTCACGAACCAAGCGTTCATGCGCCCCCACCATTCTCGTGTCCTCTCTTCATAGGCCGTACCAACTAGACCGACAAAGATAGAGCCAGCAATTCCGAAAGTAATCAAGATTGAAGGCGGGCCGAATGTCAACAGGTTCGCCGCATTCTCGAAATTGTTCCCCGTGTCGGTGGGCCGAATTGCCGATGTGAAGTAGTCCACCAAGCCAAGTCCGATTGCGAGCGTGCCCGCGTAGGCCAGCATAAAAATCAAGGTCTCAGCGAGGCCCAGCTCTTTCCAGTTGTCCCTCTTGAAAACTGCTTTCGGGTGAAAGGCGGCCCAGGCAATACCCGCCGCGACAACGAGGCAGCCGGCATAGTGAAAGGAAGTCCACAGGTCGAGCTTGACTGGGTCTTTGGAATTAAAGAGACCGATGCTCGCGAAAAGCGTGGTGAGCATTCCAGGAACAATCACAAGAGCGAACACGCCCCCGGTAGTTCTCCACCAGCGACCCAGGAAGCAGCTGAAGCGATGCAGGTGCACGGAACACGGCCTGAGGACAAAGCGCGGTACTAGGACAAGGCGCCGCAAGAAGCCGAAAAGTAGAGGAATGACATTCAATCGGTTCGCTTCGACCTCTCGCGATGCTTCGACCGGCAGCGGTCTTTCGGCCTCCTCGGGTGCTTCGCCAGCCTGCGGTGCTCCGGCTGCCGCCGGCGCTTCCGCTTCCTTTCGGGCTTCGGCTGTGATGTTGAACGAGATTGCAAGCGGAATGTAGAAAAGTCCAAGGAACGCCGCCGCGAGCCAAAGTTCGTGTCTCAGATTGGCTATCCCGAACTCCACGAGATATACGGCAAGGCGAGGAACCAGGAGAAGGCAAGTCAACAGCGAAATGACCACTACCAAATTGAGCATCACGTTCCGAGTCCAAGTGACGACCAGCGTCATGGAATCGGCGGACAGAAGGCCAATCCGCGGAGCGAGGTAGTTGCTGTACTTTCGGAGCCAGCTGATTTCGGCGGCCTCAACTTCGCCGTTGACTAGACTTTCGCCAGAGAGCTTCCTCGCAACCGTCGCCAGACCATCAGTGCCGCTGTTGCGAATCCAAGCGGTGAGCCAAGCTCCAACGTAACCACCACCCGAGACAGTTGATAGGTAGTCAACCGTTTTCAAGCGCTCAGATGACGCCAATGCTTGTAAGACGCCCAGGCAGAACGTCGCCGAGCGGATACCCCCACCAGAGAGCGCCAGGCCAACATGGTCTAGTGGGTCTAGTGGGTTAGTGACGACATTACTGCTCTTGCGTGCACGCTCGATTGCCTTGTGCTCGTTGTTAAGCGCCGTTGCCCACGACAAAGGAGGCTTCGCTAACTCCGCATCTTGGACTTTTGCTGCTTCCCGATTTGCCATCGAAACCTCCCAGTGCCGCTTCGTGTGGCTATCAATTGCCATTTGAAGAGACAGAGCCGAACACACGTCTGTTGCAGCGCCTGCCGAGTTCCTGAACTGCCCGCGTCGGAGAGGAAGAGGAGCACGAGGAGATAGGCCAAAGCATTCAGCATGTCACCCTTCCGGAAGCTGAAATTTATGCGGCTTCGACGGGAAGGACATCCCTAGAACGAATTAGAAAGGTTGAGATGCCGACCATCTCCGGCCTTCCGGTTGGGCGACCGGCTTCCGAGAACGGCTTTCTCTTCGCAACGCGTGGCTGCTACTTCGTAAGCCTGTTTGTTTGGACGGACGGCTTGTATCCGAGTGTCTTCATTGCCGGACTGAGCGATTGCCGCTTCTTCCAATAGCCGCCCCACGGGTCGCTTGCTTGAAAGGACRGGTACTCGCGCGCCGTCGCGATGTTCCACTGTGCCCCGCTTTTCAAGCTCATGAGCTCATCCCAGGCCACTGGCATCGAAACCCCGAGACCCGGCCGTGCCCGCGCCGAGAACGCAGCAGCCGTGGTCTGCCCGTGCCCGTTGCGAAGGTAGTCGATGAATATCTTGCCCACCCGGTTCGTTCCACCCGACTTGGCCACGAAGCGCTCCGGGATGGTCCTCGCCATGTGCTGAACCGCGGTCTGCGAAAACCCCTTCACCACCTCATAGTCGAGCCTCGGCGTCAGGGGCACGACCACGTGCAAGCCCTTGCCGCCGGATGTCTTCAGCCAGCTCTCCTGACCCAGCTCTGTCAGCAGCGTGCGCATCAGCAGTGCCGCCTCTTGGAGGTGCTTCCAGCTCACCCCTTCGCCGGGGTCCAGGTCGAAGATGACGCGGTCGGGCTGGTCGATGCGATGGCTGGTCGAATTCCAGGTGTGGAACTCGACCGTGTTCATCTGGGCCGCGGCGAGCAAGGACTCCGCGCTGTTGATGGCGAGCAGGGCAGAGTGGCCCGGCCAAAGCGCCGGGTCCAGCTCGGTCAACCCCGGCATCTTCGTCTCCGGGTGCTTCTGGAAGAAGTGTTGACCGTTGATGCCCTGGGGTGCACGCACCAGCGACACTGGCCGGTCCTGGAGATGCGGCAGCATCCAGTCGGAGATGCTCTCGTAGTAGCGCACCAGGTCGACCTTCTTGAAACCGGTCGACGGCTCAATGACCCGGTCGGGGTTGGTTACCTTCACGCTTAGCGTGCGCGGTTGGGCGGCGGTCGCTGAATCTGCGGCGCCGCTGACGGCACGCTCGCGCGTGATGCCCTTGCTCGACTTGTCCAGGCGCACGCCACGGAACGTGGGGTGTCGAACGTGGCCCTCCGGCGTCCACTCCGAGAATGCCACCTCGACGACCATCTCGGGCTTGACCCAGCGCTCCGACCCCGCCTTGCGCTTGGACCACCGACCGGGTTTCAATGTGCCCGGGTCAACGGCCGGTTGGTCGACCTCCAGCTTGACCAGGCGCTCATGCAGTTCGCGCCCGGTGGTGGAGCCCCAGCCGGTCCCAACGGAGCCGGCCGAGCGCAGCGTTCCGCCCTCGTGGTAGGCGAGCAGGAGACTACCCACCTCTCTGGCCGAGTTGGTGCGGTCGGTGAACCCGATGACCACAAACTCCTGGCGCTGGAGGCACTTGAGCTTCAGCCAAGTCTCCGTCCGACCGGAGACATAGGCGGCGTCCGCGCGCTTCAGCATCACGCCTTCCAGACCAACCTGGCAGGCCGCCTCGAGCAACACTGAAGGGCTGGCGTCGAAGGCCTCGCTGAAGCGAACGCGTTCGGTGGCACGTTCCGCCATCAGCTCTTTGAGGACCTGACGACGATGGATGAGCGGCACCTGCCTCAGGTCGGTGTCACCGAGGAAGGGCAAGTCGAAGAGGAAGTAGGTGATGTCGTCGCTGCGTGCGTTGTCGATGGCGTTCTGCAGCCGGTTGAAGTCAGGCACGCCGGCGTCGTTGAGGACGACGATTTCGCCATCGAGCCAGCCCGCGTCGATGCCAAGGGTCTCCACATCGGCGGCCAGGCTCTTCAGCTTCGAGGTCCAGTCATTTGCGTTGCGCGTGATAAGCCGGACTTTCCCGTCGACTATGCGGGCGAGCATGCGGTAACCGTCGAACTTGTTCTCCAGCAGCCAGTTGTTGCCGGTCGGTGCGGAAGCGACCAGCGTGGCGAGCTGCGGCGCCAACTTCGCGGGCAGCGCGGCCTTGACGGCCCGCGACAGGTCGGGGCGGTTGTCGGCTGCCAGAGCAGATGCCGGAGCACGCTGGCTCTCGCGCGGCTCCCGCTCCTCGACCGGTCCCAAAGGCATCTTGGTGACGCTGTCGGGCAGGGCGGTGATGACGTTGTACTCATCTGTGGGACGGGCCCAGGCGTCACCACGCTTCTTCAGCAGCAGCCACTGGTCCTGCTTCTTCTCGCCCCGCTTGGGGATGTGCACCAGCTCCCACAGACCGGCCAGCTTTTCGCCGTGCAGCTTGAAGATGAGCTTGCCGTTCTTCATCCCTTCATGGGGGTCGCCGACCGGCTCCCAGGTGCCGCGGTCCCACAGGAGCACGGTGCCGGCGCCGTACTGGCCTTTGGGAATGGTGCCCTCGAAGCTGTTGTAACTGAGCGGGTGGTCCTCGACGTGGATGGCCATCTGCTTAAGGGCCGGGTCGAACGACGGTCCCTTCGGCACCGCCCAGCTCAGCATCACCCCGTCGAGCTCGAGCCGGAAGTCGTAGTGCAGGCGGCTCGCCCAATGCTTCTGGATGACGAAACAGCGCGCCTTGGCCTTGCGGGACGTGCGCTTGGGGATGACGCCCGCCGGCTCGGAGGTGACCTTGAAGTCCCGCTTGGCGTTGTAGCGGGAAAGCGGCAGGTCGCCTGCGCGGGCGGCGGGCTTGTCGGCCATGTCTAACGGCGCTGTTCGGGAGGTCAGGAGCGCTTGCCGCCCTTCAGATGGGCTTCCACGTCCTTGGCGTTGGACCCCACCGCCTTGACGGCAGCCTTGAGCTGCTCGGCGCTCACCCCGAACTTCTTGGACCAGTCCTGGACCTCGTAGTCCTGGCTGGTGTTGATGCGGGTGCGGTCCTGGCCCCCAGCGTTTCCTTTGTCGTCTGCCATGCCTGTCTCCATGAGTTTTGGAAGCTCTCATGTTGAGGAAACGCGCGTGACGAGAGAACCGGCGCTTGCCTCGTTCAGTTGCAGGTTCACGCCTACAGCAGGCGGCTTGGGTGCACCCTCACGGGGGAGCCTTCATCCCCCATTCGCCGGCCACCTCAGGAGGGATTTTGCAGAACGCCTGTGGCGAGAAGAATGGTTTCCATCAAGAGAGAGGGAAGCCATGTTAGAGACCGAATGGGTCGCCAAAGCAACCGAGCACATCCTCCGGTACATACCGAACTTCCACCCGTACGATGCGGCGAAATTGGCGGAAGACCTGCAGCGGGCTTCGCCGAATCTCCCGCCATCAGAGGCTGTGAGGTTCTTCTTTCGGCCGCTGCAGCCGCAGCGCTGACCGGTGGACCGACATGGCGTCTAGTTAACGGTGAACTCCCCCGAAATGAGGAGTCGGTGGACGCCCCCTTTCGCCGCCAACGGCGATAAAGTGAAAGCGACCTGCAGTCAGCTGACCAAGAGGCAATTGGTTTTTGATGTGGAACCTGCTCATTACTTTCAAGGACCAGCAGCTGTATGGCCGTCGAGGCCGAGTCTCTGAATCGGCCGCCCGAGCGCACTTCGAGCAAGCCGGGTGCACGCCCTTTGAGGCGGCTGAGGCTGCCTGGAAGCAAGAGGGCGAGGCCCATTCACTAACTGAACAGCAGGAAGCGTGGGCGGAGGTCTGGCGATGCGCTCCCGATGCGGTTGCATTGGCGCTTGGGCTGGATGCTTCCGACATTGACGTTGAACTTCGAAGCGACCCGGCRGGACTTTGACGCTGAACCCCAGTAGTCGTCCGACTTACACTCCCGCCGCCAGCGCGTTCTGCCCGGCTCGCCATCCTCATGAACCATCTACATCG
>NZ_JBFUFG010000012.1:0-175615 GCF_056403575.1 Rhizobacter sp. P2_G4 | reverse complement strand
GAGCAGCACAGGGCTTTGCGGCGCGCGCGCAAGCGCGCATCCACAACTGACTTCGCGCCGTTTGTTTGAACGCAGTAAGCGCAGCGAACGAAGTGAGTTTGGCGCGGCCGCAAAGACCGAGCAGCGCAAGGCAGCCCTCGCTCCGCGAGGGCCGAGTCGGCAGGGGTCGCTTCTTTGCCTCCTTTCTTGTCGATACAAGAAAGGAGGTCGGCCGCCGGGACGAAACCCCGGCGCGGCCTCACGCAGTGAACAAGAGATACGCAAACGCGAGCACTGGTCGTCGATACCGCAGCCTGATCAGTCGACGATGACGCAACGCGCAACATCAATGCTCCGTCCCAAGGTAAGCCGCCCGAACAGCCGGCGACGCCTGCACCTCCTCCGGCGTCCCCTCGATCAACTTCGTCCCGAACTCCATCACCACAATCCGGTCCGTGATCTCCATCACCAGATCCATGTCGTGCTCGACGAGCAAGATCGACAGCCCCTCATCCCGCAGCTGACGCAGCACCGCAATCAACCCCTGCTTCTCCTGCAGCCTCAACCCCGCCGCCGGCTCATCGAGCAACAGCAGTGCCGGGTCGGCGCAAAGCGCCCGCGCAATCTCCATCAAGCGCTGCGGCCCCAGCGCCAGGTTGCCGGCCAGCTCGTGCATGTGCTCCGCCATGCCGATGCGCTTCAACTGCCGCTCCGCCTCGCGCAGCAACCCGCGTTCCTCGGCACGATCGATACGCAGCATCGCCGATGCGACGCCGCGCCCGCCACGCATGTGCGCGCCGAGCGCCACGTTCTCGAGCACGGTCATGCCGGGAATCATCTTCACGTGCTGGAAGGTGCGGCTGACGCCGCGCTGCGCGATGCGCCGTGACGACAGGCCGTCGACGCGCTGGCCCAAAAACTTCACTTCGCCGCGGGTGGCCGGCAGCACGCCGGTGACGAGGTTGAAGGTGGTCGACTTGCCGGCGCCGTTCGGCCCGATCAGGCCGATGATCTCGCCGGCGCGCACCTGGAAGCTCACGTCGTTCACCGCCACCAGGCCACCGAACTCCTTGCGCACTGCGTTCACGTCGAGCACCAGCTCGCCGTGCGCGGGCTTCTTGCGCTCTGGCAGCGCGGGGGCATCGGCCCAGTCGACCTTGCGGCGCACCTTGGGCAGGCGCATTTCGATGAAGGCCCATACGCCATCGCGTGCGTACTGCAGCACCAGCACCAGCAAGATGCCGAACACGATCACTTCGTAGTTGCCGCCACCGCCCAGCAGCTTGGGCAGCCACACCTGCAGCTGGTCTTCGAGCACCTTCACCACGCTGGCACCGGCGAGTGCCCCCCACACGTGGCCGATGCCGCCGATCACGCCCATGAAGAGGTACTCGATGCCCATCTTAAGGCCGAAGGGCGAGGGGTTGACGCTGCGCTGGAAGTGCGCGAACAGCCAGCCCGAGACGCTGGCGAGAAGCGCGGCCAGCACAAAGGCGGTGACCTTCATGCGGTAGGTGTCGACGCCCATTGCTTCGGGCATGGTGGTGCCGCTCTTGAGCGCGCGCAGGGCTCGGCCGGTGCGCGAGTCCAGCAGGTGGATCATCGCCACCGAGGCCAGCAGCACCAGCAGCCACAGCAGGTAGAAGAAGCTGCGTCCGGTGATCAGCTCGATGCCGAAGAACTTGAGCGCGGGGATGCCGAGCAAGCCGTCGTACTTGCCCAGCGCCTCGATGTTGCCGAGCAGGTAGTACAGGCTCAGGCCCCACGCGATGGTGGCGAGCGGCAGGTAGTGGCCCGACATGCGCAGCGTGATCCAACCCAGCACCAGCGCCACCACGGCCGTGAGCGCGAGCCCCACGAACACGTTGAGCCACGGCGACAGCCCGAAGTGCAGCGACAGGTAGGCGGTGGTGTACGCCCCCACGCCGACGAAGGCGGCCTGGCCGAAAGACGTGAGCCCGACCACGCCGGTGAGCAGCACGAGGCCGATGACGACGAGTGCGTACAGGCCGATGTAGTTGAGCTGGGTGATCCAGAACTCGGGAACCGGCAGCAATGGCAAGACGGCCAGCAGCACGGCGAAGGTGATCAAGGCGTAGCGGCGCATGCTCATTCCTCGTCGTCGTGACCGTGCTGGAAACTGCGCCATAGCAACACGGGAAGAATCACAGTGAACACGATGACTTCCTTGAATTCGCTGGCCCAGAACGAGCCGAAGGATTCGAGAACACCGACGAAGATCGCCCCGAAGGCCGCTGCGGGATAACTCGCGAGGCCGCCGAAGATCGCGGCGACGAAGCCCTTCAGGCCGATCAGGAAACCGGAGTCGTAGAACATCGTCGTCGTCGGCCCGATCAGCAGGCCCGACAGCGCGCCGATGAAGGCGGCGAGGGAGAAGCTGAGCTTGCCGGCACCGGTGGTCGAGATGCCCATCAACCGCGCGCCCAGCCGGTTGACTGCGGTCGCGCGTAGCGCCTTGCCGCGCAGCGTGCGTTCGAACAGCAGCCACAACGACGCGATCAGCACGATCGACACCATGAAGATGATCAGCGTCTGCCCCGACAGCGTGAGCGGGCCGATGTTGAACCGGTCGTCCCAGAAGCTCGGGTTGCGGAAACCCTCGGCACCGAAGAACACCAGGCCCAGGCCGGTCATCGCGAAGTGCACGCCGACCGACACGATGAGCAACACCAGCACCGTGGCATCGGCCACCGGTTGGTAGGCCAGGCGGTACACCAGCGGCCCGAGCGGCGTGACGATGGCAAGCGTCAGCAGGCACTGCACCGCCATCGGCCACTGGCGCGGCGCGGCGATGGCGGCCAGGCCACAGACCAGCAGCGGCAGCCACAGCGTCTTGGCGGCACCCACCAGCACGCGAGACAGCGGCTGGTCACGCCGGCGAAGGGCGGCGGCGCCATCGAGCAGCGCCACCAGCAGCGCCAGCACCAGCAGCAGCCACACCGTGCCGGGCAGCTTGCCCATCTGGAACATGGCCAGCGTCAGCGCGCCATAGGCCACGAACTCGCCCTGTGCGATGAAGATGACCCGCGTGACGGCGAACACCAGCACCAACGCGATCGCGAGCAGTGCGTAGATGGCGCCGTTGGTGACACCGTCGAGCACCAGGATGCTCGCGATTGAAAAGTCCATATCAGATGAGTCGAGTCATTCGGCAAAAAGCACATTACGTCGACGCGAAGCTGTCGACACATCAAGCCACTCGCCGCGGACGGGTTTCCCGGCCGCAGGCGAGGCGCTCCTTGGGGGCAGGAGCGAAGCGACTGGGGGGCTCAGTTCCCGACGACCTGCCAGTCGCCGTTGACGACCTTCAGCAAGACGCCCGTATCCGGCGTGAAGCCGAAGTGATCGGTCGCGGTGTAGTTCAACACGCCTTGCGACACCGGGATGTGGCCGCTGTTTTCCAGCGCATCCTTCAGTGCTGCGCGGAACTCGGGCGTGCCGGGCTTGGCCTTCTTCAGCGCCACCGGGATGATCTTTTCCAGCACGATGGCCGCGTCGAACGCGTGCGCGCCGAACTGGTTGGCGGTGTTGGGGCCGAAGGCCTTCTCGTATTCCTTGATGTAGCGCGAGCCCAGCACCTTGCTGGGGTTGCTGTCCGGCAGCTTGGGCGCGACCAGGGCCGGGCCGGACGAGACGTACGAACCTTCGACGTCCTTGCCGCCGACGCGGATCAGGTCCATGGTGGCTGCGCCGTGCGTCTGGTAGATCTTGTCGCGGGGGAAGCCGCGCTCGACCAGGCCCTTGGCCGGCATGGCCGCACCGCTGCCCGAGGCGCCGATCAGGATCACGTCGGGCTTGGCGCTCACGAGCTTGAGGGCCTGGCCGGTGATGCTGGTGTCGGCGCGCGCGAAGCGCTCCACGCCCACGCTCTTCAAGCCGGCGGCGGTGGCCTGCGCGGTGATGTCTTTCAGCCAGGCTTCGCCGTACGCGTCGGAGTAGCCGATGTAGCCGAAGGTCTTCGCGCCGGTTTTCTTCCAGTGCTCGACGATGGGGATGGCCATCACCGCGGTCGACTGCGGCAGGCGAAACGACCACGCGCCCTTGCCTTCGGGCAGCACGATGGGCGACAGCGTGAGCTGCACCGTCTTGGCTTCTGCGGCCACGTCGGACATGGCGACGGCGATCGGCGTGGCGGCCGAGCCGACGATCAGGTCGACCTTGTCTTCGGTGACGAAGCGGCGGGCGTTCTTCACGCCGATGGTCGGGTCGGTGGCGTCGTCGAGGATGATGACGTTGAGCTTTTCACCACCGATCGAGGTGGGCCACAGCGTGATGCCGTTCTTGCACGGAATGCCGAGCGCCGAGGTCGGGCCGGTCAGCGGCACGCTGACGCCGATGGTGATGTCGGCTTGGGCGGTCGTGGCGAAGGCCAAGGCTGCGATGGCCAGGGCAAGCGGTTTGAGGGCGTTCATGTTGCTTATGTCTCCTGCTGATAAAAACGAATCGTGAAACGCGGTATTGGCGTGGCATCAGTGCGGCATCAGCTGCACAGTGCCTTGATGTCGTCGGGCACGGGAATGGCGCGCAAACGGTTGGGGTCGTCGGCGTCGCGCTTGACGAAGGCACGTACTTCGCGGCCTTCGCACACTAGATCTTCACCACGCGTCACACGGTGCACCTGGATGAAGGCCACGCGGCGCCACTCTTCGATGTGGGTGCTGATGGTGATGGTCTCGCCATAGGTCACGGTCTTCAAGAACTTGGTGTTGATCTCGAGCAGCGGCGTGCCCATGATGCCGCGCTCGCGCTCCAGCTCGCGCCACGGCGGCACGCCGCATTGCGTGAAGAACATCAGCGAGGCCGCATCCATCCAGCGCGAGAAATTCGGGAAGAACACGATGCCGCCCGGATCGCAGTCACCGAACTGCACGTTCACGGTGTGGAGGGTGGTGCGCGTCATGGCTTTGCTTGTTTCGACGATTCGTGTTCAGCGCGCCGCCATGCGCAGGGCGCCGTCGAGGCGGATCACCTCGCCGTTCAGCGACAGGTTCTCGACGATGCTGGCCGCCAGGTGGCCGAATTCGTCCGGCTTGCCCAGGCGCTTGGGGAAGGGGATGCTCGCGGCCAGTGACTCCTGCACCGCCATCGGCAGCTCGGCCAGCAGCGGCGTGAGGAACAAGCCCGGTGCGATGGTCACGGCGCGCACGCCGAACTGCGCCAGGTCGCGCGCGAGCGGCAGCGTCATCGAGGCGAGGCCGCCCTTCGACGCGGCGTACGCCTCTTGCCCCACCTGCCCGTCGAAGGCCGCGGCCGATGCGGTGTTGACGAACACGCCGCGCTCGCCGTCTTCGAGCGGCTCGAGCTTCACGATGCGCGCCGCCGCGAGGCGGATCACGTTGTAGGTGCCGATCAGGTTGACGCGGATCACGCGCTCGAAGTCTTCCAGCGGCGCCGGCGAGCCGTCTTTCTGCACGATGCGCTTGGCGGTGCCGATGCCGGCGATGTTCATCACGATGCGCGTCGGGCCGTGAGCCTTCTCGGCCGCGTCGAGCGCGGCGGTGACGGAGGCGGTGTCGGTGATGTCGCACTTGAGCGCGATGCCGCCGATCTCGGCCGCCACCTGCTGCGCCAGCTCGAGATTCACGTCGAGCACGGCGACCTTGGCGCCACGCCGCGCGAGTTCACGCGCGGTGGCGGCGCCGAGGCCGGAGGCGCCGCCGGTGACGAGGGCTGCTTGGTCTTGGATCTTCATGATGGGTGTGAGAGTTGAACGTATTCGGCGCTCATGCGCCGTCAGGGTTTTCAAGCAGCAACGCGATTCCCTGCCCGCCACCGATGCAGGCCGACGAGATGCCGTAGCGCAGCCCGCTCTCGCGCAGCTCGCGCGCCACGGTGATCGTGAGGCGCACGCCGGTAGCGGCCAGCGGATGCCCGAGCGCGATGGCGCCGCCATGCACGTTGAGCTTGTCGCCGTCGAGGCCCAGCTCGCGCTGCACGGCGAGCGTCTGCGCTCCCTGCGCTTCGTTGATCTCGAAGCGGCCGATGTCCGACAGCTTCAGGCCGGTGCGTTCCAGCAGCAGGCGGATGGCCGGCGCCGGGCCGATGCCCATGATTTCGGGCGGCACACCCACGGCCGCGGCCGCCAGCACGCGCGCCAGCGGCTTCTTGCCGTTGGCCTTGATGTACGAGCCGCTGGCCACGACGGAGGCCGCACCGGCGTCGACCAGCGCCGAGCTGTTGCCGCCAGTCTGCACGCCGCCGGCGTAGACCGGCCGCAGCTTGGCCAGCACCTCGACGGGCGACGACCGCACGTGCGTGTCGCGCGCCAGGCGCTCCACCTTGCGCGGCAGCTCCAGCGAGCGCGAGGCGTAGCCGTCGAGCTCGAAGGTCTCGGGTGTGACCGGCACGATCTCGCCGTCGAAGTAGCCCGAGGCCTGGGCTGCCACGGCCCGCTCGAATGAGCGCGATGCGAAGGCGTCGACTTCCTCGCGGGTGATGCCGTACTTGCGCGCCAGGTTCTCGGCGGTCTGGATCATCGTGATGTTGGGTGCCGGGTCGACGAGCGCTTCCCACATGAAGTCCTTGAACTCGACCGGCGCGCCGAGCTTGAAGCCGGTGCGGTGGGTGAACGAGGCGATCGGGTTGCGCGTCATCGACTCGGCGCCGACCACCAGCGCGGTGTCGCAGTAGCCGCGCTCGATCTGCTCGGCGGCCTGGCGGAAGAGCTCGAAGCCGGTGCCGCAGATGCGCTGCACCATGATTGCAGGCACCTCGGTGGGCACGCCGGCGTACAGGCCGATGAGGCGCGGGAACATGAACTGGTAGAAGTCGGACGGCGCCATGTTGCCGGCGACCACCGAGCCGATGTCGCTTGCCGGCACGCCGCTGCGCTTGAGCACCTCGCGTGCGACCTTGATGCCGAGGTCGGTGGCGCTGACGCCGCCGAGGTCGGTGCAGTAGTCGACCATCGGCGTGCGCACGCCGTCGACCATCCACACGTCGTCGAAACTGCCGAAGAAACCTTTGCTGGCCATGATCAATCCTTGGTCCTGGTTACTACAAGCACGGCGCGCGAATCACAGACTGCTCGGTGATGACGCGCCGGCCTCTTTCATGTCAGCCCCGCTGCGGAAGGATGAGGCCTTCCACGCTGCCGTCGTACAACGCATCCACCAGCGCCGCCCGGTGCGTCAGCACCGCGCGCTGGTTGATCGATCCCTTGTCGGTGACCTCGCCCTTGTCGATGGACGGCGGCTCGCGCAGCAGGTGCATGCGGGCGATGCGGTTGGCGCTGCCAGTGCCGCCTTCCCACAGCCGGTCGGCCAACTCCTGGAAGAAGGCCACCACCTTGGGGTTGCTCAACACCTCGTTCACCGAGGCCGAATCGGGCAGGCCCGCGAGCTGGCGGCATTCTTCGACGCGCGGGAAGACGAGTGCGCCGACCTCGTCGCGGTTGATGCCGGTGACCACCACGTCTTGCACCAGTGGCGCACCGCCGGCCACCACGCGCGCCTTCAGCGGCCCCACGCTCACGAAGGTGGCGGTGGAGAGCTTGAAATCTTCGGCGATGCGGCCGTCGAACATCAGGCCCTGGTTGTGGTCCTCGGGGTCGACCCAGGTCACGGCGTCGCCGGTGCGGTAGTAGCCTTCTTCGTCGAAGGCCTGCGCGGTCTGCTCAGGGTCGCGCCAGTAGCCGGGCATCACGTTGGGGCCGCGGAAGCGCACCTCCGTCTTGTCGCCCATCGGCACGAGCTTCACGTCGACGCCAGGGCACGGCAGGCCGATGAAGCCGGCACGCGCGTTGGTGCCGAGCACGAAGGTGCACGAGGGCGCGGTCTCGGTCATGCCGAGCCCGCCGATGATGCGGATGCGCTCGCCCACGGTCTCTTCGGCATGCCGGTCGATCAGGTTCCACGCGGCCTGCGAGATGCCGGCGCCGCCGCACATGAAGGCCCGCACGCGCTTGAACAGCGAGGCGCGCAGTTCGGCGTCGGTGTTCATGGCGGTGGCGATCTCGTCGAAGCCCTTGGGCACGTTGAAGTAGACGGTGGGCTGGATCTCGCGCAGGTTGCGCAGCGTTTCGGCCACGCCCTTCGGCGTCGGTTTGCCGTCGTCGATGTAGAGCGTGCCGCCGTTGTAGAGCGCGATGCCGACGTTGTGGTTGCCACCGAAGGTGTGGTTCCAGGGCAGCCAGTCGACCAGCACCGGCGGCTCTTCGGCCAGGAAGGCCATGCTCTGGCGAATCATCTGCAGGTTGGCGCACCACATGCGCTGCGTGACGATCACGCCCTTGGGCTGCTTGGTCGAGCCCGAGGTGAACATGAACTTGGCGATGGTGTCGGGGCCGACCTTCTCGTGCGCGGCGCGCACGCCTTCGCCCGGCTCGGTGGCCAGCAGGTCGGCAAAGCGCGTGTGGCGCCGGCCTTCGACCTCGCCTTCGGCCAGCACCAGCTCCACGTCGTTGCCGATGCAGGCGTTCACGGCCCGCGCGTAGGGCCCGCCGTGGCTCGCGAACACCAGGCCCGGGCGCAGCGTGTCGATGATGTGACGCAGCTTGGCGTGGTCCTGCGCCACCACCGAGTAGGCCGACGAGATCGTCGCGTGCGGCACGCCGGCCCACAGCGCGCCGAACATCAGCGTGATGTGCTCGAGGTCGTTGTCCGACAGGATCACCACCGGCCGGTCGGTCGACAGCTTGCGGTCGACCAGCGCCTGCCCCACGGCCTGCACGCGGGCCAGCATGTCGGCGTAGCTGATGCGTTGCCAGTCGCCGCCGCTGCCGCTCTTTTCCGTCTTGCCGCGTTTGGCGACGAAGGTGCGCTGCGGCGCCTCGTGCGCCCATTGCTCGAGGCGGTCGGTGATGCGCGCCGGGTAGGCGCCGAGCGGCTCACACGAACGCAGCACGCTCGAGCCATCGGGGCGGCGCTCGATCGAGGCGTCCACACAGCCGCCAACCGCGGCATGCCGGTACCGTGGCTGGCTCATTGCTTCACCACCTTGCCCGCCCGCTTTTCCAGGAAGGCGCGCAGCCGGTCCTTCGCGTCGGGCGTGCTTTCAGCCACGGCGGCCATCAGCGATTCGGTGAACAGGCCTTCGGACTGCGACTGGTCGGCAATGCGCGGCAGCGCATGGGTGACGGCGTAGTTCGACAACGGCGCGTTCTGCGCGATCTTCTTGGCCAGCTCGAAGGCCTTGGCGAAGCCTTCACCTTCAGGCACGACGTACTGAACGAGGCCGGCGGCCAGGCCCTCTTGCGCGTCGTACACGCGGCCGGTGAGCATCATGTCGGCCATGCGCGCCACGCCCATCAGGCGCGGAATGCGGGCCGAGCCGCCGCCGCCGACGAAGAGCCCGCGCTGGCCTTCGGGCAGGCCGAAATAGGCCGAGCTCTCGGCCACGCGGATGTGCGCGGTCGACGCGAGCTCCAGCCCGCCACCAACCACCGCCCCGTGCAGCACGGTCACCACCGGCACCGGGCCGAACTGGATCGCATCGAATGCCGCATGCCACATGCGTGAGTGCAGCACGCCTTCGCCCACGTCGCGGTCGACCAGTTCCGACAGATCGAGGCCGGCGCAAAAGTGGTCGCCCTGGCCGCTGACGATGGCCACCCGCGCGTCGCTCGGCAGATTGACGAAGGCGGTGTGAAGCTGCTGAATCAGCGTGTCGGAGATCGCGTTGCGCTTGGCCGGGCGAGACAGGCGCACGTGCACCACGGCACCGGCCTGGGTGATCTGCAACAGATCGAGCGACGCCAGCAGGCCAGAGGCGGGTCGGAATTCAATGCTCATGGCGGCGCTTTGTGTAATTAGTTAAGTTGGACAACTACTTTGTGGTCGCCATCATAAAAGCCGAGCGCTGGGCGCGGCAAGTGAAGACCCATGGAAATGCCTAAGTGTTTACCCCTGGGCGCTTCGGCTATTTAGTTCAATAACATAATCACTTACCTGCCACGACACCCGAGACCCCCATGAGCAAACTGATAGACGCCAAGGCCGTGGCCGGCCTGATCCCTGACGGTTCGACGGTCTACCTCGGCGGGCTCGCGATGATGGGTTTCGCCGAAGAGATCGCGAAGGCCATCGAGGTCTCTTTCCTGGAGAGCGGGCGGCCGCGCAACCTGAGCTTCTACGCGTCGGGTGCCATAGGCAACGGCAAGGACGGCGGCATGGTGCACTTCGCGCACCCCGGGCTCATCAAGCGCGTGGTGGGCGGCCACTATGGGCAGGGCGGCGCCAACCTCATGAAGATGATCATGAGCGGCGCCATCGAGGCCTACAACTTCCCGCAGGGCTCGCTCGCCAACCTGCCGAAGTACGTGGCCTCGCGCACGCCCGGCCTGCTGACCAAGGTGGGTCTCGGCACCTACATCGACCCGCGCCTAGAAGGCGGCAAGATGAACTCCGCCACCACCGAAGACCTGGTGAAGGTGGTTGAGTTCGCTGGTGAAGAGTGGCTGTTCTACCCGTCGCCGAAGTTCGACGTGGCGTTGATCCGCGGCACGCTGGCTGACGAGAAGGGCAACCTCTCGCTCGACAAGGAAGGCGTGCTGCTGGAGACGCTCTCGATCGCCCAGGCCGTGAAGGCCTGCGGCGGCATCGTGATCGCGCAGGTCGAGCGCATCGTGAAGACCGGCTCGTTGCACCCCAAGTCGGTGAAGATTCCCGGGCTGGTGGTCGACCACCTGGTGATCGGCAAGCCCGAGAACCACATGCAGACCATCACCACGCAGTACAACCCGGCGCTGAACGGCGACATCCGCGTGCCGGTGAATGCGCTGCCGCCGATGGCGCTTGATGCGCGCAAGGTGATCGCGCGCCGCGCGGCGGCCGAGTTGGCCCGCGGCGCGGTGGTCAACCTGGGTATCGGCGTGCCGGCCGGTGTGTCCGCGGTGGCGAACGAAGAAGGCCTGGCCGACGCGTTCGAACTCAGCGTCGAGAGCGGCGTGAACGGCGGCGTGCCGCAGATGGGAGGCGACTTCGGGCTCTCGCTCAACGCCGAATCGATCATCGAGCAGCCGCTGCAGTTCAACTTCTACGACGGCGGTGGCATCGACGTGAGCTGCCTCGGCCTCGCGCAGGCCGACCTGCACGGCAACGTGAACGTCAGCAAGTTCAGCGGCCGGCCGGTGGGCTGCGGCGGCTTCGTCAACATCACGCAGAGCGCGAAGAAGCTGGTGTTCTGCGGCACCTTCACGGCCGACGGGCTGGAGCTCGAGGTGGGCAACGGCACGCTCAAGATCGTCAAGGAAGGCGCGGTGAAGAAGTTCATCGCCCAGGTCGAGCAGATCACCTTCAACGGCCGCGAATCGGTGCGGCGAAAACAGCACGTGATGTTCATCACCGAGCGCGCGGTGTTCACGCTCGGCGAGCAAGGCCTGGAGCTGACGGAGATCGCCCCCGGCGTCGACCTCGAACGCGACGTGCTGGCGCACATGGACTTTCAGCCCATCGTGAAGAACCTGAAGCCGATGGACCCGCGGCTGTTCTCGGCACGGTGGGGTGGGCTCGCCGAGGCGATGGACAAGCCGCTCGCCTGAGACTCTTGGAGTCTGCTGTGGACGCGCACCGGCGCGTCAACAGCTCCGCGTTTCATCAGCGCATCAAGCCCGCTTGCGGCAGCGCGCCACCTTGTGCAGCAGCTCCACCAGCATCGCGCGCTCGGCGGCGCTGAGGGTTGAGAGCGCCTCGCTCTCGCCTTCCAGCAGCCGGTTGACCGACTTGCGCGCCAGCGCGGCGCCCGCCGTCGTGGCACGAATGTGCTGGGCCCGAGCATCGGTGCTGCTGCGCTCGCGCTTGACCAGCCCGCGTTTCTCCAGCCGATCGATCCACACCGTGATGTTTGGTGGCGTTACCGCCAGCGCGCGAGCGAGCTGGCGCGCCGACACGTCCGGGTTTTCGTGGATCAGGCTCAGCATCGTGAACTCGACCGGCCGCAGCTCGAAGGGTTCGCCGACCCGCTCGGTGAAGACCTGGAGCGTGGTGATCGCGGCCTGCGCGAGCTGGTAGCCCACGATGTGGTGCATGCCGGCCTCGTTGAGCCGGGCAAGAGGTGTCTGGTCGTCTGGGTGTGCACTCATGGCGCGATTGTCGCGCGTCGCGGCACGCCGAATGCTCCTGTCGGTGCCGGTCAAACAAGTGAATCGACTGAATGATCCGGCAGGCGCCGGTACAGAGGGATTACCCGATTTATTCCGCAAAACTGATTCACTACATTAACTATTAAGGCGGTCGTGCTCACCCACCAGAACCGCCACCAGTCAGTCCAACACAAGGAGACAGCCAGATGAAATGGAACACTCAGCGCGGGCACGTGCTCGCTCTTGCGTCGCTGCCGGCGCTGCTGATCGTCAGCGCCTGTGGCGGCAACGATGACGACGCGCCGGTCACGCCCGCCCTGCCTCGCCTGAGCGCGGCCACGCCGGCCGCTCTGTCCGGCACCTGCGCCGGCCTGGCCGCCAAATTGACGACGCTGGCCAACACCACCATCACCGCGACGACCGATGTGCCCGCCGGCACCTTGACGGTCGGCGGCCAGCCCGTGGCCGAGCACTGCCAGGTCATCGGCTCGATGTTCCCGCGCGTCGGCACCGACGGCAACAACTACGCCATCGGCTTCGAGATGCGTTTGCCGCTGAACTGGAACGGTCGCTTCTTCTACCAAGCCAACGGCGGCATCGACGGCAATGTCGTCACCGCCACCGGCGGCGTGAACGGCGGCCCCGGGCTGACGAACGCACTGGCACAAGGCTTCGCGGTGATCAGCTCCGACGCCGGCCACAGCGGCTCGCTCGGCCCCAACTTCGGCATCGACCCGCAGGCCCGCCTCGACTATGGCTACCAGGCCGTGCAGAAGCTGACGCCGATGGCCAAGAGCGTGATCCAGACGGCCTACGGCAAGGCCCCCGACCGCTCGTACATCGGCGGCTGCTCGAACGGCGGGCGCCACACCATGGTGGCCATGGCCCGCATCGCCGACCAGTACGACGGCTACCTCGCCGGTGCCCCGGGCTACAACCTGCCCAAGGCGGCCATTGCCAACATCTTCGGCGCCCAGCGCTACGCCACGGTGGCTACCGACCCGGCCGACCTATCGACCGCGTTCACGCCGGCCGAGCGCGCCACCGTCGCGACCGCGGTGCTCGCCAAGTGCGACGCACTGGACGGCAGCACCGACGGCCTGGTGCAAGACGTCGAAGCCTGCCGCACTGCGTTCAACTTCAAGACCGACGTGCCCACCTGCACCGGCGCACGCGACGGCACCTGCCTGTCGGCGGCGCAGAAAACCGCGATCGAGCCGATCTTCACCGGCGCGACCACGAGCACCGGCACCTCGTTCTACGCGAGCTTCCCGTACGACCCGGGTGTGGCGAGCAGCGGCATCCCGTTCTGGGAGTTCATTGCACCGGTGGCGCTCGACACCGGCGGCGTGGGCCAGATCTGGAAGGTGCCCCCCGAGCCGGTGGCCGGCTTCAACGGCCCGGCCTTCGCGCTCGGCATGAACATCGACACGGCACTCGGCTGGATCACCGCGACGGATGCGACTTACACCGAATCGGCCATGAGCTTCATGACGCCGCCCAACCCGACCAACCTGGCCACGCTGAAGAACCGCGGCGCGAAGGTGATGGTCTATCACGGCGTCGCCGACCCGATCTTCTCGGTGGACGACACCAAGGCCTGGTACACCGGGCTTGCCGCGGCCAACAGCGGCGACGCGAGCAACTTCGCGCGCTTCTACCGCGTGCCCGGCATGGCCCACTGCGCTGGTGGCCCGGCCACCGACCAGTTCGACATGCTCACGCCGCTGGTCGCCTGGGTCGAGCAAGGCCAGGTGCCCGAAGCCGTGGTCGCCACGGCGCGCGGTGCCGGCAATGCAGTCGCCGTCAATGCCGATCTGCCAGCCGGCTGGTCTGCCAGCCGGACCCGCCCGCTGTGCCCGTATCCACAGGTGGCCCGCTACAACGGCAGTGGCGACGTCGAGGCGGCAGCCAGCTTCAGCTGCAAGTGACACGGGTTCTGTGACCGTGTGAGTGATGGTGAGTGATGGAGTGGCCCGCGCACTGTGCGGGCCTTTTTTCTTGCCGCCTCAGTTCTGCCGCGTCAGCAAGCGGGTCAATCCAGGAAAGCCGGCGCCTGCGGCAGCTTCGCGAACCCCGCCGGGTCGTGCTGCACGATCACGCGGGCATGCAGGTTCTTCGCGATGCGCTCGATGCGCGCCATCGACGCCAGCGTGTCGGCCCGGCTCGCGTTGATTGTGGGCACGAGCTGCCTGCGGCGCGCATCGTCCGACAGATAGAGGTCGCCCGACAACAGCACCGCGCCTGTCTTGCGCAGCCGCAACAGGAGCACTGCGCTGCCAGGCGTGTGACCGGGCGCATGGAGGATGCGCACGCGGCCGTCGCCGAAGACATCGTGGTCGCCATCGATCCACTGCACCTTGGCCTGCGCCGAGGCGCTGAACCACTGCGGCTGCATGCTCACGTGCGCCGGCTCGGCCTTCGCCCACGCGAACTCGCTGCGGTCGAGGAGCCAGGTCGATTGCGCGAACTGGTTGGCGTTGCCGACATGGTCGAAGTGCAGGTGCGAGAAGGCGATGAAGTTCACGTCAGCGGGCGTGATGCCGAGCACCTGCAACTGCTGCGGCAATGGCGGCGCGGGTGTGATGCGGAAGCCGGGCAACTGCGTGGGCTCGCCTGGCGGCAGGCCGGCGTCCCACAGCAGCCAGCCCTTGGGATGCTTGACCAGAAAGCACGGGTCGGCCAGCTCGGCCGGGTGGCCGTCGAGCTCACCGGTGTCCGATGCGACGCCGATGTCGTCGAAATGCGCGTGGCCGCAATCGAAGGTGTAGAGACGGAGATCGTCTTGCGCCGCCGCGACGAGTGGTGCGAACACCAGCGCAAGGCGCAGCAGGTGGCGAAGGAACATCGGCTTCATGGTGCGAACGTCTGAGTGAGGGTGCGTTCACTGTGCGGGCGCCAAGCCGGTTGATAAACCCTGCTATGGTGGTTTGATTCGAAACCGTTGGTGTGGAATCGTGGACAAGATCGACAGCATGCGGGCCTTCGTGCGGGTGGCAGAACTGGGCAGCTTTGCCGCCGCTGCGAAGGCGCTCGACATCTCGCCGACGATGGCGGCCAAACACGTGCAGGAGATCGAGTCGCGCCTGGGCGCACGCCTGCTCCACCGCACGACGCGGCGGCAAAGCCTCACGGAAGTCGGCCGCATCTACCTCGAGCGCAGCAAAGGCCTGCTGGCCGACTTCGACGCTGCCGAGGCTTCTGCCACCGAGTTGCTGGCCGAGCCGCGCGGCCTGCTGCGTGTGACCGCGCCGGTGGTGCTGGGCACGCACGGCCTGGCTCCCTTGCTTGGCGAGTTCATGGCGCTGTGCCCGCAGGTCAGCGTGGAGCTGGCGCTGCATGACCGCGTGGTCGACCTCGTCGACGAAGGCTTCGACGTGGCGCTGCGCTCCGGTCCCTTGCCCGACTCCGGGTTTGTCGCAAGGCCGCTCGCGCCGCTGCGCATGCTGCTGTGCGCATCGCCCGCTTACCTGCGCCAGCACGGCACGCCGCGCACGCCCGCCGATCTGGCGAAGCACGAGTGCCTCGGCTTCGCGCATTGGGTGCACAAGGACCGCTGGCGCCTGGTTGGCCCCGCCGGCGAGGAACGCGCGGCGGTGAAAGGGCGGCTGCAGATCAACAACGGCGAGGCGCTGCGCCAGGCTGCGCTGGCGGGCGCCGGCATCCTGATGCAGTCCGACATGCTGCTCGCCGACGACCTGGCCGCCAAGCGCCTGCTGCGCGTGCTGCCCAAGCACGCACCTCCCGCGCGCGAGGCACACCTGCTGTACCTGCCCGACCGCCACCCGCGGCCCAAGCTGCAGCGCTTCGTCGACTTCGTGCTGGAGAGGCTCGGGCCGAAGCGGGCACGGTGACAACCCGGGGGTGCAGCGCAGGCATCGGCTGGCAAACTGCCTCATGCACGCGCGCCGCATCGGCCGCCACCGGAGCCTCCTCATGTCAATCCGTCTCAAAGCCACGCTGGTCGCCGCTCTCTGCGCGCTCGGCCTCACCGCCCACGCCCAGCAGAAGCCGCCGATCAAGGTCGGCTTCATGCTGCCCTACACCGGCACCTACGCCAGCTTGGGCAACATGATCGAGAACGGCTTCAAGCTCTACGTGCAGGAGCAGGGCGGCAAGCTGGGCGGGCGCGAGTTGCAGTACTTCAAGGTCGACGACGAGTCCGAACCATCCAAGGCCACCGACAACGTCAACAAGCTGATCAAGCGTGACCAGGTCGACGTGCTGGTGGGCACGGTGCACAGCGGCGTGGCCCTCGCGATGGCACGCGCCGCGAAAGAGAACAACACGCTGCTGATCGTGCCCAACGCCGGCGCCGATGCGATCACCGGCCCGCTGTGCGCGCCGAACATCGTGCGCAGTTCGTTCACCAACTGGCAACCGGGTTATGCCGCCGGCGTGGTCGCCTCGCAGAAGGGCTACAAGCGCGCGATGACCATCACCTGGAACTACGCCGCAGGCGGCGAGACGGTGAAGGGCTTTGCCGAAGCCTTCGAGAAGGGCGGCGGCAAGGTGCTGAAGGACCTGACGCTGCCGTTCCCGAACGTCGAGTTCCAGGCCCTGCTGACCGAGATCGCCTCGCAGAAACCGGACGTGGTGTTCGCGTTCTTCGCGGGCGGCGGCGCGGTGAAGTTCGTCAAGGACTACGCGGCCGCTGGCCTCAACAAGACCGTGCCGCTCGTGGCCTCGGGCTTCCTGACCGATGGCACGCTCGAGGCGCAGGGCGACAGCGCGCAAGGCATCTTGACTGCGCTGCACTACGCCGACAACCTCGACACGCCGCGCAACAACGCCTTCCGCAAGAGCTTCGCGCTGACCTACAAGACCAATGCGGACGTGTACGCCGTGCAGGGCTACGACGCCGCGCAGATCCTTGCCGCCGGCCTCAATGCCGTGAAGGGCGACCTGGCGCAGCGAGACGCGCTCACCGCCGCGATGCGCAAGACCAGCGTCGACAGCCCGCGCGGCAAGTTCACCCTCTCTGCCGCCGGCAACCCGGTGCAGGACATCTACGTGCGCGAAGTGAAAGGCAAGTACAACGAATCGCGCGGCGTGGCCGCCAAGGCACTGGCCGACCCGGCGCGCGGCTGCAAACTCTAGGCAGTCGGCTCAGTCGACCTTCAGCCCGAGGTCCTTCACCAGCCCGCCGAAGCGCTCACGTTCCCTCACGTGGCGCTCGAGGAATTCCTCGCGGCTCATCGGCGCGGGCTCGGCGCCCAGCAGCTTGATGGCGTCGGTCACGGCCGCTACCTGCAGCGCCTTGTTGATCTCGGCGTGCAGGCGCGTCACCACCGCGGGCGGCGTGCCGGCGGGTGCGTAGATGCCGAACAGCGAGTCGGCATCGAAGCTGGCCAAGCCTGCCTCGGCGAGCGTGGGCACCTCGGGGAACATCGGCGAGCGCTTGCTGCTGCCCACAGCCAGGAGCTTGAGCTTGCCGTCCTTCACATGCTTGAGGCCGGGGCCCGGATCGAACCAGAACTGCAGCTGGCCGCCCAGCACGTCGGTGAGCGCGGGGCCGGCGCCCTTGTACGGAACGTGAGTCGCATCGATCTTCGCCATGCGCTTGAGCATCTCTCCGGCGAGGTGTGGCGAGCTGCCTTGCCCCGGCGAGCCGAAGCTCAGCTTGCCCGGGTTGGCGCGCGCGTAGGCGATGAACTCCTGCACGTTGGTCACCGGCAGCGACGGGTTGGCTTCCAGGAACACCAGCACCCGTGACACCGCGGCTATCGACACCAGGTCTTTCTCGGGGTTGAAGCCCATGTTGCTGTAGATCAGCGGGTTGATGGTGATCGCACCGCCCGAGCTCATCAGCAGCGTGTAGCCGTCGTTCGGCGACTTCGCCACTTCGCCGGAGCCGAGGTTGCCGCCGGCACCCGGCTTGTTGTCGATGATGACCGGCTGCTGCAGCGCCTGCGAAAGCTGCGGCCCGAGCGCGCGTGCCATCACGTCGGCGGCGCCGCCGGGCGCGAAGTTCACGACCAGGCGGATGGGCTTGGCGGGCCAGCTCGGCTGCGCCCAGGCGGGGGCGGTGAGCAGCAGGCTGGAGAGCAGGGCGAGGCCGATGCGGCGCCTGGTGTTGTCGAGGGTCATGCTTGTCTCCTTGTTTTGATCTTTATCTCAATGCTGCGGAGGTGTTCGCAGGGTCACGCCACCTCCACCTCCACCAGCACCGGCTTGGGTGATCGCAGCGCCGCCTCCAGCGCATCGCGCAAGCCCTCGGCCTGCTCCACATGCACGCCGTCGCAACCCTGGCCGCGCGCAAGAGACACGAAGTCGATGTCGGGCAACTCGGTGCCTTCCACCGCGGCGCCCGGCGCATAGCCGAACACGGAGGCGAAGTCCTGCAGCGCGGCGTAGCGCCGGTTCTTCAGGATGACGAAGGTGATGGGCAGCTTCAGCTGCGCGGCGCTCCACAGCGCCTGGATCGAATACATGGCCGAGCCGTCGCCAATCAGGCCGATCACCTTGGCCTGTGGCTTGGCGAGCGCGATGCCCACGGCGGCCGGCATGCTGTGCCCCAGGCCACCGCTGCACATGGTGTAGAAGGTTTCGCTGCGCGTGAAGGGCAGGTAGGCCTGCATCACCGAGCGCGCGCTCGGCGCTTCTTCGACCACGATGCTCTCGGCATCGCGCAGCTCGGCCAGTGTCTGCAACACATAGGCGACCGACATGCGCTCGCCGTTCACCGGCGGTTCCACTCGCGGCGCCTTGCTGCGCAGTGGTGGTGACGGGCGCGCAGGCGGTGCCGGCCGCGCAAGCAGATCGAGCAGGCCGAGGCGGATGCTGCCGACCGCCGCCGTGCCCTCGGGCGCCCACGCGGCGATGGCCGGGTCTTCGATCAACTGGCACAGCGCGGCACCCGCCGGCAGGTGCGGCCCCGTGCCTTCGACGTGGTAGGTGAAGGCCGGCGCGCCGATGGCGAACACCACATCATGGCCGGCGAGGGCTTGCACGATCTTCTCGCGCATCGCCGGCAGGAAGCCGGCGAACAGGCGGTGGTCTTCCGGGAAGCCGCATCGGCCCGACATCGGCGCCACGAACACGCGCGCGTTGTGGCGCTCGGCGAGCTGCACCGCCTCGTTCCACGCGCCGCTGCGGTCGACTGCGGCACCGATCACGAAGGCCGGGCGCTGGCTTGCATCGAGCGCCGCGCCGATCAGCTCCAGCACCGCCGAGTCGGGCCGTGCCTGCGCGCTCACCACGCGCTCGGCTACGAGCGGTGCGGGCTGGTCCCAGTCGTCGGCCGGCACCGACACGAACACCGGGCCACGCGGCTCCTGCATCGCGATGTAGTACGCGCGAGCAATGGCCAGCGGCACGTCTTCGGCGCGCGCCGGCTCGCAGCTCCACTTCACATACGGCTTGGGCAGCTCGGTCGCCTGGTTCGAGAACAGGAAGGGATCGAAGGGCAGGATGGAGCGCGCCTGCTGCCCCGCGGTAATGACCAGCGGCGTGCGGTTCTTGTGCGCGGTGAAGATGTTGCCCATCGCGTGGCCCACGCCGGCCGCCGAGTGCAGGTTCACGAACGCGGCGTTGCGTGTCGCCTGCGCGTGACCGTCGGCCATGCCCACCACCACGGCCTCCTGCAGGCCGAGCACGTAGCGAAAGTCCGCCGGGAAGTCGCGGAACAGCGGCAGCTCGGTCGAGCCGGGGTTGCCGAAGATCGAGGTCATGCCGAAGCGGCGCAGCAAATCGAGCACCGCGTCGCGCACGGTGGTGGCAGGGGATGGGGTTGTTGGCAAGAACGTGTCTCCGTGGCGTGGGTGGCGTGGGCAGCAAGGCCAGTATTACGATCGGCCGCTCATCCAGCAATGCGATAGACCGTCTAAGTCATATCCACGCCATGCATATCAACGACCTCGACATGAACCTGCTGCGCGTGTTCGATGCGGTCTACCGCACGCGCAATGTGAGCCGTGCGGCCGAGGTGCTGGCCTTGTCGCAGCCGGCCACCAGCCAGGCCCTCACACGGCTGCGCCTGCTGCTGAAAGATGCGCTCTTCATTCGTGCGGCCGGCGGCGTGTCGCCCACGCCGAAGGCTGACCGCCTGGCGCAGGCGGTGCGCACCGCCATCAGCACGGTGGAAGCCGCGCTCAGCGAGGCCGAGCAGTTCGACCCTGCGTCGTCGCAGAAGATCTTTCGCTTTCACCTGAGTGACATCGGCGAGGCCCGCTTTCTGCCCGCGCTGATGGCCGCCTTGCACCGCAACGCACCCGGCGTGCGCGTGCAGAGCTCGCCGCTGCCGCACGGCGACATCTCGGCTGCGCTCGACAGCGGGCGGCTCGATTTCGCCATCGGCTTCTTGCCATCGGTGCACGACACGCAGCACGTGGAGTTGCTGCACGACTGCTACGTCGTGCTGCTGCGCAGCGGACACCCGGTGTTCGACAAGACCACCCGCGCGATCGGCCTCAAGCAGCTCGCCAAGCTGGAGTACGTGGCCGTGCGCTCGCATGCCGAGACGCTGCGCATCCTGCAGCTGCTGCGTCTGGAAGACCGGCTGCGGTTGACGGCCGCGCACTTCCTCGCGCTGCCGGCCATCGTGCGCAGCACCGACCTCGGCGCGGTGATGCCGAAGGAGATTGCCGCCGGCTTTGCCGCCGGTGGCGGCTACACGCTGGTCGAACCGCGCTTGCCGCTGCGCAACTTCACCGTCTCGCTGCACTGGAGCCGGCGCTTCGATGCCGACCCGGCGCTCGCGTGGATGCGCGAGCTGCTGGTGGGTTTGTTCAGGGGTTCGAGACCGGCGGCGTGACGGGGAGCGAGACAGGGTTCGGCGCGTACTTGTCGCCCACTTGTTCGCGCAGCGGATGCGTGTCGTAGACGATGTGCATGCTGGCGATGCGGTCGCCGCCCGGCCGGAAGCCGAACACGTCGACGCAGGTGAAGTTGACCAGCCGGCCGTCGCTCAGCGTCCAGTCGTAGCGGAAGTAGGCTGCCACGCGCACGGCATCGTCCGCAGGCTGCACCGAGGCGAACAGGTCGATCAGCGTGATCACGCTCTGGCTCGATGCCTGCGCCAGCTTCGGAAAGAAATCTCGCGCCGTCATCGTGCCCAGAAACGGGGAGTGCACGACGCCGTCGTCCTCGAAGGTGGCAATCAGTCCGGCGGTGTGGCTTGCGTGCAGGTGCTGCAGGTAGGTGCGCACCGTGTCGAGTTGACGTTGACTCATTCGTGGCTCCTTGAGGCTTCTTGGGGTTGATGGGATCGAATCGTTCCAGACCCCGCGACTGCCCACAAGTCAGAATGGCCATCAATCCATCAGCATCGTTTATGAATCTGCGCTATCTGCACTACCTCCGCCTGGTGATTGAGCACGGTAGCTTCGCCGCGGCTGCGCAGGCCGGCGGCGTGTCGCAGCCTGCGATCAGCCACGGCATGAAGCAGCTCCAGCGGCAGTTCGACACGCCTCTGTTCATGGCCTCCGGGCGCAGGCTGCTGCCCACCGAAGCGGCGTTGCACGCGGCGCAGAAAAGCGTGGACCTCGCCGAGCGCATTGATGCCATTGCGGCGAAGAAGGCCACCGCTGTCCATCGCGACACGCTGCGCGTCGGCGTGACGCCATCGGCCGCCCTGGTGTGCGGCCCGGCCTTGCATGCCGGCTGGTGCGAAGGGCATCCGCGCAGGCGCCTGGACCTGTCCAGCGCCGATGAAGGGCGCATGCTGGCCGGCTTGCAAGGCGGCGAACTCGACCTGGTGATCTCACCGCTGCCTCGTGGCCATCGCGCGGCCGGCTTGACGTGCCAGCCGCTGTACCAGATCACGCCGCTGGCTTATGCCCGCCGCAGCCACCCTCTTGCCAAGGCGCAATCGCTGGTCGAGCTGCAGGCTGCCTCCTGGGCCATCGTGGGGCCGAGCGTGAGCGGGCCGGTGCACGTGCTGCGGGAGGCCTTCGCCATCCGCCGGATGAGGCCGCCGCGCGTGGCCGCCTCGTGCCCCGATTTCGCAAGCCTTCTGCACCTGATGGCCCACACCGACTTGCTGGGCGTGCTGCCGCACCCCGCCTTGCTTGACAGTGCGCCGAAGGGGCAATTCGTGCCGCTTCGTTTGCGCGAGACACTCCCGCTTTACGAGATGCATCTGTTCACACGGACGCAGTCGCGCAGGCCCGTCGAGGCGGTCATCGCGGCACTGCAGCGGGCGCTGTTCAAGGATGGCTCGTAAGTCAGCCGCTGTGCTTGGCGACCTCGGCTTTGCACCAACCCTTTTGGCCTGTAAATTGCTTTACATTCTGCGAAACTGATTGGAACCTTGTTTTCATGATCGCTCCGCCCTCTGACGGTTGGGCCGGCCGCTTTGCCGGGCTGCCGGTACTCCAGCAAGTCGCTGCCCGCATCCCTGCGATGCCGGCGGCGTTGACGCGCATGGGGCAGGCGGTGCTCGCGCATCCGTTTCGGGCGGCCACGCTCAACATCGATGAGTTCGCCGGCGAAGTGTCGGTGTCCATCGCCACCGCCAACCGCTTTGCTCGCGCGATGGGCTTTGCCGGCTACCCGCAGTTCCGGGCCGAGCTGGCGCGCGGCTTCGAGGCCATTCTGGCGCCGGTCGAAAGCCTGCGCAGCAACCTGCAGAAAACCGCCAGCACACAGCAGGCCATGGCCGCGTCGATGCAGGAGTCGCTCGTCAACCTCGAGCGCACGGTGCAGGCCTTGCAGCGCCAGCCGTGCGAGCAGGCCGTCAAACTGATCTCGCAGGCCGACCAGGTCTTGACGCTCGGCTGGGGCAGCAGCGCCTACCTCGCGGGCTTGTTGCAGCACGAGCTGGAGCCCTACTGCCCGCGGGTCGGCAGTCTCGCGCAAGCGGGCGGGCCGTCGCACGCCGCGCGGCAGCTGGTCAAGCGCGGGCCTCGTGACCTGCTCATCGCGCTGGCGTTCCCGCGCTACGTCGAAGACACCATCGTGCTGACCCGGCTCGCACAAGAGCGCGGCGTGAAGGTGCTGGCTTTGACCGACGAACCTACCTCGCCGCTGGTGCCGCTGGCCGACGTCACGCTCTATGCACACGTCAACCGGCAGATCGCGTCGACCTCGAACGCCACGGTGCTCGCCCTGCTCGAGGCGCTGGTCGCCGCGCTCGCGCACCGAACCGAAGGCGCCGTGCAGCGCGCCGAGCAGATGGCGCACGGCGTGCTGCCCTGGTTGCAGGTCGACCGCAGCAGCAGCCCGGCACCGGCTGGCAAACGACGGGCGCCCAGGCAAACGCCGAGCCCGCGCCGCAGGAACATTGCATGAGCACGAACCAAACGCACACAGCACGAGCCGTGATCGCGATCCACGGCGGGGCCGGCACGCTCTCGCGGTCGGCGATCTCGGCCGAGCAGCAGGCCCGATATCGCGCCGCGCTCGACGACATTCTGCGCAGTGCACAGGCGCTGCTCGCCGACGGTGCGAACGCGCTCGACGTCGTCACCGAGGCGGTGCGCCAGCTCGAGGAATGCCCCTTATTCAACGCCGGCCGCGGCGCCGTCTACACCGCCGATGCGCAGCATGAGCTCGATGCCTGCGTGATGCGCGGCAGTGACCTCGCCGCCGGCGCAGTGGCCGGCGTACGCACGCTGCGCAATCCGGTGCTCGCGGCCCGCGCCGTGCTCGATGCCGCCGGCCCCGTGCTGTTGATCGGGCCGGGCGCCGAGCGCTTTGCGGCGGGTCGCGGCTGCGAGATCGTCGCGCCCGACTGGTTCGGCACGCCCGAGCGGCTGGCACAACTGCATGCCATGCAGGCCACCGGCGGCTCGGCCCTGGATCACGACGCTGCGCGAATCGCTGTCAGCTCAAGCCATGCAACCCCGCTTGACGAGCGCGACAAGTTCGGCACCGTCGGTGCCGTGGCACTCGACGCGCACGGCCACCTGGCCGCTGCCACCTCCACCGGCGGCATGACCAACAAGCGCCCGGGCCGCGTCGGCGATTCGCCGCTGGTGGGCGCCGGTTGTTATGCGAATGACCGCACGGTGGCGGTGTCGTGCACCGGTGTCGGCGAGGCCTTCATCCGGGCACTGGCGGGGCACGATGTGTCGGCGTTGATCGAGTACGCCGGCCTGCCGTTGCAGGAAGCGGCTCGCCACGTGGTGATGGACAAGCTGCCGCCGCTCGGTGGGCGCGGCGGGCTGATCGCGGTGGATGCGCACGGCCACGTCACGCTGCCGTTCAACACCGAAGGCATGTACCGTGGCTGGGCGCGCGTCGGCGAGACGCCGGTGTCTGCCATCTATGCCGATGAGCTGGGGCCGCAAGCATGAGATGCACGATACCGAGGCGGACCGAGCGCCGGGCCGCTCCCAAGCAGGTCCGCATCCCCTCGGGGGATCGAACGGCGTACCCGCCGGTCGAGGGGTCGTCATGACACGCCGCGTGCTCGACGTGCGCAACCTGAGCGTCAGCTTCGGCGTCGAAGCCGGCCGCCTGCAGGCGGTGCGCGCGCTCGACTTCCATGTCGACGCCGGTGAAACGCTCGCCATCGTTGGCGAGTCGGGCTCGGGCAAGTCGGTCTCGTCGCTGGCGCTGATGCGCCTGGTCGAGCACGGCGGCGGCCGCATCGACAGCGGCGAGATGTGGCTCACCCGCCGCGACGGCGAGCGTGTCGATCTGGCGCAGGCCGATTCGCGCCGCATGCGCGCGCTGCGCGGTGCCGATCTCGCCATGGTGTTCCAGGAGCCGATGACCTCCCTGAACCCGGTCTTCACTGTCGGGCAGCAGGTGGCCGAATCGATCCAGCTGCACCAGGGCCAGTCGCAGCGGCAGGCGATGGCCGAGGCGCTGCGCCTGTTCGACCTGGTGCGCATCCCCGAGGCGCGCGAGGTGCTGGGCCGCCACCCGCATCAGCTCTCGGGCGGCATGCGCCAGCGCGTGATGATCGCGATGGCGTTGGCCTGCCGGCCCACGCTGCTGATCGCCGACGAGCCGACCACCGCGCTCGACGTGACCATCCAGGCGCAGATCCTCGCGCTGATCCAGCAGCTGCAGCACGAGCTGTCGATGGGCGTGATCTTCATCACCCACGACATGGGCGTGGTGGCCGAGATCGCCGACCGCGTGCTGGTGATGCGCCGGGGCGACAAGGTCGAGGAGGGCGAGTGCCGTGCGCTCTTTGCCCAGCCGCGCGAGCCCTACACGCAGGCGCTGCTGGCCGCCGTGCCACAGCTCGGCGCGATGACGGGCCAGGAGCTGCCGGCCCGTTTCGCCTTGCCAGGGGATGCGCAAGAAGGCGCCGTCACCATGCCCGACAGCGTGCGCGACGACCTCGCGCCGGTGTTGACTGTGCAGGGCCTCGTCACGCGTTTTCCGCTGCACAGCGGCGTGTTCGGCCGAGTGAAGCGGCAGGTGCATGCGGTCGAGCAGATCAGCTTCGAGCTGAAGGCCGGCGAGACGCTGGCGCTGGTGGGCGAATCGGGTTGCGGCAAGTCGACGACCGGCCGCTCGCTGGCGCGCCTGGTCGCGCCGCTCGCCGGCCGCGTCGAGGTGGCGGGGCGCGACATCGCGCCGCTGCACGGTGCCGCGCTGCAGGCCTTGCGCCGCGACATCCAGTTCGTCTTCCAGGACCCGTATGCCTCGCTCGACCCGCGCCTCACCGTGGGCTATGGCGTCATGGAGCCGCTGCTGATCCACAAGCTGATGCCGCGCGCCGAGGCCGAGGAGCGTGTGCGCTGGCTGCTGGCCAAGGTGGGCCTGCCGCCCGAGGCGGCGCACCGCTACCCGCACGAGTTCTCGGGCGGCCAACGGCAACGCATCGCGATCGCGCGTGCGCTTGCGCTGAACCCGAAGGTGGTGATCGCCGACGAGGCGGTGTCGGCGCTCGACGTGTCGATCCGCGCGCAGATCGTCAACCTGCTGCTTGATTTGCAGCAGGAGTTCGGCATGGCCTACCTCTTCATCTCGCACGACATGGCGGTGGTCGAGCGCATCAGCCACCGCGTGGCGGTGATGTACCTGGGCCAGATCGTCGAGATCGGCCCGCGCCGCGCGGTGTTCGAGAATCCGCAGCATGCGTACACGCGCCGGTTGATGTCGGCCGTGCCGGTGGCCGACCCGACGCGCCGTCGCAAGCGCGAGCTGCTGTCCGACGAGATCGCGAGCCCCGTGCGCGCGATCGGCGATTTGCCCACCGTGGCGCCGCTGCAGCAGGTGGCGCCGGGGCACTTCGTGGCCCGCCATCCGGTCGGCGGGGCCTACTGATTTCGAAGACGATATGCCGTACACGAACATCCGAACCCAGACACCTTAGACGTTCCAGCAAGGAGAACATTGATGAACCGACAACGCCTCTCTCATCTCGCCATAGCCTTTGCGGCCATGGGCGCTGCTTTCGCTGCTCATGCTGCCAAGGACATCACCGTGGCGGTGGCATCCACCTTCACCACCACCGACCCCTACGACGCCAACGACACGCTGTCTCAGGCCGTCGCCAAGTCGTTCTACCAGGGCCTGTACGGCTTCGACAAGGACATGAAGATGGTGCCGGTGCTGGCCGAGAGCTATACCGCCAGCAAGGACGGCCTGGTCTACACCGTCAAGCTCAAGACCGGCATCAAGTTCCACGACAACACGCCCTTCAACGCCGAGGCGGTGAAGGCCACCTTCGACCGCGTCACCAACCCCGACAACAAGCTCAAGCGCTACAACCTCTACAAGAACATCGCCAAGACCGAGGCGGTCGATGCGAGCACGGTGCGCTTCACGCTGAAGGAGCCGTTCTCGCCCTTCATCAACACGCTGGCCCATCCCTCGGGCGTGATCATCTCGCCGGCCGCGCTCACGCAGTACGGCAGCAAAGGCATTGCACAGCACCCGGTGGGCACGGGCCCGTTCAAGTTCGTCGAGTGGAAGGCCACCGATTACCTGAAGGTCGAGAAGTTCGAGGGCTACTGGAAGAAGGGCTACCCGAAGGTCGACAGCATCACCTGGCGCCCGGTGGTCGACAACAACACGCGCGCTGCGGTGATGCAGACCAATGAAGCGCACTTCGCGTACCCGGTGCCGCCCGAGGCCGTCGAGACATTGGGCAAGAAGCCGAGCCTGGAAGTGACGGCCTCGCCTTCGATCATCCAGCGCTACCTGTCGTTCAACACGCAGCAGAAGCCCTTCGACAACCCGAAGGTGCGCGAGGCGATCAACTACGCGATCAACAAGGACGCGCTGATCAAGGTGGCGTTCTCCGGTTTCGCGATGCCGGCCGAAGGCGTGCTGCCGCAGGGCGTGGAGCACGCGGCCAAGCTCGGACCATGGCCCTACAACCCGGCCAAGGCGAAAGAGCTACTGAAGGAGGCCGGCTACCCGAATGGCTTCGAGTCGACGCTGTGGTCGGCCTACAACCACACGACGGCGCAGAAGGTGATCCAGTTCGTGCAACAGCAGCTGGCCCAGGTGGGCATCAAGCTGCAGGTGCAGGCGCTCGAAGCCGGCCAACGCGTGGAGCGCGTCGAGAGCGCGCAAGACCCGGCCACCGCGCCAGTGCGCATCTACTACGTTGGCTGGTCGTCATCGACCGGTGAAGCCGACTGGGCACTGCGCCCGCTGCTGGCCTCGGAGTCGTTCCCGCCCAAGCTCTTCAACACCGCGTACTACAAGAACGCGGTCGTCGACAACGCGATCGCCAAGGCGCTGGTGACGACCGACAAGGCCGAGAAGGCGAAGCTCTACACCGAAGCACAGAAGCAGATCTGGAAAGACGCGCCCTGGGCCTTCCTGGTGACCGAGCGGCTGGTGTCGGTGCGCGCGCGCAACCTGGCTGGGTTCTACGTGATCCCGGACGGCAGCTTCAACTTCGACGAAGTGGAACTGAAGTGATCGGCTGAGCATGGCTGTATACCTGCTGAAGCGCCTGCTCGGTCTGCTGCCCACGCTGCTGATCGTCGCAGTGCTGGTGTTCGCCTTCGTGCACCTGCTGCCGGGCGACCCGGCGCGGCTGGCGGCGGGCGTCGACGCAGGCCCCGAGACGGTCGAACTCGTGCGGCGCGATCTCGGGCTCGACCTGCCGCTGCCGCAGCAGTTCGTGCGCTTCTTCGGTCATGCGCTGCAGGGCGACTTCGGCCTGTCGATCCGCAGCAAGCGGCCGGTGTCGACCGAGATCGCCGAGCGCTTCGGCCCGACCTTCTGGCTGACGCTCGCCGCGATGGGCTGGTCGGTGGCGCTAGGCTTGGTGCTGGGCATCATCTCGGCTGTCTGGCGCAACCGCTGGCCCGACCGCATCGGCATGTCGCTGGCGGTGTCGGGCATCTCGTTTCCGTCGTTCGCGCTCGGCATGGTGCTGATGCAGCTCTTCTCGGTGCAGCTGGGCTGGCTGCCTACCATCGGTGCCGACAGCTGGCGCCACTACATCCTGCCGTCGCTGACGCTGGGTGCCGCCGTGGCCGCGGTGATGGCGCGCTTCACGCGCAGCTCGTTCATCGACATCCTGAAAGAAGACTACGTGCGCACCGCGCGGGCCAAGGGCGCGGGCGAAGGGTCGGTCATCTTCAAGCACGGGCTGCGCAATGCGCTGATCCCGGTGGTCACGATGATGGGCCTGCAGTTCGGTTTCTTGCTCGGCGGCTCGATCGTCGTCGAGGTGGTGTTCAACTGGCCCGGCATGGGGCGGCTGCTGGTCGACGCGGTGGAGATGCGCGACTATCCCGTCATCCAGGCGCTGGTGCTGCTGTTCTCGCTCGAATTCATCCTCATCAACCTGGTGGTGGACGTGCTGTACGCCGTCATCAACCCGACCATCCGCTTCCATTGAACACGACCCCTTCTGTCACCGAGCCCGTGCCGAGCAACGTGCGCACGCCGTCGGCCGAGTTCTGGCGCAAGTTCAAGCGCCAGCGCGTTGCGCTGGTGGCGGGCGGCTTCGTGCTGCTGCTGGTGCTCGTCGCTGCGCTCGCGCCGTGGATCGTGCCCTTCGACGCCGAGAACTTCTTCGACTACGACGCGCTGAACTCGCCGCCGTCGGCCAAGCACTGGTTCGGCGTCGACTCGCTCGGGCGCGACATCTTCAGCCGCATCCTGATGGGCGCTCGTATCTCGCTGGCAGCCGGCTTCATCTCGGTGGCGGTGGGCGCCGTGGTGGGCACGCTGCTGGGCCTGCTCGCCGGCTACTACCAGGGCTGGTGGGACCGCATCGTGATGCGCATGGCCGACGTGCTCTTCGCCTTCCCCGGCATCCTGCTGGCCATCGGCATCGTGGCGATCCTCGGCAACGGCATGGTCAACGTGATCCTGGCGGTGGCGGTGTTCAGCGTGCCAGCCTTCGCGCGGCTGGTGCGCGGCAACGTGCTGTCGCTCAAGCACCAGACCTACATCGAGGCGGTGCGCTCGATCGGTGCCTCCGACGCGGTCATCATGCTGCGCCACCTGCTGCCCGGCACCGTGGCCTCGGTGGTGGTGTACCTCACGATGCGCATCGGCACCTCGATCATCACCGCGGCCAGCCTCTCGTTCCTCGGCCTGGGCGCACAGCCGCCGACACCCGAATGGGGCGCGATGCTCAACGAGGCGCGCGCCGACATGCTGAACGCGCCGCACATCGCGCTGTTCCCTAGCCTCGCGATCTTCGTCACCGTGCTCGCCTTCAACCTGCTGGGTGATGGACTGCGCGACGCACTGGACCCGAAGCTGGACAAGTACTGATGGAGCTGACCGCGCTCGGTGCTCCACGCGTGGGCGTGCTGCCCAGCGGCGCGCTCGACGCGATCGCCGACGTGCCGGGCGTGTCGGTCGGCCACTACACGCTCGACCAGGGTGCCACGCAGACCGGCGCCACCGTGCTGCTGCCGCAGCCTGGCAACCTCTTTCTGCACAAGCTGCCGGCGGGGCTCGCGGTGATCAACGGCTTCGGCAAGAGCGCGGGGCTGATGCAGGTACAGGAGCTCGGCACGATCGAGTCGCCGATCGCACTGGTCAGCACGCTCGCGGTCGGTACCGCATCCACGGCGCTTGTGCGCGATGCGCTGGCGCAGAACGCCGAGCTGGCGCGCAGCCTGCCGACGCTGAACCCACTGGTGTTCGAGTGCAACGACGGTTGGCTGAACGATGCGCGCGAGATGTCGCTGCAGGAATCGCATGTTGCGCAAGCGTTGGCTGCTGCGCGTGCCGCCCAGCACGGCCGTTTCGAGCAGGGCAGCGTGGGCGCAGGGCGCGGCATGTCGTGCCACGGACTGAAGGGCGGCATCGGCAGTGCGTCGCGCCGCGTGTCGTGGCAAGGGGTGGACTTTGTGCTCGGCGCGCTGGTGCTCGCGAACCAGGGCCGCCCCGAGGCGCTGACGGTCGCCGGTCGGCGCATCGGTGCGCAACTGCAAGCGCGACTCGCCTCAGAGCATGGCCCGGAGCGCGGCTCGATCATCGTGCTGCTGGCCACCGATGCGCCGCTCGATGCGCGCCAGCTGACCCGCGTGGCCCGCCGCGCGGCGGCTGGGCTGGCGCGCACCGGCTCCGACTATGGGCATGGCAGCGGGGACATCGCACTCGCGTTCTCCACCGCGTGGCGTGTGCCGCAGCAGGCAGACGAGCCGATGCAGGCCGTCGCGTTGCTGCACGAGGCCGCGCTCGACGGCTTCTTCCAGGCCGCGGCCGAGGCGACCGAGCAGGCCGTCCTGCATGCGCTGTTCGCCGCCGCTTCCGTGAGCGGCCGCGACGGCCGCAAGCGCCACGCATTGACCGACCTGGCCCCCGACTGGCGGGCCCTGCTGAACGACGAGGACGAACCATGACGACGAAGGCACCAACGGTCCTGGTAGCAGTGGACATCGAAGGCGTGGCGGGCGTGTGGCGCCCCGAGCAGACGCAGGCCGGTAACGGTGACTACGAGCGTGCGCGCCGCTGGATGACGAAGGAGGCCGACGCTGCGGTGCGCGGTGCCTTCGCGGGCGGCGCAGGTGCGGTGCTGGTCAACGATTCGCACGGCCACTTCGGCAACCTGCTGGCCGACGAGCTCGACGCGCGTGCGCAGCTGATCCAGGGCAAGCCGCGCCAGCTCGGCATGATGGCCGGCGTCGACCAGGGCGTTGACGGCGTGCTGATGATCGGCTGGCATTCGCGCGCCAAGAGCCGCGGCGTGCTGGCACACACGACCAACAGCTTTGCGTTCTCACGCGTGTGGCTGGGCGGCCTGGAGCTGGGTGAGGTGGGCCTCTACGCGGCGCTGGCTGGCGAGTTCGGCGTGCCCGTGCTGATGGCCAGCGGCTGCGACGTGATGGCCGCCGAAGTGCACTCGCTGTTGCCGAACGCCTCGTGCACGGTCGTGAAGTGGTCCGATGGTGCGCGCAGCGGCCGGTCCCTCTCGCCCGCCGCGGCCTGCGAGCTCATCGAAGCCGCTGCGCGCGACGCCGTGCAAGCCCTTGCGTCACCAGAGCCACGCGCATGCACGCCCTGGCGGCTGCCCGCAACGCCACCCACGCTGCGCGTGCAATGCCAGAGCCCCGCACTGGCGGACGTGTTCGCCCTCTGGCCCAGCGTGCAGCGTGAAGACGCCGAGACCGTGGTGGTCCCCTGCGCGACCGTGCACGATGCCGTGCGGAGCTTGAACGCCCTGTCCGTGATGGCGACGGTGTTGCGCTGACCAAGGTGAGTCGCGTCTGCGCGAAGCGAATAAAGTCGCTTTATAAAGCGACTTTTAGGTTCTCTATTTCTTGTTAGGCACCGCAAGAGAAGATCGCGCAAACGGAGCAGCCATGCCAGCAAACCGAATGTCCAAGTTCGAAGTTTTCATTGGCACATGGAACACTACTGGCGAGGTACTTGAAACAGAAGCAAGTCCCGCTGGAGCCTTGTCTGCCACAGACACCTATCGGTGGTTGCCAGGCCAGCAATTCATCGTGCACGATGTCGACGCGCGCTTTGACAGCAAGCCAACACGATCCATGGAAGTGATGGGGTTCGACTCTTCGAAGAAGCAGTATTTCGCCAGATCCTTCGACGATCAAGGATCGACTGAAGCTTTTGTTGTCTCCCTCAACGGGCGGCGCTGGAGCATCAGTGGAGAGACAGTCCGCTTCAAGGGCAGCTTCGACGTTCAGAGAAAGCGCCTTACGGGGCTTTGGGAGCTCAAAGGAAGCAAGTCTGGCTGGCAGCCATGGATAAAGCTTGAGTTGGTTCGTGCATGAGTATCAGAGCCACGCAAACACGCAGCTCAAGTTCGAGAATCCAAAGGACGGCATGACATGGCAGCGCACCTCGACCATCTGATCGTTCCCGCAAAAGACAGGGTTGCCGCGGCACGGCTACTGGCAGAGTTGCTCGGCGTACCCTGGGCAGAGCAGGGATCTGTGGGCCCGTTCTCACCCGTGTTCGTCAATGACGGATTGACAATCGACTTCGACCAATGGGTCGAGCCTGTCCCGAAGCAGCACTACTGCTTTCGCGTGACGCAGGAGGAGTTTGACGCGATCCTCGCTCGCATTCGTGCGGTCGGCATCCCATTCAGGAGCATGCCCCTCGGTCAGGACGACTACAAGGTGAATACCGCGTTTGGCGGCAACCTTGTGTACTGGAGTGAGCCAGATGGCCACGCGTGGGAAATACTCACCGTGAGCTACGACCGGCAACGCAAGCAGGCAAGCACCCATGGCGACGCCTAATCTCTCTATGGGGCAGACGTCCAACGGGCTACGCCCCTCGGCCGCAGCTCATGTCAAACGGTTAGCCCGCAACGGAGGCGTCTACTTGCGCGTCAGCGTCAGTCCGCGAGTCGAGCGGCTTTAACGAAAGGTTGAATATGGAACAGAGTAGCGTCGCCGTCGGTGCATCCCACGATCACATGATCCAACCGCCATTTCCTGCGACGTTTGCGCTGGGAGACCGCGTTCGTAAAAAGTCTGGCGCCGCGTGGCAGGGCCGTATCGTCGGCTGGTACAGCACACAGCTGACGCCAGAAGGCTATGCCGTCGAGTCCGAAGCGCATCCGGGCTCTGTGCAAATTTACCCAGTGGCAGCGCTTGAGCGCGTCGCCTAACCTCGGCGCGCGTTAGCGCTACAAGAAACCAGAGCGAGTTCACCATGACGGAAGAACAACTACTGCAAGGTTCATGTCACTGCGGTGCAGTTCGTCTCACCCTGCCCTCAGCGCCGGAGAAGGCCACCAAGTGCAATTGTTCGCTCTGCCGTCGACTTGGCGGACTCTGGGCGTACTACGAGTTCGGGACGGTTCGGATAGATGGACACCCGGAGAATACGGCCGAGTACGCTTGGGGCGACAAGACGCTACGCACTGTGCGTTGCAAAACCTGCGGGTGTGTCACGCACTGGGAGCCACTTGTCCCTGAGCCAGGCAGCAAGCACGGTGTCAATCTCAACAACTTTGATCCACGCCTCCAAGAGGCTGTTCAGGTACGCCATTTCGATGGAGCGGACACTTGGAAGTTCATCGACTGAGCGCTTCCAACGCGATGTTGTCTAAATTTCTATCGAATGGGCCGCTTCACATGGGCTTCTCCCATTTTCATTTGCCCCTCATGTAAAGCGTTAGAGTGCATGGAAGAAGTGCATGTCGATTTTGAGGAAGTGGATCATGTCCACAGGCACAGAGCCACTTCCACTATCCCAAGATTCACTGACTTCAGCTTTATGCTGAACGGCCGCTATCGCGCGTATGTTGCAGTGCCCGGATGGCCTGAGGTTGAAGCCGGAACATCTGTGGTTGCCCTTCTCAGGGAGAGTGGGAACTGGAAGACCCTCGTTGGTTGGGTAAACACCAAGACAGGAGAGATCGCCGCCCCCACATACAAAGACGTGATGGTCGGCTCGGCAATATTCTTCCCGCTGTTTGTGGCCTTCTATTTCGTCGTCTTTGGTCTTTCGCTCAAGCCGTATCCAGATTCCGTGGTCCAGTTAGGTGCAGCGCTCGTTCTTGCGATCGCGGGCATCCTTGCCTACAGCAGGATCACAAAGCGTCGAGCTGATAGGCATCTTGTTGAGGCTCTGGCAGCAAGACTTGGTCTTAGGCAGGCCGCGAATGCGCTTTAACCATTCCATGGAGCTGACGTTCTGGTCCTCCGGCTGGCTTTGCCAGCCCCAGTCCGCAGTTCCTGTCAAACGGTAGGCATCTGGAAAAACCGTGGGCGCTATGCCTCTTCTCTTCTTAATTCCTCTGGCATCCGGCTGGGTCAGTCTGGTCTACTTCTTCGCAGCTCCGAAGTCCGCGCCCGTTAAAGAAGTGGTGCTTGGCTCCTTGCATGGCGTGCTTCTAGCCGGACTGACCATTTTTGGATTCCTCAGTATCAGCAGGCCTCCTTTGTCACCCGTTACGGGTGTGTTGCTCTCTGCCATCTCTCTTCTCGGACCGCCACTTCTCATCGCACTCGCTATGCGGGTCTATCGCGGCCCTAAGTGGGTTCATCGTCTTCAGTTAATTAATCTGCTCTGCTACTTGCAGCTTCTCTGGTTTACGCTGTTCTTGTTCCTTGGCATCCTCCGTCACTAGCCGCAACGAACGCCGAGGCTCTCTACGTCTGTGCAGTTCACAGGCATCCGTTGGCGGTGCCCTTCAATCGAGGATAAACCAACGGCGCGTGTCTCAGTTCGTGCGTTTGCTCGCGGACAGCCGCCGTTGTTTCCCCTCATCGTTAGGCGCCATCAACCCAACCATCGACAGCTACCTCATGAGTGATTTACACCAACGCGTTTCGAACAGCTTCGACGCGCAAGGGCTGATGAAGACCTTGGGTGCGCAACTGGTGCATGTCGCAGATGGTGAGGTTCACATCAGCTTGCCGTTCCTGGCGGCGCTGACGCAGCAGCGTGGCTACATCCACGCAGGCGCAATTACAAGCATCCTCGACAGCGCCTGCGGCTACGCTGCGCTGACAAAGGCGCCGGCGGAATGCGACGTGGTCACGGCGGAGTTCAAGATCAACCTAGTGAGGCCGGCCATCGGGGAACGCTTTTTGGCCATCGGAAAGGTGAAGAACGCAGGGAAGCTTTTGACGGTCTGCACCGGTGAGGTCAGGGCGTTCGCTGGACAAGGTGACGAGTACAAGGTTGTCGCGCTGATGCAAGCCACTGTCGCCAATATTCGCGCATGACGCCGAACCCTTCCATCGAGAGGGCGTCACTCGGCAAGCCGGGAGACGCCTCCCGTTTCAAACGTTAGCGTCCTGGAAAGCCACATGGGCATTGAGATCGAGCGCAAGTTTCTGGTTGTCGGAATGACGTGGCGCCAAGCGCCCGGAGTTCGCTTCAGTCAGGGTTATCTGAATCGCGACAAGGAGCGAACCGTCAGGGTACGGCTTGCGGGAGAGCAAGCGTTTCTGACCATCAAAGGTATCTCCGTGGGCGCTTCGCGGGCAGAGTTCGAATACGAAGTACCTGCTGCTGATGGCGAGCAACTCTTGAAGCTCAGTGATGGGCCGATCGTTGAGAAGATTCGCAGAGTCATCGTGCTCGAAGGAGCCACCTGGGAAGTGGATGAGTTCCTTGGTGAAAATGCCGGCCTCGTCATCGCGGAGATTGAACTGCAATCAGAAGATCAGGTCTTCGCCAGGCCCGAGTGGCTCGGAGAAGAGGTCACCCATGACCCTCGGTACTTCAACTCAAGTTTGGCTGCGCACCCGTTCAGCCAGTGGCATGCGAAGCCGGCCGCTTGACCTTCCATCGAGAGGGCGTCACAAAGGCTGCGCCCTTGCGTCGGATCTCATCTCAAACCTTGGGTGACAGAGCCATGAGCGACCTTGCATCCCTCGCTGAGCTCGCCGAGAAGTTCCAAACCCTTGCGGCCGGCTTGGACGTTGAGCCTCACTTCAAGGTCTTCTGCACGACCCCGCAGCACGACGGATCGCCTCACATTGAAGTGGCGGCTGGCAAGTTTCAATTCGTGGTCACCGAACGTGGATCTGAGTTCGAGAGAATCAAAGATCTCTCTGCGGACGAGGTTCTCTACCTTCTGTTTGAAGGTGTGACCCAGCACATGGCCACGCGGTACGAGCTCCGGAACCGATTGCCCGGGATAGACGGGAGGTCCGTTTGGTTTCCGTATCAAGAACGTCTGATGGAAGGCATGAACCCTTCGTGGGGTGAAAGGCTCAAGGAAAAACATCGGCGCGTTCTCGAGGATCACCCGTTCAGGCCATGAGTCGCCCAACCCACCATTCCAGCCGACCGCATTAGGTGGCCGCTGAATTCAACGTTAATCAGCTTCAGTACGAATCACATGATCCAGATCCGCGAAATTGATCATCTTGTTCTGCGCGTGGTCGACCTCGAAGCCATGCTTCGCATCTACTGCGACGCGCTTGGTTGCGCCGTGGAACGGCGGCAGGACAAGATCGGCCTCATTCAGCTGCGCGCTGGCCGATCCATCATCGATCTGGTGCCTGTCGAAGGGAAACTTGGCAAGGCGGGTGGCGTCGCCCCTGGGCGGGAGGGCCGAAATCTCGATCACTTCTGTTTGCGGGTCGAGCCATTCGACGAAGCCGATATTCGCAGGCATCTTGAGTCGTTCGGCATCGATATGGGCTCAGTCGAGATGCGCTATGGACCCGAGGGAGAAGGTCCCTCTGTCTATCTCACCGACCCTGAAGGCAATATCGTCGAGCTCAAGGGCCCACCAGCCGGTTAGCCCTTCCATCGAGCGACGATCTGTCCGCGCAGCGCACGGCTACGCAGCGCGCGGGGGCCAGCCCCGTGTGACGGCAGTGGCCTCGACATTCGGCTCGCGCTTGAACTGGCTGACCACAAACGACCACGCCATCTTCGACGCATCCGGCCCGCGGCTGTCGCTGTAGGGCTTGCTGGGCGCGCCGCCGCTCCAGGCGTGGCCCAGGCTGTCGACCTCCACCAACCGGGCCACCGGCTGGCCGCCGCGGCGCTTGTAGTCGGTGATGGTCATGCCGTGGCGCTGGCCGCGCTGCACGCGGCGCGGCTCGCTCGCCTGCGCGCCGGCCGCCTCGGCCCAGAGGCTCGCGCTCAGCTGCGCGTTGCGCGACGAGACCACGCTGTCGTGTTCGCCGTGGATCAGCATCAAGGGCGGCAAGGCATGTGCGGCCGACAGCGCTGGCAGCGCACGGCGCCCGTGCATCGCGCGCATGGCACTCGCGGTGGAATCGGCGGCGCCTGGCGGCACGCCCGAGTGCATGACCACCGCCTTGAAGCGTGTCGGGTAACGCGTGGCGAGCAGCGCGGCCATGCTGGCGCCGGCCGAGAGGCCGAGCACCGCCACGCGCGAGGTGTCGGCCGGGTAGAAGAGGCACACCTGGTCGATGGCTTTGAGGATGAGCGCGGCTTCGCTGTATGCACGGCCGTTGCGCGTGTCGAACCAGTTCCAGCAGCCGTGCGGGTTGGCCACGCGGTCCTGCTCGGGGTAGAGCACCAGAAAGCGCTCGCGCGCGGCCAGGCGGTTCATGCGGGTGCTTACGGCGAAGCCCTTCGCGTCTTGCCCGCAGCCGTGCAGCATCACCATCAATGGCAAGCGCTCGGCGAAGCCGATGCCGGGCGGGCGATACAGCCGAAAGCGCAGCATGCCGTTGAGGCCCATGGCCACGCCGGGCACCCAGTCGCCGGGGCCGGGCGGCGGCTTGCGTTTCGCGACAGCCGCCTTCGTGGTGGCCTTGACGGCCCGGCCCATCTGCTTGCTGCCTTGGCGAAGGCTCTCGCGTGTCCATGCGGTCAGGCTGCGTTCGAAGGATTTCGCCCACATGCTGGCGAGACTGCGTTTGGCCATGCGTCCGATTTTGCGGGACGCCGCCTTGGGCCTGCGCGGCGAAAGGCTTACGCGGCCTGGGTGCTCCGCTGGACTTATTCGTGAACGCCGCGCGAGTGCTGGCGCTATCGCGCTGCGCCGCAGGCGTAGCGCAGCGCCACGATGTCCGAACCCTCGAGGCGGCGATGGTCCAGCAGCCTCACCGGTGTGGTCGAGCCGGGCTCGATCGCACGCACGCCGTCACCCAGCACCACGTTGCCCACCAGCAGGTGCAGCTCGTCGACCAGCCCGTGCGCCAACAGGTCGTTCGCCACCATGCGCCCGCCGAACATCAGCAGGTCAGGCCCGCTGCCGGCTTTGAGCTGCGCGATGCGTGCACGCGACTCGGCCCGGCCCACCACCTGCGCGTCGCCCCAGGGTTTGGAGCTGTCCAGTTCGAGCGTGTCGCTGACCACCAACTTGCCCATCGCACCGGTGAGCGTGGCGATCTCGCGCAGCACCGGGCCGGCCGTGGCGTCACGCTCCACCTGCGGCCAGAAGGCGCTGAACATCGAGAACGTGGTGTGCCCGAACACCAGCGTGCCGGCGTTGCGCAGCAGTGCGACGTTGTAGTCGTCGAATGCCGGGCCCATCGGCAGGCCGCTGAGGTCGCCACCGGGGCCGGCGCAGAAGCCGTCCAGGGACACGAGGTTGCTGACGATGAGCTTGGCCATGAGAGGGTCGCCTTTGTTGAAGTGAGCCACGGGCCGGGACATCCGGCGCCGTGTCATTTCTTTAGAGACAGGGCGCGGCCCAAACTCATCGGTCTTTTGGCACCAGATCAGAAAATTTCTTCCGCCAGTCCGAAACGCCGGTGCACTGCCGGGTCGAGAAAGCTGTGCAGGCCGTTGATGCGGCCCTGCCGCAGGCTCAGCAGCGTGATGCCGCCCAGACGGAACCGGTCATCCCCGTCCGCCTTCAGGTAACAGGCGAAGCCCACCTGCCCATTGGCGTGCAGCGGCAGCAGGCGCCACGGCGTGGCGAACACCCGCTCGACGATGAACATGCGCACGCCGGCGAGCCCATCGAACCACGACGGCAGCGGCGGCATGGTGAAGCGGGCGTCTTCGGTGAACAGGCGCACCAGCGCGTCGATGTCGCGGCTTTCCCAGGCCCTCACGAACGTGCCGAGCAGGCGGGCGAGGCCGTCCTGCCCAAGCGCCTGCAACTCCGAGGCTTGCGAGACAGCAGGCAGCTTGTCTTTCACCGTCTTCTGTGCGCGTTGCAGCGCGCTGTTCACCGAGGCCGTGGACGTGCCCAGCATGTCGGCGGTTTCGTTGGCGGAGTATTCGAGCACGTCGCGCAGCAACAGCACCGCGCGCTGCGTGCCGGGCAGGTGCTGCAGCGCCGCGACGAAAGCCAGCGCCACGCTTTCGCGCCGGGCGAGTGCTGATGCCGGATCTTCGTGAGACCCGTGTGTGTGGCCTTCGTTGTCGGACAGCGGCTCCAGCCACACCGGCCCGGCCACCATCTCGCCCAGGTCGCCGGTGCTCTGGAAGGCCGGACCGTAGTCCGGCGACTCGATGCGGCGCGGCCGCTGCGAGATCAGCCGCAGGCAGACGTTGGTGCTGATCTGGTAGAGCCAGGTGCCGAGCGCACTGCGGCCCTCGAACGAGGGCAGGCCGCGCCATGCGGCGAGCAAGGTTTCCTGCAAGGCATCGTCCGCATCGTGGGGCGAGCCGAGCATGCGGTAGCAATGGGCATGCAGCGGCCCGCGGTGGGGTACGACGAGGCGATCGAAAGCGGAGGAGTCGCCCGCGCGGGCTTGCGACAACCCATCGGGCTCGGTGGAGTCGAGGTGAAGGGGCATGCCGGCATTCTGAAGGCCCGCGCCGGCGGTGTCGCCCCTCAGGACGTGACAGGCATGCCCAGCGCGCTCGCATCCGGCGCCGCCCGCCGATGGCCGCGAACGGCGGTCGGCACGAAGCCGAACCGGTCGCGAAAGCGCACTGCGAATTGCGAGGGCGTCTGGTAGCCGACCGCGAGCGCGATCTGCGTGACGGGTTGCGCCGTCGACTGCAGCAGCGTCAACGCGAAAGACATGCGCGCGTCGACCAGGATGGTGCTCAGGCTGGTGCCTTCGTCGGCGAGCTTGCGGCGCAGCGTGGCTTCGCTCATCGCGAAGGCCGACGCCACCGCGTTGGCGCTCCAGTCGCGCGCCATGTCTTGCCCGATCAGGCGCCGGACCTGGATCGACAGCATCAGCGCCTGGACCTGCTCCAAGCGGCTGCCGAAGGTGCCGATCCACTGCAGCAGTTCGCCCAGGCGATGGCGCGCGACGGCGGTCGGCAGCGCGGCGTCTTCCACCGCCTGGGTGGCACGGTGGAATGCGGCAGCGAATTCGTCCGAGCCAGGCGTGATCGGCAACGCGTTCCGGATGACTGCCAGGTGCGGGTGCGCGTCGGCATGCGCGGCAAGCAAAGTGTCGTCCCACACCAGCCAGTGGGCGCGGTAGCTTCCGTCGGCTTCCGGCTTGTTGGTGACGTCGAGCGACTGTCCTCCCGCGAGGGCGATTGCCTGCCCGGGCGGGATGACGCATTCGCCGCCGGGCCAGCGAATGGTCTTCAGGCCACGCTCGACAAAGATCAGCACCGGGTTCTCGATGAACAGGCGCTTGAACTCCAAGGCCTGCTGCTGCAGCACGCCAGCCGCCGCGCCGACGCCAGGGCGCACGACGATGCGCGGCCCGTGGCCGTCAGCGACGGAGGGTTCGTCGGATTCACTCGCTTGTGTCATGTTCAGCCTCTCGCGCCCCTGCCTCACGCACGCATGCAAGGCAGGGTCGGAACTGTACGCGCCCATGCTGCGTGACCCGATGGTTGAGCCGTGCCTCAGCGGCTGCCCAGCACCGTCATCTGCGCCTTGCCGAGCGAGGCGCTCAGCGTCATGAAGCCCAGCATCGCAGGCGTGGCCTGCGCCGGCAGATCGAGCTTGTCGACCTTCAGCGCGTTGACGGTGATGACGTAGCGGTGCACCTCGCCCGTCGGCGGGCAGGGTCCGGTGAAGCCCGGCAGGCCGGTGTCGCCGCGCACCGCGAGTGCGCCCGCGGGCATGCCGCCTGCCGTGCTGCCGGCGCCTTCCTTCAGCTCGGTCACGCTGGCCGGAATGTTGGCGGTCACCCAGTGCCACCAGCCGGAGCCGGTGGGCGCGTCGGGGTCGTACACCGTCACGACGAAGCTCTTGGTGCCTTGCGGTGCGCCTTGCCACGCGATGTGCGGTGACACGTTCTTGCCGGTGCAACCGAAGACGTTGGCGTACTGCGCCGATGCGAAGCGGCCGTCAACCACGCTGTTACTGACCACCTTGAAGTCCTGGCTGTGCGCGGCGGCGCAGGCGAGAGAGAGCGCGAGCGATGCGCTCGCCATGAAGAATGTCTTGGGCATGTCGGGTCCTGTTGGGTCCTGGATGGGTTCTGTATGGGGTTGGAGGGAGCAATGCCAGTGTCTGCGTCGGGCGGAATGGCCGCCGCTCGCAGCCGATCAAGTTCTATCGCCATCCGCTCAATGTGAGCGGATGGCGTGTCGCCGCTCTGGTCTGATCGTTTCGGCCAATGGCGTTGCGCCGACACGCCATTGCGATGGCCCAACCCGCCGCTTCCAATGGGTGCAAATTACAGAAGGAGACAAGCATGAAACCCTCGTTCACCCGGCGTGCGCTCGCGGTCGTGCTGGCGATGTTTGCGACCGGCAGCGCCCTGGCGCAAGGCGCGGCCAGCTACCCGAGCCAGCCGCTGCGCATCATCGTGCCGTACCCCGCGGGCGGAGCCACCGACACGCTGGCGCGCCTCATCGCCACCAAGCTGCAGGAGTCGTGGAAACAGACGGTGGTGGTGGAGAACAAGCCCGGCGCCTCCGGCACCATCGGCAACGACATGGTGGCCAAGTCGCCGCGCGACGGCCAGACGGTGCTGCTCGGCATCACGGCGATCGTGCAGGTGCCGGCGCTGATGCCCAACCTGCCGTACGACGCGCTGAAGGACCTGCAGCCGCTGGTGCAGGTGGCAACGACGAACTCGGTCTTGTTCGTGCCGCCGTCGTCGCCGGCCGCTTCGGTGAAGGAGTTCGTGGCGCTGGTGAAGGCCAACCCGGGCAAGTACAACTACGGCTCGTACGGCACGGGCACTTCGTCGCACATCCAGGGGTCGCTCTTGAACCTGCAAGCCGGCACGGACCTGGCGCATGTGCCGTACAAGGGCGCCGCGCCGCTGCTGCAAGACCTGCGCGGCGGGCAGCTCACGTCGGCGTTCATCGACATGGCCACCGCCCGGCCGCACCTCGAGTTCCTGAAGCCACTGGCGGTGACCGGCGCGCAACGCAACAAGGCGCTGCCCAACGTGCCGACCTTCGCCGAGCTCGGGTTTCATTCCTTCGAGCCGATCGGCTGGTTCGGGCTCTTCATGCCGAGCGGCGTGCCGGCGCCCATCACGGCCAAGTTCAGCACCGAGGTGAGCCGCATCCTGCACCTGCCCGACGTGGTGGCACGGATCGAAGCGCTGGGCATGACGCCGGGCGAGCTGACGGGCGATTCGTTTGCGCGCGTCGTCAAGTCCGACGCGGCGGTGTACGCCCGCATCATCAAGGACACCAACATCCGGCTGGAGTGAGCATGGGTTTGAGCATGGGCGCGAATCAACCGCCGCTGCACGGCGTGCGCGTGCTCGACCTCACGCGCCTGGTGCCCGGCCCGGTGTGCACGATGCACCTGGCCGACCTGGGCGCCGACGTCGTGAAGATCGAGGACACCGGTGCCGGCGACTACGCGCCGCCGCCCTTGCGCGCCATCGTCAACCGCAACAAGCGCGGCCTGCAGCTCGACCTGAAACGACCCGAAGGTGCCGAGGCCTTCCTGCAGCTCGCACGCACCGCCGACGTGGTGGTGGAAGGCTTTCGCCCCGGCGCGATGGTGCGGCTCGGCCTGGGCTACGACGAGGTGGCGGCTGTCAACCCACGCATCGTCTACTGCAGCCTCACCGGCTACGGCCAGAGCGGCCCCTACCGCGACCGGCCGGGCCACGACCTCAACTACTGCGGCCATGCCGGCGTGGCCGACCAGGTCGGCATCGACGCAGACACGCTGGCGCTCTCGAACCTGCCGATCGCCGACCTGATGGGCGGTGCTCTCACGGCCGCCATGGGCATCCTCGCCGCGCTGTTCGACGCTGCGCGCACGGACCAGGGCCGCCACATCGATATCGCGATGGCCGACGGCGCACTCGCGCATGCGGTGATGCCGTTGGCCACCTTGGCCACGCACGGCAGCACGCGCCGCGCGGGCGGCGACACGCTCACCGGCAGCCTCGCGTGCTACGCGGTGTACCGCACGGCCGACGAGCGCTTTCTGGCCGTCGGCGCGCTGGAGCGCAAGTTCTGGGTCACGCTGTGCGAGGTGATCGGGCGCGCCGATCTCGGCCCGCTGCACCGCAGCGGTGACGCTGCCATCGAAGCCCGTGTGCGCGCTGAACTCGCGGCCCACTTCGGCGCGAAGCCACTCTCGCACTGGGAGCCACGCTTCGCGAATGCCGACTGCTGCGTCTCGCCCGTGCACACGCTCGAAGAAGCGTTGTCCGACCCGCACTTCATGGCGCGCGGCATGGTGATCGACAGCGTGCACCCGACCGTCGGCCCGGTGACGCAGGTCGCGTGCCCGGTGAAGATGTCGCGCTATGGCTTCGAGCTGCGCCGCCATGCACCGCAACCCGGAGAGCACACGGTCGAGCTGTTGCGCGAGGTCGGTTGCACCGACGAGGCGATTGCCGCCTGGCTGGAGAGTGGTGCAGCGCGCGCGGCGTAGCATGGGCGCGTGACCCACCACACCATCGCGATCCACCATGTCGAGCAGGTGCTGCAAGGCGCCGAGCGGCGCGGTGTGGCCACTGCACCGCTGCTGGAGCGCGCCGGCATCTCGGCCGCGTTGATGGAGGCGCCGCTGGCGCGCGTCTCGCAAGAGCAATACGCGCGGCTGTTGCGCGTCGTGCAGCGGGCCCTGCGCGACGAGTTCTGGGGCCTGTGCAGCCAGCCGCTGCCGCTCGGCAGCTTTGCGCAATGCTGCCGGCTGCTGATCCACACGCCGACCCTGGCCGAAGCCATGCGTGTGGGCTTCCGCTATTTCCACGGCGAGCTGCCGGACTTCATTGCAAGGCTCGTCGTGGCCGACGGGCTGGCCACCGTCCGCGTGGTGACGCCGTTGCCTGCCGAGCCCTCGCTGCTGTACGCCGAGCGCACCTTCATGTTCTTCACCTTCGGCCTGTCGTCGTGGCTGGCGGCGCGGCGCATTCCGCTGCTGGGTGTCGACTACCGCGGCCCGCCGCCGCCGAACGTGACCGAAACCGCTCGCGTGTTCCAGGCCAAGGTGCGCTACGGGCAGCCGCACTTCGGCCTGTCGTTCGACGCCCGCTGGCTGCAGCTGCCGATGGTGCAAAACACGCAGAGCCTGCGCGAGTTCCTTCAACTGGCCCCCGCCAACCTGCTGGTGAAGTACCGCGACAAGACCAGCGTGACCGAGCGCATCCGCCGCTTGCTGCGCAGTCACCTGCGCGGCGAGATGCCTTCGCTGGACGAGGTGGGCCGCGTGCTCGGCATGACGCCGCAGACCCTGCGCCGCCGCCTGCGCGAAGAGGGCCAGGGCTTTCAGTCATTGAAGGACAACCTGCGCCGCGACGCGGCCATCGAGTACCTGGCGCGCCCCGACATGACGCTGCTCGACATCGCCGACCAGCTCGGCTTCTCGGAGGCGAGCACCTTTCACCGCGCGTTCAAGAAATGGGCCGGCGTCGCCCCCGGCGAGTACCGGCACCGCCATCGGTGACCAGGCGCTGACGCAGCGCTGAGCCAGCGCTGAAACTTTGCGCCAATCGATTTGGTGGCGATGGTCATTGCCGCAGCGCGCGCGCAGTCGCATCCTGAGGCCCATGCAACAGGAGTCATCGTGAAGCGCAATGTCCATGTCGTCGGGGTCGGAATGATCCCTTTCACCAAACCGGGTGCGAGCGACCCGTACACCGTGATGGGTGCGCGCGCCGCCAACGCCGCGTTGCAGGACGCAGGTGTCGACTACCGGCTCGTGGAGCAGGCCTACGTCGGCTATGTGTACGGCGACTCCACCGCCGGCCAGGCAGCGGTCTATGGCGTGGGCCTGACCGGCATCCCCGTCTTCAACGTCAACAACAACTGCGCGACCGGGTCGAGCGCCTTGTTTCTCGCACGCCAGGCGGTCGAGAGCGGCATGGTCGAATGCGCGCTGGCGCTGGGTTTCGAGCAGATGCAGCCCGGCGCATTGAAGGGCGCCTACGACGACCGCCCTTCGCCGGTGGCGCGCTTCGCCGAGACGATGTCGCGGCTGCAAGAGTGGGACGACAAGGCGCCGCGCGCGTCGCAGTTCTTCGGCGGTGCCGGCCGCGACTACATCAAGGAACACGGCATTCGCCGCGACACCTTCGCGCGCATCTCCGTCAAGGCCCGCCAGCACGCCGCACGCAACCCGTTCGCGGTGTTCCGCAACACCGTCACGCTCGACGAGGTGCTCGCCGCACCGATGGTGTTCGACCCGCTGACGCGCCTGCAGTGCTGCCCGCCGACCTGCGGCGCCGCCGCGGCCATCGTCTGCTCCGAAGAGTTCGCGCGCCGCCACGGGCTGGACATGCGCGTGCGCATCGCGGCGCAGGCGATGACGACCGACACGCCGAGCACCTTCGACGGCGCCGACATGCGCAAAGTCGTCGGCTACGACATGACGCGGGCCGCGGCGACGCAGGTCTACGAGGCGGCCGGTATCGGTCCCGAGGCACTCGACGTGGTCGAGCTGCACGACTGCTTCACCGCCAACGAGCTGATCTCGTACGAGGCGCTCGGCCTGACGCCCGAAGGCACGGCCGAGAAGTTCATCGTCGACGGCGACAACACCTATGGCGGTCGCGTCGTCACCAATCCGTCGGGCGGCCTGCTGTCCAAGGGCCATCCGCTCGGTGCGACTGGCCTGGCGCAATGCACTGAGCTGGTGTGGCAACTGCGCGGCGATGCGGACCAGCGGCAGGTCGAAGGCGCACGGCTCGCGCTGCAGCACAACCTGGGGCTCGGCGGCGCTTGCGTCGTCACCTTGTACGAGAAAGTTCAATGATCGATCGCCGCCACATCGGGCATCAGTTGCCGACGTTTATCGTGCCGGTCGAAGCCGGGCGCTTGCGCTTCTTCGCCAAGGCGACCGGGAACGGCGACCCGGTCTACATCGACGAAGGCGCAGCGCGCGACGCCGGCCACCCTGGCCTGCCGGTGCCGCCGACCTTCTTCTTCTGCCTCGAGATGGAGCAGCCCAACCCGGCAGCGATGCGCGAGCTGCTCGGCATCGACTACCGCCGTCTGCTGCATGGCGAGCAACGTTTTCGCTATCACGCGCCAGCGCATGCGGGCGACAAGCTCCGCTACGAGCCGCGCATTGCCGACATCTACGACAAGAAGGGCGGCGCGCTGGAGTTCGTGCGGCGCGAGACACGGGTCACCAACCAGAACGGCACACTGGTGGCCGAACTGACCTGCGTGACGGTGGTGCGAAATGGCTGAACTGCTTCGCTACGACGAGGTGAGGGTCGGCACCGAGCTGCCACCCTTGCCGACCGACCCGATCAGCCGCCTCACGCTCGCGCTGTACTGCGGCGCCTCGGGCGACCACAACCCCATCCACGTCGACATCGACTTTGCGCGCAGCGCCGGGCTCGACGACGTGTTCGCACACGGCATGCTGGGCATGGCCTATCTCGCGCGGTTGGTGACCGGCTGGGTGCCGCAGCGTTCGATCCGTGCCTTGGACACACGCTTCGTCGCGATCACGCATGTCGGCGACCGCATCACCTGCAGCGGCATCGTGGCGGAGAAGCTCGCGGACCGGCAAGTGCGGCTCGCGCTCAGCGCCACCGATCAGAGCGGCATCGTCAAGCTGACCGGCGAAGCGGTGGTGGAGCTCGCATGACAGCCGGTTGGATGACCGAAGACGTCGTGCAGTTCCGCGACACCGTGCGCAAGGTCTTCGAGCGCGAGTTCGCGCCGCTCGAAGAGCGCTGGCGCCGCCAGCACCTGGCCGACCGCAGTGTGTGGCGCCAGGCCGGCGAGATGGGCCTGCTGTGCACCAGCATCCCCGAGGCTTACGGTGGCGCAGGCGGCAGCTTCGCGCACGAGGCCGTGGTGGCCTACGAGCAGGGCCGTGCGCTCGTCAACAGCTTCAGCATCAACGTGCACAGCGGCATCGTCGCGCACTACCTGCTCGCCTACGGCAGCGAGGCGCAGAAGCTGCGCTGGCTGCCGAAGATGGCCACCGGCGAGCTCGTGGCCGCCATCGCGATGAGCGAGCCCGGCGCCGGCAGCGACCTGCAGGCCGTGCGCACGAGCGCCGTGCGAGACGGCAACGACTACGTGATCGCCGGCGCCAAGACCTTCATCACCAACGGCCACCACGCCGACCTGGTGTGTGTCGTCGTCAAGACCGACCCGGCGCGCGGCGCCAAGGGCGTGTCGCTGCTGATGGTCGAGACGGCCGACCTGCCGGGCTTCCGCCGCGGGGCCTTGCTCGAGAAGATCGGCCAGCACGGGCAAGACACCGCCGAGCTGTTCTTCGACGGCGTGCGCGTGCCGGCCGAGAACCTGCTCGGCGACGAAGAAGGCCTGGGCTTTCGGCAGCTGATGCAGCAGCTGGCGCGCGAGCGGCTGTTGATCGCGATCGGCGCGGTGGGGATGATGCAAAGGGCGATCGACGAGACGCTCGCCTATGTGGCGCAGCGCCAGGTCTTCGGCAAGCCGCTGCTCGCGATGCAGAACACCCGCTTCAAGCTGGCCGAATGCCAGACCGACGCGACCATCACGCAGGCCTTCGTCGACGCCTGCATCGTGCGCCAGCTCGACGGCACGCTCGACGTGCCCACCGCGGCGATGGCCAAGTGGTCTGCCACCGACAAGCTGTGCCGCATCATCGACGAGTGCCTGCAGCTGCACGGCGGCTACGGCTACATGACGGAGTACCCCATCGCCCGCCTGTATGCCGATGCACGCGTGCTGCGCATCCTGGGCGGGGCCAACGAGGTGATGAAGGAACTCATCGCCCGATCGATGGAGCGACAGGTATGAGCTTGTCGACCCACCAAGCGCACCACGCCCACTGGCCACCCGGCGTGCCGAAGGCCTTGCCGCCGGCCGACCGCAGCCTCTGGGATTGCCTCGCGGCCTCGGCCGAGCGCCACCCCGACAAGCCGGCCGTCGTCTTCTACGACAGCGTGCTCAGCTACGGCGAGCTCGCCCGGCAGGCCGAGGCGCTCGCCGGCTGGCTGCAGCACGTGGCGCAGGTGAAGCCGCGCGACCGCGTGCTGCTGTTCAGCCAGAACTGCCCGCAGTTCGTCGTCGCCAGCTATGCGGTGCTGCGTGCCGATGCGGTGGTGGTGCCGGTGAACGCGATGTGGACAGCCGACGAAGTGACCCACCTCGTCGAAGACAGCGGCGCCAGCGTCGCGCTGGTCGCGCAGGAGCTGCTCGACCGGTTGCAGCCGGTGGTGCGTCGCGGCCTGTTGCGCCGCGCCGTGGTGATCACCTATGCCGACGCGCTGACGACCCCCGGCGACATGCCGGTCCCATCGTGGGTCACGCAGGCGCGCTCGCCGCTCGACGACGCCCGCTTCACGCGCTGGCACGAGGCGCTCGCCACCGGCGCGCAGGCGCTGCCGCACCGCGCGGCGCCGCACGACCTGGCCGTGCTTCCCTACACGTCGGGTACCACCGGCCGCCCCAAGGGCTGCATGCACACCCATGCCAGCGTGCAGGCCGCCAACCGCGCGGCGGCGGCGTGGCGTGGCCAGTCCGGCGACGCGGTGTTCCTCGGCATCGCGCCGCTGTTCCATGCGCTCGGCATGCAGAACGGCATGCACCTGCCGCTGATGCTGGGCGCCACCATCGTGATGTTGCCGCGCTGGGACCGCGATGCCGCGCTCGGCCTGATCGAACGCCACCGCGTGACCACCTGGGCCGCGCCGCCCGCGATGCTGATCGACTTCTTCGGCAACCCGGCCGTCACGCCAGAGAAGGTGGCGAGCCTGAAGCTCGTGCACGGCGGCAGCGCCGCCATGCCCGATGCCATCGCCGACACCATGGGCACCCGCTTCGGCATCGTCTACCACGAGGGTTATGGCATGACGGAGACGGCGTCGTTCCTGCAGGCCAACCCGCTGCATCGCAACAAGCGCGGCTCGCTCGGCGTGCCCGGCCCGGGTGTCGACTCGCGCATCGTCGACCCCGAGACGCTGCAGCCCCTGCCGCCCGGCGAGGTGGGCGAGATCGTGACCCACGGGCCGCAGGTGATGGCGGGCTACTGGAACCAGCCGCAGGCGAGCGCGCAGGCCTTCGTCGAGATCGACGGCAGGCTTTTCCTGCGCACCGGCGACCTTGCCGTCGTCGACGAAGACGGCTACTTCTTCATGAAGGACCGGTTGAAGCGAATGATCAATGTGTCCGGCTACAAGGTATGGCCGGCCGAGGTGGAGAACAAGCTGTACGACCACCCCGCCGTGCAAGAGGCCTGCGTGATCGCCACGCGCGATGTGCGGCAGGGCGAGGCGGTGAAGGCGCTCGTCGTGCTGAAGCCCGGCGCCTCGCTGAGCAGCGAAGAACTGATCGCGTGGTGCCGCGAGGTGATGGCGGTCTACAAGGCGCCGCGTGCCGTGCGCTTTGTGGACAGCCTGCCGAAGTCGAGCACCGGCAAGGTCCTGTGGCGCGAGCTGCAGGAGCAAGAACAGGAACAGGAACAGAGACAGGAGAGCGCCTGATGGATGCAGTCCTCTTTGAGAAGGTGGGCGGTGTTGCCACCGTCACGCTGAACCGGCCGGCGCGCAAGAACGCGATCGACGAAGTGCTGCGCGACCAACTCTCGCTGTGCGTGCACGACATCGCCGCCGACCGCAGCGTGCGCGCGGTGGTGCTGACCGGTGCCGGCGGCGCCTTCTGCGGCGGCGGCGACTTGCGCAACATCCAGTCGGCCGGGCTCGACAACGAGGGCTGGCGCCAGCGCATGAAGCAGGCCCATGCCTGGCTCGCGCCGCTGCTGATGCTGGACCGACCGGTCGTGGCCGCGGTCGACGGCCCGGCCTTCGGCGCTGGCTTCAGCCTCGCGCTGGCGGCCGACTTTATCGTCGCGTCGCCACAGGCGCGCTTCTGCCTGTCGTTCATGCGCGTCGGCCTGGTGCCCGACTTCGGCGCCTTCTACACGTTGCCACGCATCGTCGGCGTGCAGCGCGCCAAGGAGCTGATGCTGTCGGCGCGCGAGCTGTCGGCCGACGAAGCGAAGGCCCTGGGCATCGTCTTCGAGATCGTGCCGGCCGATGGCCTGCTGCAGCGTGCGCAGGCGCTGGCGGCGAGCTTTGTGCACGCCTCGCCCATGGCAGTGAGCCTGGTCAAGCGCGCGCTTGCCGCAGCGCCGGCCGACCTGCACACGATGCTCGAACTGGAGGCCGACGCACAGGCCCTGTGCTTCGGCAGCGCCCCGCACCAGACGGCGGTGGCGCGTTTTCTCGACAAGCAACCGGCCCCTTTTCGGTGGCCGACAAAACAGGAGTGAGACATGAGCAAGATGATGGAAGGCAAGGTCGCGATCGTGACCGGCGCGGGTGGTGGCATCGGGCGCGACATCGCGCTGGCGCTGGCACGTGAAGGCGCGAAGGTGGTGGTCAACGACGTCGGCGCCTCGATGACCGGCGAGGGCCACGACGTGGGCCCGGCGCAGCGCGTGGTCGACGAGATCCGCGCGGCCGGCGGTGAGGCGGTGGCCAACACCGACAGCGTGGCCGATGCCAACGCGGCGCAGCGCATCGTCACGACGGCACTCGACAGCTTCGGCGGCCTCGATGGCGTGGTCAACAACGCCGGCATCCTGCGCGACCGCTTCTTCCACAAGATGAGCGTGGAGGAGTTCGACTCCGTCATCAAGGTGCACCTGTACGGCAGCTACTTCGTGAGCCGGGCGGCGGCCAACCACTTCAAGGAGCAGGAGTCGGGCGCGTTCGTGCACATGACGTCGACCTCGGGCCTCATCGGCAACTTCGGCCAGGCCAACTACTCGGCGGCCAAGCTCGGGATCATGGCGCTGTCGAAATCGATTGCGCTCGACATGCAGAAATTCAAGGTGCGCTCCAACTGCATCGCGCCGTTTGCCTGGAGCCGCATGATCGGCTCGATCCCGGTGGAGACCGAGGCCGAGAAGGCACGCGTCGACCGCATGAAGCAGATGACGCCGGCCAAGATCGCGCCGCTCGCGGTGGCGCTGCTCGCCGATGCCGGGACGGATGCCACTGGCCAGGTCTTCGCGGTGCGCAACAACGAGATCTTCCTGATGAGCCAGCCGCGGCCTATCCGCTCGGTGCACCGCGGTGAAGGCTGGACGCCCGAGACGGTGGCGCAGCACGCCCTGCCGGCGCTGAAGGGGTCGTTCTACGGGCTCGACCGCTCGTCGGACGTCTTCACCTGGGACCCGGTCTGACACCGCCGGGAGCCACGCCATGATCCGCGACCCCGAAATACTCACCGCCTTGCTCGACACCGTGCGCCGCTTCGTGCGCGAGCGCCTGGCGCCGGCCGAAGACATCGTCGCCGAGACCGACACGATCCCGGCCGACATCGTGAGCGACATGAAGACCATGGGCCTCTTCGGCCTGACCATCCCCGAGTCGTACGGCGGCCTGGGCCTCACGATGGAGGAAGAGTCGCTGGTGATGATCGAGCTGTGCCAGACGGCACCGGCCTTCCGCTCGCTGATCGGCACCACGGTGGGCATCGGCTCGCAGGGCATCCTGATGGATGGCACGCCCGAGCAGAAGGACCGCTGGCTGCCGCGGCTCGCGAGCGGCGAGCTGATCGCCTCGTTCGCGCTGACCGAGCCCGAATCGGGCTCCGACGCCGCCTCCATCCGCACGCGTGCCAAGCGCGACGGCGACCACTACGTGATCGACGGCAGCAAGCGCTTCATCACCAACGCGCCCGAGGCCGGCATGTTCACGCTGATGGCGCGCACCGACCCCGAGCAGAAGGGGGCCGCCGGCGTCACCGCCTTCATCGTCGATGCGAAGACGCCGGGAATTTCGCTCGGCAAGGTCGACCGCAAGATGGGCCAGAAAGGCGCCCACACCTGCGACGTGATCTTCGACGGCGTGCGCGTGCCGGCTGCCAACGTGATCGGTGGCGTCGAGGGTCGGGGTTTCAAGACGGCGATGAAAGTGCTCGAGAAGGGCCGCATCCACATCGCCGCGGTGTGCGTCGGCGTGGCCGAACGGCTGCTGCGCGACACGCTGCGCTACGCAATGGAGCGCAAGCAGTTCGGCCAGCCGATCGCCGAGTTCCAACTCGTGCAGGCGATGCTGGCCGACAGCCGCACCGAGCTCTATGCGGCGCGCACGATGGTGATCGACGCGGCACGCCGGCGCGATGCCGGCGAAGACGTGAGCACCGAGGCCGCGTGCTGCAAGTATTACGCCTCCGAGATGGTGGGCCGCGTGGCCGACCGCGCGGTGCAGATCCACGGCGGTGCCGGCTACGTGGCCGACAACGGCATCGAGCGCTACTACCGAGACGTGCGCCTGTTCCGCATCTACGAAGGCACGAGCCAGATCCAGCAGATCGTGATCGCGCGCGGCATGATTAAGGAAGCACAGCGATGAGCAGCGCCTTCAATTTCTCCGGCAAGGCGGTGTTCATCGCCGGCGGCAGCAGCGGCATCAACCTCGGCATCGCCGATGCGTTCGCGCGGCATGGTGCTTCGGTGGCCATCCTCAGCAGATCGCAGCAGCGCATCGACGGGGCCCTGGAGCAGCTGCGCCGCCACGGTGGCGCGGCCGAGGGCTACAGCGCCGACGTGCGCGACGCTGCCGCGGTGGCCGACGCACTCAAGCAGGCGCACGCGCGCTTCGGCCCCATCGACGTGCTGGTCTCTGGCGCGGCGGGCAACTTTCTTGCGCCGGTGCTTGGCATGTCGGCCAACGGATTCAAGACGGTGGTCGACATCGACCTGCTCGGCAACTTCAACGTGATGCGCGGCGCCCACGAGTACCTGCGCAAGCCGGGCGCGTCGGTCATCAGCATCTCCGCCTCGCAGGCCTTCGTGCCGACGCCGTACCAGGCGCACGTGTGCGCGGCCAAGGCCGGCGCCGACATGCTGACGCGCACGCTGGCCATGGAGTGGGGCGGTGACGGCATCCGCGTCAACTCGATCGTGCCGGGGCCGATCGACGGCACCGAGGGCATGCGGCGGCTCGCGCCCACCGACGCCGAGCGTGCGCGCATGACGGAGCGCGTGCCGCTGCGCCGCTACGGCAGCGTGGACGACATCGCCGGCATCGCGATGGTGTTGAGTTCGCCACTCGGTGCCTACATCACCGGCGTCGTGCTGCCGGTGGACGGTGGCATCTCGCTGTCGGGCCCGCGCGACTTCAGCTCGGCATGGGAAGCCACGCGTCGAGAGGCCTGACGATGTACCTCACGCAATCGCTTCACCGCGCGCTGCAGCGCCACCCCGCCAAGGTAGCGCTGCGCCACGTGGCGGCCGACGCTCAGCGCGAGCACAGCTTCGAGCGCCTCGTGTCGGGCATCGCCTGCCACGCTGCGGCGCTGCAGGCTCGCGGCGTGGGTGCCGGCGACCGTGTCGCGATGCTGTCGCCGAACAACGATTCACTCATCGTGCAGCTCTTCGCCTGCTGGTGGCTGGGCGCGGTGGCGTGCCCGCTCAATGTGCGCTGGAGCGCGGCGGAGCTGCGCCATGCGCTCGGTGACTGCGGCGCCCGGTTGCTGCTGGTGGACACCATCTTCGCGGGTGTGGCCGCAGAGCTGCACGACATCTGTGCCGTGCTGCCCACCGAAGCGCTGGCCGCGCAAGCGCAAGACTGTGAGCCGCTCGATGACACGCGCACCGGTGGCGACGCGCTGGCCGCCATCCTCTACACCGGTGGCACGACCGGCCGCGCCAAGGGCGTGATGCTGTCGCATGCCAATTTCTGGTGTGCGGCGATGGTGCGTGGCGCGGAGCTGAACAACTCGCCCGACAGTGTCACGCTGCTGGTGGCGCCGCTGTTCCACGTCGCGGGGCTCGGTCGGCTGATCGGGCAAAGCATCGTCGGCGGCAGCTGCATCACGATGCCGCAGTTCCGCGCGGCGCTGGTGCTTGAGGCGATCGGCCGCCATGGCATCAGCGACATCGTCGTCGTGCCGAGCATGCTGCAGTCGCTGCTCGACGAGCCGTCGTTCGACGCGGTGCGCGTGCAGAGCCTGACGCGCATCGCCTTCGGTGCCGCACCGATGCCGCCCGATCTGCTCGACCGTGCGCTCGCCGCGTGGCCGCGTGCGGAGTTCTTCCAGGCCTACGGGCTCACCGAGACCGCAGGTGCGGTGTGCATCAACCTGCCGGAGAACCACACGCCGCAAGGGCGTGAAAACGGCCGGCTCGCGTCGGTGGGCCGCGCCGGGCTGGGCGCCGAGATCCGCATCGTCGACGAGCAGGGCCGCGACGTGCCGCGCGGCACGGTGGGCGAGATCATCGTGCGCGGGCCGATGGTCACGCGCGGCTACTGGGGCCAGCCCGACACCAGCGCACAGGCGTTGCGCGGCGGTTGGTTCCACACCGGTGACGGCGGCCGCATGGACGACGAGGGCTACCTGCGCATCGCCGACCGGCTGAAGGACATGGTGATCTCCGGCGGCGAGAACGTGTACCCCGCGGAGGTGGAGGCCGCGCTGCGCAGCCATGCGGCCGTGGCCGACGCCGCGGTGATCGGCATCCCCGACGAGCGCTGGGGCGAGGCGGTGCACGCGGTCATCGTGCTGCGCGCCGGTCACGTGGCGAGCGATGGCCCGGCGCTGCGCGACGAACTCACGGCCTGGTGCCGGCGCCAGCTCGCCGGCTACAAGTGCCCGCGGAGCATCGAGTTCGTGGCGGCGCTGCCGCTGTCGGCTGCCGGCAAGGTGTTGAAGACGCAGCTGCGAGCCCAGGCGCGGAAGGGCGCGGGATGACGACGGAGGCCGGTGTCACGGATCGCCGGAATGCTTTCGCGGGTGTGCCTTTCACACGCCTGCTCGGCATGCAGCGCGAGTTCTCCGAAGCCGGCCGCGCACGCTTCGTTATCGATTCGCGGCCCGAGTTCGAGAACGTGATCGGCGCGATGCACGGCGGCATCGTCGCGACGCTGCTCGACGTGGCGATGGCCAGCGCCGCCGTGTCGAAAGTCGACTTCGAGATGACGGCCGTGACGCTGTCGATGAACAGCACCTTCATCCGCCCGGGCCAGGGCCGGCTCACCGCCAACGGGCTCGTGCTCGCCGTCGACGACGCCGTGGCCTCGTGCGAAGCCAGCGTGACCGATGAAGGCGGCCACCTGGTCGCGCGGGCCATGGGTTCGTTCCGCTACCTGCCGCACCGTTGAAAAAAGAAGGAGACAAACATGAAGATCAATGACAAAAGAAACACTGGCATGACCCGGCGTTCGGGCATCCACCGGCGCACCGCGATCGGCCATCTGTTCGGTGCCGCCGCGGCGGCGGTCGGGCTGACGGCCGCACGCTCGGCGCGCGCCAACACCTTCCCGAGCAAGCCCATCACGCTGGTGCTGCCATTCCCGCCTGGTGGGTCGTTCGACCCCATCCTGCGCGCGCTGAGCAATGCCGCGAGTCAGGACCTCGGCCAGCCCATCGTGCTGATGCACAAGCCAGGTGGCGGCGGTGTCACCGGCACCGCGAGCCTCGCGACGATGACCGAGAGCGACGGCCACACCATCGCCGTGATGCACAACTCGGTGATCCGCCAGCCGCTGCTGATGAAGACGCCGTGGGACCCGCTGAAAGATTTCACCTACCTGCTCGGCCTCGCCGACCTGTCCACCGGCATCAGCGTCGCGGCCGATGCGAAGTGGCAGACGTTGGCCGAGCTGCTGGCCGATGCGAAGGCGCGGCCGGGCCTCATCAGCTGGGGCAACGTCGGCGCGATCAGCGTCAACCGAATCTATGCCGAGCGGCTCGCCAAGTCGGTCGGCGTGCGCTTCAACATGATTCCGTACAAGGGTGGCAGCGAAGCCTTCCAGGCGCTGCTCGGCCACCACCTCGACGTCTACGGCGACCCCGGGTTCGGGCCGATGGCTGTCTCCGGCAAGGTGCGTGTGCTGGCCACCTTCACCGAGCAGCGCCTGAAGCGCTGGCAGCAGGTGCCCACGATGAAAGAGCTGGGCCACGACTTCGTCATCGAGTCGCCGATCGGGCTCGTCGCGCCGAAGAACCTCGACCCCGCCGTCGCTGCGCGCCTGCACTCGGCCTTCAAGAAGGCGATGGACGACCCCGACTACAAGCGCATGCTGGAGGAGTTCGACATGGCCCCGAACTACCGCTCGGGGCCGGCGTATCGCAGCTATGCCGAGGCGCAGCTGGTGAAGGAGAAGACCATGCTCGACGAGAGCGGGTTCAAGCCGGAATGAACGACGCCGCCATTCCGGCCGCGCTTGCCGAGCGCCACATTCCCTTTCTCGCGTGGCTGGGCGCACGGCGTGAAAGCGCGGCCGACGGCGTGGCCGTGGTGGTGGTCGACCTGCTGCCCGAGCTGATGAACAACCACGGCGGCGGCCATGGCGGCGTGGTGATGACGCTGCTCGACAACGCGATGGCCAACGCCGCGCTGAGCCGCATCGACTTCGCCCGAGAGGTCGTGACCATCGACATCCAAGTCGCCTTCATGAGCCCGGCGACGGGCCGGCTCACTGCCACCGGCCGCGCCACCGGCGGCGGGCGATCGGTGTGCTTCTGCGAGGCCGACGTGGCCGACGCCGATGGCCGGGTCGTCGCCCGCGCCATGGGCACCTTTCGCTACCGCGAGCCGGGCGGACAGCACGTCAACGAAGCGCCCGGCTGAGCTGTTTCTCCACCATCGCTTTCAAGACTGCGCGGGCCCTTTGCGGTTGCGTGAGCCGAGCTTGGGCACCAGCATGCCGACCTGCCGGCGGTACACCTCGTAGCGCTGGCCGAACTGCGCGACGAGGTCACGCTCCTCGAACCAGATGCCGATCAGGATGTAGCCCGTGCTGGCCGCGGCGAACAGCAGGTGGCCGGCGGTCATTTGCGGCGTGGCCCAGAAGCCGAGCACGAAGCCGAGGTAGATCGGGTGCCGCACGTGGCGGTAGAAGAGTGGCGTGTGAAACACCGGCGCCGGCAGCGCCTGGCCGCGCAGGTTCGCCCACACCTGCCGCAGGCCGAAGAGCTCGAAGTGGTTGATGAGGAAGGTGCTGGTCAGCAGCACGCCCCAGCCGATCCAGAACACGGCCTGCAGGACGAGGCGACCGATGGGGTCGGTGACCGACCACACCACCGGCTCGGCCAGGGGCCGCCATTGCCACAGCAGCAAGGCGAGCACAGCTGTTGCCGCGAGGACAAAGGTGCTGCGTTCCACCGATTCGGGAATCACCTTCGTCCACCAGCGTTTGAAGCCGCGCCGTGCCATCACGCTGTGCTGAACGGCGAAGAGGCTGAGCAGCCCGAGGTTGACGGCGAGTATTTCCACGAGCGGCGCGGTGGCGCCGCTGTCGATGGTCTTGGGCAGCAGCGGCAGGTTGCCGACGAAGCCGATGGCGTAGACAAAGGTGGCGAGGAAGAAGACGTAGACCACCAGTCCGTAGAGGGCAGCGAGGAATGACATATCGATCTCCCGGAATCAAAAGGTTGAGGACGAGTCGGACCTGCGCCCCGCATCGAAACGACAGGTCGAGTGCACCCGGGCCGCGCTTGGCGGGCCGAACAGGTCAGTGGGAAAAGGTCGCAGTACCGGCGCGCGCTACGGCACTTCGCCACCCGGCGGCATCCGCGGCGGGCGGCAGACGCGCCAGAGCTCCATCGCGTGATGGGCCGGCGCGAAGGTGTGGGTAGGCGGTGTCATCGCGCCCACGCCCGGTTCTCCAGCACTTGCGCGATGCGCATTGCCGCACGCGCTGCGCCGTCGGTCTCCACGGGCCGGTAGCGCACCGGCTCATGCATCGCGGCCAGCGCGCGCTGGGCCAGGTGCTCGGGGTCGAGCGCCGCCGCATAGTCCATCGAGCGATCGGCGGCGTAGTTGGCCAGCCGGTTGCGCACGTGCACACACTGTTCGAAGTGGCGTTGCAGCGGGAAGCTCAGGAAAGGACGGCGCGTAGCGACAAGTTCCATCGTGGTCGACAACCCCCCCTGCACCAGTGCCAGGTCGCAGCACGCCAGGTGCTCGTACAGGTTGTGCACGTAGGGCCGCAGCTCGAGCCCCGGTTGCGGCTTGAACTCGTCGGTCGACAGGCGCGGGCCGGTCACCATGATCAGGCGCAGTTCGGGCATCTCGCGCTTCATGCGCGGGAACGCCGCCGCAATGCGCTGCAGCAGGTGCCGGCCGGTGGCCGTGCCGCCGACGGCGGCGATGGCGATCTTCTCGTCGCTGCGGTAGCCGTGCTGTGCGCGCAGGCGCTCGGTGTCGGCCAGCGTGCGCGGGTCGAAGGGCAGGCAGTAGCCGCAGTAGCAGAAGTTGCGATCGGTCCAGTCGCGGATGCGCGGCAGGCCGGGGCCGAAGGTCTGCTCGGTCACGTCTTCGCGGTTGCCGACGAAGATGGCGGCATCGCGCAGGTAGGGGTAGCGGGCGATGTGCTCGATGTCGTCGGCATTGCGGTCGGCGCACAGCGCGGCTTCGCGCTCGTTGCCTTCTTCCATCGGCAGGCAGCCGACGAAGTCGGTGAGGAAGACATAGGGCTGGCGCTTGAGCTCGGGGTTCTCGTGGTAGTGGTAGTCCACGTCCCAGGCTTCGTCGCCGATCACGATGTCGTAGTGCTCGGCGTCCATCAGGTCGACGAAGGTCATGAAGTTGCGCGTCATGATCTCGTCCATCGTGCGCAGCGCGAAGAAGGCCGACAGGTCGTGCTCATCACCCGCGGCGGCCACCTGCTCGAAGTGGCGGCTCTCGTTGGCCAGGCGCTGCGTGATCGGATGCAGGCGTTCGCCCTCGCGCTCGAGGTAGCGCGCGGCCGGGTCGACGGTGAACCAGTCGATCGCCAGGTCCGGCTGCAGCTTGCGCAGCTCCCGTGCGATGGCCAGGTCTCGCTGCGCGTGCCCGAGGCCGATCGGGCTGCAGATGAACAGCGCCCGGCGTGGGCGTTTCATCGCGCGTACCCAGGTTCGCTCGCGAGGCGCGCCGCTGATGAAGTCGCGCACGGCCTGGTTGAATGTCACCGGGTCGCGTGCCGCCGTCACATGGCCGCCACCGGCGATGGTGAGCATCTTCGAACCGGGCACCAGCGCATGGATGTCGATGCCCTTGGCATGGGGAACGCGTCCGTCGGCGTCACCATGGATCACGAGCGTGGGGCAGCTGACGCGGCTTGCAAGTTCGCGCACGTCGTTGCCCACCCAGGCGTTGCGGCACCAGCCCAGCCATTCGGCGTCAGTCGCCCAGGCGTAACGCACGCCGTCTTCATATGGCTTGGTCGAATGCGGTTCGCTGAAGATGGTGCCCATGAACCAGTCGACGTAGGCGGGCCAGTCGCGGCTCAGCAGCTCGCCTTCCATCTTCAGGCGCCGTGCGAGTTTTTCGTCGCTCGGCAGCGAGTCGGCAAAGCCGCCGGCCGTGATGACGTGCGTGATGCGCTGCGGCTGCTCTGCCGCGAGCCGCAGCACGGTCATCGCGCCGGCCGAGATGCCGACCAGGGCCACGCGCTCGGTGCCGATGGCATCGAGCACGGCCACGAAGTCGGCGTAGAAGTGGTCGATGCTGTAGGCGGCCTGCCCCGTCGGCCGGCCAGAGCGGCCGTTGCCGCGGCCGTCGACGGTGATCACGCGAAAGTGCTCGGCGAGGTAGGGCACCGCCCCCTTGAGCATCTGGCTGTGCACGATCTGCAAAGGCGGCGCAAAAGCGATCCACGGGCCGCTGTGGCCCCACACGGCGTACCAGATCTTCACGCCGTCTCGGTCGACGAAGCCTTGCTGCGCGGGCTGCAGCGTGCCGTAGGGCGAGGCATCGGCCTTCGGCACCGAGCCCGGTTCGGGCAAGGGGCCGGCGATGCGGTCGAATCGCTCGGGCAGGGGGTTGTGCGGCGCGTTCACCGGCGGCTCCTTCGGGTGGCTGCTGTGGGTGCGGCAACGGCAGCAGGCGCGGGCGTCTTGGCTGCTTTGGCGTCCAGCCATTCAAGCAGCCATTGCACGGCATCGAGCGCGGCGCGGTGCGAGCCTTCCTCTTCCTTCACGCCCAGCAGGTCGGCGAACTCCATGCCGAGCCAGAACTCGGAGATCCAGCACGCGATGACCTCGGCCGTGAACGGCGACGGCAGCTTGGTGCCGTCGGCCTCCAGCGCGGTGAGCGCCTCGCGCACGGCGCCCAGCACGAGCTTCTTCCATTGCATCAGGCGCGGCACGAACTTCTCGCGCAGGCCGGGGTTGGAGAGGCTGGCCGCCCACAGCTCGGCCTGCAGGCGCACGAAGCCCGAGGCGAGGTCGTCCTCGTAGAAGAGCCGCGCACTGGCCCACTTCTGCGCGAAGCCGCCGCTGCTTTCGTACATCGATGACTGGCGCGACAGCAGCCGCTGGTTCACTGCGTCGAGCACTTCGATGACGAGCTGGTCCTTGCTGCGGAAGTGGTAGTTGATGAGCGCGTGGTTCACACCCGCGTCCTTGCCGATCTCACGCACGCTGAGCGCGGCATAGCCCTCGGACACCAGGCGGCGGAAGGTTGCATCGAGGATGCGCTCGCGGGTTTGCGTCGCATCGCCGTCGTGCAGATTCGAGCTGGCGGATCGTGGGCGAGCGGGAGCCGAGGTCGAGGCCATGTTCACCAAGTGTTTTAAACGAGTGTTCAAAGTCTAGTCGGCAGGGCCACGGTGTCAACCCCCTAAGTTCCCCGAATTCCCAGCCTGACCTCCAGCCTGAACCCTTCGCCACCGGCAGTCGCTATCCCAGCGATTGGCAGAGGCGAATGGCCGGCGAAGCGGGCAATCCGGACAATCGCTTCATGAGAATTCACCACCTCGGCCACATCGGAAAGAGCGGCAGTTTTGCCGTCGTGCACCTTGCGATTGCCGTCTCGCTCGGCTACCTCTTCACCGGCAGCCTCGTGCTGGCCGGACTGATCTCGATGATCGAGCCGGCGCTGAACACTGTCGCCCATGCGGTGTTCGATTCGTGGTGGAGCCGACGGTATGGCGACGAGCCGGCGCTGCGCAAGACGGCGCTGTTCGCGATGATCCACTTCGGCAACGCCGTCGCGGTGGTCTGGCTGATGACCGGGAGCATCGCGATCGCAGGCGCCATGGCGGTGGTCGAACCGCTGGTCAACGCGGTGGCGCTGCACGCCTTCGACGGCTGGTGGGCGCGGGCCGCGAGGGCACGCCGCAGCACGCCCGTTGCCGTGCCGGTCTGAGATCGAGCCTTTGGGCTGAACGCCAAGAACGCGTTAAGCCTGCTCCAGCTCGCGCAGCTTGCGGTAGAGCGTGTTGCGGCTGATGCCCAGGCGGCGCGCCGCTTCCGACATGTTGCCGTTGCTCGCGCGCACGGCCTCGAGAATGCAGCGGCCGGCCTGCTGGCGCAGGTTGGTGTCGCCCTCCGGCACGGCGTGGGTTGCCGGATGCACCACCAACTCTTCGGCCACGTCATCGGGCAGGTGGGCCCATTCGATCAGGCTCTCGTCATCGCCCACGAGCGCGCAGGCGGTGCGCAGCACATTGCTCAGCTGGCGCAGGTTGCCGGGCCACTGAAAGCCGGCGAACGCGGTGGCGATGTCGGGCGCGAGCTGCATCTCGCGCCCCGGTGCCAGCTCGCGCAGCATCGTGGCCACGAGCGAGCTCAAGTCGCTGCGCTCGCGCAGCGGCGGCAACGACAGCGCGAGGCCGTTGATGCGGTAGAACAGGTCTTCGCGGAAGCGCCGCGCATCGACTTCCTCGCGCAGCTTGCGGTGCGTGGCGCAGATCAGCTGGAAGTCCACCGCCACCGGCTTGCCGCCGCCCAGCGGCGTGACCTGGCGCTCCTGCAGCACACGCAGCAGCCGGGCCTGCATGGCCAGCGGCATGTCGCCGATCTCGTCGAGGAAGAGCGTGCCGCCATGCGCCTCTCGCAGGCGCCCCGGCGCGCCGTCGCGGCTCGCGCCGGTGAAGGCGCCGGGCCGGTAGCCGAACAGCTCGGCCTCGATCAACGTCTCGGGCAGCGCCGCGCAGTTGACGGCGATGAAAGGCTTCTCGCGCCGCGGGCCGCTGGCGTGGCAGGCGCGTGCGAACAGCTCTTTGCCGACACCCGACTCGCCTTGCAGCAGCAGGGCAATGGGCTTGTCGATGACGCGCCGCGCACGGCCGATCACGGCTTGCATGGCGCCGTCACCGGTGTCCAGCGCCGCCAGCGCATCGCTGACGGCCGGCTTGGCCCGCACGGTGGCGCTCGGCGCGCCGCTGGCGCACACGTAGGCGCGGCCGGTGTCCACACGAACCCAGAGCGCGCTGCCGTCGTTGCGCTGCACGGCGGTCGGCAGCTTGGCGGAGCGGTTGCTGCCCAGCAGCGCGTTCAGCCCGACCGACAGCACGCGCTCGAGCGCCAGCGTGCCGATGGCCTCGCGCCGCAGGCCGAGCATCGCCAGCGCGACCGAGTTCGCGCCGATGACCCAGCCGTCTTCCGACAAGGCCAGCAGGCCTTCGGTGACGGTGCCGATGCCTTCGGGCCGCGCGTGCAGGCGCAAACGCATGGCGCCGCTGTGCTGCGCCTCGAAGAGTTGGTGCTCGATCATGCAGGCGGCCGAGCGCACCAGGCTCAGCGTGTGCGGGTGGTAGCCGCGGTGGTCGCCCGAGATGTCGATCACGCCGAGCAGCTTGCCGGCCGGGTCGGCAATCGGCGCGGCGGCGCAGGTGAGGAAGGCATTGCGTTGCAGGTAGTGCTCTCCGCCGTGCACGACGACCGCGGCGCTGGCGGCCAGCGCGGTGCCGATGGCGTTGGTGCCGCGCCATTGCTCGTGCCAGATGGCGCCGGGCCGCAGCGCGACGCGCGCCGCCTTGTCGGCGAAGTCGGTGTCGCCCAGCGAGTGCAGCAGCATGCCTTGCGGGTCGGCGAGGATGACCATGCTGTCGCTGTCGCGGATCTGCTCGCTCAGAAATTCCATCACCGGCCGCGCATGCGAAACCAGCGTGCGCCGGTGCTCCAGCGCACGCGCCAGCTGCGGCCCCGACGCATGCGGCGCCCCCGGAGTGCGGCCATCGGGCGCGAGGCCGAACTCGCGGCTGCGCCGCCAGCTGGCTTGCAGCTCGGGTTCGAGCAGGCCGATGGCCAGGTCGCCGGCCTCCAGCAGCTGGCGACGCGCTTCGCGCAGCCGCCCGGGCGGCGTGCGCGTGGCAGGGACGTTTGCAGTCATGCCTTGTCTCCTTGTCGGCCCTGTTCGAGCTCTGTGGAAGGGTGTCCGTTGGCGTTGCGACGACCGTGTCACGGTAACAGCGAGGAGCCATCGCGCCAGCGGTTCAGCGCAATCCGAATGCTGCAGTGTCCCGTTTCGTGACAGGCCTGTACCGCGACGCCCCAATGGCACAAGTGTCTTCTGCCGGGTGGGCGGGTTTCTTGCGCCAGATCAGGCATTTGCCGTTGATCCGCGGCTGGCACGCGCGATGCGAAGAGCTTGCCCCGGACACATGCGGCAATGGATTCGCATGGCCGCCATTCATTGACCGACCCCCAAGGAGACAGACATGCTCTACGCCAGCCCCAACACCCCCGAGGCCAAGCTCGCCTTCAAGCCCGAGTACGACAACTTCATCAACGGCCGCTTCGTGAAGCCGGTGAAGGGCCAGTACTTCGACGTCATCACCCCCATCAGCGGCAAGGTCTACACGCGCGCCGCGCGCTCCACCGCCGAAGACATCGACCTCGCGCTCGACGCCGCGCATGCCGCCGCGGCCAAATGGGGTGCCACCAACGCCGCAGAGCGCGCCAACGTGCTGCTGAAGATCGCCGACCGCATCGAGCAGAACCTGGAGCTGCTGGCCTATGCGGAAACGGTGGACAACGGCAAGCCAATCCGCGAAACGCTGAACGCCGACATCCCGCTGGCGGCCGACCACTTCCGCTACTTCGCCGGTTGCCTGCGCGCGCAGGAAGGCGCCCTGAGCCAGATCGACGACAACACTGTGGCCTATCACTTCCACGAGCCCCTGGGCGTGGTCGGCCAGATCATTCCGTGGAACTTCCCGATCCTGATGGCAGCGTGGAAGGTCGCGCCTGCGCTCGGCGCTGGCAATTGCGTGGTGTTGAAGCCGGCCGAGTCGACGCCGGTGAGCATCCTCGTGCTGATGGAGCTGATTGCCGACCTGCTGCCGCCCGGCGTGCTGAACATCGTCAACGGCTACGGCAAGGAAGCCGGCATGCCACTGGCGACTTCCAAGCGCATCGCCAAGATCGCCTTCACCGGCTCCACCGCCACTGGTCGTGTCATCGCTCAGGCGGCGGCGAGCAACCTGATCCCGGCCACGCTGGAACTCGGCGGCAAGAGCCCGAACGTCTTCTTCGACGACGTGATGGCGCAAGACGACGCCTTCCTCGACAAGGCCATCGAAGGCCTCGTGCTGTTCGCCTTCAACCAGGGTGAGGTCTGCACCTGCCCGAGCCGCGCGCTGATCCAGGAATCGATCTACGACAAGTTCATCGAACGCGCCCTCAAGCGCGTGGCCGCCATCAAGCAAGGCAGTCCGCTGGACACCGACACGATGATGGGCGCGCAGGCCTCGGCGATGCAGATGGACAAGATCATGTCCTACCTCGAAGTCGGCAAGCAGGAGGGCGCCAAGGTGCTGATCGGCGGCGGGCGCAACCAGCTCGGTGGCGAATTGTCCGGCGGCTACTACGTGCAGCCCACGCTCTTCAAGGGCAACAACAGCATGCGCGTGTTCCGCGAAGAGATCTTTGGCCCGGTGCTGGCCGTGGCCACCTTCAAGGACGAAGCCGAAGCCCTGGCTATCGCCAACGACACACCCTACGGCCTGGGCGCCGGCGTGTGGACACGCGACGGCAGCCGCGCCTACCGCATGGGCCGCGCGATCCAGGCGGGCCGCGTGTGGACGAACTGCTACCACGCCTACCCGGCGCATGCGGCCTTCGGCGGCTACAAGGAATCGGGCATCGGCCGTGAGACGCACAAGGCCATGCTCGACCACTACCAGCAGACGAAGAACCTGCTGGTGAGCTACTCGCCGAGCGCCCTAGGCTTCTTCTGAACGAAAGCTCTGGCAGAACATGCCGCGGCAACCGGAACTCGGTGCCGCGGCTTAGGGCGAAACCTTAGACCTTTCTGGCGCGGCCGCGACGAAGGCGGCGCCGCTTCCACCACAGCCAGATCCCGGTGAAGCCGAGGGTTGCGAGCGTGAGCCCGCTCAGAAAAATCACCGGTTCCAGCCAGCCGCCGCCGAGCACGCCGGTGTGCAGCGGGTAGACGACCGACACCGCGCGGGCACCGGCGTCGAGTTCGTTCCAGCGGTCGACGCGCAACACCGCGCCGGTGCGGGGATGCAGCCAGACGGAGGTGAGGCCGTTGGGGTGCGGGTCATCGGCGAGGCGCATGCGCACGCGCAGCGGCCGGTTGGCTTGCCCGGGCACCTGGATGTAGCCGATCGCGTCGTTGGGAAATCTCGCCTGGGCCAGCGCGACCAGTGCGTCGAGTTCGGGGGCCGTGTCCGGTGCAGCGACGACGTTCGACAGCGTCGGCGGCTTGAGGCTCTTGGCACCGGCCAGGAAGGTCACGAAATCGTTCAGCGGCCGCCAAGCCATGTACGCGCCGCTCGCAACCGACACGGCGATCACGAGGCCCATCACCGCACCCAGGATGCGGTGCAAGTCGAACAACCCGCGCCCGAGGCCTTTGCTCAGCTGAATGCGCAACGACGGAGGCCAACGCCGCGGCCACCACAGCACGAGCCCGGTGATGAGCAGGGTCAGGTAAGCGAGCGCGATGCACGCGAGGATCGCCTTGCCGGTGTCTTGCAGCAGCAGCGAACTGTGCAACTTGAACAGCACGTTGACGAAACCCTCGTCTTCAGCACGCCGCCCCTGCTCGCGGCCGGTGGCCGGATCGAGGTACACCGTGCCGCTCCACTTGCCGCGAACCAGCACCCACAGCGTGTCGCCGGGCTCGCGCGGCGGGCGGAAGGTCAGTGTGGTGTCGGCACCGAGCTCGGACACGAGCCGCTGGCGAACGGGTTCGAGCGGCGCGGTCACCGCGTTGGCGGAAGCGCTGGGGCCCGAACGGAAGAGGTCCGGATGACCCCAGCGGTCCAGCGGCTGCGCGACGACCAGCACCGCCCCCGCGAGGCCCACCAGCGCGAGCAACCAGCCCACGCTGAGAGCGACCCAGCGGTGCAGCCAAAGCCAGAGCGAACGCAGGCGCGTCATGCGGACTCAGCCGAGAACCGGCGCACGGTCAGAAAGCCAACCGGCCCTGCACGTAAGCCGTGCGGGGCGGGCCGACCATGCGGCCGAGGTTGTTGTCGACGTTGCGCGTGTAGTAGCGCTTGTCGGCAATGTTGTTGACACCGACCAGGACGTCGACCGACTTCGTCCCAGGTATCTTCCAGCTGACCTGCGCGTTCCACAGGCGGAAGCCGGGAATGCGGCCGACGCCGGCGTCCGCGTTCTCGGCCTGTGTGTTCGCGTTGTCAGAGAACTGGCCGGTCTGGTGCGTGCTGTTGAGATTGAAGCCCCAATCGCCGACCTGGTAGCGCGCACCGATCGTGTCGACGTTGCGCGAGTAGAAGGGCAGGTCACGCCCCGCATTCGCCTCCGACTTCTGGATCGCACGCGTGTAGCTGTAGTTGGCAAACACGTTCAGTCCGGCGAGCGGGCCGGCCTTGCTGAAGCTGTAGTCCACCGCGGTCTCGACGCCGTCGTGCTTGGTCTCGCCAACATTCTGGAACAGGACCGGTGTGACGCCTGCCACCTGCTGGATCTGGTTGTCGAAGCGGATCTGGAAGAGCGTGAACTCGGCCTTCAGCCGCTCGTCGGCCCAGCGCGCGCCGAGTTCGGTGGTCTTCGCGACTTCAGGCTTCAGCGGGTTCCCCTGCGTCTGCGAGTTGAGCTGCAGGTTCTGCACCGGGCCGAACGAGGTGGTGTAGTTCGTGAAGACGGTGAGCGCCGGCGTCAGCAGGTAGGCAATGCTGATCGAGGGAAGTGCCTTGTTGTTGCGTGTCTCGTAGCTTTGCCCGGCAGCAAGGTTGTCGCGCGTGGACTCGATGTGCTCGAAGCGCACACCCGGCGTGATGCGCCATGCGCCGATCGCGATGCGGTCGTCCACATAGACGGCATGCGCGTCGGTCGCGTTGTCGAAGCTCGTCGTCGTGCCGACAACACCGGTGGCGGTCGTCCGGCTGTAGGAGTTGTCGTCGCCCCGCTCGCGGATGTAGCGGTAGCCGACTGTCACGTCGTGCGTGCTCGGGCCGAACGCGACGCGTTGGGTGTACCGCGGCTCGATGCCGAGAACGGTGTAGTTGCGCGGCTGGAACGTGACCTGTACGCCGTTGCCCAGCGAGCTTTCGCGGCTGCTGTCGGTGTAGTAGGTGCGGACCTCGAACTCCTGTGCCGCCGAGATCGCGTTGACGTAGCCGAACTCGAGGCTCTTGCGATCACCGCTCCAGTAGTCGTTGGGGCGCGTGTTCTGGAAGGGATCGGCGTTGTACTGATCGACCTTGAGGCCGCCCGGCGTGCGCGACTTGGCGTTGTAGTACGCGACCTTGCCGTACAGCTCGGAGCTGGCCGTGAGGTCGTAGCGGGCTTTCAGCGCGAGGTCGTCGAACCGGTCGTCGCTGCCGGCGCGCCAGTCGCTGCCGGACATGCCCGAGTACAGCAATGCAAGGCCGAGGCCGCTCTCGAGCTGCGTGCCGAGGAAGGCGCTGTACTGGGTGTTGTCGCCGCCGCCTTCGGCGTACTCGGTCTGGCGCACGGTCACGTCGCCCGAGAGGCCGGAGGTGGTCGGCACCGAGCGCGTCTTGAAGTTGATGACGCCGCCGACGTTCTGCGGACCGTAGCGCACCGCGCCACCACTGCGCACCACGTCGATCGATTCGATGTTGTTCAGGCTGATCGGTGCGAACGAGAGCTGCGGCTGGCCGTACGGCGCGACCGCGAGCGGCACGCCGTCGAGCAAAACGGTGGAGCGCGGCGTGTAGCGGCCGGTCAACCCGCGCACGCCGATGTTCAGCGAGATCAGGCTGCCGGCGGTGCCGGAGTTCTCGGTGGCCTGCACGCCGGGGATGCGGCGCATCACCTCGTCGATGCTGGTGGCGCCGGTGGCTTCGATCTCGTCCTTCTTGATGACCGTGCGTGCGCCGGGGAAGCTTTTCACGCTGTTCTGCAGGCCGCTGCCGAGCCAGTTGCCCGTGACCTGGATCGCCTCGAGCACGATGCCGCTGCCGCTCGCCTCCGGTGGCGTCTCGGCTTGTTGTGCATGCGCCAAGGAGGGCAGCGCCAACACCGCAAGTGTGGTCAGCGTGCGCTGGAATCGGGGGGTGTGCTGGGCCTTCGGGCCGCGGAATTGCGCCATGGGTCGCCTCGTGTGGGTCGACGCGCGGAGTCGCACTGGCTGGTCATCTGCTGTGCGACACGGTGTCGAAGCTGAGAGGCGTGGCTGGCGGGGGGGAACACTCCTTCGCGATGGCTTAATGATAATTGTTCGCGTTTGCTCGGGTCAAGAAAGGCAAAGGACGACCCCAGGAAATCGTGGAAAGATCGTGGAAAGAGGCCGGCCGCAAGCGCCCCATGCGCATGCGGCCTTGTCCATCACCTGAGCCTCAGCCCAGCGGGTTCAAGAGCTTCGGGTCGGACCTGAAGGCGTAGACCAGCAGGTCGGCCATCGAGAAGCGCCCAGTTGCCGCGCCCGGGCCGAGCGAAGGCTTGAAGGCCGGGTCGCGCAGCACCGAGTAGCGGCTGGCTTCGATCGCGCGATGGAAGGTCTCGGCCACCACGCGCGAGCCGACCTTGCCCAGGCGGTTGTGGTTGAACTCGGCCTCGCGGAGTATGTAGAACCACAGCGGCGTGTTGCTGGTCAGCTCGGCCTGGTTCTGCGCCATGTTGAGCCCCGGGTCGAAGGTGGCGCCGCCGTTGCCTTCCATGATCTGCGCGGCGCTCAGGGCCTCTACCCCGAAGGCCTTGGCCAGCTGCTGGCCGGACGCGAGAAACAGCATGCGGCCGCGCGCGAGGTTGCGGAACGCGAGGTTGCGCTTGAGTTCGAGGTCAGGAACGATGCCGTCGAAGCTGCCGGTCGGCAGCATCTTCAGTGGGTCGACCATGTGCGTGTCGATGGCCATCGCGTGGTTGAACTTGCCGGGTGGCGCTTCGAGCCCGGCCACACCGGTGGTGGTGAGGTCGAACATGCGGCGCCAGTCGGCCACCCACACGCTGGGCAGCGCAGTGAAGGTGCCGCCGCGGGCTTCGAGGTCGGCCAGGTCTTCTGCACTCCCGGGGGCTGCCGTGGTCGGGCTGAGTGTGCCGCTGGTTCCGGAGAAGCGGAAGAGCCGGAACAGGTGGCCCGATTTGGCGGGGTCGTCCGAGATGCCGAAGATCTTGTTCCACTCATAGCTCTCGCGAACCATCGAGTGCCCGAGGCGGAAGCACGCGCCCGAGAACTCGACCGGCATGGTCGCGTGCGGGTCGGTCGCGTCGTGCTCGAAATACCGGCGGCCGTTTTCCAGCACATCGGCGAGCACGTCGATGTCGAGCACGGTCGCCAGGTAGTCGTGCAAGACCATCCATTGGTAGTGCTTGACGACGGTCTCGCGCGCTTTCTCGAACAGGCCGGCACTCGGCACGCCTTGCGCGGCGAGGTCGTCCACCACCGCGTTGTGGAAGCGGATGAAGGCCGCGTGGATCTGCGCCACCGCGAGGTTCTCGTCGTTGCGGCGATCGGGAATGCGCGCCTTGCGCTGGTCCTTGAGCTCGACGCCGCCATCGGCCAGCATGCGCGGCAGGTCGAAGCCTTCCTGCTCCGCCCCCGGGTTGCCGGTGGGCGCCGGCTTGCCGCGCTTGAGCTTCGTCGGGCCGTCGTAGAACTCGGGCGTTTCGACCGGCCCCATGCCGTACAGCGAATCGAGGTCGAGGATCGGCGTGCGGCCGGTGACGAGCTGCTCCACCGTCACCGCGTGTGCCGGGTTGAGGGTGGTGATGTCGAGCGTCAAATCGTGGTCGAGAAACTGGCCGAGGTAGGTGAACCCGGCCGGGATGGTGGTGCTGACCTTGCCGCCACCCGCCGTCATCGACACGGCCAGCTTGGCCAGCAGGTTGATGCTGTTCGGCTCACCGTGCAGCCCGTTGATGAGGCGAGAGAAACGAAAGCTCCGCGTCTCTTCGACGGCGGACGGTGGTGTGACGACTGTCTTTCCGTTGGCTGCGATGGAGGTCATTCCCTCGCCGACGACGAAGAAGCGCTCTCGCGCATGGTGCTGGCTCATTGCGACTCCTGGCGTGTTGCGATCGACGTGTGGCCGCACGAGGTTGAAACTGACGGACGAGCTGATCCGTCAACGCGGCTTACCGCATTGCGCAAATCGGTTGACTGCAAGTTCCCGGGCCGGCGAGAAGAGCACGAGCACTCTCCCGTCGCGGTGACCCGTTCGGCCCCGAGCGATTCGTCAACACTCGATCGTTAATGCGTTGACGAGGAAGCCAGTGTTTGCTCGCGCTGAGGTGGCGGACATCCCTAGAAAGCATCCTAGGGGGTGTGTGGCATCCCGTGAATGCGGGTTGCTATATCCACGTGCAATTTGAGTTATGCCGACCAACGACCCTGGTGCGTTTTGGCGCTTCCAGGAAGTACGATGCGGCGGACGGAGGGCCAACGCTGTCTGCGTAAGCCGTGATGCCGATGAGCGTCCCAATGAAAGACGGAACATCATGAAATGCATTCTCATATCTGCACTTGTTTTCTCACTGGCCGCTTGCGCCTCCGTGTCTAGCGAAAACCCCGCTCAGTCGCGGATTGAAGCCCAGGCCAAAGAGAACGATCGAGTAGCGGACATGTGGCAGAAGGCCGGGAATTCGGAGACGAGCCGTGTCTACCGCAACAAGGCCGACCAAGATCGAGCCGAAAAGGCGCGCACGTCCTATGGCTTCGCTGATGCGCTGGTCGACGCGACCTTCGGTGCACTTGAAAAGGATGCAGGCAAGGTGCCTCGCAAATAGCAGGGTGCTCGTCGAAAGACGGCTCCACACGCACGCGCCGAGCGGCTTCACATCGCCGTCTACTTCTGCGATCCTCACCCGTCACCAGGAACAGGAGTGTTCGCGTGAAGATGATTCTGACCCCAGCTGCCTCGCCCGACGAGTACATCGACTGCCTGGCCGGATGGCAGCGCAGCTACGCAGCGGCTCTTCGATCCACCGTCCTCAAGGCCGCTCCCGAGCTGGAAGAGCGGCTGAAATGGGGCCATCTCGTTTACTTCGCGAATGGCCCCGTGCTCCTCATTCGGGCCGAAGCTCAACGGGTTCTGTTCGGCTTCTGGCGCGGCCAGCGCCTGCGTCACATCGAGCCCCGCTTGAAGGCGGGCGGCAAGTACGAGATGGCGACGCTTGAACTCACACGTGAGACATCGTTGGACCAAGGCACCGTCGTTCTCCTGGCCAGAGAGGCGAGCGCGCTGAACAGGTCCCTCGGCGACCCGACCGCCGTGTCTACGGCGAAAACAAGTCAGGCATCTTGATGGATCACGACACCGAATCGTCGGAACCCGGCTGGTGGCGAATCGGCAAGTACCTTGGCTTCGCTCTGGTGATGGCCACATTCGCATTCGCAGGCGAGCGCGCAGGAGCGCGAGCCGCTGGCGTGCTGGTCATTGCGCAGGCCTACATCCTTCTGTCGGCAAAGCGCCTTCCGTACGGCTGGGAAGGCCGCGAGCCAACCGGCTACATCACCGGGCCACTGATTCAGGTGCTCGCCGTTCTGCTGGGCGGTTTGGGTGCCGCGTTCGTTGCCAAGCCAACGCTGATGCTTGGCCTCTTGGGGTTTGGCGACTAGCGGAGGGCTCGCCTATCGCTCTGTTTCAGTCAGCAAGCACGCCCCGCCCGTAGCGCGCATTGCAGCCGCCATCCAGCGTGCTATCGGTCTGCATCAGCAGGACGCTGTGTCCGTCCACCGAGGGCAGCAGCGGCGTGCTGTAGTTCTGGCACCAGTTCGACGTGCTGGGTGGGCTGGGCAGCGCGATCGGTGCGGAGACCATGCGCCAGGGTCCGCTGCCGTCGGCGGTGGTGTTCACGAACAGCACGCGGCCGTTGTTGGCCGCGTCGACGCCTTGCGCGCCGTTGCCGACGATCTGGCCGATCAGCACCAGGGTGCCGTTCGCTTCGCCCGGCGTGGGCAGCCAGGCCAGCGTCGGCGTGTGGCGAAAGTACTGCCCCGCTGCGGTTTGCGGCCGCGTGCCCAGGGTGCCGAGGGCGCCCCAGTCGAGCCCGTCGTTCGACAGCTTGAGCCGCACCGAGCAATCCAGGTGCGCGACGCTGCAGGTCTCGAAGCTCATGGCGTATCGGCCGTTCGGCAGCCGGCGCACGCCGGCCATGCCGGGGCGGTCGCTGGCCGAGGGGCCGGCGACGATCACCCGCGGTGTGCTCCAGGAGCTGCCGTCGCTGGTGGTCGTGAGCTTGAGCACCTGCGAATGGCCTGGGTCGGTTTCGTCTGAAAAGATGCAGGCGAGCGAACCGTTGGCGGCGATGAAGAACTCCGGTTCCCACACGCCGGAGCCGACTGCACCGGGGATGCGTGCCACCGACGAACGGCCGCAAGCGGCCCCCTCGATGCGGGTGAAAGTGGCACCTGCGTCGTCGCTGCGGTAGATGCGTTGCTCCATCAGGGCACCGACAGCGTCGAGGCCGATGGATGCAGAAAACAGCAGCGTGCCGGCCTGCAGCGTGCCCACGGTTTGCGGCATCTCGAACACGCTGCCGCAGCACAGGCCCTTGGCGAACTCGCTGTCGCGCAGGGTGCCGACGCGGGTGAAGCTCACGCCATCGTCCTGGCTGGCATGAAAGCCGGCCTGCCAGATGCTGCCGGCGTTCTCGGTGAGGCTGGCGACGATGCGGCCGTTGCGCGCAGCGTCGGCCTGATGCGCCAGCCGCACCAGGCGCGGGTAGGCGCTCCAGGTGCTCTGCAGCAAGGTGCCTCTTCCGATCGACGCCTGTTGCTCGAACGGTGTGTCTTGTGACATAGCCGGGTGGTCGCTGCCACCGCCTCCGCAAGCGAACAGCACGCTCGCCGTCAGCCACAGCAGCAGCGCCTTCGCCATGCGGCCCGGGCCACGGGTGAGGGAACGCCAGCTGGCCGCGAGCCGGTGGAAAGTCGCGCCTGCACGCGGCGCTGGCGCATGGAATTTGTTCGTCATCGCGCGGGATGTTCGGCCGTAGCCGGGTACTGCGATGCCGCGATCAAGCGTGGTTTCCGCCGCTTTCTCTCGCTGAAAAATCGAGTCGCATCGGCCCACGGATTGCCCAGTGATCCTGCTGCGAGATGGCATGGGGCCGGCTCGCTCAACCGGATGGAGATTTCACATGGGAATGAAGACCTGGGTCCTGATCCTCATTGCCGCTTATGCGGCGAACCGCTACCTGAGGAAGATGGGGCAGCGCCTTGAAGAAGCCGGTGCCGGTGGCACGCTTTCCGGCAGTTCAACGGGAGGCACCAGCGCGTCGAGCGGACGGCAGATGCTCGACGCGGATCTGCCCCAAGGGGTGGAGCGCCTGCGCCAGACATCACCGGGAAGCGCCTTCGGCGGTGTGGCTTCGTCGCGAGGCGATGGCAATGTGCACGACGACGTGCTGTCGCCTTCGTCTGGAACCACCCTGCCGGGTTGACCGGATTTCGACCGAACTGCCGAAAGTTTTGGCGACTGCCTGACGCCGACGAATCGCCCACCGCTCCGCTTGCTCAGCAGCATCTGCTTGGCTCCCAGAGCGGCCGGTCCGAAGTGACCGTGCCGCTCGCTCTTGTGCACCGACGACGCGAAGCCCGTGAGGGCAAGATCGCGGCGAGTCGGAGATGATCCACTTCGACATCTGTCCAGACCGGCTGCCACGGTAGGCGCCGCTGCAATGCACAAAAGGGAGAGCCATGCCCACAGGACCCGTCGCCGTCGACCCCCAACGTGTTCGCGAATTCGCCGATGAACAAAGCTTCTACGACTGGCTCGCCCAGCACCACGACAAGGAAGACGAGGTCTGGATCAAGATTCACAAGGTGGGTTCAGGGCTCGCCTCGATCACGCCGAAACAAGCCATCGACGTCGTGCTCTGCTGGGGTTGGATCGATGGGCTGCGAAAGGGCCTTGATGAGACGAGCTATCTGCAGCGTTACACCCGGCGTCGCGGCAAGAGCGTGTGGAGCAAGATCAACGTCGCCAACGTGGCCCGGCTGATCGAAGAAGGCCGGATGACCGAACACGGGCTCGAGGAAGTGGAAGCAGCCAAGGCCGACGGCCGCTGGGACCGCGCCTACGGCAGCGGCAAGGAGATGAAGATCCCTGACGACCTGCAGGCCGCCATCGATGCCGAGCCGAAGGCCAGGAAGATGCTGGCCACCCTCACGGCGCAGAACCGCTTCGCGCTTGCCTTCCGCGTCCACAACATGAAGACCGCGGCCGGTCGTCAGAAGAAGATCGAAGCCTTCGTCGACATGCTCAAGCGGGGCGAGACGATCTACCCGCAGAGGAAGAAGTAGCCAGGCCGTCGGGCCTCACAGCGACTTGAGGTACTGCGCCAGATCCGCGATCTCCTGTGACGACAAGCCGAGCCCGCGCTTGGTGTTGTAGGTGGTGACGACGTCTTCCAGCGTGGCCGCCGAGCCATCATGGAAGTAGGGCGCGTGCTGCCACAGGCCCTTGAGCGGCGTGCTGCGATACATCTTCGTGGCGGAGCGCGACGCGTAGCTCGGTGTCTCCGGTTCCACCACTGAATCCGCAGGCGGATGCAGCACGGCGTTGGCGTCGGTGAAGAGCGAGCCGGTGTGGCAGGTGGCGCACTGCCCCTTGCCTTCGAACACCAGCTTGCCACGCGCGGCGGCGCTGGTGTCGAAGCTGCCCGCGGGTGCGGCCGGTGCAGCGAGCGACAGCTGGTAGGCCTGCAGCGCGGGCAGCTTGTCGCTGACCCGATCGACCGCGCCGTTGGTCACGCTCAATGGCAGGCGCGGGTCGGCAAACGTGCCGAGGCCGCCCATCTGCGTCACGGCGACATAACGGTTCCAGTAGGCGATCTCATTGCCGTCGCCGGTGAAGGTGATCTTGCCGATGCCCGCCAGCCCGTACGCCGGCGGGATCACCACCGGCTTGTTCAGGCCGTCGATGTTGTGGCGCGGGTCGTACCTGCCGGGGACCCAGCCGTTGAGCAGCGCCTTCTCGCTGCTGCTCACGGCGGGTGACAGCGCAATGATGGCGCCCACGTTCAGGTCGCGGTTCGGCCAACCGTCCAGGCGCTTGCCGATGCCGGGCGCGAAGGAGTTGTCGACCGTGGAGTGGCACAGCGCGCAGGTGACACCCACCCGCTCCAGCGTGTCGGCACCATTCTGTGTGCTGACCTTGCCCTTGAGCCCGACGACGGCGTCGAGCTTGAGCAAGGCGAGCGTGGTGGCCGGGCTTTTGAGGTCGACCGTGCCGGCGGCAATGCCGTCCTTCACCGATTGCGGCAGCGCGTCGGCATCGACCCTCAGGCCCACCGACAAGGCCGTGGTCGGGTCGACCGCGGCGGCGATGACCTCGTGCATGCGCAAGGTGTCGGTCCACTTCGCTTCGTCGCCGAAGGTGTCGTAGCGAAAGACCTGCTTGCCTTCGGCGATCAGGTCCCGGTGGTCGTCATCGTCGTTGCCGCCGCACCCGCTCGCCAATGCGGCAAGCACGCCCACCATGGCGTGCCCAATTCCAATTCCCAGCTTGATCGTGTTCATCGCCCGTCTCCTGCTGTGCCGTGATGCCGACACAGATGACACGGGGCGCCCCGGCGTTCCCGCCTACGCTCGGAGCCGGGCGTTCACGGCCGCGACGGTGCGATCGCAGCGTGCACCGCCGAAATCGAACAGGTCGCGCTCGGCGACGTCGATCTCGCGCGCCAGCGATTCGCGCAGCAGGCTGCGCGCCCGGAAATGGCGGCTGCGCACCGTGGCCGGCTCGATGCCCAGGCTGTCGGCGGTTTCTTCCACGCTCAGCTCTTCCACCGAGCGCAGCACGAAGACGAGGCGAAAGTCTTCCGGCAGTTCGCCGAGCTTGCGTTCGATCAGCGCGCGCATCTCGCTGCGCACCAGCACCTTGTCGGGCACCTCTTCTTCGTTGGCGTGGATGCCGTCCATCTCGTCGCTCGTCACCATCGGGATCACGTTCTGCCGTCGCGCGCCCTTGCGCAGTCGCCCCAGGCACTCGTTGAGCACCATGCGCGAGAGCCAGGTGGCAAGCGTCGATTCACCCCGAAAGCCGGCCATGCCGCGGTAGGCCGCGATGTAAGCCTCTTGCAGCGCCTCTTCGGCCTCGGCGTCATTGCGCATGGTGGCGCGTGCGAGGCGGTAGAGCCGCCGGTTGTTGATGCGCATCAAGGCATCGAAGGCGCTGCGGTCGCCGGCTGCGACACGGCGGGCGAGGGCCATGTCGTCGAGCGGCACCGCGGGCGTGTCGGCGGTGCGGGGGGTGGGTTCCATGGCCTGCCTCGGCAGAGTTGAGGTGAATAGAGCTTGGATGTCACGTGTCGGCCAGGCGTTCCCGGCTTCGCTCAACCAGGAGCCCCGAAGGTTCACATCCGTTCTAGGCATGGCGCCTCGTGCTCCGCATCATGGACGGCATGAACTCCATTGCCTCTCCTGTCTGGCCTCATCAAAGCTTCACCGCGCCGTTCACCATCACTGGGCGCTCCGCGCTGGTTCGTCCACCGCCCTGGCACTACGCGGGCTGGTTGCTGAACATCGCGTTTCGATTCGACGCTGCCGCTGCAGTGCCCCTGGTGCCGCCGGAGGCTGGCAAGCCTGTCGGCACGGGCTGTGTCCACTTCGCCGACTGGCAGGCCTGCACCGACGGCCACGAGCTGCTGGACCCGGTGCTGGCCCAGTACCGCGAGACCATCGTGGTGCTCGAGATCGAACGCCCGGACGGCAGCCGCTGCATGTACTGCCCCGCCATCTGGGTCGACCAGGACACCTCTCTGCTGCGCGGGCTGCTTCAGGGCTGGCCCAAGAAGATGGGCAGCACATGGCTCACCCGCAGCCTGCCCCTTGAACACCCGGCCGCAGCGCCATTGCGTGCGGGCAGCCGGCTGGGTGCCAGCCTGGCTGTGAAAGACCGGCGTGTGTTTGAGGTCGAGGCCCGTCTCACGGGTCGCCCAGGCCGGCCCCTCGGCTTCCTGGCCCACCCGACGATCGGTGCGGTCGGTTGGCCTGACCTGCGGCAGCCGCAGCAGTTACCGAACCCGGTGCTGGTGAAGCCCGACATCGGCCAGCGCGTGGGTGGCGATTGGCACGAGGCCTCGGCGTCTGTGCGCCTGACCGCGCACCCCGAGGAAGACATCGGCGTGCTGGGCGATGTGGTCGCAGAAGATGCCAGTGCGGGCTGGCTGGGCATCACCGTCACCGGAGTGCGCGATGCCTGAGCCTCAACCCCTCTCGGTGCCGGACAAGGTCGCGATCGTGTTGGCTGCGGGACTGGCGCCAGGCGCTGCGGCCAACATCACTGCGTGCATTGCCGCCGGGCTCGCGGGTTCGCGCCCCAGCTGGGCCGGGCGTCCGCTGGTCGATGCTGCGGGCTTGAAGACGGCTGCGTCGTCCCATTTGCCGATCGCCGTCTTGCGTGCCGAGCCCGCCACAATCAGCGCCCTGGTGCAACAACTCGCCGATGGGCCCCCTGTGGAAGACAGCAGCGTGTCGCTCTTTCCCGCCTACGCACAGGCGATGCACGAATGCGGTGACTACTGGCATCGCCACGGCCTGTCGGTGCACGTCACCGAGGACATGCTGGGCATCGGTTTCAGCGGACCCAAGCGGTGGGTCAATCGCCTGACAGGAAGCCTGCCGCTGTGGCGCTGAACCGATCCGAAGTGCGGCGCCTGCGCCTGTTCGACCTTGAGCAGGTGCGACACCAGCAGCATGGGCAGGAGTGGGCTCCGCACTGGCACGAGGAATGGTCTTTCGGCGCCATCGTGCAGGGCGAGTGCCGCTGCAGCGTGGCGGGCCGCCCGTTCCATGCTCGAAGCGGAGACCTCATCGCCATCGCGCCCGGCGTCGTCCACACCGGCGCGTTGACCGCTACGGCCCACAGCGGCGCGGTGCTCGTGACGATGCTCTACGTTCCGACTGCTTGGTTGGAACAGGTGGGCCTCACCCTGCCTGCGCGCAGCGGTTGGGTGCCGGCGCCCGTGCTGGCCAACCAGTCGCGCGACCTGAACTCGCCGGACGATGTGCAGGCCTGGTTGCTGCGGGCCATACCGTCGCTGGCCACGGCGTTGCAACCCGGTGCCGATGTCGGCAGCGATCCCCTTCCGAGCGATGCCGTGCGTGCGCTGCTCGGGCGCGTGCAGTCTGCCGTGCTGGCCGGCGAGCCGACCGTGTCAGGCCTCGCGCGCCGCTGCGCCATCAGCCGTGAACGACTTCACCGCGTGCTGACGCAATGGCTCGGCATGGCGCCAGCAGACTACCTGCGCGCCGTGCGCCTGCATCGAGCAAAGCACATGGTGATCAGCGGCGAACCCGTTGCTGCCGTGGCGGCCGAGTGTGGCTTCTCCGACCAGGCGCATTTCACCCGCTGGTTCCGGCGGACCTTCGGCTACACGCCGGGCGATCTGGCGCAGGCGGTGTCGGAGCAGGCAGGCGTTGACCGCTTCGGCCTGTAAGCCAGCCTCCCGCAGGGCCTCAGAACGGATAGTGCCGCGGCGTCGTCTGCACCGTGATCCAGCGCAGCTCGGTGAACTCGGCAATGCCCGCCTTGCCGCCGAAGCGGCCGATGCCGCTGCCCTTCACGCCGCCGAAAGGCATTTGCGCTTCGTCATGCACGGTGGGTCCGTTGACGTGGCAGATGCCGCTCTCGATGCGGCGCGCCACGTTCATCGCGCGGGCGATGTCGCGGCCGAAGACAGCCGATGAGAGGCCGTACTCGTTGTCGTTGGCGCAGTCGACTGCAGCATCGACACCGTCCACACGCACGATGCATTTCACCGGGCCGAAGGTTTCTTCGCGGTAGATGCGCATGGCCGGTGTGACGTGGTCGAGCAGCGTGGCCGGCATCAGCGTGTTCTCAGCCTTGCCGCCGCACACCAGCTTCGCGCCCTGGGCCAGCGCGTCGTCGATCAGCGCGTTGCAATGCTCCACCGTGCCCATGCTGATCACCGAGCCCAGCACCACGGGCTCGGGCTTGCGCGGGTCGCCGAGCGGCAGGCTCTTGGCCTTCTTGGCGAAGCGGGCCACGAAGTCGTCGGCGATCTTCTTGTCGACGATGATGCGTTCGGTCGACATGCAGATCTGCCCCGAGTTGGCAAAGGCGCCGAAGGCTGCGGCGTTCACCGCGTCGTCGAGATCCGCGTCGTCCAGCACCACCAGCGGCGCCTTGCCGCCGAGCTCGAGCACCACCGGCTTCAGGTACTTGGCGCAGGTCATCGCGATGAGTTTGCCCACGCGGGTGGAGCCGGTGAAGTTGACGCGCCGCACGGCAGGGTGCGCCACCATGGCTTCGACCACGCGGCCTGCATCGGCCGGTGCGTTGGTGATGTAGTTCAGCACGCCCCGCGGAAAGCCGGCTTCGTGGAAGGCCTCGGCGATGAGCTGGTGCGTGCGCGGGCAGTTCTCGCTGCCCTTCAGCACCACGGTGTTGCCGCAGGCCAGCGGCACGGCGATGGCCCGTGTGGCGAGAATCACCGGCGCATTCCACGGCGCGATGCCCACCACCACCCCGGCCGGCTGCCGGATGCCCATGGCCAGCGAGCCGGGCACGTCGGAGGGAATCACTTCGCCGCTGATCTGCGTGGTGAGCGATGCGGCCTCGCGGATCATGCCGGCGGCCAGGTGCACGTTGAAGCCGGCCCACATGCCGGTGGCACCTGTCTCGGCTGCCACGGCCTCGATGAACTGCGGCGTCTTGGCCTCCAGCACATCAGCAGCCTTCAGCAGCAGCATCCGGCGCTCGGTGGGGCCTGTCTGGCTCCAGGTCTTGAACGCCGCCGCGGCGGATTCGACGGCGGCCACCGCATCGGTCTCACTGGCAGCGGGTGCACGCGTGGCGACGCTGCCGTCGAGCGGGTTGCGGCGCTCGAAGGTGGCGCCCTCGCGGGCCGTGGCGGCAAGGCCGTTGATGAGCATGGACAGATCGGACATGGCGTTCTCCTTCACTTCAGACATCACACCCCACGGTAGACCGCGCCGGGCGCCGCTGCTTTGCCGGCCATGCAGAAGCGCTTGCCGATCCGTGCACGGCGGCTCGGGAAATACCCTCGCGCGGGGCCTGCCATCACCACACGGCGTTGAGGGAGGGCGCTACAGCCGCTACGCTTGGCAGTTCTGTCCCCCCGTCCAACCGACACAACCCCATGGGCATGCCAGCCAGCGTGATGAGCACCGACGAGGTGTCGGCATCGGACCGCCCGGGCTTCTGGTCGGACTGGATCAACCGCCTTTTCTGCGGGCTGAGTTCCGACCTCTACGGCGACACCGAATTCGGCGGGCGCATGGCCACCCTGCATGCCGGCGACGTGGTGCTGACGCGGCTCGAGGCCAACCGCCACCGCGTGCTGCGCTCGCCGTCGCTGGCGCGTGCCTCCGAGGCCAGCTACCTGAAGATCGTGGCGCCGTGGTCGGGCTGCGCGAGCGTGCAGCAAAAGGGCCGCGCGGCCTGGGTCATGCCAGAGCAGTGGAGCATCTACGACACGACCGACAGCTACGCCGTGGCCAACCCGGTGCAGGTGGATCACCTGATCGTGATGCTGCCCAAGGAGCGGCTTGTCGAGCGCGGCCTGCAGATCGGCCCGCTGATGGCGCGGCGCCTGGGCGCCAGCGGCGGCGTGGCGCGCGTCGCGCTCGAGACCATGCGCTCGGCCTACCGCGAGTTGCCGGGCATGTCGGACGAAGCCGCACACGGCGTGGGCGATGCGATCACGCAGTTCGTGCACCTCTCGCTGCTTGACCTGGCCGGCACCGGCACCGCGGTGACGCAGCGCGAGGCGCTGCGCGAGCGCATCAAGCAGCACGTGGGCGAGCACATCGGCGATGCGGCCCTCTCGGTCGACGGCATTGCGCAGGCGCTCAACTGCAGCCGGCGCCACCTCTACAACGCCTTCGCCGACGAGCCCGACGGCGTGGCCGGCTACATCCTGCGTCGGCGGCTGGAGGCCTGCCGCCGCAGCTTCGACGACCGCCGCAACGACCACCGCTCCATCACCGAGATTGCGCTCGGCTTCGGTTTTTCGAACATGGCGCATTTCAGCCGCGTGTTCCGCGCGCACCTCGGCGTGCCGCCCAGCGATTACCGACGGGCCGCACACCACTGAGCGCGCCGGAACGCATGAAACAAGGTGCTTGCGGCTTGAAGCACGAACGAAACGCGCGAACCGCACACTGCCTGGAGGGGCCAACAGCCCGTTCCGGAGCCCGTGTGGTGATCATCAAGAAACTCTTCAACAAGCTCGTCGAACCGGCGAGCTTCAGCGGCGACTGGGTCGACCAGCGCCAAGTCTATTTCTGGCACGACGGCCACCCCATCGCGGTGAAATCCGTCGTCGAGAAGATCACCGCGACGCTGTTGCAGCGCGACCAGAGCGACGCACGGCAACTCAGCTACTGCGGCTGCTCCGATGGCAGCGGCACACCGCGCGAGGTGTGCCTGCGCTTCGAGGCCGTGATCGATTCGCGCAAGCTGTACTCGCTGCAGGTGAAGCGCAGCACGCCCAAGAAATGGGCCAGCGAAGCAGAGCACCTGAGGGCGGCCGAGCGGACCATGGCCTTCTGGAGTGCGAAGCTGTTCATTGCCTCGCCGGACGTTGCCTGGTCGCGTGCGTCATCCGCGCTCTACGACCAATGCCGCCGTGAAAGCCTGGCGCTCGAGGAAGTGATGGCGAACGCGGTCGAAGACCCGGCCCCGATCGCCGCGCTGCAGAAAGAAGTGCTCGATGCCTTGCGCGCCGGCATGGGCTTCTTCACCGCCAACAAGGAAGGCGGCACGCACCTCTTCTTCAACGGGCGCGTGTTCGTGCGCTCCGACTACGGCGACGAACCCAACGTCAACGAGACCTATGCAGCCGACGCCGCGATGGTCGCCTGCCTGCGCCGGTTCTTCGACTGGGAGTCGCGCCGCGACTGGTACCCGCACCGCCCGCCCGAGCTCGATGTGTGGAAGTACATCAAGGGCCGGCTGGTGCAGCGGCACGCATAGCGAGCCTGCCTACACAGGCGACACAGGTGCCTGCCCGGCGAAGTGCCGCGTCGCGTTCTCGATGAAGCGATCAACCGAGGCCGCAATGGCTTCGGGCGAGCTGCCGGCCACGTGCGGCGTGAGCACCACGTTGGGCAGATCGAACAGCACGCTCGGCGGCTCGGGCTCGCTCTCGTAGACGTCGAGGCCCGCACCGCCCACGCGGCCCTCGCGCAGCGCGTCGGCGAGGGCCAGCGTGTCGACCACGCTGCCGCGCGCGATGTTCACCAGCACGCCCCGCGGCCCCAGGGCTTGCAGCACGCGCGCGTCGACCAGGTAGCGCGTGGCCGCGCCGCCGGGCGTGGCGACCACGAGGTAGTCGGCCCATTCGGCGAGCGCCACCGGCGAGTCGAAGTAGGCGTGAGCCACGTCGGCCTTCGGCTTGCGGTTGTGATAACCGATGGCCAGGTCGAAGCCCTGGCCGCGCTGCGCGAGCTTGGCGCCGATGGTGCCCAGGCCGAGGATGCCCAGCCGCTTGTGCGAGAAGTTGGGGCGCAAGGGCAGGCGGTCGCGCCACACGCCCTGGCGGCACGCCGCGTCGGCCGTCGGGATGCCGCGCACCACGGCGAGCAGCAGCGCGAAGGCATGGTCGGCCACGCAGTCGTCGTTCGTGCCGGCGCCATTCGCGACGACGATGCCGCGCGTGCGCGCATGGGCCACATCGATGTTCTCGTAGCCGGCGCCCAGCGCGCAGACGATCGTCAGCTCGGGCAGCGCATCCATGTCGGCCGCGCTGAAGCCGATTGGGCCGATGGTGAGCACGCCGCGGATCTGTGCGCCATGCGACTGGATGAACTCGGCCTTCAGCGGCGGCTTGGGCGCGTACAGCACCTCGAAGGCCTCGCGGATGCGCGCGAGGCTGGTCTCGGACAAGAGAGTGGTGATCAGCAGCAGGGGTTTCATCGTGGGAAGCGTTCGGTGGTCGAGACCGGGTTGTACCCGGTCCCCCGATCATCCGTTGCCGCGGGGGTGTTTCGCCGCGCGTCTGACGCCCTGCGTGGCCCTCAGTAGGTCTTGTACGGCAGGAACTTGCCCGACATCGTGATGCTGACCCGATCCCCCTTCGGGTCGGGCTCGCGCTGCAGGTCCATCTTGAAATCGATCGCGCTCATGATGCCGTCGCCGAACTCCTCGTGGATCAGCGCCTTGAAGGTGCTGCCGTACACGCTCACGAGCTCGTAGAAGCGGTAGATCAGCGGGTCGGTCGGCACGCTGGTGGGCAGCGAGCCTTTGTAGGGCACCACCTGCAGCCACTTCTCAGCCTCTGCCGGCAGGCCGAAGGTCTCGGCGATCACCTGCGCCTGCTGGGCGTCGAAGGTCATCTGCCCGAGGCAACCGGCCGTGACCCATTCCTTGCTGAGCCCGACCTGCTTGGCCACGTCATCCCACTTGATGCCTTTGCTGACCTTGGCCTCGATGATCATTTCGGTCACGTCGTTGCGGTTCATGGGTGTTCCTTTCGATGAACAGTGGGGTGATGGTCGCTTGGGGACAAAAGCGGTGCGTGGGTGAACGGCACGCGTGCAGGCGTGCAAACGCCATGCCACTGTTCTCGATTCAAGGGGGCTCGACCTGCGGCGCCGTCATCCGCGAATGCGGAGTTGCTGCCGGGGAGCGAGGTGCAAGGACCTCTGGGGTGGCGAAGGCTTCGGGCCTTCGCAAAGCACGGCCCCGATCGGGACCGTGTCTCCTGTCCGCTACGGCTTCTCGAGCGGGCTCGAGATCACCGCAGGGAGGGGCTCAATGTTGAACGCGGTAGATCGTGCGGCCGTTGAGTGGCTGCGTCTCGCGCGAATTGCCTTCTTCGAAGAGGCTCCTGAAGGTCTTGATCTGCGCCTTGGACATTTCGATCTTCTTCGTCAGGACCACCCATTGCACGTTCTCCGGGAAGATGTCGGCGCTGAGCTGGTCGTCGATGGACCCGCCTTGCGCGGTGCAGTTGGTGAACGTCGATGGAGCGGTCAGCGAGCCGGCGTAGCGGTAGGAGTCATCCAGCTTCGGCAGGACCTTGTTGAGGTCGAAGTTGGTGATGGTCACCGCAGGCTGGGTGGAGTCTTGCGGCAGGTTCTGGGCGTTGAAGATCTTGCTCAGCTCTTTGTGCGTCACGGAGTCCTGCTGGATCATCGCGCCGATGACCAGAAGGGCGTCCGGGTCGCAGGGCAGGGCGCCGGTCTTCAGATGCACGAAGTGGACTTCCATCGGCGCACTTTTGCCGTTGACCTTGTGCTCCGATGGCGTGTGGAAGTGGAACTGCAGCAGGTCGTATTGCTGGTTCCCGACCATCACGTACGAAGAGCCCGCGGGGGTAGCCCTGAGCGTGGACCACTCCTTCTCGACCAAGGGCGTGCGGTTCGGGTTGAAGGTGTTCACCACGGTCAAGGTGGCGTTGGACAGATACGTCGCGGTGATCTTCGGGCCATGATGTGCCTCGACGACATCTCGCTTGTTGATGTTGATCGGGCTTTGACGGGTGCCCTCCGCGAATGCGCCGGCAGCCAGTGCCATCGCGATGACGAGGATTGCGCCCGAGCGGCGGCCGCGACCCGTCTTGATAGTTCCGAAGTTCATGTGTTCCAAGCTGAAGTTGTGCAATGCACAGGGATTACAGCAATGGGCTCCAAACCGAGTCATGACCAAACAATGACGTCTTTCGGACGAGGCGGCCGGCGTTGCCGCGCTCTTCGCTTGCGCGTGCATTGATGCGCATGTGGCGGGCTGAGTCGATGGCGTAGCCGACGCGCGTGAGCCGCTGCCGTCAGCGGCCCAAGCGCCGAGCGCGCAAGCTCAACCCCCTGACTTCTCGGCTGCCGCGCTGCTGCTCGTTCGCTCCTCCGACCACCCCCCGCCGAGCACCTTGTACAGAGTGACAAGGTTCGATACGCGCGACAGCCGCGTGCCGATCAGGTTCTGCTGCGCGCTGTAGAGCGAGCGCTGCGAATCCAGCACCGTGAGGTAGCTGTCGACGCCGCGTGAGAACCTCGCGCGCGACAGCCGATCGCTCTCGGCCGTCGCGTTGACTAGCGACTGCTGTGCTTCGAGCTGGTCGCCGACCGTGTTGCGCTGGGCCAACGCGTCGGACACCTCTCTGAATGCAGTCTGAATGGACTTCTCGTATTGGGCCACGTTGATGTCGCGATTGATCTTCGCGACGTCGAGATTGGCGCGGTTTGCACCGCCATCGAAGATCGGCAACGAGACCTGCGGCAAGAAGCTCCAGGTGCCCGAGCCGCCCTGGAACAGACCCGACAAATCGGTGCTCGACGAGCCGGCCGAGGCAGTCAGGCTGATGCGTGGGTAGAAGGCCGCGCGTGCCGCGCCGATGTTGGCGTTGGCCGCCTTCAGCAGGTGCTCGGCCTCGAGGATGTCGGGCCGGCGTTGCAGCAGCGACGAGGGCAGACCGCTCGGCAGGTCGGGCAGCGCGTTCAGCGAGTCGGCCAGGTTGGTGGGCAGCAGCTCGGCCGGCACGGTCGAGCCGACGAGCAGCACCAGCGCATTGCGGTCTTGCGCCGCCTGGGCGGTGTAGCGCGCCACGTCCACGCGCGCCGTGTCGACGCTCGTCTGCGCCTGCCGCAAGGCCAGCGCCGTCGTGACGCCGACCTCGAAGCTGCGCTGGCTGAGCCGGTACGACTCGCTCTGGCTCGTCAGCGTGTCGCGCGCGAGGGCCAGCCGCTCCTCATCCGCTCCCAATGTCAGGTAGGCGTTCGCCACCTCGGCCACCAGGCTGATGTGCGTGCTGCGCCGCGCCTGCTCGGTCGACAGGAACTGCTCGAGCGATTGCGCGCTCAGGCTGCGCACGCGGCCGAAGAGGTCGACCTCGTAGGCGCTGATGCCCACGCCCGCGCTGTACTGGCGGCTGATCTCGGGGCTGCCCGGCGTGCGCAGGTTGTCGGCGGTGCGGGTGGCGCTCTGGCTGCCGGTGGCGCTGACGGTGGGATAGAAGCCAGCGTCTTGCACGCGGTACTGCGCTCGCGCCTTCTCGATGTTGAGTGCTGCCACGCGCAGGTCGCGGTTGTTGGCCAGTGCGAGCGCCATGACCTGGCGCAGCCGGTCGTCGGCGAAGAACTCACGCCAGCCGATGTCGGCCGCTTCGATGGTGCCGACGGTGGCTTCTGCAGCGGATGCCGGCGCAGGCGCGGGGTAGGCGGTGGGTACCGGCAACGCAGGCCGCTCATAAGTCGGCATCAGGCTGCAGCCGCCGAGTGCGGCGCAGGCGGCCACGCTGGCCAGGGTGATGCGGGTGAAGCGGTTCATCTCAGTGTCCTTCCAGCAAAGGGGTGTCGGTGTGTGGCTGCGTTGGCGCCGTTGCGGCTTTCGGCCGCTTGTCGAACAGGCGGCGCACGATCACGAAGAACAGCGGCACGAAGAAGATCGCCAGCACCGTGCCCGAGACCATGCCGCCGACCACGGCCGTGCCCAGCGCGTTCTGCGCACCGGCACCGGCGCCCTTGCCGAGCATCAGCGGCAGCACGCCCAGAATGAACGCGAGCGAGGTCATCAGGATCGGGCGCAGCCGCATGCGCGCCGCGGTGATCGCCGCCTCCACCAGGCCCACGCCTTGCGCGACCAGGTCTTTCGCGAACTCCACGATCAGGATCGCGTTCTTCGATGCGAGGCCGATGGTCGTCAGCAAACCCACCTGGAAGTAGACGTCGTTCATCTTCCACGTGAGCACCGCGGCGACCAGCGTGCCCAGCACGCCCAGCGGCACCACGAGGATCACCGACAGCGGGATCGACCAGCTCTCGTACAGCGCGGCCAGGCACAAGAAGACCACCAGCAGCGACGCCGCATACAGCAGCATCGCCTGGCTGCCGGCCGCGCGCTCCTGGCGCGAGATGCCGGTCCACTCGTAGCCGATGCCGGGTGGCAGTTCGGCGGCGTGGCGCTCCACCAGGTCGAGCGCCTGCCCGCTGGACAAGGTGCCCGGCAATGCCATGCCCATGATCTCGACCGAGGGCACGCCGTTGTAGCGCTCCAGCCGTGGGGAGCCCGAAGACCAGCCGGCCTGCGCGAACGCGCTGAACGGCACCATCGCGCCGCTGGCGTTGCGCACGAACCAGTGGTCGATGTCGCTGGGCAGCATGCGGAAAGGCGCATCGGCCTGCAGGAACACCTTCTTCACACGCCCGTTGTCGATGAAGTCGTTGACGTAGCTGCTGCCCCAGGCGGCCGAGAAGGTGTTGTTGACGTCGGCCATGGTCAGGCCCAAGGCGCCGGCCTTGTGCTCGTCGATCTCGAGCCGGAACTCGGGCGCGTCTTCCATGCCGTTGGGCCGCACTGCCACCAGGCCGGGTTCCTTCATCAGCGCACCCAGCAGCTGATTGCGCGCCTGCATGAGGGCTTCGTGGCCGAGGTTGGCGCGGTCTTGCAGCATCAGGTCGAAGCCGCTCGCGTTGCCGAGTTCGGACACGGCCGGCGGCGCGAAGGCGAACACCGTCGCGTCGCGCAGCGACAGGAAGTGCTTGATGGCGTTGTTGGCAACGGCCGCAGCCTTCAGCTCGGGCCGCGTGCGTTCGCTCCACGGCTTGAGCTTGACGAAGGCGAAGCCGCTGTTCTGGCCGCTGCCGGCGAAGCTGAAACCGGCCACGGTGAAGATCGAATCGACCGCATCCTTCTGGTCGACCAGAAAGTGATGCTCCACCTGCTCGAGCACTTTCAGCGTGCGGTCTTGCGTGGCACCGGGCGGCAGCTGAACCAGCGTGAACAGCGAGCCCTGGTCTTCGTCGGGCAGGAAACCGGCGGGGACCTTCGTGAACACGAAGCCGACCACCAGCGTGAGCACCGCGTAGCCGGCCATGTAGCGCCAGCCGCGGCCGATCATGTGCCGCACCACGCCCTGGTAGCCGCGGTTGCTGCGATCGAAGAAGCGGTTGAACGCGCCGAAGAAGCCGGTCGTGGCCAGCGCGTGTCCCTTTGCCACCGGCTTGAGCAGCGTGGCGCACAGGGCGGGCGTGAGGACAAAGGCGACCAGCACCGACAGCGTCATCGCCGAGACGATGGTCACCGTGAACTGGCGGTAGATCACGCCGGTCGAGCCACCGAAGAAGGCCATCGGCACGAACACCGCGGCGAGCACCAGGGCCACGCCCACCAGTGCACCGGTGATCTGGCCCATCGACTTGCGCGTGGCCTCTAGCGGCGACAGCCCCTCTTCGCTCATCACGCGCTCCACGTTCTCGACCACCACGATGGCATCGTCGACCAGCAGGCCGATCGCCAGCACCATCGCCAGCATCGTCAGCGTGTTGAGCGAATAGCCGAAGGCGGCCAGCACGCCGAAGGTGCCCAGCAGCACCACCGGCACCGCGATCGTCGGGATCAGCGTGGCGCGGAAGTTCTGCAGGAAGAGGTACATCACGACGAACACCAGCACGACGGCTTCGATCAGCGTCTTCACCACCTCTTCGATCGAGATGCGCACGAAAGGCGTGGTGTCGTAGGGCTTGATCACCTCCACGCCAGTCGGGAAGAACTTGCGAAGCTCGTCGAGCTTGGCGTCGATGCCGCGCACGGTGTCGAGCGCATTGGCGCCGGTGGCGAGCTTGATCGCAAGGCCCGCAGCCGGCTTGCCGTTGAAGCGGCTCTGCAGCGCGTAGCTCTCGCTGCCGAGCTCGATGCGGGCCACGTCGCGCAAGCGCACGGCCGAGCCGTCGGCCTGCGTGCGCAGCAGGATGGCTTCGAACTCGGGCGCCGTCTTCAGCCGCGTCTGTGCGGTGATGGTGGCGTTGAGCTGCTGGCTCTGCACGGAGGGCAGGCCGCCGAGCTGGCCCGCCGAGACCTGGGCGTTCTGCGCCTGGATCGCGTTCTTCACGTCGAGCGGCGTGAGCTTGAAGCTGTTGAGCTTGCTCGGGTCGAGCCAGATGCGCATCGCGTACTGCGAGCCGAACAAGGTCGTGTCGCCCACGCCTTCGACGCGGCTGATCGCTTCCTGCACATTGGCCGCCACGTAGTCGGAGAGGTCGGACGCGCTCAGCTTGCCGTCTTGCGACACGAAGGCCAGCACGTTCAGGAAGTTGTTCGCCGACTTCGTGACCTGCACGCCTTGTTGCTGCACTTCTTGCGGCAGCAGTGGCGTGGCGAGCGCGAGCTTGTTCTGCACTTGCACCTGGGCGGTGTCGGGGTCGGTGCCGTTCTCGAAGGTGAGCGTGATGGTCACGCTGCCCGTGGACTCACTGGTCGAGGCCATGTAGGCCAGCTGGTTCAGGCCCTTCATCTTCTGCTCGATGACCTGGGTGACGGTGTCTTCCAGCGTCTTGGCCGACGCACCGGGGTAGTTGGCCGAGATGGCGATGGCCGGTGGGGCGATCGACGGGTATTGCGCGATCGGCAGAATCTTGATGGCCATCACACCCGCCAGCATCACGATGATGGCGAGGACCCAGGCAAAGATCGGGCGGTCGATGAAAAAGCGAGCCATGGTGATGATCTCCGGCCGTGTCAGTTCGCGGCGGCCATGCGCGGGGCAGGGGCGCTGGCTGGCGCGACGGGTGCCGGCAGTGCCACGGCGTTGACGGGCTGGCCCGGCCTTGCCTTCTGCTGCCCTTCGACGACGAGGCGGTCACCGGCCTTGAGACCGGTCGACACCAGCCAATGGTCGCCGATGGCGCGCTCGGTGGTGATGGACCGCGGCTCGAGCTTGCCGTCGGCGCTGACCACGAAGGCCATCGGCTTGCCGGTGGCATCGCGGCTGACGGCCGGCTGCGGCACCAGCAGGGCCTGCTCGTTCACGCCCTCTTCGACCACGGCACGCACGTACATGCCAGGCAGCAGGTCGGCGTTCGGGTTGGGGAACACCACGCGCAAGGTGATCGCGCCGGTGCCCTGGTCGACCGTCACGTCGGAGAACTGCAGCTTGCCGGCGAGCGGGTAGGTGCTGCCGTCTTCGAGCAGCAGTTTGACGACGGCAGAGTTGGCGCCGCCGCCTTTCAGGTCGCCACGCGCCAGGGCGTGCTTGAGCCGCAGCACCGAGCTGCTCGATTGGGTGACGTCCACATAGATCGGGTCCAGCTGCTGCACCGTCGAGAGCAGCGTGGCCTGGTTCGCCGTGACCAGCGCGCCCGGCGTGACCGACGACTTGCCGATGCGCCCCGAGATCGGCGACACGACGCGCGTGAAGGCGAGGTTGATGCGTGCGCTCTCCAGCGCGGCCTTGGCGCCGGCCACATCGGCCTCGCCCTGCTGCAGCGCGGCCGATGCGTCGTCCTGGTCTTGCTGGCTGACGGCCTTGATCTCGACCAGCTCGCTGTAGCGCTGTGACTTGAGGCGCGTCGAGCACAGGTTGGCTTCGTTCTTGGCGAGCGTGGCACGCGCGCTGTCGTAGCTGGCCTGGTAACTCGCCGCGTCGATCTGGTACAGCGGCTGGCCGGCCTTCACGAGGCTGCCTTCCTGGAAGTTGCGCGTCTGGATCAGGCCGGTCACCTGCGGGCGCACTTCGGCGATCTGGTACGGCACGGTGCGGCCCGGTAGTTCGGTGCTGAGCGCGAGGCGCTGCGGCTGCACCACCAGCACGCCAACTTGCGGCGGGCCCGACAACTGGGGCGGCGGGCCGCCCGGAGGGGCTCCGCACGCCGTGAGCAGTGCCGATACGAGGGCCAGCATCACGGTACCGGCGGTCAGGGGGTGGTTCGAAGACATGCGGAAATTCCTTTAATAAACATACCGATGAGTTCAGTATAAGGTTTGACGTACCATTGGTGTCAAGCAATACTGAACTTGCGAGTTCAGAAATAAAGGCATTGACGTGCGAGTCAAAACAGAAGCAAAGCGCGAGGCGATCCTCGAGATGGCGTCGCAGGTGTTCCAGGAAATGGGCTTCGAGCGGGCGTCCATGGACGAGATCGCCGCGCGCATGGGCGGCTCGAAAGTCACGCTCTATGGCTACTTCGCATCGAAGCAGCAGCTGTTCCTGGAAGCCACCATCCACATGGGGATGCGCCACCTGGGCCCGGCCTTCGACGAGCTGGTGCCGGGCAGCGACGACCTGCCGCGGATGCTGCGCTGCTTCGGCGAGAAATTCCTCGCGTTCATCTGCACGCCGGAGGCCACCGGCGCCTACCGATTGGCGGTGGCGCAATCCGGCCAATCCGACATCGGCCGCCATTTCTTCGAGCTGGGACCGAAGCGCGGCGAGGAGTTCATTGCGTCCTTCCTGCAGGGCGAAATGGACGCCGGCCGGATCAAGGACGGAGACGCCGCCGTGGCGGCGATGCACCTCTCCGCTTTGCTGCACGCCGAGACCGCGCACCGCCTCTTGATGGGCGTGAGCGGGCCACCCACGCGCCAGCAGGTCAAGCAGATGGTCGACCGCGCGGTGAAGGTGTTCCTGGCGGCTTACGGCGCCTGAACGGCGTGCTTCTGCCGCAGGCCGCGCTTCGCGAACGCCTCGTCGCCATCGTGCGCGAGTCGGCGTGGTTCATGCCGGCGCTCTGTGTGGTGCGAGAGATGAGCCTGTCGTCATGGTGCATCGGCGCAGGGGCCGTGCGCAATCTGGTGTGGGATCAGCTGCATGGGTTCGAGACGCCATCGGCGTTGGCCGATGTCGACGTGGCGTACTTTGATGCGGCAGATCTTTCGCCGAAGCGAGATGCCGAGCTTCAGGCGCGGCTGAGCCAAGGGCTTCCTGGCGTGCCTTGGGAAGTCACCAACCAGGCGGCAGTCCACCAATGGTTCGAGGGCTACTACGGCCACCCGGTCGAGCCGCTCGCATCACTGCGCGATGCCGCGGCCTCTTGGCCCGAGTTCGCCACCTCGGTCGGACTCACGCTGCTGGCCGACGGTTCGATCGACGTCATCGCGCCGCACGGCCTGGACGATCTGTTCGCCGTCGTCGTCCGACGCAACCCCACGCGGGTCAGCGTCGACACCTACCGGCAGCGCGTGTCGCAGAAGCGATATGCCGAGCGCTGGCCGAAGGTGACGGTCGTGCCGTGCTGAGCATGGCGATGCCCTCGGCCTTCACGTCATAGGTCATCGCGTCAACGTGCGACCGCTTGGCGTCGACCCAAGCGCATGGCGTTTGCGTCCCTGATCTCAACCTGAAGCGTGGCAGCCGTGGTTGTGGCGTTGAGCGTCGACATTGGCATGCTCTTTGCGCCGTCCATTTGCAAGCTCCCGTTCAGTGTTTCTTCCAACCATCTCAAGCACGCACCTCATGCCGAATCGCCAAGTCCGTCCCCTGCCGAAAGCACTCATCACTCCTCTCGCATTCGCGCTCTGCGCCGCCACACTGTTCATCAGCGGGTGCGGCGACGATGAACCGCAAGCCGCGGCTCCTGGCGCGCTCGCGCCGGTCGCGGCATTCGCCCCGCAAGCCAGTGCGGCGGGCGTGGTGGTGGCCGACGCGCCACTGCCACGGCCGACCACCTCACCCTGCACGGTCCAGCTATACAGCGGCATGTCGTACAGCGGATTCGATGCACATGCGTTTGCCTATCCCGGTTCGGGCGCTTGCGGCGGCAAGTTCGCGAAGGTGGTGTTGGAGGCAGATTTCTCGGTCAACGCGGGCCGCCAGTTCGACCGCACGGCGCTGATCTCGATCGGTGGCGTCAATCTCTATTTCGGCACCACGCAAGAGCCTTCCGCGAAGGTGGCACCGGGTTGGCATGTCGAGCGTGATCTGACCGAGTATGCGAATGCACTGACCGCGGCGGCCACCGGCTACGTCAGGCTCGACACCGTTGTCGACAGCACTTACACCGGCGTGTTGCAGGGCTCGGCGAAGCTGGTGTTCTATCCGCCAGCGACCCCGGCTGACGACGCCACGGCCCGCGTGGCCGACACCGTGATTCCGTTCGCAGGCGACCTGACGAACGGCGACCCGGCGAGTCTCGCGACCTCCACCGACACCTTGCAACGCGTGTTGACCTTGCCGACGAACATCGTCCGCCTCTATCTCGACGTGCACGCAGAGAGCCAGGGCGGCGACGAGTTCTGGCAGACCTGCGTCCCGAGCGATTTGTCCGCGGCGCTGCAAAGCTGTGGCGGCAGCAGCTTCCGCGAGGTGCTGGTCGCGATCGACGGCCAGCCGGCCGGGCTGGCTCCCGTGGTTCCGCGCGTTTATACCGGCGGCATCGACCCCGGGCTCTGGCGTCCGACACCGGGTGCCGAGACACTCGATTTCATTCCCTCGCGCATCGATCTCACGCCGTTCGCGGGCGCCTTGAGCGACGGCACGCCACACACGGTCGCGATCTCCGTCGAAGGTGCGCAAGATCACTTCGCCGTCCTCGGCAACCTGCTCGTCTACCGCGACTCCGGCAGCGTCACGACCTCCGGCAGTGTCAGCAGCAACACGCTGACGACGGCCGCGTTGACTGCCCCGGTCACGACCAACAACGTCGCCATCGCCGCGGACGGCAGCGCCAGCGGGCCGCTGGGAGTGACTGCCGCACGCAGCTACGCGATCACGGGCTATGTCGATACGTCGAAAGGGCGTGTGACCACCACCGTGCAGCAGGACCTGGCGTTCAGCAACCAGCAGACTTTCTCGATCGTGGGCGCGCTGTATGCGCAGTCGGTGGCCCAGACCTCCACCGCGGCCGTGACCGTGACGACCACGAACGGCAGCAGCAAGACGATCGACAACTTCTCGCTCAGCTACCCGCTCAACCTGAGCTACGTCTACGACGGTGACGCCAACACGCAGAACAGCACCATCGCGATGGACTTCACCGACGTCGTTGCGCGACAGCGTGATGGCCACACCGTGTTCAGCAGTTCCTTCGAGAATGCCGTCAACTCCAAATCGGGCCTCATCTTCAGCACGACGGGCGGCGCGACCCAGCTCGTTGGCCAGCAGGGAACGCAAGCGGTCAGCTACTCGGACAGCCTTGGCAGCTGCTACAAGCGCAGCATCGCGACGGCGTTGAATGTGCTCGCCTCGTTCACTGACGGAGTCGGGTGCGCCAACGGCAACGTCTTGGACTGGCACGCCCAACCCGATGGCGCACCTGCCCAAGGTTTGCTCGCCCAGTTCTAACCGCGCTCAGGGTCGGTCACGGCTCGAGTTCGCGAGTTCGCCACCGCGGCCGGAGTCATGCCGCTGGCCTCGCCCTCAGGCCGCTGAAGCCCTCGCGCTGATGTTCGCCGTCCAGCACTCGACGAACTTGCCGTTGGCAATGCGAAGAACGTCGACCCCAACTTTGGCGACATCGCTCTCCGCGCGATGGGGCGTTCGGCCCGGGCCCGTTGTGGCGCGCCAGTAGGCCATGACGGTGGTGGCGCTGACCGAAGGCGCCTCCTTCACGTCATAGGCCATTGCGTCGATGTGCGACCGCCTGGCGCCGACCCAGGCGCGCACGGCGCCCGCGTCCCTGATCTCGACGTGGGGCTGCGGGCAATCCGCAGTCAGGTGCACGACGAATTCGTCTCCGATGATGTGATCGCAGAGTTCGAGTTCGCCATTCCACATGCGTACCCACTGCGAATACAGCGCCTTGTTCTCGTTGATTCTGGTTTCCTGCTCCATGTTGGGCTCCTTTTCGCGCAAAGCGTACGAGGCGACTGCTGACAGCGTTGTGTCAGCAGCGTGCCGCCACACCCGGCAAGCGACACGGCTGCTCATTGAAAGCTTTGCAGCATGCTTGACGCAGCCCTACCTTTGATGTGCCATGGACTTCGCTGGACCGCGGGTGGAAACGGCTGGCCGCCGGGCGACGTGCAGCTGCGGCGAGGCAAACGGTCTGCTCGGAACACCGTTTGCTGCATCGGGCGTAAAGCATCAAAGGAGGCTCCCCATGCTGACCGCCCTTTTCGCCCGCTCGCTTCAATCTGCCGCAGCGGTTGCGGTGCTGGCCCTCGCCGGGCAACAGGCACAGGCCACCCTGTTGACCTTCAATGAGTTGCCCTGGACGCCGCACGACTCGTGGAGCGACTTGCCGGTCACCAACCAGTACGCGTCGTTGGGCGTGACGATGCAGGGGGCATACCTGGATCGGAACGATGCGGGGAACCAGTACCTGATCACCGACATCTTCGGCACGATCTCGTTCACCGACACCTTGCCGCGCTACGTCAGCCTCAACCTCAGCTCGCCATCGGCCGGCACCGAGTCGTATGTGGAGGCGTGGAACGGCAACACGCTGGTCGGGTCCGGCCGCACGGGCGGCGTCTTTCCCGATGGCTCGGCCGATGGCGGCTCGTCGTCCGTGATGCCGTACGAGGCGAACCGCTACATCCCGCTGACTTTTGCCGGCGGCATCTCGAGGCTGACCTTCGCCAATGCCTACGGAACCCGCACCAGCGCGCTTGTCGACAACCTGTACTTCGGCGCAGTGCCCGCCGTTCCGGAGCCGTCCACGCTCTTGCTGTTCGGTGCGGGCATTCCGCTGCTGGTGGCTGTCGCGCGCCGGCGCAAAAGCGCAGACAGCTGACACGCCACCGGGTTCGCCCGTGACCGGGACGTACCGGAGTTCGTGAACCCACGCAGGTAAAGTGCTCGACAGGCCCAAGGAGACCTCATGAGCACTGTCGACACGCCCGCGCCAATTGCCTCTCGCATCAGCCGCCCGCGCGCCGCTCACCTGGCGGGAGGCTGAGACTGGACATCCCCGACCTTGTCGGCCAGCTGCATTGGGCGCTGGCCTGGTTGCTGCTGCCTGCAGCCGCACTCGTGGCGGCGAGCGGTGCCGCACGGTCCGACCTGCCGCATGCCTGGCGCAGTGCGCTCGCGCTGGCCTGCGGCTTCGGCCTGGCCGCCGTGGCGCTGCTTGCAGCACGCCATGCGCAGAATCTGGACATGCCGTGGTGGGTGGTGCTGCTCTTGCCGCCGATGTGCATCGTGTGGGCTTACGGGGTGGGTGGTTCGAAGCCGATGGCGATGCTGCTGTTCCTTGCCGGGTTTGGCGTCTCGTTCATGCTGTGGGTCTTGCTCGGGCTGCGCGCGCTGGGCGGCACGACCGCGGTGCTGCTGCTCAACGACGCGCTGCTGGTGGTGGCCGCTCCGCTGTTGATCGTGGGCCTGTGCAAGCACTTCGCCACGCCCAGGCCAACGCCACCCCCCGTGCCTGAAACCGCCGCAGCGCCTGAGCGCGAAGCCGCGCTGCAGCAGCGCCTGGCCAGCGACGAGGCGCAGGAAGCGGCCGACAAATACACGCGTGATTGAGACACGCGTGATTGAGCGCACGGTGGCCACCCCCGCAATCACATCCGACCCGCTGTTCGACACGGCCCGCCTGCCGGGCTTGTCGCCGCAAGCGCGTGCCTTGCTGCGCTGGATGCGCGAGCACCCGCAGGCACCTCGCTATCGCAACCACAGCGGCCATCGCGTGAGCTTGGCGCAGCGTTGGCAGGCACGTGCACGCCATGCGCTCATCGCGCACCGGCCGCTGCCGCGCTGGGTGCCTGGCGCGCCGCTGCCTGCCTGGGTGACGCGGTTTGTCGATCGATGCCGGCGCGATGTGCCGGCTCATGCACGCACGCCGCTGCCCGTGCAACCCGGCTCGCTCGACGACATTCCGACCATGGACCGGCATGCGCTCGTCAGCGCATTGGCGGCGCACATGCCGCTCGATTTGCCGCTGGACGAGCTGATCTGCTTCTCCACCAGCGGCACCACCGGCCACCCGCTGCGCGTGCCCTCGCATCCGCGTGTGGCCTGCGACTACTACGCCCACCACCGGCGCGCACTTGCCCATTTCGGCATTGCACCGCGTGCGGGCAGTGGTCAGGTCGGCATCGTGCTCGCCGGGTTTCAGCAGCGCTGCTTCACTTACGTGTCGGTGAATCCGCTGCAAGGCGATTGCGGGCTGGCCAAGCTCAACCTGTATCCCGATGAATGGAGGCATGTCGACGACCGCGCGCGGTACCTCGATGCGCTGGCGCCCGAGCTGATCTCGGGGGACCCGGTGTCGCTGGCCGAGCTGCTGCGCGTGGGCATGCGGCACCGGCCGCGGGCGCTGATGTCGACCTCGATGGCGCTGGCCCCGGCCTTGCGCACGGAGCTTGAGCACGCGTTCGGCTGCCCGGTTGCCGATCTCTACTCACTGAACGAGGTGGGGCCGGTGGGGGTGTTCGTGCCCGCACTCGGCGGCTTTGCCTTGCTGCAGTCGCGGTTGCTGGTGGAGATCGTCGACGACGACGGGCGTGCCTTGCCGCCGGGGCAGCGCGGAGAGATCACGGTCACCGGCGGCTTCAACCCCTGGCTGCCACTGCTGCGCTACCGCACCGGAGACTTTGCGCAGATGGCCGCCACGCCGCACGGCCTGGTGCTGCGCGAGCTGGAAGGCCGTGCGCCGGTGCGCTTTCGCAGCGCGAGCGGCCAGTGGCTCAACAACATCGAGGCCACGCACGCACTGGCGGCTTTCGCGCTGACGCGCTTCAGCCTGCACCAGCGCGCCGATGCCTCCTTCGTGCTGAAGGTCGATGCGGCCGAGCCGCTGGCCACGTTGGCGCCAGGGCTGGATTCGGCGCTGAAGGCGCTGCTCGGCGACGGCATCCAGCTTCACATTGAGCCCTTGCCGGTGGGCGACAAGGTGCGCCAATACACCTCTGACCTCTGCCCATGACGCCACTCGAAATCGGCGCCAACATCGCCGCCACCATCTCGATCGCGCTCGCCGCGCGCAACAGCCTGCACACCTGGTGGACGGGCATCGTCGGCTGCCTGCTGTTCGGTGTGCTCTTCATGCAGACGCAGCTGTATGCCGACGCCACGCTGCAGCTCTTCTTCATCGTGACCAGCTTGTGGGGCTGGCGGCACTGGCGCGCCGGCGCGAGCGGTGAGCCTGCAGCCGTGCAGCGCACGAGCACTGGCACGCTGGCGGTGCTGGGGCTCGCAGCCCTCGGCGTCACCTTCGCCTACGGCAGCCTGCTGAAGCACTGGACCGATGCCTACGCCCCGTTCGTCGACTCGGCCGTGCTCGCCTTCAGCGTGGTGGCACAGCTGCTGCTGATGCAGCGCCGGCTGGAAACCTGGCCCACCTGGCTGCTGGTCAACACGCTCTCGGTGCCCTTGTTCGCCTCGCGCGGGTTGACGCTCACCGCTTGTCTGTACACGGTCTACTGGTGCAACGCGTGGTACGGGTGGTGGCATTGGCAGCGCCAGCGGCTTGCCTTGGCCGCAGCATGAGTCGCACGTTCCAGCTGGGGCTGGTGGTCGGCAAGTTCGCGCCGCTGCACGCGGGCCATCTGCACCTGATCGGGCACGCGGCCGCGCATTGCGAACGGCTGTTGATCGTCAGCTGGTGCCAGCCGGAGCCGGCGAACTGCGATGCCGCGTCACGCAGGCGCTGGCTTGCGGCGTGCTGCTCGCAGCACGAGTGCGTGGTGCTCGACGATGCCGCGCTCGCCCAGGCCTGCACCGATCGCGGCCTGGCCTCACGCACGTTGCCGCCGGACGCGAGCGACGATGCGACGCAGCAGCACTTCCTCGCGTGGCTGCTCGCCGAGGTGCTGCAGCGCTCGCCCGATGCCATGTTCGCGAGCGAGCCCTATGTGCAGCCATGTGCCGACGTGCTGGCAGCGCGCCTGGGCCATGCGATCACGCCCGTGCTGGTCGACCCATCACGTCAGGCAGTGCCGGTGAGTGCGACCCGCATTCGCCAGTCGCCCGAGTCCCTGCGTCACTTCTTGCCCGACGCGGTGTGGGCCGATTGGGTGCCGCGGGTGTGCTTTCTCGGCGGCGAATCCACCGGCAAAAGCACACTCGCCGCCGCGCTGGCAGCGCGCCATGGCACCGTGCCGGTCGCAGAGTACGGCCGCGAGCTGTGGGTGCAGCGCGGCGGCGAACTGCTCGAGACCGACCTCCTGCACATCGCGCAAGTGCAGCAGGCGCGCGAGGCCGAGGTCGCCGCCACGGCACCAAGCATCGTCTTCTGTGACACCTCGGCGCTGACCACGCTGTTCTATGCGCTCGATGGGTACGGCCATGCCGACCCCGAGCTGGTCGAACGCGCACGCCGGCCCTACCACCTGAACGTGCTGTGCGAGCCTGACTTCCCTTTCGTGCAGGACGGCACTCGGCGCGGCGAAGCATTCCGCGAGCACCAGCACGCGTGGTACCTGCGCGAGATCGGCGAACGCCAGCTGCCTTTGCTGCGCGTGCATGGACCCTTGACCGAGCGGGTGCAGCAAGTAGAGACAACCCTCGGCATTCAGCGCCCCGAAACGCCGGTCGCCTGATAAGCTGCCCGCGCCGCGCCCGCGGGCTCCTTCCTCCGCTGACCCCGCATGGATCTCGCCACCTTTCTCGTCCAGTGCCTCAACGCCGTCCAGTACGGCCTGCTGCTGTTCCTGCTGGCGAGCGGGCTCACGCTGATCTTCGGGATCATGGGCGTGATCAACCTTGCGCACGGCAGCTTCTACATGCTGGGCGCCTACATGGCCTTCGGCCTCGCACCCTTCTTCGGTGGCAACTTCCTCGGCATGCTGGTGGTGGGTGTGCTGCTCGCTGCGGTCTTCGGCTACGTGCTGGAGTGGCTGTTCTTCAGCTACCTGTACCAGCGCGAGCACCTGCAGCAGGTGCTGATGACCTATGCGCTGATCCTGGTGTTCGAAGAGTTGCGCAGCCTGCTCGCCGGCAACGACGTGCATGGCGTGCAGGCGCCGGCATGGCTCGCCGGCAGCATCGCGCTCGGCGAGCTGATGAGCTACCCGGTGTACCGGCTCTTCGCTTCGGCCGCCTGCCTCGTGATCGCCATCGGCCTCTACGCGCTGGTGAATCACACGCGGCTCGGCATGATGGTGCGCGCCGGTGCGAGCAACCGCGACATGGTGCGCGGCCTGGGCATCAACATCAAGCTGTTGTACCGCGGCGTGTTTGCTGCCGGCGTGGCCCTCGCGGCATTGGCCGGCATGATCGCCGCGCCCATGTCGTCCGTGTACCCGGGCATGGGTGGCAGCGTGCTGATCATCTGCTTCGTGGTGGTGGTGATCGGCGGCATCGGCTCCATCACCGGCGCGCTGATCGCTTCGTTGCTGGTGGGCTTCGTTGATACCTTCGGCAAGGTGTTCTTCGCCGAGTACAGCGGCGTGGGTGTGTACCTGCTGATGGCGGTGGTGCTGGTGTGGCGGCCGCAGGGTTTGATGAGGCGGGGGTATTGATGGCCGGGCGTCGGTTTTCCTCGCTCGTGCCGGTGATCGCGGCGTTGGTGCTGCTGGTCCTGCCAGGCGTGCTGTCGCCGTACGCGCAAGGCCTGGTCGCGAAGATCATGGTCTATGCGGTGTTCGCCTTGAGTCTCGAACTGCTCGTTGGCACCACCGGACTGGTGAGCCTCGGTCACGCCGCATTCCTCGGCATCGGCGCCTACGTCACCGTGCTGGCCGCGCCGGAAAGCGGCGGCAATGCGCTGCTCTGGCTGATGCCATTGGCCATGGTTGCCGCTGCGCTGTACGCCGTCGCCGTCGGTCTGCTGAGCCTGCGCACGCAGGGCGTGTACTTCATCATGGTGACGCTGGCCTTCGCGCAGATGGCCTACTTCGTCTTCCACGACACCAAGCTCGCTGGCGGCAGCGACGGGCTCTATCTATACGTGCGGCCGGTGCTCGGCCTCGGCAGCACCACGCTGCTCGACCCGGCCGAAGGCAGGCAGCTGTACCTGCTGGTGTGGGCGGTGCTGGTGGCCACCTACGCACTGCTCGCCATGCTCACCCGCTCGCGCTTCGGCCATGCGCTGGCCGGCATCCGCGTCAACGAGCAGCGCATGCGCGCGGCCGGCTACCGCACGCAGCACTACAAGCTCGCGGCCTTCGTGATCGCCGGCGCGCTCGCCGGGTTGGCCGGCTGCCTGCTGGCCGTGAAAGACGGTGTGGTGAACCCGGAGCTGCTGTCGTGGCACGAGTCGGGCGCGGTGCTGCTGATGCTGATCCTCGGCGGGCTCGGCCACCTGCGCGGCGCGGTGATTGGTGCGGTGGCGTTCACGCTGCTGAAGGAGTTCTTCGCGAGCGAAAGCCTGGTCGGCCCGCTCGCGCCGCATTGGCAGCTGAGCCTGGGCCTGAGCATCATCGTGCTGGTGGCTGCGTTGCCGCGTGGGTTGATGGGCTTGAAGTCCTTGTGGAGGCCACGTGGCTGACGCCCCCGCCTTGCAAGCCACCGCGCTGACGCGGCGCTTCGGCGGCCTCACGGCCGTGAACGCGGTGTCGCTGAGCCTGCACGTCGGTGAGCTGCACGCAGTGATCGGCACCAACGGCGCGGGCAAGTCGACGCTCGTGAACCTGCTGTCGGGTGAGCTGCCGACCGACGAGGGCCGCGTGATGCTCGGTGCGCACGACGTGACGCAGTGGCCCCAGCACCAACGCGCCCGCGCGGGCATCGGCCGCAGCTACCAGCGCAGCACCCTCTTCGGTGAGTTCAGCGTGCTCGAGAACTGCCGGCTCAGCGCGCAAGCCGCCTTGCAGCGGCCATGGCATGTGTGGCAGCCCGCCCTTCGTTGCGACCAGAGCCTTGCGACTGCGCAAGAGGTTCTCGCCACCACCGGGCTAGCAGACGTGGCCTCAAGCATCGCCGGCACGCTGAGCCATGGACAGAAGCGTCAGCTCGAAGTGGCGATGTGCCTGGCGACGCGCCCGCAGGTGTTGCTGCTCGACGAGCCGCTGGCCGGCATGGGTGCCGAAGAAACCGAGCGCATGCTGGCCTTGCTGCAAAGCCTGAAGCCCACGCATGCGGTGCTGCTGATCGAACACGACATGGACGCGGTGTTCCGCGTGGCCGACCGCATCACCGTGATGGTCGACGGCCAGGTGATCGCGAGCGACGTGCCGGGCCGAATCCGCACCCACCCTGAAGTGCTGCGGGCCTACCTCGGCGAGGCGTTCTTGTGACCGACCGCCTGATGCTAGCCGTCACCGCACTGAACGCGCACTACGGTGACAGCCACGTGCTGCGCGGCGTTGACCTCACGCTGGCCACCGGCACCGCGCTCGGCCTGCTCGGCCGCAACGGCATGGGCAAGACCACGCTCATCCGCACGCTGATGGGCTATGTGCGCGCGACGCAAGGCCAGGTGCTGTGGGATGGGCGCGAGGTCACCGGCTGGGCTCCCGAGCGCATGTCGCGCCTCGGCATCGGCTACGTGCCCGAAGGCCGCGGCATCTTCGGCAACCTGAGCGTGCGCGAGAACCTGGTGATGGCGGCGCGCGCCGGTGTCGACCGCCAGCGCGTGTGGACGCTGGACCGCGTGCTGGCCACGTTCCCCCGTCTGTCGCAGCGCCTGGCACATGGCGGCCAGCAGCTCTCGGGCGGCGAGCAGCAGATGCTCGCCATCGGCCGAGCACTGATGACCAACCCGCGCTTGCTGATCCTCGACGAAGCCACCGAAGGCCTGGCCCCGCTGATCGTGGCCGAGATCTGGCGCGTGGTGAGCGAGATCCGCGCAACCGGCATCAGCACGCTGATCGTCGACCGCAACTACCGCGCCGTGCTTGCGCACACCGACCGCGCCGTGGTGCTCGAAAAGGGCCGAGTGGTTGCCCATGGCAGCTCGGCCGAACTCGCGCAAGACCTTGGCGCGCTGGCCCGCTGGCTGGGCGTGTAGGCTGCGGTTTTTCCGCTTTCACACCCGATTTCAACCAAAGGCCCACCATGATTCTCGAAATCGCCGACATCCGCATCGCGCCAGGCAAGAACGCCGAATTTGACGCCGCCATCCAGCGCGGCCTCGAGACCGTGATCTCGCAGGCCAAGGGCTTTCTGGGTTATGACGTGCGCAAGGGAATGGAGTCGCCCGAGCGGTATGTGCTGATGATTCGCTGGGCAACGCTCGAGAATCACACGGTGGACTTTCGCGAGGGGCCGCTGTTCCCACAGTGGCGCGCGATCGTGGGGCCGTTCTTTGCGGCGCCACCGGTGGTGGAGCACTTCTCGCTGGTCGTTGCGTCAGCGTAGATCGGCTGATCGCGGCACCTGAGCTCTCGGCGCTCCGGCACGAGGCCTACTTCTCCTTGCGCCGCAGGATCATTGCGCGTTGCTCATCTTCAGTATTGGCGTATTGCACGATGCCGTTGCGCACGACACCCAGCACCAGCATGTTGCGGCTGATGGCGTCGTGATCCTTGGATGAGAAGGGTTGCTCGTACGAGGTGACCACGCCGGTGATGTTGCGCTCCAGCGCTTCGAGCTCGTTGCGGATCGATTCCGGCGTGACCGCGCGAGAGTGGGCACGCGCCTGGGCAATCACGCGCATGGCGATCTGCATCGCGTCATACGCCTGCGCTGCACACATCGCGCAGGGGATGAGCGGCTTGCCGATTTCCTTGCTCACGTTGCGGATGAAGGTCTTGCGATCGGCGTTGTGCGGCGCTTCCTGGATGAAGGTCTCCGCCATCATGGCGCCTTCGGCAGCCGGGCCAGCGGCGGCCAGGTGGTTGCCGAAACCCACGGTCCAGGGTCCGACATGCGGCACGTTCCATTTGAGTTCGGCGCGGCTCTTCGAAATCACCGCGTTTTCCGGGCCCACCGTGTAGGCGAAGATCACGTTCGCACCGGCGGCACGTGCGCGCTGCAGTGCTTCCTTGAGGTCTTTCACACCCACGTCGAAACGCTCCACGGCCACCGGCTTCAGGTCGCGGCGCGCGAGTTCGGCTTCGACGTCCTTGCGGCCGCCTTCGCCGTAGCCGCTGTTGTCGGCCAGGATCGCCACCTTGTTCAGCCCGCGCTTGAGGATTTCGTCGACCATGAAACCGACCTGCTGCACGTCGGGCACGGCAGTGCGGAAGATGTAGTTCGGGCCCGGGCCGGCGGCGAACTTATTGGTCAGCATGGTGCCGGTGGCCACGGGAATGATCAGCGGCACCTTGGCGTTCTGGTAGACGTCGATCGACGCCGCTGCCACGCCCGAGTTGCAGTAGCCGATGGTCAGCAACACGTTGCTGCGCACCAGTTCTTCAGCCACTTTCTTGCCGACCTCGGGGTTGGCCTGGTCGTCCATCTCCACCAATTCGATTGGGCGACCGAGGATGCCGCCCACGCCGTTGATCTCGCGGGTGATCAGGCGCAAGGCCGCGCGCATGCTGACACCCATGTCGGCGGAGCCGCCAGTGAACGGGCAATTCACGCCGATTCGAATGCGCTGTGTCGGGTCCGCGGAGGGCGCCACGAGAACGGTCGCAGGAGCGGCAACGTCAGCGGCGTACGCCTGGCCCACGGAGGCCAGGGCGCAAAGCCCGATCAGTGCGATCCGTTGCGTGAACGTGTGGATGTTCAGCATGGCGTTGTCTCCGTCGGTCTGTTTTGGTCTGAACAGTTTCCGGGGACCGCGCGATTCCTGACGAGGGAACTTCTCACACGCCGAACGCCGAAACATCGGCGTCACAACTTGGTCATCGATAGAGCGGGAATCTGTCATGGTCTGGCTGCTGCATTTCGCCGGCAGCCATGTCGGCCGGATCAGACTTCCAGCGGCAAGCCCACGTAGTTCTCGGCCAGCGCGGTCGATGCCGCGGTGGAGCCGAGCAGGTAGCCGATCTCGGCCTCCTGGATCTTCTGGCCGAACGCCCCGCCATCGGGGAACTTGTGCATCAGCGACGTGAACCACCACGAGAACCGCACCGCGTTCCACACGCGGCGCAGGCAACGATCTGAATACGCATCGATGCCGGCGGAGCTCTTGTCGCGATAGAACTCGATCAAGCCGCGTGACAAATACCGCACATCAGACGCCGCCAGGTTCAGGCCCTTCGCTCCCGTCGGCGGCACGATGTGAGCGGCATCGCCGGCGAGGAACAGGCGGCCGAAGCGCATCGGCTCGGCAACGAAGCTGCGCAGTGGCGCAATGCTTTTCTCGATCGACGGGCCGGTGACCATGCTCTCGGCCGCTTCGGGAGCGAGCCGCAAACGCAATTCGTCCCAGAACGCCTGATCGGACCAGTTCTCCACCTTGTCGTCGAGCGAGCACTGGATGTAGTAGCGGCTGCGCGTGAGGGAGCGCATGCTGCACAGCGCGAAGCCGCGCTCGTGGTTGGAGTAGATCAACTCATGAGCCACCGGCTTGGTGTCAGACAGCACGCCGAGCCAACCGAAAGGGTAGACGCGTTCATAGGTGCGCATCGCCTCGGGCGGCACGCTGGCGCGGCTGACGCCGTGGTAGCCGTCGCAGCCAGCGATGTAGTCGCACTGCACTTCGTGCGTGGCGCCTTCTTTCTCGTAGGTGACGCGTGGAGAGTTGCTGTCGAAGCCATGCAAGCGGACGTTCTCGGCTTCGTAGACCGTCTTGGCGCCGGCCGAGGCGCGCGCGTCCATCAGGTCGCGTGTCACTTCGGTCTGGCCGTAGACCATGACGTGCTTGCCGCCGCTCAGCCCATGCAGGTCGATGCGGTGCTGCGTGTTGCGGTAGCCGAGGTTGAAGCCGTCGTGCACAAGGCCTTCGGCATGCATGCGCGCGCCGAGGCCGAGCTGGTCCATCAGGTCGACCGTGCCCTGTTCGAGCACGCCGGCGCGGATGCGGCCGAGCACGTAATCGGCGCTGCGCTGCTCGATCACGATGGCGTCGACCCCCGCTTGGTGAAGCAGTGCGCCGAGCAGCAGGCCGGACGGGCCCGCACCGATGATGGCGACTTGAACTCGTGTTGTCATGGGGGCTTTCAGAGGGTGCTGCGCAAACGCGCCTGGGCCTGCAGCAGGGCCGGCAGGCAGTCGGAGATGAGCTGTTCGAGGCTCACGCGCGAAGCCTGTGCGCTGATGTTCATGGCGGCCAGCACCTCGCCGCGGTAGTTCTTCAGCGGCACCGAGATGGTCCGCAGGCCGAGCTCGAACTCCTGGTCGACGGTGGCATAGCCCTGCGAGCGCACGCGCGCAATCTCGGCGCGCAGCTCGTCGCTGTCGGTGAGGGTGTGCGGCGTACGCGGCTCCGGCGTCTGCCGAGCAAGCCACGCGTCGACCTCTTCGGGCGTCTTGGTGCTGAGCAGCACGCGGCCGTTGGCGGTGCAATAGGCCGGCACGCGGGTGCCCGGCTGCAGCGTCGACGACACCAGGCGTCCGGCCTCGGTGGCGGCGATGCAGATCACGTCGTCGCCGTCGAGCACCCCGGCCGACGAGGCTTCTTTCAGCGCATAGGCCAGCTTGTGCAGCTCGGGCTGCACGATGCGCGGCAGGCGGGCCGAGTGCATGTAGCTCTGGCCGAGGCGCAGCACCTTGGGGCTGAGCGAGTACATCTTGCGATCGCTGCTCACGTAGCCCAGGTACTCGAGCGTGATGAGGTAGCGGCGTGCGGCGGCGCGGGTCAGGTTGCAGCGGGCTGCCACTTCGCTGATCGTCAGGCGCGGCCGGTCCTGGTCGAAGGCCTCGATCACGGCCAGGCCCTTTTCCAGGCCGGCGATCAGGTCGCGCTTGTTGGGGCCGTCGTCGACCGCCGCGGCGGGGTCGGACTCTGCTAACTCGTCGTTGGTCGTCGGCGCATCAAGTCGGGCAAGGGCATTCATGGGCTGGCGGTTCGTGGTCGGCCAGCCCAATGTAGTTATTTGTCATCACCAAATCTATTGCTAATCGCCGCAATTGGGCGATTGGCGGACTTTCAAAGATCGACGGGCAACGGTGCCGGCGCCTTGATCTCCTCCATGCAGATCATCGAGCGCACGTCGTCCACGCCTGGCACCTGCATCAACCGGTCGGTCAGGAACTGGCTCAGGCTCTTGAGGTCGCGAGCCACCACCTTGAGCAGGTAGTCGCTGTCGCCCGAGACCGTGTGGCACTCGAGAATTTGAGGGAAAGCGCGAATGTCAGCCTCCACTTCGCGCACACGGCCGAACTGGCCGCCGTCGATGTTCAAGCTCACATACGCCATCACACCCAGGCCCAGCGACTGCGGCTGCACCTCGGCCCGGTAGCCGCGGATCACGCCGCGCTCTTCAAGTGCGCGTACACGGCGAAAGCATTGCGGCGCCGACAGGTGCACCTGCGCCGACAGCTCCACGTTGCTGGCCCGGCCATCAGCTTGCAACGCGTTGAGGATCTTGCGATCCAGGGCATCGATTTCCTTTGATTCCACGAGATATCCACTCCAAATACAAGAATCTTGTGAGTCACAGTCTATAAGCGCAAGAAATGGAATACAAATTTCGTGCGCCCTTGCCTAGACTGGCAGGGTCGCTCAGAGGAAAACAACCATGACCACCGCCGCCCGCGCTGCTGCGCTGCGCCAACGCGCACAAGCCACCGCCCAGTCACCCATCGAGCTCGAGGCGCTGCATGGCGCCCACAACTACCACCCGCTGCCAGTGGTGCTCACCCGCGGCGCAGGCGTTTACCTGTTCGACGACAGCGGGCGCCGCTACCTCGACATGATGTCGGCCTACTCGGCCGTTAGCTTCGGCCACAGTCACCCAGTGCTGGTGAACGCGCTCACCGAGCAGGCGCAGAAGCTCGCCGTCACCAGCCGCGCGTTCCACACCGACCAGCTCGGCGCCTTCCTGCAGACGCTGTGCCGCCTGACCGGCATGGCGCGTGCGCTGCCGATGAACAGCGGAGCCGAAGCCGTCGAGACCGCGATCAAGGCCGCGCGCAAGTGGGCCTACAAGGTCAAGGGCGTGGCCGAGGGCCGCGCGCACATCATCGTGGCCGAAGGCAACTTCGCCGGGCGCACGACCACCATCGTCGGCTTCTCGACCGAAGCGCAGTACCGCGACGGCTTCGGCCCCTTCGCGCCGGGCTTCTCGGCCGTGCCTTTCGGCGACGCGAAGGCACTCGAAGCCGCCATCACGCCCGACACCGCCGCCTTCATCGTCGAGCCGATCCAGGGCGAGGCCGGCATCGTGGTGCCGCCGGCCGGCTACCTGAAGGCAGTGCGCGAGATCTGCACGCGCCGCAACGTGCTGATGATCTGCGACGAGGTGCAGACCGGCCTCGGCCGCACCGGCGCGCTGCTGGCGTGCGACCTCGAAGGCGTGAAGCCCGACGGCCTGATGCTCGGCAAGGCGCTGGGTGGTGGCCTGCTGCCGGTGAGCGCATTCCTCTCACGCGAAGACGTGATGGCGCAGTTCACGCCGGGCGACCACGGCAGCACCTTCGGCGGCAACCCGCTGGCTGCCGCTGTCGGCCGTGCGGCGCTGGAGCTGCTGGAGAGCGAGCAGCTCTCGCAGCGCGCGCACGAGCAGGGCGAGCACCTGATGGCGCGGCTGCGTGGCCTGAAGCACCCTGCGATCACCGACGTGCGTGGCCGCGGCCTGCTGGTTGGCGTGCAGATCGACCCGTCGTTCGCCAGCGCGCGCGAGGTCTGCGAACGCCTGATGGGCGAAGGTGTGCTCACCAAGGACACGCATCACACCGTGGTGCGCTTGGCTCCGCCGCTGGTGATCGAGCGTGAGCAGGTCGATGCGGCTGTCGACGCCTTGCAGCGCGTGCTGCTGGCCATCGACGCACAGAAGCAGGCAGACGTCAGCGCCGTCCAGCTCGGTTGAGGCACGCCGGCCGTCCTCGGCCGGCTGGATAGATCCGGAAGCAGTCGAACGTGGTCTTTTGCACCGCGTTGACGAAGCTCGCCTGGGCGGCCGTTGCTGCGCTCCTTGCGTTGCCATGTCTCCATCTCTGTCCTCGATGAAACAGTGTGAGTGAGTTGCGCCTCGCAGGGATCGCGCTGGATTGACGTGCGGCGTCACCTTGCTGCGCCGCATCACGTCTTTTGACGTCTTTTGAGGAGGCATGTATGCACTCTCTTACAAAGAAACGAAAGAAGGGCCCCAAAACCAGCTCACACCGTGCGATTCGTGGCTCAACCGGCGGCGGAACATTGCCGAAGAGAACAGACCATGTTCAGCACCGGTTTATCCACCATGAATTCAGTCGTCGACGCGAGCCTGCCACCTGCCCAAGGGACCGGCCGTTGGCGCCCGGATTTCGCCGCCTGGCAATGCAGCGCCCTGGGTGCTGCCGGAGGGATCTCGACCTGCGCAGCCAGTGGCGGTGGCCTCTGGAGCTGGGTCGCTGCCGCGGGCCTGTTGGCTGCGGGCGTGCTGGTCGACCGCCGCCATGCCGCGCTCAAGCGCAGCCTGAAGCGCGCCACCACCGACTATTTATTAGCCGCCGAAGGCGTCGGCAAGGACGTGCTGCCCGTCTGGAGCGGCCACATCGAAACCTCGCGCGTGCAGATGGAAACCGCCATCGCATCGCTGAGCGAGCGCTTCGCCGGCATCGTCAACAAGCTCGACGAGGCCATGCGCGCCTCCGACATGGCCGGCAGCTCGATGCAGGGTCAGGACCAGGGCCTCGTGGCCGTGTTCTCGAACAGCAGCCGCGAACTCAATGCCGTGCTCGACTCACTGCGCCAGGCCATGGCGAGCAACGGCCTGATGCGCGAAGAAGTGCTGAACCTGCACCACTTCGTCGACGAACTGCAGCAGATGGCGGCCGAGGTGGCCAACATCGCCGCGCAAACCAACCTGCTGGCGATCAACGCCGCCATTGAAGCCGCCCACGCCGGCGAAACCGGCCGCGGCTTCTCCGTGCTCGCGCAAGAGGTTCGCAAGCTGTCGGCGATGTCGGGCGAAACCGGCAAGCGCATGGCCGACAAGGTCGCACTGGTTGCCGAGGCGATTGCCAACGCCCGCCGCAGCGCCGAGACCTCGGCCACGCGTGAAGCGGCGTCGATCACCGGCTGCGAGGCATCCATCACCGGTGTGCTCGATGGCTTTCGCGGTGTGACCGAAGCACTCTCCGAATCAGCCGACGTGCTCAAGCGCGAGAGCCTGGGCATCCAGGCCGAAGTGGGCGAAGCGCTGGTTCAACTGCAGTTCCAGGACCGCGTGAGCCAGGTGATGACGCATGTGCGCCAGAACATGGCCATGCTGCCCGAGCAGCTCGCGCAGAGCCGCATCGGCTACGAGCGCGATGGCGTGCTGGCGGCAGTGGACGCGCGCGCCCTGCTCGCCGAACTCGAGAAGACCTATGCCATGGCCGAAGAGCGCGAGACGCACGGCGGTGGAGGGGCGGCCGCCGCACCCAAGAACGAAGAGATCACCTTCTTTTAAGCACACGAATCACGCACACGAGAGAACACCATGGCCAAAAGCATTCTGATCGTCGACGACTCCGCCTCCGTGCGGCAGGTGGTGGGCATTTCCCTGCGGCAAGCGGGCTACGAGGTGATCGAGGGCGTTGACGGCAAGGACGCGCTCACCAAGCTGAAGGGCCAGAAGGTCCACCTGATCATCAGCGACGTGAACATGCCCAACATGGACGGCATCAGCATGGTCAAGGCCGTGAAAGAAATGCCGGCCTACAAGTTCACGCCCATCGTGATGCTGACCACCGAGTCGCAAGAAGAAAAGAAGCGCCAGGGCCAGGCTGCCGGCGCCAAGGCCTGGGTCGTCAAGCCGTTCAAGCCCGACCAGCTGCTTGCCGTCGTGCAAAAGCTCGTGCTGCCTTGACCCTGACCCTGCGGAGCTGAACCATGGCCAAGAAAAGCAAGCCGGCTGCTGCCGTGCACGCCCTGCGCATCGAGGGCGAGATGACGATCTACCGTGCACTCGAACTCAAGCAGACCTTGCTCGAGGCCGTCGAGGCTCAGTCGAAGGTCGAGCTCGACCTGTCGGCCATCACCGAGATCGACACCGCGGGCCTGCAGCTGCTGATGCTGGCCAAGCGTGCCGCACAGGCCGCCAAGCGCGAGCTGCGCCTCGTGGGCCACAGCCCGGCCGTGCTGGAAGTGTTCCAGCTCTTCGACCTGGCTGCCTTCTTCGGCGACCCGCTGGTCGTGTCTTCAACCTGAGCAGCGCGGCTTCAACCGGAACACCTTCATGAACCTCGACCAGGCCCTGCAAACATTCTTCGTCGAAAGCCGCGAACTGCTGGACGACATGGAGTCGGCGCTGCTGACCCTGAGCCAGGAGAGCGACTCCGAGACGGTCAATGCGATCTTCCGCGCCGCTCACACCATCAAGGGATCGGCTGGCCTGTTCGGCCTCGATCCGGTGGTGGCCTTCACCCATGTGGTGGAGAGCGTTCTCGATGAGGTTCGCGAAGGCCGCGTGCCGGTCGACGACGAGCTGGTCGCGCTGCTGCTGTCATGCGGCGACCACATCCGCGCCTTGGTCGATGCCGTCGAGGCCGACCCCGACCATCTCGATGCCGCCCTCGCGCAACGTGGCGAGCCGCTGCTGGTGCAGTTGCGCAAGCACCTCGCGCCAACCGCGGCTCCTGCCCCCGGCCATGCACTGGTCGCCACCGACGAAGACGCCGCATTCGAGCGCATTGCCAGCACCTCTGGCGACGCCGACCTGTGGCACATCTCCGTGCGCTTCGGCCGCGACGTGCTGCGCAATGGCATGGACCCGCTGTCCTTCATCCGCTACCTCGGCACGCTTGGCACGATCACCGGCATCGTCACACTGCCCGACGCCCTGCCCGCTGCGGCCGAGATGGACCCCGAGTCGTGCTACCTCGGCTTCGAGATCGCTTTCAAGAGCCAGGCCAACAAGGCCGCCATCGAAGGCGTGTTCGACTTCGTGCTCGACGACTGCGTGCTGCGCATCGTGCCGCCCAACAGCCGCATCGACGAGTACATCGCCATCATCAACAGCCTGCCCGAAGAAGCGTCGCGCCTGGGCGAGATGCTGGTGCGCTGCGGCATCGTCACGGCCCATGAGCTGCAGTCTGCCCTGCAAGTGCAGGCCGTTGCGCAGACCAGCCCCGAGCAGGCCGCACCCTTGATCGGCGCGGTGCTGGTCGAGCAGGCCAGCGTGGCCGCACCGGTGGTGGCTGCCGCGCTCGAGAAGCAAAAACGCGTGAAGGACGTCAAGGCGCAGGAGAACCAGTCGGTCCGCGTCGACGCCGACAAGCTCGACCGGCTGATCAATCTCGTGGGCGAACTCATCATCGCCACGGCCGGCGCCAACCTCATCGCCCGCAAGGCGCGCAACGTCGAACTGCAGGAAGCCAACTCGGTGCTCTCGGCCCTGGTTGAAGAGGTTCGCGACAGCGCCTTGCAGTTGCGCATGGTCAAGATCGGCGCCACCTTCAGCCGCTTCCAGCGCGTGGTGCACGACGTCTCGCGCGAACTGGGCAAAGACATCGTCCTGGTTGTCAGCGGTGAAGACACCGAGCTCGACAAGACCGTGGTCGAGAAAATCGGCGACCCGCTGATGCACCTGGTCCGCAATGCGATCGACCACGGCATCGATTCACCCGACGTGCGCGCACAGCGCGGCAAGCCACCCACGGGCACGGTGCGGCTCAACGCGTACCACGACTCCGGCAGCATCGTTATCGAAGTCGGCGACGACGGCGGTGGCCTCAACCGCGAGAAGATTCTTGCCAAGGCCGTCGAGCGCGGTCTCGCCGAGCCGGGCAAGGTGCTGAGCGATTCAGAGATCTACGGGCTGATCTTCGAGCCGGGTTTCTCGACGGCCGAGAAGGTCACCAACCTGTCGGGCCGCGGCGTCGGCATGGACGTGGTCAAGCGCAACATCGTCGCGCTGCGCGGCAGCGTGGCCATTTCGAGCGTCGCCGAGCAGGGCACTACCGTCACGGTGCGGTTGCCGCTCACGCTGGCCATCATCAACGGCTTCCAGATCGGCATCGGCAAGGCCGTGTTCGTGGTGCCGCTCGACATGGTCGACGAGTGCGTGGAGTTCTCGGCCGAAGCCGGCCACGACTACATCGACCTGCGCGGCGAGGTGCTGCCTTTCATCCGCTTGCGCGAGTTGTTCGACATCGCCGGCCCGGTGAGCCCGCGCCCGAACATCGTGGTCGTCAAGCACGCAGGCCAGAAGTTCGGCCTCGCGGTCGACACGCTGCTCGGCGAAGCGCAGACCGTGATCAAGCCACTGTCCAAGATGTTCGGCCAAGTGCAGGGCATCAGTGGCTCCAGCATCCTCGGCAACGGCGAAGTTGCTCTCATTCTCGACGTGCCAGCGCTCATGCAGCGTGCCGGCACACCCACCCACGCCGGGATGATCCCTGGCGTGGTTCAGCCGGCCTGATCGGCCCTTGCACGTTCTACCTGAAAGACCCAGCCATGTTTTCGAACTTCAAGATCGGTGTGCGGCTCATTGCGGGCTTCTTGCTCGTGGCTGCCATCAGCGCGGTCGTCGGCGCGATCGGCATCAACAACGCCGCCCAGCTCGACGAGATGAACGACCGCATGTACGACCGCGAGCTGCTCGGCCTGTCGTACGTGAAGGAAGCCAACATCAACCTGATCTACATCGGCCGGGCCCGCGGAAACTTTCTCATGGCCACCTCGCAGGAAGAGCGCGAGAAGCACAAGGCCGACATGGTGAAGTCGTCTGCCGGCGTACTCGAGAACATGGAGAAGGCCCGCCCTCTCTTCATCACCGAGCGCGGCAAGCAGGCGTTTGTGACCTTCGCCGCGCAATGGGAGGAATACCAGCGTGAGCTGCAGAAGGTCATCACCTTGGCCTCGGCAAAGAAGCTGCAAGAGCGTGACGAGACCCTGGTGGCAGTCCTCGATTCCATGCGCCAGAAAGCCAACGTGCTCGACGACTCGCTCACTGGCATCACCAAGCTCAAGGAAGACATGGCCAAGAAGGCGTCGGACGATTCCACCGCGCTCTATGAGCACAGCCGCAGCTTGATGATCGGCGCCATGGTCGGCGGCGTGCTTCTCGGTGTGGGGTTGGGCTTTGTCATCAGCCGCAGCGTGACCCGCCCGCTGGAGCGCGCCGTGGCCGCTGCCGACAGCCTGGCCAGCGGTGACTTGACCGTCAAGCTGGAGGTCTCCGGGAAAGACGAAACCGCGCAGCTGCTGCAAGCCATGCAAAACATGGTCACGAAGCTGTCGCAGGTGGTGACCGATGTGAACGGCGGCGCCGAGGCGCTGGCCGGTGCATCCGAAGAAGTGAGCGCCACAGCTCAATCGCTGTCGCAAGCCAGCAGCGAACAAGCCGCCGGTGTCGAAGAGACCAGCGCATCGATCGAGCAGATGACGGCCTCGATCACACAGAACACCGAGAACGCCAAGGTCACCGATGGCATGGCCACCAAGGCCGCGAGCGACTCCGCAGAAGGTGGTGAAGCCGTGCGCGCCACTGTCGCCGCGATGAAGCAGATCGCGCAGAAGATCGGGATCATCGACGACATCGCCTACCAGACCAACCTGCTGGCGCTGAACGCAGCGATCGAAGCAGCCCGTGCCGGCGAGCACGGCAAGGGCTTCGCGGTCGTGGCGGCCGAAGTGCGCAAGCTGGCAGAACGCAGCCAGGTGGCCGCCCAAGAGATCGGCGCCGTGGCTGGCAGCAGCGTGGAGCTGGCCGAGAAGGCTGGCCGCTTGCTGGACCAGATGGTGCCCAACATCAAGAAGACCTCGGACCTGGTGCAGGAGATCACGGCCGCGTCTGAAGAACAGTCTTCCGGCGTCAGCCAGATCAACGCAGCAGTCAGCCAGCTGAGCCAGACGACGCAGCAGAACGCCTCGTCCTCCGAAGAGCTGGCGGCCACGGCCGAAGAGATGAGCAGCCAGGCCGAGCAGCTGCAGCAGACCATGAGCTTCTTCAAGCTGGCCGGTGGCAACGTGGCGGTGTCGAGCGAGCCGCCGCGCCGCCCGGCGGTGAACAAGCCTGCCAAGCCAACCCGCGCCAAGGCCTCTGGCCGCGCCAGTGGCGGCTTCAGCCTGAACCCCGGCATGGCGTACGCCACGGCGGATGCGCCGGACGAAGCGCAGTTCGCCAAGTTCTAAGAAATCCAACGGTCGATCGACGACCTGGTGGTGCTGGTCCCTGCCGCCGAAGTGCACGAGTCCGACGCCTTCTTTTTAATCAGTTTGGAGTTTCAGATGTTCAAGAACATGAAGGTGGCGACGCGACTGGGCCTGGGTTTTGGCTTGGTCAGCGTGCTGTTGTTGGTGGTTGCTGTGCTCGGCATGGTGCGCTTGTCGAGCATGAACGACAGCATCGACCTGATCGTGAAGGATCGCTACAACAAGGTCGTGCTTGCCAATGAGGTGGGCGTCGAGGTGAACAACATCGGCCGCTACATGCGCAATGCCATTCTCACGGGCGACGCGAGCCGCGCGAAGGAAGACATCGAACGCATCTACGCAGCTCGCAAGAGCATCGGAGAGCGAATCGAGAAGCTGGACGCGCTGGTGAAGATCGAAAAAGGCATGGTCCTTTTGAAGCAGATCAAGGAGAACCGCGTCAAGTTCGTGGCGGGACAGGACCGTGTGATTGCGCTGGTGACCAATGGCAAGCGCGAGGAAGCCGGCCAGTTGCTGCTGGGCGAGCTGCAACCTGTGCTGCGCGACTACACGCAGAAGACGGACGAACTCTCCGACTTCCAGGGCGAGCTGATGGTGGCGGCCGGCAATGAGGCGGCCGCTCAGTACATCTCGGCACGCAACACGACGCTCGGGCTCGTTGCCCTGGCGCTCGGCATCGCGGCTGGCGCCGGCTACTGGATCACCCGAGTCATCACCCGCCAACTGGGTGGCGAGCCCGACTATGCGGCGCGGGTGCTGTCCAGCGTGGCTGCGGGCGACCTGTCGGTCGACGTCGTCACCCGGGCCGGCGATGACGAGAGCATGCTGTACGCCGTCAAGCAGACGGTGGGCCAGCTCAAGGGCGTGATTGCCGAAGTCGGCACGGTGCTCAGCGGTGTGGCGCAAGGCGACCTGACGCAGTCCATCACGGGCGACTACAAGGGCCAGTTCGCCGAGATCAAGGCGCATGTGAACACCACCATCGTCAAGCTCTCGCAGGTGGTGACTGAGGTGAACGGCAGCGCCGAGGCTTTGGCCGGTGCGTCCGAAGAAGTCAGTGCCACAGCGCAATCGCTGTCGCAAGCGTCGAGCGAACAAGCCGCAGGCGTCGAAGAGACCAGCGCATCGATCGAGCAGATGACGGCTTCGATCACGCAGAACACCGAGAACGCCAAGGTCACCGATGGCATGGCCACCAAGGCCGCAAGCGACTCCGCCGAAGGTGGTGAAGCGGTACGCGCCACGGTGGCAGCGATGAAGCAGATTGCCCAGAAGATCGGGATCATCGACGACATCGCCTACCAGACCAACCTGCTGGCGCTGAACGCAGCGATCGAAGCAGCCCGTGCCGGCGAGCACGGCAAGGGCTTCGCGGTCGTGGCGGCCGAAGTGCGCAAGCTGGCCGAGCGCAGCCAGGTGGCCGCGCAAGAGATCGGCACCGTGGCCGGCAGCAGCGTGGAACTGGCCGAAAAGGCTGGCAGGCTGCTCGACCAGATGGTGCCCAACATCAAGAAGACCTCGGACCTGGTTCAAGAGATCACGGCCGCATCTGAAGAGCAATCCTCCGGTGTGGGCCAGATCAACGCAGCGGTGAGCCAGCTGAGCCAGACGACGCAGCAGAACGCCTCGTCATCCGAAGAGCTGGCGGCCACGGCCGAAGAGATGAGCAGCCAGGCCGAGCAGCTGCAGCAGACCATGGGCTTCTTCAAGCTCTCCGGCGACCGTGTCGCGACGCACGCAACGAGTGAGCCGCGCCGCGCCGCGCCGCAGAAATTCACCAAGTCGACCAAGCCCAAGACGTCTTCGCGTTCCGGTGGCTTCAGCTTGAACCCCGGCATGGCCTTCGCGACGGGCGATGCGCCCGACGAAGCGCAGTTCGCCAAATTCTGAATCGAAGGAGTCCCACATGAATGCCGTTGTTCAGACCAGAGCCCCACAGGCCGTGGCTGCATTGCCAACCGCTGCTGCGCTGGAGCCGGCGCAGTACCTCACGTTTCAGCTGGCCGGCGAAGCCTTCGCGATCAACATCCTGTCGATCAAGGAGATCATCGAATACCACAGCCTGACCGAGGTGCCGATGATGCCCGCCAGCGTGCGCGGCGTGATCAACCTGCGCGGTGCCGTGGTGCCGGTGATGGACCTGCTGGTGCGCTTCGGCCGCAAGCCGAGCGAGGTGACCAAGCGCACCTGCATCGTGATCGTGGAGGTCGAAGCCGAGGTCGATGGCGAACCCGAGCGCCAGGTGATCGGCGTGGTGGTCGATGCCGTGAACGAAGTGCTCGACATCGCGGGTACCGACATCGAGCCGGCACCGGCTTTCGGTGCGCGCATTCGCACCGACTTCATCCAGGGCATGGGCAAGGTGCGCGGCAAGTTCGTGATCCTGCTCAACGTGAACCACGTGCTCTCGCTCGACGAGATTCAAGCCGCTGCAGGCGCTGCCGAGCAGGCTGCTCACGCCGCATAGCGCTTCGTACGCAACACCGGTGCGGTCAACGAAGCGCACATCGTGCGCTTCTGACACGCACCGGATCACTCTTTGCAGAGTTCACTACAACACCCAGGGACATGTCATGCTAACAATCAAAACGACCGGGCAAGTACAGCGAGACGAAGCTGCACTCGCCGACACCATTGAACGGCAGTTCACGCGCGTGCTGGCGGCCGCGAGCAACGGAGACCTGTCGCTGCGCGTTGGCGCCGACAGTCTTCCGATGTCGCTGCGCCCGTCAGCCGATGCCGTCAACAAGTTGCTCGACACCGTGCAGGCACTGCGTGCCGACATGGCGCGAATGAGCGCCGAGCATGAACGTGGCGACATCGACGTGGTGATCGACGCGCAGCGCTACAACGGCGACTTCCGCGACATGGCCAACGGCATCAACACGATGGTCGGCGCGCACATCGCGGTGAAGAAACTGGCGATGGGCGTGATCGCCGAATTCGGCCGTGGCAACTTCGAAGCGCCGCTGCAGCCGCTGCCGGGCAAGAAGGCCTTCATCAACGACACCATCGAGAAGGTGCGTGGCAACCTGAAGGGCCTGATCTCCGAGATGAACCGCATGTCGGTCGAGCACGAGAAGGGCGACATCGATGTGGTGATCGACACCCAGCGCTTCGAGGGCGACTTCCGCGCGATGGCCTCCGGTGTGAACGGCATGGTTGGTGCGCACATTGCGGTCAAGAAACTGGCGATGGGCGTGATCGCCGAATTCGGCCGCGGCAACTTCGAAGCGCCACTGCAGCAATTGCCTGGCAAGAAGGCCTTCATCAACGACACCATCGAGAAGGTGCGCGGCAACCTGAAGGGCTTGATCGCCGAGATGAACCACATGTCGGACGAGCACGACAAGGGCGACATCGACGTGATGATCGATGCGCAGCGTTTCGAAGGCGACTTCCGCACCATGGCTTCGGGCGTCAATGAAATGGTCACGGCCCACATCGGCGTAAAGAAGCTGGCGATGGGCGTGGTGGCCGAGTTCGGCCGCGGCAACTTCGAGGCACCGCTGCAACAGCTGCCGGGCAAGAAGGCCTTCATCAACGACACCATCGAGCAAGTGCGCCGCAACCTGCGCAGCGTGGTCGACGTGGTCGAGGTGATGGGCGCCATGTCCGAGGGCGACCTGACCCGAAAGGTGCAAGGGCGCTACGAAGGTACCTTTGCCGACATGCAGACCTATGTGAACGCCATGGTGGACAAACTGTCCGAGGTGGTCGGCGAGGTGAACACCGGTGCCGAGGCTTTGGCCGGCGCGTCTGAAGAAGTGAGCGCGACAGCGCAGGCGCTGTCGCAAGCCAGCAGCGAACAAGCCGCAGGCGTTGAAGAGACCAGCGCATCGATCGAACAGATGACGGCCTCGATCACGCAGAACACCGAGAACGCCAAGGTCACCGACGGCATGGCCACCAAGGCCGCGAGCGACTCCGCAGAAGGTGGTGAAGCCGTGCGCGCCACGGTGGCCGCGATGAAGCAGATCGCCCAGAAGATCGGCATCATTGACGACATCGCCTACCAGACCAATCTGTTGGCACTGAACGCCGCGATCGAAGCGGCCCGTGCCGGCGAACACGGCAAGGGCTTTGCGGTGGTGGCGGCCGAAGTGCGCAAGCTGGCCGAGCGCAGCCAGGTGGCCGCGCAAGAGATCGGCACTGTGGCAGGCAGCAGCGTGGAGCTGGCCGAAAAGGCCGGTCGCCTGCTCGACCAGATGGTGCCCAACATCAAGAAGACTTCGGACCTGGTGCAAGAGATCACGGCCGCATCGGAAGAGCAAAGCTCGGGTGTGAGCCAGATCAACACGGCCGTGAGCCAGCTAAGCGAAACGACACAGCAGAACGCGAGCAGCTCCGAAGAGCTGGCCGCCACGGCTGAAGAGATGAGCAGCCAGGCCGAGCAGCTGCAGCAGACCATGAGCTTCTTCAAGCTGGCGGCGGTCAACGCGCCGCAGGGCAAGGTGTCGGCGCGCAAGCCGGCGCCGGGCTCGGCAATTGGCAGGCCGGTGGTGTCGCGCAAGCTCAATGGAAGAGGCGGTGAGACGGGGCACTCCAACGGCTTTGCGCTCAACCCTGCCGGCATCGACGAGAGCAAGTTCTCGCGCTTTTGAATAGAAGTAGAGCAGGGCATCCATGAACGGGATCAGCGACGTCGAGTTCGGACATTTCCAGCGCTTCATCTTCGACGCGGCGGGCATCACGCTGTCGTCGGCCAAAAAAGCGCTGGTCACCGGCCGGCTCGCGAAGCGCCTGCAGGTCTGCAACGTCAACAGCTACAACGACTACTTCCGGTTGCTGAGCAGCGGCAGCGCGCCTGGCGAGGTGCAGACGGCGGTCGATCTGCTGACCACCAACGAGACCTACTTCTTTCGCGAGCCCAAGCACTTCGATCTGCTGCGCCAGGTGGCGCAGCGCAACGCGGCCAGGCACCAGCCCTTTCGCATCTGGAGCGCGGCCAGTTCGAGCGGTGAAGAGGCTTACAGCATGGCGATGGTTCTGGCCGACGTTCTCGGCGATGGCCCGTGGGACGTGATGGGCTCGGACATCAGCACCCGGGTGCTGGAGCGCGCACGCACCGGCCACTACCCGATGGAGCGTACGCGCCACGTTCCTGCGGCCTACCTGAAGCGCTTCTGCCTACGCGGCATCGATGATCAGCAGGGCACCTTGCTGGTGGACCGCGCGCTGCGAAGCCGCGTGAGCTTTGCGCAGATCAACCTCAACACCGACCTGCCGAGGCTCGCGCCGTTCGACATGGTCTTCTTGCGCAACGTGATGATCTATTTCAACGGCGAGACCAAGCGCCAGGTGGTGGCGCGCATCGTCTCCACGCTCAAGCCGGGCGGGCACTTGTGCATTGGCCACTCGGAAAGCCTGAACGACATCAACCCCGGGCTGTTGACCGTGGCGCCGTCGATCTACCGCAAGCCTTGAGCGGGCGCGACGCCATGCCGCTCAAATCCGCAATTCGCGAGCTGCTGCTCAACCCCGGCGAATACGCCGTGGGCGATGCGAGCTGCCGCATGCGCACGGTGCTCGGCTCGTGCGTGTCGATCACGCTGTGGGAGCCGCAGCGCCGGGTCGGCGCGATGTCGCACTTCTTGTTGGCCGATCGCGGCTCGAGCCCAGGGGAGGCGCTGGACGCGCGCTACGGTGAAGAGGCGCTGACGCTCATGCTGCGTGAGTTGGCGGCAGTCGGCGTGCAGGCCAAGCAGTGCCAGGCCAAGATTTTCGGAGGCGCCAACATGTTCCCCGATGCCACCACGCCGGGCGTGCTGCATGTGGGCCGGCGAAACGGCGAGAGCGCGCGCGGCTGGTTGCGCCAGCTCGGCATCACCGTCCAGTCCGAAAGCCTGTTCGGCTGCGGACATCGGCAGATCGTGTTCGACGTGGCGAGTGGCGACGTGTGGTCGCGCCAAGTGCAGCCGTCCTCCGGCTTCAGCCAATTGGAGGGCGAATGAGCAAGGTACGCGTGATGGTGGTGGACGACTCCGCCGTGGTGCGGCAGGTGCTCACCGGCCTGCTCGACGAAGCGCCGGGCATCGAGGTGATGGCGGCCGTGGCCGACCCGGTGCTGGCCATCGAACGACTGAAGCTCGATTGGCCCGACGTGATCGTGCTCGACGTGGAAATGCCACGCATGGACGGCATCACCTTCCTGAAATTGGTGATGCAGCAGAAGCCCACGCCGGTGGTGATCTGCTCCACGCTCACCGAGAAGGGCGCCCGCACGTCGATGGAGGCCATGGCGGCCGGCGCGGTGGCTATCGTCACCAAGCCCAAGATGGGGCTGAAGCAGTTTCTCAGCGACTCGGCCGACGAGTTGATCCAGGCGGTGCGTGCGGCGGCGAACGCCAACGTGCGCCGCCTGGCGCCCGGCACGAGCGCGTTGCCGGTGGTACCGGGCAAGCAGACGGCCGACGCGATCCTGCCGCCGGCCACGCGGGCGATGACGCAGACCACCGAGCGCGTGGTGGCGCTCGGCACGTCGACCGGCGGCACACAGGCGCTGGAAGAGGTGTTGACGGCGTTGCCACGTGTGTGCCCCGGCATCGTGATCGTTCAGCACATGCCGGAGAAGTTCACCGCCGCCTTCGCTGCGCGGCTGGACAGCCTGTGCAAGATCACCGTCAAGGAAGCCGAGCACAACGACCGCGTGCTTCCGGGGCGTGCGCTCATCGCGCCGGGTGGCCGCCACATGCTGCTCAAGCGCAGCGGCGCTCAGTACCACGTCGAAGTGATCGATGGGCCGCTGGTCAACCGCCACCGCCCGTCGGTGGACGTGCTGTTCCGTTCGGTCGCCAAGAGCGCTGGCGCCAATGCGCTCGGCGTCATCATGACCGGCATGGGCGACGACGGCGCGGCTGGGCTGCTGGAGATGCGCAACGTCGGCGCGCGCACACTGGCGCAAGACGAAGAAAGCTGCGTGGTGTTCGGCATGCCGAAGGAAGCGATCAAGCGCGGCGGGGCCGAGCGCGTGATTCCGCTGTCGTCGGTGGCGGCGGAAATCCAGCGCCAGCTGACGAGCTGACTTTCTCTTCTAGGCTTCAGCCGACAGCTTCGCTCCGCACTTCGAACAGAAGCGCGCGCCCGGCGCGGCCGCGGTACCGCATTGCGTGCAGTGCACCGCCGCCGGGGCCGTCGATGTGATCGCGGCGGCGATGTGCTGCTCGCGCTGCAGTTGCGCCGGCGACGTGGCCGGGCCGCTGAGCCCTTGCTCGCCGCTGTTGAGTGCGGCGATGCGCGCCTGGTCGGTGGCCGAACCGGGCGCGACGAGCACGCTCTGGCTTTGCGCAAAGTCCATCAGGTGCGCGGCCAGCACCTTCGCATCTTTCTCGGTCGAGAACATCGCGGTGACTTGCCGCGCGTCGTCCTTGCCGAACACCACCGACTCGATGCGCGCGCGCCAGACGCGCAGCGTGGCCGCCTCGGTGCGCACCACGTCGTTCTGCGTGTTCATGCGGCTGTTGAACTGGTTGCCGGTGCCGATGCGCGAGGTCTGGTAGTTGCCGACGAGCTCGACCCAGGTCAGCACCGACTCGAAGTTGAAGCGGCCCCAGAGCTGGCTCGAGGTCTGGAAGCAGAAGCCGGCCACCAGCGCCAGGATGGCCGAGGTGCCGGCGATCGAGAGGCGGTTCTGCTGCCAGCCGTCCATCACGTTGAACTCACGCACGAAGTAGAGCGCGAAGCCGACCGACACCAGGATCAGCAGCACGGCGTACAGGTCCAGCAGCAAGAGTGCGCGGTGGCGCCGCTCGCTGAGTGCGGCACTGAAGGTTGGCGCTTTCGTGCCTGCGATCGGCAGCGGCTGTGTCTCTTCGAGCAACTCACCCGCAAAGCTGCCGCTGGGTGTGGCGGCCGAGGTGACCGGCTCGATGCGCGCGTAGCGGCGGTTCGGGATGCGCTCGGTCCATTGCGATTGCAGCGTGCGGTCGAGTTCGTCCATCAGGCTGGCCGGCGGCGCGTTCATCGACAGCCGTTGCTGCTCGACGCTGGCGCGCGTTTGCGGCGCGGCGTCCACCTGCGCCAGCACCGCCGCCATGGCGAGGCCGCAGGCCAGCAGCGAGGCGCACAGCATCACGAACACCTGCGTGTTGAGCGAGAAGTTGCCGAGTCGCGGCAGGCTGCCGCCGAGCAGGGCCAGCGCCACCGGCGCGAGGATGGCGGCGGCGATCAGGCCGATCAGCGAGGCAGCCGTCAGCCGTGCGCGGCCCTGCGACAGCACCGGCTTGAGCAAGAAGAACGCGCCGAACGCGAAGTACAGGATGCCGATCCACGGCCGCGTGGCCGGCGTGCCGAACACCAGCCACGAGAACAGGAAGCTGAGCAGCGTGGCCGCGATGGCGGCCAGGTTGAACATGTAGCGCTGCGCGAGCAGCTGGACTTCGAGCGGCGCGGTGATGAGCGTCGGTGCCCAGTGGTAGAGCAGGCCTTCGAGCGCGCCCTTGGGTTCGGGGTAGGTGAGGCCGCCCTGGCGCAGCATGTCTTTCACATGGTCGGCCGCCTTCGAGCCGCCGACGGCGCCCGAGGGAATTTCGGGCGCCAGCGAAGCGGGGCGGCCGCGGCCGAAAAAGAAGCGCAGCCGGCGTGCGGCGGTGGCGGCGCAGGCCAGGCCACCGGCCAGCATCAGCAACCCGGCCACCAGTGGCGCGCCGGCCATGCCGACCGAATGCGCCTGCATGGCAGTGCGGGCCCACCAGAGGCTCACGACGCCAGCGATGACCAAGGCCGCGGCGCACAGCCACAGTAGGCGGTTCTGCAATCGGTACGGATTGGGCAGCTCCAATAACTTTGATTCAGAGCTGTAGTCGTATGCCATGTCGGCCTCACGTTCAAAGAAGCATTAGAGCCAGGATGCCCGTTGGGCACCGGACCATCAAACCCGTCCAGCTCATTAAGCCTCGTTCGCCCTGAGGTATCGAAGGGTAGCGACTGTGCACTGCGCCGCCCTTCGATACCTCAGGGCGAACCCAGGGAAGGGAAACTCAAACCCGCTCGACGATCAACGCAATGCCCTGGCCGACGCCGATGCACATGGTGCACAACGCGTAGCGGCCATTCGTCTTGTGCAGCTGGTTCACCGCTGTGGTGACCAGCCGCGCGCCGCTCGCGCCCAGCGGGTGGCCGAGTGCGATCGCGCCGCCGTTCGGGTTCACGCGCACGTCGTCGTCCTTCAACCCGAGATCGCGCAGCACCGCCAGCCCCTGGGCGGCGAAGGCTTCGTTGAGTTCGATCACGTCCATCTGGTCGAGCGTGAGGCCGGTCAGCGCCAGCACCTTGCGCGTGGCCGGCGCCGGCCCCATGCCCATGATGCGCGGCGCCACGCCGGCAGTCGCCATGCCGACCACGCGGGCGCGTGGCGTGAGGCCGTGCTTGCCGGCGGCGCTGTCGCTCGCAAGCAGCAGTGCCACTGCGCCGTCGTTCACGCCCGAGGCATTGCCGGCGGTCACCGAGCCGTCGGGCTTGACGACGCCCTTGAGCTTGGCGAGCACTTCGAGGCTGGTCTCGCGCGGGTGCTCGTCCTGCTTGACGACGAGCGGGTCACCCTTCTTCTGCACGATGGTGACCGGCGTGATCTCGGCATCGAAGAAGCCGCTCTTCTGCGCCGCCACCGCCTTGAGCTGCGAGGCGAGGGCCATGCGGTCCTGCGCTTCACGCTCGATGCGGTAGTCGGTGGCTACGTTCTCGGCCGTCTCGGGCATCGAGTCGACACCGTACTGTTCCTTCATCAGCTTGTTGACGAAGCGCCAGCCGATGGTGGTGTCGTACACGGCGTTGTTGCGGCTGAAGGCGGTATCGGCCTTCGGCATCACGAAGGGCGCGCGGCTCATGCTCTCCACGCCGCCGGCGATCATCAGCTGCGCTTCGCCGCTCTTGATCGCGCGCGCCGCGGTGCCCACGGCGTCCATGCCCGAACCGCACAGGCGGTTGAGGGTGGCGCCGGGCAGATCGATCGGCAGACCGGCGAGCAGGGCTGACATGCGCGCCACGTTGCGGTTGTCTTCGCCGGCTTGGTTGGCGCACCCGTAGATCACGTCAGCCACCGCGGCCCAGTCGACCTTCGGGTTGCGGGCCATCAGCGCCTTCAGCGGGATGGCGCCCAGGTCATCGGTGCGGACTGAAGAGAGGGCCCCGCCATAGCGGCCGAAGGGCGTGCGGATGGCATCGCAGATGAAGGCGTGGGTCATGGCGTTCTCCAGGGGGATGGTGTGGGACCGTTCGCTTTGATTATCGTCACGCGCAGGGCGTTGCTCGGTACCATCCCGCGCCATGACAACCCCGTCGCGCGGCCTTCCGCAGCTCGTTGCCCTGGTGTGTGCCTTGCACGCACTCGTGCTCTGGCTGGGACTGGAACGCCGCGCGGCACGCGAAGCGCCGAAGTCGTCCCCGCCCACGGTGACGACACGGTGGATTGCCCCGCCGCCCGTTGTGCAGGCCGATGAGTCCGCGCCTGTGCAGGTTGCATCGAAGCGGCTGCCGGTGCCTGGAGCGCGCCACCTGCCTGCAGCGCCCTTCGTTCCGTCACCGCCCGCAGCCGCTGCTGCCCCGTCCACCGAGGCAGAGACCGCAGCAGCGCTGCCGCCAGTGCCTGACGCCGAGCCGCCGCTCCGTGCCGACAGCATTCAGCGTGCGGTGCGCGAGTCGGCGCGGCACAAGAGCCTGGCAACCTTGGCCGCCGACCAGATCGGCCGGCCGGACGCGAGCACCCAGACCGCCCTGCAGAAGGGCGTGGCCTCGGCTGGGCTGGGCGACTGCCTTAAAGGAGGGGATGGCGGATACGGGGCCCAAGGCTTAGGCTTGTTGGCACTGCCGATGCTGGCGGTCGATCTGGCCCGGGGGCGCTGTGCGAAATAGGCGCCGCTGAACGGGAGCGCACTTCAGGTCGAACGGGGCAGACCGATATGCAGAGGGGGTGAAGCCGTGCGGAGTCGCGCAGCCACCTTCTCAACCAGGACAAGCCATTGTGATCGTCTGCACGTGCCTGTGCTCTCCAGTCCGCCCGGTTCGGGGGAACGCGGGTGGCTGACACGCCCCGCGCGGCGATGCACCAGCGCCGTGTGCGGCGCATGCTGCTGCTCGGCAGCGCCATCATCGGCGCCACCTGTCTGCTCTGGGGCGGCTTCTTTGCGCTGCGCGGCGACTGGTTCATCGTGGCGATCGACGTCGCCACGATGGGCCTGGCGGTCGTCACCGCTTCGCTGACCTGGCATGGCCATCTGCGCCAGGCCTCGCGGCTGATGATCGCGGTGCTGTACGTGGTGCTGTGCCTCAACGCGCTGGTCTACGACATCCCCACCGCCGAGGTGCCGCGCTCGGCACACCAGTTCCTGCTGGCGCTCGGCGTGATGTCGTGCCTGCTGACGCGCGACGAGCCGGCGTGGCTGCGGCACGGCATCCCTGCGCTCTGCTTTGTCACCTACCTGGCGTTTGCCAGCAGCAACCTTGGCTGGGTGACACCGTTTGCGCTGCCCGACAGCGTGCGCGCCGGGGGTGTCTGGGTCAACAACGCCATCGCGATGGCAACCGTGTTCGCCGCGCTGTGGGTGATCCAGAACGACGTGGCCGAACGCAACAGCATGGAAGGCGAGCTGCGCGACGCATTGGTGCGGGGTGAACTGCTGCTGCACTATCAGCCGCAGGTGACGATGGGTGGCCGCATCGTCGGCGCCGAGGCCCTGGTGCGCTGGAGGCACCCGCGGCGGGGCATGGTGTCGCCCGGTGAATTCATTCCGCTCGCAGAGCGCAGTGGGCTGATGCTGCCGCTGGGCGACTGGGTGATGCGCTCGGCCTGTGCCCAGCTGGCCAGCTGGCAGCGTCGGCCCGAGTCGGCGCGGCTGTCGCTGGCGGTCAACGTGAGTGCGTCGCAGTTTGCTCAGGCTGATTTCGTGGCGGGTGTGCTGGCGTGCGTCGAACAGTCGGGCATCGACCCGTTCCAGCTCAAACTGGAGCTCACCGAAAGCATGCTGGCCCACGACGTGGAAGACATCATCGCCAAGATGACGGCGCTCAAGGCGCGCGGCATCGGCTTCTCGCTTGACGACTTCGGCACCGGGTTCTCGTCGCTCAGCTACTTGCGCCGGCTGCCGCTCGACCTGCTGAAGATCGACCAGTCCTTCGTGCGCAGCATGCTCAATTCACCCAAGGAGGCGGCGATCGCCCACACGGTGGTCAGCCTCGGGCGCGATCTCGGGCTGGCGGTGATCGCCGAAGGCGTCGAAACCCAGGAGCAGCGGCAGTTCCTGCAGGGGCTGGGCTGCGAGACCTACCAGGGCTTCCTGTTCAGCAAGGCCGTGCCGATTGCCGAGTTCGACGCGCTGATGGCAAAGACAGAGGCCCTGCATGCCGTGGCCGCGCAGGCCGAGACATCGCCCGCGTAGACCGGGCCCTGGCCAGACCGGCTCGTGGCCGTTCGTAACGGTTGGCAGGTCGTGCGCAATCCGTCACACAACCCTCGACGGGCAGCGCGCTACTGTCAGATGTAGCAGGTGTGCTGGCCCGGGGGCTGAACATAATCGGTTCAAGTAACAGGGAGAGGCCGCCGAAAAGCTTCATAAGCTGCAGGCTCACGGAGCCCGCGCGCTACCGTCGTCATGAAAGAAGTATCAAACCCACCGCTGATCGACGTTGCGCAACTGCGCATCGGCATGTTCGTTCACCTCGACGGTGGCTGGATGTCGCATCCGTTTCCGCTGAGCAGCTTCAAGATCGGCTCCGCGGCGCAGATTGCCACCATCCGCTCTCTGGGCAAGCAGCGCGTGCGCTGGAGCCCCGACAAGAGCGACCAGACCGCCATCGAATCGCTGACACCCGCCGCCGCATCGGTCGATGCCAAGGCGGCTGCTGCACCCGTGCCTACACCACCTGTCGAAACGCCCGAAGCCGCCGAACGGCGCCTGCGGCGCGAGGCGCTGACAGCACAGCGCTCTGCTTTGCAGGTGTGCGAGCAACAGTTCGCCGAAGCCACACGCGCCTGCAAGCAGGCCGTCGAGCTGGTGCCGGCCAAGCCCCAGCAGGCCCGCGAGCAGACCGAGGCGCTGGCCCAGGCCTTCGTCGACAAGATGATTGCGCAGCAGGAGATGTGCATTCGCCTGCTCACCGAAGGTGCGGGCGACAAGGCTTCGCTGCACTCCATCAACGTGGCGGTGATTTCGCTGCTGATGGGCCGGACCTTCGGCCTGTCGGCTGCCGAGCTGCTCGACCTGGGTGTCGGCGCGATGCTGCACGACATCGGCAAGATCGAGCTGCCCGACCGCGTGCGCCACCGCGAAGAGCACTTCACGCCGGCCGAGACCCAGTTCTACCAGGAGCACGTGTCGCACGGCGTCACGCTGGCCAAGAAGATGAGCCTGAAGCCGGGTGCCACGCTGGTCATCGCGCAGCACCACGAGCATGCCGACGGCAGCGGCTTCCCGCTCAAGCTCAACAGCGACCGCATGACCACCGCCGCGCGCATCGTCTCGCTGGTCAACCGCTACGACAACATGTGCAACCCGAACGTGCCCTCGCGCGCGCTCACGCCGCACGAAGCGCTGTCGCTGCTGTTCGCTCAGGGCAAGAACCGCTACGACACGGCCATCCTCGGGGCCTTCATCAAGATGATGGGCGTGTACCCGCCGGGTTCGGTGGTGCAGCTCACCGACGATCGCTATGCGATGGTGGTGTCGGTCAATTCCGCCCGGCCGCTGAAGCCGCGCGTGATGGTGCACGAGCCCCGCGTGCCGCGCGACGAGGCGCTGTTGCTCAACCTGGAATACGACCCGCGCCTGGGCATCCGCCGCAGCCTGAAGCCGCAGCAGCTGCCGCCCGAATCGATGGAATACCTGTCGCCGCGCTTGCGCGTGGCGTACTTTTTCGAGCCTGAGCTGTCGCCGCTGGAGACCGCGGCGTGAGCGAGGCGGCGGAATCGGCCGCGCTCGAACACTGGTCGGCACTGATTGAAGGCCTGCTCGACCCGGTCTGGCTGGTCCATCACAAGAGCCTGCGCATCACGGCCGCGAACACCGCCGCGGGCACACTGCTGGGCGTCGACGCCTGGTCGCTGCGCGGCCGCGCCGCTGCCGACCTGAGCGCCACTGGTGAAGACATCGTGTTCTGGAACGAAGTGGCGGCCGGGCTGACGGATGCCATCTTGTCCGACACCGTGGTGCGCCGCTTCGATGGTGCCATCGTGCCTGTCACGCGGCGGGTGAGCCGGCTCGGCTCCGGCGACATGCTGGTGGTGACGCTGCGCGACCTGAGCCGCCAACGCGCCACCGAAGACGAGCTCGAAGCGCGCGTGGCCGAGATGCAGGCCACGCTCGAATCGAGCGCCGACGGCATTCTGGTCACCGACCTGGGCGGCGCCATCCGCAACTTCAACCGCCGCTTCGCTGCGCTGTGGAGCCTGCCGGAAGAGCTGCTCCAGCAGCGCGACGACAAGGCCGTGCAGGACTGGATGCGCCGCAGCGTGGTCTCACAGGGCGGCGAAGGCGACGACTACACCCGCCGCCTGAACGCCATCATGAATGCCGCGCTGCTGCAGACGACCGACGTGCTGACGCTGCATTCGGGCAAGGTGATCGAGCGCGTGACGCTGCCGCAGTGCAGCCGTGGCCAGCCGGTCGGCCGCGTGTTCTCGTTTCGCGACATCAGCGAGAAGCTGGCCGCGAAGCAGCGCATCGAGGAGCTGTCGCACACCGATGGGCTCACGGGCCTGCCCAACCGCCGCATGCTGGCCGACCGCGTGGAGTTCGCGCTGGCCATGGCGCAGCGCAACGGCCAGCCGTTTGCGCTGATGGTGCTCAATCTCGACCGTTTCAAGCAGGTGAACGACGCGCTGGGCCTTGGCTTGGGCGACCGCGTGCTCCTCGAAGTGACCGAGCGCATCAAGTCCTGCCTGCGCAATGTGGACACTGTGGCGCGCCTGGGTGCTGACGAGTTCGTGCTGCTCGTTCACCAGGTCGACGCGGCCGGTGCCGAAGCCACCGCGCGCCGCGTGCTCGATGCGATCGGGCGGCCGTTCGACATCGATTCGCTCAGCTTCACCGTGACCTGCAGCATCGGCGTGGCCCTCGGCCCGGCCGATGGCGACACGCCCGATGCGCTGATGCGGCGGGCCGACGCGGCCATGCACCGCGTGAAGGAATCCGGCCGCGCCAGCTTCCGCTTCCACCAGGCGCGCAGCGACGTGGGGCAGCGTTCGCACATGAAGCTCGACCATGCGATGCGCCAGGCGCTCGTCAGCGGCCTGTTCCGCCTGCACTACCAGCCGCAGATCAACCTGAAGACCGGGGCCGTGGTCGGTGCCGAGGCGCTGATCCGCTGGCGTGACCCGGTGCTGGGCGAGATGTCGCCGAACGAGTTCATCCCGGTGGCGGAGGAGAGCGGTTTCATCATCGCCATCGGCGACTGGGTGCTGGCGCAGGCTGTGAAGCAGGCGGCGGTCTGGCGCGCCAACGGGTTGCCGATGCCGGTGTCGATCAACGTGTCGGCGCTGCAGTTCCAGCAGCCCGATTTCGCCGAACGCGTGGCGCGCGAACTCAAGGCCGCCGACCTGCCGCCGCGATTGCTCGAGCTGGAGCTCACCGAGTCGATCCTGCTCCACGACGCGGAGGACGCGCTGCACCGCCTGCAGGCGCTGGCCGAGCTCGGCGTGCTGCTGGCGATCGATGACTTCGGCACCGGCTACTCGAGCCTGGGCTACCTCAAGCGCTTTCCGATCGGGCGGCTGAAGATCGACCGCAGCTTCGTGAGCCAGCTGCCCGAAGACGCGAGCGACGTGGCCATCGTCAACGCCATCATCCAGCTCGGCCGCGCGCTCAACCTGCGCGTGATCGCCGAGGGCGTGGAGACCGAGCCGCAGCGGCAGTTCCTGCTCGACGCCGGCTGCGACGAGTTCCAGGGATTCCTGTACGCCCCGGCGCTCGACGCATCGAGCTTCGAAAGCCGCCTGGACGCACCGCATCCCGGCAAGAAACCGGTGCGCTTGATTCAGAAGTGAATCGCGGCTGAACGATCGGCATGCCGATCTTGGAAAGAGTTACCGCACCGTTTGCCTTTGCACGCCCAGGCCCTCGATGCCCAGCGACATCACGTCGCCTGGCTTCAGGAACTGCGGCGGCTTCATGCCCATGCCCACGCCGGGCGGTGTGCCGGTGCAGATCACGTCGCCCGGCAGCAGCGTCATGAAGCGGCTCACGTAGCTCACGATCCGCGCCACGCCGAAGATCATGGTCGAGGTGTTGCCGCGCTGGCGTGGCTCGCCGTTCACGTCGAGCCACATGCCGAGGGCCTGCGGGTCGGGCACCTCGTGGGGCGTGACCAGCCACGGGCCGATGGGGCCGAAGGTGTCGCAGCCCTTGCCCTTGTCCCAGGTGCCGCCGCGCTCGAGCTGGTACTCACGCTCCGACACGTCGTTGACGATGCAGTAGCCGGCCACGTGCTTCAGCGCGTCTTGCTCGCTGATGTGGCGCGCGGTGTGCGAGATCACTACGCCGAGTTCGACCTCCCAGTCGGTCTTCACGCTGCCGGGCGGCAATTGCACCTCGTCGTTCGGGCCGGTGATGCAGCTCGTCGCCTTCATGAAAACGATGGGTTCGTTCGGGATCGGCAGGCCGGATTCCGCCGCGTGGTCCGCGTAGTTCAGGCCGATGGCAATGAATTTGCTAATGCCAGTGAAAGGCACACCGAGTCGCGGCTGCCCTTTCACGCGTGGGAAATCGGCCGGGTCGAGGCGGTTCAGCCGCTGCAGACCGACTCGGCCCAGCGTGGGCAGGTCAAGGTGCGGCACGGCACCGGAGAGATCGCGCAGTGCGCCTTGAGCGTCGAGCGCGCCCACTCGCTCACGCCCCTCGGCGCCGAAACGAAGCCATTTCATGAATATCCCCGGAGGCTGTGATGGTGGGCTGATTCTCATACGATTTTTTCAATCGACGGACCTGGATGCGAGGTGATGGACGATGCAAGCAATCGAACGAGCACTGGAAGAGCGACTGGCACCCCAGGGCGTGCCGCTGGCGGTGGTGTTGCCGGGAGGACGCCGATTGGGCAGCGCACAGCCCACCGTGACGCTGCGCCTGCATGACCTCGCGCCGCTGGGGCACATCGCCACCGGCCAGGTCGGGCGCGTGGCGCAAGACTACGTCGAGGGCAAGCTCGACTTCGAAGGCAGCATGCGCGACCTGATGCACGTGACGGCGCAGGTCGCTGGTGACGAGCCCATCTCCGGAGATGCGGCCTTACCGATCGCCTGGTGGCGGCACATCGTGAAGGCGGCGCGATCGCGTGCGCACCACCACGTGGAGGCGGACGCGAAGCAGATCCAGTTCCACTACGACGTCTCCGATGCGTTTTACGACCTGTGGCTCGACGAGCGCAAGGTCTACTCCTGCGCCTACTGGCGCGGCGCCAACATGACGCTCGAAGGCGCACAGGCCGCCAAGCTCGATCACATCTGCAAGAAGCTGATGCTGCGCGAAGGCGAGCGCTTTCTCGACATCGGCGCCGGCTGGGGCGGGCTGCTGCTGTGGGCCGCCGAGCACTACGGCGTGCGGGCCGACGGCATCACGCTGTCGAAGAACCAGCACGCTCACGTGAACCGCCTGATCGAAGAACGCGGCCTGCGCGGTCGCGTGACCATGAGCCTGCGCGATTACCGTGACCTGCCCGAAGACGAGCCCTACGACAGCATTGCCTCGGTGGGTATGTTCGAGCACGTGGGCCAGGCGCAGCTGCCGGTCTACTTCAACAAGATCCGCCGCCTGCTCAAACCCGGCGGGCTGCTGATGAACCACGGCATCACGGCCGGCAACACGCGCAACGACCCGCTCGGTGCCGGCATGGGCGACTTCATCGAGCGCTACATCTTCCCGGGCGGCGAGCTGATGCACGTGTCGCACGTGCTCAGGGTGATGAGCGAGGCCGCGCTCGAGCCGGTCGACACCGAGAACCTGCGCCCGCACTACGCCCGCACGCTGTGGGGCTGGAGCGACCGGCTCGAAGCGCAGCTGGCGCAGGCGCGCCGCGTCACCAGCGAGGCGGTGGTGCGGGCGTATCGCCTCTACCTCGCCGGCAGCGCGATGAGCTTCGAGCAAGGCTGGATCTCGCTGTTCCAGATGCTCGCTTCCCGACCGAGTGGTGACGTGAGCTGTGGCCCGATGCGAGGCGCACAATCGCGGTTTCCGTTCAACCGCGAGTACATGTACCGATGATCTACAAGTTCAAGTCAAAAGCGGCAGGTGACGTGATCATGATGGGGCCCGGAGGCGACGCCGTGCTGCGCATCATCGGCAAGGAGCCGGGGCCGAAGGGCATCATCGAGAGCTCGTCCATGCCCGCAGCGATGAGGGCCATCGAGCAGGCGGTTGCGGCCGATGAAGCCGCCCGCAAGCCCGACACGGAGAAGGACGACGAGCCCAAGCCGGGCAAGGGCGACGGCGTGACGCTGCGCCAGCGCGCCTGGCCGCTGCTCGAGATGATGAAGCGCTCGCACGCCGCGGGTGAAAGCATCGTCTGGGGCGTATGACAACAAACTCGGGAGGCAAGCCCATGAAACTCTGGAGCGACAGCTGGCCCAACGGCGAACGCATTCCCACCCGCTATGCCGCCGGCAAGCCCGACGTGGCCAACGGCGTCACCTTTTCCGACAACCTCAGCCCGCACCTCGCGTGGAGCGAGGTACCGGCCGGCACACAGTCGTTCGCGCTGATCTGCCACGACGTTGACGTGCCCACACGCGCTGACGACGTGAACAAGCCCGACCGCGAGGTCCCGAGCGACTTGCCGCGCACTGACTTCTTCCACTGGGTGATGGTCGACCTGCCGGCTAGCCTGCAGCAACTGAGCGAAGGCGAGTTCAGCCGCGGCTTCACACCGCACGGCAAATCCGGCCCCGACACCTTGCACGGCGCGCGCCACGGCCTCAACGACTACACCGGCTGGTTCGCCGGTGACCCGGCCAACGCCGGCCAGTATTTCGGCTACGACGGCCCGTTTCCGCCCTTCAACGATTCGCTGATCCACCACTACGTGTTCACGCTCTACGCGCTGAGCGTGCCGCGCGTGGCGGTGGATGGCGCCTTCACCGGCCCGCAGGTCCGTGAAGCCGTTGCCAAGCACGTTCTGGCCGAGGCGACCCACTCAGGCACGTACACACTGAATCGCCGCCTGATCTGATGGCTGCGCGTTCTTCGTATTGCGCCTGCGTTTCGCAGAGGATGCGGGCTGTCTTGGAGGCGGCCTCGTGCCGGCCGGTCTGATGGACGAGCCGACACGTGTCCTGGCCATCCGCCACGGAGAGACCGCCTGGAACGTCGATACCCGCATCCAGGGCCATCTCGACATTCCGCTCAACGACAAGGGCCTCTGGCAGGCGAGCCGCGTCGCTGCGGCCGTGGCCGAAGAGGGCATCACCGCGATCTATTCGAGTGACCTGATGCGCGCCTACCAGACCGCCGAGGCGATCTCGCGCGCGACCGGTGTGCCGATCGTCAGCGACACCGGCCTGCGCGAGCGCGGCTTCGGCGAATTCGAAGGGTTCACCTACCAGGAGATTGCCGAGCGCTGGCCGGAGGAAGCCGAACGCTGGCGCAAGCGCGACCCCGAATTCGCACCGCGCGGCGCGGGCGAATCGATCCGCGTCTTCTACGACCGCTGCGTGGCCGTGGCCACTCGCCTGGCCGCCGCCCACCCGGGCGAGACCATCGCGGTGATCTCGCACGGCGGGGTGATGGACTGCCTGTACCGGGCCGCATCGCGCCTCGACCTGGCGGCCCCGCGCTCGTGGCTGCTGGGCAATGCAAGCATCAACCGCTTGCTCCACACGCCGGGCGGCTTCACGCTCATCGGCTGGAGCGATACCTCGCACCTCGAAGGCGGCGCGCTGGACGAAAGCAACGACCGGGTGGGAAGCGCCGCATGAGCGCGCGGCCGGGGGACTCTGTCGCGTCGGTGCTGACGCCGGCGCTGGTGATCGACCTCGACGCGATGGAGCGCAACCTCGCGCGACTGGCCGAGTTCGCCCGCGACAGAGACCTGCGACTGCGCCCGCACGCCAAGATGCACAAGAGCGGCCACATCGCGAAGCTGCAGATGGCGGCCGGTGCGGTGGGCGTGTGCGTGCAGAAGCTGTCGGAAGCCGAAGCGCTGGCAGCCGTCGGCGTGAACGACATCTACATCAGCAACGAGGTCATCGAGCCCGCCAAGCTCGCACGCGTGACCGCACTCGCCGGCAGGGTGACGCTGGCGATCGCCGTCGACTCGGCACTTGGCGTGTCGCGATTGGCAGCGGCCGTGAAGGCCAGCGGCCACCCTATCAACGTGTTCGTCGAGATCGACGTCGGCCAGGGCCGCTGCGGCATCAAGCCAGCTGACGCCGCCACGCTGGCGCAGCAGGTGGTGGCGCACGGCCTGCGTTTCGCTGGACTGCAGGCATACCACGGCCGCGCACAGCACCTGCGGACGACAGCAGAGCGCGAAGCTGCCATCGCGCAAACCGTGGCCTGGGTGCGCATCGCCCAAGCTGGGCTCGCCGAGGCGGGCATCCCGTGCCCGCTGGTCACCGGCGCTGGCACTGGCAGCTTTGTGTTCGAAGCCGCCAGCGGTGTCTACGGTGAGTTGCAGGCCGGCAGCTACCTCTTCATGGACGCGGACTACGGCAGCAACGAGCCGACTCCCGGCGCACCCATCTTCGAGCACGCGCTCTTCATCAAGAGCCAGGTGGTGAGCCGCGACGAGTCGCACGCGGTGATCGACGCCGGCCACAAGTGCCATTCCATCGACAGCGGCCTGCCGCGGGTGTGGCAGCGCGATCTGAGCTTCAGCAATGGCGGCGACGAGCACGGCATTCTTCATGCGGCACGCGATGCCTTGCCGGAGCTGGGCGACACCGTGTGGTTGGTACCGGGCCACTGCGACCCGACGGTCAACCTGCACGACCACTACGTGGCGGTGCGCGGTGGTTTGAGCGATGGCGTGGTCGAGGCCGTGTGGCCCGTCGACGCGCGCGGCTGCCTGGTTTGACGCGGGGCGCTGAACTTCCGGCGGCCACATCGGCGGGCTTGGCCGGGCACCCGTGGGAAATCTCACGTCGAGGTGTCACTCGAGTGGCGGGTGCAGCTGCGTCTGAGTTTCGTCATGGAACGATCAGTACCCGTGGGGGCCGCGTCCATAGGATGAAGCTCTGGTCCACAGATCCGATTCGCCGGGTTCGATGCCCGCGCAATCGCCACACACATGAATACCCCCTTCACCCCGGTCGTCCGAATTTGCGCCGGCGTGTTGCTGCTGCTCGCAGCGGCCCTGCCCGCGCATGCAGGGCCCGTGCTCGATCGCATCAAGCAGAGCGGCCGCATCGTGCTGGCGTACCGCGAGTCTTCGGTGCCGTTCTCCTACCTCGATGCCGACGCGAAACCGGTGGGGTACGCCATCGACCTGTGCAAGCGGTTGACCGAGGGCGTGCGCAAGAAGCTCGAGATGAAGACCATCGCGACGGAGTTTCTTGCCGTGACGCCTGCGACGCGTATTGCGGCGGTGGCCGATGGCAAGGCCGACCTCGAATGCGGCTCCACCACCAACAACGCCGAGCGCCGCCAGAAGGTCGCCTTCACCATCCCGCACTACATCACCGGCACGCGGTACATGGTGCGGTCGACGAGCCCGATCGAAGACCTGCCGATGTTCGAGGGCAAGAACCTTGTCTCCACGAAGGGTGCCACGCCGCTGAAGGCGATCGACAGCGCCAACCGCGACCGCCTGCTGGGCATCCGCATCCTCGAGGTGCCGGACAACGCCAAGGCGGTCGAGATGGTCGAGAGCGGGGCTGCCGACGGCTTCGCGATGGACGACGTGCAGCTGTACGGCCTGATCTCAGGTCGGCCCGACCCGAGCAAGCTGAAGGTCGTGGGCAAGTTCCTGACCATCGAGGCGCTGGCCATCATGCTCAGCAAGGACGACCCCGAGTTCAAGAAGATCGTCGACGACGAGATGCGCAGCCTCATCAACACGCGCGAGGCCCAAGCCATCTACGAGCGCTGGTTCGGCCAGCCCATTCCGCCCAAGAACCGGGTGCTCGGCGTGCCGATGAACTACCTGCTGAAGGACTTCTGGCGCTTCCCGTCGGACTGGGTACCGGGGTGAATTCGGGCTGAATTCGGGCTGAACGAGCCGACCGGCATTTGACAAGAGGGACTCGCCCTCTGTGCGGGGGCGGGGCCACGGGCGAACATGGCGGCCATGACAGGCCCGCAAATCATCGTTCTCGCCACGCCGGTCTTCCTGCTGCTGATCGGCATCGAGTTTCTCGTCGGCCTCAGGCGCGGCCGCAACACCTACCGGCTCAACGACGCGCTCAACAGCATCGGCCTGGGCATCATGAGCCAGATCGTCGGCCTGTTCAGCGCGCTGTTCACCGTGTGGCTGTACGTGCTGGTGTTCGAGCATGCGTCGCTGTGGCAGCTGCCCGCCAACGCGCTGTGGGTGTGGCTTGTGGGGCTCGTGTTCTACGACCTCCTGTACTACTGGCACCACCGCTTCGGCCACACGGTGGCGCTTTTCTGGGCTGCCCACGTGGTGCACCACCAGAGCGAGGACTACAACCTCAGCACCGCCTTGCGCCAGACCGGCAGCGGCTGGGTCGGCGGCTGGCTGTTCTACCTGCCGATGGCGGTGCTGGGCTTTCCGCCGCTGGTGTTCGGTGTGGTGGCGCTCGTCGACCTGCTCTACCAGTACTGGGTGCACACGCAGCAGATCGGCAAGCTCGGCTGGTTCGACCGCTGGTTCTGCGCGCCGAGCAACCACCGCGTGCACCACGCCGTGAACGACAAGTACCTCGACAAGAACTACGGCGGCATCTTCATCGTGTGGGACCGCCTGTTCGGCAGCTTCATCGAGGAAGACGGCCCTGAGGGCGAGATGATCGTCTACGGCACGCGCGGCCCCTTGCGCAGCTGGAACCCGGTGTGGGCCAACCTGCAGTACTACGCAGATCTTTTCAAGGACTCGTGGCACGCCGCGAGCTGGGGCGACAAGCTGCGCGTGTGGTTCATGCACCCGGGCTGGCGGCCGGCCGACGTGGCGGCGCGCTTCCCCAAGCCGGCGTTCGACATCGCGCGCGTGGAACGCTACGACCCGCCGATGTCGGCCACCGCGCAGTGGCTGGCCATCGGCCTGTTCGTGGCGTTGCTCGTCGCCACCTCGCTGCTGCTGTGGAACGCGCACCGCATGAGCCTGCCTCAGCAGGCCTTGGGTGCGCTCGGCATCGTGGCCGGCCTGTGGGCAGTGGGCCGAGTCACTGAAGCCTCGGCCCACGCGCCCGAACAGGCAGCTACGACGCCGTTCCCATCGCAGGGTCGCTGACCGAATGGCGGCCGGTCTCGACCCGGCCGGCGAAGCGGCGGTAGTAGGCCGGGTCAGCATCGCAGGTCACCGCGAAGTCGTACCAGAAGCCGCTGTCATCGATGGCCCAGTGCAGCGTCTCCTCGTCGCCGCCTTTCACGCGCACGGTCTTCGGAGCCTCGTTGCGGTAGGCCAGCGGCTTGATCGTGAACACGCACGCGCGCTCGCCCTCGTTGCGCAGCTGCAGGTGCACTTCGCCTCGACGGCGGTGGTAGCCGGTTCGGATCTCAGGCTCGGCCGCGTCGCGTGCGCGCAAGCGGTTCAAATCGCCCTTGAAGTGGCGGTGGAAGCCGTTGGGCCCGAGCACCCACAGGTCGTAGAGGCCGCCGTTGTCCGCCATCGCGGACCAGTCGTCATCGAGTCGCTCGTTGGGTTCGACCATGTAGCGGCGCGGCAGGCGGTCGAGGTGCAGCTTGTCGTAGACGTGGAACACGCCGGCGGCGTCGCCACTGTTCGCGAAGATCAACTTCACCTTGCCTTGCGTCACGTTGCAGCGCGAGCTCACGTGCAGCTCGTAGGGCAGGGCGCGTGAGGGCCGCACGCCAGTGGCCTGCACTGGCAGCACCGGGTTGGCGGGTGGCACGATCTTCGGCAACTGCTCCTGCGCGGCACGCAGCGCATCGGCCTGGCCGATCGTCTTGCGGCCTTGCAGTGTCGGCAACACCTCGTTGTTGGGCCGCTCGAAGTTGAATGCAGTCGTGAGGTCGCCGCACACCGCGCGGCGGTAGCGGCTGATGTTCGGCTCCTTCACGCCGAAACGCTTCTCCAGAAAGCGAAGGATCGAGGTGTGATCGAACACCTGCGAGTTCACCCAGCCACCGCGGCTCCACGGCGAGATCACGTACAGCGGCACGCGCACGCCCGGGCCATAGACGCGGCCATCGGGCTGCGGCTGGTCGGTGGTGCCGGGCGGGTTGGGGTGGTTGAAGCGCTCGAAGGACACATCACTCTCGCGCAGCGTGGTCTTGCCGGCCGGCGTGCCGTCGGGGTTGATCGACGGGGCGGACGGCGAGGGCACGTGGTCGAAGTAGCCGTCGTTCTCGTCGAAGTTGACGAGCAGCACCGTCTTGCTCCACACCTCGGGCACGGCGGTCAGCGCATTCAGCGTCTCCTGGATGTACCAGGCGCCTTGCACCGGGCTCGACGGACCGGGGTGCTCCGAGTACGTGGCCGGTGCGATGAGGAACGACACCTGCGGCAGCCTGCCGTTCTTGATGTCCTGGCGGAAGCGTTCGAAGTAGCTGTTCGCGTCGCCCAAGGTGCCGGGCATGGTGTTGGCGATGCCCTTGTAGAGCGGATTGCCGGTGTCGTCGCTGGCCGGGTCATAGGCGGGCGACAGCGCATCGTTGCTCACCGGCTTGCCCGAGGCCTCGTTCGCTTGACGGTATTGCTTGAAGCCGGCGAGCGGGTTGTCGCCGAAGTTGTCGGGCATGTTCTGGTAGACGATCCAGCTCACCTTGGCCTCTTGCAGGCGCTCGGGGTAGGTCTTCCAGCTGTAGCCGAGGGTGGGCTTGTCGATGCTGTCCCACTCGTTGTTGACGCTCGCCACGCCGGCGCCGGTGGGGCCGTTGGTGCCGGTCCACATGAACATGCGGTTGGAGTTGGTGCCGGTGTGCATGCTGCAGTGGTACGCGTCGCACAGCGTGAAGGCATTGGCGAGCGCGAACTGGAAGGGCAGCTCGGCCTCCTTGAAGTAGCTCATCGAGGCCGGCGTCTTGTAGCGTACCCACTGCTCGATGCGGCCGCCGTCCCAGGCGTTCTGGCCATCGTTCCAGCTGTGCGGCGTGCCGGTGTTGCGCTGCGCGTTGCCGGTGCTGCCGTCGAGGTGATAGGGCAGCACGGGTTGGCCGTTGGCATCGTTTTGCTGCCAGACCTTTCGTCCACCGGGCAGCGGGATGGTGAAGCGGTCACCGAAGCCGCGCACGCCCTTGAGCGTGCCGAAGTATTGGTCGAACGAGCGGTTCTCCTGCATCAGGATGACCACGTGTTTGACGTCCTGGATGGTCCCGGTCTCGTGGTACGCAGGGATGGCGAGCGCACGGCGGATGCTGGGCGGAAAGCCCGCGTAGGTGGCAGCGGCAATGCCCGCGGTGGCAGAGCCTTTGATGAAGCGGCGGCGTGAAGTCATCGTGTCGTCCTTCGGGTCACGGGGCGAAGCGGACTTCGGGGTCGGCCTTGCTGGCCGCTGTCGGTGACGAGGCCGCGGCGCTGGTTGCGGTGCGTTGGCGCTGGCTCGAAGCCGTGGCTCCTTCGTCAGAGCCGCCGCAGGCGGACAAGGCGTGGGCGAGCAGGATCGCGGCGACAAGGCGCAGCGACCGATTAAGTGCTTGCATCGGGGATCTCCGGGTCGTGTGAGGGGAGGCGCGCGGCTGAACCGCGGGCGGGCGTGCGCCGCTCAGTACGAGGCGAACCGATGCGGCGATGTCAGCGTAGGCCGCAGGTGTGGCAACTTCGTGAATGCGATGGAAGCCCCTGCGATCACCTGAGGTGTGCCGAGGTGTCGGCCAGGTGAGCGCGGGGCAGAGACTGCCGATTGACATGGGCAACGGCCGGCCTAGACTGAAAGGCGTTCATTCCCTTTTGGTCAGGAGGTCTCCATGGCGATCAAGCGGATGACGAAGAGCGACTCTCCCCAGTCGCTCGGCACCTACAAACCGGTAGGTCACGTGCTGCTGGCGCTGCCCAGCGAAGCATTGGCGCTCGAAGCGACCGGGGCCCTGCGCCACATCGGGTTCGACGACGAAGACGTGCTGCACTACAGCGCCGAAGAGGAGCGCGATCAGATGGAGCACATGCTGGCTCGCGCCAGCGAGTTATCGGGCTTCGGTTACGAGGTGACCTTGATGCGGCGCTACCAGGCGCTGGCGCAAGAAGGCTGCAGCTGGCTGCTGGTCTACGCGCCCGACGCACCGCACACCGAGCGCGTGGCCGAGGTGGCTCGGCGCTTCGGCGCGCGCAGCGCGGTCAAGTACCACTGGCTCGTCGTCGAAGACTTGATGTAGCCCCCCAGTCGCTTTCGCTCCTGCCCCCGAGGGGCGCCACCCATTGGCCCGGGAGACCCGTGCCTTGGGCGTTGCTTGATGGTGCGCGTTGCTGCGCTCGCGCGTCTGGCGGTTGACGTCTCTATGCGTCGAACAGGTCGGCGCCGGTCGTCTTGGGGGGTGTCACGCCCAGGTGGCGGTATGCGGCGAGGGTGGCGATGCGGCCGCGTGGCGTGCGCTGCAGAAAGCCTTGCTGAATGAGGTAGGGCTCGATCACGTCTTCGATGGTGTCGCGTTCTTCGCCGATGGCGGCAGCCACGTTGTCGAGGCCGACGGGGCCGCCGTCGAAGCGGTGGATCACGGCTTCGAGCAGCTTGCGGTCCATCACGTCGAAGCCTTGCGGGTCGACGTCGAGCATCTTGAGCGCCTTGTCGGCCAGGGCCTTGTTGATGCGGCCGTCGGCCTTCACGTCGGCGTAGTCGCGCACGCGGCGCAGCAGCCGGTTGGCGATGCGGGGCGTGCCGCGCGAGCGGCGTGCGACCTCGTAGGCGCCTTCGGTGTCGGTGGGTACGTTGAGCAGGCCGGCCGAGCGGTGCACGATGCGCGCGAGTTCGTCCGCGGTGTAGAACTCGAGCCGCGCGACGATGCCGAAGCGGTCGCGAAGCGGGTTGGTCAGCATGCCGGCGCGGGTGGTGGCGCCGACCAGCGTGAAGGGCTGCAGGTCGAGCTTGATCGAGCGGGCCGCGGGGCCGTCGCCGATCATGATGTCGATCTGGTAGTCCTCCAGCGCGGGGTAGAGGATTTCTTCGACCACCGGCGAGAGGCGGTGAATCTCGTCGATGAAGAGCACGTCGTTGCGCTCGAGGTTGGTGAGGATGGCGGCCAGGTCCTTCGGCTTCTCGAGCACTGGGCCCGAGGTCTGGCGCAGGTTCACGCCCAGCTCGTTGGCGATGATGTGGCTGAGCGTGGTCTTGCCGAGGCCCGGCGGGCCGAACAGCAGCACATGGTCCATCGCCTCGCTGCGCATCTTGGCGGCGCCGATGAAGATCTCGAGCTGCTCGCGCGCCTTGGTCTGGCCCACGTACTCCGCCAGGCCCTTGGGGCGCAAGGCACGCTCGATGGCTTCCTCGTTGGGGGAGGTCGGCGCGGCACTTACTACCCGCTTGGCAGGCTCGAACTCATCGGTCTGAATACTCATGGTTGCCATTATGTGCATGCGCCTCGAATGGCCGCGGCACAATGGTCGGCTCATGAACGCCCGCACCCGGCCCAGCCGTTTCACCCATCGCCTCGCGATCTGGGTGGCGATGTGCGCCTTGCTGCTCAAGGCGGCGGTGCCTCTGCTGGCCAGCGCCTCGGCGCATGCGCAGGGCAAGACGCTGGTCGAGGTCTGCACCGTCTACGGCGTGGCCACGGTGGCGGTGGATGGCAGCAGCTCGCAGCCCGACTCTGACCATGGCACGGCGCACCAAGGCGACCATTGCGCGCTGAATGCGTTGATGGCGCTGGCAGCGCCCGAGGCCGAAGCGCTGGCCGTTCCCGTGGCCGGGCGCGCGGCTCCGGCACCGATCTCCCACCCCTCGTCCCAGGCGCCCGACGCCTGCGCGACCTGGGTCGCACGGCTCAAGCACGGCCCACCGACGGCCGCCTGAACACATTGTTGTCGGCTCGCCGATGGCTGTCCCCCTGACAGACCGCGCGCAGCCAGCCCTTTGCCAAGGACTGCGGCTCTGCCGCGTCCGTTCAGGATTCATCGTCATGTTCAGCTTCAACCCGGCGAGGCAGCAGCGCTGCCGCCTCGCACTTGCCTTGGCCGCGGCCTTTCCGTTCTCTCCCGGATTGCATGCGCAGCCCGCCCCGCCGGCCAGCGCGGAGGCGCCCGACAACGTGCCCGTCAAGGCGCTCGGCATGGTCACCATCACCGGCAGCCAGCCGACCTCGTTGCCGACGCAGATACCGGCCACGATGGAAGGCATCACGCGTGAGCAGATCGAGCGCACCGTCAATGCCACCGACAGCGAAGACGCGCTGAAGTACCTGCCCAGCCTGTTGGTACGCAAGCGCTACATCGGCGACTACAACCACGCCATCCTGTCCAGCCGCGCCTCGGGCACCGGCAACAGCGCACGTTCTGCCGTGTATGGCGACGGCATCCTGCTGTCCAACTACCTTGGCAACGGGGTCGGCGGCCTGAGCTTTCCGCCACGCTGGAGCATGGTCACGCCCGAAGAGATCGAGCGCGTCGACGTGATGTACGGGCCGTTCTCAGCGGCGTATCCCGGCAACTCGGTGGGCGCGGTGGTGGTCTTCACGACCGGCATGCCCAAGGGGTTCGAGGCGCATGCCAAGACGGGCTACAGCAGCCAGCCGTTCGAGCTCTACAACACCGATGCGACTTACCGCGCCTGGGAAACCAGCGCCTCGGTGGGCAACAGGAGTGGCGACTTCGCGTGGCTCTTAAACTTCAACCACAGCGACAGCCATGGGCAGCCGCTGACGTTTGCGCAGCGCCTGGTCAGCGCGGGCACGGCCGGTGGCACCGGAACCCCCGTGACGGGCGCGGTGCTCGACGCCAACAACGCCAACCAGCCCTGGTACATCCTGGGCACCGGCACCGAGTACCACACGAAGCAGGACCACTTCAAGGCCAAGCTGTCCTACGACATCACGCCGACGATCCGTGCGAACTATGTGCTGGGGGTGTGGCAGAACACATCGGAGGGACGCCCGGTCTCGTACCTGCGTGATGCAGCCGGCCAAGCCGTGTACAGCGGGCCCGTCAGCATCAACGGCCTGACCTACGCCGGGCTGACTGGCGGGGACTTCGCAGCCACCAACGAAGACCTGACGCACGTGATGCACGGGGTGAGCGTCAAGAGCAACACAAAGGGCGAATGGGACTGGGAGATCGACGCCAGCCTGTACGACTACCAAAAGGATCAGAAGCGCCAGAACAACGCCGCCAACACCTTGCCCAACGCCCTCTCCGGCGGCGCCGGCACACTGTCCGATGGCAACGGCACCGGTTGGAACAACCTCGCCGTCAAGGGCACATGGCGGCCCGGCGGCGTGCAGGGCGAACACGTGGTCGATTTCGGCCTTCAGCAAGACAGCTACAGGCTGCAGTACCTCACGTCGAATGTGCCCGGCAACTGGCTGAACGACGCCGCCGGCGCACTGGCCAGCGGCGTGGGCGGCAAGACGCGTTTGCGCAGCGCCTATGCGCAAGATGCGTGGGCGTTTGCGCCGTCGTGGAAGACGGTGATGGGTCTGCGTGCCGAGCGTTGGCAGGCCTATGCCGGACAGACCACGTTCTCGGCGAGCATTCCAACGCTGCCCTACGCGCCGCGAACGGAGAACCACCTGTCACCGAAGGCGGCTCTGTCGTATCAGGCGGCGACTGACTTGGTGCTGAAGGCGTCGACCGGCCGTGCCGTACGCATGCCGACGGTTGGCGAACTCTATGGCGCGACTTCTACGACCAACTCGCAATACATCAACGACCCGAACCTCAAGCCCGAGCGTTCCTGGACCACCGAGCTGAGCGGCGAGAAAGACTTCGACCGCGGCATGCTGCGCCTGACCTTCTTCACCGAAGACACGCACGATTCGCTGTATTCGCAAACCACCTTCGACCCGGCGGCCAACAAGAACATCAGCCGGGTGCAGAACGTTGCCCGCATCCAGACCCATGGTCTGGAGGTGGCATTCAACGCGACCGATGTGCTGAAGCGGGGCCTGGACTTCAATGGCAGCGTGACCTACGCCGATTCGGTGATCAAGGAGAACGAGGGCTTCGTCGCGACGCCGGGCGACACGATCGGCAAGCGCCAGCCCAACATTCCGAAGTGGCGCGCGACGGCGCTTGCGAGCTACCGGTTCGACAACCAGTGGACGGCGTCGCTCGGCGCACGCTACAGCGGCCCGCAGTACCGCACGCTGAACAACGCCGACGTCAACGGCTACAGCTACCAAGGCGTCAGCAAGTACTTCACGACGGACGTGCGGGTGCGCTACCAGATCGATCGCCAGTGGTCGGTGGCCTTCGGCATCGACAACCTGAACAACTACAAGTACTGGAACTTCCACCCCTACCCGCAGCGCAGCTACAGCGCAGAACTGAAGTTCGACTTGTGAACGAGGCACCCATCGATGCGATGGGCGCGCCACCCCGGTTTCAACCTTCCACCCTGTCGGCAGCGTACCTATCGTGCCGGCCTACAGTTCGGCGACTAGAGTCGCGTCAGCCGCCTTGCCCATTTCAACCGCCCCTAACGACGCGCGTCAACGGAGAAACACATGACACTGCAACGCTCACTCGCCATCGTGGCACTCGGCCTGGCTGCTGCGCTGGCACAAGCCCATTCCTTCAAGCTCGGCGCGATCGACATCGGCCATCCGTATGCGCGCGCCACGGTTGCCGGCCAGCCCACGGGCGGTGGCTTCTTGTCGCTGCAGAACGGAGGCGCTGATGACCGCCTGCTGTCGGTCAGTGCCGACGTGTCGAAGTCGGTCGAACTGCACAGCATGGCGATGGACGGCGACGTGATGAAGATGCGGCAGGTCGACGCCATCGAGGTGCCGGCCGGCAAATCGGTCGAGCTCAAGCCGGGTGGCCTGCACATCATGTTCATCGGCTTGAAGGCGCCGCTCAAGGCGGGAGACAAGTTCCCGCTCAAGCTGAAGTTCGAGAAGGCCGGCGAGGTGACGGTGCAGGTGAATGTCGAAGCGGCCGGCGCCGCTCACGAAATGAAGCACGACATGAAGCACGAGAAGTGAGCCGAGCCAACGCTGAAGGCCGCTTCGGCGGCCGGCGCTCACACGTTCTCAGGCGTCGGGCTGGATCCCCGACGACACGGTGGAGTCGCGGAAGCGTGCACGCTGCATTTCGCCGCCGATGTGCGACTCCAGGCGGTCCAGCAATTCGCCCACCGAATCGGAACGCTGGGTTTCGTTCTCGAGCAGTTCGTCAGCGATCGGGCCCAGCTCGTGGGCCAGGGCCTCGCGCAGGCGATCGTGTTGCGCCGGGGTGATGCCGAAGGTGCGATGAAGCGGTTCGTCCAGCGAGGCCGGCGTGGTGTCCAGTTCGACAGGGCTTGTGTCTTGGGCTTCGGCTTGGCGGCGCGCAGCCCATGAGGCCAGCCAGTCCTGCCGTTCCTGCGCGTTGATCAGCAGGCGTGCGGCTGCGGCCATGAACTCGTCTTCATTGCGAGCGTGAAGCGCGGCGCGCATCAGGTGCGGTTTCACGTTGATGTTGTTCAGCCGCTTGCGGAGCGAACGCTCCACGCGAGCAAAGAGACGTGTGTTGATCAGATCGGCCATGTACCTGCGGATAGCTCAGAAAGTGCCCGCAAATTTTATGAGCGCACCCTTCTCCCTACCGGCCAAATGAGGGGGGATGGCGGTAACTCCATGCAACGTGTAGGCAGACTTTGCACGCCTGTGTTGGCACGCTGCGCAGCGTGTTCAGCAGGTCAAACGGGGATCACTTGGCGAGTGATTTGAGCGCGAGCTTGATGCCGTCGCTGACGCCGATGTCGACCGGTAAGTTTTTCAATGCCAGGGCCGCCTCGCGGTCGCTGTAACCCAGCGCCACCAAGGCCTGCAGGATGTCGGCCTGCGCATCGCTGCCCACGCTGGCCGGCACCGACAGGTCGGCGCCGAGCTTGCCCTTCAACTCGAGCAGCAGTCGCTCGGCCGTTTTTTTGCCGATGCCCGGCACCTTGACCAGGCGCGCGCTCTCTTGCAGCGACACCGCCTGCGCCAGCTCGCCCACGCTCAGCCCCGAGAGAATCGACAGCGCCGTGCGCGGCCCCACGCCCGAGATCTTGACCAGCAGGCGGAAGGTGGCGCGTTCTTCGGCAGTGAGAAAGCCGAACAGCACCTGCGCGTCTTCACGCACCACGAAATGCGTGAGCAGCGTGACGCGCTCGCCCAGCGAGGGCAGGTTGTAAAACGTGCTCATCGGCACGTCGACTTCGTAGCCGACGCCGTTCACGTCGACCAGCAACTGCGGAGGATTCTTCTCGGCCAGCAGCCCGCTCAAGCGCCCGATCATCGGGCGCGCCCGTCAGTCATCTCGATCATCGACGGAACAAGCCCAGGCGCTGCGCTTCCAGCGCCGCTTCGGCGCGTGAACTCACGTTGAGCTTGCGGTAGATCTGCTTCACGTAGTCGGCGATGGTGTGGCGCGACAGGTTCAGCTGCACGCCGATCTCGGGCAGCGTGAAGCCCTTGGCCACCCACAACAGCACCTCGTTCTCGCGGTCGGTGAGCGACACATGCGGCAGGTTCTGCGGGCGCTCGTGCGGCTTGTTCTGCTTGGCGAAATAGGCGATCACACGGCGGGCGATCGATGGCGACAAGGGCGGCTCGCCCTGGCTGATGCGCTGCAGCTGCTCGACGAAGTGCTCACGCGGCTGCTCCTTGAGCAGATAGCCGAAGGCGCCGGCCTGCAGCGCGGGGAACAGGTGATCGTCATCGTCGTGGATAGTCACGACCACCGACTGTGCTTCGGGCTGGGCCTCGCGCAAGGCGGCCACCACGTCGACGCCCGAGCCGTCGGGCAGGCCCAGGTCGACCAGGGCCACTTCGAAGCGTTCGGCAGTGATGAGCGCCAGCGCATCGTGCACGCGCGCTGCCTCGAACACATGGGCCTGTGGAAAGACCTGCAGCGCCAGGGCTTTCAGCCAGGCGCGGATCTCGGGGAGGTCTTCAAGCAACAAGATCTTGTTCATGGCGACTCGCGGGTTGCGCTGAGGGGATCAGCCAAAAATCATCGTAACAGCCTGTCAGCCCGAACGGGCCTTTCGGGCCCTATGCCGACATGCTCGTGCCCAGGGGAAGCGTGAGCCGGATCACGGTTCCGTAGCCTGGGCCCGACTCCACCAGGCACTGGCCCTGCATCTGCTTGGCGCGGTGCTTCATGCTGGCCATGCCGTGGCCGCGGTCGAGCTTGCCGTCGAGCTCCATCGGAATGCCGTTGCCGTTGTCTTGCACAACCAGCACGAAGTCTTGCTGACCGAGGCTGCAGCGCACCTTGCAGTGCGACGCACCGCTGTGCTTGATGACGTTGCTTACCGCCTCGCGCAGGATGCGGGTGGTCTGCACGAAGGCGCGGGCCGAGAGCTGCTGCGTCACGTCTTCGGTCGGGCTGCGCCAGTCGACCTCGATGCCGGCCTGGCCCAGGCGCGAGACCGTCTCGGCCCGCCAGTCGGCCAAGGCGTCGGCCACCGGCAGCGGCTTGCCGGTGAGGCCGCGCACCGAAAGCCGCATTTCTTCCAGAGCCTCACGCGCCAGCGACGAGATGCGCTCCGATTCGCTGGTGTGCACGATGGTCAGCAGCTTGGCGCCCAGGTCGTCGTGCAGGTCGCCGGCAATGCGCTTGCGCTCCTTCTCGGTGACCTGCTCGACGCGCAGCTCGGCCATCTGCACGTAGTTGCGTTCCATCTCGGCGGTGGCCTCCGCGACACGGCTCTCCAGCGAGTTGCGCGCCGCCTCGGCTGCCTGCAGGGCCAGGCCGAACGATTTCAGCTGCCGCGACCCGATCACGACGAACATCAGCGGCAGCGCGAAGTGCAGCAGGTGGATGTGCGGAACCGGCAGCCACTCGTACTGGATCGCGCGCTCGACCAGCACGAGCACGCCCAGAAGGCCCAGCATCACGGCCATGGGCCAGAAGTTGTCGCGTTCGGAGCGGCGTTCGGCGTAGAGGTAGAGGGCCATGACGACCACCATTTCCAGCGTCATCAGCAGGTACCACGCGCTGCTGAGGTTGAACTGGCGTTGCGGGCCGGCCAGCACCAGCGTCAGCGGCACGAGCAGGCACTGCGCCAGCAGGCCGGCCTCGATGGCGCGGGAGCGCAGCGCCCCATAGCTCAGCAGGAACTGCACCCCGATGGCCGTGAGGATGGCGAACCCGGCGCACACCAGCAACTCGGCGGTGCCGTTGTCGACTGGCACGTTCTGCAGCCAGATGCGGGCGGTGAGGGCGTTCCAGCCGAGGATCAGCAGGCCGAAGTAGCTGAGGTGGGCCTCCTGCCTGTTGATCCAGCCGAGGAACAGCAGGAACGCGCCTAGCACGGTGGTGGCCACCGTCATCAGCTGCAGCACCGTGATGTTCCAGAACATCTGCGACGAATGCTCTTCGGCCAGCACGGCCTGCGGCCCGATGCGCACCTGCGACAAACCACCCGAGCGCTGGCGCGACGCCACCTTCTGCAGCGCGAAGCCCTGCACCTTGATGTCGAGCGTGTTGCCTTCGGCGCGCAAGAGGCCGCTGGGCAGCGTCGCGAGCTGGGGGTAGAAGCAGTTGCGCGTCACCGGCTCGCTCATGCGCCCGCCGCTGTAGATGATGAAGCCGTTGAGGTAGACCTCGGCGTTGCTGCAGACACGCTCGATGTAGGCGGCGAGCAAGGGGTCGCCGCTGCCGCCGGGCGCGTCGAAGCGCAGCCGGTACCAGACCGGCCCGTCTTCGCGCGGGCGACTGGTCCACCAGTTGTCGGGCAGGCTGACGCGCTTGGCGGTCTCTTCGGGCGGGAAGCGCTCGCTGGTCCCGGGCGCGGTCAGTGCCGTGGCCAGCTCGATGACCTTGGTGTCGTTCTCGGCCGACCATGCCTGCAGCCCCATCCAGCCCAGCAAGCAGGCCAAGGCAAAAGGGCCCAGCCAGGACAAGGCGGCAGAGAGACGACGGGGAACGTGCATGGGCGCCGATTGTGCAGGAGCGCCAACCTCGCGTGCCCCCTGGCTCCGCGGGATAACGCCGTGGCGCGACAATCCGCTTTTGGAAAGCCGCCTGTGATCCTTCGCCACGCCTTCATCCCACTCGACAACATTCGCCTTTCGCACCTGTGCGGCAGCCTGGATGAGCACCTGCGCAACATCGAGGCGGCCTTCGGCGTCAGCATCTCGCGGCGCAATGAATCCTTCCGCATCGAGGGCGCCAAGCCGGCGGCCGAGCGCGCGGTGGCGCTTCTGCAGGCACTGTACGACCGGGCCCGCAAGCCCATCTCGGCCGAAGCCTTCCAGCTCGCACTGGTCGAAGCACTGGCCGAAGCCAAGCGTGTCGACAAGCGCTCCGCCTTGCACGAAGTGGGCGACGCCGCCAGCGAGGGCGACGAACTGGTGCTGCGCACCCGCCGCGCCGATCTCGCTGGCCGCACCGCCAACCAGCACCTGTACCTCAACAACATTCAGACGCACGACATCACCTTCGGCATCGGCCCGGCCGGTACCGGCAAGACCTTCCTGGCCGTGGCCTGCGCCGTCGACGCGCTGGAGCGCAGCGCGGTGCAGCGCATCATCCTGACCCGCCCCGCGGTCGAGGCCGGCGAGCGGCTCGGCTTCCTGCCTGGTGACCTGGCGCAGAAGGTCGACCCCTACCTGCGCCCGCTGTACGACGCGCTCTACGACCTGATGGGCATGGAGAAGGTGGGCAAGGCCTTCGAGAAGGGCAGCATCGAGATCGCACCGCTGGCCTTCATGCGCGGCCGCACGCTGAACCATGCGTTCGTGATCCTCGACGAGGCGCAGAACACCACGCGCGAGCAGATGAAGATGTTTCTCACGCGCATTGGCTTCGGCAGCAAGTGCGTGGTGACCGGTGACGTGAGCCAGATCGACCTGCCGCGCGGCACCGACAGCGGCCTGATCGACGCCGAGCGCGTGCTGCGCCGCGTGAGCGGCATCGCGATGACGCGCTTCACCTCGGCCGACGTGGTGCGTCACCCGCTGGTGGCTCGCATCGTTGAGGCCTACGAGGCCGATCCGCAGGAGCGTCCTTGAAGCCGGAGTTGACGCTGTCCCTGCAATTTGCCGACGCTTCGCATCGCGCGCACCTGCCGCGGCACAAGGTGGCGCGCTGGATCCGGGCGGCGCTGGCGGCTCCGGGCGAGATCACCGTGCGCATCGTCGGCGCCGAAGAAGGCCAGGCTCTGAACCGCGAATTCCGCGGCAAGGACTATGCGACCAACGTGCTCACCTTCGACTACAGCCACGAGCCGGTGGTGATGGCCGACCTGATCATCTGCGCACCGGTCGTCGAGGCAGAGGCGCGCGAGCAGAAGATCACGCTCGAAGCCCACTACGCGCACCTGCTGGTGCATGGCACGCTGCACGCGCAGGGCGACGACCATGAAGACGAGGCTGAAGCAGTCGAGATGGAGTCCAAGGAGACTGCCATCCTCGCCGGCCTGGGGTTCGCCGATCCGTACGCGCGCTGAGCCGCTGCTGGAGTCAGCGCTTCGAGGTGCTGAGGTAGCGTTTCCGCCAGAAGAAGAAGCCGAGGCCGAGGCCCAGCACCACCATCACCACGCTGGCGATCCACACGCCGGTCTGCGCATGGATCAGGGGCAGGCCGTCGAAGTTCATGCCGAAGAAACCGGTGATCAGGTTCAGCGGCATGAAGATGGCGGTCAGCACGGTCAGCGTGCGCATGATGTCGTTGGTGCGGTTGCTCTGCGCCGAGAAGTGCATCTGCACTGCGGTCTCGGCCGACGATTCCAGGCGCCGCACGTGGCTCAGCACACGTTCGATGTGCTCCAGCACGTCGCGCGAGCGCAGCCGCAGCAGCTCGCGCTCGCGCATCACCACCGGGTCTTGTGCGCTGGGCCACTCTTCCAGTGAGTCGATCCACTCGACGACGGCGCTGCGCTGGTCTTCGCAGGTGTCTTCGAGCAGGTGCAGTGCATTGCGTGAGTCGAGCAGCACCTGCCAGCTGTCGAAGTGGCTGCGCGGGTTGAAGAGCTCCTGCTGCAGGTAGCCGAGCTGCTTGGTCAGCAGCCGGCGCAGCTCGAGGTAGCTGTCGACCATGTGGTTGACCATGCGTAGCATCAGGTCGGCCGGGCTGGTGGGCAGTCGCGTTGCGGCGCGCTGTTCCGAGCGCTGCTCCGCGCCTTGCGTCATCTGCACCAGGCGGCTGGCGAAAAAGTCGCGCACCTGGCAATCGGTCGGGTGCACGGTCAGCAGCACACGGTCGAACACCGCGAAGCCGACCGGGCTGGTGTCGATCGCGTCCAGGGCACGTTTGGCCGTGGCCAGTGTTCCCTGGACGTCGTCGAGGAACATGTTGTTGCTGCCGCTGCCCGCCGCAAGCCGCCGAAACACCAGCAGGTCGTACGACGACGTGTAGTCGAAGTGCGACGGCAGCTGGTTGTTGAGCAGGTCGGAGATATGAAGGTCGACCAGCTGCGTCCCCGTCAAGCGCTGGAACGCACCCTGCAGCAGGGCGGCGTTGACCTCGAACTCGCGCCGCGCGCTGCCGATCCAGAGGTAGCCGGCGGCGGGCATCTGCTCGGGCAGCTCCGCCAGTTCGGCGAACTGGTCGGGCATGACGTGGAAGATGCGCATGCGGCGGAGTCAGCGCTGGTTGAGCAGGCGCGCCGCCTCGAGCGCAAAGTAAGTCAGTACCCCATCGGCACCAGCGCGCTTGAAGGCGAGCAGGCTTTCCATCATCACCGCGTCGTTGTCGAGCCAGCCGTTGATGGCGGCCGCCTTGAGCATGGCGTATTCGCCGCTCACCTGGTAGGCGAAAGTCGGCACGCGGAACTCGTCTTTCACGCGGCGCACGATGTCGAGGTAGGGCATGCCGGGCTTGACCATCACCATGTCTGCGCCTTCGGCGATGTCGAGCGCCACTTCGCGCAGTGCCTCGTCGGTGTTGGCAGGGTCCATCTGGTAGACCTTCTTGTTGCTCTTGCCGAGGTTGCCGGCCGAGCCCACCGCGTCGCGGAAGGGCCCATAAAAAGCACTCGCGTACTTGGCGCTATACGCCATGATCTTGGTGTGGATGTGGCCGCGGCGCTCGAGCGTCTGTCGGATGGCGCCGATGCGGCCGTCCATCATGTCGCTGGGCGCGACGATGTCGACGCCGGCCTCGGCCTGCACCAGCGCCTGTTGCGTCAGGGCCTTCACCGTCTCGTCGTTGAGGATGTAGCCGCTCTCGTCGCGCACGCCGTCTTGCCCGTGCGTGGTGAAGGGGTCGAGCGCCACGTCGGTCAACAGGCCGAGTTCGGGGAAGCGTTTCTTCAGCTCGCGCACGACCTTGGGCACCAGGCCTTGCGGGTTCATGGCCTCGGCACCGTCTTCGGTCTTGAGCTTGGGGTCGATCACCGGGAACAGGGCCATCACCGGGATGCCGAGGCGCACGCACTCGTCGGCCACCGGCAGCAGCTGGTCGAGGCTGAGGCGCTGCACGCCCGGCATCGAATCGATGTTCTGGATCTTGTTTTTGCCGGCCAGCACGAAGACCGGCAGGATCAGGTCGTTCACGGTGACCTGGTGCTCGCGCACGAGGGCGCGGGTGAATTCGTCGCGGCGCAGTCGGCGCGGCCGGCTGGCGGGGAAGGGGGGCGGGGTCAGCAAGGCTCGGTTCCTGTCTCGTTGTCGGGGCGCAAGAGATGAACGAAAGGTGGAGCGCGAAATGGTCGGCAGATGCGCGTTTCTCCGCGGTATACAGCTTGATTTTGGGCCGGGGTCATCTGCTAAAGTCGCCGATGGATGATAGCCGCAAGGCCGTCGTCCCCTGCTTTTCCTCCCTGAGCAGGAGCCTTACCGTGATGACAGCGATGAGGCTTTTCCAGCCCCGGCCTGATGGCCGGGGCTTTTTTATTGGCGCAGGGTGCGGCGCCCATAATGCGGCCGCATGAGAGACATCAAATACGCCAATTTCGCGCGGGCCGAGCGCTGGGCCGCTCCCGAGCCGGCCWGCATCTCCTCGGAGGATCGCCGAACGTACTCGTTCGTCGAGGGACTGTCATGAGCAGTCTGTATCTGTGGGTCAAGGCCCTTCACATCGTCTTCGTCGCGAGCTGGTTCGCCGGCCTGTTTTACCTGCCGCGCATCTTCGTCAACCTGGCCTCCGTGCCGGCCGACAGCCATGCCGAGCGCGAGCGCCTCTTGCTGATGGCGCGCCGCCTGTACCGCTTCACCAGCTTCCTGATGGTGCCGGCCCTGGTGTTCGGGCTGTGGCTTGGGGTTGAGGTGTGGCGCAGCGGTGCGCACCACGGCTGGCTCGATGCAAAGGTGGTCCTGGTGGTTCTGGTCGTCGGTTACCACCACGCCTGCCGCTCCTTGCTGCGCAAGTTCGAGACCTTCAGCAACCAGCGCAGCGAGCGCTGGTTTCGGGTCTTCAACGAGGCCGCGGTCGTGCTGTTCGCCCTGATCGTGGTGCTGGTGGTGATCAAGCCCTTCTGACCTTGCTTGAACATGAGCGCATCGCCTGATCGCTCCCAGCCTGATGCCGGGCAGACGCAAGTCGGCCCGCACCCCGTTGCCGCGCAAGCCTCCAGCGCCCCTCGCCACCGCAGCTCGGCTGCACCGCTGGCCTGGCTCTACGCTGCGCTGATCGTCTACGCGAGCCTCTCGCCGTTCAGCGGCTGGAAGCAGCCGGTGGCCGTGCCGTTTTTCGGCATAGGCCACATGCCCTGGCCGCATTGGTGGACGGGCTTTGACGTCGTCTCCAACCTCTTGGGCTACATGCCCTTCGGCGCCCTGTTGTTCGGCGCCCGGGTGCGCAGTGGCCGGGCAGTCGGCGTTTCGGTGCTGACCACGGTGCTGGTGGGCGCCGGGCTGTCGGCCGGCATGGAGAGCCTGCAGAACTGGCTGCCGCAGCGCGTGCCCTCGAGCCTCGACTTCGTGCTCAACACCGGCGGCACCGCCCTCGGCTTGCTGGTGGCCATGGCCGTGCGAGCGTTGGGCGGGGTGGACCGCTGGCAGGTGCTGCGCGACCGCTGGTTCATCGCCCGCAGTGCCGGCGGCATTGCCTTGCTGCTTCTGTGGCCGGTGGGCCTGCTGTTCCCTGCGCCGGTGCCCTTCGGTCTGGGGCAGGTGCTGGCGCGGCTGCAAGAACTCACGGCGCTCGCGCTCGACGGCACGCCGTGGTCGAGCTGGGTGGAAGACTGGGTCAACGCCCGTGACTCGCTGACGCCCTTGTCACCGGGCGCCGAGTGGGTGGCTATCGTGCTCGGCTTCCTGGCACCGAGCTTCGTCGCCTTCAGCGTGATGCGGCCCGGCTGGCGCCGCGTGCTGCAGGTCCCTGCGGTGCTGGTCGTGGGCCTGGCCACCACCACCTTGTCGACGGTGCTCAACTTCGGGCCACAGCATGCGATGACCTGGCTCACGCCCACCGTGCTGCCGGCGCTCGTGGTGGGCAGCGTGCTGGCACTGGCGCTGGCCGCGGTGCCGCGGCGTGGCGCAGCTGGCCTGGGGCTGGTGGCGTTGACGGCGCTGGTGGCCTTGGTGTCTCAAGCTCCGGCCGATCCTTATTACGCCGAGAGCCTGCAGGCCTGGGAGCAGGGCCGCTTCATCCGCTTTCACGGCGCGGCGCAGTGGGTGGGCTGGCTGTGGCCGTATGCCGCGCTGGTGTACCTGCTGCTGCGTGTGGCGGCGCGTGATGAGCCCGCGCTGGCGGCGCAGTCATAGCGCGTACTTAAAATGCCGCATGACCTATTTCAAGCGCCACATCTTCTTCTGCCTGAACCAGCGAGACAAGGGCGAAGACAGCTGCGCCAACCACAACGCGCAGGCAGGCTTCGACCGGTGCAAGTCGCGCGCCAAGGCCGAGAAGCTCAATGGCCCGGGCGGCGTTCGCGTGAACAAGGCCGGCTGCATGGACCGCTGCGCCGGCGGGCCGGTGGCGGTGGTCTACCCCGAAGCCGTCTGGTACACCTATGTGGACAACGACGACATCGACGAGATCGTCGAATCGCACCTGAAGAACGGCGTGGTGGTGGAACGCTTGCTGCTGCCCGATTCCGTGGGTCGGTGATGGTCGGTCGATGAACTCGCAGACCCAACGAACCCAGATCGCCGGCCCGGCGGGGTCGATCGAATGCGCGATCGACACGCCGGCCGATGCGCCGCGCGCGGTGGCCATCGTCTGCCACCCCCACCCGCAAGGGGGCGGCACGCTCGACAACAAGGTGGCGCAGACGCTGGCCCGCGCCTTCGTGCAGCTCGGCTATCGGGCGGTGCGATTCAACTTCCGCGGTGTCGGCGCCTCTGAAGGTGAGTACGACGAAGGCCGTGGCGAGACCGATGACACGCTGGCGGTGATCGCCGCCCACCGCGACCCGGCGCTGCCGCTGGTCCTGTCGGGCTTCTCCTTTGGCGCTTACGTGGTCTCACAGGCCGCGCAGCGATTGCCCGACGATGCCAAGGCGGAGCGCCTCGTGCTCGTCGGCCCGTCGACGCAGAAGCAGCAAATGCCTGCCGTGCCAGAAGGCACGCTCGTCATCCACGGCGAGCTCGACGACGTTGTGCCTTTGTCGGCCACCTTCGACTGGGCCCGGCCACAGGCCCTGCCGGTGATCGTGATCCCCGGCGTCGGCCATTTCTTTCACGGGCAACTCACGTTGCTCAAGAACCTGGTGGTTCGCCACGGGTCATAGACCCTGGCGTGGCCATTCACGCTCTCACTTTTGAAACCAGACCAATGAAAAGATCGCTCGCTTTCGTGCTCGTTTTTGTCTCCGGGCTGGCTGCGGCCACCTCGTCCTTTGCCCAGATGCCCACGCCGCCCGAAGTGGCCGCGCGCAGCTACCTGCTGCTCGACCTGAGCACCGGCCAGACCCTCGCGGAGCGCGAGGCCGATGCGCCTGCCGACCCGGCCTCGCTGACCAAGCTGATGACGGCCTACGTTGCCTTCACCGCGCTGCGCGAGAAGAAGCTGACGCTGGAGCAGACCCTGCCCGTCTCGCTGCGCGCCTGGCAGGAGCGCAAGGGCGGTGGCTCGCTGATGTTCATCGAGCCGCGCATGAACCCACCGGTCGCCGACCTGCTGCGCGGCGTGATCGTCAACTCGGGCAATGACGCGTCGGTGGTGATCGCCGAAGGCGTCGGCGGCACGCTCGACAACTTTGTCGCGATGATGAACCGCCAGGCCCAGGCCTGGGGTCTGAAGAACACCAGCTTCAAGAACGTGACCGGCCTGACCGAAGCGGGCCACAAGAGCACGGCGCGCGACGTGGCGGTGATCGCCTCTCACATCATCACCGACTTCCCTGAGTACTACCCGCTGTACTCGATCAAGAAGTACCACTACCAGGGCTCGCCCACCACCAACGAGAACAACCGCAACGTGCTGCTGTTGCGCGACCCGAGTGTCGATGGCATGAAGACCGGCTACACCGAGGCGGCGGGCTACTGCATGGTGGTGTCGGCGCAGCGCGACTTCCCGAACCTGGCAGCCTCGGGCACCGGCGGCGGCAAGCGGCGCCTGCTGAGCGTGGTGCTGGGCGCCGCCTCGATGGACGCCCGCGCGAACGAAAGCCAGAAGCTGCTGAACTGGGGCTTCCAGGCCTTCGACACGGTGCGCCTGTTCGAGGCCGGCAAGGCGATGTCTACCGTACCGGTGTGGAAGGGCAAGCTCAACGAAGCCCAGCTCGGCGCCGGCTCGGCGGTCTTCATCAGCGTGCCCAAGGGCGACGGCAGCAAGCTGCAGACTAAGATCGAGCGCACCGACCCGCTGGTGGCCCCGCTGGCCCAGGGCCAGCGCGTCGGCACCATCAAGGTCACCACGCCGGCCGGTGCGGTGGTCGCCGAGCAGCCGCTGGTCGTGCTGGCGACGGTTGAACAAGCCGGCATTTTTGGCCGGGCTTGGGATGCCATCCGCCTGTGGATCAAGTAACCTCATTCTTCCCACCCACGTAGGAGACGCAATGTCCGCCGTCCCTGACACGCTAGCTGACAACCTGTGCTACCTGAACGGCGAGTTCGTCGCGATGCGCGATGCGCACGTTTCGGTGCTCGACCGCGGGTTTCTCTTTGGCGACGGCATCTACGAAGCCATGCCGGTGTACGAGGGGCGCATCTTCCGTTTCGACGAGCACCTGGCACGGCTGAATCGCAGCCTGACCAAGATCCGCATCGCCAACCCGCTGAGCGAATCGCAATGGCTGGCGCATTGCCGCAGGCTGATCGCTGCGCAGCCGGCGGGCGACCAGATGATCTACGTGCAAGTGACGCGCGGTGTGGCGCCGCGCAACCACGTAATGCCCGCCGACATCGCGCCTACCGTCTTCATGATGTGCAACCCGCTGCCGCCGGCCTCTGCCGATCAGCGGCACAAGGGCGTCGCGTGCATCACCGCGCGCGACTTTCGCTGGGAGCGCGGCGACATCAAGTCGATCTCGCTGCTGGGCAACGTGCTGGCGCGCCAGATGTCGGCCGACCATGGTGCGCTGGAAACCATCATGCTGCGCGACGGCTACCTCACCGAGGCCTCGGCCAGCAACGTGTGGGTGGTGCACGAAGGTGCGGTGCTTGGGCCCCCGAAGAGCGAGCACGTGCTCGAAGGCATTCGCTACGAGCTCATCCGCGAGTTGTGCGAAGAAGAAGGCATTGCCTTCAACCTGCGCCCGATCCCCGAGGCCGACCTGCTGGCGGCCGACGAGATCATTCTCAGTTCGGCTTCCAAAGAGGTGCTGCCCGTCACGCTGCTCGATGGTGAGCCGGTGGGCCACGGCGCGCTGCGCGGCAAGCCGGGGCCGGTCTACGCCAAGCTGTACGAGGCGTACCAGCGCGCCAAGCGCAGCCAGTCCATTTGAAATCGCCTGCTTTGCCCCCAGTTTCAGGGGCATGACCCAGACCATGCAAGACATCCCGCCCGAGCAGTCGCTGATCGAATACCCGTCGCAGTTCCCGATCAAGGTGATGGGTGCGAACGTCGATGGCTTCGTGCATGCCGTCACCACCGTCGCACATCAGTTCGACCCGGCCTTCGACGCGGCGAGCGTTGAGATCCGCCCGAGCAGCGGTGGCAAGTACCTGGGTGTGACGGTCACCGTCACGGTGACGAGCCGCGAGCAGCTCGACGAGCTGTACCGCACGTTGTCCACGCATCCGATGGTCAAGGTGGTGCTGTAAAGCGGCTCACGAGAGCAGCGGCAGCTTGAGGTCGAACGCCCGTTCGACCAGCCAGCCCAGTGCCAGCAGCGTGATCGCAACGGAACCCGCACGCAGCCCGGCACCTCGGTAGAGGCGCGTGTCGCGCAGCGTCCAGACCACCGCAACGAAGATCGCCACGATGGCGAGTTGGCCCAGCTCCACGCCGAGGTTGAAGCCGAACAGCGGCAACGCAAGCCCACCCTGTGTGAGGCCGATGTCCTTGAGCGCGCTGGCGAACCCGAAGCCGTGCACCAGGCCGAACACGAAGGTCAGCTTCCAGCGGCCTTCGCGGATCACCGGGTAGAGGTTGTTCAAGGCAGCGAGCACCACGCTGGCCGCGATGACCGACTCGACCCAGCGCGAGGGCGGATTCAGCACATCGAAGGCCGCCAGTGCGAGTGTGATCGAGTGCGCGACGGTGAAGGCCGTGACCACGCGCAGCACGTCGGTCAGCACCGGGCGCAGGCTTGGCGCGGCGCGCCATCCACCGGTTGCCGTGCGGACCAGCACCGCGGGCAGCAGCAGCGCCAGCAAGAAGAGGATGTGGTCGGTGCCGATCAGGATGTGGTGCATGCCCTCGAGCACGAAGCCGGCAAAACCTGCGGGTGGCGCATCGCTGGCCCCGATGTCGAAGCGGTGGGCAGCAGAGCCGGGCACCAGCACGGCCGTGTCGCTTTGCTCGCCATGCTGTACGCGCACGATGCCGCGGTGGGTGGGATCGGTCTGCGCGAACAAGGTGTAGCTCACGTCGAGCTGATGCGCCTCGGCCGGGCAGGTCCAGCGGCGCGTCAGCACGACGTAGCGGCCGTCGCTGTGCTCGTCGAGTTGCGGTGTGCCTGGGGATTCGGCGCTGCAGGGCCGCCCTTCGGCGCTCAGCGCAACGCCGTTCTGGGCGAGTTGCGCGATGTCGCTCCAGCGCGTGCGCACCTCACGCCATTCGAGTTGGCCGTTGTCGTCGGCATCGAGGGCCAGTTCACGGTCGAGATCGCGCAGGGCGATGTCGAAGCGTTGGTCGATGTGGCTACCTTGCACCTGAAGCTGCAGGTAGGCATCGCTGGGCTTGTGCGCTTGGGCCAGCGCGGGGAGCAGCAACGCCAGCACAAGCGCGGCGGCACGAGAGAGGCGGTTCATGTCATGCCTTTCGACACCTTGGCGACGGCTGTCAGCCGCGCATCCTGCAGACCGGTCTCTCGCATCAGGCGCCATACCGGCTCGGCGGCTTGGGCCTGGCCGGCAGCATGGGCGGCACGCACCAGCACCAGCGCGTCCGCGGGTTCCTTCTGGACCGCCCAGTTGGCTTGTGCGGAGACCAGGGCGGCGGCCGGCTTGTCTTTCAGTTCGAGCTCGAAGCGGGCCTGTTCGCGGCCATGGCTGCGGTCACCGCGCAAGGCCGCGGCCTCGAAGCGCGCTGCCAGCGTGGCGATGGCTGTTTCGGCGAGCGGATCGTGGTTGCGCCGGTGCGCGATCGCCAGGCGCAGCAGCAAGGCGTCGGCATCTTCACGGCCCGCCAGCAACGGGATGACCTCGGCATGGCGTCCACGGTCGAGCAGCCAGTCGGCGTAGGCCGCGAGGGTGTAGACCTCGGGCTGCGGCGTTTGCAGCGCCTGACGGTAGAGGGCTTGGGCCGAGTCGTCGCCTTGGCGTTCGGCCAGTTCGGCGCGAACCAGGCTGAGCCAGCTGGCCGAGGCGTCGCCTGCTTGCCGGGCCAGACGCGCAAGATCGGCACGGGCTTTGTCGGCTTGGCCTTGAAGGCTGGCCAACTCGGCGAGGCACGCTTGTGCCGGCAGTTGAACGGTGCTGCCCAACGCGGCATAGCGCTCGCCGCCAAGGCGCGAGCAGCCGGCGGCGGCTTCTTGCCAGCGGCCACGGACCTGCAGCACTGACGCTCGCGTCAGCTCTGCCTGCGCTTGCAACGGCAGCGGGGCGGTGCTGCCCTCGCGCAACAGCGCATCCAGGTCGACCAGTGCGGTGTCGAAATCGTGCTGACTTTGGCGGACCGTGGCGCGAAGCAGGCGCACGGCTGGTGGAGGTTCGCTCAGCTTCCACCACGGTGCGAGCGCCGCTTCGGCCTGGCCGAGCTCACGCGGGTCGCCAAATTGGCGTGCCCGGGTGATGGCCTCGCGTGCCAGTTGCAGCGCCAGCGGCAACTGCCCCGGCTGGGCGCGCAGGCGTTCACGCGCGGCGCGCTGTTGCTGGCGCTGCTCGGCCGTGCCGATGCGCGAGGGCAGACGCTCGACGACCTCGTCGTCGCTGCTCGGCACGTACGGAGCGGCTATGGCCGTGCCGGTGATCGCAATGGCGCAAAGCGCTGCTGAGACGGCAAGGCCTTGCACCAACTTCTGGAAGGAAGATCGCATGGTCGTGAACCTGGGGAGTGAATGAAAGAGCGGCCAGCCTCGTGAGCCGGCCGCAGGGTCGCGTCAGTTCAATGCGACCGGTTCATCGGCTTCGGTGGTCGGAGCCAGGGCAAAGCTGTCCAGGCTCAGCGGTTCACCGGCTTCGCTGCCGCTGGCCGCCTGCGCTTGAACGAAGGTGACATAAGCCGAAGGCGAGTTGGCCGCCGAGACCGGCACCTCGACCAGGGGCGCCGGCGGAGCCTGGGCGGGGTCGCCGCCGCAGGCTGTGAGGCCGGCCGCCAGCAGGCCCGCGGAGAGAAGGAGTCGTGTCGTTGTCATGAACCGCTCCTTAATGTGAGCCGCCGTTGGGCGTGGACAGGTAAGGGAAGCTCGTCATCAAGGGCACGACGGCTTGGTCGACGGCATCGTGCAGCTTGAATGCCGTGCTGCCGAGCGGCGCGGCCGAGGGTTTGCAGGCGGTGCCGAAGCCCAGTGCGTCCGTGTCGCCATTGGCAACGCACAAGCCGCCCATCATCGCCACCAGCGAGATATCGACCACGTCGTCTTTCGGGCGGCGGCCGTTCGGGTAGCCCGCGCCGTCGCTTCCGCCAGCGAGGATGTTGCCGACGATGCCGAGCCGGTTCTGCTGCGCGAAGTCCACCGGTGCTGCCGAGGTGTTCAATCTCAGCATTTCGGACGCCACCACGTTGGCCGGCTTGTTGACGCCGGCAATGCCGGTGAGGAAGGTCGTCACCAGGTCATTGCGCGGGTAGTTGGTCGGTGCGGTGTTGGGCAAGGCCAGCGCGATTTCAAGCAGCTTGGGCAGCGACGGGTTGGTCACGTAGGTGGCGAACTGCCCGTCGTCCTTGGGCTTGGAGCTGTTGAAGCGGTCCTTGTCCTTCAGGCCGATCACCACCTCGTTCACCAGTGGCATGCCCAGGCGCGAGACCTGCGTCCAGGCGCCGCCGGCTTTCTCGCTGGTCTGGTGGCCGGGCTTGGGTGATGGGTCGAGCAGGCGAGCCTGGCGCAGGCTCGCCGTGGTCCAGCCGCCGATCACGGTTTCGCTGCCCGCCGTGAGGCAGGCCGTGGGCACTTCGAGGGCTAGCGAGGTGACGTTCTTGTCGTCGATGGTGTTGGGCGCGGCGCCGATCAGGGACGGATCGGTGATGGTGGCCACCGATGCGTTCACCAGATCGAAGATGACGCCGAGGTTGACGGCGAACGGGTCCTTGCGCTGGCCGACGAACACCTTGCCGGGGGCCGAGCAGCCGGGGATGGTGACGTTGTAGACGTGCTTGGCCGCATACGCAGCGTAGTCGGGGATGGTCTTCACGCCGATGTTGTCCACCGGCTTGTCGAAGGTGGCCGAGCCGCCTGTCGCGTTGGTCACCGCGGCGGATGTGCCGCTGCGGCGGTCGCCGCGAACGACCGTCACGGTGAAACTTTCCGCCAGGTTCAGGTTGGCGTCCTTGACGTTGGCCACGCCGCCGGCCTGGATCAGCGGGATGCCCACGCTCTTGTCGCCCACCGGCAGCTCGATGCCCTTGCCGGCGTTGGCCAGCGTGTTCTTGAAGCGGAACTGGAAGGTGATGTCTTCCTTGGCGTCGCCGTTGTTGTCGATGTGGATCTCGTACAGCGCATTCGGATCGAGCGAGAAGTAATTCGGGCCGCCATAGGCGTCCTGCAGCGGCAGGTAGTTGGCGATGAGGGTGGTGTAGGCCGTGCGGCCGCTCTCGTAGCTGCGGAACATGTAGAAGTCGGTCGCATCCACCTTGGGCACGGTGGTGATGAAAGGCGCTTCGCGGTGGCTGGAAGCGCCGGCCGTGCCGCAGACCGCCATCAGCGCGGCCGCCAGCAGCGGTGCCGCCTTGAACAGGGAAGGTTGCATGTCGTATCTCCTGATGTGTGTGCCGACAAAGTGGTCGGTTAGCAGCACTACGCAGGGTTTGTCGTGCCGGATGCAGGGGTTTCGCGCTTTCTTTCGCTGACGCTTCGGCTCAGCAGAGACAATCCTGTCGTGTCAGAAATTTCTACCGATCGCGATTCGGTTCGAGGGGCTCTGCCCACGCTGCACCTGCGCGGTCGCGTGCCCTACCTCGAGGCCGAGGCTGCAATGCGCGCCTTCACCGAAACGCGCACGCCCGACACGGCGGATGAGATATGGCTGTGCGAACACGAAGGCGTCTACACGCAGGGCGTGGCCGGCAAGGCCGACCACGTGCTCGATGCGCGCGGCATCCCCATCGTGGCGACCAACCGCGGCGGGCAGGTCACATACCACGGGCCGGGCCAGGTGGTCGCCTACCCGCTGATCGACCTACGGCACCTGAACATCTACGTCAAGGAATACGTCTACCGCCTCGAGCATTGCGTGATCAAGACGCTTGAGCACTTCGGCGTGACCGGCCATCGGGTGGCGGGCGCACCGGGCATCTACGTGAACCAGGCCGATCCATTCGGCCACGCCGCGCTGACAGGCCCGCGGGCTGACCCGTTTGCCGGCCTCGGCAAGATCGCTGCACTGGGCATCAAGGTGAGCCGGCACTGCACGTACCACGGCGTGGCCCTCAACGTAGCCATGGACCTGAGCCCCTTCAGCGGCATCAACCCCTGCGGCTACGCCGGGCTGCAGACAATCGATCTGGCTACACTGGGCGTCATGGCCGATTGGGCTGACGTTGCCCGCGTGCTGGGCGACCGGCTGGCCTCCCACCTGAGCTGAACACGCTCAACAGAAAGAAGTTATGTCGACCGACAACGTCGTCCACCAAGCTCAAGATTCGGCGAAATACGATGCCACGGCCAAGCAGAAGTCTCAGGCCAAGACCGCGCGCATCCCGATCAAGATCGTGCCGGCCGAGACGCTGAAGAAGCCCGACTGGATCCGCGTCAAGGCGGGTTCGCAGAACAGCCGCTTCTACGAGATCAAGCAGATCCTGCGCGAGCACAAGTTGCATACCGTGTGCGAAGAAGCCTCGTGCCCCAACATCGGCGAATGCTTCGGCGGCGGCACGGCAACCTTCATGATCATGGGCGACAAGTGCACGCGCCGTTGCCCCTTCTGCGACGTGGGCCACGGCCGCCCGGACCCGCTGGATGTGGACGAACCGCTGAATCTGGCCAAGACCATTGCGGCGCTGAAGCTCAAGTACGTGGTGATCACGAGCGTAGACCGCGATGATTTGCGCGACGGTGGTGCTGGCCACTTCGTTGAATGCATCCAGCGCGTACGCGAACTGTCGCCGCAGACGCGCATCGAGATCCTCACGCCCGATTTCCGTGGCCGCATGGACCGTGCGCTCGAGATCCTCAAGGCCGCGCCGCCCGATGTGATGAACCACAACCTGGAAACCGCGCCGCGCCTGTACAAGGAAGCGCGGCCGGGCTCTGACTACGCGTATTCACTCAACCTGCTCAAGCGCTTCAAGGAATTCGCGCCCCACGTGCCGACGAAGAGCGGCCTGATGGTCGGCCTGGGCGAGACGGATGAAGAAATCCTGCAGGTGATGCGCGACATGCGTGAGCACGGCATTGACATGTTGACCATCGGGCAATACCTCGCGCCGAGCGGCCACCATCTGCCGGTGCGCCGCTACGTCCACCCCGACACCTTCAAGATGTTCGAGGCCGAGGCGGTGAAGATGGGTTTCACCCACGCTGCCGTGGGTGCCATGGTGCGCAGCAGCTACCACGCCGACAAGCAGGCCAGTGAAGCCGGCGTGGCAAACGCCGTCTGACCTGTCAGTTCAGGCTTCGACCAAGAGGGCTTCGACGGCCTTTTGCAACGCGGCGAAGTCGGGCTCACCGACGAATCGCTTGACGATTTCGCCGCGCTTGTTGATCAGCACCAAGGTGGGCGTGCCTTGCACGTCGCCGAAGCTGTGGGCCACCGAGCCGGTGTTGTCGATCACCACGGTGAAAGGCAGCTTGCGCGATTCGGTGAAGTCGATGACGCGTGCAGGCGGGTCGTAGCTCATCGCGACGGCCAGGGTTTCGTAGCCCCGCCCGCTGAACCGGTTGTGGGTCGCGATCATCTGCGGCATGTTCTTCACGCAGATCTCACAGGTGGTGGCCCAAAAATTCACCAGCACCACCTTGCCTTTCAACTCGGCGACGTGAGCGCGTGAACCGTCCATGCGGGTGAAGGCGGCGTCGGGTGCCATCTCCCTCTTGCCGAGGTAGGCATAGGCTGCAGTGGCGCCGATTGCCAAAACGGCGATACCGGCGGCAAGATGGCGGTTCAATTTCATGGGAATGTGTTCATGCAGCGAAGAAAGTTTACGCCCGCGCTCTTGTCGATGATGGCCTGGGGGGCATGGAGCCCTGCGAGGGCCATCAGCCTGACGGAGACCGACGCAGCCTCGGGCATCCGTGTCGCGCTGGAGCGGGGCGCCACGTCCGCTGTCAACTTGCTCGGCAAAACCGATGGGTTCCTTGGCAACCCGAAGGTGCACATTCCCCTGCCTGGTTTCCTGAACGACGCGGCCGGGTTTCTCAGGGCGACCGGACAGCAAAAGCGCGTCGACGCGTTGGAGACGGCGCTGAACCGGGCCGCCGAGGCCGCGGTGCCCGAAGCCAAAGCCTTGCTGGTGAACGCCGTCAAAAGCATGAGCGTGGAAGATGCCAAGCAGGTGCTGACGGGTGGCGACAACTCGGTCACGCAGTTCTTCGTTGGCAAGACCCGCGAGCCGCTGGGCGTGAAGTTTCTGCCCATCGTGACGCGTGCCACGCAGAAGGTGGCGCTGGTCGACAAATACAACGCCGTGGCCGGCAAGGCAGCGAGTTTTGGCCTGCTGAAGCCGCAAGACGCGAGCATCCAGTCCTATGTGACCGAGAAGGCTCTCGACGGCCTCTACCTGATGATCGGCGAAGAGGAAAAGAAGATCCGCGCCGACCCCATTGGTACCGGCAGCGCGATCTTGAAAAAGGTCTTCGGCAGTTTGAAGTAGCTCGGGCGTCTTCCGGCATGCGGCAGCAACGCGTGGAGCCCATCAAGCAACGCCCGCGGAGCCGGCTCTGCCGGGCCGCCAGGCGGCGCCCCTCAGGGGCAGGAGCGAAGCGACTGGGAGCTAAATCGTCTTCGCCAACTCGAACATCAGGGCCGAAGGCAACGAGGTCAGGATCGCGTCGCGCCCAACGCGGGCCATGCTGAGGCCACCGAAACCCGAGATCTCGAAGGTGTTGCCTTCTTCGATGATCTCGATGAAGACCACCTCGGCGCCTTCGGACTCGACCTCGTTGCGCATGTCGTTGAAGCGGTCGCCACGCAGTACCGATTCGATGACGATCGCGTGCGGCAGGCCGCCGCGGCAAAACTCGCGCGCTTCGTCCACTGAGTTGACGAAGTCGACGATCATGCCCATGTTGCGGATGGCGTCGCGCACCTGCACGCGCACATCGCGGCGCGATGCGACTACCAGCACCTGGCTGCCGGAGAGCGGCTTCGAACTCAGCGAGGGCGAGAAGCCCTGATCAAGCTCGATGGCGCTCACGCCTTCGAGTTGGTCGTTGATGGTGCGAGGGAATTCGATGGTCAGGTGGACGTTGGCGCCGTCGATCTTGCGATCGATTGGCAGGCCCATCGTCCAGGCGGTTTGCTCCATCAGGCGCCAGGTCATCGAGTCGAGCGCGGCCTGCAGTGCGGGCTCTTCAGTCGCGTCAAATTGCTGGTCGACCGGGCGGTAGGCGAACTTGCTGGCCAGGCGCGCATGCGTGGGCCAGGTCTTGATGTCGATGCGGAAGTCGATGGTCGACTGTGCATGTTCCATCGACCAGCTCAACAAGGTGTTGAGCAGGCTGAACAGCAATGAGGCATCCACGATCACCTCGGCCGGCCGCAACACCTGCTTGATGTGGATGTTGCGGGCCTGGGTTTCACGGGCGCGCTGGGTCAGCACGTCTTTCAGCGTTTCGGTGAGCGGCAGGCGCTCGTGGGTCTGGCGCAGCCGGCCCGAGGCCAGGCGGGCGATCTGCTGGCCCGACATGCTGATCTGGCGGGCACGCTGAATCTCGTCGCCGAGGGCGCGCAGGCTGGAGCGGTCAATACGGCCGGTCGTGGTGAGGGTCTGGACGCGGTCGAGGGCCGCGGTCAGTGGACCGGCGATTTCGGCGCTCATTTCGCTCACTACATCGCGCCAATGATCGGGCTCGACGGGCACGTTCTGCGGGGCCTGGGCAAGCGAGATTGGTGCGCGCTTCAGTTCGGTCATGTCCATGGGAGCCTCGGGCTGGTCGCGTCGTGTGACAAAAAGCGTGCCATTTGTTGCACGGCGTAAGTGTCGTCGGAGTTGACCGCTTTGTGGCACGGGACCATGGACTTTCCCCCGAATGGAGGGTGATTTGGAGGCTTGGGCGCTGAGGGTAAAACCTAGATCACACCGAGATTTCGCAGCGCCTCGACCTCGTCGGTGCGCCAACCCAGCTCATGGAGCACCTCGTTGGTGTGCTCACCCAGCAGCGGCGGCGGGCGGCGGTATTGCACGGGGGTGGCCGACAATTTCATCGGGCTCGCGACCAGGCGCAGGTTGTCGGTCAGTGGATGAGGCATGGCGACGGTCATGCCGCGAGACTGCACGTGCGGGTCGGCGAACACCTCGCCCAGGTTGTTGATCGCACCGCAGGGCACCTTGGCCGCCTCCAGTGCAGACAGCCAGTCGTGTTTTTTGCGACTCTTCAGGATCTCGGCCAGCAGCGGCACGAGGGTGTCGCGGTGGCGCACACGGTCAGCGTTCCTGGCGTAGCGTGGGTCTTGGGCGAGGTCGGGCCGCCCCGCCACCCCGCAGAACTTGGCGAACTGGCCGTCGTTGCCCACTGCCAGGATCAGGTGCCCGTCGGAGGTTTCGAACACCTGGTACGGAACGATGTTCTGGTGCGCATTGCCCATGCGCTGCGGGGCAACACCCGTCGTCAGGTAATTGGCGCCGAGGTTGGCGAGCATCGCGACCTGGGTGTCGAGCAGGGCCATGTCGATGACCTGGCCTTCGCCGGTGGAGTCGCGGTGGCGCAGCGCCGCGAGGATGGCCACGCTGGCGTACATGCCTGTAAAGAGGTCGGCCACGGCCACGCCGACCTTTTGCGGGCCGCCGCCGGGCAGGTCATCCCGTTCACCGGTCACGCTCATCAGGCCGCCCATGCCTTGCACGGCGTAGTCGTAGCCGGCGCGCTCGCGGTACGGGCCTGTCTGGCCGAAGCCGGTGACCGAGCAATAGACCAGCTTCGGGTACTGCGCCCTCAGCGCGGCGGCGTCCAACCCGTAACGGGCCATGTCGCCCACTTTGAAGTTCTCGATGAACACATCGCATTCGCCGGCCAGGCGGCGAATCAAGGCCTGGCCTTCGGGTTGGGCAATGTCCACGGTGACCGAGCGCTTGTTGCGGTTGGTGCCGAGGTAATAGGCGGCTTCAGCCGTGTCGTGCCCCTCGCGGTTTTTGAGGAAGGGCGGCCCCCAGCTGCGGGTATCGTCCCCGCCGGCGCCATCTTTCATGGGCCGCTCGATCTTGATGACATCTGCGCCCAGATCGGCCAGCGTCTGCGTACACCATGGCCCGGCCAGCACGCGTGACAGATCGAGGATGCGGATGCCCGCCAGTGGCTGTGGGGCAGTGGCAGCGGGCGAAGTGGGGTGTGCGCTCATCCAAAGATTGTCATGCAGCCCAACCTGATAATCGCCCGATGCTGTGTTCTCACATTGGCGGCCGCGTGGCTGCAGCGATTGCGCTGACGGGCTTGTGCGCGTGTTCGCCCACCCTGGATTGGCGTGAAGTGCGGCCCGAAGGCACGGGCGTGGTCGCCCTGTTCCCCTGCAAGCCAACGACCGATGCACGCATGGTGACGCTTGATGGCGCGCGCGTGCGAATGCTGCTCACCGCTTGCCGTGCCGGCGACGTGACATGGGCGCTGGCCTCTGCGGACACGGAGCAGCCTGCACGGGTGGGACCGGCGTTGGCGGCGCTGCGGGCTGCCTCCGTGGCCAATCTGGCGGCATCGGTGCAGGCCATCGGGCCGCTGCAGGTCAGCGGCATGACGCCCAATCCGCAGGCCGAGCGTGTGCGAATCAGAGGAAAGCTGCCAGATGGCGGCGCGGTCACGTTGGAGGCGGGGTTCTTTGCCAAAGGCACCTGGGTCTTCCAGGCGACCGCAATGGGTGCCGCTCCGGGCACCGATGCTGTGGCCACATTCTTCGACAACCTGAAGCTGCCGTCATGATGGTGTCAGCCAGTTGACACGGTTTTGCGTTAAGGACAGTGAGTGGCGTGCCGCCCTATGTGTGGTTTTTGTGGCGAGACGAGTGCTGCTCAACCCGTACGATGGCCGTTTGCTCACGCTGAACCTCTGATAATTCCTCATGCCCGGCTTGCTGATCATCGCCCATGCGCCTCTGGCGTCTTCCTTGAAGGCGGTGGCTCAGCACACGTTCCCGGACTGTGGCCGCAGCCTCGAAGCGCTTGACGTGCTGCCTGAGGAGACGATCGAAGAGATCGAAGTGCGGGCGCGAATCTTATTGGGGCAGGTGAGCAACCCTGACGCACTCATCTTCACCGACGTTTTCGGTGCCACCCCGTGCAACGTGGCTCAGCGCCTGGCTGACGGTGTTCATGTGAAGGTGATCGCCGGCGTCAACGTGCCCATGCTGTGGCGTTCGCTCTGTTATGCGGACGAATCGCTTGATGCGGTGGTCGCGCGTGCAGTCGCCGGCGCTACACAAGGCGTGATGCAGGTGGCGACGTCGCGACCCCAGAACCAAGCCTACAAACCCGGCGCCAATGATCAAAACAAGCATCAGCATCAGCAATAAGCTGGGTCTGCACGCGCGAGCCTCGGCCAAACTCACCAAACTGGCCGGTGGCTTTCAGAGTGACGTCTTCATGACCCGCAACAGCCGCCGCGTCAACGCGAAAAGCATCATGGGCGTCATGATGCTTGCTGCCGGCATGGGCAGCGAGGTCGAGATCGAGACCTCCGGTCCGGACGAGCAGTCAGCCATGGATGCCTTGCTGGCCCTGATCAACGACAAATTCGGCGAAGGCGAGTAGCCGCCCTCCATCTGCAGACCCGGCGTCAGGCGCCGAGAAAGTGCTTGCGATAGCGCGCAGGCAGGTCGGCGATGCGCATCATCATCGGCAGGTCGGCGGTGTTGAAGTCGGGATCCCAGGCTGGCGGGCCCAGTACCTTGGCGCCGCAGCGCAGGTACCCCTTGATCAAGGCGGGCGCTTCGACGTCCAGATCGTGCTGCAGGTCTTCCACCGGCAGCGGCAGGCGCGGCGTCACTTGCAGCTCGATTGGTGCCAGATGCGTGTGCCGGAGTTGCTCCCACAGGCTGGCAGCAAAGTGGCCGCCATCGCGCATGCTGATGCTGGCGCAGCCAATCATGGTGTCGAGCTTGTTGCGCACCATGAACTCGGCGAGCGCGCCCCACAGGGCCATGATGGCGCCGCCCGACCGCCATTCGGGGTGCACGCAAGAGCGGCCGAGCTCCACCATGGTCGAGCGCAATGGGCGCAGGCGCGTCAGGTCGAATTCGGTTTCGCTGTACAGGCCGCCCACGCGCTTGGCAGATTCGGGCGTCAGCACGCGGTAGGTGCCGATGACTTGGCCCGGTTCACCGGCTTCGCCTGTCGCTCGCACCAACAGGTGCTCACAGAACGGGTCGAACATGTCGATGTCATGCCCTGCTGGCGAACCATGCGGCACGCTCAGGCGAGCGCCCATTTCTTCGGCAAAGACCAGGTGCCTCAGCTGTTGCGCTTGGCGAACGTCTCTTTCATCGCGAGCCCAAACCACTTCAAACCGAGCCGCGTCAGCGCGGACAGGTTCGGCATGCGGTGAGCGGGGATGAACTGACCTCCGGGACGTGTCGGCACGTAGCGCAGAGATGGGCAGTGTCGGCAAGGGCAAGTCCCTCATGGCTTTCTCCTGTAGATCATGCGCTGATGGTCGTGCGAAGGCGTGACGCGGCCGTGAAGCTGGCGTGACGCTGCGATGACAGTCGGCGCGGGTCGTTCCCAGGTGCTACGAGGTTTCGCGCTGCTACGATGCTTCGCATGAGCTTTCAGGTCTTCGGATTGCCGGTTTCACGTGGTGTGGCCATCGGACGTGCGGTGCTGGTGGCGTCCAGTCGAATCGACGTGGCCCACTACTTTGTTGAAGAGAGTCAGGTCGATCAAGAAATCGAGCGCTTGCGCGTTGCGCGCGACGCGGTGGCCGCCGAGTTGAGCGCCTTGCAGCGCGACCTGCCGGCCGATGCGCCGGGTGAGTTGTCCGCTCTGCTCGACGTTCACCTGATGTTGCTGCGCGACGAAACCCTGACGCTGGCAACCAAGCAGTGGATCCAAGAGCGGCACTACAACGCCGAGTGGGCGCTGTCAGCCCAGCTCGAGGTGATCGCCCGCCAGTTCGACGACATGGAAGACGACTACCTGCGCGAGCGAAAGGCCGATCTCGAGCAGGTGGTAGAGCGGCTTCTGCGGGCTATGAGTCGAGGGCCGTCATCCACTTATGCCCCGGCGCCTGGTGTCAGCCCGCGCGACTTTGCGGGCGAAGACCCGCTGGTCCTGGTGGCCAACGACATTGCACCGGCGGACATGCTGCAGTTCAAGCGCAGCATCTTCACCGGATTCATCACTGACGTCGGCGGGCGCACGTCCCACACGGCGATCGTCGCGCGCAGCATGGACATTCCTGCCGTCGTGGGCGCGCGCGAGGCGAGTCACATCATTCGCCAGGATGATTGGGTGGTCATTGATGGCGACAACGGGGTCGTTGTGGTCGATCCGTCGCCGCTGCTGCTGGAGGAATATCGGTTTCGTCAGCGGCAGAGCGGCTTGGAGCGCGATCGCCTCTCGCGTCTGAGGCACACGCCAGCCGTTACTCTGGACGGCGAGCGCGTTGAGCTGCAGGCCAACATCGAACTCCCGGCCGATGCGATCGCTGCCATGGAAGCGGGAGCAGTCGGTGTTGGCTTGTTCCGCAGCGAATTCCTGTTCATGAACCGGGAGGGCGAGCTGCCAGGGGAAGACGAGCAGTTCGAGGCCTACCGAGCTGCGGTGGAGGCAATGAAAGGCTTGCCGGTCACGATCAGAACGGTTGACATTGGCGCCGACAAGCCGCTCGATCGACTGAGTGCGACCGAGCTGCGTCATGAACATGCTCTGAATCCAGCTCTGGGGTTGCGCGCGATCCGATGGAGTTTGTCGGAGCCGCGGATGTTCCGGCAGCAACTGCGCGCCATCCTGCGGGCAAGCGCTCTGGGCAAAGTCAGGATATTGATTCCTATGGTGGCGCACCTCAGTGAGGTCCGTTCGGCGCTGGAAGCTCTCGCACGGGCACGGCAGCAGCTGCTGGACGCGGGGCGCCCTTGCGGCGCGATCGAGATAGGCGCCATGGTCGAAGTGCCAGCCGCCGCGATCGCTCTGCCTTCCTTGTTGCGGTATTTCGACTTCGTGTCGATTGGTACCAATGACCTGATTCAGTACACCTTGGCCATCGATCGAGCCGATGAGGCCGTGGCGCATCTGTATGACCCATGGCACCCGGCTGTGCTACAGCTCATTGCGCAGAGCATTTCCGCCGCGCGCACGGCTGGCAAGGCCGTCAGTGTCTGCGGCGAAATGGCTGGCGACCCGGCATTCACGGAACTGCTGTTGGCCATGGGGCTCCGGAGTTTTTCCATGCATCCCTCGCAGATCGCGGCCGTCAAACAGCGTGTTCTCAGAGCGGACACGCGACGGCTGACGCCACAACTTAAGACTGTCTTGGAGAGCGAAGACGCGGAAGCGGCTTGCCGTGAACTCTTTGCTAGGCCTTCGCATACCGAAGTCTTGGCAGGGCTCAATTGAGATTTTTTTGCTGCCCCTTGTGCGACCTTGAAAAAGGGTGCTACAGTCGTGGTCTTCGCTGATTGCAGAAAACACCGCAAACGCAGTGCCAGCAGCAAGCAGAAAAGAAATAGAGCAAGTAGTTGACGAGTTGAAAGAAAACAAGTCATAATCACAGGCTCTGCTAAACGAAGTTGAAGTCGCAAAAACGAAGTCAGCAACGAAAAGCAAATAGCCAAGAGATTGACAAGGTTATTTAAAACATGTCAAAATCACAGGCTCCGCTGAGATAACAAATTCAGCGAAAGCAGACGAAAGTTTGCTAGCTCTTTAAAAACTAACAGCCGATAAGTGTGGGCGTTTGAAGGCGAGTGCCAAGAGTCGCAAGACTCAAGGTCTCATGGACCTTAAACGCTCATAGAAGTGAAGTTCACTTCAATTCTTTGAGTAATTTATCAAGATCGAACTGAAGAGTTTGATCCTGGCTCAGATTGAACGCTGGCGGCATGCCTTACACATGCAAGTCGAACGGCAGCACGGGAGCAATCCTGGTGGCGAGTGGCGAACGGGTGAGTAACACATCGGAACGTGCCCAGTAGTGGGGGATAGCCCGGCGAAAGCCGGATTAATACCGCATACGACCTACGGGTGAAAGCGGGGGATCGCAAGACCTCGCGCTATTGGAGCGGCCGATGGCAGATTAGCTTGTTGGTGGGGTAAAAGCCTACCAAGGCGACGATCTGTAGCTGGTCTGAGAGGACGACCAGCCACACTGGGACTGAGACACGGCCCAGACTCCTACGGGAGGCAGCAGTGGGGAATTTTGGACAATGGGCGCAAGCCTGATCCAGCCATGCCGCGTGTGGGAAGAAGGCCTTCGGGTTGTAAACCACTTTTGTCAGGGAAGAAACGGTCTAATCTAATAAATTGGACTAATGACGGTACCTGAAGAATAAGCACCGGCTAACTACGTGCCAGCAGCCGCGGTAATACGTAGGGTGCGAGCGTTAATCGGAATTACTGGGCGTAAAGCGTGCGCAGGCGGCTATGCAAGACAGATGTGAAATCCCCGGGCTCAACCTGGGAACTGCATTTGTGACTGCATGGCTAGAGTACGGCAGAGGGGGATGGAATTCCGCGTGTAGCAGTGAAATGCGTAGATATGCGGAGGAACACCGATGGCGAAGGCAATCCCCTGGGCCTGTACTGACGCTCATGCACGAAAGCGTGGGGAGCAAACAGGATTAGATACCCTGGTAGTCCACGCCCTAAACGATGTCAACTGGTTGTTGGACGGCTTGCTGTTCAGTAACGAAGCTAACGCGTGAAGTTGACCGCCTGGGGAGTACGGCCGCAAGGTTGAAACTCAAAGGAATTGACGGGGACCCGCACAAGCGGTGGATGATGTGGTTTAATTCGATGCAACGCGAAAAACCTTACCTACCCTTGACATGTCTAGAAGTTTCCAGAGATGGATTCGTGCTCGAAAGAGAACTAGAACACAGGTGCTGCATGGCCGTCGTCAGCTCGTGTCGTGAGATGTTGGGTTAAGTCCCGCAACGAGCGCAACCCTTATCATTAGTTGCTACGCAAGGGCACTCTAATGAGACTGCCGGTGACAAACCGGAGGAAGGTGGGGATGACGTCAGGTCATCATGGCCCTTATGGGTAGGGCTACACACGTCATACAATGGCCGGTACAGAGGGCTGCCAACTCGCGAGAGGGAGCTAATCTCAGAAAACCGGTCGTAGTCCGGATCGCAGTCTGCAACTCGACTGCGTGAAGYCGGAATCGCTAGTAATCGCGGATCAGCTTGCCGCGGTGAATACGTTCCCGGGYCTTGTACACACCGCCCGTCACACCATGGGAGCGGGTTCTGCCAGAAGTAGTTAGCCTAACCGCAAGGAGGGCGATTACCACGGCAGGGTTCGTGACTGGGGTGAAGTCGTAACAAGGTAGCCGTATCGGAAGGTGCGGCTGGATCACCTCCTTTCTGGAAAATAGCACTCAAATTTGAGCGCCCACTCTTATCGGCTGTCGTTTACAACAGTGTGAAATGTGAGCCGGCCAAAGCGTCCGAGCGCGCTTGCGCCAGGCTGACGTGACTGCACCGACCTTCGCGCTTCACAAGATTCGCGATGGGTCTGTAGCTCAGTTGGTTAGAGCACCGTCTTGATAAGGCGGGGGTCGTTGGTTCGAGACCAACCAGACCCACCAATTTCATTGGGGGATTAGCTCAGCTGGGAGAGCACCTGCTTTGCAAGCAGGGGGTCGTCGGTTCGATCCCGTCATCCTCCACCAAAAATTCACATCGATATCGTCGCTGACGCAAATAATCTTCGATTATTTGCGTCAGCGATTCGAAAGAATCGGCTGTTGTTCTTTAACAATTTGTAGAGTCGAAAATCAGCGTTGCTGACGGAAATGCGCTTCATGGCGCTCCGTGCCGTCAGTGACATTTTGATTGCGTCAAATGAACTTCAACTCGCAAGAGATATGAAGAACGGCATAACGCGTAATACTCAATAGACAGTCCTTGACGATGCTTCTTGCGAGAGGCGTCAAAATTATAGGGTCAAGTGACTAAGTGCATGTGGTGGATGCCTTGGCGATTACAGGCGAC
>NZ_JBFUFG010000011.1:0-182624 GCF_056403575.1 Rhizobacter sp. P2_G4 | reverse complement strand
AGGTGCCAGTGACCACCTTTGCTGTGGGTCAGCTGGTGGACGTGCAAGGCACCTCCATCGGCAAGGGCTTCACGGGCACGATCAAGCGTCACAACTTCAGCTCGCAGCGCGCATCGCACGGCAACAGCCGTTCGCACAACGTGCCGGGCTCGATCTCGATGGCGCAAGATCCGGGTCGCGTGTTCCCTGGCAAGAAGATGTCGGGCCAGCGCGGCGACGTCACCAAGACCACCCAGAACCTCGACATCGTTCGCATCGATGAAGCCCGCCAGCTGTTGCTGGTGCGTGGCGCGGTGCCGGGCTCCAAGAACGGCCATGTGGTCGTGAGCCCCGCCGTGAAGGTGAAGGTCAAGCGCGGCGGCGAAGCTGCCGCAACGCCTGTGAAGGGAGCCAAGTAATGCAGCTCGAGCTCCTGAACGAACAAGGTCAGTCGACGTCCAAGGTTGACGCGCCTGACACCGTGTTCGCACGTGATTACAACGAAGCGCTGGTGCACCAGATCGTCGTGGCCTTCCAGGCCAATGCACGCCAAGGCACCCGTGCTCAGCTCGACCGCGCAGAGGTCAAGCACTCGACCAAGAAGCCGTGGCGCCAAAAGGGCACGGGCCGCGCTCGTGCTGGTATGACGTCGTCGCCGCTGTGGCGCGGAGGCGGTCGGATTTTCCCGAACAGCCCCGACGAAAACTTCACTCAGAAGGTCAACAAGAAGATGTATCGCGCCGGCATGGCTGCGATCCTCTCGCAGTTGGCGCGTGAAGGCCGTCTGGCGGTAGTCGACTCGATCACCATCGACGCACCCAAGACCAAGCTGCTGGCTGCCAAGTTCAAGGCCATGGGCCTGAGTTCGGTGCTGGTGATTGCCGACCAGGTTGATGACAACCTGTTCCTGGCATCGCGCAACCTGCCCAATGTGCTGGTCGTTGAGCCGCGTCACGCTGACCCGCTCTCGCTGGTGCACTACAAGAAGGTCCTGGTGACCAAGGCAGCGATCGAGCAACTCAAGGAGATGTTCGCATGAGCGCCACCCAAGCCAACAAGCCCAAGCACGCCGACAACCGTCTGGCCCAAGTGCTGGTCGCTCCGATCGTGAGCGAAAAGGCCACCGCCGTCGCCGAGAAGAACAACCAGGTGATGTTCAAGGTGCTGCGCGATGCGACCAAGCCCGAGATCAAGGCCGCTGTCGAGCTGCTGTTCAAGGTCGAAGTCGAATCCGTTCAGACCGTGATCCAAAAGGGCAAGGTCAAGAAATTCGGCCGTTCTATTGGTCGCCGTGACCACGTCAAGAAGGCGTATGTGTCACTGAAGGCGGGCCAAGAGCTCAACTTCTCTGGGGAGGCCGCGTAATGGCCGTCATCAAAGTCAAACCGACCTCGCCTGGCCGCCGTGCCGTGGTGAAGGTGGTGCACGCGCACCTGCACAAAGGCAAGCCCGAGGCGTCGCTGGTCGAGCCGCAGTTCCAGCACTCTGGCCGTAACAACAACGGGCACATCACGATTCGCCACAAGGGCGGTGGTCACAAGCACCACTACCGTGTCGTCGACTTCGTGCGCAACAAGGATGGCATCCCGGCAAAGGTCGAGCGCATCGAGTACGACCCGAACCGCACCGCCCACATTGCGCTGGTGTGCTACGCCGACGGCGAGCGCCGCTACATCATTGCCCCGCGTGGCCTGGAAGTGGGTTCGACGGTCATGAGCGGTGCAGAAGCGCCGATCAAGGCTGGCAACACGCTGCCGATCCGCAACATCCCGGTGGGTTCGATCATTCATTGCATCGAAATGCTGCCTGGCAAGGGTGCGCAGATTGCCCGTTCGGCTGGCACGTCGACGACGCTGCTGGCGCGCGAAGGTACCTATGCTCAAGTTCGCTTGCGCTCGGGTGAGGTTCGTCGCATTCACATCGACTGCCGCGCCACCATCGGCGAAGTGTCGAATGAAGAGCACAGCCTGCGTCAATACGGCAAGGCCGGCGCAATCCGCTGGAAGGGCATCCGCCCGACGGTTCGCGGCGTTGCCATGAACCCGGTGGATCACCCGCACGGTGGCGGCGAAGGCCGCACGGGCGAAGGCCAGGTGCCGGTGTCTCCTTGGAACACCATGACCAAGGGCTACCGCACTCGCAACAACAAGCGCACGCAGACGTTCATCGTTTCGCGTCGCAAGAAGTAAGGAGCCGACATGACCCGTTCGCTCAAAAAAGGTCCGTTCGTCGACCATCACCTTCAGGCCAAGGTCGAGAAGGCTGTGGCGATCAAGGACAAGAAGCCGATCAAGACCTGGTCGCGCCGTTCGACGATCCTGCCCGACTTCATCGGTGTGACGATTGCCGTGCACAACGGCAAGCAGCACGTGCCCGTGTACATCACCGACCAGATGGTTGGCCACAAGCTCGGCGAATTTGCGCTCACCCGCACGTTCAAGGGCCACCCGGCTGACAAGAAGGCCAACAAGAAGTAAGGATGACGACGATGGAAACCAAATCGATCGTTCGCGGCGTTCGCCTCTCTGCCGACAAAGGTCGGCTGGTGGCCGACATGGTCCGCGGCAAGAAGGTGGACCAGGCGCTCAACATCCTGACGTTCACCCCCAAGAAGGCTGCCGGCATCATCAAGAAGTGTCTCGAGTCCGCAATCGCGAACGCCGAGCACAACGATGGCGCCGACATCGACGAACTGACCGTGAAGACGATCTTCGTAGAGCAGGGCGCCACGCTGAAGCGTTTTTCCGCACGGGCCAAGGGCCGCGGCAACCGCATCAGCAAGCCGACCGCGCACATCTACATCACCGTCGGCAACTAAAGGCAAAGACCATGGGACAAAAAATCCACCCAACCGGGTTCCGCCTGCCGGTCACGCGCAACTGGGCTTCGCGTTGGTACGCGTCGAACCAGAACTTCGCGACCATGCTGGCTGAAGACCTGAAGGTGCGTGAGTACCTGAAGGCGCGCCTGAAGAGCGCCGCGGTGTCGCGCATCCTGATCGAGCGCCCCGCCAAGAACGCACGCATCACGATTTTTTCGGCTCGTCCGGGCGTCGTGATCGGCAAGAAGGGCGAAGACATAGAAAACCTGAAGGCTGAACTGACGCGGCGCCTTGGCGTGCCGGTGGCTGTGAACATCGAAGAAGTGCGCAAGCCCGAAATCGATGCCCAGCTGATCGCCGACAGCATCACCCAACAGCTCGAGAAGCGCATCATGTTCCGCCGTGCCATGAAGCGCGCGATGCAGAACGCGATGCGCCTGGGCGCCCAAGGCATCAAGCTGATGTCGTCGGGCCGCCTGAACGGCATCGAAATCGCTCGCTGCGAGTGGTACCGCGAAGGCCGAGTGCCTCTTCACACCCTGAAGGCTGACATCGACTATGGCTTCTCAGAAGCCAAGACGACCTACGGCATCATCGGCGTGAAGTGTTGGGTCTACCGTGGCGACCGCCTCGCCAATGGCGAACTGGCACCCCAGGCCAAGCCTGAAGTGCAAGAAGACGATCGCCGTCCCCGTCGCAACACCCGTCCGGGCGCACCTGGTGCTCCCGCAGGCCGTGGTGGTCGCCCGGGTGGTGGTGGTTTCGATCGTGGCGCTCCGCGTCAAGACGCTGGTCGCCCTGCAGAAGCGGCCGCACCGGCTGGCGATGCGCCCAAGACGCCTGCAGTCAAGCGCGTGCGCAAGGCGCCGACGCCTGGGGCCACTGAGCCCAAAGGAGAATAAGCATGCTGCAACCTGCACGCAGAAAATACCGCAAGGAACAGAAGGGCCGGAATACCGGCGTGGCCACGCGCGGCGCGGCTGTGTCGTTCGGCGACTTCGGCCTGAAGGCTACCGAACGCGGCCGCTTGACGGCACGCCAGATCGAGGCGGCTCGCCGCGCGATCTCGCGTCACATCAAGCGCGGCGGTCGGATCTTCATCCGCATCTTCCCGGACAAGCCCATCTCGCAGAAGCCTGCCGAAGTCCGCATGGGCAACGGCAAGGGCAACCCCGAGTACTACGTGGCTGAGATCCAGCCCGGCAAGGTGCTCTACGAAATCAATGGCGTGCCTGAAGAGTTGGCCCGCGAAGCGTTCAAGCTGGCTTCGGCCAAGCTGCCGCTGAGCACCACCTTTGTCGCCCGTGCGATTGGCGCCTGAGGAGAACACCATGAAAGCATCTGAACTCCGCGCCAAGGACGTCGCCGGCCTCGAAAAAGAGGTTGCTGACCTGCTGAAGGCTCATTTCGGCCTGCGCATGCAAAAGGCGACCCAGGCGTTGACCAATCACACAACGTTGGGCAACACCCGCCGTGACATTGCTCGTGCCAAGACCATTCTGGCCGAGAAGAAGAAAGGGGCAGCGAAATGACTTCGACCGCCGGTGATATCAAGGTTGACGCCCCGGGCAAGAACCAGCGCAAGCTGGTTGGCAAGGTCGTCAGCGACAAGCGCTCCAAGACCATCACGGTCCTGATCGAACGTCGTACGAAGCACGAGCTCTACGGCAAGATCGTGGCCAAGTCCAGCAAGTACCACGCTCACGACGAAAATGGCGAGTACAAGATGGGCGACGTGGTCGAGATCGCGGAAAGCCGTCCTATCTCCAAGACCAAGTCCTGGGTGGTGACTCGGCTGGTCGAGAAGGCGCGTACGGTCTGAGTTGACGTACTCGTGCGGGCTCCTTGGAGCCCCGCTGCAAGCGGTCGGTGTGCTGAAGTTTTAGCGCCCGGCCGTTTTTGCATTTTTGTCATCGTAAAACTCATCTGGAGCTGAACATGATCAAGGTTGGCGACAAGCTTCCCGCGGGCACTCTGCAGGAATTCATTGAGGTCGAAGGCAACGGCTGTTCCATCGGTCCCAACACATTCGAAATTGACAAGGCGACCGCCGGCAAGAAGATCGCGATCTTTGCGCTGCCGGGCGCCTTCACGCCTACGTGCTCCGCTCAGCACGTTCCGGGCTACGTCAAGCAAGCCGATGAGTTGAAGGCCGCTGGTGTGGATGAGATCTGGTGTGTGTCCGTCAATGACGCATTTGTGATGGGTGCCTGGGGGCGCGATCAGCGCACGACCGACAAGGTCCGCATGATGGCCGACGGCAGCGGCGACTTCGCGAAAGCCACTGGCCTGACTCTTGACCTCAACGCGCGCGGTATGGGGTTGCGCTCGCAGCGCTACTCGATGCTCGTGATCGATGGCGTCGTGAAATCGCTCAACATCGAGGCTCCCGGCAAGTTCGAGGTGAGCGACGCGGCCACTCTGCTCAAGCAGGCGCAAGCAATCAAGGCTTAATTTCAGGATGTGCGGTAGGGTCTGTTGACACGGGCTTCACAAATGCCGCATAATCCGCAGCTTCGCCGAAATCAGGCTGCAACGACTCGCGCGGTGCAACGGGTTTCGGCTCCGCCCAAACAGTGAGGTGCGCATGATGCGCTTCGATCTGACGGGCCCAAGACTGCTTGCTTCGGCAAGACAAGTTGGGGACAGAACATGATTCAAATGCAATCGCGACTCGACGTCGCGGACAACACTGGCGCAAAGTCCGTCCAGTGCATCAAGGTGCTTGGCGGCTCCAAGCGTCGCTACGCCGGTATCGGCGACGTGATCAAGGTCAGCATCAAAGAAGCTGCCCCGCGTTCACGTGTGAAGAAGGGCGAGGTCTACAGCGCCGTCGTCGTTCGCACGGCCAAGGGCGTTCGCCGTCAAGACGGCTCGCTGGTGAAGTTCGACGGCAATGCCGCCGTGCTGCTCAACGCCAAGCTCGAGCCTATCGGTACGCGCATCTTCGGGCCGGTCACGCGTGAGCTGCGCACCGAGCGCTTCATGAAGATCGTGTCGCTCGCACCTGAAGTGCTCTAAGCCGCGGTTGGAGAAAAGCTTATGAACAAGATTCGCAAAGGCGACCAGGTTGTTGTGTTGACCGGTCGTGACAAAGGCAAGCGTGGCACCGTGACGCAGCGCGTCGATGCAGAGCGCGTCGTGGTTGAAGGTGTCAACGTGGTGAAGAAGCACGTCAAGCCGAACCCGATGAAGGGTACGACCGGCGGCGTCGTCGACAAGACCTTGTCGATCCACCAGTCGAACGTGGCCATCTTCAATCCGGCCACCGGCAAGGCTGATCGCGTCGGCATCAAGCTGCTCAGCGACGCCGACAAGCAAGCTCGCAAGACCAAGGACAACGGCGTTCGCGTCTACAAGTCCAGCGGCGAAGAGATCAAGGCATAAAGACCATGGCCAAGCAACAAGCTCAACAATCTGCTGCACCCGCGGTCGCCCGCCTGCAGAAGATCTATCGCGAGACCATCTCGCCGGAACTCGTCAAGAAGTTCGGCTACAAGTCTCCGATGCAGGTGCCCCGCATCACCAAGATCACGCTCAACATGGGTGTGAGCGAAGCGGTATCCGACAAGAAGGTCATGGAGCATGCCGTGAGCGACCTGACCAAGATCGCCGGCCAGAAGCCAGTGGTCACCAAGTCGAAGAAGGCGATTGCAGGCTTCAAGATTCGTGACGGCGTGCCCATCGGGTGCATGGTCACTCTGCGCGGCGTGCAGATGTATGAATTTCTCGACCGCTTCGTGACGATCGCGTTGCCCCGCGTGCGCGACTTCCGCGGTATCTCGGGTCGCTCGTTCGATGGTCGTGGTAACTACAACATCGGCGTGAAAGAGCAGATCATTTTCCCCGAGATCGAATACGACAAGGTGGATGCGCTGCGTGGTCTGAACATCAGCATCACCACCTCCGCGAAGAGCGACGACGAGTGCAAGGCACTGCTCGCCGCGTTCAAGTTCCCGTTCAAGAACTGAGGTGATCAGTGGCTAAAACTTCCCTCATCCAGCGCGAACTGAAGCGCGCCGAGTTGGTCGCCAAGTACAAGAAGAAGTACGACGAACTGAAGTCGACCGCGAACGATGCCAAGAAGTCCGACGAAGAGCGCTATGCCGCTCGCCTCGAACTCCAAAAGCTGCCGCGCAATGCTTACCCGACGCGCCAGCGCAACCGCTGCGAGTTGACGGGTCGCCCGCGTGGCACCTTCCGCAAGTTCGGTCTGGGTCGCAACAAGATCCGCGAACTGGCGTTCAAGGGTGACATCCCCGGTGTCATCAAGGCCAGCTGGTAATCGGCAGGACGATCAGGAGATTTCCCTATGAGCATGAGTGATCCTATCGCCGATATGCTGACCCGCATTCGCAACGCGCAGATGGTCGAGAAGACCAATGTCGTGATGCCGGCGTCGAAGCTGAAAGTGGCGATTGCCCAAGTCCTGAAGGACGAAGGCTATGTCGAGAATTTCGCCGTGATCGGTGACAAGGCCAAGCCGCAACTCGAGGTCACCCTCAAGTACTACGCCGGCCGTCCCGTGATCGAGCACATCGAGCGTGTGAGTCGTCCGGGTCTGCGCGTCTATAAAGGTCGGCACGACATTCCGAACGTCAAGAACGGTCTCGGTGTGGCCATCGTCACCACGCCCAAGGGTGTGATGACCGACCGCAAGGCACGCCAAGCTGGTATCGGCGGCGAAGTGCTCTGCTACGTCGCCTAAGGAAGGGAAGAATCAAATGTCCCGCGTAGGAAAAATGCCGGTCGCCATCCCCAAGGGTGTGGATGTGTCGATCACTGCTGAGCAGATCAGCGTCAAGGGTACGCTCGGTACGCTGGTGCGCCAGGTGAACTCGCTGGTAACCATCAAGAATGCTGACGGCAAGATCGAATTCGTGCCGGCCAACGACTCGGTGGAAGCCGATGCGATGTCGGGCACGATGCGCGCTCTGGTGGCCAACATGGTCAACGGCGTGAGCAAAGGCTTCGAGAAGAAGTTGACGCTGGTTGGCGTGGGCTTTCGTGCTCAAGCTGCTGGCAGCAAGCTGAATCTGCAGATCGGTTTCTCGCACCCAGTGGCGAAAGACATGCCGGCCGGTGTCAAGGTCGAGTGCCCGAGCCAGACTGAGATTGTGATCAAGGGCTCTGACCGCCAAGTGGTGGGTCAGATCGCTGCGGAAGTTCGCGCGATTCGCCCGCCTGAGCCCTACAAGGGCAAAGGCATCCGCTACGCGGACGAGAAGGTCACGATCAAAGAGACCAAGAAGAAGTAAGGAGCGACGACCATGTCACTGAACAAGAAAGATCAGCGCGTTCGCCGCTCCCGCCAGACTCGCGCTCGCATTGCGACGCAGCGCGTGGCTCGCCTGACGGTGTTCCGCACCAACCTGCACATCTACGCAAGCGTCATCTCTGACGACGGTGCAAAGGTGCTCGCCAGCGCCTCGACTGCCGAAGCCGATGTTCGCAAGGAATTGGGCGCTGCGGGCAAGGGTGGCAATGTGAATGCCGCCACGCTGATCGGCAAGCGGATTGCTGAAAAGGCGAAGGCTGCTGGCATCGAGAAAGTTGCATTCGATCGCGCAGGTTTTGCGTACCACGGCCGCGTCAAGGCGCTGGCCGAAGCCGCTCGCGAAGCCGGCCTGCAGTTCTAAGGAATCAAGATGGCAAAGTTTCAACCTCGCGCACAGACCGAAGGCAACGACGACGGCCTGAAGGAAAAGATGATTGCGGTGAACCGCGTCACCAAGGTGGTGAAGGGCGGCCGTACGCTGAGCTTCGCCGCCCTCACTGTCGTTGGTGATGGCGACGGCCGCATCGGCATGGGCAAGGGCAAGGCCAAGGAAGTTCCGGTGGCCGTGCAGAAGGCGATGGAATCTGCTCGCCGCAACCTGTTCAAGGTGCAGCTCAAGAACGGCACGATCCATCACAAGGTGGTCGGTGAGCATGGCGCTTCGCGCGTGCTGATGGCCCCGGCCAAGCCCGGTGACGGCATCATCGCCGGCGGCCCGATGCGCGCTGTGTTCGAGGTGATGGGTGTGACCGATATCGTCTGCAAGAGCCTGGGTTCATCGAACCCTTACAACATGGTTCGTGCGACGCTCGACGCACTGAAGCACATCAGCACGCCGGCCGAAGTGGCCGCCAAGCGTGGCCTGACGGTCGAAGAAATCCTCGGCTGATCGGCGCACGGAGAAACAACATGGCTGACAAGAAGACACTCAAGATCAAGCTGGTTCGCAGCATCGCCGGTACGCGCGAATCGCACCGTGCCACGGTGCGCGGGCTGGGCCTGCGCAAGCTCAACAGCGAATCAACGCTCGAAGACACCCCGTCCGTGCGCGGCATGATCACCAAGGTCCAGTACCTGGTGAAGGTGCTCTGAGGTCGAAGGAAAGAACATGGAACTGAACAGCATCAAGCCCGCCACTGGTTCGAAGCGTGCGCGCCGTCGTGTTGGCCGTGGCATCGGCTCTGGCCTGGGTAAGACAGCGGGTCGTGGTCACAAGGGCCAGAAGTCGCGCTCGGGTGGCTATCACAAGGTGGGCTTCGAAGGCGGTCAGATGCCGCTGCAGCGTCGTCTGCCGAAGCGCGGCTTCAAGTCGACCACGTTGAAGTACAACGCCGAAGTGACGCTGGCTGACCTGGAGCTTTTGGGTGCCGACGAGATCGACATGCTGACGTTGAAGCAAGCTGGCCTCGTCGGGCAGCTTGCCAAGGTCGTCAAGGTCATCAAGACCGGCGAGCTGACCAAGAAGGTTTCGCTCAAGGGCATCGGCGCTACCGCGGCTGCCAAGGCAGCCATCGAGGCGGCCGGCGGTTCGGTCGCTTGAGCTTCAAGTAAACGGAACAACGTTCAGTGGCAACCAACGCGAATCAGCTGGCCAAGAGCGGCAAGTTCGGTGACCTCCGTCGCCGGCTTGTGTTCTTGCTGCTCGCACTGGTGGTGTATCGCCTGGGTGCGCACATTCCTGTGCCTGGCATCGACCCGATCCAGCTGCAGCAGATGTTCAAGGGCCAGCAAGGCGGCATCCTGAATCTGTTGAACGTGTTCTCGGGCGGGGCGTTGTCGCGCTTCACAGTCTTCGCGCTGGGGATCATGCCGTACATCTCGGCGTCGATCATCATGCAGTTGATGACCTATGTGGTGCCGAGCCTGGAAGCGCTGAAGAAGGAAGGCGAATCCGGCCGCCGCAAGATCACGCAGTACACACGCTACGGTACGCTGGGCCTGGCCCTGTTCCAGGCGCTGGGTATTGCGCTTGCACTGGAAGGCTCGCCGGGTTTGGTTATTTCCCCGGGATTTGGCTTCCGCATGACGGCGGTGGTTAGCCTGGTGGCTGGCACGATGTTCCTGATGTGGCTGGGTGAGCAGATCACCGAGCGCGGTCTCGGCAACGGCATCTCGATCCTGATCTTTGGCGGTATCGCGGCTGGTTTGCCGAACGCCATTGGTGGCTTGCTTGAATTGGTGCGGACCGGTGCGATGAGCGTGCTGGTGGCGCTGTTCATCGTGGTGATCGTCGCTGGTGTGACCTTCGTGGTGGTGTTCGTCGAGCGCGGTCAGCGCAAGATATTGGTCAACTACGCCAAGCGGCAGGTTGGCAACAAGGTTTACGGTGGCCAGTCGTCGCATTTGCCACTCAAGCTGAACATGTCGGGTGTGATTCCGCCGATCTTTGCGTCGTCGATCATCTTGCTACCAGCGACCGTGGTCGGATGGTTCGCCACCGGCGACAGCCTGCGGTGGTTGAAGGACCTGGCCGGTATGCTGTCGCCAGGCCAGCCCATCTATGTGCTGCTGTTTGCGACGGCCATCGTGTTCTTCTGCTTCTTCTATACGGCGCTGGTGTTCAACAGCCGTGAGACGGCAGACAACCTCAAGAAGAGCGGTGCCTTCATTCCCGGCATCCGCCCTGGCGAGCAGACCGCGAAGCACATCGATCGCATCCTGTCGAGGCTGACGCTGGCTGGCGCGATCTACATCACGGCCGTGTGTCTTCTGCCTGAGTTTCTGGTGCTGAAGTACAACGTTCCGTTCTATTTCGGCGGCACCTCGCTGTTGATCATCGTTGTCGTGACGATGGACTTCTGGGCCCAGGTGCAGTCTTATGTGATGAGCCAGCAGTACGAGTCGCTGCTGAAGAAAGCAAGTTTCAAGGCCGGCTGACGACGCTGGCGAAGGTGAACTGAAAGACAACGAAACGATAGGCATGGCGAAAGACGACGTCATTCAGATGCAGGGCGAGATTCTGGAGAATCTGCCCAACGCCACGTTTCGGGTGAAGTTGGAGAACGGGCACATCGTGCTGGGTCACATCTCCGGGAAGATGCGCATGCACTACATCCGCATCCTGCCCGGCGACAAGGTGACAGTGGAGTTGACGCCTTACGACCTGACGCGGGCACGCATCGTGTTTCGCGCCAAGTGAGTGCAAGAGAATTGAATTGAAGCGGTCCGAAGGGACCTAGGAGAAGAGCATGAAAGTTGCAGCATCGGTGAAGAAGATGTGCCGGAATTGCAAGGTCATCCGTCGCAAGGGTGTTGTGCGCGTGATCTGTACCGATCCGCGTCACAAGCAGCGCCAAGGCTGAACGGCCTTCGACGACGCGTTGACGAGTTAAGCGAATAGAGGAAGCCCATGGCACGTATTGCTGGTATCAACATTCCGCCGCACAAGCACGCCGAAATCGGCCTGACTGCGATCTACGGCATCGGCCGCTCCACGGCGCAGAAGCTCTGCACCGCCAGCGGTGTCCCGTTCGATCGCAAGATCAAGGACCTGACGGATGCGGACCTGGAAAAGCTCCGTGAAGAGATTGGTCGCATGACCATCGAAGGCGATCTGCGCCGCGAGATGTCGATCAACATCAAGCGCCTGATGGACCTCGGTTGCTATCGCGGTTTCCGCCATCGCCGCGGTCTGCCGGTTCGTGGTCAGCGCACCAAGACGAATGCTCGTACCCGCAAGGGCCCGCGCAAGTCCGGCGCACTGGTCAAGAAGTGATCGCTGCTCGGCAAGCAGTCTGACGAGCACAAAGAGGAAGAGTCGATATGGCTAAAGCACCCAATACCGCCGCCCAGCGCGTGCGCAAGAAGGTCCGCAAGAATGTTGCGGACGGTATCGCGCACGTCCWCGCGTCGTTCAACAACACGATCATCACGATCACCGACCGTCAAGGCGGAGCCCTGTCGTGGGCATCCAGCGGTGGTCAGGGCTTCAAGGGTTCGCGTAAATCGACACCTTTCGCGGCTCAGGTGGCTGCAGAGGTGGCCGGTCGTGCCGCACAAGAGCAAGGCATCAAGAATCTGGATGTACGGATCAAGGGCCCCGGCCCCGGCCGCGAGTCGTCGGTGCGTGCACTGGCCTCGCTGGGTATCCGCATCAACTCGATTTCTGACGTGACGCCGGTGCCGCACAACGGTTGCCGTCCGCAAAAGCGCCGTCGCATCTGATTGATCGTCCGTTTTTCGTCGCCGGCCAGCGCTTCAAGGTGCTGGCCGGCGGTTCCGTTGAAGCCGCAAGGTTTCATAAGCCCACCGTCTGAGCACAAAACAACACCCGCCAGACTCGCGCGAGCCCTGTGAGGCACGCGTCAGATTGACAAAGGAAGCAACGTGGCACGTTACCTAGGCCCCAAGGGCAAACTCGCACGCCGTGAAGGCACCGACCTTTTCCTGAAGAGCGCTCGCCGCCCGATCGGGGACAAGGTCAAGTTCGACAGCAAGCCTGGCCAACATGGCCGCACTTCTGGCACCCGCACCTCCGACTTTGGCCTGCAGCTTCGCGAAAAGCAGAAGGTCAAGCGCATGTACGGCATCCTGGAGCGTCAGTTCCGCCGTTACTTCGCTGAAGCCGAGCGCCGCAAGGGCAACACCGGTGCCAACCTGCTGCTGCTGCTCGAGTCGCGCCTTGACAACGTCGTGTACCGCATGGGCTTTGGGTCCACGCGCGCCGAAGGCCGCCAGCTCGTCTCGCACAAGGCCATCACCGTCAACGGTGAAGTGGTCAACATCGCGTCGTACCTGGTGAAGGTCGGTGACGTTGTGGCAGTGCGTGAAAAGTCCAAGAAGCAGCTGCGCATCGTCGACTCGCTGAAGTTGGCGGAAGGCCAAGGCATGCCGAACTGGGTGCAGGTCGATGCGAGCAAGCTTGAAGGCGTGTTCAAGAAGACGCCAGACCGCGATGAATTCGGTGCCGACATCAAGGAAGCCCTGATCGTCGAACTCTATTCGCGCTGATCTCTTGCGCGCTGGCCGCATGCGCTTCGCCGACGRCAGGCGCGGCGGCCTGTTTCAGTTTCCTTCGTCGGGTGTCGGCGCGAGCCGCTCCCGTGGTCCCCTCAGCCTTATCGGTGTAACGAACCGAGGGTATTGAAAGAAAAGACCTCATGCAAACAAACCTGCTCAAACCCAAAGCCATCAATGTGGAGCCGCTCGGCGGCAACCGCGCCAAGGTCACGCTCGAACCATTCGAGCGTGGCTATGGCCACACGCTGGGCAACGCGCTGCGCCGTGTTCTGCTCTCGTCGATGGTGGGGTATGCGCCGACCGAAGTGACGATCGCTGGCGTGCTCCACGAGTACTCGACGGTCGATGGCGTGCAAGAAGACGTCGTTCACATCATGCTGAACCTCAAGGGCGTGGTGTTCCGCCTGCATAACCGTGATGAAGTCACGCTCGTCCTCCGCAAGGAAGGCGAGGGGCCCGTCACGGCCGGTGACATCCAGACCCCGCACGACGTCGAAATCATCAATCCTGAGCACGTGATTGCGCACCTTTCGCAAGGCGGCAAGCTCGACATGCAGATCAAGGTCGAGAAGGGCCGTGGCTATGTGCCTGGCACGATGCGCCGCTTTGGCGACGAGCCGACGAAGTCCATCGGCCGCATCGTCCTCGACGCGTCGTTCTCGCCCGTTTCGCGCGTGAGCTACACCGTTGAGAGCGCCCGTGTCGAGCAGCGTACCGACCTCGACAAGCTCGTAATGGAAATCGCCACCAATGGCGCCATCACGCCGGAAGAAGCCATCCGCGCTTCGGCCAAGATCCTGGTCGAGCAGCTCGCCGTGTTTGCGCAGCTCGAAGGCAGCGAGATCGCCGCGTTCGATGCGCCGGCTCAGCGCAGCACGCAGTTCGACCCGATCCTGCTGCGTCCGGTTGACGAGCTCGAACTCACCGTGCGTTCGGCCAACTGCCTGAAGGCCGAAAACATCTACTACATTGGCGACCTGATCCAGCGCACCGAGACCGAGCTGCTGAAGACTCCGAACCTGGGTCGCAAGTCGCTCAACGAAATCAAGGAAGTGCTGGCATCGCGCGGGCTCACGCTCGGCGCGCGCCTTGAAAACTGGCCTCCGCAAGGCCTGGACAAGCGCTAGTACTTCACCAGTAGAAAGACGGCCTCAGGCCGTCATCGGATGACAGACGCGCCGCCCTCGAGCTTGACGCGTTTGATCGTGCAACCCCCAGTACCTGATACGGCTGGGGTTCATAAGTTAGTCAGAAAGGAAAAGCACCATGCGTCACCGTAACGGACTCCGCAAACTCAACCGCACCAGCGAACATCGCCAGGCGATGCTGCGCAACATGTGCAATTCGCTGCTGCAGCACGAAGCCATCAAGACAACGGTCCCCAAGGCCAAGGAACTGCGCCGTGTCGTCGAGCCGCTCATCACGCTCGCCAAGGAAGCCACTCTGGCCAATCGCCGCCTGGCTTTCGATCGCACCCGTGATCGCGACATCGTCGCCAAGCTCTTCAACGAACTCGGCCCGCGTTACAAGGCGCGTCCGGGCGGCTACACCCGCATCCTGAAGATGGGCTTCCGCGTTGGCGACAACGCGCCGATGGCGTTCGTCGAATTGGTCGATCGTCCCGAAGTGGCTGAAGAGGCCGCTGGCGACAAGGCTGAATAACGGCTGTCGTCACGACAGATTCTGAAAAGGGTCAGCGCGAGCTGGCCCTTTTTCGTTGGGACTCAGGTTCCAGTGCATTGATGCACTGACCCCTCAAATGGCTCAGCGAAACAGGTGACGTCAGAGAGCAACTCTGCTATACTCATAGGCTCAGTCGCGGGGTGGAGCAGTCTGGTAGCTCGTTGGGCTCATAACCCAAAGGTCGTTGGTTCAAATCCAGCCCCCGCAACCAAAATTCTCGAGAAAAGAAGAAATCAAAAGGCCCGCCGAGTGCGGGCTTTTTTGCATTCAGGGGCTCGTCTCGCAACAGGCCTGACGAAGCCCCAAGGTTTTACGCCTGCTGGTTGACTGATTGCTATGGCGCGCGTGACCATTGGTCTTGTGGCGGGCCGATCCCGGAATGGCAATCGTCCCGGGCGCCGGTTGCTGTTGGTATCGGGCGATCTTCGTCTTCAGAAGCGGAACACGACTGGCTTGGAACTCGCGAATGACACTGCATCTCAAATCGAAGTGGGCTTTCAAAAAACAAGCCCGGGTGCTATCACTGAATCCCCGGCCGCGAGATGCGTGCCGAGGCCACCTTGAAGCATCTATGGGTAGGTTTTAACCAACGAAACCGTCCCCACTTATTCGGGCTCTGACCGGCTCACTTTTCGTCCAGGAACCGCATGACTGCCAAGACTCGCACCTCCTCACTCGCCATCACCGGCTCTGCAGCCGTTGCAGCCGCCAAGGTCGAACCCAAGGCCAAGCCTCTGCGCGTGAAAGTGCCGAAATCGAAGGAACGCGCACTGATCCGCGAGTTCGGCCTTGACGTCACCACCTTGACCGAGGTCGAGCTTGAAAAGCGTCGCGTCGAGTTGACCGCGCTGATCAAGATGGGCAAGAGCCGCGGGTTCCTGACCCACCAGGAGATCAATGATCACCTGCCAGAAAAGCTGGTTGACGCCGAAGCGATCGAAGCCACTGTCGGCCTGCTCACTGACATGGGCATCGCCGTCTACGAGCACGTTCCTGACGCCGCCACGCTGCTGATTGCCGGGGGTACGGGCGCCGCTGCGACTGACGAGGAAGCCGAAGAAGCCGCCGAGGGTGCGCTCTCGACGGTCGATTCCGAGTTCGGGCGGACAACGGATCCGGTGCGCATGTACATGCGGGAAATGAGCTCGTTCGAATTGCTCACCCGTGAAGGCGAGATCGAGATCGCCAAGCGCATCGAAGGCGGTTTGCAAGCGATGCTGTTGGCGATTTCTGCCAACCCTGCCGTGGTCGCGGAGATCCTCGCGAGCGGCGCAAAAGTGGCTGCCGGCGAGTTGCCAATCTCCGACGTCGTCGATGGCCTGGTCATTGCCGACGAAGCCGACGACTACGTGGCCGAAGAAGACATCGACTCATTCGATGACGGCGACGAGGCGGATGACGCCGACGGCGGTGGCAGCCCCGCGACCACCCGCCGCCTGGAAGAGATGAAGAGCGCCGCCCTCGAGCGCTTCGAGGCGATCAATGCTGCCTTCAAGTCGTTGCGCAAAGCCTTCGAGAAGAGCGGCTATGGGTCGACCGCCTACAGCAAGGCCCAGAAGGCGCTCAGCGCCCAGTTGATGACGCTGCGCTTCACCGTCAAGACGATTGACAGGCTCTGCTCGATGTCACGCTTGCAGGTTGAAGAGGTCCGGCGCCATGAGCGCGAGATCCGCAGGATTGCGGTCGACAAGTGCCGCATGCCGCAGCAGCACTTTGTAGAGAACTTCCCGGCCAACGCGCTGAACTTGCAATGGGCCATCGACGAAGCCGCTGTCAGCGCGTCGTATGGTGCCGCGTTGGGCCGCAGCGTGCCCGCGATCCAGGAGCACCAGACCAAGCTGGCCGAGATTCAGGCGCAGAGCGTTGTTCCGCTCGATGAACTGAAGGCCATCAACAAGAGGATGAGCGAAGGCGAACGCGCGATGCGCGACGCCAAGGCCGAGATGATCGAGGCCAATCTGCGCCTGGTTATTTCCATCGCCAAGAAGTACACCAACCGCGGCATGCAATTCCTCGACTTGATCCAGGAAGGCAACGTCGGCCTGATGAAGGCAGTCGAGAAGTTCGAATACCGCCGCGGCTTCAAATTCTCGACTTACGCGACGTGGTGGATCCGCCAAGCCATCACGCGGGCGATCGCCGACCAGGCGCGGACCATCCGCGTGCCGGTCCACATGATCGAGTCGATCAACAAGATCAACCGTGCAAGTCGCGAGCATCTGCAGCAGTTCGGCTTCGAGCCGGATGCCGCCACGCTCTCCGCCAAGCTCGAGATTCCCGAGGTCAAGATTCGCCAGATCATGAAGATCGCCAAGGAGCCCATCTCGATGGAGCTGCAGCTTGGCGACGATGGCGACACCACGCTGGGCGACATGATCGAAGACACCAGCAACGTTGCCCCGATGGAAGCTGCGATGCAGTCGAACCTTCGGTCGGTCGTTTGTGAGCTGCTGGATGGCTTGGCGCCTCACGAAGCGAAGATCATGCGCATGCGCTTCGGCATCGACATGACGGGCGACCACACGGTGGACGAAGTCGGCAAGCAGTTCGACATGAGCCGTGAGCGTGTGCGTCAGATCGAGGCGCAGGCGCTGCGCAAGCTCAAGCACCCGAATCTGTCGGACAAGCTTCGCACCTTCGCCGACGCGCTGTAACGGCCGTCAGCCCCTGAAAACGCCGGCACTTCGCCAGCGTTTTCACTCCAGGCGAGCGAGCAGCAGCCGCTCAGCCAGGGCGCCTCGTTCACGTTTCTGCGAGGCCGTGCCCTGGTTGCCGAGCAACGACTCGGCCACCTCGTAGGCGTACAGCAAGAAGGCGCGGGAGCGCGCTTCCGCCAAGTCGAAGCCCAGCGCCGAGAAGCACTGCGCGATGTACGAGATGCGCCGTGAGTCGACGTCATCGACGGCATGGCGCGCCATCGGGTCGCGCCGTGCCCACGAGCGGATGGCCAGTTCGACGCGCGCTGCCCGCTCCGCCGCTCGCCCGCGAAACGGCAACGACAACAGCTCCCGAATCAGTTCTCGCGGCTGGTCGCGCTTGCGGTCGAAGCGCTCGATGATCAGCTCCGTGGCCGCGCTGCGCCAGCTGTCGAGCAAGTGCGTCAGCAAGTCGTTGCGGTCCTTGAAGTGCCAGTAAAAGCTGCCGCGCGTCACACCGATGCGCTTGGCCACCACGTCCACGCGCACATGATCGATGCCGCCGTCGACCAACAGCTCCGTGGCACTCTGCACCCATTGCTCTGGCGTGAGAGAGCCGCGTGCGGCGTCAGGGGCGGGAGGCTTTCGGGCGGCTTGGGGCATCGGTGATGGCATCAGCGGTGACTCGTCAAGACAGCAGTGTATGGGGCTCGGGGCAAACCACGATGCGGGATTCCTCTGGATCAGGCACGATTTCAACATACAGGGCTGTATGTTCATCTCGGCCCGTCGATCTGGGACGACGCGATGCCTGCACTGTTCGAAGAACCCGATTCACTGGCGCCAGCCAAGGTCCTGAAGTCGCTTCGTGCGGATGGCAGCTTCGTGCTGCGTTCCCCCGAGCCGCTGGGCGACTATGCGCGCTGCATCGGTGAATGGCTTGAACACTGGGCCGCGGAAACGCCCGACGCCTTGGCGCTGGCCGAACGCGATGGAGCAGGTGGCTGGCGGCGCTTGAGTTGGCGCGAGCTGCGCGGATTCGTCGGCCGCATCGCACAGAGCCTGTTCGATCTCGATCTGCCGCCTCAGCGGCCCGTGGTCGTGCTGTCCGACAACGCCATCGACCACGCACTGCTGATGTTCGCGGCCATGCACATCGGCCGCCCGGTGTGCACGGTGTCGAGCGCGTACAGCCGCCAGACGCAGGACCACAGCAAGATCCGCGGCATCCTGCAGGCGCTCAAGCCCGCGCTGGTCTATGCGTCTGACGGCGACGTCTACGGCGCAGCCATCAATGCTTCTGGCTCCGATGCGGTGGTGGTGCTGAGCCGGGCGATCGAGCGTGTGCCGGGCGCCCAGAGTTTCGACAGCCTGACCCAGGCCGACGAAGGCCCGAACGTGCAACGGGCCTTCGCTGCCATCGCACCCGACGACCACGCCAAATACCTGCTCACCTCGGGTTCCACCGGCACGCCCAAGGTCGTCATCAACACCCACCGCATGCTTTGCGCCAACCAGCAGATGATTGCGCAGACGTGGCGCTTTCTCGAGCGCGAGAAGCCCGTGCTGCTCGACTGGCTGCCGTGGAGCCACACCTTCGGCGGCAACCACAACCTCAACCTCGTGCTGCGCAATGGCGGCAGCCTGTACATCGACGAAGGCCGGCCCGCCCCCGGCCTGGTCGAGCGCACAGTGCGCAACCTGCGCGACGTGCGGCCCACCTTGCACTTCAACGTGCCCCGCGGTCTCGACATGCTGCTCCCGTTCCTCGAGGCCGATGACGATCTCGCGCGAGACGTGCTGTCCCGACTGCGCCTGGTGTTCTACGCCGGCGCGGCGTTGCCGCCTTCCACCTGGCGTCGGCTAGAGGTGCTTGCGGCACGGGTCTCCGACCAGCCGCTTTGGCTCACCACCTCGTGGGGCTCGACGGAGACATCGCCATCCGTCACCAGCGCGCACTGGCGACTCGAGGGCGCCGGCTGCATCGGCCTGCCCATGCCCGGCATCGAACTGAAGCTTGTGCCCAACGGCGAGAAGCACGAAATGCGCGTGCGCGGCGTCACCGTGTTCCCCGGCTACCGCGATGCGCCGCATCTCAGTGCTGAAGCCTTCGACGAAGAAGGCTTCTACAAGATCGGTGACGCTGGCCTGCTTGCCGACCCTGAGCGCCCCGAATGCGGCGTGGTGTTCAACGGCCGTGTGGCCGAAGACTTCAAGCTCACGACCGGCACCTGGGTGTCGGTGGGCAACGTGCGCGTGAACCTGGTTTCCGCACTCGCACCGTATGCGCAAGACGCGGTGATCACCGGCCATGACCGAGACGAGGTCGGCGCACTGCTGTTCCCCAGCGCTGCAGCCGGGCAGCTCTCGGCCGATGCGCTGGGGGACAAGATCCGGACCGCGCTGCAAGCGCTGCGCGCGCAAGGCGGCGGGTCATCGCAGTTCCCCGCGCGTGTGCTGGTGCTGAGCGAGCCGCCCAGTGCCGACGCCGGCGAGATCACCGACAAGGGCTACGTCAACCAACGCACGACCCTGGCGCGGCGCGACGCTGACGTGCAGGTGCTCTACGCTGAGCCTCCGAACTCACGGGTCATCCGCGCATGAACAGGCTCACCGCGCCGATCAGCATCTCGGGCTGATCGCGTTGCGGCGAATGGCCGCACTGGGGCAGCTCGACCAACTGCGTCTGCGGTACATGCCGTGCGATGCCGCGGATTTGTTCGATGCTGCCGTACTCGTCGTCCAGACCTTGCACGGCCAGCACGGGGCAGGTGATGGCCGCGAGCTCGTGCTCGATGTTCCAGGCCTTGAACGCAGGCGCCAGCCAGATGTCGTTCCAGCCCCAGAAAGCTGAGTCGACGTCGGCGTGGTACCGGGCGAGCTTGCCGCGCAGGTGGTCGGTCGCTGTGTAGGCTTCTCGCGCCTGGCGAATGCTCGCCAGGCCGTACTCCTCCACGAAGATGTGCGGTGCCATCACGATCAAGCCCGCCACCGACGACGGGAAGTGCGACGCATGGATGAGCGCGATCGAGCCGCCGTCACTGTGCCCCAGCAGCCAGGGCGGTTCGTCCACGCGCAACGCGCTCAGCAACGCCGGCAACACCTCATCGGCCTGGCGGTGCATGTAGTCGACGTCCCAGTGCTCGTCGGCCTGCCGCGGTGTCGAGCCACCATAGCCGGGCCGTGAATACACGAGCCCGCGCACGCCGACGGCGTCACACAGCGCCTGCGGGAAGTCCTTCCACATCGCCACCGAGCCCAGGCCTTCGTGCAGGAAGACCAGCAACGGCCTGTCACTCAGCTCGGGCGAAATCCACTGGTATTCGATGCGCGTTGGCCGGCCACGCCAGTCGATGTGCGCGAACTCCGAACCGCTCATCCGCGCCGCTCGAGTTCGCGCAGCCGGAAGCGCTGGATCTTGCCAGTGGCTGTCTTCGGCAACTCGCCCACGAACTCGATAAAGCGCGGGTACTTGTACGGCGCCAGCCGGTCCTTCACGAACGCTTTCAGCGTGGCCTCGTCGGTCTGCTGACCGGGCTTGAGCACGACGAAGGCCTTGCTCTTGGTCAGGCCCTCTTCGTCTTCCTTGCCGATCACCGCGCACTCGAGCACGGCGCTGTGCTGCATCAAGGTGGCCTCCACCTCGAAGGGCGAGACATAGAGGCCGCTCACCTTTAGCATGTCGTCGCTGCGGCCGGAGTAGGTGTAGTAGCCCTGCGCATTCCGCACGTACTTGTCGCCGCTCTTGGTCCACTCGCCCTGGAAAGTTTCGCGGGTCTTGTCGCGGTTGCGCCAGTACATCAGCGCGGCGCTCGGGCCCCTGATGTAGAGGTCGCCGATCTCGCCATCGGCCACGGGCCGGCCATCGTCGCCACGCAGTTCCAGCTCGTAGCCTGGCACTGGCTTGCCGGTGCTGCCGTAGCGCACGTCGCCCGGCCGGTTCGACAAGAAGATGTGCAGCATCTCGGTCGAGCCGATGCCGTCGATGATGTCGCAGCCGAAGTGCGCACGAAAGCGCTGGCCGATCTCGGCCGGCAAGGCTTCGCCGGCCGACGAGCACATGCGCAGCGCCACCTCGCCGCGCGCCGGCAGCTTGGGTGAGGCGAGCATGCCGGCAAAGCCGGTTGGCGCGCCGAAGAAGACGGTGGGCTGGTGCTGCGTCCAGCGCTTGAAGACGGCATCGGGCGTGGGCCGCTCGGCCATCAGCACCACGCTTGCGCCCACTGACAGCGGGAAGCTCAGCGCATTGCCCAGGCCGTAGGCGAAGAACAACTTGGCCGCCGAGAAGCACACATCGCGCTCGGTCAGCCCGAGGACGGGTTTGCCGTAGAGCTCGGCCGTCCAGTACAGGTTGCCGTGCGTGTGCACGGTGCCCTTGGGCTTGCCGGTCGAGCCTGATGAGTAAAGCCAGAAGCCGGGGTCATCTGGCGTGGTGGCGGCGGCGCGTGCCAGCGGCTCGCTGCGCGCCAACACGTCGCTGATGGATTGCCCGCCGGACGGCAGTGCCCCGTCGGCCTGCGACACGAAGATGCTGCCGACTTCATGCTCGCCCTGCACCATGGCGGCCATCAGCGTTGGCAACAGCGCATTCGATAGCAGAGCAGCCTGCGCGCGGCTGTGCTGCAGCATGAAGGCGTAGTCGTCGGTCGTCAGCAAGGTGTTCACGGCGACCGGCACCAGCCCCGCGTACAGCGCGCCGAGAAAGCTCACCGGCCAGTCGTTGTTGTCGTGCATCAGCAGCAGCACACGGTCTTCGCGGCGCAGGCCTGAATTCAACAGCGCGCCGGCCATGCGTTTGACGCGGTCGGCCAGCTCACCGTAGCTCAGCGTGCCGTGATCGTCGGTGTAGGCCGTCTTCGCCGTGCGCCCCGCGTTCAGCTCGATCAGGTGCTGGGCAAAGTTGAACGACGGGCCGAGCGGGGCTGCATGTGGGGCATTCATCGACGTCTCCTGAAGCACCTCTGCCCTTGCCGCGGACCATGGGATGCATTATTGTTCCAGCGAAGAATAGTGCCGGCCCGGTTGAGCGTCAAGCACTATAGTGCAGGAGATTCGGTGAACGAAGAGAACCCGGTGGCAGAGAGTAGCGCTGCCAAAGAAGAAGACAAGAACCCGTTGCTGGTGGCGTTGGGTGAGCGCTTGCGCACATTGCGGGCCCGACGTGGACTCACCCGCAAGGCTGTGGCGCTGGCGGCCGACGTGTCCGAGCGTTATCTCGCGAACCTCGAGTACGGCACGGGCAACGCCTCGCTGCTGATCCTCGACCAAGTGGCGCGGGCGATCCATTGCTCGATGGCCGAATTGATCGGTGATGTAAGCACATCCTCTCCGGAATGGCTCCTGATTCGCGAGCAACTCGAGGGGCGCAGCGAAGCCGATCTGCGGCGCGCCCGCATCGCCATCGGCCAGGCTTTGGGCACCGGCGGAGACTTGCAAGCCAAGAGCAAACGCGTGGCGCTGATCGGCCTCCGTGGTGCCGGCAAGTCCACGCTCGGCAAGATGCTGGCCGACGATCTGGACATGCCCTTCATCGAACTCAGCCGCGAAATCGAGAAGGTGGCCGGCTGCAGCATCCGCGAGATCCACGACCTCTACGGCACCAACGCCTACCGCCGCTACGAGCGGCGCGCGCTCGAAGAGGCGATCCAGATCTACCCCGAGATGGTGCTGGCCACGCCCGGCGGGCTGGTCTCCGACCCGGCCACGCTGAACCTGCTGCTCGCCCACTGCACCACCGTCTGGCTGCAGGCCGACCCCGAAGAGCACATGGGGCGCGTGGCAGCCCAGGGCGACCTGCGGCCGATGGCCGCAAGCGCCGAGGCGATGGAAGACCTGAAGCGCATCCTGGCCGGCCGGGCGGCCTTTTATTCCAAGGCCGACCTCAGCGTGGACACCAGCGGGCAGACGCTGGAACACAGCTTCCAGACTCTGCGCGAGCAAGTTCGGACGTCGCTCAATCTCGCGTAAGCATGAAACCGACATGCAGTTTGATGCATGTTTCCTTTGACGTGATAAAACTCATGCACTATGCTTCATTGACTCTGAAGGAGATTGCATGAGCACCGACACCTTGCGCGTGGACTACCGCACCGACCCTTCCCAATACCGCCACTGGAAGCTGAGCTTCGAGGGCGAGGTAGCCAAGCTGTTGCTCGACATCGCCGAAGAAGGTGGCCTGCGCCCCGGTTACAAGCTCAAGCTCAACAGCTACGACCTTGGTGTCGATGTCGAACTGCACGACGCGCTGAACCGCGTGCGCTTCGAGCACCCTGAGGTGCGCAGCGTCATCGTCACCAGCAACAAGGAACGCATCTTCTGCTCGGGCGCCAACATCTTCATGCTGGGCCTCTCGAGCCACGCGTGGAAGGTGAACTTCTGCAAGTTCACCAACGAGACACGCAACGGCATCGAAGATTCGTCGCGCCACTCCGGCCTCAAATTCATCGCGGCGGTGAACGGCGCTTGCGCCGGCGGCGGTTATGAACTCGCGCTGGCCTGCGACGAGATCGTGCTGGTCGACGACCGCTCGTCGTCGGTCTCGCTGCCCGAGGTGCCCTTGCTCGGCGTGCTGCCCGGCACCGGCGGCCTCACCCGCGTCACCGACAAGCGCCATGTGCGGCACGACCTGGCGGACATCTTCTGCACCAGCGTCGAAGGTGTGCGCGGCCAGCGCGCTGTGGAGTGGCGCCTGGTTGATGCGGCCGTGAAGCCCGCCAAGTTCGGCGCGCATGTTCAGGAGCGCGCCACCGAGCTGGCCCGCCAGAGCGACCGGCCCGCCGGCGCGAAGGGCGTGGCCCTGTCGCGCATCGAGCGCACGGACAGCGCCGATGCCTTGCGCTATGAGCATGTGAATGTCGAGATCGACCGCGCCAAGCGCACCGCCACCATCACGATCAAGGCGCCGACGAATGCGACGCCACAAGACGTCGCCGGCATCGAAGCCGCCGGCGCTGCCTGGTGGCCCCTCGCGATGGCGCGCCAGCTCGACGATGCCATCCTCTGCCTGCGCACCAACGAGCTCGACATCGGCACTTGGCTGCTCAAGACCGAAGGTGATGCAGCGTCGGTGCTCGCCGTCGACGCGTCGCTGCTGCAGCACCAGAACCACTGGCTGGTCCGCGAAACCATCGGCGTGCTGCGCCGCACGCTGGCGCGGCTCGATGTGTCGTCGCGCACGCTCTTCGCGTTGATCGAACCGGGTTCGTGCTTCGCCGGTACCCTCGCCGAGTTGGCCTTCGCGGCCGACCGCACCTACATGCTCGCGCTGCCTGACGACGCCGACCGCGCACCGCGCCTTGCATTGAGCGAAGCCAACTTCGTGCTCTACCCGATGGTCAACGACCAGACCCGCCTGGCCCGCCGCTTCTATGACGAAGCCGCGCCGCTGCAAGCCGCGCGCGCCGCGATCGGCCAGGCACTCGACGCCGACCAGGCTCATGCGCTCGGCCTCGTCACCGCTGCTCCTGACGACATCGACTGGGACGACGAGATTCGCATCGCCATCGAAGAGCGCAGCGCCATGTCCCCCGACGCGCTCACCGGGCTCGAAGCCAACCTGCGCTTCGCCAGCAAGGAGAACATGGCCACACGTATCTTCGGCCGTCTCACTGCATGGCAGAACTGGATCTTCCAGCGGCCCAATGCGGTGGGCGAGAAGGGGGCGCTCAAGGTCTACGGCAAAGGCGATAAAGCGCAGTTCGACCTCAACCGCGTCTGATCGAATTCAGGAACCACCATGTCCAGCATTGACTACAGCGAGAAGATCCCCAACAACGTCAACCTCGGCGAAGACCGCACGCTGCAGCGCGCGCTCGAGCAGTGGCAGCCCAACTTCATCAACTGGTGGGACGACGTGGGCCCCGAGGGTTCGACCGACTACGAGGTCTACCTGCGCACCGCCGTGAGCGTCGACCCGTCGGGCTGGGCGCAGTTCGACTTCGTGAAGATGCGCGACTACCGCTGGGGCATCTTCCTCAACCCCGGTGACGCCAACCGCGAAGTGCACTTCGGCGACCACAAGGGAGAGAAGGTGTGGCAAGACGTGCCAGGCGAGCACCGCGCCAACCTGCGTCGCATCATCGTCACGCAGGGCGACACCGAGCCTGCATCCGTCGAGCAGCAGCGCCACCTCGGGCTCACCGCGCCGTCGATGTACGACCTGCGCAACCTGTTCCAGATCAACGTCGAAGAAGGCCGCCACCTGTGGGCCATGGTCTACCTGCTGCAAAAGCATTTCGGCCGCGACGGTCGCGAAGAGGCCGGCGCGCTGCTCGAGCGCCGCAGCGGCGACGAGAACAACCCGCGCATCCTCGGCGCCTTCAACGAGCAGACGCCCGACTGGCTCGCCTTCTTCATGTTCACCTACTTCACCGACCGCGACGGCAAGTTCCAGCTGTCGGCGCTGGCCGAGAGCGCGTTCGACCCGCTGGCCCGCACGACCAAGTTCATGCTGACCGAAGAGGCGCATCACATGTTCGTCGGCGAGAGCGGTGTCTCGCGCGTGGTGTCGCGCACCGCGGCCGTGATGAACGAGCTGAAGACCGACGACCCGAAGACGCTGCGCGCCGCCGGCGTGATCGACCTGCCGACCATCCAGCGCTACCTCAACTTCCACTACAGCGTGACCATCGACCTCTTCGGCGCCGACCAGTCGAGCAACGCTGCCACCTTCTACAGCTCGGGCCTGAAGGGCCGCTACGAAGAAGGCAAGCGAACCGACGACCATGTGCTCAAGGGCCAGACCTACAAGGTGCTCGAAGTGCAGAACGGGCAGTTGGTGGAAAAAGAGGTGCCGATGCTCAATGCCTTGAACGAAGTGCTGCGTGACGATTTCATCAAAGACTCGGTGGCCGGCGTCGGCCGCTGGAACAAGGTGCTTGAGAAGGCCGGCATCCCGACCCGCCTGGTGGTCCCGCACAAGGCCTTCAACCGCCAGATCGGCGCGCTCGCCGGCATCAAGATGTCGCCCGACGGCCGTGTGGTCAGCGATGCCGAATGGGCCGCGCACCAGGACGAATGGCTGCCCACCGCAGGCGACCGCGCCTTCGTCGCCTCGCTGATGGGCCGCGTGGTCGATGCCGGCAAGTTTGCCAACTGGATCGCGCCGCCGGTGATGGGCATCAACCGGCAACCGGCGGACTTCGAGTACGTGCGGTTCAACTAGAGATGGACATGGCCGTCGAAGCTGCCGTCATCAAGCAGCACCTGATCGATCCCGAGATCTGCATTCGCTGCAACACCTGCGAAGCGACTTGCCCGATCGGTGCGATCACACACGACGACCGCAACTACGTCGTGCGTGCCGACGTGTGCGACGGCTGCATGGCCTGCATCTCGCCGTGCCCCACGGGTTCGATCGACAACTGGCGCACGGTGCCGCGCACCAAGGCGTACTCGATCGAAGAGCAGTTGACCTGGGATGAGCTGCCCCTTGAACTGACGGCCGATCAACTCGCGGCTGATGGCGTGGCCGAATCCCAGGTCGAAGCGGCGCCGGTCGCAACACCCACCGCGACCGCATCGCCCGGCGAAGAAGCCCCCTTCAACTCCGCCTCGTTCGGCGCCCGCGTGCCGCCGTGGTCGGCCGCCCACGCCTACACCAACCTCTACGGCCCAAAGCACCCCACCACCGCCACGGTGGCCGGCAACTTCAACTGCACCGAAGCCGGCTTCGCAAGCGAGACCCATCACATCGTGCTCGACTTCGGCAACATGCCGTTCCCGGTGCTCGAAGGCCAGTCCATCGGCATCGTGCCGCCGGGTGTGGACGACAAGGGCCGTCCGCATGTCGCGCGCCAGTACTCCGTGGCCAGCCCGCGCAATGGCGAGCGCCCTGGCTACAACAACGTCTCGCTCACGGTGAAGCGCGTCACCGAAGACCACCAGGGCCAGCCCGTGCGCGGCGTGGCGTCCAACCACCTGTGCGACCTGAAGGTGGGTGACGCCGTGCAGGTCATCGGCCCGTTCGGGAGCAGCTTCCTGATGCCGAACCACCCGAAGTCGAACATCGTGATGATCTGCACCGGCACTGGCAGCGCCCCGATGCGCGCGATGACCGAGTGGCGCCGTCGCCTGCGCAAGACGGGAAAATTCGAAGGCGGCAAGCTGATGCTCTTCTTTGGAGCGCGCACGCAGCAAGAGCTGCCGTACTTCGGCCCGCTGCAAAGCCTGCCCAAGGACTTCATCGACATCAACCTCGCCTTCTCACGCACCCCAGGCCAACCCAAACGTTATGTGCAAGACCTGATGCGCGAGCGCGCCGCCGACCTCGCGGCGCTGCTGCAAGACCCTGCCACCTTCATCTACGTGTGCGGACTCAAGAGCATGGAAGAGGGCGTGGTGCTGGCGCTGCGCGACGTGGCCACCGACGCCGGCCTGTCATGGGACGCAGTGGGTGCCACCTTGCAGCGCGAAGGGCGACTGCATCTCGAGACCTATTGACTGACGGCGATCAGCCGCCCAACTGATCGATCGAGCGGCGCAGGTTGCTACGCGCCTGCGCTTCCAACTCGCCGGCGAACGCCTCGGTGTTGAAGATGCGCGGCCGCTGCAGAAAGCCTTCCAGCACTTCTCGCCGCTTGCTGCGGAACAGCAACTCCGGGACGTGCCGATATTCATCGCGCACCTGCCGCTCGTACTCGTCGAAGCGAATGGGCGCCGCGCCCAGGATGGACAAGTCCACGTCGACGAGCACCTGCGCGTCGCGGGTGATGGGCATGGCATGGTGCTCCGTGGCCATCACCAGATCGTGCACGCGCTGCGTGGCTTCATCGTCTCCACCGGCCGCCCGCACGGCATCGCGTGCCATCACCGCGCTGCGAGCTTCGTTGTCGCGGTGGCCGATGTCGTACACCGCGTCATGGAACCACAGGGCAATCAGCACTTCGCCCGGTCGCTCGGCCAGGGCGGTGACGCGTGGGGCCTGGGCCAGGCACTCGCTCAGATGCTGCAGCGTGTGATAGTGGCGTTGCGGTTCGTTGTAGCGCTGCAGCAGATCGTCGAGCAGGGCGTGGTCAGGAGCGGCCCAGCCTGCTGCGGTCCATGCCGACTGCCAGCTTGCATCAAGGTCCTTCACATCGCGCTCGCAGGTGAGTGGGTGGCAATGCGCCCATCGTACGAGCAGCTCAGGTGCCCGCCATCGGGCAACGCGAGCACATCGGTGACGAAGTTGTCGTGCCGGGACTGCGACAGCAACGACCAGTCCGCCAGCCGCCAGATGCGGACCCGGTTGTCTTCTCCTGCCGTCGCCAGCAAACCGGGGCCCAGCATGCGCAGCCGGCGCACGGCGGCGTCGTGTGCCCGCAGGCGATGACGCATGTGCCAGCGACGGCCATCCGACTCCCAGACGGCAAGCCGGCCTTCGATGTCGCCGCTCAGCAGCCGGCGGCCATCGAGCGCGAGCACATCGCGCAGCGGCACGCTGCCGGGCAACGTGAACAGGCACCGCCCATCTCCACGCCGCCACAGTTTCAGCGTGCCGTCTTCCGAGGCCGAGGCCAGCACGTCATTGGTCAATGCCACGACGCTCCAGACCCAGCCCTCATGACCGTCGAGCGTCGCGAGCGCGTCGCCATTGCTACGCCAGAGTTTCACCAGCGCGTCGGCACCGCCTGTGGCGAGATCGCCACCGGGCAAGGCGGTCACGGACAGGGCGCTTGAAGTGTGGGCAGTGACGACGCGCTCACATCGCCGCACTTCCACATCCCACAAGCGCAGGCTGCGGTCGCGAGAGACGGAGGCCAGGCGCCCGCCCGGCAACGCTGCGAGCCCGAGCACCGACTGGCGGTGGCCTTGCAGCGAACCCAGCGACCGGCCGTCGTTGCGCCAGAGGCGGATGAGGCCGTCGCGCCCGCCGCTGGCCAGGGCGTTTGCGCCAGTGCGAGCCAGCGCCCACACATAGCCTTCGTGTGCGGGTTCGAAAGCGCCTGGTGGCGTGTCCGCGTTGACTGCTTGCTGGCGATAGATCACATCGCTGCGCAGGATGTGCTTCACACCCGAGGTGACGGCCTCGCCGGCGTGCCACAGCGTGTGGTCGAAGAGGATCAGGCTGCCGGCGCGTGGCCTCACGCGGCCGATGAGGCGTGCGGCCGTGCCGTGGGCGTCGCCCGCCGGGCCGGCCGAATAGAACAAGGTGTCGCCGCCGCCGAAGTCATCGCCATCGGTGAGGTAGATCATGAAGGTGAGGCACGACTGCCGGTCCCCGCCGCGGTGGTGAACGCCGTCCTGGTGGATGTTGAATTGCTGGCCCGCACGGTAGCGGCAGAAGCGAAAGCGCTCGTTGATGCCCTCCAGGGCCCAGAGCGCTTTGTCCCGAGTCAGCGTGGCCGGTGCGTGCGGAACCAGGCGCTCCAGCAAGAAGTGTGCAAACGCCGCGTCGTCGAGCACCTGCCGGTCGTTGTTGCGATACGAAGGCGGGTAGTCGCTGTCGGCCGGCGCATATCCGCGTGCCTCGCTTCGCTCGACGTGCTGCCGGCATTCGTCGGCCGACAGAATGCCGGGGACCACGGCGCAGAAGCCGAAGTTCGCGGGAAGAGGGTAGGTGACGAGGGCGTCAGGTGAAACCAGGGCATGCATAAGCCGCTTTCCGAGGGTCTGCCATTAATTGGTTGATTGACCAATTAATTGAAGTCTAGAGCCGGTGCCCATCGTGTGCAACTAGAATTTGGTCGATCAACCAAATAAATCACGCACATGGCCCGAACCGCAAGCGCAGCGAACACCGAACACCGCCGGGCCGCGATCGTGGCTGCCATGCTGCCGGTGATGGCTCGCCACGGGTACGACAAGGCGACCATTCAAGCCATTGCGCGCGAAGCCGGGCTCACGCCGGGGCTGATTCACTACCACTTCAAGAGCAAGCAGGAGATCCTGGTCTCCCTGGTCCAGGGCATCGTCGAGTTCGCACGCGCCCGCTTTGAGCATGCTGCCGCCAAGGCGGGTGGGCCCGGCGAGAGGCTGCGCGCCTACATCGAGGCTCGCCTGGGCCTGGGGGCGGGTGCCGCGCCCGACATGGTGGCGGCCTGGGTGATGGTCGGCGCCGAAGCCGTGCGCCAGCCGGAGGTGAGGGCGCTGTACCAAGAGGCCGTGGCAGCCGAGCTGGCAGAACTGACGCAGCTGGTGGCCGACTGCTGCACCGAGCGCCGCCGTTCGACGGACGGCGCTGCTGCACTCGCTGCAGGCCTGGTGGCGCTGATGGAAGGCGCGTTCCAGCTCTCCAGTGCCGCCGGTGACGTGATGCCGGCCAGCTATGCGGCTGACGCGGCAATCAGCTTTGCGATGCTCGGCATCACTGCCGCGCCGAAGGCCTAAGCCGACGCTGGTTAAGCAGCCGCGTCGATCGCCTCGGCGCTCAGCACCTCGAACCCGTGCGTGCCATCGCGCGCCAATTGAGCGACGAGGCCGAACTCCCAGTCCAGGTAACCCTGCATCGCCTCGCGCGGGTTGTCGGTGCCTTCATACGGCCGGCGGTAGCGGTCGATGCGTGGTGAGGCCAAGCGCTCTTCGCCTTTCTCGGTGTGGTGGCCCGCCGCGATCCACGCGGCGTTGCCGCCTTCGAGCGACCAGACTTCGGCTTCACCCTTCAGGCTGTCGTCGTTCACGGCAAAGGCGCTGAGGTCGCCGGTGTCGTCGGTGAGCACGATGCGTTCGTGCGGCGGCAGGGCCTTCAACGCGCTGGCGAGCTGCGAGCGCAGTGCGAACCAGGCGCTCGGCACGTGCTGCTTCCCGTAGCGGATGCTGGGGCCGAGGTCGATGACGAGCGTGGTGTCACCGCCGTCCGCGCGCCACTGGAAGAGCTGCGCGGGCGTCACCATGCGCGAGCTATCGACGGTGGGTTGGCGTTGCACAGGTTGTGTTTCGTCGAAGTCTTTCGCTTGCGCACCATCGACCACGTAAACCTCCCAGCCCATCTGGGCCAACCACGAGGCCGTCATCGAGGCGCGCACGCCGTCGTCGTCGATCAGTGCGATGCGTGCGCCACGCACCGGCGCGAACACGTCGGTCTCCTGCACCAGCTGCCCACCCGGCGCGCTGCTGAAGCCGCGCACGTGCCCGCCGGCGTAGTCCTCGGGGTGGCGCACGTCGAAGCGGTAGAGCGTGCGCCCCGGCTCCTCCAGTGCGGTGAGGGCATCGAGCGAGATGCGGCGCACGCCGGCTGCATTGGCCACCTGCCTGGCTCGGGACAAGGCGGCGCGGTGCGTGGCTTCGTCGACCGGGCCGGCGCGCCGCGCTTGCCCATGGTCCAGCGCTTGGCCTGCGAGCGTCCACCCGATGGTGCCGTTGCGCAGGGCCGCCACCGGGTTGGGCAAGCCGGCGTTCACCAGCGATTGCGTGCCGATGATGCTGCGCGTGCGCCCTGCGCAGTTCACGACCACGCGTGTCTTCGGATCGGGAGCGAGCGCACGTGCACGCAGCACCAGCTCGGCACCCGGCACGCTGATCGCGCTGGGGATGCTCATGGTGTTGTACTCGTCGAAGCGCCTTGCATCGAGCACCACCATGTCGGTGCCGGCGTCGAGCAAGGCCTTCACTTCTTCGGCAGCGAGCGAGGGCGTGTGGCGTTGCGACTCCACCAGCTCGCCGAAGGACTTGCTCGGCACGTTGACGTCGCGGAACAGCTCGCCGCCGGCATCGCGCCAGCCGGCCAGGCCACCATCGAGCAGGCTCACGTCGGTGTAGCCTAGCGCGCGCAGGCGCTCTGCGGCATCGGCGGCCAGGCCCTCGCCGTCGTCATACACGACCACGCGGGTGTCACGCCGCGGAATGCGCTGCCACGCATCGAGCTCGATCCGCGACCACGGCAGGTTGGCCGCGAACAGCGGGTGGGCCTGGGCGAACGGGTCTTCCTCGCGCACGTCGAGCACTGCGATCTCTTCGCGCGCCAGCAATGCGGCGCGCACGTCTTGGTAGGTGGTCACGGTCACTGAGTCAGTTCCTTGGAGCGGTCCCACAGGTTCGGAAGCCACGCGTTCGAATAGCCCGAGACGAAGGGCTTGCGCTGGCCGTCTTCGGTGTAGACATGGCGGTGCACCGCACCGATGTTGGCGCCGTAGACGTGGATGCTGATCGACACCTGGTCGGAGTAGAAGTTGCTCACGCGGTGCACGTCGCCGAGCGTTGGTGACACGGTTTCCACGTCACCCGGTTTCAGTGTGCGCGGCGCGCCGTGCGCCACCAATGCGCCGCCCGGACCGGGCCGGTAGTCTTGCGCGACTTCGCCGCCGCGCAGCATGCCGATCAGGCCCCACACCGTGTGATCATGGATCGGCGTGGCCTGGCCCGGCCCCCACACGAAGCTGACCACGCTGAAGCGCTCCTGCGCGTCGGCATGCAGCAGGTACTGCTGGTAGTACTGCGGGTGCGGCTTGGTCAACTCTTCGGGCAACCAGTCATCACGCGCAATCAGCTCGCGCAACAGCGCGCTGCCTTCGCGCACGAGAAGCGCTTCGTCCTGGCTGCGGTTGACCAGCGCCGTGAGCGCGCCGACGAAGCGGCGCAACGCTGCGGTGTTGGTGTGTGGTGAGGTGCTCATCGATGTTCCTTCGCGCCTGAGCCTGCAGTCTCGCAAATCTGCAGCAAATAAGCATGCTCGCTTTCATTCGCATGCCGCTGCGGCTGCCGCCGATACCTTTGCGCATGAGGCGCCGCCCGTTCAATGCCTTGATCGCGCCGAGTGCAGCGATTCCTTTCTCTCGTGAGGCCCACAGCACAGGCGCGAATGGTGGCTATGGCACGGCGGTTTTGCTGTGAGCCTCAAAGGAAAAAGTGTCGGCACGAACCGCGCTTCCATCGGTCACTTTGTCACGCTGCGCGCTTTGGCATCGGCAGGTTTGACCGGCAATGACGTCCATTTCCGCTTGTCGCCACCTGCCCAAGCCAAGCTCGCGCTGACCGCAGGCATCGGTCGATGCATGGACCCACCCGGGAGCCTTAAACCGCACTCGCCGGGACCGACAGTCACGCGCGTGTTCTGGTCAATGGGCGCGGCGCGACGTGCGCAACACCTTCGAGCGAATTCTGGAAGCCTGAGGGCTTGTTCCGCGTTGCTCTAGGCCTCGCGCGCCTGCAGGCGCTTCGTCAAGGCCTGCACATCGGCATCGACGAGCAGCGCGCCGCCGACCGTGTCGGCCTGCACCTGCAGCAGCCGCACCAGCGTTTCCTTGTGCGGCAGCATCGGCCCGAAGAAGCGTGCGCCATCGGGTGATGCAATCAGCAGCGTGGGGAAGTTTTCCACCTCCACCGGGTCCACGAAATCGGCCTCGTCTTCGATGTCGACCCACACGAAACGCATGCCGGGAAAGGCATCGGCCACTTCATCGAACGTGCTGCGGTAGTCGCGGCAACTGCCGCACCATTGGGCGCACAGGCAAACCACGAGCAAGGGCGATTGAGGCGCGGGTGAAGTCATAGGTGCGCATCATCTCAAAGGTCGACAAATCAGGCGTCGGCAAATATTGCCGGACACATTTGCCACGTGGTGCGCGGCACACCACTTGCCGGTTTCTCGGTAGGCTGGGCCGTCCAGTCGACTCATAGGAGATCGCATGAACAAAAAACTACTTGCCACCATGATTGCCGCAACCCTGAGCTATGGCGTGGCGTCTGCCCAGACGCAGCCCGATTCGCCGTCCACCCCGGAGCCCAACGTTCCGTCGCAGGAAGCGAAGGACGCGAAGGTTCACTCCAAGGCCGAATACAAGGCACGCAAGAAGATTGCCGATGCCAACAAGGAGTTGAACAAGGCTGATTGCGAGACCTCTGCCAACGGCATGGCCGAGCATGCGTGCAAGAAGGAAGCGCGCGCGACTGCGAAGGCAGACAAGGCGCATGCGCAGAAGATCCATGAAGACGAGAAGAAGGAAATCAAGGAAGGCACCAAGCCCTGATTGATTTCCTGAGTGAGGTGGGCGGGTCAGCCGCGTTTCCAGACCGGTGACTCGTTCACCACCACCTTCTTCGGGATGATGCTTTGCTGGGTGAACACGTCGGCGATGCGCTGCTGTTCGCTCAGCGAGGCAGCATCCACCGATTGCACCGCGTAGCTTCGGCGCTTGTTGGCGGCCTCCACGGTCGCTGCGTCGAGCCCGAGCACCGGTGCATTCCACTCCGCCGCAGCCACCGGGTTCGCCTTGATCCACTCGCCGGCACGCGCCAGTTCGTCGTACACCACGGTGAGCACATCGGCGCGTCGCTGGGCATACGGTGTGCTCGCCAGGTAAATGCGTCGGTAACTGGCGAGACCGGTACCGTCTTGCAAGATGCGCGCGTTGGCCTGCCTCTGCACCGCGGCGAGAAACGGGTCCCAGATCACCCACGCCGCCACGCTGCCGCGCTCGAAGGCGGCGCGTCCATCTGCTGGGGACAGGTAGGCCGGGTCGATGTCCTTGATCGTCAGGCCGTGCTTGGCCAGCGCCTCCAGCACCAGGTAGTGCGCTCCGGCGCCTTTCGCGAAGGCCACACGCTGGCCCTTCAGTTGCGCCACGCTGGTGATGGGTGAATCGTGTTTCACCACGATTGCCTGCGCGGTGGGCGAGGGCGTCTCGCTTGCGTAGTAGGTGAGCTTGGCACCCGCTGCCAACGCGAACGGCGGCACGGCGTCGGCCACGTCAGCGCTCAGATCGAGCCCACCCACGTTCAAGGCTTCGAGCAAGGGCAGGCCCGAGCTGAACTCGTGCCACTGCACCGCCACCTTTAACGGCGCGAGCGCTTTCTCGAGCGTGCCGCGAGACTTCAAGAAGATCATCAGCGTCGACGACTTCTGGTAGCCGATGCGGATCGGTTCGCTCGCCTGCGCCCACGCGGGCACGCTGCCGGCCAGCAGGCCGGAGAGCAGCAGGCCGCGGCGGCCGGTGTCGATGGAGTCGCGTGACATGAGTGCAAGCCTCTGCTGAAAAGAGGCGAGCCTAGGCTGCAGGTGCCGCGATGCAAACGTCGCATTTCGCATATGCATGCGCGGTCGATGTGCCCATCGGTATTCGGAATGCCTCTATCGAAAGCCGTTCTTGTTCGTTTACCAACTGAGGGCCGCTTCGTATCGTGGTGACCTTCCATCACGAACGCCTCTATGAAGATCGTCGGCATTCTCGGCAGCCCCTCCGTCACATCACGCTCCGGCAGCCTGCTGCACCTGGCCCAGTCGCAATTGCAAACGGTGGCGAGCAGCCTGCACACCATCTCGGTCCGCGAGCTGCCGGCCGAAGCGCTGCTGCACGCGCAGTTCGACCACCCGCTGATCCGCCAAGCGCTCGGCGAGGTGGCGCAGGCGCAGGTGGTGCTCGTGGCCACACCCATCTACAAGGCGGCCTACAGCGGGCTGTTGAAGGCCTTCCTCGACCTGCTGCCGCAAGACGGCCTGCGCGACAAGACCGTGCTGCCGCTGGCCACCGGTGGCAGCATTGCCCACCTGCTTGCGCTCGACTACGCGCTCAAGCCCGTGCTGTCGGCGCTCGGTGCGCGCGACATCCTCGACCCGGTGTTCGCCACCGACCCGCAGATTCTCAAGCACGACACGCAGGGCTACCAGCCCTCAGCCGACGTGCAGGAGCGCGTGCGCCGCAGCCTGCAGACGCTGATCGAGCGTAGCGAAGAATTCCAGCGCCAGGAAGACGCCGCCCGAGAGCGCGACGCGCTGCTGCAGCGCGCCCGCGGCGGCGATGAGCTCGCGCTCGTCGCCGCTCCATCGGCCTGGGCGAGCGGTGACGTTCGCTGGTCGGTCTGAGCCTTCGCCCTGCTGCATTTGTCATCTGTCGTCACGCATCTCTCAACGCGTCATCTCGCCCCTCAACCCACCCCTCACCCACCGTTCCTCCAGGAGTTCCAGCATGAGCATCACCGCCATCAACGTACGCAACCAGTTCCGCGGCAAGGTCAAGCAAGTCATCCTCGGCGACGTCGTTTCCGAAGTCGACGTCGAGACGCCCTCGGGCCTGGTCGTCACGTCGGTCATCACCACGCGCTCGGTCAAGGAGCTCGGGCTCGCACCGGGGCGTGACGTGGTCGCACTCGTCAAGTCGACCGAGGTGTCGATCGCGACGCTGTAAACCGTTCACCAACGCGCACCACCATGGCCTTCAGAGGCAACCCCGTTCGCGTGCTCATCGTGCCCGGCCTGCACAGCAGCGGCCCGGCACATTGGCAGACCTGGCTCGAAGCGCACTACCGCAGCTCGTCGCGCGTGGTGCAAGACGACTGGACCACCGCGGATCTCGACCGCTGGACCGAGCGCGTGGCCATGGCCATCGCGCGCGACCCCGATGCGCGCTGGGTCGCGGTGGGCCACAGCTTCGGCTGCCTCGCCATCGCTCGCCACCTGGCCCGCGGCGGCGGGGGCCTGCATGCCGCGCTGCTGGTGGCCCCGGCCGACCCGGAGAAATTCGGCGTCGCCTCGCGCTTGCCGCAAGGCAAGCTTGACGTGCCCAGCGTCGTTGTCGGCAGCGACACCGACCCGTGGATGCGCGCCGACAGTGCCCGTGCCTGGTCGCGCCTGTGGGGTTCGCACTTCGTCAACCTGGGGGACGTGGGCCACATCAACGTCGAATCGGGCTTCGGCCCCTTGCCGCAGGCGAAGACGCTGACCGAGCTGCTGATCCACCGCGTCGAACGTGCGCAGCGCATGGCGCGGTCTCACCCGCTCGAGTTCTCTTTCGCGATCTGATCGAGACCGATGCGGTCGAAGTGGAACAGCGTTGCCGTGACCGCCAACGCAGCCACTGGCCCGGCTGCCGGTTCGAGGATCGATGCGAGCACGGGCACCACCAGCACCAGGTAGCGCCAGCCCCAGCTGTAGAGCTCGCCGGCGCGGCGCACGCATGCCAGACCCGCATCGGATCGGCGTTGACGCGCGGCCGAGCCGACCCGCATGGCGACGATGAAGCTGGCGTGATGGTAGTAGCGCAAAGCCATCGCCGAGCACCACGCCGACGCGAAGAGCAGCGCCATCAACACCAGCTCCAATGCCGGGCGGGTGCCGGATGCTGACGCGCCCGGCGAGTCGCCGAAGCCTGCATGCAGCGATGGCGCGGCCAGCGTGATGCTGCCCATCAAGGCCAGCACCGCGGTCGAGGCCGTGACCGTGGCCGACATCATCGCGTTGCGCAGCGTTTGCACCGCCAGCAGCTCAGAGCCTTCCTGCGCCGACAACGCGGTGAACCATTCCTCACGCAGAGCGGCGTGCGCACTTCGGGCCAGACGCTCAGGGTGTCGGCGACGGGTACCGGCGAGGGCGGCTTCGTAGGCTGCCAGTACCGCCATGGTGGCCAGTGCAGCCAGCCATGGCCAGTGCGGGCTCATGTCCACCGTTCAGGCGCTCAGGCTCGCCGCAGCGCGCTTGCGGTGCTCCAGCCACTCGAACACGCCCATGCCCACCAGCATGGCGGCCACGAAGACGAGTGCCTTGACCTCGCCCAGCCCCACGGCCACCAACGCTGGCCCGGGGCAGAAGCCGGCGAGGCCCCAGCCGATGCCGAACAGCGTGCTGCCCACGACGAGGCGGCGGTCAATGTGGCGTGCGCTGGGGAGCTTCATCTCCGCACCAATCAGAGAGTGCGTGCGCCGACCCGCCGCCGCGAACGCGATGGAGCCGACCGCAATCGCGCCGGCCATCACGAGCGCGAGCGATGGGTCCCACGCACCGGCGAGATCCAGGAAGCCCAGCACCTTGGCCGGGTTGGCCATGCCCGAGACGATGAGCCCCAGCCCGAAGACCAGGCCGGCCAGCAGAGAAGCGAGAGTCAAGCGCATGTCGATATTCCTCAGGCCGCCAGCAGATGGCGGAGCACGAGCACCGTGGCGAAGCCGGCGGCCATGAACACGGCGGTGGCCACCAGCGAACGCGGCGACAGGCGCGAGATGCCGCACACCCCGTGGCCGCTGGTGCAGCCCGCGCCGTAGCGCGTGCCGATGCCCACCAACAGACCGGCGATGACCAGCATGGCGTACGACGCATCAATCTGCAGCGCCGGCCCTGCTGCGAACAGCGCGTACACGACGGGTGCGGCCACGAGCCCGACGACGAACGCGGCGCGCCAGGCAATGTCTCCGCGGGCCGGCCGCAGCAGCCCGCCCACGACGCCGCTGATGCCGGCGATGCGCCCGTTCAGCAGCGCCAGCATTCCAGCCGCGGTGCCGATCAGCACGCCGCCGGTCAGTGCAGACCATGGCGTGAAGGCGTTCCAGTCAATGCTCACGTCACTCCTTCGGGCAGTAGAGCCGGTAAAGCACCGGCAGGATCTCGAGCAAGGCCGGGTCGACCACGCGGTAGTAGATGTTCTTGCCCTCCCGGCGCGTGTCGACCGCGCCCTCGTTGCGCAACACGCCGAGCTGCTGCGACAAGGTGGGCTGGTGGATCTGAAGACGCTCTTCGAGGTCGCTCACGCACATCTCGCCTTGCGAGAGCTGGCACAGCAGCAGCATGCGGTCGGCGTTGGCGAGCAGCTTCATCGCCGCAACGGCTTCGCCAGCGGCGCTGCGCAAAAGGTCGGGGTCGATGGCCAGGGCCGAGCGTTTCATGTCGAACGTGATCAGGTTGGGTTGACTACAATATATGAACAAACATAATATCAGTCAATAGATTGAAGAATCGCGCACAGGAGCCCCATGAGCACACGCACCATCACCCGAGCCTTCTTTGACCCCAAGACGTGGACGGTCTCTTACGTGGTGTGGTGCCGCGCCACGCGCCGCGCAGCCATCATCGACCCGGTGCTCGACTACGACTTCAAATCCGCCCACACCGACACGGCGTCTGCCGCCAAGGTGCTGGCGTACCTGCAAGACAATGCGCTGCACGTCGACTGGATCCTCGAGACCCACGCGCATGCCGACCACCTCTCGGGCGCCCGCTACCTGCAAGAGCGCGTTGGCGGGCGCATCGGCATCGGCTACAAGATCCGCCAGGTGCAAGCCACCTTCAAGAAGCTCTACAACCTGGAGCGCAGCTTCCTGCCCGACGGTAGCCAGTTCGACCACTTATTCCACGATGGCGAAACCTTCCACATCGGCGAAGCCGAGGTCACGGCCATGCTCGTGCCGGGCCACACGCCGGCCGACATGGCCTATGCGGTGGACGGCTCGGTCTTCGTCGGCGACACGCTGTTCATGCCCGACGTCGGCAGCGCCCGTGCCGACTTCCCCGGTGGCGATGCGCATGAGCTTTACCGCTCCATGCGCCGCCTGCTCAGCCTGCCGCCCGAGACCACGATGTACGTCTGCCACGACTACCCGCCGGGCTCGCGCGAGCCGGCCTGGCAGACGACCGTGGCCGAGCAACGCGCGAGCAACATCCACGTGCGCGACGGCATCGGCGAAGATGAGTTCGTGGCGATGCGGCAGGCGCGCGATGCCACGCTCGAGGTGCCGACGCTGATCCTGCCCTCGATCCAGGTCAACGTGCGCGCCGGCCAGCTGCCGCCTGCCGACGAAAACGGTGTTGCCTACCTGCGCATTCCATTGAACGCGCTGCCCCTTCATTCCGCTCACTGAAAGACGTCCGATGAGACTTGCCTCGCTCGTGCTGTCCGCCGCCCTGGTGCTCCTGGGTGCCTGTGCTTCCACGCCGTCTGCCGACGGCCTGCTCGACCAGTCCCTCGCCGGACCGCAGCGCAGCGAAGCCAACAAGGCGCGAGACGCGGCGCGCCACCCGAAGGAGACGCTGCTCTTCTTCGGCCTGCGGCCTGACATGAAGGTGATCGAGATTGCACCCGGTGGCGGCTGGTACACGGAGGTGCTGGCACCGGTGCTGCGCGATCGCGGCGAGTTCTACGCCGCCCACTACCCGCTCGACAGCACGCCGGGCGAGCTGAAGGCGCGTGGCCGTTTCGAAGACAAGCTCAAGGCCAACCCGACGGTGTACGACCGCGTGAAGCTGGGCTCGATGCCGGTCAAGGCCGGCTTCACCGACATCAGCGTGCCCGGTGGGGCCGACATGGTGCTCACCTTCCGCAACATCCACAACTGGATCGAGGCCGGCCACTTCGACGACTCGCTGAAGGCCTTCTACGCCGTGCTCAAGCCGGGCGGCGTGCTCGGCGTTGAAGAGCACCGCGCGCCAGACGGCGCCTCGCTCGAGTGGATCAACCAGAACGGCTACGTGCCCGAGTCCTATGTCATCGAGCACGCGCGCGCCGCCGGCTTCGAGCTGGCCGGCCGCTCCGAGATCAACGCCAATCCGAAGGACGCGCACCAGCACCCGAAGGGAGTCTGGTCGCTGCCGCCCACGCTGGCCGGCGGCGATACCGACCGCGCGGCGTTTCTCGCGATCGGTGAGTCGGACCGCATGACGCTGAAGTTCGTCAAGCTCGCCAAGAACTGATGGGAGGCGCCAACGACAGAGCGGACAGGGCGCTCAGGCCTTCGGCTTGATCTCGATTCCCGGGATCTTCTCTTCGTAGAACGCCAGCCGGCCCTGCAGCGCGCGGTGCTCGTCGTAGGGGTCTTCGTAGGTCCACACCGTGTCGGGCCAGACCTTGTCGCCGATCTTCAGCGTGTAGTAGTGCGCCAGCCCCTTGAAGGGGCAGGTCGACGTGGTGTCGGTGCGCTGCAGCAGGCTCATCGCCACATCGCTGCGCGGGAAGTAGTAGCGCACGGGGCTCTTGTCTTCGACCACGCGAATCACGTCGATGGAATCCGCCACGACCTCGCCCCCGACCTCGACCTTCATCCAGATGCCGACCTGCTGTTCCTGGACCTTGTGCTCCGGGAACTGTTGGTGTCCGGGTGACTTGCTCATCTTCAAACTCCTTGCAACGGCGGGTTGTGATTTCCCTCTCGCGGCAAATGGCATTCCGCGGGTTCGGCAGGTCGCTTGATATCCCTTCGAAGGGCCCGATCTGTTCGCATCGGGGGCAGCGGCGATATGCTGTTTGCCCCCGGTGCCGGGTCACTCCCGCCACCTCTTGCCACGAGCGCGCCATGCCCCTTCAGGACTTCCATCCCGCCGTTGCCAACTGGTTCCGCCGAACCTTCCCTGCGCCCACCGAAGCGCAGGTGGCGGCGTGGCCGGCGATCCGCGCGGGTCGGCATGCCTTGGTGGCCGCGCCGACCGGCTCCGGTAAAACGTTCACCGCTTTTCTCGCCGCGCTCGACGGCCTGGTGCGCCAGGGCCTGCGGCCCGAAGGCCTGCCCGACGAGACCGTGGTGGTCTACGTCTCGCCGCTGAAGGCGCTGTCGAACGACATCCGCCTCAACCTCGAAGCGCCGCTCGCCGGCATCCGCGAAGAGCTGGCCGCGCTGGGCTTGCCCGACGTCGAGATCCGCAGCGCCGTGCGCACCGGCGACACGCCGCAGAAGGACCGCCAGCTCGCGCTGCGCCGGCCGCCGCACATCCTCGTCACCACGCCCGAGTCGCTCTACATCCTGCTGGGCTCGGCCTCGGGCCGCAAGATGCTCGGCACGGTGCGCGCGGTGATCGTCGACGAGATCCACGCCATCGCCGCCACCAAGCGCGGCAGCCACCTGGCGATCTCGCTCGAGCGGCTGCAGAACCTCAGCACCCACCCACTCACGCGCATCGGCCTGTCGGCCACGCAGAAACCGATCGACGAGGTGGCGCGCTTTCTCGTCGGCGCCGGGGCCGTCACCGACGGCGTGGCCGATTGCGAGATCGTCGACATCGGCTATGCCAAGCAGCGTGACCTCGCGCTCACGCTGCCGCCCACACCGCTGGGCGTCGTGATGTCGAACGACCAGTGGACGCAGGTCTACGAGATCGTGGCCGAGCTGGCCAGCGCGCACCGCACCACGCTGGTGTTCGTCAACACCCGCCGCATGGCCGAGCGCGCCACGCGCCACCTGGGCGAGCTGCTGGGCAAGGAGAGCGTGGCTGCGCACCACGGCAGCCTGGCGAAAGAGATCCGCCTCGATGCCGAGCAGCGCCTGAAGCGCGGCGAACTCAAGCTGCTGGTGGCCACTGCCTCGCTGGAGCTGGGGCTGGACATCGGCGATGTGGACCTCGTCTGCCAGCTCGGCTCGCCGCGTGCCATCGCCACCTTCCTGCAGCGCGCCGGCCGCTCCGGCCACGCGGTGGGCGGCGTGCCCAAGGCGCGGCTCTTCCCGCAGTCGCGCGACGAGCTGGTGGAGTGCGCGGCCCTGCTCGACTGCGTGCGCCGCGGGGAGCTCGACGCGCTGAGCGTGCTGCCCGCGCCGCTCGACGTGCTGGCCCAGCACATCGTGGCCGAGGTCGCCAGCACCGAGTGGGACGAAGACGAGCTCTTCGCGCTGATGCGCCGCGCCTGGCCGTATGCGCAGCTCAAGCGTGAAGACTTCAACGCCGTGGTGCGCATGCTGGCCGACGGCTTCAGCACCCGCAACGGCCAGCGCGCGAGCTACGTGCACCGCGACGCCGTGCACCACCGCCTGCGCGAGCGCAAGGGCGCGCGCCTGACCGCCCTCACCTCGGGCGGCGCCATCCCCGAGACGGCCGACTACACCGTGCTGCTCGAACCGCAGGCCGACAAGATCGGCACCGTGCACGAAGACTTTGCCGTCGAGAGCATCGCGGGCGACGTGTTCCAGCTCGGCAACACCAGCTACCGCATCCTGCGCGTCGAACCCGGCCGCGTGCGGGTGGAAGACGCGCACGGCGCCGCACCCAACATCCCGTTCTGGCTCGGCGAAGCACCGGGCCGCAGCGACGAGTTGTCGTTCGGCGTCTCGCGCCTGCGCGAAGAGGTGGCCACGTTGATCGCCTCGCAAGGCCCCGACGCCGCGACCGGCTGGCTCACCGGCACCCTTGGCCTGGACGCCGAGGCCGCGCGCCAGCTCGTCGACTACCTGGCGCGCGCGCTCGGCACGCTGGGCGCCGTGCCCACGCAAGACCGCATCGTGCTGGAGCGCTTCTTCGACGAATCGGGCGGCATGCAGCTGGTGGTGCATTCGCCCTACGGCAGCCGCCTCAACCGCGCCTGGGGCCTGGCGCTGCGCAAGCGCTTCTGCCGGCAGTTCAACTTCGAGCTGCAGGCCGCGGCCACCGAAGACGCGATCGTGCTGTCGCTCTCCACCAGCCACAGCTTCCCGCTGGAGGAGGTGTCGCGCTATCTGCACAGCAACACCGCGCTCGACGTGCTGGTGCAGGCCCTGCTGGACGCGCCGCTGTTCGGCGTGCGCTGGCGCTGGAACGCCACCACCGCGCTGGCCTTGCCGCGCTTCACCGGCGGGCGCAAAGTGGCGCCGCAGCTGCAGCGCATGAAGTCGGAAGACCTGCTCGCGAGCGTCTTCCCCGACCAGGTGGCCTGCGCCGAGAACCTGGCCGGCGAACGTGATGTGCCCGAGCACCCGCTGGTGGCGCAGACCATGTACGACTGCCTCTACGACGCGATGGACGCCGAGGGCTGGCTGCACCTGCTGCGTCGCATGGAAGCGGGGCAGGTGAGCATCGTGGCAAGAGACTTGCCGGCACCGTCGCCGCTGGCGGCCGAAGCCTTGAACGCGCGGCCCTACGCCTACCTCGACGACGCGCCCCTAGAAGAGCGCCGCACCCAGGCCGTGCAGAGCCGCCGCTACAGCGACCCCGACAGCCCGGACGACATGGGCCAGCTCGATGCCGAGGCGATTGCCGGTGTGCGCGAGGAGGCTTGGCCGCGGGCGCGCGGCGCGGATGAGATGCACGAGGCGCTGAGCGGGCTGGGGCTCGTCACGGCGGACGAGGTGTTCGGCAACGAAGGCTGGGCCGATTGGCTGAACGAGTTGGCGCAAGCTGGCCGGGCGACCTGTCTACAAATCGCCGTTCGGGCTGAGCCTGTCGAAGCCAGAGTGCAAAAGGAGGTGGGCCTGTGGGTCGTCGCCGAGCGCCTGTCGCAGGTCATCGACCTCTACCCCGGAGCCGAGACGCACCCGCCGATTGACATCCCCGCCGAATACGCCGACAAACCCGCCTCCCGCGAAGACGCCCTGCGCGACCTGCTGCGCGCGCGCCTGAGCGGCCTCGGCCCGATCACGGCGCCCGAGATCGCGCAGCAGCTCCAGTTGCAGCTCGCCGACATCGACCACGCCTTGCTCGCCCTGCAGGCCGAAGGCACGGTGATGCAAGGCAAGTTCACACCCAACGCGCAAAGCATCGAGTGGTGCGAGCGCCACCTGCTTGCGCGCATCCACCGCTACACGCTGAAGCGCCTGCGCCGCGAGATCGAGCCGGTGGAACCACGCGACTTCGTGCGCTTCCTCTTCGAGTGGCAGCACGTCGGCGCGACCAGTCGCGTCAGCGGCCCCGAGGCCTTGGCTGGCGTGCTCTCGCAGCTCGAAGGCTTCGAGGCCCCGGCCGCGATGTGGGAGGCCGAGCTGCTGCCCGCCCGCGTGAAAGACTATTCGTCGGCGTGGCTCGACGACCTGTGTACCGCCGGCCGCACGCTGTGGACGCGCCTGCGCCCGGTGGCCAGCGCCGGTGGGGGCGGTGGCTCGCTGCGGTCCACCCCCGTCGTGCTGCTGCCGCGCCGCAGCGCGCCGCTGTGGGGCCGCATCGCCCCGCCGCCGGCCGACGACGCGGCCCTGAGTTCGCGCACCCAGCGCGTAGCCACCTACCTGGCTGAGCACGGCGCTTCGTTCTTCGACGAGATCGCGCAAGGCGCCCGCCTGCTGCGCACCGAACTCGAAGACGCGCTCAGCGAGCTCGTGGTGCATGGCCGCGTCAACTGCGACAGCTATGCCGGCCTGCGTGCCCTGCTGGTGCCGGCAGGCAAGCGGGCTTCGGCGCATTCGTCGCGCCACCGCCGCCGCGTGGCGCTGTTCGGCATCGAGGATGCAGGCCGCTGGACGCTGATCCGCCAGCCCGCGCCGGCGAGCGCCGACGCGTCGACCGAGGCCATCGAGCACATCGCCCGCACGCTGCTGCGCCGCTACGGCGTGGTGTCGTGGCGCCTGCTGGAGCGCGAAGCCGCGTGGCTGCCTGCCTGGCGAGACATGGTGCGCGTGTACCGCCGGCTCGAAGCGCGCGGCGAGATCCGCGGCGGCCGCTTCATCTCCGGCCTGTCGGGCGAGCAGTTCGCGTTGCCCGACGCCATCGGCCTGATGCGCCAGGTGCGCCGCCAGCCGCCCGACGAGCACCTGGTGTGCCTGGCCGCCACCGACCCGGCCAACCTGCTCGGCACGCTGCTGCCTGGCGCCAAGGTGGCGCGCGTGGCCGGCTCGCGCGTGCTGTACCGCGGCGGCGTGCCCATCGCCACGAGCGTGAGCGGGCAGGTCGAGCTGCTGGTGGCCTTGAGCCCGGGTGAAGAGCGGGCCGCAGTGCGGGCGTTGGCGCTGGACCCGAACTTGCGTTTGCTGGAGATGGAGTCCGCGGCCGAGGCGTGAGGGTCACGAAAGGGCCAGGGCGCATCCGTCAGAATGGCCTTCGTCTCAGTCACGAAAGCCCGTCATGCCGAATCGCCTTTGCCTCGTCGCGCTCCTGGGCGTGCCGTTCTTCGCGGCCTGCTCGTCCCAGCAGTTCTACGGCTCCGGGCAGGAGTGGCAGCGCACCGAGTGCTACAAGATCAACGACCTGCAGGAGCGTAACCGCTGCCTGAAGAGCGCCAACACCTCGTACGAGGAATACCAGCGTCAGGCCGACGCTGCCAAGAACCCCAAATAGCTCAAGCAGCCTTGAACAGCGGCACGTGGCTGCCGCTCAGCACCTGGCTGGCGCGGGCGCGGATCACGTCCGTTGCCACGCGCATGGCGAACTGCACGGCGCGTTCGGGTTCTTCCCAGGCGTGGCCGCCCGACATGTTGACGTCGCGGAAGACTTCCACGGCCTCGGGCACGCCCCGCACCTGCTTCACCACCGCCGCGGCCGCATAGCCGCCACAGGCCACCTCGATGGCCCCCGCATAGATCTTGTAGTCCCCTACATCACGTTCATCGAAGTACATCGTTTGCTCCATATCGGCTGGCAGAGGCGGGACTATTGAGCGATCGAGGCGGCAAGACCATCGGCAAGATGGGGGACCCCCAAAGGGGGTGAAACCGATGTCCGGTTCCGACGGTGTTTTTCGTAGGGGAAGAGCCCTTGCCAGCCAGGCGCGCTGCGGCATAGTGGTCCCATGTACATCCTCAAGGCGCTCAAGGTTCTGCTCGTCGTGGAATTCGTGGCCGCGCTGGCGACCTTGGCCATCGTCGCCTACCGCGACGAGACCACCGCGCTGGGCATCTCCAACATCTCGACCATCGTTGCCATCGCGATCGGCTTGGTGGGCACCTTGATCAAGAATCGACCTCCCATGGGCGGCCTTGGCCCCATCGAGGCCGACATGGCCGCGTCGGTGGCCGACGACCCGAAGGGCGCGCGCTGGGCCCGCTACGACGACTATGTCGCCGGCCTCAGCTACGGCGTCATCCTGATCGTGGGCGCAGTGATCTGGCTGCTGATCACCGTTGGCTTCTACAACCTGCTGGTGTGAGTCGCCGGCGGCGATACGGCCTGATCACACCTCCCAATAGCCCGCCAGCGCTGCCTGGATGTGCTCGCGGTCGAGGGCGTGCTCATCCTCCTGTTCGCTGAGCCGAAGGTAGCCACGCACCACCTGTCGTTGCGCAGGCGTGAGCAAGGCGAACCGATCGGATGCGAAGGCCGTATGAGCGAGGGTGTAGGACAGATCGAACCCAAACGTCCCGTCCATGGCCGCCATCAGAAAGGCGGGTAGGTGAAAGCGCATTCCCTCTTCATCGAAGAACGAGAGGCTGCTGTAGTACCGGTTGAGCAGCTCCAGGCCGATGGCCCGCCAGTCGTGTTTCTCGTCCCTCTCGCGGTAGGCAGCGCAAGTCTTCTCATCGGCGTAGTCATCCAGCCCTTGCGCCTGGAGCAGGCCGATGCCATTCCCCAGCGCGACGCCCGCGAACGCTTCGATGGTGGCGAGCTTCAGGTCCTGCAGCACCTGGCCGCGCTTGGCAAGTTCAATCTGTTCGGCGATGACGCTTGGGTCGTAGCCGCGGGCCTTCATCTCTTCGACGTCAGATGCACTGGGGTATTTCAAGCCTTGTCCTCGCCATGCTTCAGGGCCCAGTCACTCGCCAGCAGCCCGTACAAGCCCGTGTCGGAGACCTCGCCGTTCACGATCCAGCGTTCGCGCAGGTGACCTTCCTTCTGGAAGCCCAGCCGCTCCAGCGTCTTGGCAGATGGCTGGTTGCGCGGGTCGATGTCGGCTTCGACGCGGTTCAGAGCCATCTCCGAGAAGCCATATGTGAGCAGAGCCTCCAGCGCCTCGTTGATGTAGCCCTGGCCCCAGGCCTCGTGACCCAGCGCATAACCGAGCTCCGCTCGCCGGCTTTGCTGCGACCAGTTGAAGAGCGAGCATTCGCCGATCAGCGTCTCGTCGTCACGGCGGACGACGCCGAGGCACACGTATTTGCCGGTGCTCATGGCGTCGATGTCCCTGGCGATCCGTTCGTGAGCCAACGAGATGCTCGACCACGCGCCCCGGGCCAGATACCGCGCGACGCGTGCATCGGAAAAGACGCCGAACAGGGCGGGTGCGTCCTGCTCGTTCAGCGGCCGCAGGAGCAGCCGCGTCGTGTTCAAGGCGAGCTGATGAAAGCTGGGCATGGAAGATGGTTCCGGCGGCGCGGTCAGTTCTGTTCGGTGGCCATGCCCGCGGCGAAGGCCACCACGAAGACGACGGCGATGAAGGCGAAGAAAACCAGCAGTGCGTACAGCAGCGGGCGACCCCAGCCTCTCTTCGCGTAATCGGTGCCGAAGCGCCGGGTGATGAATCGCACCTGGTCCCGCGCGCTGAGGCTGTACCACGCAATCAGCAGCCCGAGCCCTGCGCCTCGCGAGAGCAGGTCGATCTCTCGGGTGTCGGGGAGCACCATGCCGGCAGCTACCAGCAGCACGAAGAACGCGACGCTTCCCCAGACCCACTTCTTGGATTGCGCCGCCTTCTCCGTCTCACCCATCGCCTGCCAGTTCTTCATGTGCAGCATCGCGCCGAAGATCGGGCTCAACAGAAGGCTCCACCGCGCCGCGGCGCTCGGGTTCCACAGCCGTGGTGCTTCATTGCTCACCGGCACGACGGGTATGTCGTCGACATCGGCTTTCGGTGGGGCGTAGGGGTTGGTGCTCATGCGATTGGCGAGGGAGTTGAATGGCGCCGCGGTGACGGCCGGCTCAGTTCAGTTTGCCAGACGAGACCATCGCCTCGATGCGTCGCATGCCCGCGTGCTGCGATTCAAGCCCATGTTTGATTTGCGCAGAACCTAACCCGTTTTGCTTCGTTCCCAACAGCGCATGCCGCTGAAACACTGCCAGTCTTCGAATCCTTCGAGCTGGCATGTCCCCTGTGATTTCTCTTCAACGCCGCGTGACGCACGACGAGGGTTCGGCGGCGTGGGTGCGCGACGCCGTCGAGACGCTGGCTCTGCAGCTGCAGGCCACGGCCATCGAGCGTGACCGTGCCGGCGGCCATGCGGCGCATGAGCGTGAGCTGATCCGCCAGAGCGGCCTGCTGACGCTGACCATCCCCACCGAGCATGGCGGGCAGGGCGCCGATTGGCCGACGCTCTTCACATCGCTGCGGCGCCTGGCCGAGGCCGACAGCGCCCTGGCGCATCTGTTCGGCTTTCACCACCTGCAGCTGGCGGGTGTGCGCCTGTACGGCACGGCCGACCAGCAGTCGCGCCTGTTGCGCGACACGGTGGCGCAGGGCTGGTTCTGGGGCAATGCACTCAACCCGCTCGACAAGCGCCTGCTCGCCACGGAGGTCGATGGCGGCTATCTGCTCAACGGCATCAAGAGCTTTGCCTCGGGCTCGGTCGGTTCGGACCAGCTCACCGTCTCCGCCTGGCACGAGGCCTCGCAGACGCTGCTGATCGGCGCGGTTCCCACGCAGCGCGAAGGCGTGAGCGTGCAGGCCGATTGGGATGCCTTCGGCCAGAAGCAGACCGACAGCGGCAACGTGCGCTTCGACAACGTGCTGATCACCGACTTCGAGGTGCTGCAGGCGCCGCGCGCCGTGCCCACACCGCAAAGCACGCTGCGCTCGCAGGTGGCCCAGCTGGTGCTCGTCAACCTCTACCTTGGCATCGGGCTCGGCGCATTCAACGAGGCCCGGCGCTACAGCCGCGAAGAAGCGCGGCCGTGGATCAGCTCCGGCGTGGCGGTGTCGATCGACGACCCGTTCATCCAGCACCGCTACGGCGAGCTGTGGTTGCTGCTGCGCCCGGCCATAGCGCTGGCCGACCGGGCCGCGCAGCTGCTCGATGATGCCTTCCGCCGTGGCGCCGATCTCACCGCAGCCGAGCGTGGCGAGGTGGCGATTGCCGTAGCCGAAGCCAAGGTGCTGGCGCACCGCGCGGGCGTGGAAGTGAGCTCGCAGCTGTTCGAGCTGACCGGCGCGCGCTCCACCTCGGCGCGCCATGGGCTCGACCGCTTCTGGCGCAACGTGCGCGTGCACACCCTGCACGACCCCGTCGACTACAAGCTGCGCGACATCGGCCGCCATGTGCTGACCGGTGCGTGGCCCGAACCCACGTCGTACTCATGAGCACCGTCACCCCCATCGATCCTTCACCGCGCGTTGCGATCCGCCTGGACGGCGTGTCCAAGCGCTTCGTGCTGCCCAACAAACAGACGCTGGCCGCCGTGCGCAATGTCTCGCTGCAGGTGCGTGCCGGCGATGTGTTCGGCCTCATTGGCACCAGCGGCGCCGGCAAGTCCACGCTGCTGCGTCTGATCAACCGGCTCGAGCAGCCCGACGGCGGCCGCGTGTTCGTCGGCGAGCGCGAGATCACGGCGCTCGGCAAGGCCGAGCTGCGGCTGGCGCGGCAGTCGATGGGCATGGTGTTTCAGCAGTTCAACCTGTTGCAGAACGCGAGCGTGTTCGACAACGTGGCCTTCCCGCTGCGCATCCATGGCAAGCGCAGCCCCGGCGACATCTTTCGCCGCGTGCGCGAGTGCCTGCAGATCGTGGGCCTGCTCGACAAGGTCGACAGCTACCCGGCGCAACTCTCCGGCGGGCAGAAGCAGCGCGTGGCCATCGCCCGCGCGCTGGCCACCAACCCCGAGGTGCTGCTGTGCGACGAGCCCACCTCGGCGCTCGATTCCGAAACCACGCGCTCGGTGCTCGACACGCTGCGAGACATCAACCTGCGCCTGGGCGTGACCATCGTGATCGTCACGCATGAGCTCGCCGTGGTGCGCGCACTGTGCAAGCACGTGGCGGTGATGGAACACGGCGAGGTGGCCGAGCAGTTCGCGGTGGCCGAGCCGAGCTCGGTGCCACGCACGGCCCTGGGCCGTGAGCTCACACGGCAGATGGCGCAGGCCGATGCGCGTGAAGAGCTCGACCGGCTGGAGGCTGCGTATGCCTGATCTGTCGAACGTCGTCGCCATCCTGCCCGAGCTGTGGACGGCGACCGGCCAGACGCTGACCATGCTCGCCATTGGCCTGAGCGCCGCGGTGCTGATCGGCGGGCCACTCGGCGTGCTGCTCTTCCTGCTGGGGCCGGGGCAGTCGCTGGAGCGGCCGGCGCTGTTCGGCGTGCTGAACTGGTTCGTCAACACCGTGCGTTCCTTCCCTTTCATCATCCTGTTGGTCGCACTGGTGCCGTTCACGCGTGTGATCGCCGGTACCTCGATCGGGCCGGTGGCCGCTGCGGTGCCGCTGTCGTTCGCGGCGATTCCGTACTTCGCGCGCCTGGTCGAGCAGAACCTGCGCGAAGTGCCGCGCGGCGTGATCGAAGCGGCGCACGCCATGGGCGCGAGCGAGCTGCAGATCGTGCTGCGCGTGTTGCTGGTCGAGGCACGCTCGGGCCTGGTGCTCGCGCTCACGGTGCTGGCCATCAGCTTTCTCTCGTACTCGGCGGTGGCCGGCGTGGTGGGCGGTGGCGGCATCGGCGACCTGGCCATCCGCTACGGCTACTACCGCTTCCAGACCGACGTGATGGTGCTCACCGTGGCGCTGCTGATCGTGCTGGTGCAGATCATCCAGTTCACCGGCAACCGCCTGGCGCGCCGGTTGGACAAGCGATAGCCATGAACACCACCCACCGTTCAGTCTGAGGTATCGAAGGCCCGCGCAAGGCTTCGATACCTCAGCCCGAACGGGAGTGGTGGACGAACACAGAACTCAACAAGGAAACACGCCATGTCACTCACTCGCCGCTCGCTCATCGCCTTGTCCCTCGCAGCCGTCTTCTTCACCGCCCATGCGCAAGAGAAGAAGGAACTCGTCTTCGGCGCCACCGCCGGCCCGTACGCCGACCAGATCAAGCTCGGCATCAAGCCCCTGCTCGAGAAGAAGGGCTACACGGTGAAGGTGGTCGAGTTCAACGACTACATCCAGCCCAACCACGCGCTCGCGCAGGGGGCGCTCGATGCCAATGCCTTCCAGCATATCGTCTACCTGACCAAGTTCGCGGCAGAGAACAAGCTCGCGATCAGTGAGCTGATCAAGGTACCCACCGCGCCCATTGCGCTCTACAGCCACAAGCACAAGACGCTGGACGTGAAAGAGGGCGCCGTGGTCGCGCTGCCGAACGACCCGACCAACGCTGCACGCGCGCTGGTGGTGCTGCAGGAGCTGGGTTGGGTGAAGTTGAAAGACGGCACCGACCCGATCCGCGCGAGCGAGAAAGACGTGGCCGTCAACATCAAGAAGATCAAACTCGTACCGATCGAGGCCGCACAGCTGCCGCGCTCGCTGGCCGATACCGACTACTCCTTCGTCAACGGCAATTTCGCGCTCGCCTCGGGCCTCAAGATCACCGAAGCACTGGCACTGGAGAAGACAGGCCCGACCTACCAGAACGTGGTGGCCGTGCGCACCGCCGACAAAGACAAGCCCTGGGTGAAAGACATTGCCGACGCCTACCGCTCGCGCGAGTTCCTGGCCGTCACCGAGAAGAGCTTTGCCGGTTTCGTGAAGACCGATTACCAGCAGGCCCTGCTGGCTGCCAGCGCCAAGTAAGCGGGTCATGAAGAAGGCCATCCGCTTCAATGCGTTCCAGATGAACGCGGCCTCGCACCAGTCGCCGGGGCTGTGGCGGCACCCGCGTGACCGCTCGCACCAGTACACCGACCCGGACCACTGGGTCGAGCTTGCGAAGCTGCTGGAGAAGGGCCTGTTCGACGGCGTGTTCCTGGCCGACGTGCTGGGCGTGTACGACGTGTTCGACGGGTCGGCCGATGCCGCGCTGCGCCACGGCATCCAGGTGCCGCTGAACGACCCGCTCGCGCTGGTGCCGCTGATGGCCGGTGTGACCGAGCACCTGGGCTTCGGCGTGACGTGCGCGCTGACCTACGAGCACCCGTATTCGTTCGCGCGCCGCATCAGCACACTCGACCACCTGACGCGCGGCCGCATCGGCTGGAACATCGTCACCGGCTACCTCGACAGCGCAGCGCGCAACCTCGGCCTGCCGCGGCGCGCCCACGACGACCGCTACGACCAGGCCGACGAGTACATGGACGTGGTCTACAAGCTGTGGGAGCACAGCTGGGAAGACGATGCCGTGCAGCGCAACCGCGCCACCGGCGTCTACGCCGATCCGAAGAAGGTGCACCCCATCCGACACCACGGCGAGCACTACCAGGTGCCCGGCTTCCACCTCAGCGAGCCCTCGCCGCAGCGCACGCCGGTGCTGTACCAGGCCGGCACCTCGTCGCGCGGCAAGGCCTTTGCGGCCAAGCATGCCGAGTGCGTGTTCGTGAGCGGCCCCAGCAAGGCGGTGATCGCGCGCTACGTGACCGACCTGCGCCAGGCCGTGGTCAAGGCCGGGCGCGACCCGAAGAGCCTGCTGATCTACGCGCAGGCCCTGGTGATCACCGGCGACACCGAGGCCGAGGCACAAGCCAAGCGCGCCGACTACGAAAAGCACATCGACATCGAAGCCTCGCTGGCACTGCTCTCGGGCTGGACCGACGTGGACTTCAGCCGCTACCCGCTCGACGCGACCATCGAATACATCGACACCGATGCCGGCCGCGCCGCGCTTGCGTCCTTCAGCCAGGCCGACCCGAACCGCAGATGGACGGTGGGCGAGGCCGCCCGCTTCATCGGCCTCGGCGGCCGCGGCCCGGTGATCACCGGCGACGCGAAGCAGGTGGCGAGCGAACTCGAGAGCTGGGTCGACGAGACCGGCATCGACGGCTTCAACCTCACCTTCGCACTGGCCCACGAGACGATGCGCGACGTGGTGACGCACGTGGTGCCCGAGCTGCAACGCCGTGGCCGCTACCGCAGCGAGTACCCGCAGGGCACGCTGCGCAGCAAGCTGTTCCGCCAGGGCGCGCGCTTGCCGGCGAACCATGCGGGGCGGCTGGTTCGCATCGATGCCGAGCCTGCTGCCAAGGTCTTGGAGGTCTCCGTTGCTTGAACGCCTCTTCGATTTCTTCTTGAAAAAGCTCCAAAGAAAGCCCATGAAAAAAACATCAACACGCCGCGCAGCACTGCTGTTCGCAGCCGCCGCGCTCACCCTCTCCACCACGCTGGCCCACGCCCGAGAGACGGTGCGCATCAGCTTCCAGCGTTCCTCCACACTGCTCACCCTGATCAAGCAAAACGGCACGCTAGAAAAGAAGCTCACTCCGCTCGGTTACGACGTCAGCTGGCACGAACTCAACGGCAACGCACTGCTCACCGCGCTGAACACCGGCAGCGTCGACATCCATGCCGACGTGGCCGATGCCTACGCGCTGTTCACGCAGGCGGCCAATGCGCCGCTCACCTACATCGCGAAGGAAACCTCGGCGCCCACCGCCCAGGCGGTGCTCGTGCCGGTTGGCTCGCCGATCCAGAAGGTGGCTGATCTCAAGGGCAAGCGCGTCGCGGTGCTCAAGGGCTCGGGCGCGCACTACCTGCTGCTCACTGCGCTGAAGCAGGCCGGCCTGAAGGCGAGCGACATCGACTTGCGCTTCCTCGAGCCGCAAGACGGCACCACCGCATTCGCCAGCGGCGTGGTCGACGCGCTCTCGGTGTGGGACCCCCTGCTCGCCGTGCAACTGAAAGACGGCAAGAACCGCGTGCTGATCGACGGCCGCGGCGATGGGCGCACCCCGCTCGTCGAATACAGCCGCTACTACACCGCCACCACCAGTTTCGCGAAGGCGCACCCCGAGGTGCTGAAGGTGGTGTTCGACGAACTGCAGGCCACCGGCCAATGGGTCAAGGCCAACCCGAAAGAAGCGGCCGAGCGCTTGTCGCCAATCTGGGGCAACGTGCCTGCCGCCACCATCGAGCAGGTGAATGCGCGCCGCAGCTACGCCATCGTGCCGGTGCAGCGCGAAGCGCTGGCCGAGTCGCAGCGCATTGCCGACACCTTCCGCGAGGCCGCGCTGATCCCGCGCGACCTCAAAGCCGCTGACATCGCCATCTGGTCGCCGGTGCAGCCATGAAGCGCCGCCACCTGCTCCAGTGGGCCGCCGCCAGCGGCAGCACCCTCGCCCTGCCCACGCTGCGAGCCGCCGATGCCTTGAAGGAAGTGCGCCTCGACTACGCCTACTACTCGCCCACCAGCCTGGTGCTGCGCCGCTTCGGCTGGCTCGAAGACGAGCTGAAGCGCGACGGCATCAACGTCAAGTGGACGCTCAGCGCCGGCAGCAACCGCGCGCTCGAATACCTGAACAGCAACAGCGTCGACATCGCGTCGAGCGCCGGCCTGGCCGCATTGCTGTCCAAGGCCAACGGCAACCCGATCAAGACGCCGTACATCTTCTCTCGCCCCGAGTGGACGGCGCTGGTCGTGCCCAAGGACTCACCGATCAAGACGCTCAAGGACCTGAAGGGCAAGAAGATCGCCGCCACCAAGGGCACCGACCCTTATCTCTTCCTGCTGCGCGCGCTGCACACCGTGGGCCTGAAGCGCAGCGACATCGAGCACGTGGCCTTGCAGCATGCCGATGGCCGCACCGCGCTGGAGCAGGGCCGCGTCGACGCCTGGGCCGGGCTCGACCCGCTGATGGCCGCGGCCGAGCTGGAGTCGGGTGCCCGGCTGCTGTACCGCAACGTGGCGTTCAACACCTACGGCTTCCTCAACGTGCGTGAAGACTTCCTGTCGAAGCGCCCGAACGAAGTGCGGCGTGTCATCGCCGCCTACGAGCGGGCGCGGCTGTGGACTCTCGCGAATACCAGCGAGGCCGCGAAGATCCTGTCCGAAGAGGCCAAGGTCTCGCTGCCGGTGGCGCTGCTGCAGATCAAGGCGCGCACCGACCTCAGCAACCCGGTGCCGTCGAGCGAGCACGTGAAGGCGCTGCAATCGGCATCACCGATCCTGCTCGACGAAGCGCTCGTGAAGCCCGGTACTGATCTGAACAAGGTCGTCACCGATCTCGTCGATACCCAGTTCTCGCGCAGTCTCCAAGCGAAAGCCTGATGTCGGCCGACCCGCGCCTCTTGCTGCCGCGCACCTCGGCACCGCTGCCCACAAGGCCGGCGGTGCGCATCCGTGCCGCGGCAGCACCTCGTGCATGGCTCGGTGCGGTGGTGCCGCTGTCGGTGTTGTTGCTGCTGGAGGTGGCCTCGCGCGCCGGCTGGGTCGCGGCGAACCTGTTGCCGCCACCGAGCGAGGTGCTGAACACGTTGTGGTGGCTGTTGCAGCAGGGCAGCCTGCTGTCGCACGTGGTGGCCAGCACGGCGCGTGTGCTGACGGGCTTTGCGATCGGCGCCGTGCTGGCGTTGAGCGTCGGCGCACTGGTGGGTCTGAGCCACCGCGCGGAGCGCCTGCTTGATCCGAGCTTCCAAGCCTTGCGCGCGATCCCCTCGCTGGCTTGGGTGCCGTTGCTCTTGCTGTGGCTGGGCATCGATGAGTCACCCAAGCTCGTGCTGATCGCGATCGGCGCTTTTTTTCCGGTCTACATGGGCGTGGCCGCGGGCTTTCGCGATGTCGATCGCAAGCTGGTCGAGGTGGCACGGATGGCGGGGTTGTCGTCGTTGTCGCTGGTGCGGCGGGTGCTCCTGCCGGCGGCGATGCCGTCGGTGATGACGGGGTTGAGGAATGGGTTGAGTCTGGCTTGGATGTTCATGGTGGCGGCGGAGCTCATCGCCGCTACGCGGGGGCTTGGTTATTTGCTGACGGATGGGAGGGAGACGGGGAGGGCGGACATTGTGCTCGCTGCGATCGTGCTGCTGGCGTTGCTGGGGAAGGTGAGTGATTCGGGGATGGTGTTTGTTGAGCGGCGGTGGCTGTCTTGGCGCGACACGTTTGATTCGCGTGGGTGAGGGGTCTTTTGTTCCGCTTTTGCGTGTCTCTTGTTCACTGCGTGAGGCCGCGCCGGGATGTCGCCCCGGCAGGCGACCTACTTTCTTGTATCGACAAGAAAGTAGGCAAAGAAGCGACCCCTGCCGACTCGGCCCTTGCTGCGCAAGGGCTGCCCCGCGCTGCTCGGTCTTTGCAGCTCGCGCCAAACTCGCTTTGTTCGCTGCGCTCACGCCACTCAGACAAACGTCGCGAAGGCAGATTACGAAGCGTGCTGCGCACGCAGCTGCAAAGCCCTGTGCTGCTCAGCTCGTCCGAAGGGGGAGACGAACACCAGACCCGGCTCGCTTCGCATCGGCTGGATGACGCATCGCTTCGCTCGCGCCCGATGCGAAGCGAGGTGGAGGGAAGTTGCGAAGCAACGACCTGTATTGCTCTTGGGCCCCGTGGGTGGCGTCGAGGAGCGCAGGGCTTTGGGGCCGCGCGCGATAGCGCGCTTCGTCAACTGACTTCGCGCCGTTTGTCTGAGCGCAGCGGCCGCAGGCCGCGAAGCGAGTTTGGCGCGGGCCCCAGAGCACGAGCACCGCAGAGCAGTCGGCCACAGGCCGACCGCCACCGTCGGGTCCCCCTTTCTTTGGTGACTTTCTTTCGGGGAAGCGAAAGAAAGTTACTGCCCTGTCGGGGGCATATCCCGACACGGCCTCACGCCAGTGAACATGGCCACGACAAAGCGAGGCTTCGATACCCCAGCCCGAATAGCAAGTGACAACCCCATGCTGACCCTCCATCTCCCAAACAAAAAGTTCACCACCAAGCTGGTCCTCCAAAACATCCGCCTCCACATCAGCTCAGGTGAGATCGTCACCTTGGTAGGCGCCAGCGGCTGCGGCAAAAGCACGCTCTTGCGCGTGATCGCCGGCCTCGACACCGCCCACGACGGCGAAGTGCTGCTCCAAGGCCAGCGCCTGCAAGGCCCCACCAGAGACATCCGCTTCATCTTCCAGGAACCCCGCCTCTTCCCCTGGCTCACCGTCGCCCAAAACATCGCCTTCGACCTGAACGACAACAAACACGACAACCCACGCGTCACAGAGCTCCTGCGCGAAGTCGGCCTCGAAGGCCTGGGCAACGCCCTGCCCAAGCAGCTCTCCGGCGGCCAGGCCCAGCGCGTCGCCATCGCCCGCGGCCTCTTCACGCAACCGTCACTGCTGCTGCTCGACGAACCCTTCTCCGCCGTCGATGCGTTCACGCGCATGAAGCTGCAGGACCTGCTGCTGCAGCTGGCACACACGCACGGCGTGACGGTGCTGATGGTCACGCACGACATCGGCGAGGCGGTGCACCTGAGCGACCGCGTGCTGGTGATGGACGCCAACCCGGGCACCGTGCGTGCCGACCTGCCCATCGACCTGCCGCGACCGCGCGAACGCGAGCACGCCGATGCGGCTTTTTTCACCACCCGTGTGCGCCAGGCCTTGCATGCCGCGCACGCGTTCTGATCTCACCGAGGACTTTCATTCATGCTGCTGCCCACCCGTTTTATCTCCATCGCCACGCTGGCACTCTCCGCATTTGCCGCCCTCAGCGCACACGCGCAAGACGTCATCAAGGTCGCCGTCACCGCCGGCCCGCACGCGCAGATCGCCGAGGTGGCGAAGAAGGTCGCCGAACGCGACGGGCTGAAGCTGCAGATTGTCGAGTTCAACGACTACATCCAGCCCAATGCCGCGCTCGATGCGGGCGACGTGCAGGCCAACAGCTACCAGCACCTGCCTTTCCTGCAGTCGCAGATCCAGGCGCGCGGCTACAAGATCAGCGCGGTGGGCGAGACCGTCACCTTCCCGATGGGCTTCTATTCGAAGAAGTTCAAGTCGCTGGCCGATCTGCCCAAGGGCGCGAAGGTCGGCATCCAGAACGACCCGTCGAACAGCGGGCGGGCGCTGTCGCTGCTGCAGAAGTACGGCGTCATCAAGCTCAAGCCCACGGCCGGCATCAGCGCCACCGTGCTCGACGTGACCGAGAACGTCAAGGGCATCCAGCTCGTGCAGATCGAGGCCGCGCAGCTGCCGCGCTCGCTCGACGACCTCGACGCGAGCGCCATCAACACCAACTACGCGGTGCAGGCCAACCTGGTGCCCACGCGCGATGCGATTGCGATCGAAGACGCGAAGAGTCCGTATGCCAACCTCATTGCCGTGCGCACGCAAGACGCGGGCAAGCCCTGGGTCGCGAAGTTGGTGAAGGCCTTTCAGTCGCCCGAGGTGAAGACCTTCGTGCAGGCCAACTTCAGCGGCTCGATGGTGCCGGCGTTCTAGACCCGAGCATCTTGCGATCGGAGCGCCGGAAGTCTCTCGGCGAGCAACCGATATCGCGCTGGAAGGTGCGGATGAAGTTCGAGAGATCGGCCCACCCAGCCTCGTAGGCCACGCTGGTGACGGGCAGGGCACTGTCGCGCAGCAACTCCACAGCGCGCAGCAGCCGCAGGCGGATCAGGTACTGGTGCGGCGTGACGCCCATGCTGTGGCGAAACGTGCGCATCAGGTGGAATGAACCGAGGCCCACGGCGGCGGCCACTTCGTCCAGTGACAAGGGCTCCGCCGCATGGTTTTCGATGTGGCGCGCGGCGGCCAAGGCGCGCTCGCTTTGTGCAGCAGCGGGCGATGGGGCCGAGTCGTCATTCAGCGTGCGCTGAACGGCACCGACCACCGCGAGCGCCGTCTCTTCGAGCGCAAAGCCTTCGTCGCCGTCGGCGAGCAGCGTCTTCAGCAGCGCGGCCACGCGCGGCATCGGCGGCAGGCTGGCGCGGCGGAACACCGTGCCCGTGTGGCGCTGGCCGAGCGCGCTCTGCAGCTCGTCCATGCGCTGCGCCGAAATGCCGAGCACGGCGCAATCGTCGCCTTGCCCATCGTTGTGCTCGTGCGAGCAGGTGTAGCCCTCACCGTCGTTGGCGAGCATGAGCCAGCCCGGGCTCAACACGGCCTGGCCAGCCGGGCTGCGGTAGGTGAACACGCCGCGCTCCACCAGCGTGACCGAGAACGTCTGGTGCTGCTCGTCCACCGGCCGGGCATGGCGACCTGCACGGCACTGGCAGCGCGTGAGGCGCAGGCCAGTGTCGCGCTGGAGCGGGCGGTACGCGCGGTCGGCAGAAGGTGACGAAGCAGCGGCAGGCATGGGGCTCAGAACGGGGTTTGCAGCCATGTTAGTGGAAGACCGACAGCAGTTTTCTCCAAGTTTTTGCCACCCACCGTCCGCAGACTGGCGCCTCCACATCACCGGAGAGCATCAGCATGAACCAGCAGCAATTCGAGGCCAAGCGCCATTTCGTTGACACCCCCTCGGGCCGCATCGCCTATGTCGAGCACGGCAGCGGGCCCGTGGCGCTCTTCGTGCACGGCGTGCTCGTCAACGGCTACCTGTGGCGCCACCAGCTGAGCGAGTTGGCGTCGGTGCGGCGCTGCATCGCCATCGACCTGCTGGCCCATGGCGCGACCGAGATCAGCGCCCACCAGAACGTGTCGTCGACGGCCAACGCGCTGATGCTGCGGCAGTTTCTGGATGCGCTGAAGATCGACCGCGTCGACCTGGTCGGCAACGATGGCGGTGGCGGCATGGCGCAGATCTTCGCGGCACTCAACCCCGAGCGCGTGCGCAGCCTCACGCTCACCGACTGCGACACCCACGACAACTGGCCACCCGAAGCGTTCAAGCCATTTCTCGCACTGTCGGCAGGCGGCGGGCTGAGCGCTGCGCTGAACGCGATGCTTGCGGACAAAGCCGTCTACCGCTCGCCCGGCGCTCTCGGGCCGGCCTATGAAGACCCCGCCGGCGTGAGCGACGAGACGATCGAGATCTACCTGCGGCCGCATCTGGCCAGCGCCCAGCGCACGCGCGACCTGGAGCGCTTTCTCGCCGCCTTCGATTGCGCCGACACCGTGATGATCGAATCGCAACTCAAGGACCTGAAAGCCCCCACCCTCATCGTGTGGGGGACCGACGATGTCTACTTCGACGCTCGCTGGTCGCGCTGGCTGGAGAAGACGATTCCGGGCACGCGCCGGCGCACCGAGTTCGACGGCGCCAGGCTCTTCTTCCCAGAAGAGCGCTGGGCTGAATTCAACGCTGAACTGCGTGAACATTGGGCACAGGCTGCGGCCTGACCCGTGACACCCGAACGGAAAGGTCTCATGCGCATGCGCCGCTCTCGCTTCATCGCCGCTTTCGCTTTTGTTTTCACCCTCACGTGCGCGTTCACGTGTCTTCAACCCGCCGTGGCCGCCGAGCCGGGCAAAGCCGGCGCGAGCGCAGCCCTCGCCGCGCTCGCAGACACGTACTACGAAGCCCAGGCGCGCCTCGACCCGCTGTACTCCGCCACGCTGGCCGGCGACAACCGCTTCGACGACCAGCTGCCTGTCACCATCTCGCCGGCGCATCGCAAGAAGCGCTTCGCGATGTACCACCATGTGCAGCGCCAACTCGCGGCGATCGACCGCGCGGGCTTGAGCGCAGCCGATGCATTGACCTACGACCTGCTGGCGCGAGACCTGCGCACGCGCATCGGCTTCGAAGACTTCAACGACCACCTGCTGCCGCTTGAGCAACTGGGTTCCGTGCCGGTGCTGCTGGCCACGCTCGGCGGCGGGCAGGGCGAGCAGCTGATCAAGACGGTGGCCGAACACGAGGCCTACCTGAAGCGCATCTCGAAGTTGCCGGCGTGGACCGTGCAGGCCATCGTGAACATGCGCGCCGGCATGAGGCGGGGCATCGTGCGGCCCAAGGCCGTGGTGACGGCGACGCTGACGCAGCTGCGCACGCTCGGCGCAGAGAACGCGGAAGACAGCCCCTACTACGCGCCCATCAAGAACCTGCCGGCTTCGTTCTCCAACGCCGATCGCGAGCGCCTGACGCGTGGCTACCGCGATGCCATCGAGAAACGCATCGCCCCAGCCATGCGCAAGCTCGCCACCTTCGTCGAGAACGAGTACCTGCCCGCGAGCAGCGAGACCGCCGGCTGGGGCGCGCTGCCGAACGGCGCCGCGTGGTACCGCCAGTGGGTGCGCGACCAGACCACCACCGAGCTGAGCCCCGAAGAGATCCATGCAATCGGACTGAAGGACGTCGAGCGCATCCATGGCGAGCTGGCGAAGGTGGCGCCGCAGCTGGGCTACGAGGGCGACCCGCGCCAGCTGCTGACGTGGGTGAGTGCGAACAAGAAGTTCCAGCCCTTCACCAGCGAGGCCGAGATCCTCTATGCGTTTCGCGCGGTCAACGAGAAGGTGAAGCCGCAGTTGCCGCAGCTCTTCGGCCGCGTGCCGAAGGCGGCGCTGGAGATTCGCCCCGAGCCCGAGCTCACCAAGGCCACAGCGTCCGACCACTACTCGCTGCCGGCCGAAGACGGCTCGCGGCCCGGCACCTTCTGGGCGGTGATCAACGACCCGACGACGTACGACTCGACCACGATGACGACGCTCTTCCTGCACGAAGGGCAGCCGGGCCACCATTTTCAGCTGGCGATCCAGCAGGAGCTGAGCTTGCCGAAGTTCCGCAAGCGCACCTGGATCAACGCCTATGGCGAGGGTTGGGCGCTGTACGCCGAGACGCTGGGCCGCGAGATGGGGCTGTACGAGAACCCGGTGGCGTACGTGGGCCACCTGCGGCTGGAGATCTTCCGCGCGGCCCGCCTGGTGGTCGACACCGGCCTGCATGCCAAGGGCTGGAGCCGCGACCAGGCGGTGACCTACCTGATGGAGAACGTCGGCTTCACCGAGAAGCAGTCACGCAACCAGATCGACCGCTACATGGCCTGGCCCGGGCAGGCGCTGGGCTACAAGCTCGGCTCGCTGAAGATCCAGGAACTGCGTGACCGCGCGAAGCAGAAGCTGGGCGACAAGTTCAGCATCGCGGCCTTCCACGACGCGGTGCTGGCCGAAGGCGGGCTGCCGCTCTCGCTGCTCGACGCGCACATCGATCGCTGGATCGCGAGCCGTCAGTAGCCCGAAGAACGGCATCCGTCACGACACCGCAGCAGCTGCCCGTTCGCGCGTCGACTGGTTGCGCCGCCAGGCCGCCGGTGGCGAGCCGAACTCGCGGCGAAACGCGCGGCTGAAGGCCGTGTCTGTCTGGTAACCAACGTCTTCGGCGATGCGCGCAAGCGGCGCATTGCTGCGGGTCAGCAGGTTGGCGGCGAGCAGCATGCGCCACTGCGTGAGGTACTGCATTGGCGAGCTGCCCACCAGATGCTGGAAGCGCTCGGCCAGCACCGAGCGCGAGGTGCCCGCCTCGCGCGCCAGCTCCTCCAATGTCCACGCCTGCGCGGGGCGCGAGTGCAGGGCGTTCAGCGCCGCGCCGACGATGCGGTCGCCCACGCCGGCCAGCCAGCCGGTGCGGTCGGTGCTCTGCTCGTTCATGTAGAGGCGCAGCACCTCGATGAACAGCACCTCGGACAGCTTGGCCAGCACGCCCGCGCCGCCCGGCCTCGGCGAGCGCGCTTCGGCCAGCGCATAACGCACCGACGCCTCGAGCCACATGCCGGCGTTGGAGCCGCGCACGTTGACGCGCACGATTGGCGGCAGGCCGGTGAGCAGCATCTGCGCGAGCTTGTGGTCGCAGGCCAGGTACCCGCAGACCAGGCGCGTTGCCGTGCCACCGCCGCCGTACATCAGCTGGCGCGGGCGGCGTGCGAGCACCTCGCTCAGCGGCGCACCGCCTTTTGCAGGCGGCAATCCGGGCTCCGAGGCCATGCGGTGGGCATCGCCTTGCGGAAAGATCACGGCGTCGCCGGCGATCAGCCTCATCGGCGGCTCGTCACCGAGTTCGACCCAGCACTCGCCTTCGGTGATCAGGTGAAAGATCACCACGCGCTCGGCACCGGGCTCGAGGATCGGCGCGGCCGTGTCGGCGCGTGGCGACTGGTAGCACCACGGCGCGGTGAACTTGGCGTTGATGAAGATCGCGCCGACCAGGCGCACCACGCCAAGGGTCTCTGACAGCGCGTCCATCAGCCGACGTCGACCTGCAGTGCGATGGGTGTGGCGGCCAGCAGCACCGCGGGCACCGGCGAGTGCTGGTAGCTGTACGCCACCAGCTCACGCAGGCGCTCCGGTGCGGTGCTGGGGGCGCTGAGGTGCACGTGCATCGTCACGTCTTGCGATGCGGGGCTCACCGTCGTTCCATCGGCGTCGGTCATGCCGAAGATGCCACGCGTGTCAGAGCGGCTGCCGGCCACCACCTCGAGCGTGGCAAGCGTGATGCCTTGTGCGGCTGCGTTCATCGCGATGCAGGTGGTGAGGCACGAGGCCAGCCCCGCGCGGAACATCCAGCCGGGCGAGACCTGGTCGCCGGTGCCGCCTAGTTCGGTCGGCATGTCGGTGGCCATCTGGGCGCCGTTGGCGTGGCTGGAGACGACGCGCGTGCCCCCTTGCCAGCGGGCGGTGGCGGATGCGTCGTCGTGCAGGCCGTGCTCGGGGCGACGGCGCAAGACGGCTTCGACGCGCTCCATGGCGGCTGCGATGTCCTGGGTGCTCATGGCTGTGTCTCCAAGCTGCCGTGAAGGGCTCATTCTGGGCGCGTGCGCGCCTGCCGCCAAGCCGAGGGATCACCCGATGCAGGGGTGCCCGGACGATGGGACAGCAATCCCGGACGCAGCGTCAGGCACGCGGTGTCGAGCAGCAAAAACCCGGACGCTCGATCAGCCCGCGCAGACGCACGGACAGGACGCGCGCCCAGCTCGAAATCATCATCTCGCCTCACCCACCCAACACACCAGGAGACGACCCATGAACGCACCCACCACCGACCTCGTTGCCTTGAAGAGCCGCCAGCAGACCGCCTGGGCCAGTGGCGACTACGCCGTGATCGGCACCACCTTGCAGCTCGTCGGCGAGCAGCTCGCCGAGGCCTGCGACCTGCGCTATGACGAACGCGTGCTCGACGTGGCCGCCGGCAACGGCAATGCCACCCTGGCCGCCGCTCGCCGCGGCGCCCGCGTCACGTCGACCGACTACGTGGCCTCGCTGCTCGACCGCGCTGCCGAACGCGCGAGGGCCGAACGCCTGAACGTTACCTTCCAGGTGGCCGATGTCGAAGCGCTGCCTTTCGAGAACGCGAGCTTCGACGCCGTGCTGTCGACCTTCGGCGTGATGTTCGCGCCCGACCATGCCAAGTCGGCTTCGGAGATGGCGCGCGTGTGCCGCCCCGGCGGCCGCATCGGCCTGGCCAACTGGACGCCGGCCGGCTTCATCGGCCAGCTGTTCAAGGCGCTTGGCAAGCAGATGCCACCGCCCGCCGGCGTGCAGCCGCCCTCGCTGTGGGGCACCGAAGCGCATCTGCGTTCGCTGTTCGGCGAGCAGCTCGCGTCGATCCAGATCACGCCGCGCCTGTTCAACTTCCGCTACCGCTCGGCGGCGCATTTCATCGACGTGTTCCGCAACTGGTACGGGCCCGTGCACAAGGCATTCGCCGCGCTGCCGGCGGACAAGGCAGTCGAGCTGGAACGCGACATGACCGAGCTGATGAACAGCCTGAACGTCGGCGGAGAAGGGTCGCTGGTGGTGCCGAGCGAGTACCTCGAGATCGTCATCACAAAACGCTGACCGTGGACGCCAAGCTGCAGCGCCGCGTCCAGCGTTATGGCTGGGACCTGGCGGCCGCCGACTACGAGCCGCTGTGGCAATCGCAGCTCGCGCCGGCACAAGCCAGCCTGATGGCTTGCGCGGCGCTCGCGCCCGGCGAGCGCGTGCTCGATGTGGCCTGCGGCACCGGGCTGGTGAGCTTCGCTGCGGCGCGCAACGTGGGGCCGGCGGGCAGCGTCGTCGGTGTCGACCTCTCCGGCCAGATGGTCGAGGCCGCAGCGCTCCGGGCGCATGAAGGCGGTGTGACGAACGCCCGCTTCTCGCGCATGGATGCCGAGAGCCTGGCGCTGCCCGATGCCAGCTTCGACGTCGTGCTCTGCGCGCTCGGCCTCATGTACCTGCCCAACCCCGAGCAGGCGCTGCGCGAGATGCGGCGCGTGCTGCGGCCCGGCGGCCGGCTGGTGCTGGCCGTGTGGGGCGAGCGCAAGCGCTGCGGCTGGTCGGCGGTGTTGGAGATCGTCGACGCCGAAGTGAGCAGCGATGTGTGCCCGCTGTTCTTCCGCCTGGGCCAGCCGGATGCGTTGGCTCGCGCCTGCGCCGATGCGGGGTTCGTGGCCATCGAGCAGCACCGGTTCGCCACCACGCTCCACTACGCGAGTGGCGACGAAGCCTGCCGTGCCGCCTTCGTCGGCGGGCCGGTCGCACTCGCGTGGTCTCGCTTCGACGAGGCGACGCGAGCGCGCGTCTGCGGGCGCTACCTGGAAGCCATCGACGGGTGGCGCGATGTCGGTGCGGATGGCGGTGGGTACAGCGTGCCGGGGCAGTTCGTCGTCATTTCGGCGATAGCATCCACCGACCTCAGCCCGGACCCCCATTCAGGCTGACGCACTCGACGCAATTCACCACGGGCACATCTTCATGCGAACACGGCTGGCTCTCATCATTCCACTGTGCTTCGCCTTTGCCTCACTTGCTCACGCCGGAGACATGTCGATCGTCACGCCACGCGGCGTGACCTTGCGTGCCGTGGTCTCGTTCCCCCGAGGCGCGGGGCCGTTCCCGACCATCGTGCTGGCGCCCGGCGCGGGCTATCACATGGCGTTGCCCATCATGGAAGAGGCGGCCCGCCAGTTCGTCGATCGCGGCATCGCCACCGTGCGCTTCGACTGGGGCTACTTTTCTGCCGAGCCGAAAGGCCGCCCGTCCAAGGATCTGGAGCTTGAAGCGGAAGACATGAAAGCCGTGCTGGAGAGCGCGCGCCGTGATGCACGCGTCGACAAGGGCAAGCTCTTCGTTGGCGGCAAGTCGCTCGGCTCGGGCGTGGCGTGGAAACTGCTCGCCGCCGACAAGAGCGTTCGGGGCGCAGTGCTGCTGACGCCCGTGTGCAGCTCAACGAAAGACGGCGTCGTGAGTTCCGACGCCGAAGAGAACTACCCAGGCATCGCGCAGGAAAAGCGGCCGCTGCTGTTCGTGATGGGTGAACAGGACCCGTATTGCGCCGCCTCGTTGCTGTACCGGTATGCAGGCACGGCGGCAGGTGCCGTCAGAGTCGATGTGATCGGCGGCGATCACGGGTTGGGCACACAGGGGCTTTCAGGCGAAGCCGATGAAGCGGTCAAGCAGCGCAATGCGCGCATCGCGGCTCAGCTGATGGCCGACTTCGTTACGGCGAGGTCATCGCCGTAGTCGTGCCCAGCGGCCTCAGACCGGGTCCCAGCTGAACACGTCGGCCGAGCGCTCCATCGGCACGAAGGCGGCCTTGAGTGCGGGCATGCCGTGCTCGGCCAGGCTGCGGGCGGTCCAGCCTTCCTGGCGGTGGACCGAGCGCACCGGCCGCGGCTGGCTCATCAGGAAGATCTCGTTGTTGCGCACGGTGAAGATCTGCGCGTTCACCGCGGCCGCGGCGTCGCTCAGCAGGTACACCGCCAGCGGTGCGATCTTGGCCGGCGTCATCTGCTTGAACTTCTCGACGCGTGCCACCTGGTCGGGCGTGTCGGTGGGGATCGAGCTTGTCATCGCCGTCCACGCGAAGGGGGCGATGCAGTTGGAGCGCACGTTGAACTTCTGCATGTCCAGCGCAATGCTCTTGGATAAGGCCGCGATGCCCATCTTGGCGGCGTTGTAGTTGGCCTGGCCCAGGTTGCCGATGAGCCCGGAGGTCGAGGTCATGTGCACGAAGGCGCCACCGCCCTGTTCCTTGAAGTGGTTGGCCGCCGCCCGGCTCACGTAGTAGCTGCCGTAAAGGTGCACGCGGATCACCGCGTCCCATTCATCGACGCCCATCTTGTGAAAGATGCGGTCGCGCAGGATGCCGGCGTTGTTGACGACGCCGTCGATGCGGCCGAAGGCCTCCACCGCGCCGTCGACGATGCGCTGGGCGGCAGCAGCTTCCGACACGCTCTCCACGCTGGCCAGCGCTTCGCCACCCGCGGCGCGGATCTCGGCGACCACCTGGTGCGCGGCATCGCCCACGTCGTTCACCACCACGCGGGCGCCTTCCTGYGCCATGGCCAGCGCCAGGTCACGGCCGATGCCCGCGCCTGCGCCGGTGACCACCACCACCTTGCCTTGCAACATCTTGTCCGTCGTCGTGTCGGTCGTCATCAGTGAGCTCCAAAGTCGTGAACGCGGCGCCATGAAGTACGACACCGCCAAATCTAGTCGATGAAAAGATAATAGTTGGCGGGCCGGGCCTTTTGCCTAAGAGTAACCCCCAATGCCGCCCGGGAGCCAGATTCTTAAACTAGTCACTGACTAGATTAGTCGAGCTCAAAAGGTGCCGCCATGATCGTCTCCCATCGTTTTGCCCGCGTCGTGGCCTGCGTGCTCGGCGTCCTGCTCGGGGCGGTATCCGCCGGTTCGGCCCTCGCAGCCGGGTATCCCGACAAGCCCGTCCGCTTGCTGGTGCCCTACCCACCGGGCGGCATCACCGATGTGCTGGCGCGTTCGTTCGGCGAGATCCTGCGCAAGGAACTCGGGCAGCCGGTGGTCGTGGAGAACAAACCCGGTGCGAACACGGCGCTGGCGGCACAGGCGCTGGCCGCGTCGCCTGCCGACGGCTACACGGTGATGATGGCCGCGGCCGCCACCGTGGTGATGAACCCGCTGCTCTACCCCAAGCTCGCCTACGACCCGGTGCGCGACTTCACGGCCGTGGGGCGCATTGCCGAAACGCCGCTGGTGCTGGTGGTGCGCACCGAGAGCCCCACGCGCACGCTAGCCGAGCTGATCACCGCCGCCAAGGCCAAGCCCGGCGATGCCACCTATGCCACCACCGGCGTAGGCAGCACGCTGCACCTGGCCGGCGAACTGCTGCAGTCGGAAACCGGCACGCAGATGCTGCACGTGGCCTACAAGGGCAGCGCACCGGCGCTCAACGGCGTGCTCGGCGGCGAGACGCAGTTCATGATCGATTCGGTGGGCTCGTCGATCCCGCTCATCAAAGGCGGCAAGCTGCGCGCGCTGGCGGTGACCAGCGCGAAGCGACTCCCCGCGTTGCCCGACGTGCCCACCGTGGCCGAGTCCGGCGTGCCGGGCTTCGACGTCAGCACCTGGTTCGGCCTGCTGGTTCCGAAGCAGACGCCGCCTGCCATCGTGACCCGGCTCAACGCGGCCATCGCCGTGGCGGTGCGCGACCCGGCATTCCGTGCGCAGTTCGAGGCGGTCGGGCTCATCGTGCCGGCGCCCATCGATTCCGCTACCTTCGCCAAGTTCATCCAGGCCGAGACGGCGAAGTGGGCGCCCGTCATCAAGGCCAAGAACATCACGCTCGACTGAGCCCCTCAGCAACAAGGAACGCCTCATGTTTCAACGCGATCTGCTCAAGGGCAAGCGCATCCTGATCACCGGTGGCGGCTCGGGCCTGGGCCGCGAAATCACCGCCCGGTACCTCGAACTCGGTGCCGAGGTGCACATCTGCGGCCGCCGCAAGCCGGTGCTCGACACCAGCGCGGCCGAGCTGATGGCGCAGTACGGCGGCGTGGTGGTCACGCACGCGGTGGACATCCGCCATGCCGAAGACGTAGACGCGATGATCGGCCGCATCTGGAGCGACTACGGCCCGCTCGACGGCCTGGTCAACAACGCCGCCGGCAACTTCGTCAGCCGCACGCAAGACGTGTCGCCGAAGGGCTTCGACGCGGTGGCCGGCATCGTGCTGCATGGCACCTACTACGCCACCCACCACGTCGGCCGGCGCTGGATAGAAAGCGGCCACAAGGGCTCGGTCATCTCGATCGTGGTCACCTGGGTGCGCACCGGCGCGCCCTTCGTCGTGCCATCGGCCATGAGCAAGGCCGGCGTCGACGTGATGACCAAGTCGCTCGCCATCGAGTGGGGCCGCTACGGCATCCGGCTCAACGCCATCGCGCCGGGCATCTTCCCGACCGAAGGCGCCAATGCACGGCTGAGCCCGAAGGCGCAGTGGACCGACGACACCGTGCGCAACCCGATGAACCGGCTCGGCCGCATGACCGAGCTGCAGAACCTTGCGGTGTTCCTGATGGCCGACGGCGTGGAATGGCTGACCGGCGAGACCATCGCCATCGACGGTGCCGGCCACCGCCAGAACGGCGCTTCGTTCACCGACCTCGCCGAACTGAGCGATGCGCAATGGCGCGAGATGCGCGAGGCCATCCGCGGCCAGGACGAGCGCGACAAATCGAAGGCGGGTTGAGCACATGGCCGGCATCGGTGAGCTGATCGACGACGTGGTGGCGCAAGGCCGGGGCGAGCACCCGGCGTTGGTGCTCGACGATGGCAGCAGGCTGTCGTACCGCGAGCTCGCGACCCGCATTGCCGCGGCGGCGCAAGAGTTCGCGGCTGCGGGCCTGGGCCGCGGCCACCGCTTCGTGCTGGTGGGCGAGAACAGCGCCGACATGGTGGTGGCGCTGTTCGCCGCCATGCGCACCGGCGCCTGGGCGGTGCCGCTGAATGCGCGCATGTCGGGCGGCGAGATCGATGGCATCTGCCAGCACTGCGAGCCGCGCTTCGTGTACTACGCGAGCGCGTCGTCAGCCGAAGCCACGGCCCATGCCGAGCGCCGACAAGCGGGCGGCGCAACGCTCGCGCTGCAGCAACTGCCACAAGGGCGCTTGCAGGTCTGCACCGGCGCCGGCACGGCGGCCGACGTCGATGACAACAGCGACAACGACGGCGACCCCAATGACGTCGCCGTGATGATCTACACCTCCGGCAGCACCGGCCTGCCCAAGGGCGTGATGCTCACGCACGCCAACCTCGATTTCGTGACGCGTGCGTCGCTGCAGCAGGCCGTGCTGCTGCCCGACGACGTGATCTTCCACGCCTTGCCGATCTCGCATTCCTTCGGCCTCATCAGTGCACTGCTGTGCGGCCTGCGCGCCGTTGCCACGCTGCGCCTGGTGGGCCGCTTCTCTGCGCCGGTGCTGGCAAACGCCATCGCCAGCGGCGAGATCACCGCCTTCCAGGGCGTGCCGGCGATGTACGCGCGGCTGCACGAGTGGTGCGGGCAGCAGGGCCGCACGCTGGTGCCGAACCGGCTGCGCATGATCTACATCGGCGGCTCGCTGATCGACGCTGCACGCAAGGCGCAGACCGAGGCCTTGCTCGGCCTGCGCCTGCACCATGGCTACGGGCTCACCGAGTCGGCACCCGCGGCCACGCGCACCATCGGCCATGCGCCGCCGCGCGACATCACCGCCGGCTGGCCGCTTCCCGGCATCGCGGTCGAAGTGCAGGGTGCCGATGGCCACGCACTGCCCACCGGCGAGCGCGGCGAGGTCTGCATCCGCGGCCCGAACGTGATGAAGGGCTACTTTCGTGACCCGGTGCAAACGCGCGCCGCCATCGACGAGCGCGGCTGGCTGCACACCGGCGACATCGGCGTCTTCGGCCCCGATGGCGACCTGTCCATCGCCGGGCGCAGCAAGGAGATGATCATTCGCGGCGGCTTCAACGTGTACCCGGCGGAGATCGAGCGCGCCATTGCCGAGTTTCCCGGCATCGCGCAATGCGCCGTCGTGGGCCGCACCGTCCCCGGCGACGAAGAGGTGGTCGCCTACCTCGAGCCGGTCGCCGGCCGGCCGGTGGACACGCAGGCACTCAAGGCCTTTCTACGCGAGCGCTTGGCGCCGTACAAGGTGCCCAGCACGATGGTCACGCTGGCGCAGCTGCCGGCCACCAGCACGGGCAAGCTGCTGAAGGCCAAGCTCAAGGAGATGGCCAACGCCGACGTCGCGGAAGCAGCGGTCGAAACGGAAGCACACGCGGGCGGCACGCCATGACGGCCGCCTCGCATGGTTTGCAGGCCTTGCTGGGCCCTGCGTCGATCGCCGTCGTCGGCGCGTCCGACAGTCCGCACAAGGTCGGCGGTCGGCCCTTGCAGTACTTGGCGCAACAAGGCTTTCGCGGCCGCGTCTACCCGGTCAACCCGCGTGCCGAACTCATCCAGGGGCTGCAGGCCTATCCCTCGCTCGACGCGCTGCCCGAGGTGCCCGACGCGGTGATCCTGTGCGTCGGCTCCGACGCGGTCGAAGCCCAGCTCAACCTGTGCGCAAGCCTCGGAGTGCGCGCCGTGGTGCTGTTCGCTTCCGGCTATGCCGAGGTCGGTGCGCACGGGCTGGCCGAGCAGCAGAAGCTGGTCGACATCTGCCGCCGCGGTGGCATTCGCCTGCTCGGGCCCAACAGCATCGGCGTGGCCTCGTTCGACACCGGTGCGGTGCTGTCGTTCGCCTCCATCTATGCCGACTGCGCGCCGCTCGACGGGCCGGTGGCCATCGTGTCGCAAAGCGGCGCGTTCGGCGTCTCGGTGTATGCGCTGCTGCGCGAGGCCGGCATCGGCGTGCGCTGCGTCGCCGCCACCGGCAACGAAGCCGACCTCGACACCGCCGACTTCGTGGCCGCGCTGGCGCAGTCGCCAGGTGTGCGCCTGATCCTGCTCTACCTTGAGAACGTCAGTGACGCCGAGCGCATGCGTGCGGCACTGCTAGCGGCACGCCAGCATGGCGTGTGCGTGGTGGCAGTGCGAGCAGGGCGCTCGGCCGACGGCTGCCGCTCGGCGGGCCTGCACACCGGCTCCGCCGGTGCCGCCAATGACGCGCTGGACGCGCTGTTCGCCGACAGCGGCTGCCGCACCGTGGCCGACATGGGCGAGATGCTGCGCTGCGTGCCCGGCTACCTGCGTGCCGACGGGGCGCAGAGCCCCATGGCCTCGCTGCCGTCGTCCCCCCGGCTCGCCATCGTCAGCAACTCGGGTGCCTCCTGCGTCATTGCGGCCGACGAAGCCAGCCGCGCCGGCATCACGCTGGCGCAACTGTCGCCGGCCAGCCAGGCGCGCTTGAGCGAACTGCTGCCCGACTTCTCTCTCAACCGCAACCCGATCGATCTCACCGCGATGCTGCTGGCCCGCCCAGCGCTGCTGGGTGAGGTGATGCAGTGCGCCATGGCCGACCCGGCGGTCGACTGCGTCGTGCTCGGCCTCTTGGCCATCGGCGGGCCGAGCTACGACGTCGACCGCTTCTCGCGTGACTGCCGTGCCGCCACGCTGGCCAGCGGCAAGCCGCTGTGGGTCTACAGCCCGCACCCGCGCGTGCGCGTGGCCTTCAGCGAACAAGGGCTGCCGGTGTTCGCCGGCGAAGCCGAGGCGCTGCGCGAGATCGCCGGCCACGCCGAACACCTGGGCGCGCTCGCCTCGTCCGCCATCTCGAACCCTGAAGAAGACACCTTGCATGCCTGACGCAGCCATCCTGTCCTACGCCCGCACGCCGATCGGCAAGGCGTTTCGCGGCGCACTCAACCTCACGCATGGCGCCACGCTCGGCGCCCACGTGCTGCGCCACGCCGTGCAACGCGCCGGCATCGAGGCCGCCGAGGTCGAAGACGTGGTGCTCGGCTGCGCCTTCCCTGAAGGCGCCAACGGCTTCAACGTCGGCCGCATCAGCGCCTTGGCCGCCGGCTTCCCCGAGCACGTGAGCGGCATGACGGTAAACCGCTATTGCTCATCGGGCCTGCAGAGCATCGCGATCGCCGCACAGGCCATCCAGGCCGGCTCGCTCGGCATCGCCGTGGCTGGCGGCACCGAGTCCGTCAGCTGCGTGCGCGAGCACACCAACCGCTTCATGCGCGAAGAGCCGTGGCTGGCGGCCAACCGGCCCGAGGTCTACATGCCGATGATCGACACCGCCGATCTCGTTGCAAGCCGCTACGGCATCAGCCGCCAACGCCAAGACGACTACAGCGCGCAAAGCCAGCAGCGCTACGCCACCGCGCTGGCCGCGGGCTATTTCGACGCCGAGATCGTGCCCATCGAGACCACCATGTCGCGCAAGGACAAAGACGGCAAGGTCTGGCAAGAAGGCGTGACCCTCTCGCGCGACGAAGGCGCTCGCCCCGGCACCACGGCCGAGGCGCTGTCGGCCCTGAAGCCGGTGAACGAAGGCGGCTGCGTCACCGCCGGCAACGCCAGCCAGCTGTCCGACGGCGCCGCCGCTTGCGTGCTGATGGATGCCGACCAGGCGGCACAGCGCCAGCTGCCCGTGCTGGGCTGGTTTCGCGGCTTCGCCACGGCCGGTTGCGCCCCCGACGAGATGGGCATCGGCCCGGTGTTCGCCGTGCCCAAGCTGCTGAAGCAACACGGGCTGAGCGTCGACGACATCGGCCTGTGGGAACTGAACGAAGCCTTCGCCGTGCAGGTGCTGTACTGCGCCGACCGGCTCGGCATCCCGATGGACCGGCTCAACGTGAACGGGGGTGGCATCACCATCGGTCACCCGTTCGGCATGTCGGGCACCCGCATGGCCGGGCATGCGCTCGCAGAAGGCCGGCGCCGCGACGTGCGCTACGTGGTGGTGACGATGTGCGTGGGCGGCGGCATGGGCGCGGCAGGGTTGTTCGAGGTGGCGCGCGGCTGAACCACGAGCTGCTGGAGTCCGGCTGTGCGCAACGCGAGCCGTAAGTAAGTCGGCTCCTACTCGCATTTGCGATTTCGGGAGTGGCTTCGCTGGGTGCGCTGGGTCATGCTGCATTCAGGCATCTCCACTCCCTGATCGCCCCATGCAAACGAACACCACCAAGACACTTGCCCGCACGCCTCGGGCCGTCCAAATCGCGGCGGGTGCCGCGCTGGCTGGAGCCGCAACCGCTGCCTGGGTGGAATACCAGGCGCGTCGCGCACAAAAGAGGCACCCGCCATCCGGTCGTCTGATCGAGATCGACGGCACACATCTCCACTTTGTGGAGCGCGGCGACGGACCGCCTGTGGTGTTGATCCATGGCAACACCGTGTCGCTGCTCGACTTCATGGCCAGCGGCCTTGTCGATCGCCTGGCGCTCAATCACAGGGTCATCGCTTTCGATCGGCCCGGCTTTGGCTACAGCGATCGACCACGTGATCGCCTCTGGACGCCAGCGGCGCAAGGGCAGCTGCTCCTTCGCGCGCTCAGCGCCTTGAACGTCGATCGCGAGACCATCGTCGGCCACTCGCTGGGCACGTGCGTTGCACTCGCCATGGCGCTGGACGCTCCGGAACGGGTGGACAAGCTGGTGCTGCTGGGCGGCTACTACTACCCGAGCGCGCGCATCGATTCGATACTGACTGTACCGGTCGCACTGCCTGTGCTGGGCGACGTCATGCGCTACACCGTCACCGCTCTCACGGCCCGTGCCTTGATCAAACCCGTGGCGAAAGGCATGTTCGCACCGAGAGACATCCCGCCCGACTTCTTCTCGACCCAGTCGCGCGAGATGATGATTCGCCCGCTGCAGATTCGCGCCAATGCGGAAGACGCCGCATTCATGATTCCTGCGGCGTCGCACCTCAGCAAGCGTTACGGTGAACTGAAGATGCCGGTGACGATCATGGCCGGTGCGCTCGATCGTGTCGTCGATCCGGCGGACCACTCGGTTCGCCTGCACCGCGAGCTGCCCCACAGTCGACTGATCCTGGTGCCCGGCTACGGGCACATGGTGCACTACGCCGCGATCGATTCGATCGCCGATGCCGTGGCCATGCGGGCCGGTGTGGCCAATGAGTTCGCGTTGCGCGCGCAACCTGCAGCAGCGGGTCTGCCTGTATCCACCTCACCTTGAATGTCTCGGAGCCCGTTGGTCGCTTGAGCACGTCAGGCTGAACCCCTTGGTTTGTTCGCCGCGGCTGCTCGATGGCGGCCTCCGCTCGCCGTGCAAGTCTTACGGCAAACACGATTCGCTGAGGCGTTCTTTGCAAGCGAGGGGCGATCTGAGCCTTGCGTTTGGAGCAAAGGCAGCGGTTTTGTAGCGAAAAGGGTTTGGCATCCAGATTGCTGAACGGGTTTGTTCGGAGGATTGCCATGCAGCTTTGTCCAGCTCGGAGCGAGGTTCGCGCTCCCAGTTTCAGATGCACATTTGCTGCTCCACGCGCCAAACCAGCGTCCCCGCCCGCTGGTGCATTGCGTGCTTTTATTCATACCCTGTGCCTGTACCTGTGCCTATTGCAGCTGCTGGCGCTCGGTGCCTGTGCGACGAATCCGGGCGCCACTTCCTCCACACCGGGACAACGAACGACGCGGCCGAACACGGCCGCGACCGGCGCCACTGCTGCCAAGGAGACACAGACGACAGCTTCAACGAACACGCCGGCGAAGCCTGCAAAAGCAGTCGCAGCAGAGAAAGCCGCCGCTAAAAAGACTACCGCTGCGGAGCAATCCGCTGCGAGGAAGGCTGCTATTGCGCAAAAAGCTGCCGCAACGAAAGCAGCCGCAGAAGCGAAAGCCGAAGCGGCAAGGGTCGCCAAAGCACAGAGAGCCGAGGCGGCGAAAGCAGCGGCCATCGCGAGGGCCGAGGCAGCAGCAAGGGCCAACGCCATTGCCAAAGCCGATGCCGCAGCGAAAGCCGACGCAGCGAAAGCGGCTGCGGAATCGAAAGCCGAAGCGGCAAGAGTCGCCAAAGCACAGAAGGCCGAGGCGGCGAAAGCAGCGGCTGTCGCGAGGGCCGAAGCAGCGGCAAGGGCTGACGCAGCAGCCAAAGCCGATGCAGCAGCGAAGGCCGCAGCAGTGATAGCTGCCGCAGAATCGAAAGCCGAAGCGGCAAGAGTCGCCAAAGCGCAGAGGGCCGAGGCGGCGAAAGCAGCGGCTATCGCGAGGGCCGAAGCAGCGGCAAGGGCTGACGCAACAGCCAAAGCCGATGCAGCAGCGAAGGCCGCAGCAGTGATAGCTGCCGCAGAATCGAAAGCCGAAGCCGCGAGAGTCGCCGAAGCGGCGAGAGTCGTCGAAGCAGCGAGAGCCGAGGCAGTGGCAAGGGCCAATGCAATGGCGAAAGCCGATGCCACAGCGAAAGCTGAAGCAGTAGCGAGAGCTGAAGCAAAGGCAAATGCCGATGCAGCATCACAGGCCGACGCAATAGCGAGAGCCGATGCAGTGGCCAGAGCCGACGCGGAAGCCCGGGCCGAGGCAGCGACACAAGCCCAGGCCGCAGCAAGCACCGATGCGGCAGCGAGAACCGCTGCACCAGAACCCGTCAGCTCTACGCCGGCCCCTGAGTCAATGGCGGTGACATCGCCAGTAACCAGAGCTGAGCTTGCGATGCCCACAGCCCTTGCAGCCACTGCAGTGACTTCTGCCACTGCTGCCACTGCTGCCACTGCTGCCACTGCTGGGCCTGTGGCCGAAGAAACGCGACGCGAGTACGTCGTCGGTGCCGGCGATGTGCTGCGCATCTCCGTGTACCTCACCCCTGATCTCTCGCTCGATGCGCGCGTGTCCGAAAGCGGCATGATCTCTTATCCCCTGCTCGGGCAGGTTGCCGTCGGCGGGCTGTCGATTCTGCAGGTTGAGGAGGCGATCGCCGACGGGCTGCGCAACGGCAATTTCATCAAGCAGCCGCAGGTCGCTGTGCTGCTGGTACAGGTGCGCGGAAACCAGGCATCGGTGCTGGGCATGGCCAACAGGCCGGGGCGTTATCCAATAGAAGTAAACGGAATGTTGATGAGCGAGCTGCTGGCGCTGGCCGGCGGTATTGCTCAAGGCGGCAGCGAGATTGTCACGCTGAGCGGCACCCGCGATGGCAGGCGGTTTCGTCAGCGTGTCGACGTAAGCGCACTTTTCGCGAACGGCGCTCCAAGCGAGAACCCTATCGTGAGCGGCGGCGACACGCTCTACATCGACCGCCAGCCCACCGTGTACATCTACGGCGAGGTTCGGCGCCCCGGCCCGATTCCGCTCATAGCCGACATGACGCTGATGCAAGCCGTGGCCAGCGGCGGCGGGCTCACGCTGCGCGGCACTCAGCGCGGTTTGCGCGTGCATCGGCGTGACGAGGCGGGAAACGTTCAGGAACTGCACCCCACGATGTCCGACGTGCTTCAGCCCGGGGATGTGGTTTACGTGCGCGAGAGCCTTTTCTGATTCGTGCCGGCCTGGGCTGAATCAAGGTCCATCTCAGGGTAACCGCGAGGGCACCCCGCCATGACGTCCTCACCATACCTTGAACCTGCGCATCTTCGATCGCCGAGAGCGGCGTGTGGCGGGGCCGGCCGGTCGTTCCGAGGGCATGGGTCGACCGCAGCACGACCCGTCAGGGGCCCGTAACCTGGCAATTTCCGCCGATCACGAACTCGGGTTACGGCTACCTGTGGTTCACGGGGCAGATGACCGGCCAGCCTATCGCCTACGGCCTCGGCTATGGCGGGCAGTTCGCGCTGTTCGCACCGGGCTTGCGGCTGGCGATCGCCACGACCGCCGCGCCTCCGCTGCTGGCCGCCGACATCCCGCAGCAGATGAGCGGCATCACCGCGTTGATGGCCCGGCTGGTAGCGACAGTCACCTAGACAAGCAGAGCAGCCGCTGCACTCGCGCTGCCGTCGAGCATGCGATGGGACTGAGCCGACCGGCTCGTCATCCCGATGGGCCGGCTCGACGTGAACAGCAGCGGCATCACCATCGGTGCCGTTTGGCATGTCAGGCACGGCTGGGCAGTTCAACCGTGGTATGCCTAAGGCCCACGTAGACTGGCACACGGCTTGAGGACCTGCCTACCGTCGAGACAATTGGCATTGCTCTCGATAGTGCTCAAGAAGCTGTCAGCTCAGCCCTGCCCACAACAGCGAATCGAATCCAGAAAACGACATGACCAGCATCCAACAACGTGCCGAACTCCAACGCCGCATTTGGCAAATCGCCAACGATGTCCGTGGTGCCGTGGACGGCTGGGACTTCAAGCAATACGTGCTTGGCGCCCTGTTCTACCGCTTCATCAGCGAAAACTTCGCGGCCTACATCGAAGGCGGTGACGACAGCGTTCGCTACGTGGGGCTTTCCGATGAGGTCATCACACCTGAGATCCGGGACGACGCCGTCAAGACCAAGGGCTACTTCATCTTCCCCAGTCAGCTGTTTGCCAACGTGGCCGCCAGCGCCAACACCAACGAGAGCCTGAACACCGCCTTGGCCGCCATCTTTTCTGCCATTGAAGGCTCCGCCCTGGGTTACCCGTCGGAGCGTGACATCCGAGGTCTGTTTGCCGACTTCGACACCACCAGCAACCGCCTGGGCAACACGGTCAAAGACAAGAATGCTCGACTGGCGGCCGTGCTCAAAGGCGTTGCCGAGCTGGACTTTGGCCACTTCGACGACAGCCACATTGACCTGTTTGGCGACGCCTACGAGTTCCTCATCTCCAACTACGCGGCCAACGCAGGCAAGTCGGGCGGCGAATTCTTCACGCCGCAGCATGTGTCGAAGTTGATTGCCCAGCTCGCCATGCACAAGCAGACCAGCGTCAACAAGATCTACGACCCGGCCTGCGGCTCCGGCTCGTTGCTGCTGCAAGCCAAGAAGCACTTCGACGCACACATCATCGAAGACGGTTTTTTTGGGCAAGAGCTCAACCACACCACCTACAACCTGGCGCGGATGAACATGTTCCTGCACAACGTCAACTACGACAAGTTCAACATCCAGCTGGGCGACACCCTGGCCGAGCCTCACTTCGGCGACGAGAAGCCTTTCGACGCCATCGTCTCCAACCCGCCGTACTCGGTGAAGTGGAAAGGCTCAGACGACCCCACCCTCATCAACGACGACCGCTTTGCCCCGGCCGGTGTGCTCGCGCCCAAATCCAAGGCGGACTTTGCCTTTGTGCTGCACGCGCTGAGCTACCTCTCAGCCAAGGGCCGCGCTGCCATCGTCTGCTTCCCCGGCATCTTCTACCGCGGCGGGGCCGAGCAGAAGATTCGCCAGTACCTCGTGGACAACAACTATGTGGAAACGGTGATTTCGCTGGCACCCAACTTGTTTTATGGCACCACCATCGCCGTGAACGTGCTGGTGCTGTCCAAACACAAGACCGACACCACCACCCAGTTCATTGATGCCAGCGGCTTGTTCAAGAAGGAAACGAACAACAACGTACTGCTGGACGGGCACGTCGAACAGATCATGGCGGCGTTCGACAACAAGGCGAATGTGGATCACTTCGCCAAGTCTGTTTCTTTCGAGAATGTGGTTGCCAACGACTACAACCTGTCGGTCAGCAGTTATGTCGACGCCAAGGACACCCGCGAGGTGGTGGACATTGCCGCGCTCAATGCTGCCCTGAAGACCACGGTTGCCAGGATCAATCAACTTCGAAAAGAGATTGATGCGATCGTGGCTGAGCTTGAAGGCGAGGAGTTGGAGGCATGAGCAGCGTTGCCTTTATAGACAAGCTGCTGGATGGCGCAGGAGTCGAATGGCGACCTTTGGAGCAGATTGCCAAGATAAAACACGGAAAAGATTGGAAAGGCTTGAATTCCGGTGATGTTCCCGTCTATGGCTCGGGCGGAATCATGGGGTATGTTGATGAATATTTATATGAAAAACCGACCGTATTGATTCCTCGTAAAGGCTCGATCGCAAATGTCTTTTACGTTGAAACTCCATTTTGGAACGTCGATACCATCTACTACACGGATATCGACGCTTCCAAAGTTATTCCGAAGTATTTATATCATTTCATAAAAACTGTTGATTTGATGTCGCTCGACACAGGGTCAGGAAGGCCAAGCCTGACTCAGGCAATTTTGAATAATATTCTTATCCCCATCCCCTGCCCGGAACACCCAAAAAGATCGCTTGAAATCCAAGCGGAAATCACCCGAATTCTGGACCTCTTCACCGAGCTGACCGCCGAGCTGACTACCGAATATAGGGCCCGAAAGAAACAGTACAAGCACTACCGCGACCAGTTGTTGCGCTTTGGAGAAGCAGACGTTGAATGGAAGGCGCTGGGCGAGATTGGCGAATTTATTCGCGGTAGGCGCTTCACCAAGGCTGATTATGTTGAGGGCGGAATCAGCGCTATTCACTACGGCGATATATACACCCGATACGGCGTCTTTACGGATCAAGCTTTCTCTCAGGTGAGACGCGATCTGGCCGATTCACTGCGCTATGCGGAGCCAGGTGATGTTGTGATGGCCGGTGTCGGGGAGACTGTTGAAGATGTTGGCAAGGCTGTTGCCTGGGTTGGACGTGGAAAGGTCGCCATTCACGATGACAGTTATGCCTTTCGTCATCCGATGAATCCGAAGTTTGTTTCCTATGTGATGCAAACAAGCGCATTCATAGATGAGAAGGCGAAACATGTTTCTCGCGGGAAGGTCAATAGATTGCTGATTAGTGGAATGGAGAAGGTGAGAATACCGATTCCATACCCAGGCGACACAAAGAAGTCTCTCGCCGAACAAGCACGCATCGTCTCCATCCTCGATAAATTCGACGCCCTGACCAACTCCATCAGCGCAGGCCTGCCACGCGAAATCGAGCTTCGCCAAAAGCAGTACGAGCATTACCGCGATCTGCTGTTGAGCTTCCCAAGGCCGGAAGAGGTAGCGGCCTGACATGAGTAAGACGCTGACCGAAATCGCCCAGCAGCTGAGTGATGCCAACAAGAAGGCTCAACTGATCTATGCCTTCAACGGCACCGGCAAAACACTCCTCTCGCGTGAGTTCAAACAGCTGATCGCCCCCAAAACCGACGGCGGTGAAGACGCTGATCAGCCCGAGCTATCGCGCAACAAAATCCTGTATTACAACGCCTTCACCGAGGACTTGTTTTACTGGGATAACGATTTGGAGCTGGACGCTGAGCACAAGCTGAAAATCCAACCAAATTCGTTTACCGACTGGGTTCTGAAGGATCAAGGGCAAGATCAAAACATCATCACGACCTTTCAGCGTTACACCAACGACAAGCTCACACCGCGATTTAATGTAGAGCGAAAAGAGAAAGACAAAGACGATAAAGAGATCACCATCAAAGCCTTCTCGGAAGTCACCTTTTCGATGGAGCGCGGTGATGCAACGCACTCGGGGAATCTGAAAATCTCAAAGGGTGAGGAAAGCAATTTCATTTGGAGTATTTTCTACACGCTGCTTGAGCTGGCCATTGAGGCTCTAAATGCTCCCGAGCCTGCCGATCGTGAGTCCAACGAGTTCGATCAGTTGGAGTATGTATTCATTGACGACCCAGTGAGCTCGCTGGATGAGAACCATTTGATCCAATTGGCGGTGGACCTCGCGCAGTTGATCAAAGCAAGCGAGTCTGAAGTCAAGTTCATCATCACCACCCACAATCCACTTTTCTATAACGTCTTGTACAACGAGCTGAACAGTGACGACGGCATCTACAAGAAGAAGAGTTTTGGCAAATATCGGATGACAAAATTCGAAGACGGAACCTATGAGCTGATCCCCCAGCCCAATGATTCGCCGTTTTCGTATCACCTCTACTTGAAGTCCGAGCTTGAGAAGGCCATTGCAAGCGGTCAGATTAGCAAATATCACTTCAACTTTCTGAGAAATATCTTGGAAAAGACCTCTACTTTTCTTGGTTACAAGAGGTGGGGCGACTTATTGCCGAAAGCAGATGACGGCAAGACCAATCCATATGAGACGCGAATAATCAATTTCTCCAGTCATTCGAAGCACGCGGGCGAAGAAGTGGTCGATCTCACTGAAGACGACAAACGTGTTCTGGTTTTTTTGGTTCGGCAGGTCAGCGAGATGTATCGCTTTGGTCCAGGCGCTGGTTAATTCACTTTCGGTAAGTGAGTTCTATTTGACGTGAAGGTATGAGCAAGATCACCCACCACACCGATTACCGCCAAGCACTGGCGGCCATCAAACAGCGCATTCAAGCCTCGCAAACCCGCGCGGTGCTGGCGGTGAATGCCGAGCTGCTGGGCCTGTACTGGGACATTGGCCGGCAGTTGGACGCCTGGCAGCGCGAACGCGCCTGGGGCTCGGCGGTGGTGGAGCAGATGGCGCTGGACCTGCAAGCCAGCTACCCCGGCATGAAGGGCTTCTCGCGCACCAGCCTGTTTGCCATGCGGCAGTTCTATGCCTTCTTCAGCCCTCAGTTCGAAGTTGTCCCACAGCCCGTGGGACAAATGCCCTGGGGGCATGTGYGTACCTTGCTGGCCAAGGTCAAGTCAGTGGATCTGGTGTTGCTGTACGTGCAGGCCTGCATCGAGCACGGCTGGAGCCGCACGGTGCTGGAGTGGCAGATTGAGCAGCGCTTCCATGAGCGTGCGGGCCAGGCGGTGGGCAATTTTTTCAAGACCCTGCCTGCACCCCAGTCAGAGCTGGTGCAGCAAAGCCTGAAAGACCCGTATGTGTTTGACTTCCTGACCCTCGCGCCGCAGGCCGTGGAACGCGACATCGAGAACCAGTTGGTGGCGCAGATCACCCGGTTTTTGCTGGAGCTGGGCAAGGGCTTTGCCTTCCTCGGGCGGCAGTACCCGTTGGCGGTGAATGGCAAAGACTACTTTCTGGATTTGCTGTTCTATCACGCACGCCTGAAGTGCTACGTGGTGATTGAGCTGAAGGCTGGCGCGTTCAAACCCGAATATGTTGGCAAACTCAATTTCTACCTGTCGGCGGTGGACGACCAGCTGCGAGCCGAAGGTGACCAGCCCACCATCGGCCTGATCCTGTGCAAAGACAAGGACAAGCTGGACGTGGAGTACGCCCTGCGCGACATCAACAAACCGATGGGCGTGAGCTCGTTCATCACCAAAGACATTCCCTTGTCGGTGCAGTCGCAGTTGCCGACCGTGGAGGAGATCGAGACTGAGCTGACCGCGCTGTTTCAGGACGATGAGAGCAAGCCTCATGAGTGACTACAAGACCATTGCCGAATCCAGGAACTTCATCGTTCTGGACAGGTACACCAAGGATTGGCAGGTTAATGAGAGCTACCAGAGCGAAGGTGATCTGGAGCGTGAGTTCATTCAGGATCTCATTCGCCAGGGCTATGAGGCGCCGCGGGGCCTGAACACGCCCGAGGCCTTGTTGGCCAACGTGCGCGTGCAGCTGCAAGCGCTCAACAACGTGCCGTTTGCAGACGCCGAGTGGCAGCGCTTTGTGGAGACCTGGCTGGACAAGCCCAGCGATGGCATCGCCGAGAAAACCCGCAAGATCCACGACGATTTTGTTCATGACTTCGTGTTTGACGATGGGCACATCCAGAACATCTACTTGCTGGACAAAAAGAACATCGCCCGCAACAAGGTGCAGGTGATCAAGCAGTTCGGGCAGGCTGGAACGCACGCCAACCGCTATGACGTGACCATCTTGGTCAACGGCCTGCCTCTGGTACAGGTGGAGTTGAAGAAGCGCGGTGTGGCCATTCGCGAAGCGTTCAACCAGGTGCACCGCTACAGCAAGGAGAGCTTCAACAGTGCGCAGTCCTTGTTCAAGTATCTGCAGCTGTTCGTGATCTCCAACGGCACCGACAGCCGTTACTTTGCCAACACCACCCAGCGCAACAAGAACAGCTTCGACTTCACCATGAACTGGGCGAAGGCCGACAACAGCCTCATCAAAGACCTGAAAGACTTCACCGCCACCWTCTTCCAGAAAGACACGCTGCTGAAGGTGCTGCTGCGCTACTCGGTCTTCGATACGAGCGACACGCTGCTGGTGATGCGCCCGTACCAGATTGCCGCCACCGAGCGCATTCTGTGGAAGATCAACAGCGCCTATCAGGCCAAGAGCTGGTGCACGCTGGAGGGCGGCGGTTTCATCTGGCACACCACGGGTTCGGGCAAGACACTGACCAGTTTCAAAGCGGCGCGTTTGGCCACCGAGCTGGATTTCATCGACAAGGTTTTCTTCGTGGTGGACCGCAAGGATCTGGACTACCAGACCATGAAGGAATACCAGCGCTTTTCACCAGACAGCGTGAACGGGTCGGACAGCACCGCCGGCCTCAAGCGCAACCTGGACAAGGATGACAACAAGATCATCGTCACCACCATCCAGAAGCTCAACAACCTGATGAAGAACGAGGCTGACCTGCCCATCTACGGCAAGCAGGTGGTCTTCATTTTTGATGAGTGCCACCGCAGCCAGTTTGGTGAAGCACAGAAGAACTTGAAGAAGAAGTTCAAGAAGTTCTACCAGTTTGGCTTCACCGGCACGCCGATCTTGCCGCAGAACGCCCTCGGCGCGGACACCACCGCCAGTGTCTTTGGCCGTGAGCTGCATTCGTACGTGATCACCGATGCGATTCGCGATGAGAAGGTGCTGAAGTTCAAGGTGGACTACAACGATGTGCGCCCGCGGTTCAAGGCCATTGAAACAGAGCAGGACGAGGAGAAGCTCAGCGCTGCAGAGAACAAGCAGGCCTTGTTGCACTCCGACCGCATCTCTGAGATCACCCAGTACATCCTGAACAACTTCCGGCAGAAAACCCATCGCCTGCAGTCGGGTGGCAGAGGTTTCAACGCCATGTTTGCGGTGAGCAGCGTTGATGCCGCCAAGTTGTACTACGAGGCTTTCAAGGCGCTACAGAAGGACAGCGACAAACCCCTGAAAGTGGCCACCATCTTCTCGTTTGCAGCTAACGAAGAACAAGACGCAGTGGGCGAGATCCAGGACGAGAGCTTTGACGTGTCAGCCATGAACAGCAGCGCCAAGGAGTTCCTGAGCGCGGCCATCGCAGACTACAACGCGCTGTTCAAGACGAACTTCAGTGTCGATAGCAACGGCTTTCAGAATTACTACCGCGACCTGGCCAAACAGGTCAAGGCCAGGGAGATCGATCTGCTGATCGTGGTGGGCATGTTCCTGACCGGCTTTGATGCCCCCATGCTGAACACCTTGTTCGTGGACAAGAACATGCGCTACCACGGCCTGCTCCAGGCCTACTCGCGCACCAACCGCATCTTTGACGCCACCAAGACGTTCGGCAACATCGTGACGTTTCGCGATCTGGAGCAGGCGACGATCGATGCCATCACCTTGTTCGGCGACAAGAACACCAAGAACGTGGTGCTGGAGAAGAGCTACAAGGAGTACATGGACGGCTTCACCGATGTGGTGACTGGTGAAGCGCGGCGCGGCTTTGTGGATGTGGTGAAAGAGCTGGAGCACCGCTTTCCTGACCCTGCAGCCATCGAAAAGGAGGCTGACAAGAAGGCCTTCGCAAAGCTGTTTGGCGAATATTTGCGCGTTGAGCATGTGCTGCAAAACTACGACGAATTTGCCAGCCTGAAGGCCTTGCAGAGCGTGGACATGAATGACCCGGCGGCGGTGGAGGCATTCAAGGCCAAGCACTACCTCGACGATGGTGCACTGGCCGCTTTGCGAGAGATCCACATTCCTTCTGAGCGAAAGATTCAGGACTACCGCTCAACCTACAACGACGTTCGGGACTGGTTGCGGCGGGAGAAGTCTTCAGACGAAAAGGAGAAGTCCACCATCGACTGGGACGACGTGATCTTTGAGGTCGACCTGCTGAAGTCCCAAGAAATCAACCTCGACTACATCCTGGAACTGATTTTTGAAAACAACAGGAAGGTCAAAGACAAGGCCGTGTTGGTGGAAGATGTGCGTCGGGTAATACGCGCCAGCTTGGGCAACCGTGCCAAGGAAGGCTTGCTGGTCGACTTCATCAACCAGACTGACTTGGACCAGATGGGTGATAAAGCCAGTGTGATCGCCGCCTTCTTCGCCTTTGCTCAAGCAGAACTACAGCGAGAGGCGCAAGAGCTGATCAACGCCGAGAGCCTGAATGCGGAAGCGGCCAAGCGCTATATCACCACGTCGCTGAAACGGGAGTTTGCAAGTGACAACGGCACGGAGCTCAATGCTGTTCTTCCGAAGATGAGTCCGCTGAATCCTCAGTACTTGACCAAGAAGCAGAGCGTGTTTCGAAAACTCGCTGCCTTCGTAGAGAAGTTCAAAGGCGTGGGTGGGCGGGTTTGACCACAATCCAGACGGCTACCCCTGACCTCACCCCTGGTGATCCAACCCCGCAATGAAGATCGAGAACACGTGGTGGCCGATCTTCAGCGGGTCGTCCTTGCCGACGATGTCCCATGCGTTCGATCGGTCGGCCATCACGGTGGCCAGGCCGTGGCAGGCGGTCCACGCGGCGAGCGTGGCGGAGCGCACGAGCTTCAGGTCGGCATTGCGGTGGCTGAGGTAGTCGCCGACGCAGGTTTCGAGGATGCCGTATGAGCGTGTCGCGGCCTGTTCGAGTTCTGGGAACTGCGCCTTTGCGGGCACCTCGGCGCCGAACATCACGCGGTACAGCGCGGGGTGCCCCATCGAGAAGCGCAGGTGGGCCAGCATCACGCTGAGCAACCTGTCGCGCGGGTCTTGCAGGTCGCGCAGCGCGCGGATGCGCGTCTCGAACATGAGGCGAAAGCCTTGCGTGGCAATGGCAGCCAGGTAGCCGACCTTGCCGTCGAAGTGGTGCAGCGGCGCGGCTTGCGATACGCCCACATCGCGTGCGGCCTGGCGCAGGCTCAGGGCGTCGAAGCCCTGCGTGTCCAGGATCTCGATGCCGCGCATGACGAGTGCATCGCGCAGGTTGCCGTGGTGGTAGCTGCCGCGTGCTGGCACGCCCTGCGCGAGCGTCTTCTGCGCTGGCTGCACTGACGCCTGGGGTTCTGTCGCCTCCGCGCTGTCGGCGGCCGGCGTGGCTGCGGGTCGGGCGGCACGTTTCATGGCAGCGTCTTCTCGGTGTTGAAGTCCGCCAGGTGGCGGATCAGCTCGGCCGCCAGTTTGGGCAAGGGCACGTGCGCGCGGTGGACGATCTTGGTCTCGCGCTTGGCCCACTCGTCGCTCAGGCCCACGATCTGCAGCTTCAGCGTGCGCGCATGCCGCAGCGCCGATGAGCGCGGGATGATGCCGATGCCCACGCCGGCCTCCACCAGCAGGCAGATGGATTCGAAGCTGCTCACCTGGATGCGGAACTCGAGGTTGCGGCCGATGGCGCGCGCCAGCGGTGGCAAGAAGCCGGCCAGCGCGCTGCCTTCGGCAAGCGAGATGTGGTGCTCGTCGAGCGTCTGCACGAAGCTCGTTTGCTCGCCCTGCGCCGCCAGCGGGTGGCCTTGCGGCACGACCACCACCAGCTCGTCGCCCACGAAGTCGTGCACCTCCAGGCCTTCGGTGTCGACGTTGCCGGCCACGAGGCCGATGTCAGCATGCGCCTCGTTGATGGCGATGATGATCTCGTGGCTCAGGCGCTCGTGCAGGTCGATGCTCACGTCGCTGTGGCGCGCCAAGAAGCTCGCCAGCGCGGCCGGCAGTGCGCCGCCGATGGAGGTGGTGTTGGCGAGGATGCGCACATGCCCCTTGATACCGCTCGCGTACTCGCGCAGGTCGACCTTCAGGTGCTCCACCTGCTGCAGCACCAGCCGCGCGTGGTGCAGCATGGCCTCGCCGGCGGGGTTGAGCTCCACACCCTGAGGCTTGCGGTAGAAGAGCTTGGCGCCGATGTTGTCTTCGAGCTGCTTGATGCGGGTGCTCGCCGCAGCCAGCGAAATGCAGGCACGCTCGGCGCCCTTGCGCAGGTTGGATTCTTCGGCCACATAGACGAAGAGCCGGAGGTCGAGCAGGTCGAAATGCATGGTGGTCGATTGTGCGGCAGGCCTCGCCTCATCATCCGCCCCCACCACGCCCGGGCGAACACCCCCTTCGGCAAATACAGATGGCGCCGCGTGTGAGCGGCGGCCATGCTGGGCACAGTCGGAATCTCCGGCTCCCGGCCACCCGGGCACAAGAAGAGGTTTGAATCCGTTCGGGCTGAGCCTGTCGAAGCCGGCGATGTGCACGGCGCACCCTTCGACAGGCTCAGGGCGAACGGGGTTGGGGCCCAAGCGGGCCGGGGTGGGGCCCAAGCGAGCGGAGGTGGGCTGAGGCGAGCGGAGTTGGGCTGAGGTTCGTCGCTAACCAAGAAAGAGGAGACAAACATGACACATCGATCTTTCGCACGGCGCCGTGCGCTGGGCCTGCTGGCTGCGCTGGCTTCTGTCACCGCGGTGCCGGCGTGGGCCCAAGCGCCTGCCGGCGCGACCGTTCGGCTGGTCGTCGGCTATGCCGCGGGCGGGCCGGTGGACACGGCGGCGCGGCAGTTCTCGCCGTTGCTCGCCCGTGAGCTGGGCAGTACCGTGATCGTCGACAACCGGCCCGGCGCGGCCGGCCTGCTGGGCGCAGAGATGGTGTCCAAGTCGCCGGCCGATGGCAGCACGCTGTACTTCGGCGCCAGCCCCACGCTCACCATCAGCCCGCATGTGCTGAAGACGATGACGCTCGACCCCGCCAAAGACCTGACGCCGGTGGCGCCGGTGCTCAGCTATGCCAACGCGCTGGTCGTCAACAAGGAGCTTCCGGTCAAGTCTTTGCAGGAGCTGATCGCCTATGCCAAGGCCAACCCGGCCAAGGTGTTCTACGGTTCGGCCGGCATGGGCGCGTCCAACCACCTGAGCGGCGAGCTGTTCGCCAAACAATCGGGCACGCAGCTCACGCACGTGCCGTACAAGGGCAACGCGCCGGCCATGACCGACGTGATCGGCGGCCAGCTGACGATGATGTTCGACATCGTGAGCACCGCGCGCAACTACCAGCAGTCGGGCCGCGTGCGGGTGCTGGCCGTCACCTCGCGCGGGCGCAACCCGTCGATGCCCGAGGTGCCCACCATGCGTGAGTCCGGCCTGCCGGGCTACGAGGTGATCGGCTGGTATGGCGTGTACGGCCCGGCGGGCATGGTGGCCGGGCCGGTGAAGCAGCTCAACGCCGCCGTCAACCGCGCGCTCGCCGATGAAGGCTTGCGCAAGCAATGGGCCGAGCAGGGCTACGAGCCCTGGGCAGGCGACGCGGCGAAGCTGGCGGCGCAGCAGCGCAGCGACTTCGAGATGTGGCGCGGCGTGACGGCCGGTATGAAGTTCGAGTGAGGGGCGGCCGGCATGCGGCGCATCCATGAAGCCTTCGACGCGTGGCGCGAGCGCGAGCCGGCGCGGCCGTTCCTGCACCTCAGCGACCGAGACGTTGATTTCGCAACGCTGGGCACGCTGGTCGATGCCCTGGAGCACGAGCTGCGCGCAGACGGCGTGCGCACCGGCGACCGCGTGCTCGTCGTGGCGGAGAACTGCCCCGAGCACGTGGCGTTGATCTTGGCCTGCAGCCGCGTGGGCGCCTGGTCTTGCGGCGTGAACGCGCGCATGGCGCCGGGCGAGGTGGCGGCCTTTGCGGCCAAGGCCGATGCGCGGCGGCTGTACTTCACCTCGGCAGTGTCGGCCGCGGCAGCGCGCCATGCCGAGCGCCACCACGCCACCGATGCATCGGTGCCGGGCCTCGCGCACAGCGCGTTGCGCGAAGAAGCGCGCGCCGCGACCGGTGAACTGGCCGAACGCGTGGCGGCCATCATCTTCACCTCGGGCACCACCGGCGTGCCGAAGGGCGTGATGGTCACGCACGATGGGTTGCTGCACTTCGGGCGGGTGTCGGCCCAGTCACGCCGGCTCGGGCCGCAAGACCGCTCGTATGCGTACCTGCCGATGACCCACATCTTCGGGCTGGGCACGGTGCTGATGGCCTCGCTGCACGCCGGCGCGAGCCTGGTGATGCGCAGCCAGTTCGATGCGGCCGATGTGCTGGATGCGCTGGCGCACCACCGGGTGTCGCAGCTGCAGGGGCCGCCCACGCTGTTTGCTCGGCTGCTGGCATACCTGGACGACCAGGGCATCGCGCGGCCCGAGGCACCGGCGCTGCGTTATGTCTACACCGGCGCGGGCCCGCTCGACCTGCCGCTCAAGCAGCAGGTGGAGGCGCGCTTTGCGCAGCCGCTGCACCACGGCTATGGCCTGTCGGAATACGCAGGCTCGGTGCACGTGACAGCGCTCGGCCAGCACCGCACCGACACGTCGGCCGGCAGCCGGGTCGAAGGTGCCGAGCTGTGCATCGTCGGGTCCGATGGTGCCGAGCTGCCGGCCGTTGAGCGTGGCGAGATCTGGCTGCGCGGGCGCGGGCTGATGGCGGGCTACTTTCGCGACGAGGCCGCCACCGCTGCGGTGATGAAGCCCGGCGGCTGGTACGCGAGCGGCGACCTCGGCTACGTCGATGCCGACGGCGCGCTGTTCGTGGTGGGGCGGCTGAAGGAAATGATCATCCGCTCGGGCTTCAACGTATACCCCGGCGAGGTGGAGGCGGCGCTGCAGGCGTTTGCGTCCATCCGCGGCGCCGCGGTGGCGGGCCGCCCGGAGCGCGATGGCAATGAAGAGGTGGTGGCGTTCGTGACGCTCAAGCCCGGCTGCACGCTCGACCGCGCCGCGCTCGACGCCCACCTGCGCGAGCAGCTGGCGCCCTACAAGCGGCCGGCGCGCATCGAGGTGGTCGATGCCTTTCCGATGACGCACAGCGGCAAGGTGCTCAAGCGCGAGCTGTTGGCTCTATTGCCGCCACTGGCGATGCTGCCACCGTGAACACCCCCTTCGGCATTCGCGAATTGCGCGATGGCCGCGGCATGGCCATGCTGTGGGCATGAACGCATCAAACTCACCCCGCCCGCTGGACGGCATCACCGTGCTGGCGCTCGAACACGCGGTGGCCGCGCCGGTGTGCACGCGCCACCTGGCCGACCAGGGCGCGCGTGTCATCAAGATCGAGCGGCCCGGCGTGGGCGACTTCGCGCGCAGCTACGACCAGCGCGTGGGCGGCCAGTCGTCTTACTTCGTGTGGGCCAACCGCTCGAAGGAAAGCCTCACGCTGGACGTGAAGCACGCGCAGGCGCAGCCCATTCTCGAAGCGCTGCTGGAGCGTGCCGACGTGCTGGTGCAGAACCTCGCGCCGGGCGCCGCGGCGCGCCTGGGCCTGTCGTACGAAGCGCTGGCCGCCGCGCACCCGCGCCTGGTGGTGTGCGACATCTCCGGCTACGGCGACGACGGTCCCTACCGCGACAAGAAGGCCTACGACCTGATGGTGCAGGCCGAGGCCGGCTTGCTGTCTGCAACAGGCAACGGCGACTCGATTGCCCGCGCGGGTTTCTCGGCGGCGGACGTGAGTGCGGGCATGTATGCGTACTCGTCCATCCTCTCGGCGCTGCTGCTGCGCGAGCGCACCGGCACCGGCTCGCGCGTCGACGTGGCGATGCTGGAGACGCTCACCGAATGGATGGGCAATCCGATGTACTACGCCTTTAACGGCCAGCCGCCGGCACCGCGGACTGGTGCCTCGCACCCGAGCATCGCGCCCTATGGCCCGCTCACGCTGGACGACGGCCACACGCTGCTGCTGGGCGTGCAGAACGAACGCGAGTGGCAGCGCTTCTGCAACGAGGTGCTGGGCGAGCCGGGCCTGGCGCAGGACCCGCGCTTCAACAGCAACACGCAGCGCACCGCCAACCGCGCGGTGCTAGACGACAAGCTCGCCGCCAGCTTTGCCGGTGTGGGGGTTGAAGAGGCCGAGGCTCGGCTCGACCGCGCCGGCATTGCCAACGCACGCGTCAACAGCACGGCCTCGCTGTGGCAGCACCCGCAGCTGCAGGCGCGCCGCCGCTGGACGGAAGTGGCCACGCCCGCCGGCCCGGTGCCGGCGCTGCTGCCGCCGGCCAGCAACAACCGCTACGCTCCCCGCATGGACGGCGTGCCCGCCCTGGGCCAGCACACCGAGGGCCTGCTCGCCGAGCTGGGCTATTCGTCCACCCAGGTCGGCGCGCTGCGCGATGCCGGCGTGGTGTGATGCCATCCACAACCGACCCCGCTATGACAACTCCTCTCCCCATCGACCCGCAAGGCGGCGTGCTTGCGCGCCACCAGGCCGCCTTGAACGAAGGCCGCTTCCTGATCCAGCGCTGCAGCAGCTGCGGCAAGGCCGTCTACTTCCCACGCGAGCTGTGCCCGCACTGCGGCCACGGCGAGCTGGCGTGGGTGGAGCCCGCAGGCAGCGGCACGGTGTACGCCGTGACCACGGTGCGCCGCAAGCCCGAAGCCGGTGGCGACTACAACGTCTCGCTGATCGACCTGGACGAAGGCGTGCGCCTGATGAGCCGCGTCGACGGCCTGCCCAGCAGCGAGGTTCGCATCGGCCAGCGCGTTCAGGCGCGCGTGGTGCAGCAAGGCGACCAGGGGATGGTGGTGTTCGATGCCGTGGCGGTGGAAGGAGCGCGCGCATGAGCGATCTCAGATCCCTGCGCGGCAGCGCCGCCATTGCCGGCGTGGCGACCTTCGGTTGCGGCGAGGCGCCCGGCTACACCGACATGGAGCTGCTCGCCAACGCGGCACGCGCCGCGGTGGCCGATGCCGGCCTGAAGATGAGCGACATCGACGGCCTGTGCACGGCCAGCGGCGGCGCCACGATGTGGGCGATGCCGGTGGTCGAGTACCTCGGCATCCGCCCGAGCTACATCGACAGCACCATGATCGGCGGCTCCAGCTTCATCGCGCACCTGCTGCCCGCTATGCACGCCTTGCAGTCGGGCCAGTGCAAGGCCGTGCTGGTGTGCTACGGCAGCGCGCAGCGCAGCGCCACCTTCGGCCGGCGCGAAGTGGTGGCCAGCCGCCGCTTCCTTGACCCGCAGCCTTACGAGTCGCCTTACGAGCCGATGCAGCCGCTGTCGGCCTATGCGCTGGCGGCCTCGCGGCACATGCACGAGTTCGGCACGACGCGTCGGCAGCTGGCCGAGGTGGCGGTGGCCGCGCGCGCATGGGCACAGCGCAACCCCGAGGCCTTCATGCGCGGGCCGCTGTCGATCGACGACGTGCTGGGCGCCCGCATGGTGTGCGACCCGCTGACCGTGCGCGACAGCTGCCTCGTGACCGACGGCGGCGGTGCCTACGTGCTGGTGCGTGCCGACCACGCGCGCGACCTGCCGCGCACGCCGGTGTACGTGCTGGGCAACGGCACGGCGGTGTGGAACCGCCAGATCTCATCGATGCACGATCTCACGGCGACGGCCGCGCGCGACTCTGGCCGTGCCGCGTTCGCGATGGCGGGGCTGAGCCCGAAAGACATCGACGTGGTGCAGCTCTACGACGCCTTCACCATCAACGTGCTGTTGTTCCTGGAAGACCTGGGCTTCTGCGCCAAGGGGGAGGGCGGTGCGTTCGTCGAAGGCGGCGCCATCGGCCCCGGTGGCCGGTTGCCGGTCAACACCAATGGTGGCGGCCTCTCGTGCGTGCACCCCGGTATGTACGGCATCTTTGCGCTGATCGAGGCGGTGCGGCAGCTGCGCGGCGAGGGCGGCGAGCGCCAGGTGGCGGGTGTGAAGACGGCGCTCGCGCATGGCAACGGCGGCACGCTGTCGAGCCAGTCGACCGCCGTGCTCGGCCTGGCCGAGGTGCTGTGATGCAGGGCAGCGCTGTGAGCAGCACTCCCTATGCCGATTGGATCGGCCGCAGCGAGACGCGGCACGACACCGCCACGCTCGCACCCATCGCCGCAATGTCGGCCACGCTTGACCGTGATGACGCTCCGCCGCGCGAGGGCGATGCGCTGCCGCCGCTGTGGCACTGGCTGTACTTCTTGCCGCAGCACCGCCACAGCGAGCTCGGCCCCGACGGGCACGCCAAGCTGGGCGGCTTCTTGCCGCCGGTGCCGCTGCCGCGGCGCATGTGGGCGGGGGGGCGCTTGCGCTTTCACCAGCCGGTGCGCGCTGGCGACGCGATCGAACGCGTCTCGCGCATCACCCGCATCAGCAGCAAGCAGGGCCAGTCGGGCGAGCTGGTGTTCGTGACGGTGCAGCACGAGATCCGCACCGCTGGCGGCGTGGCCATCGAGGAAGAGCACGACATCGTCTACCGCGAGGCGCCGCGGCCCGGCGCGCCGATGCCGCCGCCCCAGCCAGCACCGGCCGGCGGTGCGTTCTCGCGCAGCATGGTGCCCGACCCGGTGCTGCTGTTTCGCTACTCGGCACTCACCTTCAACAGCCACCGCATCCACTACGACCGCTCCTACGTCACCGAGGCCGAGGGCTACCCCGGCCTCGTGGTGCATGGCCCGTTGATCGCCACGCTGTTGATGGACCTGCTGCGCCGCGAGCGCCCGCAGGCCCGCGTGACGCACTTCGCCTTCAAGGCGGTGCGGCCGATCTTCGACCTGCACGCCTTCTCCGTGCACGGCCAGCCCGAGGGCGAGCACGGCGTGCAGCTGTGGGCGCGTGACCACGAAGGCTTTCTTGCGATGACCGCCACCGCCGAGATGGCCTGAAATGAAACAACCCCCACGTCGCTTCGCTCCTGCCCCCCGAAGGGGCGGTCAGTGCCTTCGCGCGGCCGGGCGCCACTGAACACCACCGACCATGAAACACGCTCAAGACAACTACCAAGACATCCGCGACGCCGTGCGTTCGCTGTGCGCCGAGTTCCCGGACGAATACCACCGCAAGGTGGACGAGGAGCGCGCCTATCCCGAGGCCTTCGTCGACGCGCTCACGCGTGCCGGCTGGCTGGCCGCGCTCATTCCGCAGGAGTACGGCGGCTCGGGCCTGGGCCTGGCCGAAGCCTCGGTCATCATGGAAGAGATCAACCATGCCGGCGGCAACTCGGGCGCCTGCCATGGCCAGATGTACAACATGGGCACGCTGCTGCGTCACGGCTCGGAGCAGCAGAAGCAGCACTACCTGCCGCGCATTGCGAGCGGCGAATGGCGGCTGCAGTCGATGGGGGTGACCGAGCCCACCACCGGCACCGACACCACGCGCATCAAGACCACGGCGGTGAAGAAAGACGGCCGCTACGTCATCAACGGCCAGAAGGTGTGGATCTCGCGCGTGCAGCATTCCGACTTCATGATCCTGCTGGCGCGCACCACGCCGCTGGCCGACGTGAAGAAGAAGTCCGAGGGCATGTCGATCTTCATGGTCGACCTGAAGCAGGCCATCGGCAAAGGCATGGAAGTGCGGCCCATCCGCAACATGGTCAACCACGAGACCAACGAGCTGTTCTTCGAGAACCTGGAGATCCCCGCCGAGAACCTGATCGGCGAAGAAGGGCGGGGCTTCAAGTACATCCTCGACGGGCTGAACGCCGAGCGCACGCTGATCGCGGCCGAGTGCATCGGCGACGGCCACTGGTTCATCGACCGCATCACCGCCTACGTGAAAGACCGCGTGGTCTTCGGGCGGCCCATCGGCCAGAACCAGGGCGTGCAGTTCCCGATTGCGGAGGCCCATATCGAGATCGAGGCCGCGAGCCTGATGCGCTGGGAAGCCTGCCGCCTGTTCGACGCCCGCCAGCCTTGCGGCGCGCAGGCCAACATGGCCAAGTACCTGGCCGCCAAGGCGAGCTGGGAGGCGGCCAACGCATGCCTGCAGTTCCACGGCGGCTTCGGCTTCGCCAGCGAATACGACGTGGAGCGCAAGTTCCGCGAGACCCGGCTGTACCAGGTGGCGCCGATCTCCACCAACCTGATCCTGAGCTACGTGGCCGAGCATGTGCTCGGGCTGCCGCGCTCGTTCTGAGCGTGAATGACTAACGCCGAAGTGACATGGAGCCATTGAGATGAGCAATCACCCCAGCAAGGTGCTCGCCGAGTTCGCGGCCGGCCTGCGCTTCGACGACATCCCGGCCGCGGTGCTGCGCCGCACCGAAGACCTGTTTCTCGACTGGCTCGGTTCGGTGCTGGCCGGCAAGGGCGCACGGCCGGTGGAAAGCATCGCCACCTTCGCGCGCGCGATGGGCCCGGCCGATGGGCCGAGCGAGCTGCTGATCTCGCGCACGCGCAGCAGCCCGCTGTTTGCAGCGATGGTGAACGCCGCTGCCTCGCATGTCGCCGAGCAGGACGACGTGCACAACGGCTCGGTGTTCCACCCTGCGGCGGTGGTGTTCCCGCCGGTGCTGGCGGTGGCGCAGGCCCTCGGGGCGTCGGGTCGCGATCTGCTTGCGGCCTCTGTGGCTGGTTATGAAGTGGGCATCCGCGTGGGCGAGTTCCTCGGGCGCTCGCACTACAAGATCTTCCACACCACGGCCACCGCCGGCACGCTGGCCGCTGCGGCTGCCGTGGGCCGGCTGCTGGGGCTGGACGCCGCGCAGATGCTGCACGCCTTCGGCTCGGCCGGCACCCAGTCGGCGGGGCTGTGGGAGTTCTTGCGCGACGCGGCCGATTCGAAGCAGCTGCACACGGCCAAGGCCGCCGCCGATGGGCTGATGGCCGCCTACCTGGCGCGCGACGGCTTCACCGGCGCACAGCGCATTCTCGAAGGCCCGCAAGGGCTGGCCGCCGGCATGTCGACCGACGCCGACCCGGCGAAGCTGACCGACCGGCTCGGCCAACGCTGGGCACTGGCTGAGACCTCGTTCAAGTTCCACGCATCGTGCCGCCACACCCACCCGGCCGCTGATGCGCTGCAGCAGGTGATGCGCACGCAGGGCCTGAAGGCCGAGGACATCGAGCGCGTGACGGCCCACGTGCACCAGGGCGCCATCGACGTGCTCGGCCCGGTGGTCGACCCGCAGACCGTGCACCAGAGCAAGTTCTCGATGGGCACGGTGCTCGGGCTGGTCGCGGTATTCGACCGCGCCGGCCTGAGTGAATTCGACGCCCACTACCGCGACCCGCGTGTGGTGGCAGTGCGCGGCAAGGTGCACATGCGCCTGGACGCCGAGGTCGACGGTGCCTACCCGCAGCGCTGGATCGGCAAGGTGGACGTGCTCACCACCGACGGCCGCACGCTGCACGGCCGTGTCGACGAGCCCAAGGGCGACCCCGGCAACACGCTGAGCCGCGACGAGATCGAAGCCAAGGCGCAGCAGCTCGCGGCCTATGGGCGTGGCGCCAGCGAGGCCGAGATGCAGGCGCTGATCGAGCGCGTGTGGCAACTGGCCGACTGGGCGCGCGTGGAGCGCCTGCTGGGATGAACGGCACCCTGGGCGCTTCGAACACCAGCACGCCGCTACCGCGCAGCTACCTGTTCGTCCCCGGCGACCGCCCCGAGCGTTTCGACAAGGCGCTGGCCTCGGGGGCCGATGCGGTGATCCTCGACCTGGAAGACGCCGTGCCGGTCGCCGCGAAAGAAGCTGCTCGACAGGCGGTGGTGAGTTGGCTGAGCGCGCGTACGGCCGCGGCGTCACCGCAGATCGTGGTGCGCATCAACGCCGTCGGCACACCGCAGCACGCGGCCGATGTCGACGCCTGCCGCCACGGCGTGCACGCGGTGGTGCTGCCCAAGAGCGAGCGGGTGGACGATCTGGCCCGGCTGGCCCAAGCGCTGCCCGGCGTGGCGCTCTTGCCGCTGATCGAAACGGCTGTGGGCTTCGCTGCTGCGCTGGAACTGGCGCGGGCACCCGCCGTGCAGCGCCTGGTGTTCGGCAGCATCGACTTTCAGCATGACCTCGGCATCGACGGCGAAGGCGAAGAGCTGCTCTTCTTCCGTTCGCAGCTGGTGCTGTATTCGCGTTTGGCCTTGCTGGCCGCGCCGGTGGATGGCGTCAGCATCGTGCTCGACGACGCTGCACTGATCCACACCGAAGCGCTGCGCGCACGCCGTCTGGGCTTCGGTGCCAAGCTGTGCATTCACCCCAAGCAGATCACGCCGGTGCATGCGGCCTTCGCACCCACGGCGGCCCAGCTCGACTGGGCGCGGCGCGTGATCGCCGCTGCGGATGCAGCGGGAGGCGCCGCCGTGGCACTCGATGGAGCGATGGTCGACCGCCCCGTGATCCTGCGCGCGCAAGCCCTGCTGGACCAGGCGCGCTGAACGCTACGGCCCCCGTGGCGGGGGCCGCTTCTCTTACAGCCCGACCTGCGTCACGAACTTGCTGTTCAGGTACGCGTTGATCGCTTCGCTGCCGCCTTCGGTGCCGTAGCCCGAGTCCTTGATGCCGCCGAACGGCACCTCGGGCAGGGCCAAGCCGAAGTGGTTGATCGAGAGCATGCCGCTTTCGATCTGCGCGCCCAAGGCGGAAGCCGTCTTCAGCGACTTGGTGAAGGCGTACGCCGCCAGGCCGAAAGGCAGGCGGTTGGCTTCGGCGATGACCTCGTCGAAGCTGCTGAACGGCACGATGGGCGCGATGGGGCCGAAGGGCTCTTCGCTCAGGATGCGCGCGTTGGCCGGCACGTCGGTCAGCACGGTGGGCTCGAAGAAGTTGCCTTCGGTGCCGATGCGCTTGCCGCCGAATGCGAGCTTGGCGCCCTTGGCCACAGCGTCGTCGACGAACATCTGCATCGCCTCGACGCGGCGGCTGTTGGCGAGCGGGCCCATGCGCGTCTCTTTGACCAGGCCGTCACCGACCTTGATGCCCGAGGTGGTGGCAACGAAGCCGTCGACGAACTTGGCGTACACCGACTCGTGCACCAGGAAGCGCGTGGGCGACACGCACACCTGCCCGGCATTGCGGAACTTGGCCGAGGCCAGCATCTTCGCGGCGACGGCCACGTCGGCATCGTCGAACACGATGGCCGGAGCGTGGCCGCCGAGCTCCATCGTGATGCGCTTCATGTGCTGGCCGGCGAGTGCCGCGAGCTTCTTGCCCACCGGCGTGGAGCCGGTGAAGGTGATCTTGCGGATAACCGGGTGCGGGATCAGGTATTCAGAGATCTCGGACGGTACACCGAACACCAGGTTCAGCACACCGGCCGGCACGCCGGCATCGGCGTACGCGCGGATCAGCGCGGCGCAGCTGGCGGGCGTTTCTTCCGGCCCCTTCAGGATGACGGAGCAGCCGGCGGCCAGCGCGGCCGAGACCTTGCGCACGGCCTGGTTGATCGGGAAGTTCCACGGCGTGAACGCGGCCACCGGGCCCACGGGCTCGCGCGTCACGAGCTGGCTCACGCCGTCGGCGCGTGCCGGGATGATCTGGCCGTAGGTGCGGCGCGCTTCTTCGGCGAACCAGTCGATGATGTCGCCGGCGGCCGTGGCTTCCATCTTCGATTCGGCCAGCGGCTTGCCTTGCTCGAGCGTCATCAGCTCGGCGATCTCGTCGGCGCGCTGGCGCATCAGCTCGGCGGCCTTGCGCAGCACCTTGTAGCGGTCGTACGGCGAGACGGCCTTCCATTGCTTGAATCCCTTGTCGGCCGCGGCGAGCGCGCGGTCGAGGTCGTCGCGGCCGGCGTGCGCCAGGCGGGCCAGCACTTTGCCGGTGGCGGGGTTGACGATGGGTTCGCTCTTGCCGCTGGTGCCGGCAGTCCACTCGCCGTCGATGAAGAGGGAGACATCTGAATACATGGGGTTCCTTGAGCTGGCTGAATGGGGTGGTGCATGCGAACGCAGCACCGAAGGCCACATTTTGAGGCCGATCGAGTGACGGCGCATGGGCGAGGCCATTCCGCACTCTGGAACGCCGCAAGGCCATGCGCCGGTATTTGGTTTCTGACCAAGCAAAGCCGATTTGCTTCGTTCTCAACAGACAAGGCACTGCTTACTGTTCGGGACTCAACAGCTAGGGAGCCCGGATTCCATGACGCACGCCATCGATTCATCGCGCCGCAAGGCACTCGTCACCGCGGCCGCTTCGGCGGCAGGCCTGTCGCTCGCAGGCGTGAGTTCGCTGACGCGGGCACAGGCCAAGGGGCAACTGCGCATCGGCTACCAGAAGTACGGCACGCTGACGCTGCTGAAGGCGCGCGGTGACCTGGAGAAGCGCTTGGCGCCGCAAGGCATCGAGGTCAAGTGGACGGAGTTCCCTGCCGGCCCGGTGCTGCTCGAAGGCCTGAACGTCGGCTCGATCGACTTCGGCACCGTCGGCGAAGCGCCGCCCATCTTTGCGCAGGCTGCCGGTGCCGACCTCGTCTACGTGGCCAACCAGCCGCCTGCGCCCAAGGCCGAGGCCATCCTCGTGCCCAAGGATTCGCCGCTCAAGACAGTGGCCGACCTGAAGGGTAAGAAGGTCGCGTTCAACAAGGGCTCGAACGTTCACTTCCTGCTGGTGAAGGCACTGGAGAAAGCGAACGTCAAGTACAGCGAGATCCAGACCGTTTACCTGGCGCCGGCCGATGCGCGGGCAGCCTTCGAGAAAGGCGCGGTCGATGCGTGGGTGATCTGGGACCCGTTCTTCGCGGCCGCCGAGAAGCAGCTGGGCGCACGCATCCTGGCCGACGGCACGGGTCTCGTCGCGAACCACCAGTTCTACCTGGCCTCGCGCAACTATGCGGAGAAGAGCCCGCAGGTCGTGCAGGCCATCATCGACGAGCTGGCCAGGCTCGACGCCTGGGCCACGAAGAACCCGTCTGATGTGGCCAAGTTCCTCGCGCCGCAGATCGGGCTCGATCTTGGCGTCACCGAGGTGGCGGCGAGCCGCTTTGCGTACGGCATTCAGCCGATCTCGGCCAAGGTGGCCGCCGACCAGCAAAAGATTGCTGATGCCTTCTTCGAGCTGAAGCTGATTCCCAAGGCCATCAAGGTGTCCGATGCCTTGCCGGCCACGCTGACCGCAGCGCGTTGATCGCCATGGGTGCGACACGCCGCCAGTTCAGCAGCTTGGTTGTGGGTGCCGCGTTGGCGCTCGCCTTGCCGGCGGGTGCCTGGGCGCAGGCCTCGAATGACCCGGCCCAGCTTCGCATCGGCTTCCAGAAGGCTGCCGTCAACCTCGTGGTCGTCAAGCAGCAAGGCGTGCTGGAGAAGCGCTTCCCTAACACCAAGGTGCAGTGGATCGAGTTCCCGGCCGGGCCGCAGTTGCTCGAGGCTTTGTCGGTCGGTGCGCTGGACTTCGGCCTCACCGGCGACTCGCCGCCCGTGTTCGCGCAGGCGGCCGGCAAGGATCTGCTTTACGTGGGTGCCGAGCCGTCGAAGCCGCTGAGCTCGGCCATCGTCGTGCAGCAAGACTCGAAGCTGCGCACGCTGGCCGATCTGAAGGGCAAGCGCGTTGCGCTGCAGAAGGGATCGAGCGCGCATTACCTGCTGGTGCGTGCGCTCGAGAAGGGCAACCTGAAGTGGGGCGACATCACGCCCATCTACCTGGCTCCGGCTGAAGCACGTGCCGCCTTCGAGAAAGGCGCGGTCGATGCGTGGGTGATCTGGGACCCGTTTTATGCGGCGATCGAGCTGGCGCAGAAGCCTCGCTTGCTGACGACCGGTGAGGGCTTGTCGGGCAACAGCTCGTTCTACCTGGCGTCGCGCCCGTTCACCGAGAAGCACCCGCAGGTGCTGACCGCGCTGTTCGAGGAACTCACGCGCGCTGATGCCTATGTGCAGAGCAACCGCAAGGAGGCCGCGCAGCTGGTGGCCGATTTCAGCGGGCTCAGCCTGGCCACGGTGCACCTCTTCATCTCGCGCCGGCCGAAGTCGCCGGTCGGACCGATCAGCGCGCAGATCGTGGCCGACCAGCAGCGCGTGGCCGATGCGTTCCATCAACTCGATTTGATCCCGCGCCCCGTGAAGGTGGCCGAGATCGTGTGGCAGCCGAAGGCTGCACAACTGGCATCCAAGCAATCACTCGCGCAGAAGTAGACCGCCCATCATGAAAATTCTCTGGTTCATTCCCACCCACGGCGACTCGCGCTACCTCGGCACCAGCCTCGGCGCGCGCACCACGAGCTTCGAGTACTTCAAGCAGATCGCCATCGCGGCCGACAGCCTGGGCTACGAAGGCGTGCTGTTGCCGACAGGCCGCTCCTGCGAAGACTCGTGGGTGGTGGCATCGAGCCTGATCGACGCGACCAAGCAGCTGAAGTTTCTGGTCGCGCTGCGGCCGGGGCTGGTGCAGCCCTCGCAATCGGCGCGCATGGCGGCCACCTTCGACCGCATGTCGGGCGGGCGGCTGCTGGTGAACCTGGTGACCGGTGGTGACGCGGGCGAGCTGGAAGGCGACGGCCTCTTCCTGCCGCATGCCGAGCGCTACAAGCAGTCGACGGAGTTCCTCACCATCTGGCGCGAGCTGCTGGCCAAGAGCCATGACGCCGAAGACTTCGACTTCGAAGGCAAGCACCTGAGCGTGAAGGGCGGCAAGGTGCTTTACCCGCCGATCAACAAGCCGTACCCGCCGGTGTTCTTCGGCGGCTCGTCGGAAGAAGCGCACGAGCTCGCAGCACAGCAGCTCGACACCTACCTCACCTGGGGCGAGCCGCCCGCGGCCGTGGCCGCGAAGGTGGCCGACATTCGCGAGCGTGCCGCCAAGTACGGCCGCACGCTGGAGTTCGGCATCCGCCTGCACGTGATCGTGCGCGAGACCGAAGAGCAGGCCTGGGCCGCAGCCGGCGAGCTGGTGTCGCACCTCGACGAGAAGGTGGTGGCGGCTGCGCAGAAGAAGTTCGGCGAGATGGACTCGGTGGGCCAGCGCCGCATGGCCGAGCTCAACAAGGGCAAGTTCAACAAGGCCAACATCCGCGAAGGCCTGGAGGTGTCGCCCAACCTGTGGGCCGGCGTGGGCCTGGTGCGCGGCGGTGCCGGCACGGCGCTGGTGGGCAACCCGCAGCAGGTGGCCGACCGCATCAAGGAATACGCCGACCTCGGGCTCGAGTACTTCATCCTGTCGGGCTACCCGCACCTGGAAGAAGCGCACCGCTTCGCCGAGCTGGTGTTCCCGCTGCTGCCGCTGAAGCTACGGGACAAGCTCGCCGGCGCCAACCTCACCGGGCCGTTCGGCGAGGTCGTCGCCAACACCTACGTGCCGCGCGTGTCGCAGAGCTGAGCATGGCGAACTCCATCGGTTTGAATTCGCCACTGAAGCGCTTCGCCGCGCATGCGCAGGTGCAGCGCGTGCTGCCGTGGCTGTTCCCGGTCTTCGTGTTGGCGGTGTGGCAGATCTCGTCGCAGGCCGGTTGGCTGTCGACGCGTGTGCTGCCCGAGCCGTGGGCGGTGCTGAAGGCGTTCTGGTCGCTCACCGTATCGGGCGAGATCTGGACGCACGTGGCGACGAGCACCTGGCGCGCGGCCGCGGGCTTCGCCATCGGCGGTGGCCTCGGTCTCTTGCTGGGCTTGCTGACGGGCACCTTCCGGCCGGCCGAGATGCTGCTCGATTCAACGCTGCAGATGGTGCGCAACATCCCTGCGCTGGCGTTGATTCCGCTGGTCATCCTGTGGTTCGGCATCGACGAGTCGGCCAAGCTGTTTTTGGTGGCGCTGGGTGTGTTCTTTCCGATCTACCTGAACACCTTCCACGGCATCCGCTCGGTCGACAAGGGCTTGATCGAGATGGCGCGCAGCTACGGGCTGAGCGGCTGGCGGCTCTACACGCAGGTGATCCTGCCGGGTGCGACGGCGTCCATCCTGGTCGGCGTGCGGTTCTCTCTGGGGCTGACCTGGGTGCTGCTGATCGTGGCCGAGACCATCTCGGCGCAGGCCGGCATCGGCTACATGACGATGAATGCGCGTGAGTTCCTGCAGACCGACGTGGTGCTGGTGGGCATCCTGCTCTACGCGTTGCTCGGCAAGCTGGCCGATCTATTGGCCAAGGGCCTGGAGCGCTGGTGGCTGCGTTGGCACCCGGGCTACCAAGTCGCCGCCAAGACCTGAAATTAATGAGAAGCCTTTCCATGAGCCAGCAGAACATCGACATCCAGCGCGCGGCATTGGCGGGCATCGCGTTGCCCTTCAGTTCGCCACTCTCGGTGACCCACGGGGCGACCCATGCCAAGGCCGGCACGCCGGAGCGCAAGGGCACCGGTGGCGCCGAGGTGAACGCCGTGGGCCTGACCAAGGGCTATGCAGGCCGCCGCGTGCTGCACGACACCGACCTGCACATCGCGCCGGGCGAGTTCATTGCCATCGTCGGCCGCAGCGGCTGCGGCAAGAGCACGCTGCTGCGTCTGCTGGCCGGGCTGGAGTCGGCGGATGCGGGGCAGATCACGCTCGATGGTGACGCGCAATCGGCGCACCACAGCGACATCCGCATCATGTTTCAGGACGCGCGCCTGCTGCCCTGGAAGCGCGTGCTCGACAACGTGGCCCTCGGCCTCACCGGCCCGGATGTGAAGGAGCGCGCCCGCGAAGCACTGGCCCAGGTGGGGCTGGCCGATCGCGCGAAGGAGTGGCCGGCCGTACTCTCAGGCGGACAACGGCAGCGCGTGGCCCTGGCACGTGCGCTGGTGCACACGCCGCGCCTGCTCTTGCTCGACGAACCGCTCGGGGCGCTGGACGCGCTCACGCGCATCGAGATGCACCGCCTGATCGAACGCCTGTGGCAGCGCCACGGGTTCACGGCGCTGCTGGTGACGCACGATGTGTCGGAGGCGGTGGCGCTGGCCGACCGCGTGGTACTGATCGAAGACCACCGCATCGCGCTCGACGAGCGGGTGTTGCTGCCGCGGCCGCGTGCGCGCGGGCAGGCCGTTGCTACCTATGAAGAGCGCATTCTGGATCGCGTGCTGCAGCAGCCCGAAGGGCACAGCGTGCCGCCGGACGACACGCTGCAGCTTCACCCGGCGCACCTGGTGCGCTGGGCGATCTAGACGAGATCAGCGCGTCGGGACGGGTGTGCCCACGCGGGTGGATGACGACGGCACCGGCGCCGGGGCGGTGGCCGGCGCAGCCGCTGGAGCGGGCGTCGGCGCTGAGTTCGCCGCGGGCGCGGCTGGCACTTCCTGCCAAGGCGACGCACAGGTGCTCACGTGCGGGTAATACATCTGCGAGTCGCGGCAGTAGTACCAGGTGTTGGACTGCTGCGCCGCACTCGGCGCGACCACCAGCGGCTCGGCCGGGGCTTGAACGATGACCGGACGCTCGACGACGTAGGGGTAGGGGTAGCCACCGTAGCCGCTGTAACCGTAGTACGGGCCGGGACCCCACCAGAACGGCCCGCCGACCCACACGCCGATGCGCGTGCGCGGATGGGCTTCGACGGTGGTGACGCCGAGGGCGGCCAGCCCCAGCATCGCCGCGGTGGCGATGACGATGGCTCTCAGGCCTTTTGACAAGCTGTTGTTCATGATCGGCTCCCGATGGATGTCATTGGACCGGCGGCGGTGGCTGGATGCCGGCGGGCGGCTGCGGTGCAGTCCGCGGAACAGGGGCCGGCGCGGTGCGGTAGCTCGTCGTCGCGTAGTGGCCCGGAATCTGGTTGCCCTTGGCATACATGCACTGCTGGTAGGCGATGTCGTAGCGCCGCTGCGAGCTGTAGCCGGTGCGCTGGCTCTGGTCGGAGCCGACGGCAGCACCCGTCACGCCGCCAATGGCTGCGCCGACGCCAACCGCGTTGTGGTTGCCGCCGGCGAGGGCGCCTGCCGCGGCGCCCAGCACCACCCCTGCGGCGGTGGCGCCGGCGAAGCGGTTGGTCGCGGCGTCGCCGTTCTGGCTGCCCGACGAGCTCAGCGCCCAGTCGCGGCACAGCTTGTCGTCGGCGACAAAGACCTCGAAAGGCTTGTTCGGGCCGGGCATCACTGTGACGGTGGGGCCGGTGGGCATCTCGGCGCAGCCGGCCAGCGCGAGCAGGCAGGCGGCGGCACCCAGTGCAGCGGCACTTTTCAGTCCAACGATGGAAGAACTCATGTTTTCACCTCGGTTTGTCAGATCGCCGCCATGGCTTAACGGCTTCGCACGGAGCGATGTTGACAGGGGATTCATTGGACGTACGTAAAGAAAGTTTGTTCCGATGCGCGTTTGCCGCATATCCATGCTCGGCAAATGCCTAAGTCTTATAACGAGTAAGCATCCGTTGATTGATTTGTTCTTTATTCGATCGGCCGTCCCTAGCATGCGAAGCCTTGGGGCACACATGGCCCGGTATTGCAACGAAAGAACGACTCATGACTCTCTCTCGCACCCTGCGCAGTCTCGTGGTGGTTTCCGCCCTTGGCGTGGCGGCCGGCGCCACCTGGGCCAAAGACATCACCCTGCTCAACGTGTCGTACGACCCGACCCGCGAGCTGTACCAGGACTACAACGTCGCTTTCGCCAAGTACTGGAAGGCCAAGACCGGCGACACCGTGACGGTGAAGCAGTCGCACGGCGGTTCGGGCAAGCAGGCCCGCTCGGTGATCGACGGCATCGACGCCGACGTGACCACGCTGGCGCTGGCCTACGACATCGACGAGATCTCCAGCCGCGCCAAGCTGATCACCCCCGATTGGCAAAGGCGCCTCAAGCACAACAGCTCGCCCTACACCTCGACCTACATCTTCCTGGTGCGCAAGGGCAACCCCAAGGGCATCAAGGATTGGGGCGACCTGATCAAGCCGGGCGTGTCGGTGATCACCGCCAACCCCAAGACCTCGGGCGGCGCGCGCTGGGGCTACCTGGCCGCGTACGGTTACGCGCTCAGGCAGCCCGGCGGCAACGACGCCAAGGCCAAGGAATTCATCACCAAGTTGTTCGAGCAGGTGCCGGTGCTCGACTCGGGCGCCCGCGGATCGACCGTGACCTTCGCCGAACGCGGCCAGGGCGACGTGTTGCTGGCCTGGGAAAACGAGGCTCATCTGTCGCTGAAGGAGTTCGGTGCCGACAAGTTCGACATCGTCTACCCGCCGACCAGCATCCTGGCCGAGCCGCCGGTGACGGTGGTCGACAAGGTGGTCGACAAGCGCGGCACGCGTGACGTGGCCACTGCGTACCTCGAGTACCTGTACAGCCCCGAAGGCCAGGAGATTGCCGCCCGCAACTTCTATCGCCCGATCGACCCCGCCGTGGCAGCCAAGTACGCGAAGAACTTCCCGTCGGTGAAGCTGTTCACCATCGACGAGGTGTTTGGCGGCTGGACCAAGGCGCAGAAAACGCACTTCGCCGACGGCGGTGTGTTCGACCAGATCTACTCCAAGAAGTAAGCCGGGGCCGCAACATGACCACCGGCCTGAACCTAGGAATCGAGCCGGTGGTCACGCAGTTGCGTGAACTGCGCGAGCAAGCCCTTCACCACCGCCAGCGCGACGACAAACCGCCGCGCCTGCCTTCGCGCAAGGCGCCCGGCTGCGGCCAGCTTTATTCGGTATTTGAATAAGCAACCTTCAAGCAAGTCGTTTCCCAACGTAACGGAATGGCCTAGCATCCGCTCTCCGCGCCTCTGCGACTCACAGGTTCTTGCCATGTTTCATGCCGCCCGCCCCGTTTCCCGCCGTCTCGGTCTGAGCCTGATCGCCAGCGCGCTTCTGCTGGGCGCCACACCGGCGGCCATGGCCGCCGGCCCGACGCTGCTGAACGTGAGCTACGACGTGGCGCGCGAGCTGTACAAGGAAATCAACCCCGCCTTCATCAAGAGCTGGAAGGCCAGCACGGGTGAAGAGCTGACGATCAACCAGTCGCACGGCGGCTCCAGCAAGCAGGCCCGTTCTGTGATCGACGGGCTCGAGGCCGACGTGGTGACGATGAACCAGTCGAGCGACATCGATGCCATCGCCAGCAAGGGCAAACTGCTGCCGGCCGATTGGGCCAAGCGCCTGCCGGACAACAGCGCGCCCAACACCTCGACCACCGTGATCCTGGTGCGCAAGGGCAACCCCAAGGGCATCAAGGACTGGGCCGACCTGGCCAAGCCGGGTACCAGCGTCGTGATCCCCAACCCCAAGATCACCGGCAACGGCCGCTACACCTACGTGGCCGCCTGGGGCGGGCTGATCAAGGGTGGTGCCACGCCGGCGCAGACGCGTGAGACGGTGCAGAAGATCTTCGGCAACGTACCGGTGTTCGACGGCGGCGGCCGCGCTGCCACCACCACCTTCGCGCAGCGCAACATCGGCGACGCACTGTGCACCTTCGAGAGCGAGATCAACCTGATCAAGGCCGAGTTCGGCGACAACTTCGACGTGGTGTACCCGAAGTGGAGCATTCAGGCTGAAAACCCGGTCGCGGTGATCGACAAGGTGGTCGACAAGAAGGGCACGCGCAAGCAGGCCGAGGCCTATCTCAAGTTCCTGTGGTCTGACGAAGCGCAGGAGATTGCCGCCAAGCACCAGCTGCGCCCGCGTTCGGCGGCCATCCTGGCCAAGTATTCGAAGGACTTCCCGAAGGTGAACCTGTTCACCATCGACGAAGCCTTTGGCGGCTGGAGCAAGGCGCAGAAGGAGCACTTCGACGACGGCGCCATCTACGACCAGATCCTCGCTGCTGCGAAGAAATAAGCGTCGCTGACCGTCGCGGCGCTCCGTCATGTTTCTTTCGCGCACTTTGCTGCGGCGGCACAGCGTGCTGCCCGGCTTCGACCTGGCCCTCGGCTTCACGGTGCTCTACCTGAGCTTCGTCGTGTTGATCCCGCTGTCGGCCGCGTTCCTGAAAACTTTCACGATGACCTGGCCGGCCTTCTGGGACGCCGTGGCCACGCCGCGCGTGGTGGCCTCGTATCGGCTGACCTTCGGCGCCTCGTTCGCGGCGGCGCTGATGAACTCGTTCTTCGGCTTGATCGTCGCGTGGGTGCTGGTGCGCTACGAGTTCCCGTTCAAGCGCGTGATCGATGCGCTGGTCGACCTGCCGTTTGCCTTGCCCACCGCCGTGGCCGGCATCGCACTCACCGCCCTTTACGCCGGCAACGGCTGGATCGGCCAGTACCTCGCGAAGGTCGGCATCAAGGTGTCGTTCACGCCGCTGGGCGTGTTCGTCGCGCTCACCTTCATCGGGCTGCCGTTCGTGGTGCGCACGCTGCAGCCGGTGCTGGAGGACATGCAGAAGGAGCTGGAAGAAGCGGCCGCCACGCTGGGTGCCACGCGCTGGCAAACCTTCACGCGCGTGATTTTCCCGATCATCTCGCCGGCGTTGCTGACGGGTTTTGCACTTGCTTTCGCTCGCGCGCTCGGTGAGTACGGCTCGGTGATCTTCATCGCCGGCAACATGCCGATGGTGTCGGAGATCACGCCGCTCCTGATCATCACCAAGCTGGAGCAGTACGACTACACCGGCGCCACCGCCATCGCGGTGGTGATGCTGGTGGCGGCCTTCGTGATGCTGCTGACGATCAACATGTTGCAGGCCTGGACGCGCAAGCGCCAGGGTCGCTGATGAGCAGCGTCATCGAAACCTCCATCACGCCGAGCGCACGCCGTGTGCCGGTGCGCAACGCGCTGACGGCCACGGCCGAGCCGGCGTGGGTGCGCCGCACGCTGATCGGCATCGCGCTGGCGTTCCTCACGCTGTTCCTGTTCGTGCCGCTGGTGTCGGTGTTCTTCGAGGCCTTCAAGAAAGGCCTGGATGTCTACCTGGCCGCCATCACGGAGGCCGACGCGCGCTCGGCCATCTGGCTCACACTGATCGCCGCGGCTGTGTCGGTGCCGCTGAACCTGGTGTTCGGCGTGGCGGCGGCCTGGTGCATTGCGAAGTTCGACTTCCGCGGCAAGAACGTGCTGCTGACGCTGATCGACCTGCCGTTCTCGGTGTCGCCGGTGATCTCGGGCCTGATCTACGTGCTGATCTTCGGCCTGCAGGGCTGGTTCGGCGAGTGGCTGCGCGACCACGACATGAAGGTCATCTTCGCGTTGCCCGGCATCGTGCTGGCCACGGTGTTCGTGACGTTCCCGTTCGTCGCGCGCGAGCTCATTCCACTGATGCAGGCGCAGGGCCTGGAGCAGGAAGAAGCTGCCCGCGTGCTGGGGGCTTCGGGCTGGCAGATCTTCTGGCGCGTGACGCTGCCCAACGTGAAGTGGGCGCTGCTGTATGGCGTGATCCTGTGCAATGCGCGGGCGATGGGCGAGTTCGGCGCGGTGTCGGTTGTGTCGGGCCACATCCGCGGGCAGACCAACACCATGCCGCTGCACATCGAGATTCTTTACAACGAGTACCAGTTTGCTGCGGCGTTTGCCGTGGCTTCATTGCTCGCCGGCTTGGCGCTGGTGACGCTGGTGTTGAAGTACCTGGTCGAGCAACGTGTGAAGGCGCAGAAGCGCGACGCGTCGAGCCGGAACGAATGAGACGAATGAGAGGCTGGGCATGAGCATCGAGATCCGCAACCTCAACAAGAGCTTCGGCAAGACCGTGGTTTGCGACAACCTGAACCTCGACATCCCGTCGGGCGAGCTGGTGGCGTTGCTGGGCCCGTCGGGCTCGGGCAAGACCTCGCTGCTGCGCATCATCGCGGGCCTGGAGCGGCCTGACTCGGGCTCGGTGCTGTTCCACGGCGCCGACGCGACCTTCGACGACGTGCGCGACCGCAACGTCGGCTTCGTGTTCCAGCACTACGCGCTGTTCGGCCACATGAGCATCTTCGAGAACGTGGCCTTCGGTCTGCGGGTGCGCCCGAAAGCCACGCGGCCGAGCGAAGAGCAGATCAAAGAGAAGGTGATGTCGCTGTTGAAGCTGGTGCAGCTCGACTGGCTGGCCGACCGCTTCCCGCACCAGCTCTCGGGCGGTCAACGCCAGCGCATTGCGCTCGCACGCGCGCTGGCCGTGGAGCCCAAGGTGCTGCTGCTCGACGAGCCCTTCGGCGCACTCGATGCCAAGGTGCGAAAGGAGCTGCGCCGCTGGTTGCGCCGCCTGCACGACGAGATGCACATCACCAGCGTGTTCGTGACGCACGATCAGGACGAGGCCATGGAAGTGGCCGATCGCGTGGTGGTGATGAACCTCGGCCGCATCGAGCAGGACGGGCCGCCAGACGAGGTCTACGACCGGCCGGCCACGCCGTTCGTGCTGCAGTTCCTCGGCGACGTGAACCTGTTCCACGGCCGCTTCGGCCATGCACCCGGCGGCAACACCGATCCGACGGACGTGAGCTACGTGCGGCCGCACGAACTCGAGATCGTGGCCGACGCATCGGACGGCACGCTCGCGGTGACGCTGTCTCAAGCGCTCACCGTAGGCCCACAGACGCGCATCGAGTTCAAGCGCGACGACGACGGCAGCTATGTCGACGTGGAGATGGCGCGCAGCGACTACACCGCGCTGCGCGACAAGCTCGACCTGCGCACCGGCAGCAAGGTGCACCTGAAGCCGCGCCGCATCACGCGCTTCTCGGCCGGCTCGAACGGTGCGCAAACGGAGCTGATCGACCCCGCCGCGATGATCTAATCCGGCCGCATGAACCCACGCATTGGGCTGCGCACGGTCGGCAGCATCGCGATCGCCATCACGCTGTTCACCGGGTTCGCGCCGGTGTCAGCACAGAACACCAGCTCAACCTCCGCCGCAGCTTCCGGCGTGCTGCAGCCAGCAGCACGCCAGCCGGTGGAGCGCTTTGCCAGCCGGCCGTTGCTGGAGCAGGTCAGGCTCTCTCCCGACGGCCAGCAGATTGCGGCGCTGATGAACCAGCAAGGCCGTACGCTGCTGATCACCCGCCCGACGGTGGGTGGCAAGCCCAAGGTCGTGCTGACGACTGACAACACTCAGTTCAACTTCAAGTGGGCCGGCTGGGTGCGCAATGACCGCCTGCTGGTCAGCGTGCGGTTTGCGTCGCGTCGCGACTTCGTCGGCACGGTCGAGACGCGGTTGCTGGCCGTAAATTTAGACGGCAGCGCGGTGATCAACCTGACTCGCAACGCGCCGGTCGCCGGCAGCATGAGCGGCGGTGTGTCATCGCAAATCCAGGATCAGGTGATCGACTGGCTGCCGGAAGACGGCCAGTACGTGCTGCTGCAGATGCCCGAACCGGGCGACGCGTCGGCGTCGGTCTACAAGGTCAACGTGGACACCGGCTCGCGCGGCTCGATCAAAGGCGCCGAGCGCAACATTCGCGGGTGGCTCACCGATGCGAAGCACCGCGTTCGGGTAGGGATTCGCAACAACGATGGCGACTACGAGATTCGTGCCTGCGATCCCGATGGCAAGAACTGGCGCACGCTGTGGGCCTTCAACGACCTGAAGGATGCCGTCTGGCCGCTGGGCTTCGGGCTCGACCCTCAAGAGTTGTACGTGCGCGCGGATCACGAGGGCCGCATGGCCGTGTTCTCGGTGCGGCTCGATGAACCAGCCCTTCCGCGCCGCCTGCGGCTGGCGAACCCTCGATTCGACGTCGGAGGCGAACTGGTTCATTCGCCAGCCACCGGCGAGGTGCTGGGCCTGCGGGGCGGTGATGGAGGTAATGGCGACGACCCACGGGCCGAGCTGTGGGAGCCGAACTGGCGTGCGCAGGCGCGGGCAGTCGATCAGGGCTTGCCCCGCCGCGAGAACAGCCTGCTCGACATCAGCCGCAACGAACAGCGCTACGTCGTCTATTCCAGCGGCAACGGCGTGCCGGGTCAGTACTACATCGGCGACCGCCGCACGGGTGAACTGGCCTTGCTGGGGGAGACCTACCCAGAGCTCGAAGTGGAACGGCTGGTCGGCAAGCACAGCGTCAAGATTCAAGCCCGCGACGGCTTGGCACTCAACTCGTACCTGACCTTGCCCGCGGGCCGCCGCCTGGCCGACAAGGGCCCCGCGCTGCCGCTGGTGCTGCTGCCGCATGGCGGGCCAGAAAGCCGCGACGATGCGGACTTCGACACCTGGACGGAGTTCCTGGCTGACCGCGGCTACGCGGTGCTGCAGGTCAACTTCCGCGGCTCCGATGGTTACGGCCACGACTTCAAGTCAGCTGGCTTGAAGCGCTGGGGTCTGGAGATGCAGGACGACCTCACCGACGCGGTGCTGTGGGCCACGCAGCAAGGCCTCGCCGACAAGGACCGCGTGTGCATCGTCGGTGCGAGCTACGGCGGCTACGCGGCCCTGATGGGGGTGGTGAAGACGCCCGACCTGTACCGCTGCGCGGTGAGCTTTGCCGGTGTGTCGGACCTGCCCGACCTGATCGAATACGAAAGCAATTACGTCGGTGGGCGCGAGGCGGCCGAACGCACGATCGGCCGAGCCTGGGGCGACCGTGAACAACTGCGTGCCACCTCGCCGGCGCGTCAGGCCGAACGCATTCGCGTGCCGGTGCTGCTGGTCCATGGCACGGCCGACCGCTCGGTGCCGGTGGACCAAAGCCGGGACATGGCCAAGGCACTGAAGCGTGCGGGCAAGCCCTACCGCTACATCGAACAGGAGGGCGGCGACCACCACCTCAGTCAGTACGCGCACCGGCTCGAGTTCTTCAAGGCGCTGGAAGCCTTTCTCGACCGGCATCTGCAGGTGCGCGACTGAAAGCGTTCAGGCTTCGATGCGCTCGCTGGGTGGCAATGCCATTGCGCGCTCGACCACGTCGCGCTTGAGCGGCGAGGCGAAGGTCTCGATGAAGTCGTAGATGTAGCTGCGCAAGAAGCTGCCGCGCCGCACCGCCAGCTTGGTGAGGTTGACGGCGAACAGGTGGCGCGCGTCGAGCGCGCGCAGGCTGCGGTCGCGGTCTTCGTCGAAGGCGATCGACGCGATGATGCCCACGCCCAGGCCGAGCTCGACGTAGGTCTTGATCACGTCGGCGTCCATCGCGGTCAGCACCAGGTTGAACGACAGCCCGGCGGCCTCGAAGGCTTCGTCGATGTGCAGGCGGCCGGTGTAGCCCGGGCCGTAGGTGATGATGGGGAACTGCGACAGACGCTCCAGCGTGAGCGGCTGACCATCGAGCAAGGGGTGGCCCGGCGGCACCATCACGCTGTGCGTCCAGCGGTAGCAGGGCAGGGCGACGAGCGTGTCGTACTGCGTCAGTGCTTCGGTGGCGATGCCGATGTCGGCCTCACCCGAGATCAGCATCTGTGCCACTTCTTTCGGTGACCCCTGGTGCAGGTTGAGCGTGACGTGCGGGTAGCGCTGGCGGAAATCGCGCACGGCGCTCGGCAGTGCGTAGCGTGCCTGGGTGTGCGTGGCGGCGATCGACAGGCGGCCGTTGGCCTGCTGGGTGAATTCTTCACCGGCGCGCTTCAGGTTCTCGGCGTCGTTGAGCATGCGCTCGACGATGGGCACGATCAGCACGCCGACTTCGGTGAGCGAGGTCAGGCGCTTGCCGGCGCGCACGAAGAGGTCGATGCCCAGCTCTTCTTCCAGCTCCCGGATCTGGCGGCTGACGCCAGGCTGGGAGGTGTGCAGCACCTTGGACACCTCGGTGAGGTTGAACCCGCAGCGCACGGCTTCGCGCACGGAGCGCAACTGTTGGAAATTCATGGGGCTGGAATGAGAACCGGGCTGCGGGCAACCCGGTGGAGTGAAAAGGTCGGCGGCGATTACTTGTTCGGCTGCGGCGTGAGGCGCAGGTACGGCGTGACGGCGGTGTAGCCCTTGGGGAACTTCTTCTTGATGAGCTCCGGGTCTTGCAGCGAGGGCACGATCACCACGTCCTCGCCGTCTTTCCAGTTGCCCGGCGTCGCGACGCTGTGGTACTCGGTGAGCTGCAAGGAGTCGATCACGCGCAGGATCTCGTCGAAATTGCGGCCGGTGCTGGCGGGGTAGGTGATGATGAGGCGGATCTTCTTCGCCGGGTCGATGACGAACAGCGAGCGCACCGTGGCCGTGGTGCTGGCGTTCGGGTGGATCAGGTCGTACAGCTCGGACACCTTGCGGTCGGCGTCGGCAATGATGGGGAAGCCGACCACGGTCTTCTGCGTGCGGTTGATGTCCTCGATCCATTTGCCGTGCGAGTCAACCGGATCGACCGACAGCGCGATGACCTTCACGTTGCGCTTGGCGAACTCGTCCTTCAGCTTCGCGGTGAGGCCCAGCTCGGTCGTGCAGACGGGGGTGAAGTCGGCCGGGTGTGAGAACAGCACGCCCCAGCTGTCGCCGAGCCACTGGTGGAAATGGATGTCGCCGAGACTGGACTTCTGGGTGAAGTCGGGTGCAGCGTCTCCGAGTCTGAGGCTGGCCATGCCGGTGCGTCCTTTCTGTGGAGGGATGGGCCGGCCAGTATCGGGAGCGCCGTCTAGTTGAGGAACGACTGAATGGTGCTTTCGTTATTCATAAAGCGATTAAGGCGGTGGCGCGTGGAACCTCTTGGCGTGTCGTCGGGTCTGCGCCCAGGGCCGTACCTTCGCAAAGGAGGGGCGGCTTACAATTCCACGCTTTCACTCCTGTCTGGCGCCACCCGGTGCGCTTGGCCCTAACGAGGATTTCCCGTGTTTATTTCCGAAGCTTTTGCGCAGGCTGCTCCTGCGGCCGCTGCTGCGTCCGACTCGCCGTTCGGCAACATCACCGGCATGCTGCCCATCGTGCTGATGTTCGTGGTGCTGTACTTCGTGATGATTCGTCCGCAGATGAAGCGGCAGAAGGAACAAAAGGCCATGATCGAAGCCCTGGCCAAGGGCGATGAAGTGGTGGTGGCCGGCGGTCTGCTCGGCAAGATCTCGAAGATCAGCGAGACCTTCCTGCACGTCGAGATCGCCAACGGCGTCGAGGTTCAGGTGCAGCGCGGTGCCGTGGTCCAAGTCCTGCCCAAGGGCACCGTCAAGTAAACAGAGACAAGCCGGCGTGGCCCGCCTGGGCCGGTGCCGGCCGCGAGCAGTGGGCATCAAGCCCGCGAAAGAGGCCTCATGAATCGCTACCCGTGGTGGAAATACACGATCCTTGGGATCGCCTTGCTGGTCGGCTTGACCTTCACCCTGCCCAACTTCTTCGGCGAAGCGCCGGCCGTTCAAGTGAGCAGCGGCAAATCCACCTTGAAGCTCGACAGCTCCTTCGTGCCGCGCGTCGAGCAGGTGCTGAAGGACGCCGGGCTGAAGCCCGACTTCGTGCAGTTCGAGGGCAACTCGATCAAGGCTCGTTTTGCCGATGGCGACTCGCAGCTCAAGGCGAAGGACGCGCTGACCAAGGCGCTGAATCCCAATGCCGAGGACCCGAGCTACATCGTTGCGCTGAACCTGCTGTCGCGTTCGCCGCATTGGCTGACGGCGGTGCACGCCCTGCCGATGTATTTGGGGCTGGACCTGCGCGGCGGCGTGCACTTCCTGATGCAGGTCGACATGAAGGCGGCGCTGACCAAGAAGGCCGAGGCACTGACCGGCGACATCCGCACCTTGCTGCGCGACAAGAACCTGCGCCACGCCGGCATCACCCGTGACAACAACAACGTCGAGATTCGCTTCCGCGATCGCGAGACGCTCAGCGCGGCGGTCGCGCTGCTGACCGAGCAGCTGCCCGACTTGCAATGGGCCGACACGCCCGAGGGCACCGAGTTCAAGCTGACCGGCACCCTGAAGCCCGTCGCCGCGCGCGCTGTGCAGGACGCAGCGCTCAAGCAGAACATCACCACGCTGCACAACCGCATCAACGAACTTGGCGTGACCGAGCCGGTGATCCAGCAGCAAGGTGCTGATCGCGTCGTCGTGCAGTTGCCCGGCGTGCAGGATACGGCGAAGGCCAAGGACATCATTGGCCGCACCGCCACGCTCGAGTTGCGCATGGTCGATGACAGCGCGGAGGCACAGGCCGCTGCGCAGGGCACGGGGCCCGTCCCCTTCGGCACCGAGCGCTACCAGGAACGCGGCAGCCGCGGCATCATCGTCAAGCGCCAAGTCGTGCTGACCGGTGAAAGTCTCACCGATGCGCAGCCTGGCTTCGACAGCCAGACGCATGAGCCGTCGGTCAACCTGACACTGGATGCCAAGGGGTCGCGCATCTTCAAGGACCTGACGCGCGAGAACGTCGGCAAGCGGATGGCCATCATCCTGTTTGAAAAGGGCAAGGGCGAGGTTGTCACCGCACCGGTGATCCGCAGCGAGATTGCTGGCGGGCGGGTGCAGATCTCGGGCGCGATGACCACGACCGAGGCCACCGACACCGCCTTGCTGCTGCGTGCCGGCTCACTGGCCGCACCGATGGAGTTCATCGAAGAAAGCACCATCGGCCCGACCCTCGGGGCAGACAACATCGCCAAGGGCTTCGACAGCGTGATCTACGGGTTCACGGCAATCGCGATCTTCATGTGCGCCTACTATTTGCTGTTCGGCGTGTTCTCGACGCTGTCGCTCGCGTTCAACTTGCTGTTGCTGGTGGCGGTGCTGTCGATGCTGCAGGCCACGTTGACGCTGCCGGGTATCGCGGCCATCGCGCTGACGCTCGGTATGGCCATTGATGCCAACGTGCTGATCAACGAACGGGTGCGTGAGGAGCTGCGAGCAGGAGCGTCGCCACAGGTGGCGATCAACTCCGGCTACGAGCGCGCCTTCGCGACGATTCTCGATTCGAACGTGACCACGCTGATTGCCGGTGTTGCGCTGCTGGCCTTCGGCTCTGGTCCGGTGAAAGGCTTTGCGGTCGTGCACTGCCTGGGCATCCTGACCTCGATGTTCTCGGCCGTGGTGTTCTCTCGCGGCCTGGTGAACCTCTGGTACGGCCGTCAGAAAAAGCTCAAGGGCGTGCTGATCGGTCAGGTCTGGAAGCCCAAGGCGGCAACCGACCTGCCGGCCAACACCTGACCCCCAAGAACTCAATCAGGATTCAAAACATGGAGTTCTTTCGCATTCATCGCGACATTCCGTTCATGCGGCATGCGCTGGTGTTCAACGTCATTTCGCTGCTGACCTTCTTGATCGCCGTTTTCTTCCTGGTGACGCGCGGGTTGCACCTGTCGAACGAGTTCACCGGCGGCACGCTGATCGAGGCCCGCTACGCGCAGGCCGCCGAGATCAGCAAGGTGCGCGCGACGGTGGAGGCGCTGCAATTCGGCGACGTGCAGGTGCAGACCTTTGGCGACACCCACAACGTGCTGATCCGGTTGCCTGTTCGCGGTGACGGCAAACAGAGCGAGGTGGTCAATCGCGTGTTCGGCGATCTGTGCAAGGTGGAAGCCGGCACGGTGAGCGTCAAGCAGGTCAAGACCGACAAAGGCGAGTTGATCGACAAGCCGGTGTGCGAAGCGGCGGGCGCTGAGCCGGTGTCGCTGCAGCGCAGCGAGTTCGTCGGCCCGCAGGTCGGCAGGGAACTGGCCGAAGATGGAGCCAAGGCGCTGGCCTTCGTCGTGATCGGCATCATGATTTACCTCGCGTTTCGCTTCGAGTGGAAGTTCTCGGTCGCGGCGATCGTGGCCAACTTGCACGACGTGGTGATCATCCTGGGCTTCTTCGCCTTCTTCCAGTGGGAGTTTTCTCTCTCGGTGTTGGCGGCAGTGCTGGCGGTGCTGGGCTATTCGGTGAACGAATCGGTCGTGATCTTCGACCGGATTCGTGAAGCATTCCGCAGGTACCGCAAGATGAACACGCACGAGGTGATCGATCACGCGATCACCAGCACGATGAGCCGCACCATCATCACGCACGGCTGTACGCAGATGATGGTGTTGTCGATGCTGTTGTTCGGTGGCCCGACGCTGCACTACTTTGCCGTGGCGCTGACGATCGGCATTCTCTTCGGCATCTACTCGTCGGTTTTCGTCGCAGCAGCCATCGCGATGTGGCTGGGCGTCAAGCGAGAGGACCTGGTGAAGTCCGGCGGACCGGCGAAAGACGTGGACCCGGACGATCCCAATGCAGGGGCGGTGGTGTAGAGTAAGGCCACCCTCAGCTGACACTCATCGACCAACCGTCCCATGGCGACCGCCGCCGATTCGTTGGCCCTGGCCGCCCAGGCTCGCCGCTCTTACGTAGAGCGATTGTTGAGTGGTGTGCCGACCGTCGTTCACGCTGTGGAAGATGGTGCGAGGCTCCTGGCCACGCAGACGGCTGAACACAATATCCAGTACAAGCGACGCGATGTCGCTGCCGATCTGCGCAAAGCTTCGCCGACGTGGATCAACGGCATCATCGCGGCACTGCGCGGCGCCTTGGTGAGCGGCATGGTGTCGGCTTCTCGACCTGGCGATTTGCCGCCGCCGGGGCGTACGCATCCCGGCATGACGTTGGTGGATGACGACACCATCGAGACAGAGATTCTGAGTTCGCGTTTGGCGCTGTCCATGATGGATCGCGCCTCGTGGGAGTTCACCGACCTGCGCTCCCGCATGTCGTCGCTCGAGAAGCGCGACGAGTTGGACACCAACGACGTGCTGCGCCCTCACGTGCTGGCGCGTATTCTGACGAGCACCTGGCGCGCGTCGTCCATGACGCAAGACGCGTGGCGTACCGTTCAACCCGTCCTGCACGAAGAATTCGCGCACTTTGCGGAAGAGGCGTATCACGAAACGAACCGCTGGCTGATTCAGCAGCGGGTGTTGCCTGAGATCGACCTTCGCCCCTTCATCCGGCGCACTCGCAATTCCTATGTGCTCCCCGGCGCGGGAGGGGCGCCCAGCGCACCTGCGCAGGCAGCCGCCGTGAGCAACAGCAGCTTTGGCCGCTTGGGGACGGTGGGCGAAGAGACCCGCATGATGACCCGTGCGGGCGGTTTTGCGCGCGGCTCAGATCACGCCGAAGCGGTGTTGGGTCGCCTCAACAAACTCATAGGCAGGCAGGTCCCCGACTTTGCCGGTACAGCGCAGATGCCTGCGGCCTCCGCCGGGCTGAAGGCCGCCATCAGCGATGCCCAGCAGGGCATTCAGCGCAGACTGACACCGACGACCAGCGACGGTCGCGTCGGCGAAGCGCCTGTTAGCACCCCTGCGTTGCTGGAAGAGTTGCACCAGCGGAAGCAGGAGTTGAAGAAGGCTGCCAGCACGCAGGTCGAGCGCGCGACGATTGAGATCGTGGCCTTACTGTTTCAGAGCATCTTGATGGAAGAGCGGATTCCGGCTGTCGTTCGTGTCTGGTTTGCACGTTTGCAGATGCCGGTGTTGCGTGTCGCGGTGAGCGAACCCGATTTCTTTGCCACGGTGGATCACCCCGCGCGGCGCTTGATCGACCGCATGGGTGCGTGTGTGATGGGCTTCGATGCCACCAGCCGGGCCGTGGCAGACACGCTGGAAAAGGAAATCAAGCGCGTGGTGCAGGTCGTCGAGGCCTACCCGGACACAGGCCGGCGCGTATTCCAGACGGTGCTTACCGAGTTCGAGAAATTCCTGGAGCACTACTTTAAGAACGAGAACGAGACGACGCGCAAAGGCGTGTCGTTGGCGCAGCAGGTCGAGCAGCGCGAGACGTTGGCCATCCAGTACACCATTGAGCTGCGCAAGATGCTCAACGAAGTGCCCGTGCAAGAGGGAGTGCGCGAGTTCCTGTTCCACGTCTGGGCCGATGTGATGGCCATGACGGCGGTGAAGCACGGCGCGCAGGGCGTCGAAACGAAGGCGATGAAGCGAGTGGCTGCCGACCTGATCTGGTCGGCCAGTGCCAAAGTGTCGCGAGAAGAGCGGGCTGAGGTGATCCGGCGCTTGCCGCCGCTGCTTAAGACGCTCCGCGAAGGCATGGACCACGCGAGCATCACGGCGGACAAGCAGGACGAGCATATCCAGAAGCTCAACAACTCCCTCGCTGCTGCATTCACCGCCAAGACAGCTGCGATTGCGCCGGAACGTCTTGAAGAATTGATGGGGCGGCTGGAAACGCTGGAAGAGCTGCTGCCAGACACCGACGACATCGAGATCGATGAATCGCTGGTGCTCGATCTGTCAGGTCATGAGAGTTCGGAGTTGGAGGTTGTTGGCGAGGGCGGCTCCATGCCGACGCCTGCCATGTTGGCGTGGGCGCGCGAACTTCAGGTGGGTGGTTGGTACATGCTGGACTACCGCAGCCGCAATGAAGCGGTGCAACTAGTCTGGCAGGGCATGCGCCGTCAGCTGACCTTGTTTGTGTCTCCGCATGGGCGTGGCATCTTGTTCCAGCAGAATCGGCTCGCGGCTTTCCTTCAGGCGGGCTTGTTGGTGCCGGCGCAAGACGAGTCACTGACGGTTCGTGCGACCCGCAGCGCCTTGGCCAAGCTGGACGTGGATCCGAGTCGGCTGCTCAACTGAGCTTGTCTAGTTCGCCACAAAAAAGCCGCCTTGAAGGCGGCTTTTTTAGTCAGTGCCAAGTCAGTGGATCAACCGATCTTCTTCATCGACAAACAACTCGTCCAGGATCAAGGCGTCGGGCTCTTCACCCAGACTCCAGAAGACCATGAGCACGATGATCTTCAGGTCTTCCAGGTCGACTGGCCCGCCGGGAATCGCGGTGGCGCGGTCGATGACCATTTCACGCATCGGAGGTGGCAGAACGCCGGCGGATTCGAGAAAGCTCACGAAGCCGATGGAGTGCTCACCCAGGTGCTCTTGTTCAGCGGGCGAATAGACGCGAAGGCTGTCGGGTTGTTGCTCCCCGGAATAGGACTGCGCGGTCGTCGCCAATCCATCCAGCCAAGTCAGCGCTTCTTCAATCTCGTCCGACTCGAACCCCATCGCCGACAGCTTGCGCGTGAGCTGCGCATGGTCGGGGCAGGCATCAGGCCGCCAGTAGTTTTCGTACAGGTAAACAAGCACGTCAAACATGATTCACTATACCCCAGGGTCGTTGGCGGGAGGCTGGAATAAATCCGCTTTCGCAGGCAGGCCTCCTTGGCGAGCGACCGAGGTCAGCCCATGCCGATGCGCTGGAAAAGCTGACCTGGCAGACGCGCTATTTCGCCGGCCAATTCGAGCTCGAGCAAGCGGGCACTGAGCTGCGGCGCAGGCCAGCCGGTGCGTGCGATCAACGCATCCAGATTGACGGGGTCGAAGCCGATGGCTTGCAACAGTGGGTCGCTGCCCGTTTCCGACTCGACGGGTGAGCTTGCTTCGCTGGTCGTCGCGCTCACATGCCAAGGCAACTCGTCAAGAATGTCCTGGGCGCTGTCCACCAGTTTCGCGCCTTGCTTGATCAATGCGTGGCAGCCGCGTGACTGGGGCGAGTGGATTGATCCAGGAATCGCGAAGACGTCGCGGCCAGCCTCGCTGGCCAATCGAGCGGTGATCAATGAGCCTGATTGAAGTGCGGCCTCGACCACCAGCGTGCCGCGCGTCAAACCCGAGATGATGCGATTTCGCAGCGGGAAGTTACCCGGGAGAGGTGGCATACCGAGCGGGTACTCACTGATGATGAGCCCCTGACTGGCAATCCGATGAGCCAGTTCCAAATGACGACGTGGGTAGACACGGTCCAGCCCCGTGCCCACCACTGCCACCGTGCGGCCCGATCCGGTCAGCCCGCCTTCGTGTGCCTCACCATCAATACCCATGGCCATGCCCGAAACAATCGTCAGCCCCGCCTGGCTGAGGTGTGCCGAAAACGAGCGAGCGTTTTCCTTGCCTTGAGGCGTGGGGTTGCGACTGCCGACAACAGCCAGCGCTGGGGTACTAAGCAGCGCGGAGTTTCCCTGCAGGTATAGCAGCAACGGAGGGTCGGCTGTTTCGAGAAGTGCCTGAGGGTAGCCAGAGTCACCGAGAGTGACCACTTGTCTTGGTGCCTCGTCTGTACCTGCAGCCAGCCATGCGACGGTGGTGTCGATCAGCGCCTGCAGCGTGTCGGAAATCTCGCCGAACGCTTTGGCAGTTTCTGCAGGGACTACTTGTTGACGCGCCGCCGTCGTGGCCGCCAACACGGCGTACGGAGAGCCAAAAGCGGCAAGCAGTTTGCGCGCGGTCTCACGGCCAACTTGCGGTGTCTCGATGAGCCGCAACCAGGCGGCGAGTTCGTCGCGGTCCATTGTCAGAAGAGGGCCGAGCCGGCCCTCTCTTCGGCGTCAGGGTTGCGTGAAGCGATCGCCTGCGCTGACGGGCACCTGAACCGAGAGGATCAAGGCATATGACATGCGGTTGAACACCCGGAAGACGAACAGACTGCCATGGCGTTCATCGGGCAGCTTGATCTTGGCGTTGCCATCGGTTTTGTCGACGGTGCGCTCGCCATCCCGCCACAACGCGAGCACGTGTCCGTTTTCCATGCCGTCTTTGCTGCCGCGATTGAGCGCGACGATCTGGTTCTGACCAGCGGTGACTGCCTCGCCGTACACCGAGACGATCTGACCGGAAATCTCTTTGCCCGGCGCATGCGGCACATAGTTGATGAACTCGCGCGACGGCACAGGCGAAAGCTTGTCTCCAGCGCGGATCTCTTGGCGCACAGTCGTCAGCGTGAACGTGTCTGGCACGATATCGCCCTTGCTGCTGTCGCCCTTGCGCGTGAACTCGGCCACGCCCAAATAGATGGCTTCGTATCCGAGCACTTCGCCAGTCGTTGGGTCTTTCAGCGGCCGCGGTTCACGGAAGACGCGGAAATTGCGGCTCTGGCCAAGATCGCCCCGGACATAGGCCAAGTCTCCACGAGACAGGAACACGCGGCCTTCTTGGGCGCCGACGATGCGCGGTGCCTTGGCCAATTCGTTCTCATCGAAGATCACCGCCTCGTTCAGGAACGGCTCGATCAGGTTCAAGGAGATGGAGGGAATGCCATTGCCCAGGTCGCTGCTGCGAACGCGAGGCGACAGGCGGCCGGAGCCACCTTCACTGCCGTCGCCAACCCGCAACGACGCGCGGCCGTTGGTTTTGACCAGATATAGGTTTTGACCCGGGTAGATCAGGTGCGGGTTGCGGATCTGATCCAGATTCATGCCCCACAGCTCGGGCCAACGCCACGGACTCTTGAGGTACATGCCGGAGATGCCCCACAGCGTGTCGCCCGACTTGACGACGTAGCTGTCTGGCGCGTTTTCGTTCAGTTCGGACAGGGGGACGCCGGTCTCAGCGACCTGTTTCGCCGTGCTGCGCTGCTTTTGGGTGATCGGGAAATTGGGTTCGGCGGCCATTGCACCGAGGCAAACGCCGAGCGCCACAGTGATCGCAGAAGCCCGGAAGAAAGTCAGGGCGGAACGGGTGCTTCGGGTCATGAACTTAAGTCTCCGGGCGCACACACAAGCACAATGCTGGGCTGTGCGGTTACTGAGCCTTGTGCGGCAAGGTGCCCGCAGTTCGGCGAAAATGTTCATTCAGTTTCGCAGATTCTGCCTCTAAACCATTGATATCGCAACGAAAGTCACCCGCCGATACCTTTGTTGTGCTGCGTGTCACACCGGCCGGCGTTGTGTGCTGCCCACAGGCTCTCCATCCTTGATTCCATGTCAAAGCTCGCCATTCTTCGGTACCCCGATCCCCGCCTCCACACTGTTGCAAAACCCGTGGCCCAGGTCGACGACCGCATCCGGCAACTGGTCGACGACATGCTTGAGACCATGTATGCCGCCGATGGCGTCGGCCTTGCCGCCACCCAGGTCGACGTGCATGAGCGGGTGATCGTGATCGACACCTCGGACACGCGTAACGACCCGCACGTGCTGATCAACCCCGAGTTGATTGCCCAAAGCGAAGAGATGAGCCTGGCTGACGAGGGTTGCCTCTCCGTGCCGGCCATCTACGACAAGGTGCCGCGGCATGAGAGGGTCAGCGTGCGCGCGCTCAACCGTGCCGGCGAGACCTACCAATTCGAAGCTGAAGGCTTGTTGTCGATCTGCGTCCAGCATGAGATGGACCACCTGATGGGCAAGGTGTTCGTGGAATACCTCAGCGCCCTCAAGCGCGATCGCATCAAGAACAAGATGTTGAAGAAGACCCGCGACGAGCAGCGCCCATGAGGCTGGCCTTTGCCGGCACACCCGAGTTCGCCGAAGTGGCGCTCGCGCGGCTGCAGGCCGCCGGCTTCGACATTCCGCTCGTCCTGACCCAGCCTGACCGCCCGGCGGGACGCGGACTCAAGCTGAATCCATCGCCGGTGAAGGCCACGGCGCAGGCACACGGCATGGCCGTGGCGCAGCCGCGCAGCCTGCGCCTCGACGGCAAGTACCCGGACGATGCGGCCCAGGCCCGCGAAGCCTTGCTCTCGGCGCAGGTCGACGTGATGGTCGTCGCTGCCTATGGCTTGATCCTCCCGCAGTGGGTGCTGGACCTGCCTCCGCGCGGCTGCTTGAATATCCATGCGTCCCTGCTGCCTCGCTGGCGCGGTGCCGCGCCCATCCACCGCGCCATCGAGGCGGGCGATGCGCGCACCGGCATCACGATCATGCAAATGGACGCCGGGCTGGACACGGGCGACATGTTGCTGACCGAGTCCGTTGCCATCGCTCCCGACGACACCACCGCCTCGCTGCACGATCGCCTTGCCACGCTCGGCGGGCGCCTGATCGTCGAGACGCTGGAGTTGGCCGCCTGCGGAGGGCTCAAGCCGACACCCCAGCCCGCAGAGGGCGTGACCTACGCACACAAGATCGACAAGGCCGAGGCCGCAATCGATTGGGCGCTCCCGGCGTCAACGATCGAGCGCCGCATCCGTGCCTTCGACCCCTTCCCCGGCGCAAGCGGGCAGCTAAGCGGTGAAGCGATCAAGCTCTGGCGAGCCCAGGTGGTGAACGCGAGTGGAACGCCCGGCACCGTGTTGGCAGTCACTGACGATGGCATCACCGTCGCCAGTGGCGATGGCGCGCTGCTCCTCACCGAATTGCAGCGCCCCGGCGGCAAGCGTTTGCCGGCCCGGCAGTTTCTGCAAGGCAAGCCGGTCCAGCCGGGCCAGGTCTTCGCGACGGCGGCCGGTTGAACTCCTGACGGCCGCCCGCATCTGATGCGGCAGAGGCATTCAAGGAGTCCCTTCCATGTTCAACCTGCTCAAGACCGCCGTGCTGATGGCCGCCATCACGGCGCTGTTCATGGCCATTGGCGCGCTCATCGGCGGGCGTACCGGCATGATGTTCGCGTTGCTGCTGGCCCTGGGCATGAATTTCTTCAGCTACTGGTTCTCAGACAAGCTGGTGCTCAAGATGTACAACGCGCAAGAGGTCGACGAGACCAGTGCGCCGCAGTTCTATCGCATGGTGCAAGAGCTGGCGCAACGCGCGCAACTGCCGATGCCGCGCGTCTACCTCATCAACGAAGACGCGCCCAACGCCTTCGCCACCGGCCGCAACCCCGAGAACGCCGCGGTCGCAGCCACGACCGGGATCCTGCGCGCACTGAGCGCACGCGAGCTGCGCGGCGTGATGGCGCATGAGCTGGCTCACGTGCGCCACCGCGACATCCTGATCAGCACCATCAGCGCCACCATGGCCGGTGCCATTTCGATGCTGGCCAACTTCGCCATGTTCTTCGGCGGGCGCGACAGTGAAGGCCGGCCGCACAACCCCATCGTCGGCCTGCTGGTGATGCTACTGGCGCCTCTGGCCGCCAGCCTGATCCAGATGGCCATCAGCCGTGCGCGCGAGTTCGAGGCCGACCGTGGCGGTGCCGAGATCTCCGGCGACCCGCAGGCCTTGGCCAGTGCGCTGCAAAAGATCCATCGCTACGCGCAAGGCATGCCGATGGAAGCCGCCGAGCGCCACCCCGAAACGGCGCAGATGATGATCATGAACCCGCTCTCCGGTGGCGGGCTGCGTGGGCTGTTCTCCACCCATCCGTCGACCGAAGAACGCGTCGAGCGCCTGCTGGCCATGGTCTGAGCGGTAATCAGCGGGCGGCGAGAAAAGCGGGGTGTTCGCCCCGCTTTTGAACCCGATCCCGCGGCGCGGCATGCAGACAATGGAGTCAGAACTCTGACCCTGCCTGTCATGCGACACACCCTTTGCATTTCCATCCTGCTGGCCGCGACCGCGCTGTCGGGCTGCGACATGCTTGGCGGTGAAGCGGCTGAAAAACTGGCGGCTGCGAAAGAAGCCGAAGGCAAGGCCATTGGTGGCGCCTGCCGCCATGCGGGCCGCGCCATCGAAGACTGCTACGCACTGAACAAGAAGGCCGACAAAGCGTCGATCTTCGCCGGCTGGCGCGACATGAACGACTACATGCGCGAGAACAAGATCGAGGCCGTGCCATCGCAAGTGATGGCTGCCAAATCCGAAGCCAAATCGGCTGAAGCCAAGGCTGAATCGAAAGCCGAAGCCAAGGTGGACATCAAGCCCGCTGAGGTTTTGCCCGAAGGGGCTCTGCCTTCCGGCGAGAAGCGCCCCGCCAAGTCGGGTGCTGGCAGCAAGGCACGCGAGCCCAAGAGCCACGACTCCTGATCGCCTGACCCGCGTGCCGCGCGGCGTACTTCACATCGGCTTCACGGAGCCTTCCCGATCCCTGCTTCTTTGTCCGGCAAGATGCGACCCGGTTTGACGTGGCGTGGGTCACTGATCTCCAGCACAACATCAGGGAGCGGACATGGGAGCGATCAAGCTCGTTTGGGGCCACGCCAGCGCGTGGCTGGGAATGCTGGTGGGCGTGTGGAACGCCCCGCCGTGGCTGCGTTGGTGTGGCAGGCGTACCAGCCAGGGCTTCCAAGCGACGCACCTGACAGTCAAGCAGCACCCGCGGATCAGCGCGGCCATTGCCGCAGGTCTGGTCGCGGCCGGTGTGGCCGGATATCACACCTACACATGGTGGCAGGCGCGCCCGAAGCCGGTTGAAGTAAGCCTCTCCGTCAGCGGCCCGGCGCTCACGGATTTCGCCAATGGCGGCGGGCCGCAGGGCGTTGTCGTCAGCTTCAATGAATCGGTCGCCGCGTTGTCTGCGGTCGGAAAACCGGTCGAAACAGGCATCACGGTCACGCCCGCCGTTGACGGCAGCTGGAAGTGGCAGGACGACCGCCACCTGAGCTTCGAACCCAAGCACGAGTGGCCCGTCGGCGTCGAGTTCAAGGCCAGCATGGGCCGCGAATTGTTTGCGCCGCAGATGCAACTGGAGACCTACGACTTCGCCTTCAGCAGCGCGCCGTTCGTCGCCAAGATCCGCAAGGCGGAGTTCTATCAGGACCCGCAGAACCCCGATCTCAAGAAAGGCGTGTTCGAGCTGCACTTCAGCCACCCCGTCAACGCGGCCGAGCTGGAAAAACGCATCGAGCTGCGCTTGTCGGGGCAGGCCGAAGGCGTGCTGGGCGTGGGCCGAGAGACGACTCCCTTCACCGTCTCGTACGACAAGCTCAAGCTCAACGCCTACGTGCATTCGGCGCAACTTGCCGTGCCGAAAGAATCCACACAGCTGACGCTGACGGTCGACAAGGGCGTGCTCGCTCAGGCCGGTGGCACTGGCAGCGGCGCCAAGCTCAACCAATCGATCGCCGTGCCGGGCCAATACGGCCTGAGCATCACCGAGGTGACGCCGCTGGTGGTCACCAACGAGCGCTTCGAGCCCGAGCATGTGCTGGTCATCCACACCTCACAGCTGGTGCATGAGCGCGAACTCGCGAAGAACGTGTCGGCCTGGGTGCTGCCGCTGAAGAACCCCGACATCAAAAAGGACGAGCAGGGCGATGAGCCCTATGCGTGGTCGGACATCAAGGAGATCACGGCCACCGTCCTCGCCGCGTCGACCAAGCTCCCGCTGTCGCCGGTGCCGGCAGAGCGCGACTACACCGACACCCACAGCTTCAAGCTGCGCGCCGACGTGGGGCGCGTGGTCTATGTGCAGGTCGAGCCGAAGTTCAAGTCTTTCGGTGGCTACCTGATGCGCGACCGCGCACAGCAACTCGTCACGATGCCGCCGTACCCGCCCGAACTGCGCATCCTGAGCGAAGGTGCGCTGCTGCCGATGAGCGGCGAGAAGAAGCTGGCCGTACTGGTGCGCGATCTGCCGGGTTTGAAGATCGAAGTCGGCCGCGTGCAGCCCAACCAATTGCAGCACCTCGTTTCGCAATCGCAGGGCAGCTACGCCAACCCTGATTTCCTCGGCAGTTTCGGGGCCGACAACCTGACTGATCGCTTCGAGCGCACGGTCAAGCTCGGCGACCTGCCACCGGGCAAGGCGCACTACGAAGCCATCGATCTGGCCGAATACCTGGCCAAGGACGGCGAGCAACGCAAGGGCTTGTTCCTGTTGAAGATTGCAGGCTTCGACCCGAAGACGGCTGACGCGAAGCCCGGCGAGAGCACCGAGACCGAGAACAGCAGCGAGAACAACACCGAGAACAGCGAAAGCAACGAGAGCGAAGCGCAGCCGGAATCCCAGTCGAACGTCGACCCGAGCAGCCTGCAGCAGCGCCGCCTGGTGCTGGTGACCGATCTCGGCATCGTGGTCAAGCAGTCCACCGATGGCTCGCGTGATGTGTTCGTGCAATCGCTCTTCACCGGCCTGCCGGTGGCGGGCGCCAATGTCGAGGTGGTTGCCAAGAACGGCAGCACGCTTTTCAACCAGGCGACCGACGCCAGCGGACGCGCGCACTTCGACAAGCTCGAAGGCCTGACGCGCGAGCGCGCGCCCTTGCTGCTGATGGTGCGCAAGGGCGGCGACATGAGCTTCATGCCGCTCAACCGCAGCGACCGCAACCTCGACCTGTCGCGCTTCGACGTGGGCGGCTTGCAGAACGCACGCACCAGCGACCAGCTGAGCGCCTACCTCTTCTCCGACCGCGGCATTTACCGCCCGGGCGAATCGATGCACATCGGCATGATCGTCAAGGCCGCCGACTGGCACAAGACGCTGGCCGGCCTGCCGCTCGAGGCCGAGGTGCTCGATGCGCGCGGCCTGACGGTCAAGCGCGAACGGCTGCGCCTCGCGGCGGGCGGCTTCGCCGAGCTGAATCACAGCACGCTGGCCACCTCGCCGACCGGCAACTACACGATCAACCTCAACATCGTGAAAGACGACAAGGTGGAGCGCCAGATCGGCTCGACCACGGTCAAGGTGCAAGAGTTCATGCCCGACCGCATGAAGGTGACTGCCCAGCTGTCAGTGCCGTTGAGCGATGGGTGGATTGCACCCAAGGACCTGAAGGGACGCATCAACGCGCAAAACCTGTTCGGCACGCCGGCCGAGAACCGCCGTGTCGAGCTGGCGATGACGCTGAGCCCGACCTGGCCAGCCTTCCGCGGTTACCCCGACTACCAGTTCTACGACCCGCAGCGTGCGAAGGAAGGAACGAGTGACAACCTGCCTGAAGGCAAGACGGATGCGAACGGCGACGCCGAGTTCGACCTCAAGCTCAACCGCTTCGAGAAAGCCACCTACCGCCTGAGCTTGCTGGCCAAGGTGTTCGAGCCCGAAGGGGGGCGCAGCGTCTCGGCCGAGACGAATGCGCTGGTGTCGGAGCGGCCCTTCCTCGTCGGTGTAAAGAACGACGGCGACCTGGGGTTTGTGTCGCTCGGCAGCAAACGCGTAAGCCAGTGGATCGCGATCGATCCGCAGGCGAAGAAGGCCGCTGCGCCTGACCTGACGCTGCAGCTCATCGAGCGCAAGACGGTGTCGGTGCTGATGCGCCAGCCCAACGACACCTACCGTTACGAGTCGCGCAAGAAGGAGTCGACGATCTCTGAGCAGCCACTGGCGCTGTCAGTCGGCGGCTACGCGTTGACGCTCGACACCAAGAAGGCCGGCAACTACAGCTACGTGCTGCGCGATGCGAGCGGCCTGGAGCTGAGCCGCATCGACTACAGCGTGGCCGGCAAGGGCAACGTGACGCGCTCGCTGGAGCGCAACGCCGAGCTGCAGCTCACTCTCAACAAGAAGGACTACGAGCCTGGCGAAGAGATCGAGCTGAGCATTCGTGCGCCCTACGTCGGCGCCGGCCTCATCACCATCGAGCGCGACAAGGTGTTCGCGCAGCAATGGTTCAAGACCACGACGACGGCGTCCGTGCAAAAGATCAGGCTGCCGAAAGACTTCGAAGGCAACGGCTATGTGAGCGTGCAGTTCGTGCGAGACCCGGCGTCGGACGAGATCTTCATGAGCCCGCTGAGCTATGGCGTGGTGCCCTTCGCGACCAGCCTGGCGCAGCGCACGCAAACACTCAAGCTCGCTGTGCCCGAACTCACCAAGCCGGGCCAGGACTTGAAGATCAGGCTCAGCAGCGACCAGCCCACGCGCGCCATCGTGTTCGCGATTGACGAAGGCATCCTGCAGGTGGCGCGCTACCAGGCGGCCGACCCGCTGGGCCACTTCTTCCAGAAGCGGGCGCTCGAGGTGCGCACGTCACAGATCCTCGACTTGCTGCTGCCGGAGTTCAAGCGGCTGATGGCGCAGTCGGCGCCCGGCGGCGACGAGGGCAGCGCCAATGCGCGCTTCCTCAACCCCTTCAAGCGCAAGGGCGAGGCACCGGCCGTGTACTGGTCTGGCATCGTCGACGTGAACGGCGACAAGGAGTTCAGCTACACCGTGCCTGACCACTTCAACGGCACGCTGCGTGTGATGGCCGTTGCGGTGAACGAGGGCTCGGTCGGCGTTGCGCAAGACAAGGCGCTGGTGCGCGGCGACTTCGTGCTCTCGCCCAACCTGCCGCTGGCGGTGTCGCCGGGCGACCAGTTCGATGTGTCGGTGGGCGTGGCCAACAACGTCACCGGTTCGGCCAAGGACTCGCCGGTGCAACTGGTGCTGAAGCCGGCCGCCACCTTCGAGGTCGTGGGCCCGGCGAGCCAGACGCTCAAGATCAGCCCGATGCGTGAAGCCGTGGCCACCTACCGCCTGAAGGTGAAGGACGCACAGACCGCCAGCCTCGGCTCGGCCACGCTCGAGTTCACGAGTTCGCTCGGTGACAAGTCGAGCGGCAAGTCGGCCACGCGCCGCTTGGACATCAGCGTGCGCCCTGCCACGCCGCGTGCGACAACGCTCGCGCTGGGGAGCTTCACCGGTTCGACCGAGGTGGCGGTGCCGCGCGATCTGCTGCCCGAGTTCCGCAAGCAGGAGGTGGCGATCTCTGCGTTGCCGCTCGCCATGGCGCCGGGCCTCATGAGCTACCTCGACAGTTTTCCGCATCAGTGCACCGAGCAGCTGGTGAGCCGCGTGCTGCCGGCCCTGGTGCTGGCCAAGCGGCCCGAGTTCGGTGCCAGCACACCTGCAGCTGCGGCCAAGGCCTTCGACGAGGCGCTGCGTGTGCTGCGTTCACGGCAGAACGCGCAGGGCGGCTTCGGGCTGTGGGGCGCATCGGTGCAAGCCGATGAGTTCGCGTCGATCTACGCAGTCCACATGCTGCTGGAAGCGCGCGAGCTGGAGATCTCCGGCGTCAGCGTCCCGCCCGACATCTTGCGCCGTGGCCTCGACTACGCACAGGCGCTCGCCGCCAGCAACCCGGCCGATCTGGGCTCGGCCCGCACCCGCGCCTACGCGATCTACCTGCTCACGCGCAACGGCGCCGTCACCACACCATTGGTGGCGAGCCTGCGCGAAACGCTGGACGCCAAGTTCGCGAAGGAATGGCAGGCCGATTCGACGGCGGCCTACCTCGCGGCCACCTACCAGCTGCTGAAGCAGGAGAAGCCGGCCACCGAGCTGATGGACGGCCTGCTCACCGCGAGCGAGAAAGACACCGCGCCGTACCGCTGGTGGCCGTACTACGACCCGGTGGTGCGGGATGCGCAGACGCTGTACCTCATCGCCCGCCACTTCCCGGCCAAGCTGAAGGCGCTGTCGCCGCAGACCATGGGCCGTTTCGTGGCGCCGCTGAGCCGCGGTTCGTTCAACACGCTGTCGTCGGCCTACACCGTGCTTGCATTCGAGGCGATGGCGCGCACGCTCGGCGCCGATGCGATGGGCAAGCTGTCGGTCACGCAGTACGACGCCAAAGGCGCCGCCAGCGAGCTTGCGCTGCCAGCCAACCTGCTGCCGCGAGCCGCCATCCGGCCGGGCACGGTGAAGCTCAAGCTCGCCAACGACACGCGCAACACCACCTACTACAGCGCCACGCAGAGTGGCTTCGACCGCACGCCGCCCACGCAGGAATTGAAGGCGGGCATGGAGGTGTTGCGCGAGTACGTGGGCGCCGACGGCAAACCCGTCACCTCCGTCAAGCTCGGTGACGAGGTGACGGTGAAGCTCAGCCTGCGTGCCATCGGTGGCGGTTCAGGCAACAGCGTGCCCAGCGTTGCGTTGACCGACCTGCTGCCAGGCGGTTTCGAGCCGGTGCAGAGCCGCGACGCGAACGGTGCCGCCAGCACGGTCAACGGGCCGTCGCTCGAGTACGCCGATGTGCGCGAAGACCGCGTGGTGATCTACAGCAGCGCCTCGGGCAGCGTGCAGACCTATAGCTACAAGCTGCGCGCCACCAACACGGGAGAGTTCACCGTGCCGCCTGCCTACGCCGAGTCGATGTACGAGCGCGACAAGCAGGCGCGCTCACTGGCCGGCCGCATTGTCGTGACAGGGCCCACCGCGAAGTGAAGCTGCGCGGGGTCATCGTTGCGGGGCTTGCCCTGGCGCTTTGCCTGCTGGCACTGCGTTTGTGGCCGGCTCCGCCGCTGCAGCAACGGGCTGCGTTGTCGCGCGCCTTCTACAGCAGCGACGGCGCACTGCTGCGCATCACGCTGGCGGCCGACGAGCAATACCGCGTGTGGACGCCGCTGGACCAGATCGAACCCCGCCTGGTCGATGCGGTTCAGCTCTACGAAGACCGGTGGTTCCGCTGGCACCCCGGCGTGAACCCGGTGAGCCTGGCGCGCGGCGCGTGGACGAGCTACAGCGGCGGCACGCGGCGCGGTGCCTCCACGCTAACCATGCAACTCGCACGCCGGCTCTACCGCATCGACAGCGGCAGCGCGCAGGGCAAACTCAAGCAGATCGCCGCGGCGTTGTGGCTGGAAGCGCGCTACAGCAAGCGCGACATTCTCGAGGCGTACCTCAACCTGGCGCCGTATGGCGGCAACATCGAAGGTGTGGGCGCCGCCAGCCTCGTCTACTTCGGCAAGCGGGCGGCGCATCTGTCGCTGCCCGAATCGCTGGCGCTGGCGGTGATTCCGCAGAACCCCAATCGCCGAGGCGCTGGCGAAGCGGCCTGGCCCATCGCCTTGCAAGGCGCCCGCGAGCGCCTTTGGCAAACGTGGTTGCGGCAGCATGGCGCCCTCGCCACGCGCGAGGCCGAGATGGATTTGCCGCTCAAGCTGCGCTCGGTCAAGCAGCTGCCTTTCGGTGCACCGCATGCGGTGCAGACGCTGCTCGCGCAATTGCCGGCTCAGCCGCAAACCACCTTGTCGCTGCACGGCCCGACGCAGGCGGCGGTCGAGCGTGCCATCAACCAGTTCATCGAACGCCGGCAATCGGTGGGCGTGCGCAACGCCGCTGCCTTGCTGGTCGATGCGTCCACGATGCAGGTGAAGGCGTGGGTCGGCTCGGCCGACTACTTCAACGAGGCGATCGACGGCCAGGTCAATGCCACCACGGCCAAGCGCTCGCCAGGCTCCACGCTCAAGCCTTTCATCTATGGCCTGGGGTTTGATCAAGGCGTGCTGCACCCGCGCACCATCCTGAAAGACGCGCCCACCAGCTTCGGCACTTACAGCCCGGAGAATTTCGACGGCCGCTTCGAGGGGCCGATCACGGCGCAAGAAGCGCTCATCAAGAGCCGCAACATCCCGGCCGTGTCGGTGTCGGCGCGTTTGTCGCAGCCGACGCTGTACGGCTTTCTCAAGCAGGCGGGCGTCAGCAAGCTCGCCAGCGAACAGCACTACGGCCTCGCGCTCACGCTGGGCGGCGGAGAGCTCAGCATGGAAGAGTTGGCCACGCTGTACGCCACGCTCGCCAATGCCGGCGAGCTGTCTCCGCTGTCGTTCGTCAGCGAAGATCAACAGAAGAAGCCGCTGCGCCTGCTGACCCCGGAAGCCGCCTTCGTCACGCTCGACATGCTGTCGCGCAACCCGAGACCCGACACCGGCGTTCCGGCATTTCCCGGCGTCGCGTGGAAGACCGGCACCTCTTGGGGATTCCGCGACGCGTGGACGGCCGGGGTGTTTGGTCGCTACGTGCTGGTGGTCTGGGTCGGTAATTTCGATGGCAGCTCCAACGCGGCCTTCGTCGGTGTGCAGACCGCGGCGCCGCTGTTCTTCAATATCGTCGACAGCCTGCGCAGCCAGGGCCTGGACCCGGGCGCGATGGCGACCACCGCGCCTGCCAACCTGGCGCGCGTCCAGGTATGCGCGGCGAGCGGCGACCTGCCGAATGCGTATTGCAAGGACCTCGCAAGCACCTGGTTCATCCCGGGCAAGTCGCCCATCAAGGTCAGCACTCTGCACCGCGAGGTGCTCATCGACCAGGCCAGCGGCCGTGCCGTTTGTGCCCCGGGCCCGGGCGTGCGCAGCGAGGTGTTCGAGTTCTGGGGCACCGACATGCTGCAGCTGTTCGCGCAGGCCGGTTTGCCAAGGCGCATCCCGCCCGTGGCACGCTGCGGGGCGATGCGCACCGATGCCTTGGCGGTGGCCGATGGCCCGCAGATCGTCGCACCGCTGCGCGGCGCGAACTACGTGCTGCGCATCGCCCACCCGACGCCGCTGAGCCTGCGTGCCAATGCTGCACAGGCCGGTCCGCTGTATTGGTTTGCCGACGCCGCGTTTGTCGGAGAGGCCCAGGCCGGCAAGGACCTGAGCTGGTCGCCGCCCACCGCCGGCCGCTACGTGCTCAGCGTGGTCGACGCCCAAGGTGTGACAGACACACGCGAAGTGGCCGTGGAGTTTGCCCCCTGAGCCGGCGTTGAAGTTGAATGCGGGCGAAAATGCCGCCCATGCATTCACTTCGAGACACGTTGCGCCATCCGCAATTCCGGGCCGGCGCACGTGAGATGAGCACGGTCAGCCTGGGCATCGCCGCCTGGGGCCTGGTGACCGGGGTGGCGATGGTCAAGAGCGGGCTGTCGATCCCGCTGGCGCTGTTGATGAACTTCACGGTGTTCGCCGGGAGCGTGCAGTTGGCCGTCATCCCGCTGATGATGGTGGCCGCGCCGATCTGGGTGATCTGGGCCACGGCGGTGTGCATCAACCTGCGCTTCGTCATCTTCAGCGCACAGTGGCGGCCTTACTTCATGCGTTACCCCTTGCGCCAGCGCCTGTTGTTCGGCTACGTGAGCGGCGACCTGACCTATGTGCTGTTCATGAAGCGATTCCCCGAACCGCGCGACGACGACGGCCAAGTCGAATATTTCATGGGCGCGTCGACCACCAACTGGCTGGCGTGGCAGCTGCCCTCGGTCGCGGGCATCCTGCTCGCCGATGTGATCCCCACGCACTGGGGGCTTGGTTTTGCCGGCGTGCTCGCCTTGTTGGGGTTGACCTATTCGCTGCTCTCGGACCGTGCGACCGCCCTGGCCGCCGTGATTGCCGGCGCCGCAGCGGTGGCCGCCTTTGCGCTGCCGTTCCGCCTGCACATCGTGGTGGCCATTGCGGCTGCGATCTGCGTGGGTCTGATGATCGATGGTGGCGGTGATGCGGGGCGCCGCGTGCTGACCGCGCTCGGCCGTCGCAAGTTGCAGCCCGCCGTCGGCCAGGCGAACGAGAGGGCCACGGCATGAGCGACAGCTACGCCTTCATCACCATCGTCGGGCTGACCGTGATCACAGTGGTCACGCGTGCGTTCTTTCTCGTGTCCGAACAGGAAATGGTCTTGCCGGACTGGGTCAAGCGCGGTCTGCGCTACGCCCCGCTGGCAGCATTGACCGCCGTGGTCGTGCCTGAAGTAGTGATGACACAAGGCCAGCTCATCTCCACCTGGCAAGACGCCCGGCTCTATGCCGTGGCGGTGTCGACCGCCTATTTCTTCTGGCGTGGCGGCATCCTCGGCACCATCGTCAGCGGCATGGTGGTGCTGATCCCTCTGAAGCTTGTAATGGGTTGGTAACCGGCGCTCGCATTGCTGGTGTCCAATAGGGCGATTCTGGAATCCCTACTACGCTTCGCCACCATGAACGTTCTCCGATTCGAAGACATCGCCGCCCGCGGGCAGGCCAAGGGCCAACGCGTGTTCATCCGCGCCGACCTGAACGTGCCGCTCGACGATGCCGGCCACATCACCGAAGACACCCGCATTCGTGCTTCCATTCCGTGCATCGAGCTCGCCTTGAAGGCGGGCGCTGCGGTGATGGTCACCTCGCATCTCGGCCGGCCGACCGAGGGCGAGTTCAAACCCGAAGACTCCCTGGCGCCCGTGGCCAAGCGCATGGGTGAGCTGATGGGACGCGACATCCCGGTCGTGGCCAACTGGATCGACGGCGTCAGCGTCGCGCCCGGCCAGCTCGTGATGCTTGAGAACTGCCGCGTCAACAAGGGCGAGAAGAAGAACAGCGAAGAACTCAGCAAGAAGATGGCTGCCCTCTGCGACATCTTCGTGCACGACGCCTTCGGTACCGCCCACCGCGCCGAGGCCTCGACCTACGGCATTGCGCAGTTCGCCAAAATCGCCTGCGCCGGCCCGCTGCTCGCAGCCGAGATCGATGCGATCACCAAGGCGCTGGCCAACCCGAAGCGCCCGCTGGTGGCCATCGTGGCCGGCAGCAAGGTCAGCACCAAGCTGACGATTCTTCAGGCGCTCGCCAAGAACGTTGACCAGCTGATCGTCGGTGGCGGCATCGCCAACACCTTCTTGCTCGCCGCTGGCCTGCCCATCGGCCATTCATTGGCCGAGCCCGACTTGCTGGGTGAAGCGAAGGCTGTCATCGAGGCGATGAAGGCCCGTGGCGCCGCAGTGCCGATCCCGACCGACGTGGTCACTGCCAAGAAATTTGCGGCCGATGCGCCCGCCACGGTCAAGGCCGTGGCCGACGTGCAAGCCGACGACCTGATCCTCGACATTGGCCCGCAGACCGCCGCGTTGCTGGCCGACATGCTGAGGAAGGCCGGCACCATCGTCTGGAACGGCCCCGTCGGTGTGTTCGAGTTCGACGCCTTCGCGAACGGCACCGAAACGCTGGCGCGTGCAATTGCCGAGTCGAGCGCATTCAGCATTGCCGGCGGTGGCGACACGCTGGCTGCCATCGCCAAATACGGCATCGAGAAGCAGGTGGGCTACATCTCCACAGGCGGCGGTGCTTTCCTTGAAGTGCTGGAAGGCAAGACCTTGCCAGCCTTCGAAATCCTGCAGAAACGCGCACAGGGCTGATCGGTCCGAGACGCCAACCCAAGAAAAGAACGGAGACTTCACGATGCCCCGCGCTACCAAGATCGTTGCCACCCTCGGCCCTGCTTCCAGCTCACCCGACGTGCTCGCACGGATGATCCGCGCCGGCGTCGACGTCGTGCGACTCAACTTCTCGCACGGCACGGCGCAAGATCACATCGACCGCGCGACGCTGGTGCGCGAGGTGGCCAAGTCGTGTGGCAAAGAGGTCGCGATCATGGCCGACCTGCAAGGCCCGAAGATCCGCGTCGGCAAGTTCGAAGGCGGCAAGACGGTGCTGGAGCGCGGGCAGAAGTTCATCCTCGACGGCGGCATGTCGGAGCTGGGCACCAACGAGCGTGTGGGCCTGGACTACAAGGAGCTTCCGCGCGACGTGCGCCCCGGCGACACGCTGCTGCTCAACGACGGCTTGATCAAGCTTACCGTCGACGTCGTGCGTGGCCAGGAGGTGCACACCACGGTGGTGGTCGGCGGCGATCTGTCCAACAACAAGGGCATCAACAAGGCGGGCGGCGGTCTCACTGCACCGGCCTTGACGTCCAAGGACATGGAAGACATCAAGACGGCGATGAGCTTCCAGTGTGAGTACCTCGCGGTGAGCTTCCCCAAGAACTCGACCGACATGGAAATGGCGCGCCAGCTTGCTAATGTGGCCGGCGAACCGTGGCGCCACAAGCCGGCGCTGATCGCGAAGATCGAGCGCAGCGAAGCGATTCCCGCGCTCGAATCCATCATTCGTGCGAGCGACGGCATCATGGTCGCGCGTGGTGACCTGGCGGTTGAGGTGGGCAACGCGGCCGTGCCGGCGCTGCAGAAGCGCATGATCAAGATGGCGCGTGAGATGGACCGCCTGACCATCACCGCGACGCAGATGATGGAGTCGATGATCGTCAACCCGGTGCCCACGCGCGCCGAGGTGAGCGACGTCGCGAACGCCGTGCTCGACGGCACCGACGCGGTGATGACCAGCGCCGAGACGGCCGCTGGCAAGTACCCGGTGGAAACGGTGGAAATGATGGCGAGCATCTGCGTCGAGGCCGAGGCTGCCGAAGAGATCGCACTCGATGCCAGCTTCACCAACAAGAAGTTCGGCCGCATCGACCAGTCCATCGCGATGGGCGCGTTGTTCACGGCTTTTCATCTGGGCTGCAAGGCCATCCTCGCGTTGACTGAATCCGGCTCGACCGCGTTGTGGATGAGCCGCCATCGCATCCACCTGCCGATCTTCGGCCTGACCTCGCAGATCGCTAGCCAGCGCCGCATGGCGCTGTACCGCAATGTGCAGCCAGTGCTGATGCCCAACTTCACCGACCGTGATGAGGCACTGAAGCACGCCGAGTCCTTGCTCGTTGCGAGCGGCGTGCTGCGGCCAGGCGACACCTACGCCATCACCTGTGGTGAACCGATGGGTTACCCCGGTGGTACCAACATGCTCAAAGTTTGCCTCGTCGGCTGAACGGCAGAGCGAAGCGATTGCCGCCATCAAGCAACGCCCGCGGAACCGGCTTCGCCGGGCCGCTGGGCGGCGCCCCTCGGGGGCAGGAGCGAAGCGACTGGGGGGCCGTCAATCAAACCGGACGGCGATGCCGGTAGTGAACAGCGCGTCGCTGCGCCTCAGGCCTAAGCCTGGGTCGCTGTTGTACCTGTGCAGCAGCCCGGTCGTGAGTTGCATGCGGTCGGTGATGGCCACGGCCAAGCCCAGATCGAGCACGGTGCGGTACTCCCCGCGTGTGCGCATGTTGGGGTAGACCTCGAACTTCTGCCTCGCCGAGGTGTTCGGTGTCAGCTTGTGGTTCGAGGCTTCGATCATCACGAGCTCCGTGCGGCCGTAACTTGAGCGCAGGTCGCCTGCCACGTCTGCCGCTTCCACGTAGCGGTCTTCCGAGTAGCCGATACCGGTAGACAGGTCCCACGTGTTCTCTTCCGTCTTGATCACGTGCTTGCCGAGACCGCCGTAAGCCGAGACGCGGGACTCGATGTTGGCCGGCCGATCGCGAAAGTAGTCGAGCTTGCTGAAGCCGAACCATTCCTGATTCATCAGGTTCTGGTCGTACTGTGTGCTCGCGGCCACGTTGGATGCCGTGGTGCCGGTGTCTGCTCGCGCATAGTTCAACCGGCCAAGGAGCGACCATTTGCTGTCTTCTGTCTGGCGAACGCCTTCGCCTGTCAGCGTGGCCGCGGCCGAGCGGGTGTTGCCCTCGCTTGCGCTGATGCTCAGCCCAAACAGCGAACGGAATACGCCGTCGGGCTTGGGTGATATCTGCGCAATGGCCCAGCGGGGCGTCACAAGAATGAAGAAGAGAAGGAGGAAGAGTCGGAACGGGGCGGGCTTGCGAAAAAAGGTCATCGGAACGAAGTGCGAGAGGTTTGTGTTGTCCGACATCATGTTTCGATCTGCGTTCAACGCAAGTTCTTGGCGCCCGGCCACAATGCAAGCATGGAATCAACGCTGACTCTCGATGACATTCGCGCCGCCGCGGCGCGCATTCGCGGCCAGGTTCTGGAGACGCCGTGCTCGCCCTCCCGCACATTGGGCGAGATGACGGGTTGCCAGGTTTTCCTCAAGTTCGAGAACCTGCAATTCACCGCTTCGTTCAAGGAGCGTGGTGCACTCAACAAGATCGTGCAGCTCACCGAAGCGGAGCGCGGGAGCGGCGTGCTGGCCGTGTCGGCAGGTAATCATGCGCAGGGTGTCGCGTATCACGCACAACGCCTGGGCATTCCGGCCACGATCGTGATGCCGCGGTTTGCGGCACCGGTAAAAGTTGCACGTACACGTGGCTTCGGTGCGAAGGTGGTGCTCGAAGGCGACACGTTTGACGATGCGCGTGCATTCGGCGTGCAGCTTGCACGTGAAAGCGGGCTCACGCTCATTCACCCGTACGACGATCTGGCGGTTGCTGCAGGGCAGGGCACCATCGCGCTAGAGATGCTGGCGCAGCAGCCCACACTCGACACCTTGGTGGTGCCGGTTGGCGGCGGTGGGTTGATCGGTGGCATCGCCACGGCAGCACGTGCGCTCAAGCCGGGCATCGAGATCATCGGCGTGCAGACCGAGCGCTTCCCTGCCGTGTGGAATGCAACGCACGGCCAGAACCAAGAGGTGGCGCAGGCCACCATTGCCGACGGCATCGGCGTCAAGTCACCAGGGGCGCTGACCTTGCCGCTGATCCAGGAGCACGTGAGCGATGTGCTGCTCGTTGGTGAAAGCGACATCGAACAGGCCATCGTGATGCTGCTCGAGATCGAGAAAACGGTGGTCGAGGGTGCCGCTGCAGTCGGCTTGGCCGCGTTGGTGAAACACCGTGAACGCTTTGCGGGGCGCAAGGTCGGGCTGGTGCTATCCGGCGGCAACATCGAACCGCTGGTGCTCGCCGAGATCATCGAGCGTGGCATGGTGAAGTCGGGCCGGCTGGCTCGCTTGCGGCTTGATGTGCGCGACGTGCCCGGCGCATTGGCCGATGTGGCCACGCGGCTGGGCAAGCTCGGCGCGAACATCGATGAGGTGCAGCACCAGCGTGCGTTCAGCTCGGTGTCAGTCGAACGCGTCCAGATCGAAGTGGTGGTGCACACGCGTGGTGTGGACCACATCGAAGAGATTCTTGCGGCGATGCGCGCAGCCGGTTATCGCGCCGAGCGCATCGGCTGAGCTGCGGGCCGGCTCGGCAGCGGCCTGCTGCGGCTAGATTCCGCCGCGAACGCTTTCGATCATCGCCGCGACGGCCGGCGACGCGTTCAGCGGCACAAGGTCCACGTCGCCGAGTTCGGGCGACATGACGCGGAACAACTCATCGGCGAAGCTGTGGCCGATGGTGTCCACGCCGTCGAAGTCCATCTCGGCGCGGCGGAATGCGTTCAGGCGCGCGGCCACGCGGCGTGCCTGTGCGCGTGAGTCGAGCCCTGCCAGTGGCGAGGCCATCAGCCGCAATGGCACGACAGTGCGCTCGAAGCCGAAGCCCGCACCGTTGAGGCTGTGGGCGTGCAGCACCGATTCGAGCGTGCGTGTCGTGTCCAACGAGATCGCGGCGTAGACGGAGGTGCCTTGGTGCTTGAGTGCACGGCCGGGGCGCCAGCCGCTGCCTTCCCAGTCGCGATGCTGGAAGGCGACTTCGTTGGCATGCAGATCGAACACGTCAGCCAGGCGCGAGGTGAAGAAGAGCCCCCGACCGGCGTGGCGGGCGGGTTGGCTGGTCAGCTTGCCCTTGCTCAGCTCGAGCATCGCGAGCGTCGGGTCGTCGAGCGCGAACGAACGCGACAGCTGGTCGAACACGCCGCAGCCGTCGTCGGACACCAGCAGCTGCACGTGGCTGGCTGTCTGGCGCAATGACACGGTGACGCTCGTGCCGCCGCTGTGGTCGATGGCGTTGTTGAGCAATTCGCCGAAGATGTGTTGTGCCATTCGCTGCACGCCGGTCGGCAGGGCAAAGAAGGGGGCGAAGTCGCGGGCCCAGGGCAGGTCTTCCTGCAGGCCGGCGAGCGGGTAACGCTGCACCACCTGGCGCATAACCCCCGGACGAAAGTGCGGGCTGCGTGCCGAGCCCTCGCGCTTGAGCCAACCCAGTTGCACCAGGCGCTGCAGCGCCTTGTTGGCCGTGCTGCGGCTGATCGAGGCCGATTGCGTCAGGTGATGAGCGAGGTCGTGCGGATGTTGCACGGCGGCTGCAGTGATGTGCAGCGTCAAAGCGTTCAGGTCGAGTCGTCGTGCCACGGCAGTTCCCAGGTCTCCATGTGGAAGGCCAGTGTCGGCTTGCGGACCCGAATCTGGAGGGGGAAAAGCGGGCCATTCCCGGCGCAGTTGCTGCGATCCCGCGCTCCGGATCGGGCGCCCCTCAAGCGCGGGAGACGCGCATCCTGGAAGGGTTTTCACGGGGGAGCGTCGCTACAATCGGTTCAGTTTCAGAGCGGTTACAGCCGCGCTGGCCGGTGTTTGGCGCCGGCACCCCAGTTTCGTCACTTCCGGGAACCACCATGCCTATCGTCTCAATGCGCCAGTTGCTGGACCATGCCGCTGAAAACAGCTACGGCATCCCTGCCTTCAACGTCAACAACCTCGAGCAGGTGCAGGCCGTGATGTCGGCGGCCGATGAGGTGGGCTCGCCGGTGATCCTGCAGGCCAGCGCCGGTGCCCGCAAGTACGCTGGCGAAGCTTTCATCAAGCACCTGATCCAGGCGGCCGTCGAAGCGTATCCGCATATTCCGCTGGTGATGCACCAGGACCACGGGCAGAACCCCGAGGTGTGCAAGGGCGCCATCGACCTGGGCTTCAGCTCGGTGATGATGGATGGCTCGTTGCAGGCCGACGGCAAGACGATCGCCAGCTACGAATACAACGTCGATGTGACCAAGAAGGTCGTGGAGATGTCGCACAAGGTCGGCGTGACCGTGGAGGGTGAACTGGGCTGCCTCGGCTCGCTCGAGACCATGAAGGGCGACAAGGAAGACGGTCACGGCACCGATGCCACCATGACCATGGAGCAGCTGCTGACCGACCCGGAGCAGGCCGCAGATTTCGTCAAGCGCACTCAGCTCGACGCCCTGGCCATCGCCATCGGCACCAGCCACGGCGCCTACAAGTTCACACGCAAGCCCACGGGCGACATTCTCGCCATCAGCCGCATCAAAGAGATTCACCAGCGCATTCCCAACACGCACCTGGTGATGCATGGCTCGTCCAGCGTGCCGCAAGACCTGCTGGCCATGATTCGCCAGTACGGCGGCAACATCAAGGAAACCTACGGTGTGCCGGTCGAGGAAATCCAGCACGCCATCAAGTACGGCGTTCGCAAGATCAACATCGACACCGACATTCGCCTCGCGATGACTGCCGCGGTGCGCAAGTTCCTGGCCGAGAACCCCGAGAAGTTCGATGCCCGCGAGTGGCTCAAGCCGGCGCGCGAAGCCGCCAAGGCGATCTGCAAGCAGCGATACATCGAGTTCAACTGCGAAGGTCAGGCCGGCAAGATCAAGTCGCAGAGCCTGACGCAGATCGCCCAGCGCTACGCCAAGGGCGAGCTTGCACAGATGGTGGTCTGACCGTCATCCATCTTGATGATGCCCCTGGGACCCGTGCCGTCTTCGGCCGGGTGAGGGGAATGTGCCTCCTACAATCGCGGGCATAAAAAACGCATGGGACACGTCGTCAGGCGTGTGCGGAAAGAAATCACTTCATGACGGCGGCCTTGCTGAATTCTTCTTTGACGTCCCTGCCGTTGCTGGCGAGGGGCAAGGTGCGTGACAACTACGCCGTCGGCAACGACCGCATGCTGATGCTGGCAAGCGACCGGCTCAGCGCCTTCGACGTGATCATGGGCGAGCCGATCCCTGGCAAGGGTGCCTTGCTGACGCAGATGGCCTTGTTCTGGTTCGCGCACCTCGAAGGCATCGTTCCCAATCACCTGACAGGTGACGACCCCGAAAGCGTCGTGTCTCCGGCCGAGCGCGAGCAGGTGCGTGGTCGTTCGATGCTCGTAAAGCGCCTGAAGCCTTTGCCTGTCGAAGCCGTCGTTCGCGGCTATCTGGCCGGCAGCGGCTGGAGCGAATACCAGGCCAGCCAGTCGGTCTGCGGGGTCGCGCTCCCCGCTGGCTTGAAGAACGCGGGCAAGCTGCCGGAGCCGATCTTCACGCCGGCGACCAAGGCCGAGATGGGCGACCACGATGAAAACATCTCATTCGGGCGCATGAAGGAGATCGTCGGTGCCGACCTTGCCGAGCGTGTGCGCAGCACCGCCATCAAGCTGTACACCACCGCGGCGGCGATTGCACTGGCCAAGGGCATCATCATTGCCGACACCAAGTTCGAGTTCGGCCTGGACGCCGATGGCACGCTGACCTTGATGGACGAGGTGCTCACGCCCGACTCGTCGCGCTTCTGGCCGGTCGAAGGCTACGAAGCGGCTTTCCGCGAAGGCCACAACCCGCCGAGCTACGACAAGCAGTTCGTGCGCGACTGGCTGGAGCAGGCGCGTATCGACGGCCAGCCTTGGAACAAGAAGGCGCCTGCGCCCGCATTGCCTGCAGACGTGGTCGACAAGACGGCGGCCAAGTACCGCGAAGCATTGCAACGGCTGACGGCCTGAACTTCATAGCAGCATGAAATCGCGTCTGCTGAGCAGCTTGGATGCCGCAATTGCAGCGGCCACACAACCCGTTCAGGCCGACTGCCTGCGCGCTGAGCGAGCGGGTCTGCTGGCGCGCCAGGGGCAGCTAGCCGAAGCGCGTGCCGTAATTGCTTCCTTGCAGGCGCAATACGCCTTGAAGTCCAATGCCGCTGTGAGTGCATGGGTGGCCCTGGCCGACGGGCTGCTGAGTCATTTCAGCGACTTGAACCGCGTTGCGCACGATAGGATGCGCCGTGCTTATGCACTGAGCGGCGCCGCACGCGACCTGCGCTTGCAGGCCTCGGCCGCGGCCTGGCTGGCACACATGGACTACGCGGCCTACGACCTCGAACCCATGGCGCGCCATGTGGCGGAAGCGCTTCAACTCGCCGATGCCGATCACCATGGCCCACGGGCCCGCGCCTGCCTCGTGGCGGCCTTGGCCTATCACTTCGGCAACCGCTTCGAGAGCGCTCAGCCCTGGTATGCAAAGGCTCGCCTGCATGCCAACGCCGAAGGCGACGAAACGACGCTCAGTGCCATCATGTACAACATGGCCGGCTTGCTGACCGACCAGGCGCGGCAGCTGATGCTGACGGGTACGCCCGACACCTCGGTGGCTCGCCGCGCGATGCTCAGCCTTGAGTCGACCAGCAACTTCGATGCGTTGATCGGCACCGCGTCCCTCAATTCCTTGGTGCCGCTCAATCGAGCCCGTGTCTGCTCGATGCAAGGTCAGTGGGCCGAAGCGATTTCGCTGTACGAAGCGCACTTCAGTGATGGCCTGCTGCAGGGGCTCGACCGCATGCGTGCCTGGCTGGGCGCCGATCTCGCCTGGTGCCGTCTGCAACTTGGCCAGACCGAGCAAGCATTGAAAGAAGCGATGGCTGCCGAAGTGGCCGTCGCGCACGACCGCGACGTGGACGACCGGGCTGCCGCGCACAGCCGCCTTGCACAGATCTTCACGCACCTGGGCCAGATCGAGGCCGCGGCCCGCCACAGCGCGCAGGCCGCCATCGACTGGCGTGCCCATGAACGGGATCAGGCCGCGGCCGTGGCGGTGATGGACAGGGTGCTTGCCAAGACCCGCGGCTGAGCTGCAGCTGCGTACCCGCCGCTGTGCACGGCGGCAGTCAGCTCAGAACAGCGCCATGCTGAGCTTGCGCCGGTATTGGTCGACCACCGGATCGGCGGGCGCAGTGCTGACCTTGCCGGCCACCTCCAGCGTGCCCTTGGGTGCGGCGGCTTCGGGCTTGATCGGCGCGGGCTTGACCATCAACTCCAGGATGGCGACGTAGGTCTTGCGTGCCAGTTCGCTGTTCCAGGTTTTGTCGCGCATCACGATCTCGAGCAACTCATCCATGGCTTCGGTGAATCGCTGTGCGGCGAAGTGCATCTGTGCCAGTTCGAAGCGGGCGTCGAAATCTCGCCGGTTGGCGGCGATGGCTGCATTCAAAGCTTCAGCACTTCGCGCTTCGGCGGCTTTTTCGCAGGCTGCGATCCAGTGGCCCGCGGCCGCCAGCCGGCTGTCGAGCATCACCTTGCTGGCGACCGGCTCGAACGCGCGCCGTGCCTCGGCCACGCGGCCGGCCATCAGCAGCGCTCGCAGGTAGTCGTAGCGGCCGGTGTCGTTGGCCGGATCGATGGCCACGGCTTCCTGCAGCTTCTCGAGTGCACTTTCGGTGTCGCCCTCGGCCATCAGCTCTTCAGCCTGAGCCACCTCTTCAACGGCGGCGGCTTCCTCGGCGCTGGGCACGTGGCGGTCGAGAAACTCGCGAACCTTGGCCTCGGGCAGGGCGCCGACGAAACCGTCAACCGGCTGGCCGCCCTTGAACAGCACGCAGAAGGGAATGCTGCGCACGCCGAACATCTGCGAGAGCTGCCCGGAGATTTCGGGCTGCTCGTCGGCGTTGAGCTTGGCCAGCTTGAACCGCCCAGCGTAGGCGACTTCGAGTTTCTCGAGCACCGGTGTCAGCGCCTTGCAGGGGCCGCACCACGGCGCCCAGATGTCGAGCAACACGGGTTGCTGCAGCGACGCGTTGATCAGGTCGGCCTCGAAGTTTTGAATTGTGATGTCCATCGTGTTCCGGCAGGTGTTGAGCAGGGGCTGAATCAGAGGAGGTGACGCCGCCCCGCCTACAATTCAAGGTTATTCAGCATTTGGAGCGAGCCTTGAGCAGCGCCCCCCTGGTTGGCGTGGTGATGGGGTCCAGCAGCGACTGGGAAACCCTCCGCCTCGCGACCGAGATTCTCGCCGAGTTCGGTGTCCCCTTCGAGGCACGGGTCGTCTCCGCGCATCGCATGCCCGACGACATGTTTGCGTATGCCGAGGGCGCGGCTGCGCGCGGGCTGCGCGCCATCATCGCCGGTGCAGGCGGCGCAGCCCACCTGCCCGGCATGCTGGCTGCCAAGACCACGGTGCCGGTGCTGGGCGTGCCGGTGGCGAGTCGTCACCTGCAGGGAGTCGATTCGCTGCACTCCATCGTGCAGATGCCCAAGGGGATTCCGGTCGCTACCTTCGCCATCGGCAATGCCGGTGCTGCCAACGCGGCGTTGTTTGCCGTGGCCATGTTGGCCGGGGAGCAACCGGCCTTGCGCGTGCAGCTCGAGGCTTACCGCGCCCGGCAGACGGAAGTCGCCCGGGCCATGAGCGCTGACCTGAAATGACGACGAGTTTCATAGCCCCCGGCGCCACGCTCGGCGTCATGGGTGGCGGGCAATTGGGACGCATGTTCGTGCATGCTGCGCAGCAGATGGGCTATGCCACGGCGGTGCTCGACCCGGACGCGGCCAGCCCGGCTGGGTTGGTATCACACCAGCACGTGCAGGCCGACTACCTGAGCGACACGGGCCTAGCGCAATTGGCGCAAGTGGCTGCTGCCATCACCACCGAATTCGAGAACGTGCCCGCGGCCGCACTGCGCCGCCTCGGTGCACAGCGGCCCGTCGCGCCGTCCGGCGATGCGGTGGCAACCTGCCAAGACCGCGCGCTGGAGAAGGCTCACTTCGTCGCATGTGGCGTGCCCTGTGCACCGCATGCGTTGATCGAGACGGCCGAGCAGCTGGCTGCGATCGATGGTGCCTTGCTGCCCGGCGTGCTGAAGACGGCGCGCTTGGGCTACGACGGAAAAGGCCAGGTTCGCGTTGCCAATCGCGAGCAACTCAACGCGGCCTGGGATTCGCTCAGGCGCGTGGGCTGCGTGCTGGAGAAGATGCTGCCTTTGGCGTATGAGGTGAGTGTGATCGTTGCACGCAGCGCTTCGGGCGAGGTGGTGCATTTCCCGCTGCAGCAGAATCTGCACCGCGACGGCATCCTGGCCGTCACCCAAGTCCCAGCGCCTGACGTGACACCCGCCGTGCAGCAGCAAGCCGTCATGGCGGCCGAGAAAATCGCGTCAACGTTGGGTTACGTCGGCGTCTTGTGCGTCGAGTTCTTTGTGCTTGAGGACGGCAGCCTGGTTGCCAACGAGATGGCGCCACGTCCGCACAACTCGGGCCATTATACGATCGATGCCTGTGACCTGTCGCAGTTCGATCTGCAGGTGCGCACGCTGGTTTGCGCGCCCTTGTCCGCACCTCGGTTGCACTCCAGCGCAGTGATGCTCAACCTGATGGGTGACCTGTGGTTTCACCATGGCGAATCGGAGACCCCACCGTCCTGGGATCGGGTGCTGGCTTTGCCCGGTGCTCACCTGCATCTGTACGGCAAGGCCAGTGCACGCAAGGGACGCAAGATGGGCCACCTGACCTTCACGGCTGCGACGCCGCAGCAAGCACGTGAAGCCGCGCTGCAGGGGGTCGAGCTCCTGGGCCTGGCCGCGTGGTGACCTCGCGACGATGCTGCTGAACGCAAAGGATGGCGGCGCCATCGCGCAAGCTGCACAGGCGCTCGCCGCAGGCGATCTGGTCGCCTTTCCCACCGAGACGGTCTATGGTCTCGGTGCGCGCGCCGACGACGACGCAGCCGTGGCCAAGATTTTTGCTGCGAAAGGCCGGCCGGCGGATCATCCGCTGATCGTCCACGTGGCCACGCCTGAGGACGCGCTTGCATTTGCCAGTGAGTGGCCGACGGCAGCGCGCCGACTGACCAAAGCCTTGTGGCCCGGGCCGCTGACGGTCGTCGTGCCACGGCGGTCGGACATGGCATCAGCATCGGCAGGCGGGCAATCCAGCATCGGGCTGCGTTGTCCGGATCACCCAGTAGCCCAGGCGCTGTTGCGAGAGGCGAGCGCGCTCGGTGTCAAAGGCGTCGCCGCGCCGAGCGCTAACCGCTTCGGCCGCATCAGCCCCACGCATGCACGTCATGTGGTGGACGAATTGGGAGACCAACTCCTCGTGCTGGACGGTGGCGCCAGCCAGGGCGGTATCGAGTCGGCCATCGTCGATTGCTCCCGAGGGCATCCGGTCTTGCTGCGCCCGGGTTTGCTGACTCGCGGCCGCTTGGAGGCCATCGTCGGTGAAGCGGTGCTTGATCGCGATGACGCCGCACCACGTGCTTCCGGGACCCTGGAGGCGCACTACGCGCCCCGCGCCAAGCTGCGGCTGATGCCCGCGGCGATGCTGCGCGCGGCGCTGCAGGTTCTCGGCAATCCGGCCAAGGTGTCTGAACTGAAGCTGGCGGTATATTGCCGCACCGTGCCGCGAAGCGTGGCGGCGGGCGCCATCTACCGGCACATGCCCGCCGAGCCTGCGCCTGCAGCGCACGAATTGTTTTCAGTCTTGCGTGAACTGGATGACCAGAACGCGCATCTCATCTGGGTTGAAGAGCCTCCCGCCACTCCCGAGTGGGATGGCGTTCGAGACCGGCTGCAGCGCGCTGCAGCGGCTTGACGCTTCGGCCTTCTTCCCCTGCCCAAATCGATTTTTGGAGTGTTCATGAAGTTCAAGTTGGATGTGGTGCGCAGTGCCGTGATGGCTGCAGTGGTCGTGGCGATGCTGACGTCGTGCGGGGGCGGCACGCAGATCGAGGCTTTTGTGCCCAAGCGTGTGATCGCCTTTGGAGACGAAACGAGTGCCATCGAGTCGAGTTCTGACGGCCAGGGGCGCAAGTACACCGTCAACGGGGTCGAGTTCTTCACTGATACGTCTGTCAACCCCAGCGTCGTCATCCCGGTATCTCCGACGAAGATTACATGCGCCTCGAACGCCATCTGGGTGCAACAAATGGCTGCTGGTTTTGGCCTTCTGTTCCCGGAATGCGCTGGTAGTGCCACAACAGCCAATGGCGAGATGCGGGCTGCGAAGGGTGCCAAAGCGACGGAGCTCGGGGCTCAGATCGACTTGTTCACGGCCGGCAACAACGGCACTTTCGGCAGCAACGATCTGGTGACGGTGATGGCTGGCATGAACGACATCATCGAGCTGTACACATCGAACCAGCCCAGCCCGACGGCCAATTCGAGTGCCCTGATCGAAGCTGCCCGCCAAGCAGGGACCGAGGTCGGTGCTCAGGTGGTGCGCATCACTGACCGGGGCGCCAAGGTCATCGTCTCCACCATCCCTAACATGGGACTCTCTCCCTTTGCCGCTAAAGAAGAAGCGGCGAACCCCGGCGAAGGTCGCGCGGCTTTGCTCAGCACAATGAGTACCGAGTTCAACACTCGTTTACGCCTGAAGTTGCAAGACGTTCGCGATGGCGGCCGTGCGGTGGGCTTGATCCTCGCTGACGAACTGATCCTTTCCATGACGAACAATCCGTCTCTCTACGGCATCACCAATACCACTCAAGGGGCTTGCGGAACGACGACGGTGGAACAGCTTCTTCAATGCGATCAGACAACGACGCAGGATTCGAGTGCGGGCCTCACTTATGGTGCTGCGTGGCTGTGGGCCGATGACACACACCTGGGTCCGAACGCCCAGTCCCGTCTCGGATCGGCGGCCGAATCTCGCGCGCGCAACAACCCGTTCTGACAATTCTCTGAACGCCACCTGAACCAACAGCGCCGCGTCCCGGCGCTGCTTGCATTTAGAGCCTCACCTCGTCATGTCCAGGGGGTTTCCCCGCTGCCGGACTTTCGACGACAGAATCTATAGTGGCCTCCGGAAATAGAACGACCGTTCGTTCTTTCTAAGACTCATTGAAAGGTTGGCATGAAGTTCATTCGGTTCCTGGGCGTGGCGAGTGCCGTGTCGCTGTTGTTGGCAGCGTGCGGTGGCGGCGGTGATGGCGATCAGAGTTCGCGGGTTCACTACAGTGCCATGGTGTCGTTCGGCGACAGCCTGAGCGATGTCGGCACCTACGCCACAACGAACCTGAAGGTCGCGACGGGGGGCGGCAAGTACACCGTCAACGGCCCGTCCGGCAAGAACTGGACGGAGCTGGTGGCGGGCCAACTCGGAACCGGCGCCCCGTGTGCCGCACAGACGGGCCTCGAATCATCGGGGCCGCTCGTGGGCTTCGCCGAAGCCAGCGCAACCCACACCGGTTGCTATGGCTATGCACAAGGCGGCGCGCGCGTCACCAACCCGGTGGGCCCGGGCAACAAGGCGCTGATTGCTGCGGGTGACACCAGCGGCTATGTGGGCCAGCTCACCGTTCCGGTTGTGACGCAGATCAACAACCACCTGACCGCTGTCGGTGGCACGTTCAGCGGTACCGAGTTGGTGACGGTCATGGCGGGCGGCAACGACGTGTTCATCAACCTCGCTGCCGTGAGTGCGGGCCAAGCGACGCCGACGCAGGCCGTGACGGCCATGGGTCAGGCCGGAGGTGAGCTCGCGGCTTACATCAAGAACCTGATCGTGGCCAAGGGCGCGAAGCGCGTCGTGGTGGTCAACTTGCCCGACGTGAGCCAGACGCCGCTCGCCTATTCGCAGAGTGCGCAGGTGCAAGGCCTGATCAACACGATGACGACCACCTTCAACTCGCAATTGCATGCCGGTCTCGCCGATGTGTCGGGTGTTCTCGAGGTCGACGCCTACACGCAGGGCCGCGACCAAGTCGCGAACCCCGGCACCTACGGCCTGACCAACGTGACGACCCCGGCCTGCGACTTGACCAACGCGAACACGGCCAACACGAAGACGATGCCCTTCGCCAGTTCGCTGGTCTGCAGCACCAACACCTTGATCGCCGGCGACACCTCGCACTACGAGTTTGCTGACACCGTGCACCCCACGCCGTTCGCCTACCAACTGCTCGCGCAGTTCGTCACCAAACGCATGATCGAGTCCGGCTGGCTGTGAGCCGTCGGGCGTGAACTGAACATCTCAAGGACATTTCCATGACGCATGGCATCAAGACCTTCGCACTGGCCGCGATGACGCTGCTCGGCAGCTCGGCCGCACTGGCCCAATCGGCCGGTACCTGGATGGTGAAAGGCGGTTTCAACCGCATCGATCCACAGGTCAAGAGCAGTGATCTCTCGGCCCCCAGCTTGCCCAACAGCAAGATCGACGTGAAGGCGGCGAATTCAGCCATTCTCACCCTCGCCTACATGCTCACCGACGAAACCTCACTCGAGTTCTACGCCGGCCTGCCCTACAAGCACGATGTGGTCGGCGCGGGCGCGCTGTCGGGCGTGGGCAAGCTCGGTACGGTGAAGCAGGTGTCACCCACTCTGTTTGCGCAGTACCGTTTCTTGCCGGCCGCGTCGGTCTTCCGCCCGTACGTGGGTCTCGGCCTGACCTATGCCTACTTCTTTGACGAAGAAGGCTCGGGCACGCTGACGGCGCTCACCAACCCGGGCGGCCCGCCGACGAAGATGTCGGCCGACTCGGCCTTCGGCGTGTCGGCCCAGCTGGGTCTGACATTCAAGATCGACGAGCGCTGGTACCTCGACGCTGGCGTCATCAAGACCTACCTGAAGAACACGAACACCTTGTCGACAGGTCAGAGCATCGACACCAGGCTCGACCCGGTGTCGACTCACCTGTCGATTGGCTACAGGTTCTGAACGCTGTTCGCAGGCAGGCCCTTGCGGGCTCGCCTGCGGCGCCGGGTATCGATGGTGATCTTCATCACCAGAATGCTCGCTGCCATCAGCAGCGTGATGGTGTTGGCGAGAGTCATCGGCCATGAGTTCAGCAGCAGGCCATAAACAAGCCACAGCGCCACGCCCAGCGTGAAGGCGCTGTACATGCCGAGCGAGATGCCGCTCACGTCGCGTGTGCGGAAGGTGTGCCAAGCCTGCAGCGCGAACGAGCCGGTGGTCAGCGCTGCGGCAGAGTAGCCCAGCCATTCGGTGAGGTAGTTCATTGCTCAGTCTGCGTCGGGCTCGGGTGGCGAAGCCGGCAAGGGTGCCGACGCAGGCACCGGCGGCGGGGTGGGTGGCGGCATGGTGACGGGCTCTGGTGCGGTCGCCGGCGGCAACTCAGGCGGCAGTTCCGGCAGCGGAACAGGCGGCAACGGTGGCGCGACATCACTCGCGGCCCATTGCACCAGCGCCTCGAGTGCGGGCCGTGCCGCTGCCGCGTTTGGGTGGTTGATGATCCCCACCAACACATAGCGCCGCCCGCCGGCGCTCAGCACATAACCGGCCATGCCGGTCACGTCGCGCAGCGAGCCGGTTTTCAGGTGGGCACGCCCGGTGGCGCTGTTGCGCGAGCGGCGCATGGTGCCGTCGACGCCGGTCACCGGCAGCGAGCTCATCAGCTCGGGCATGACAGGTCCGGCGAAGGTGGAGCGCAGCATGCGTGACAGCAGTTGCGCGGTGACGCGCCCGTTGCGAGATAGGCCCGAGCCGTTGTCGATCACCGCACCGCGCGCATCGTCGCCATAGCGTTCGGCGAGCCACATGCTCATCATGTCGCGCGCCTGCTCGGGTGTGCCCGTGCCGCGCTGCATCAGCGCCAGCGTCAAGAACAGCTGCTGCGCCATCACGTTGTTGCTGAACTTGTTGATGTCCCTGATCATCTCGGCCAGCGGCGGCGAGCTCAGCTCGAAGCTCGGTGGGTCGCTTGGCGCGAGGCCATCGCGCACGCGGCCGACCAGCTTGCCGCCCATTTCTCGCCACAGCCCGGCGAGTGCACGGGCGTTGAAACTCTTCGGGTCGGCATAGGCCACGGGCCATTGCTTCTCGACACAGCTCGCGGCGTAGTGGCCGAGAAAGCGGATGCGCAGCGGGTCGGTGAAATCGGGCCGCAGCGCGCCACGCCAGTCGTCGCACACGCCGTTGGACAAGGGCACGCTCAGGTCGACGCGCACGCCCGACAGCGGGGGCTCGCTCGAGACGATGGCGATGCCTCGCGCCACGTCGGGCGTGAAGGTCAGCAGCACCGATTTGTAGTTGAGCAGCAGCGCATCAGGCCCGACGTTCGACGGACGATAGGGTTCGTTGTCGAACTCCGCGGCGTCATGGGGTGGCAGACTGAAGGCGCTGCGGTCGAGCACGATGTCGCCCCGGATTTCGCGCACGCCCAGCTGCTGCACACGGCGCAGCAGCAGCCACAGGCGCTCTTGCACGAACCGTGGGTCGCCTGTGCCCTTGATCACCAGGTTGCCTTCCAGCACGCCGTTCAGCGTGGTCCCCTGGATCCACACCGGCGTGGTCCAGCTCCAGGCCGGCCCAAGCAGATCGAGCGCCGCCGTGGTCGTCACCAGCTTCATCAGCGATGCCGGGTTCATCGGCTGTTGAGGTTGCCAGGCCAGGCGCGGCGCGCTGGCGCCGACTTCATGCACGACGGCCACCATCGATTCGCGCGGGACGCCGGCACGCTGCAGGGCGGTCTCGACCTCGAAGGGCAGCGGGGCCGGCGCGGCAGTCGCAACGGCGGCCTGTATGAGCAAAACGGCAGCGGCAAGGCCGCGCAGAAACAAGGCAAACGACATGGGGGAATGATCGCACGCAGGCCGTCGGGCGATGGTCGGCCGGTAGACTTCGGGCATGGCGTATTTGCTGGCGTTCGACACCTCCACCGAAGCGATGAGCATCGCCCTGCAATCACCGCAGGGCCTGCTCGTGCGCGAGGCCGTCGGTGGCGCACAAGCCTCGGCACGGCTGATTCCCGACATCCTGGCTCTGCTGGACGAAGCCAGTTGCACGCTGGCGCAGCTCGATGCCATTGCATTCGGCTGTGGGCCTGGCGCCTTCACCGGCCTGCGCACGGCCTGCTCGGTGGCGCAAGGCCTGGCCTTCGGTGCGAACAAGCCGGTCCTCGCGGTGGACAGCCTGCTGCTGGTCGCGCAGGACGCACACAGCCAATTGCCGGACGCAGCCTCGCTCGACGTCTGGGTCGCGATGGACGCGCGCATGGACGAGATCTACGCCGGCGCTTACCGCTGCCAGGGCGGGCGCTGGACGGTGCAGAGCGCGCCGGCCCTGTACGCCGTCGAGGCTCTCAATGAACGTTGGAAAGCCGAACCGCCGACGGTTGTCGCAGGCTCCGCGCTCGATGCTTTCGGTGATCGACTGAACACGCGTGCTGCCAAGCGCCTGCCTCAAACGCGCTCGCGGGCCGAAGCGCTGATGCAGGTCGCACAACAACTGTGGACCGATGGTGCTGCCGTGGACGCCGCCCATGCGCTGCCGGTCTACCTGCGCGACAAGGTGGCGCAGACGACCGTCGAGCGCGAGGCCATCCGGCTTGCCAAGGAGGCGTTGTCGTGATGCATCGTCAGATGTGGCGGGACGAGCGCTGGGCCGCTCCCAAGCCGGCCCGCAGCCCCTTGGGGGATCGCCCAACGTACTCGTTGGACGAGGGGTGGTCATGAGTGCCGTGCTGCGCGATGAGCGGCTGCTGTTGCCGATGACGGTGAAGCAGCTCGACGCTTTGCTCGCGATCGAGCAGCAGGCCTACGCCTTTCCGTGGACGCGCGGCAACTTCATCGATTCGCTCGCCGCCGGCTACCCCTCGCAGGTGTTGTACGGCCGGCAAGGTGAACTGCTCGGCTACTTCATCGCGATGGAAGGCGTGGACGAATTGCACCTGCTCAACATCACCGTGACCCCGGGCGCCTGGGGTCAGGGCCACGCGCGCTTCATGCTCGACGAGCTGTGTGTTCTCGCCCGTGCGCGCAAGGCGCAGCAGATCTGGCTCGAGGTGCGCGAGAGCAACGCGCGCGCACGTGCGGTCTATGAGCGCTACGGCTTCAAGCACATCGGGTTGCGCCGAGGCTACTACCCTGCTGCGCGCCACACCCATGCGAGCGGGCGCGAAGACGCGGTGGTGATGAGCCTGGTGTTGACGGGAGCGCGTGATGGGATGGAGTGAACGCCAGGTCGCGATGCTGGACGAGATGGGCATCCGCGTCTGGAGCCCGGCCGAGGCGGCGCTGCCCGTGGAGCCTGCACCTCCAGCGCGGCTGATGGCTGCCGAGACGCCAGCCCCCGCAGCTACGCGCGAGGCGCCGGTGGCCGTGTTGCAAGCCGAGCCCGGCTCGCGCCCGCTGCACCTCGACACCATGGACTGGCCCGAACTGCGCGAAGCAGTCTCCGGTTGCACCGCCTGCAAGCTGTGCACCGGCCGCAAGCAGACGGTGTTCGGCGTGGGCAACGAGCGCGCGCACTGGATGATCGTCGGCGAGGCACCCGGCGAGCAGGAAGATCTGAAGGGCGAACCCTTCGTCGGCAAGTCGGGCCAGCTGCTCGACAACATGCTGCGTGCCGTGGGTCTCACGCGCGGCGAGGCGCCGGCCGATCAGCAGGTCTACATCGCCAACACCGTGAAGTGCCGCCCCCCCGGCAACCGCAACCCCGAGCCGGCCGAGCTCGCGCAATGCGAGCCTTTTCTTATCCGCCAGATCGCGTTGGTGCAGCCGCGCATGATCCTCGCGATGGGGCGCTTCGCGGTGCAAAGCCTGTTGCGCAGCACCGAGCCGATCGGCCGCTTGCGTGGGCGTGTGCACCAGTACCAGGGCGTGCCGTTGGTGGTGACGTATCACCCAGCCTACCTGCTGCGCAACCCGGAAGACAAGTCCCGCTCCTGGGACGATCTCTGCCTCGCGAAAGAAGCGTTGCAGCCGCGCTAACGGAGCCGCGGCAGGGTGCCCGGTATCATGGGCGACACACGGCCCTGCTTGCGAGCGACCCGCCCTCCATGATCCAACTGCCCTCCATGCGCGACAGCGATCTGCCTGACGCAGACACCCTGCCTTGCATGCTGGTGTGGTTGTCGACCGACGGCGTCGTGCTGCGTACCAACCGCGCGTTCGCCGAGTTCACCGGCGTTTCGCACACCACTGACGCCGGTCTCAAGCTGCCGACCCTGCTGAGCGCCGACTCGGCAACGGCTCTCTCCACCAGCCTGCAGGGGCAGCGCGACTTCACGCTCAACCTGCGCATGCCGCGTTCGCGCAGCTCGTCGTGGGCCGACGCGTGGCTCGATTGCAGCGCGCGCTGGCTGCCATCACATGGTTGCTATCTGTGCGCGGTCCACGACATGACGGAGGCCCGGCTGGCTGAGTTGTCGGCACGCGGCCGTGCCGACCAGTTCCAGCTGCTGGCCGACAACCTGCCGGTGCTGATCTCGTATTTCGAAGCCGGAACCTTCCGCTGCCTGTTCGCCAACAAGCTGTACGCGCAGACCTTCGGCTTCGACGAGCGTTCGGTGATCGGGCGCACCTTCGCGCAGATCATCGGCGAAGAGGCGGCCGCGGCCATCCAGCCCTACGTCGACTACCTGCTGTCGGAGCACAAGCCCACGTCGTACGAACGCGAATTGCGCGGTGCCGACGGCCGGCGCCTGTGGCTCGAAGTGAACCTGATTCCCCACCTCGCGCCCGACGGCACGCTGATCGCCGCCTTCGTGCTGATCACCGATATCAGCAAGCACCGCCTGGCCGAGCAATCGGTGCGTGAATCCGAAGAGCGCCTCAGCAAGTTCATGCAGGCCAGCGTCGAAGGCATCCTCTTTCACAAGGACGGTTGCCTCACCGATGCCAACGAACCGCTGTGCGAGCTGGTCGGCTATACACACGACGAATTGATCGGCCGGCAGATCTTCGACTTCGTGCCGGCGGACCAGGTGACCCGCATCGCCACCACCATGCAGGCCGGTGAAGAAACGGCCTACGAAAGCGTCGTGCTGCACAAGGACGGCCGCCGCCTGCCAGTCGAGTTCATCGTGCGCACCATCGAGCGCCACGGCGAGCGCATGCGCATGAGCATCGTGCGCGACATCCGCGACCGCCATGCTGCGCAGGCGCACATCCGGCACATGGCGCACAACGATGCGTTGACCGGCCTGCCCAACCGGCTGAGCCTGATGGAGCACCTAGGCCACATGATCGCGACCGCGCGCCGCGACGATTCGCAGGTGGCGCTGCTCTTCATCGACCTCGACCACTTCAAGCGAGTCAACGACTCGCTGGGCCACCTGGTCGGCGACACGCTGCTGCAGACGATCGCGCGGCGCATCACCGAAAGCCTGCGCACCACCGACGTGGTGGCGCGCTTCGGTGGTGACGAGTTCATCGTGCTGCTGCCACGCACGCTGCAGCGCATGGACGTGGAAGAAGTGGCGCAGAAGCTGCTCACCGCGATCGAGGTGCCGGTGAATGCCGACGGGCGGCTGATCTCGGTCACGCCGTCGATCGGCATGTCGATGTTCCCGCACGACGGCGAGACGGCCGACGACCTCATCAAGAACGCCGACACCGCGATGTACCTCGCCAAGTCGCGGGGGCGTGCCAACTTCCAGTTCTTCACGCCCGAGATGGCGAGCTCGGCCTATGACGCGCTGGTGCTCGAAAGCCAGATGGCGCAGGCGCTGGCGCGTGGCGAGTTCGTGCTGCACTTTCAGCCGCAGGTGCGTGCGAGCGACGGCGTGCTGGTCGGCGCCGAAGCGCTGATCCGCTGGAATCACCCCGAGCGCGGGCTGCTGTTGCCCGACGCCTTCATCACGCTGGCCGAGCAGCAGCGGCTCATGTTGCCCATCGGGCAGTGGGTGTTACGCGAAGCGGCCCGCTGCGCGCGTCAGTGGCATGCCGATGGCTTGGTGAACGTGCCGGTGGCGGTCAACCTGTCGAGTGTGCAGTTCCAGACCAGCGGCTTCACCGCGCTGATCGAGCAGCTGCTCGCCGAAGAAGGCGTGACCGGCGATTTGCTCGAGCTCGAACTTACCGAGCGCATGCTGATGGACGACCTGCCCGAGGTGAAGCGCAAGCTGCGCGAGCTGAAGGACCTGGGAATCCGCATCTCGGTCGACGATTTCGGCACCGGCTACTCGTCGCTCGCTCACTTGAAAGAGCTGCCGATCGACAAGATGAAGATCGACCGCTCGTTCGTGCTGGGTCTGCCGACCGAAAGCGATTCGGCTGCCATCGCCCGGGCGATCGTGCAGATGGCCCGTGGCCTCGGGCTGTCAGTGATTGCCGAAGGTGTCGAGACCGAAGCGCAACGCGCCTTCCTCAAGCGGCTCGATTGCGATGAGCTGCAAGGCCTCTTGATCAGCCAACCGCTGACCTTGGCCGAATTCCAGGACTGGGTGGCTGCCCGGCGCTGAGGCGAGGGTGGGAAGACGCGAGAACGCGGGACCCCTCAGCGCTTCTTGACCGGCCGCGTCCAGCCGGCGATCGACATCTGCTTGCCGCGCGCCACCGCCAGTTCGCCTGCCGCCACGTTCTTGCTGATGGTCGAGCCGCCGCCGATGGTGGCGCCGTCGCCGATGGTGATGGGGGCGATCAGCACCGTGTTACTGCCCACGTGCACGTCGTTGCCGATCACCGTGCGGTGCTTGTTGGCGCCGTCGTAGTTGGCAGTGATGCTGCCAGCGCCGTAGTTGACCCGCTCGCCGACCGTGGTGTCGCCCAGGTAGGCCAGGTGGTTGGCCTTGGCGCCCTTGGCCAGCGTGGAGTTCTTCACCTCGACGAAGTTGCCGATGTGCACGTCTTCCGCCAGGTCGGCCCCCGGCCGAAGGCGGGCGAACGGGCCGATCAGCGAACCGGCGCCGACCTTCACGCCTTGCGTGTCGCCATCGATGTGCGTGAAGGGGTGGATCACCGCGTTGTCGGCAATGCGGGCGTTGCGGACCACGCAGTGCGCGCCGATGCGCACGTCGTTGCCCAGCACCACCTGGCCCTCGAAGATGCAGCCGACGTCGATCTCGACATCGCTGCCGCAATGCAGCTCGCCGCGCACGTCGAAGCGCGCCGGGTCGGCCAGGCGCACGCCTGCTTCCATGAAGCGATCGGCCAGCGTTCGCTGCAGGCGCCTCTCCAGGTCGGCGAGCTGCGCCGGGCTGTTCACGCCCAGCACCTCGGCCTCGCTCGCGGGTTGCGCTGCCACCACCGGCGTGCCGTCGGCCACGGCCATCGCGACGATGTCGGTCAGGTAGTACTCGCCCTGGGTGTTGTCGTTCTTCAACCCAGCGAGCCAGCGCTTCAGCGCGGCCGTGGGCACGGCCATGATGCCGGTGTAGATCTCGCGGATCTGGCGTTGCTCGGCGCTCGCATCCTTGTGCTCGACGATGGCGCGCACGGCGTCACCTTGCCGCACGATGCGGCCATAGCCGCTCGGGTCGGCAAGCTCGATGGTCAGCAGCGCGAGCTTGCTGCCGCCGCAGGCGTCGACCAGGGCACGGGCCGTGGCGGCGGTGATCAGCGGCACGTCGCCGTTCAGGATCAGCGTGGTGCCTTCGGCGTGCAGCGCCGGCACGGCCTGCTGCACGGCATGGCCGGTGCCCAGTTGCGGCATCTGGCGCACGAACTTGAGCTTCGGCGCCTGCACCGCGGCCTCGACCTGCTCGGCGCCATGGCCGGTGATGGTGATGATGCGGTCAGCGCCCAGCGATGCCGCCGTTTGCAGCACATGCTGCAATAAACTGCGACCGGCCAACGTATGCAGTACCTTGGGCAGTCTGGATTTCATGCGGGTGCCTTTGCCCGCGGCCATGATCACGATGTCGAGCGCCATGCAACGTCCTTTTTGGAGTTCATTGATTATCGGTTCGGCGCTGGTCATGGCCAGCCTGTTGTCCGGCTGCGGCGCCACGCGGTTTCTCTACGGCCAGGCGCCCGAACTCAGCTTCTGGTGGCTCGACGGCTACGTCGACTTCAACGAAGCGCAGACCCCCCGGGCACGCGAGGTCATCAACGACTGGTTCCGCTGGCACCGCGCCACCCAGCTGCCCGACTACGCGCAGTTCCTGGCCCGGCTCCAGCCGCAGGCGCTGGAGCGCGTGTCACCTGGCCAGGTATGCCGCCTCTATGACGAGGCCTGGGGCCGCCTCGACCCGATGCTCGAGCGCGCGCTGCCCATGGCGGTGGAGACGGTGCAAAGCCTCACGCTGCAGCAGATCACCCACATCGAGCGCAAGTACGCCAAGGTCAACAAGGAGTTTCGCGCCGACTATCTGCAGAGCGACCTTGAAGAGCGGCTGAAGAAATCGGTCGACCGCGCCGTCGACCGCGCCGAGATGCTGTACGGCAGCCTGGACGATGCCCAGCACGAGATGCTGGCCAAGGGCGTGGCTGCGTCGCCTTTCGATCCGCAGCTGTGGCTGGGCGAGCGCATGCTGCGCCAGCAGGACGCATTGAAGACGCTGCGCCGCCTGGTCACGGAACATTCGCCACCCGACCAGACACTGGCGGCGCTGCGGGTGCTGGTGCAGCACGTGCAGCGCTCGCCGCGCGAGGTCTACACCAGCTACCAGGCTCGCTTGTACGAGTACAACTGCAACCTCGCGGCGCAGCTGCACAACAGCACCAGCCGCGAGCAGCGGCTCGCGGCGGTGAAGAAGCTCAAGTCGTGGGAAGAAGACGCCCGCTCACTCGCGGCTGACGCCCGTTAGCCCGGCCCGAGACAGCTGGGCCGGACGGCTCTGAACCTCAGCCCGGCAGCGGCACCGTGATCCGGCGCGGGTTGATGCCGTTGTGCGGGAAGTCCTTCATCGCGGCAATGAACATCGCCCCGGTGAGCTGGTCGCCGCCGGAGGTCAGCCCGTCGTTGCTGGCGCGTGCTTCGTAAAGCGGCTGGTTGGTCTTGCGGTCACGGATCAGCACCGCCACTTCGCGGTCGTAGCGCGGGCTGTCGTAGGCCAGCCCGGCGCCCGGTCCCCAGAACGGGCGAGCACCCCAGCGCGAATAGAACGGGCTGCCGCCGCGCCACCAGAACGGGTCGTCGTAGTAGCGGTCGGTGCGCGAGATGCGCACGCCCACCTGCACGGTCACGTCGGCGTCCTTCGGGTCGGCTGCTTCGACGAAGCCGGCCTGGGCCAGCGCCGGCCGCGCGGTGGCTTCGAGCTGCGCCTGCTCCTGCGGGCGGGCCTGCTGCGAGGGCAGGCGCTCGAAGGCGTAGCTGGTCGCCTTGCGGTCGGCGGGCCACTGGCTGTAGGTGGACACGTCGCTCTCGATGGCGTTCATGCCCGCGCAAGCCGTCAAGGCCGCCAGCAGGCTCAGCAGGGCAAAGGTCGACAAGCGCATATCAGCCTCCGGGCAAAAGAATCGGGCAAAGAGCGAAGCGGGTCAGGTCCCCTGGAACTTGATGACCGTGCCGTCGACCGGTACGGCCGGCGGCGCGCAGCCTTCGTCGGCATCGAACGCCAGGTCGCCGCCCGCATCGGGCACGCCGGTTGTTTCGAGCGTTGTGAAGGGGTAGAGGTTCCGGTCCATCATGTGCGAGGGCGTGATGTTGCCCATGGCCGTGAAGAGGTTGTCGATGCGGCCGGGGAAGCGCTTGTCCCAATCGCGCAGCATCTGCTTGATCTGCACGCGCTGGAGGTTGTCCTGGCTGCCGCACAGCGTGCACGGGATGATCGGGAACTCGCGGTGCGCCGCCCAGCGCTCGAGGTCGGTCTCGGCCACGTAGGCCAGCGGGCGGATCACGATGTTCTTGCCGTCGTCGCTCACCAGCTTGGGCGGCATGCCCTTCATGCGGCTGCCGAAGAACATGTTCATGAACAGCGTCTGAATCATGTCGTCGCGGTGGTGGCCGAGCGCCACCTTGGTCGCGCCCAGTTCGCCGGCCACCCGGTACAGGATGCCCCGGCGCAGCCGCGAGCACAGGCTGCACATGGTCTTGCCCTCGGGGATGAGGCGCTTGACGATGGAATACGTGTCCTGGTTCTCGATGTGGAAGGGCACGCCGAGGCCCTTCAGGTACTCGGGCAGCACGTGGTCGGGAAAGCCCGGCTGCTTCTGGTCGAGGTTGACCGCCACCAGCTCGAAGCGAATCGGCGCGCGCTTCTGCAGGTTGAGCAGGATGTCGAGCAGCGCGTAGCTGTCCTTCCCGCCCGACACGCAGACCATCACCTTGTCGCCGTCTTCGATCATGTTGAAGTCGGCAATCGCCTGGCCCACCTGGCGGTGCAGGCGCTTGCTCAGCTTGTTGATCTCGAAGGCTTCTTTCTTCGCTTCTTCAGCTTGTTCCAGTACCGCGCTCATCACATGTCCTTCAATCCAAACACTTCACAACCGACCGCTTCGCAGTCGGGGTACACATCGGGTTTCTCGGTCGAGACCTTGGCGGCCTTGACCCGCGGGTGGGCCAGCATCAGCGCCAGCACGTCGTCGCACAGGGTCTCTTGCAGGTGCACATGGCCTTGCTTCACGCGGATGGCGATGCTGCGGCGCATGAAGTCGTAGTCGACCACTTCTTCGAGCTCGTCTTCCTTCGGCGTCGACAGCGCGAGCGGGATGTAGAGGTCCACGTTGATCAGCACCCGCTGCTCGCCACGTTTCTCGAAATCATGCACGCCGATGTTGATCCACACCTCGTAGTTGCGCAAGAAAAGGCGCCGGCAGTCCATCAGGCTGGGGTGGCTCAACAAGGAATGCATGTCATGCGTCCTTCGACGGGTTGGCTAGAAACATCACGTCGCGCGGTTGTGGCTGCAGGTGCTGCCCTCCGTCCACCAGCAGGGTGGTGCCCGTGATGGCCGGCGACTCGATCAGGAAGCGCACGCTGCGCGCGATGTCGGCCGGTGCCGACGAATGGCCCAGCGGCGTGAGCTGGTGCGCCTGCGCGAACTCGCTGCCCGTCATCTCACCCGACAGCAGCGTCACGCCGGGTGCGATGCCGCACACCCGGACCGTCGGCGCCAGCGCCTGCGCCAGCATCGTGGTGGCGGCCTGCAGGCCGGCCTTGGACAGCGTGTACGAGAAATAGTCGGGGTTGAGGTTGAAGAGCTTCTGGTCCAACAGGTTGACCACGCAGCCGGTGCGCCCACCTGCCTTCACGTGCTCATGCAGTGCCTGCGCCAGCAGCACGGCCGGCGCGGTGTTGGCACGCCAGTGACGGTCCATCGCGGCGTAGCTGAAGCGCTCGGCGTTGTCGTATTCGAAGGTCGATGCGCTGTTGACCACCGCGTCGAGCCGCTTGAAGTGCGCCAGCACGGCGGGCACCAGCGCACGGCAGCCGGCTTCGTCGGACAGGTCGGCGGCAAAGCCGGCGGCCTGGGCTCCTGCCTCACGGGCCAGGGCCACCGTTTGCTCCGCGTCCTCGCGCGAGTGGCGGTAGTGCACCGCCACATCGAAGCCGTGCGAGGCGAGGTCGAGTGCGATCTCGCGGCCCAGGCGACGGGCCGCGCCAGTGACCAGGGCGACGGGGCGGGCAGACATGCTTCCTACAATGCGGCGATGCAATCCAACGAGTCCGTCAGTGTATCGGCCATGCTCTCCCGGCTGATCCACCGGGCCATTGAGCGTGCGGGCGGCTGGCTGCCGTTCGACCGCTTCATGGCGATGGCCTTGTACGCCCCGGGCCTCGGCTATTACGCCAACGACAGCCGCAAGTTCGGCCTGATGCCCAGCTCGGGCAGCGACTTCGTCACCGCGCCCGAGATGTCGCCCCTGTTCGGCCGCTCGCTCGCCCGGCAGGTGACGCAGGCGTTGCGCGCCTGCGGCAGCAACGAAGTGTGGGAATTCGGCGCTGGCTCGGGCGCGTTGGCCGAGCAACTGCTGGATGCCTTGGGCTCGCAGGTGGCGCGTTACACCATCGTCGACCTGTCGGGCAGCCTGCGTGTGCGCCAGCGCGAACGCCTGGCGCGCTTCGGCGACACCGTGCAGTGGGTCGACGCCTTGCCCGAGTCCCTCAACGGCGTGATTGTCGGCAACGAGGTGCTCGACGCGATGCCGGTGCAGCTGCTGCACTTCGACGGCACGCAATGGCTCGAGCGGGGCGTGCTGTCACAGGGCGACGGCTTCGCCTGGAGCGACCGGCCCACCGAGGCGCTCCCGCCGCACGACGGCCCGTTCGCGCCCGGCACCGTGACCGAAATCCACTCGCAGGCCGAAGCCTTCATCGCCACCCTGGCCGACCGCCTGCAGCGCGGTGCGGCCTTCTTCATCGACTACGGCTTTCCCGACGCGGAGTACTACCACCCGCAGCGCACCGGCGGCACGCTGATGTGCCACCAGGCCCACCTCGCCGATGCCGATCCGCTTGTCGACGTGGGGCTGAAGGACATCACCGCGCACGTCAACTTCACCGGCATCGCACTCGCCGCGCAGAACGCCGGGCTCGAGGTGCTGGGCTACACCTCGCAGGCGCGCTTCCTGATGAACTGCGGCGTGTTGGACCTGCTGCAGAACGCCGACGTTCGCACCATCGCGCCGGCGCAAAAGCTGATCGCCGAACACGAGATGGGCGAGCTGTTCAAGGTGATCGGCTTCGCCCGCGGCTGCGATGCGGCCTTCACCTCCGACCCTCTGGGCTTCGCCCAGGGCGACCGGACGCACCGGCTGTGAACGGAGAATTGCCATGGGCCTGAGGTGGCTTCTCGTCATCCTGATCGCGCTGCTGCTCTTCAGCGGGCTGCACAAGTGGCTGGAGAGAATCGGCCTGGGCAAATTGCCGGGCGACTTCCGCTTTCGCATCTTCGGCCGGGAGTTTTTCATCCCGCTCACCAGCAGTGTGCTGCTGAGCCTGGTGGCGATGGCGGTCGCGCGGCTGTTCTGAAGTGCGGCTGCGTTCTCCCGAAGCAGCCGCTTGCGCCAGCTCAGCCTTTGTAGAAATACGGGTCGAGCACGCTCACCTTCGTGATGGCGCCGACCGGCAGGTTGTTGCGGCCAGCGGTTTCGCGAATGGCGTCCGGCGACGGGCCGTCATACACGCAGAACGACTTGCGCAGGTCCTCGCTCACGTACGAGTGGACCCAGGTCACGCCGCTTTGAAGGTTGTTGTCGACCACCGTGCTGCAGGCTTGGGCGCCTTCGGCGTTGACGGGAATGCGCAGACCATCGGGAAACGAACGTTCGACGACATAACGGGGCATGGTGAACTCCTTGAAGTGGGTTGGAACGGCCTGAATGAACCGTTGACCTCACTGTAGAAATTCAGCCCTGCCCGCACCTCGGTGGGCTTGCCCAGATTGCGCAGCGGCCTTGCCTATTTTGGGTTGCCGATGCCGACCTGCCGGGCTGCCACCATGGCCTCGGTGCGCGAGCTGACGCCGAGCTTGGCGAAGACGGCGGCCAGGTGGTGGTCGACCGTGCGCACCGAGCGGCACAGGCGTTCGGCGATCTCCGAGTTCTTGAGCCCCTCGCACAGCAGCTGCAGCACCTCCACTTCGCGCGCGGTGAGCTGGTGCGGGTTGACCTGGGTCGATGCCCGCACGCCGCGCGGCAGACCGCGCACGCCGGCGGCGCGCAGCTGCTTGCGCAGGCTGTCAATGGCCGGCCGCGCGCCGAGCTGCTCGAACAGGGCGGCCGCTTCAAGTTGGGCGTCGGCATCGCCTTCGGCCAGCGCCCGAGCGTGCTCATAAGGGCAGCCGAGCGCAGCCCAGGTCTGAGCGGCTTCGCGCCACTGGCCACGCATCTGCAATGCAAACGGTTCCGCGCACGGTTCAGGCATGGCGACTGTCGCGCCGGTGCGCTGCAGCCACCAGGTCAGCTCGCCAGCGAACCACGGGTGCCGGTGGTGCAGAGCGAGCGGCAACCCAGCCTGCGCTTCTTCGGCGGCTGCGCGCAGGTCGCCGCGCAGCCAGGCGGCCTCGGCACGGGCGGCGCGCACCGGGCCAGTGCGTTGCAGCGTGCCGCTGGCCAGCGCAAGTTCCAGCGCCTCGTCGAGCGCCTCGGCCACGCCAGGGTCACCGCGCCGCGCCCGCAGGCGGCCCAGCGCCACGAGGGCCATCACTCGGCTGGTGGTGCGGTGGGTGATCTGCCGCACGATGTCGAGGGCGCGCTCTCCGGCGTCGTCCCAGCGGCCCAGGTACATCTCGCACAGGGCAAGCCAGGCGGCGCAGTAGTGGCGATAGAAGTCGATCTCGTGCTGGTGAGAGAACGCGATGGCCTGGGTCAAGTAGCGCTCGGCCTCTCGCAGCTGGAAGACCTCGCCCGAGCCGGAGCCCAGGTTGTTGCAGATGTTCGCCGCGGTGTAGTGCAGCCCATCGGCGAGCGCCAGATCGAGCGCGCGGCGCAGGTGAGCGCAGCCGGCTTCGTAGTCGATGAACATGGTCGCCGCGCCCATCGCACTCAGGGCCGCCGGCAGCACCTCGCGCGCACCGAACTGCTCGGCGAGACGGATGGCGCGGTTGCCCCAGTCGATCGCCGCCTCGCAATCGCGGTTGAGCATGCGCAGCTGCGCTTCCACGCGGTAAGCGCGGGCCAGCGGCATGCCGGGCGGCAGCGTCTCCAGCAGGCCGATGGCTCGGCGGCTGGCGTCGTCGGCCTCGGCGTTCTTCAGGGCCAGCACGTACACCAGCGCGAGCTGGCTGAGGTTCTCGGCCTCGCCCACGATGTCGTTGGAGCGTTGGTGCAGCTCGTGCAGCTGCATGCGCGCGTCGATGGCTTCGTTCAACTGGTCGTTGTGCTGGCACTCGGTGGCGTAGGCCTCGAGCCAGGCGATGCGGTCGGTGTCGCTCGCCGTTGTCGCGTGGTGCAGCGCGGTGCGGTAGTGGGCCGCGGCCTCGCGGTGGGCGCCGCGCTGTTGCGCCTGGCGCGCGGCCTCCGGCGCGTAGCGGAGCACGGCAGCGTCGTCGCCAGCGTGCGTGGCGTGGTGAACCAGGCGCGCGAGCGACACGCGCTGCGTCTCGTCGTCGAGCAGCGTGCCCAGCACACCGGCGTGGAGCGCCTGCGCTACCGGCTCGGAGAGCGACGTCTCGACCGCTGCGCGTGCCAGCTCATGACGGAAGCTGAGTGCCGACGCCGCGCTCACCAGCAGGCCGGAGTTCAGGCACTCCTCGATCAGGGCGACGTGTGGGGTGAGCTGCTTCTCGATCAGCCAGCGCTCGATCCGAGCGGGCACGATGGAGGCCAACCGCACGATGCTCTGTGCGCCTTCGCTGAGCCGCGCAAACCGAGACAGCACCAGTGCCTGCACGCTGCGCGGTACGCCGTCCACGCCCTGGCGAAGCAGCTCGGTGACGAAGAACGGGTTGCCATGGGTGGCAGCATGAATGCCGGCAGGCGATTGCAAGGCACCACGCGCAAGCAACTCGACGGCGGCTGCAGACAGGCGTGGCACGTCCACCCGCGTCACTAGGCTGCTTGGCAGTTCGCCGAGCAGCAGCCGCAGTGGGTGCGCAGGCGTCAACTCGTCGTCGCGGTACGAGATGGCCAACAGGCAGGGGGCGCGGTCGATGCGCCGGCGGAGGAACTTCAACAAGTCGAGCGTCGCGTCATCGGCCCAGTGCGCGTCTTCGATGACGAGCAGCGTCGGCCGGCGGCTTTGCTGCAGCTCGGCCAGCACGGCCTCGAACAGCGCGGACCGGTTGCTCTCCGCCGCCAGCAGCGAACGAAAGCCGACATCCGATGCTCGTGCAATGTCGTGCAGCGGGGCCAGCGGGTGGGGCGTTTGCAGGGCGTCGCAGGCGCCCCACCACAGCTGGGCTTCGCCACGCCGGTTGGCCAGCGCCTTCAGCAGGCTGGTCTTGCCGATTCCGGCTTCGCCGGCGATCAGCGCAGCATGGCCCGACCCACCGGCGACGGCGCGCAGGCGATCTTCAAGGGTGTGCAGGACGCTGTCGCGTTCAACCAGTTCCATCGGTCACCGAGTTTAGGCACCGGGCTCGAACGTGTCATGGGCGCCATGGCCCTTCGAATCGGGGCCCATGGCTCCTTCGGGCGATGCCGGCCGCCGCGCCGCTGAAGACACTTCATGCCATGTCACGTCATGGAGAAATTGGAATGAAGCCCGCTGTTCTTGCCGTCGTTCTTGCCGCCGTTGCGGCTCTGCTCGCGCTCAGTGCTGCCACCGCTGCACACGCCGCTGAATCGCCCTCGTCGGTCGCTGCCTTGCTGGCCCGCGTGCCCGACCTGCCGGCCACCGCTGAAGAGGCCGCGCGCTGGGTCGACAAGAACGGCGCACTCGTTCACCTCGGCCTGCTCGCGTTGCGCAAGGACATCGAGGCACACCAGCAGGCCATCGGCCAGATCCAGAAATCGGTGGCCGTGCGGCACCAGGCGCAGTCGGCCATCGCCACCGAAGACCTCGGCAAGGGCATGGCCGACGTGGGCATCGACATGGCCCGCATGCAGAGCGATCCGGCGTACGCGAAGGAGGTGCAGGACCGCGTGCGCAAGATGTCGCCGCAGGAATTGATGGCGATGTCGCAGAAGCTGTCGCAGCCCTTGAACCAGGACAAGCGCTACCAGAACGCGGCGAAAGCCATGGTCGACGATGCGCCCGCCACGATTGCCGCGGCTGAAGCGGGCGAGGCTTACAGCGGTGCCCAGATGACGCGAATGAAGACCAACCTTGTGGTCTGGCAAGAGGCCGACGAAGCCGTCTCACGCGTGCTGAAGAAGCCGCTGGCCGTGGGCATGGTCAAGCCCGCGATGGAGTGGGAAAACATCGGTTGCGATGCCGGTTGCCGGGCCCAATGGGACGCCTACGCCGCGAAGACGCTGCCGCTGATGATCGCCCGCGACACGGAGGTATTGCGCATCCGCCGCGCCGCGTTGCAGCGCCAGCGCGGGGCCATCACCGAAGAGATCAAGACCGCCGACAAACACCTCGCAGCCTCGCAGTTCGGTGCGCTGTCGCAGAGCCAGGTGAACCAGATGAAGATCGTTGCCTACGACGGTGCCGTGGTCGCCGAGATCAGCCAACTCGTCGACCGCATCGGCGACAGCGTGAAGAGCGCCGCCGTGGTGACGCAGTGCGGCAAGCAGATCGTGTTGGCGCCGCGGGCGGTGTGCCGCTGAGCAGCCTCAGCCGGCCAGGCTGACAGCCACCGCGGCCTGGCGCGCGTTGCGGATCGCGTCGCCAATGGCCGGGCCCTTCCAGCCTTTCTCGAGCGCCTGCGCGGAGACGCTCGCGGTGTCGACCGCCAGTGCCGCATCGAGCGCACGCTGCAGCCGCTCGCGCTGCGGATAGGGCCGGTTCTCGAAGCCGGTGCGGCCGCGCGCGTCGCATTCGCAGGCGAGCAGCAGCTCGGCAAAACGCTGCGGCCGGCGCCAGGCGTCGCAGCGCTCGAACAGGCGCATCACGGCGGCAGCATCGAGCGTTTCGCTGCGGTGCACGTTGCCATGTTCTCGTGCCACTGTCTCGGCGAGCTCGCGGCAATCGGTGGGCACCTTCAGGCGCTCGCAGACGTCCTGCACCAGCTTCACGCTGCGCGCTTCGTGGGCGATGTGGCGAGGCAGTTCTTCGGCACGCGTGGTGCCCTTGCCGAGGTCGTGGCCCAGGCAGGCGAAGCGCACGGTCAGCGGCGTTTGCAGTTGCGCCGCCGTGTCGAGCACAAGCATCAGGTGCACACCGGTGTCGACTTCGGGGTGGTGGGCAGGCGGTTGCGGCACGCCCCACAGGCAGTCGACCTCGGGCAGCAGCCGGGCCAACGCCCCGCAGGCACGCAGCACCTCGAACATGCGCGACGGCTTGTTTTCCATCAGGCCGCGGGCCAACTCCTGCCACACGCGTTCGGGCACGAGCGCGTCGACTTCGCCTTCTTGCACCATCTGCTGCATCAGCCGATTGGTCTCGGGCGCGACGCTGAAATCGGAGAAGCGCGCCGCAAAGCGCGCGACGCGAAGAATGCGCACCGGGTCTTCGGCGAAGGCGGGCGACACATGGCGCAACAGCTTCGCGCGCAGGTCCTTCTGCCCGCCGTAGGGGTCGACGAGCGTGCCGTCTTCGGCCTGCGCGATCGCATTGATCGTCAGGTCGCGGCGCAGCAGGTCTTCTTCGAGCGTGACGCTCGGGTCGGCGTGGATGGTGAAGCCGCGGTAGCCCGGCGCCGACTTGCGCTCGGTGCGCGCGAGTGCCACTTCTTCCTTCGTCTGCGGGTGCAGGAAGACGGGGAAATCCTTGCCGACCGGCGTGTAGCCCGCGTTCACCATCTCCTGCGGCGTGGCACCGACCGCGACCCAGTCGCGGTCGTTCACCGGTAGCCCCAGCAAGGCATCGCGCACCGCACCACCGACCATCCACATCTTCATGCGGGGAGTGTATGAGGCGGATTGCCCAGGCGAACGCACAGATGCCTCGATCCAGCAACGCCCGCGGAGCCGGCTTTGCCGGTCCGCCAGGCGGCGCCCTTGGGGGCCGAGCCCGGGCACAAACAGTCCACTGGACTGTTTGTGCCTGGCGAGGAGCTGGGCCGCTGGCCCAGCGCGGCCTGCAAGGCGGAGCGCAGCGACTGGGGGGCCTAACGACCTTTTCGGTAGGGCTCGTCCATCGCGACGAAGTCGTGCTCAGCCAGCGCGTCGCGGGTCCAGGCGGCCACGCTGGGCAAGGCTTGCACTTGATCGATGTAGGCCTGAATCACCGGCGGCACCGGCACGACGAAGGTGACCAGTCGCTTGACCACGGGAGCGAAGAAGGCATCGGCAACGCTGAACTGGCCGAACAGGAAGGGGCCGCCGTGCTCGGCGAGCAACTCGCTCCACATCTGCACGATGCGGTCAACGTCGGCGCGCACCTGCGGCTCGGTGCTCAGCACCCGCTGGCCGACCTCGGGGAACGAGGCTTCGATGTTCATGCCGAAGTGGTTGCGCAGCGCGCTGAAACCGGAGTGCATCTCGGCGCACACGCTGCGGGCGCGCGCTCGTGCCTTTGCATTCGTGGGCCAGAGCTTCTTCTCGGGGAATTTCTCGGCCACGTACTCGGCGATCGCCAGCGTGTCCCAGATGGCGAAGCCATCGTCGACCAGCACCGGCACCTTGCCGACGGGACTCAGCCGGCTGAGCTCGGCCTTGAATTTGGAGTCGGCATCGAACGAGTCGAAGCGGATCATGCGTTCTTCGAACGGAATGCCGGTCTGCTTGAGCAGCACCCAGGGGCGCATTGACCAGGACGAGTAGTTCTTGTTGCCGATGTAGAGCTGCAGGGGCATGGCGTGAGGCCTTTGAGACGGGCCTCAGATGCTAGGCGACGGCGCTCGTTTTGGCGATGACAAACCGGCATGGCGGTGATGCCGCCTTCGCATCTGTCACGCCCGGCCGGCACCTCGGCGCCACACGTCCAGGCGCGTTGCCTCGCCGAGGCGAGACAACCAGGGCGCCATGACGCCTTCGATCGCGGTCGGTGCGATGCCCAGTGCCTCGAGAGCAGGCGCGGCACCGGTGGCCACGTTGGCGACCTGCATCGAGTCGATGTTGTCGCGCGACATCAGTGGTTCACCCGGCAACCATTCCATCAGCATCGCCTGCAAGCGCCCGAGCGCTGCCGGCAAGGCCACTACCGGCCGCTCGTGTCCCGACCAGCGCCCGGCCATCCTCACCAATTCGGCCAGCGTGTAGACGCGTGGGCCCACGCATTCGAAGGTGTGGCCGATGCTGTCGGGCTGGTCGAGTGCGGTCACGATGGCCTGCGCCACGTCGTTGACCCACACCGGCTGGAAACGCGCGTCGGCGCACGCCAGCGGCATCACCGGGAACAGCGCCTGCAGCTTCGCAAAGAGGTTGAGGAAGCGGTCTTCTGCGCCGAAGATCACCGACGGCCGCAGCACGGTCAGCGCGAGCCCTGCGTCGCGCAACACGGCTTCGCCCTGGGCCTTGGTGCGCAGGTAACGCGACGGTGCTCCATCGGCTGCGCCGAGCGCGCTCACATGCACCACACGCCGCACGCCGGTGGCGAGGCAGGCGCGTGCCAGCTTGCGCGGCAGCTCCACATGCACCCGCTGAAGCTCCGCCTCACTGCCGTGCAGCGTGGCCACCAAGTTGATGACCGCATCGCGGCCCGCCACCAGGCGAGTCAGCGTGGCTTCGTCGTGAACGTCGGCCTTGTGCAGCTGGATCGTCGGCAGAAGCTGGATGGCCTTGGCGCGCTGCGGTTGCCGGCTCGGCACAGTGACGGGGCCACCGCTGCCGCCCGATCGCTCGACCAGCTTGTCGCAGACGGCGCGGCCGACGAAGCCGGTACCGCCCAACAGCAGGATGTTGCTTACGCCCGTGCGCTGGGGTTGCCAAGAGGTTTCGCGAAGCCTTTTGGGGCCGGGCGTCACGGCAATTCCTTGTCGAGCGGTGTTTCGGGACCCGGCCGCGGGCCGATCTGGTTGCCCAGGCGAGCCTTCAGCGACGGTGCCTGCGTCGGCGCCGTCTGGGCCAGCAGGGCGGCGTAGAAGGTGGCGTTGGCCATCACCTTCTTCACGTAGTCGCGCGTTTCACTGAAGGGCACGTTCTCGGCCCACACCGCAGTCTCGAGCTTCGGGCCTTCGCGCCAGCGGCGCGAGCGGCTCGGGCCGGCGTTGTAGGCCGCGGCGGCCAGCACCTGTGAACCTTCGAAGTCGTCGAGCACCAGGCGCAGGTACTGTGTGCCGATCTTCAGGTTGGTGTCGCGGTCGGTGATCATGTCGGGCGAGAAGGGCACGCCCATCTTGCGGGCCGTCCAGCGCGCGGTCGCGGGCATCACCTGCATCAGCCCGGAGGCGCCCACGGCAGATCGAGCATCCGTCACGAAGCGTGATTCCTGGCGGATCAATCCATACATGTAGGCCGCGTCGACGCCAGCCTCGCGGCTGCGCGCCTGCATCTCCTTGCGGAAGGGCATGGGGAAGCGCTGGGCCATGTTGATCTCGGTGCGCGTGCGGTCGCTCGTGTTGATGCAGCGGTCCCAGATCTCGCGGTCGCAGGCCAGCTGCGCAGCGGCGAGCAGGGCGCGGTCGTCCATGCTGCGCAGCGTGAAGTTCCATTCGCGCACGCCTTCGCTGCGCAGGCCGATGGCGATGAGCTGCATCGCGCGCACCAAGCCCGGCTCGCGCGCAGCGGCCTGGCGCTCGGCGTCGGTGGGCGGCGCGGGCAGGGGCGGCAGCGCGATCGGCTGGCCCAGGTCTTCGGCGGCAAGTGCGCCGTAGAAATTGAGCTGGCCGACGAGCGTGCTCATCATCTCCTGGGCCTGCGCCGTCATCGCCTCGGGTTCTGTCGAGTCCTTGGCCAGGGCTTGCAGCGCGCGGGCCTTCCAGTAGACCCAGGTCGGGTCGCGCTGCTCGCTCGGGTTCATCGCATTGATGGCCTGCACCACCTGCTGCCAGCGCGGCTTGCCCTCGTTGGCGCGCAGTGCGGCGCGGGCCTTCCAGGCCAGCGTGTCGTCGGCCCAGTCGATCTCCATCACGGCCTTGCCGGCCAGCAGCGCGGCACGCTGGTAGTGGTCCGAGGCGTTGGGCAGCAGCTTCATCGCGGCCTGCTTGGCGACGGCTGCCCAGGCACAGGCGGCGAGTTCGGGCGGCAGCAGCAGCTCCCACTTCGCGTTCAGCGACGCGGCCGCAGCGTCGGGGTCGGTCGAGGCGAGGCGCATCAGGGCCAAGGCCGCGAGCTCCTTGTCCTGCCGGGTCCGCGTCACGGTGAGGGCGGTCAGGTAGCGGGCGGGCTTGTCGAGCAGGTCGGTCGCCTCGGTGCCGGCACGCGGGCTCACCAGCGCGGCGGCGAGCTGGGCGGCCTTGGGCTTGTTGGCGTCGACGGCCAGGCGCGCGCGGCGCCAAGCATCGTTTTCGGTGAGCAGCTTGGCGTCGTACAGCGCAGTGCCGAGCTGGGCACAGCCGTCGTCGGCATCGCGCTGGTTGAACCATGCGGCGCGGGCGGCGGTGCGCACGTCTTTGCCATCGAGGTGGTCGGCGAGCAGGGCGTAGCAGCTCACCTCGCGGTCGTCGTTCATGCGGAAACGTGGGTAGTCGGCCGCGAGCGCCTTCCAGTCGCGCCGGCGGCCCAGTTCGAGCAGCCAGTCGTTGCGCAAACGGTCCTCGACGTAGGTGCCGCTCCACCGCTTGTAAAAGGCCTCGACCTCGTCGCTCGAGGCGGCGAACAAGTGGTTGTTGAGCTGCCAGTAGTCGACCCACATGGCCAGCGGATGGCGCTCGGCCATCGCGGTGGCGCGCAGCGCAGTGAGGCGGTTGCTGTCACGCTTCATGAAGGCTTGGCGTGCTTCGACGATGGCGTCGTTGCCGCTCTGGGCCTGTGCGGGCCCCACGCCGATCAGCAACGCGGCCGCGAGGCTTGCCAGCCGCAGGGCACGTACCACCATCGGCCGCTCATATACTGATTTCAAAAGCCTACCCCGTCTTTCATGGTCTCTCACACACTGCCTTCTCGCCCGGCGCTTCGCGCACATCTGCGAGCCGTGAGAGAACGATTCGCGTCATCACCAGAAGCTGCAGCCGCCGAGTTGTCTCTGGCGAAGGAACTGAGGGCGCTGGTGGAACGCCTGGAGCCCGAATGCCTGGGCGTCTACTGGCCGACGCAATCGGAATTTAACGCAGCAGCCCTGTGGCACGACGACAAGGTGGGTACTTCCTTTCAGCTGGCGTTGCCTTTCGCACAGAAGGAGCCGCGCCAGATGCACTACCGGCTGTGGGACGGCTCGCCGCCCGAGTTGGTGGACGACTGCAACATCCCCGCAAGCCAGGGCAAGCTGGTCGTGCCCGACGTCGTGCTCGTGCCGTGCGTGGGCGTCACGCCCAGCGGCTACCGGCTCGGCTACGGCGGCGGGTATTTCGACCGCTGGATGGCCGCCCACCCGCACGTCACCGCGGTCGGCGTGGCGTGGTCGGTCAGCCGCATCAGCGATGAAGACTTCGCCGCCCAGCCGCACGACCAGCCGCTGACGCTGGTCGTGACGGAGCAGGGCGTGGCTTGAGCTGCCCCGCCACGCTGGCTATTTGAGGTCGGAGCGGTTCTGGATGATGCGAGACACCAGGCCGTAGTCCACGGCTTCTTCGGGCGACATCCAGTTGTCGCGTTCGATGTCCGTCAACACCCGTTCGAGCGTGCGCCCTGTTTCGCGGGCGATGACCGCTGCGATGCGTTCGCGGGCCTTCACGATCTCGCGCGCCTGGATGGCGATGTCGGTCGCCATGCCACCGGCGCCGCCGCTGGGCTGGTGAATCAGGAAGCGCGTTTGCGGCAGGCACACGCGGCGCTCGCGCGGCACCGACAGGTACACGTGCGTTGCTGCGCTGCCGACCCAGCCGGTGCCGATCATGAACACCGGCACGTCGATGAACTTCACGATGTCGTGGATCGCGTCGCCCGACTCCAGGTGGCCGCCCGGCGAGGACACCAGCACGTGGATGGGCGCGGAGCTGTCGGCTGCCAACGCCACCAGGCGGCGCGCCGTGTCGGCCGCGGTGCTGTCGCTGATGGCGCCGAACAGGAAGACGGTGCGTGACTTGAAAGCCTTCTCTTCAAGGAACTGGCCGCGCATGTCGGCTGTTGGGGTGGGTGCTGGAGTTTCCATGGGGCGTGGGATGGGAGTGGTTTGAACCCGTATGACGAACGGGCCGGCCATTTCGTGACAAGCTCCCGGCTCGCGTTGGAGATTCCATGAAGCCCACCTTTGCGCTCCCCTTTTCGCTCCCTCTGGCCCCCGCCGACCGCCGCCGCCTGCTCGATATCGCGCGCGGCCTGCTCGGCACCCATGCCGATGCCGAAGATGTGTTGCACGACGCCTACCTGCGCGCCGTGACTGCACCACCGGTGGATGTGCAGACGCCGCTGGCCTGGCTCACGACCGTGGTGAAGCACCTCGCGGTCGACGGCCTGCGCCGGCGCCAGCTCGAACGAGGGCAGGCCTCGTCGCCCGGCGAAGTAGCCCCGTCGGCTGAAGACGAGGCCGCACTTCTGCAGCGCCGTGCCCAGGCGCTGCGCCAGCTGGCCGACACGCTGCAGCCGGTGGAAGCGGCAATGCTGCTGCTGCGCGAGGTCTTCGAGTTCAGCTACGCCGCGCTGGCCGAGCGATCGGGGAAGAGTGAGGCCGCTTGCCGACAGACCGTGCACCGCGCCTTGCTGCGCCTGCGCGATGGGTCACACGGCGAACCCGATGACCGCGCCACCGCCGATGCGCTGTACGTGCTGTGCCTGCGCGCGATGCAGAGCCTGAGTCCGGCGCCCCTGCATGCGATTCTGGCCACGACGATGTCGGCCCAAGCGAGCGCGAAGGCCGTGATGGCGGCCACCCAGTCTGGCGGAGGCATCGTGCAGATCGAGGGCGGTTATGCGCTCGTGCTGATGCACGAAGGCAAACCCATCTGCTGCATGCCACTCGGGCCGGTGACGACCGCCAGCGCCGAGTCGGTCTAGCTTCAGGCGGTCTCGCCCATGGCCAGGCGAGTTTGCGCAGCGAGCTGTTCGACCCAGCTGCAGAACTCGTCGACTTCCTTGCGCGCGCGGCTGTTGGCCGGGGTGATCAGCCAGTAGGACAGGTCGATCGCCACGCGACCTGCCACGCCGAAGGGCTCCAGCAGGTCCCCGCGCTCCAGCTGTTCGATCACCAGCGGCAGCCGTGCGAGTGCCACGCCCTGGCCCGCCAGCGCCGACTGCACCTGCTGGTAGGTGAAGTTGAGATACAGCCAGCGGCGCGGCTGCACGTGGGGTGCGCCCTGCTGCGCGAGCCAGTGGCGCCAGCTCAGAAACTCGGCGCTCGGGCGGTTGTCGTCTTCTTCGGTCAGCGTGTACTGCGAGAGGTGTTCGGGCTTCGACAACGGCGGCGCCTGCCCGTTGCGGATCTGCTCGGCCAGCCAGGGGCTGATCACCGGCGTGATCACTTCGCCGAACAGCTTCTGCGAGCCCGGCGGCGCCCGGTGCCGGCCCGAGAAGCGCACGATCAGGTCGAACTCGGGATCGGTGGTGTTGACGATCATGTCGGTGGCCGAGACGCGGATGTCCATCTCGGGCCGGTCGCGCTGAAAGGCCTCCAGCTGCGGCAGCAGCCACATCGAGGCGAACGACGCGAAGGTGTTGACGTTGACCACGCGCCGCCCTTGCGACTGGCGGATCTGCTGCACGCTGGCGTCGATACGGGCCAGGCTCGGGGCCAGCGCGCGCAGGAACATCGCGCCTTCTTGCGTCAGCTCCACCTTGCGCGTGCCGCGCAGCAGCAGCGTGGCGCCCATGTCTTCTTCCAGCGACTGGATCTGCCGGCTGATGGCCGACTGGGTCAAGCTCAGTTCGTCGGCGGCGGCACGGAAGCTGAGGTGGCGGGACACCGCCTCGAAGGCTCGGATCGGGCCCACCGAGAGCGGGCGGCGGCGGACGTTATTCATGAGTAAAACGCGTTAATCGCTTGTCGGCAATTCATTGGACGCTCCCCGTGCACGGGCCTATTCTCCAGGCATCGATTCAAAAGGAGTAACGCCATGAACACGCAACTGATGACGAGAGAGCAACAGTCTACCGCTTCGTCGGCACTGTGGTCCGTGGGTGCAGGCGAGGCCTTGCGCCTGAGCATCGGCCCGGGCGAGCGTGAAGTGCACGTGGCCGAAGGGCGCCTCTGGCTGACGCGCGAAGGGTCGCTCGAATCGCCGCCCGAAGACATCTGGCTCGAAGCCGGCGACAGCATCGCACTCGAGTCGGGCAGCCAGTGGGTGGCCGAAGGCTGGGGTGCCACACGCTTCCAGCTACTGGTGCCGCCACGGGCTTGCGCCCAGGCGTCGCGCCATGTCAGCGCTTCTTCGGCTTGGCAGCGGGTGTCTTCTTCGCTGGTGCCTTCGCTGGGCTGACCGGCTTGGGCCGTTTGGCGCCCGGCTTGGCAGGCTTGGCGTTGCGGGCACGCAGCGCCGCCTCCATCGCGAGGCGCGTCCACGGGAGCATCAGTGCGGGCGATTCCATCGCGTCGTCGGGTGCCGTCCAATAGCCCAGGCTCACCTGCTTGCCGGAGCTGTCGTAGACAAAAGGCTCGCAGCCGGCTGCTTCGAAGCGCGGCCGGGTCTGTGCATCGACCTTCAGGTACAGCCGGTCACCGCTGGCCAGCGCGACGAATACTTCGTCCACATAAAAGCCATGCCCGCCGAACATGCGCTTGATGCGCACCGGCCCCAGCTTGCCGAGCAGTTCGGCGCAGTGAGCGGCAAATTCGGACGTGGCAGCCATGGTGTCGGACTCCGTGATGCTTCAGGGCCGCGGGATCACGGCCAGCGGCATGCGCACCACGGCACGCAGGCCGTGCGGCTGCACCGATTGCAATGACACGCTGCCGCGGCTGCGCTCGACGATCTCCTTGACGATCGCGAGACCCAGCCCGCAGCCATTGCCCTTGTGCGTGGCCCGCACGAAGCGCTGGAAGACGCGCTCGTGGTCGGCCTCGGGCACGCCCGGGCCGGTGTCTTCCACCGTGATGACGGCATCGTCGCCTTCGGAATGTGCGCTCACCGTGATGCTCGCGCCGCGCCCCGCGTAGCGGATGGCGTTGTCTACCAGGTTCACCAGCGCCTCGCGGATCAGCATCGCGTTGCCCAGCACCTGCAGCGGCTTGTCGACGCCGTCGGGTGACTCGGTGTCGTCGGTGCCGAGGTCGATGCCGGCGGCGATCGCGCGAGGCACCTGTTCTGCCGTCACCTCGCGCGCCAGGCGCTGCAGGTCGAAACGCGTGCGCGACTGGGCCATCGCGGCCTCCGGCTCAGCGCGTGCCAGTGCCAGCAGCTGGCTCACCAGGTGCGCGCTGCGTGTGGCGCTCTCGTGCACGAGTTGCAGCCGCGCCTGCAGCTCGGGGTCGGCGCACACGGCAGAGCTGGACAGCGCCAGTTCGGTCTGGCTCTTCAGCCCCGCCAGTGGCGTACGCATCTGGTGGGCGGCGTCACTGATGAAGCGCTTTTGTGCGTTGACGTTTTCGCGCACCTCGGCCAGCAGCGTGTTCAAGGCCAGGGCCAGGCTGCGCACCTCTTCCGGCGCGGCCTCCAGGCGGATCGGCGCGAGGTCGTTCGTGGCGCGGCTTTCGACCACGCTGCGCAAGCGCGCAAGCGGCGCCAGCCCGCCGCGGATGCCGCCCCACACGATGACCGACATCAACGCGATCAGCAGCGACAAGGGCAGCGCGGTGTCGATCAGGATCTGCCGCGCCAGCTCTTCGCGGCTGGTGCGGCTGCGCGCCACTTGCACCAGCATCTGCTGCGGCTTGCCGGGCTCGCCGTATGCGAGGTAGAGCGCCACCACGCGCACGTTGACATCGCGCTTCTGATCAGCGGCGTTCTTGTCGTGGATGACACCGTCGTACAGATACGGCTGGCCCAGGCGAGGTTCGGCGATGGCCGGCGGCTGCGGCATCTGGCTGTTGCCGAGGATGAACTCGCCCGGCGGCGTGCTCACCATGTAGTACACGCGGTCGTCGGGGTCGGCCTCGATGATGTCTTGAGCGGCACGCGGAAAGTCGATCAGCAGCCCGCTGCCGCTGGGCTTCACTTGGCGCGCGAGCGAGCGCGACGCCGTGCTCAGGCTCGCATCGATGGCCTGGTTCGCGTAGCGGTCGGCCAGCTGATAGGTGAAGCTCGCGGCCGCCAGCCACAGCACCAGTTGCGGCAACAGCAGCCACAGCAGCAGGTGGCGGTGCAGCGAGCGAGTGCCCGGCGTGAGGCCCGGCATGCGGCGCAGCGCGCCGAGCGGCGATGTCCAACGGCGCAGCATGGGGGTGCGCCTCAGCCTGGGGCGATGGCGCCACACCGAAGGCTTGCAGGTGTTCTCACCCTTGTCCTTCCGCTTCGAGCAAGTAGCCCAGGCCGCGAACGGTGCGGATCGACACCATCGACCCTTCGAGCTTGCGGCGCAAGCGGTGGATGTAGACCTCGATGGAGCCGAGGTTCTGCTCGTTCGGGTCCGGCGTCCAACCTTGCGCGATTTGCTCCTTGGTGACCACGCGGTCGCGCTGGGTCAGCAGCAGGTCGAGCAGTGTCCATTCGCGCGGCGACAGCTCCAGCGTGGTCTTGTCGACGACCGCGCGGCGCGCTTCGCGGTCGAAGCGAAGCAGGCCTGTGGTCTGCACCGCCGGGGTGGCCACAGGGCCATGCGCGCGGCGAAGCAGGGCACGGATGCGGGCTTCCAACTCGGGGAAGTCGAAGGGCTTGGTGAGGTAGTCGTCGGCACCGGCATTGAGGCCGGCCACGCGCTGCTCCAGGCCGTCGAGTGCGGTGAGCACCATCATCGGCAAGGTCGGCTTCACGGCGCGGACCTTCTTCAGCACGGTGAGACCGTCGACGAGCGGCAGGCCGAGGTCGAGCACGCCGAGGTCAAAGTCGTGGCGCAGCAAGAGGTACTCCGCGACCGCGCCGTTGCCCGCCACTTCGATCTCGAAGCCGCTGCCCTTCAGGCTCACGGTGAGCGCGTCGGCCAGGATGGTGTCGTCTTCGGCAAGCAGCAGTTTCATCGGGCGGTCGGATTCGGGTGCCCGAGATGGTATGACAGCGTGTGCCGGCTCCGCGGGGTGTTTCCCCCGGGGGCCGCCGGCTGGCTTTGCTGCTGTCGATGCCTGCGGCCCTGTGCCTTTGCCGGCCGGTGGGGCCTTGCGTCGAGTGCTCAAGACGATGCCGTCACAGCTGCTGCAGAAGTTCCTTGCGCTTTTGCTGGTACTCGTCTTCGGTGATCAGGTTCTTCTCGCGCAGGCGCTTCAGGGTCTCGAGCCGGCGCTCCAGGTCGTCGCTCCGGTCCGCTGCCTTGGCAGGCGCCGGTGCTTGGGCGGGCTGGGCCGCTGGTGCCGGGGCTGCTGCCGGTGCCGGCGCAGCCGCTGTAGCGGCCACCGTTGTTGGGATCGACAGCCAGTCGGCACGCCGGTTTGTGGCGTCGGCCGCTTCCAGCTTCACGCTGCCGGCCGCGCTGCGCGAGCCGAAGACGAAGCGTGGCGGCGCGCCCGTGCCACGATAGACGTTGTAGAACTCGAAGCGGGCATCGTGGGCGATGAACTGCAGGTTGCCGCCTTGAACGAACAGGCGCGCAGCCACCGCCATCGGCGAGCCGAGAATGCCGCTTTCGCGGCGCGCGCTGCTCAGCAGCAGCACGTCGTCCGCAGGACCTGCCCGTTCGAACGCTTGCGACAAAGTGGGAACCAGTTCGGCCAGCTCGTCGTTGGCAAACAGGGGCGCACGACCACCGGTGGCGTCGATGAAGCGCACGCGGGCTAGCTGGTCGCGCAAGGTGTCGGGGCTCAATTTCGCGGGGTGCTGATTCGGTTCCGCACCGGCTTCACGCGGCACCAGCTCGATGCGCGTGAACTCATGCAGTTGCCAGCTGCGGGATTGACCGGCGTGGGCGGCCGCAACAACGCCGCTGGCCAGCAGGCCGCCGCACACCAGCTGCGTGAGCACGCGGCGTCGGCCAAGGGATTCGTGGGTCATGGAAGGGTTCGCTTCTAGTGAATCTGAACCGCAGTGTGCCCCGAAGGCCGCAAACGAGCGGTCTTCGGGGCATTCACATCACAAGGTCAGAACCAGATTTCCGCTTGGGCACCGAAGCTGGTGCCCTTGGTCTTGCCATTGGCCAGACCGGTCAGGCCGTTCGGGCCGGCGGCGTCATTGGCGGCGGCGTTCCACTTGGCGGTGGTGACGTACAGGCGCAGCTCCGGGCGGTTCCAGAAGCCCGGGCCCGCCGACAGCGTCGGCGCGAAGGTGAACTTCGCCAGCTTCTGGGTGCCGGCCCCGTCTGGCTTCTTCTGCATGTAGCCCAGTTCGCTCACCAGCTTGAAGTTGCGCGTCAGCGCGTACGACGCACGGCCACCGATCGAGGCTTCGTTGAACTTCGTCGTGCCGGCCACATCGTCCTTGTCGTGCTGGCCGTACAGCGCCACCGCCTGGCCCCCGAAGGCGCCCAGCTGCCAGGTCAGGCTTTCCACCAGGCGCCACTTCTTCACGCTGCTCGGTGCCGTCATGGTGCCGAAGTTGCCGTCCAGACCGGCCGAACCCTGGGCGAACTGCAGCCACAGGGTGTTGCCGCTGCCGGTGCCGAGTGCGGCGATGTCGACCGTGTGCTGCAGGCTCAGACCGAAGCCGCTGGTGCCCTTGCCATCGGTTGCGTTGTCATAGCGGCCCTGGGTGTAGGTGCCGGTCACGCGCAGAGCGCCCATGCCGACCGGGATCTCCTGCACGTCGACGTTCAGGCGTGC